>NZ_HG931173.1:0-12240 GCF_000582785.1 Candidatus Blastococcus massiliensis AP3
GAAACTCGACCCTCTCAGGCCCCGTCTCTGGCTGGATGTCCAACACTACGCCGCTCACCGGGGGCCCGCACGAGGGGGTCTCCGGTCCGGCGGCCCTCCCGGGCCGCGCGGCGCAGAGAGAAAGTTACGTCGCCGCGCGAGCGGTGTCAAACCGCTCCGGGGGTGACGCCCGACACCGCCCGGGCACGTCCGGACGGGCGTCCCTGGGACAGCCTGCCCCGGCTCAGGAGGCGCGCCGCACCCCCGCCACGGCACGCTTCCCGCGGCGCAGGACGAGCCAGCCGCCCGGCAGCCAGGCGTCCTCGGCCGGTACCGCCTCGGCGTCGGTCACCCGCTCGTTGTTGAGGTAGGCGCCGCCCTCCTTCACCGTGCGGCGGGCCTCCGAGAGGCTGGCCACCAGTCCGGTGTGCTGGAGGAGCTGCGCGATGGACGGCACCTCCCCCGCCACGGTGACGCTGCCGGCCTCCTGCAGGGCAGCAGCGAGCGTGCCGGCGTCGAGCGAGGCGAGATCGTCGCGGCCGAACAGCGCGCGTCCGGCCGCCTCGGCCTGGTGGAGCTGCTCCGGACCGTGGACCAGCAGGGTGAGCTCCTCGGCCAGGGCGCGCTGGGCCGCCCGCGCGGCGGGTCGCTCCACGCTCTCGGCGACCAGCGCCTCGATCTCCTCGGCCGGCCGCTCCGAGAACAGCGGCAGCCAGGCCCGGGCGTCGACGTCGTCGATGTTGAGCCAGTACTGGAAGAAGGCGTACGGAGAGGTGAGCTCGGGGTCGAGCCACACCGTGGCCCCCTCGGTCTTGCCGACCTTCGTCCCGTCGGCCTTGGTGATCAGCGGCGTGGCCAGCGCGTGCGCGGAGACGCCGTCGGTGCGTCGGACCAGGTCGACGCCGGCGGTGATGTTCCCCCACTGGTCCGAGCCACCGCTCTGCAGCGTGCAGCCGTGCCGGAGGAACAGCTCGCGGAAGTCGTTGGCCTGGAGGATCTGGTAGCTGAACTCGGTGTAGCTGATCCCGGCGTCGCTGTTGAGCCGGACCGACACCGCCTCCTTGGCCAGCATCCGGTTGACACGGAAGTGCTTGCCGAGTTCGCGGAGGAAGTCGATGGCCGACAGCGGGGCCGTCCACTCGAGGTTGTTCACGTAGATCGGCGGGCGCAGCCCCTGCTCGCGGGCGGGGAGGTCGAGGAAGGGCGCCACCCGCTCGCGGATCCGGTCCACCCAGCCGGCCACCACCGCCGGATCGTTGAGCGTCCGCTCCGACGTCGGCCGGGGGTCCCCGATCAGGCCGGTGGCCCCGCCGACGAGGACGATCGGCTGGTGGCCCGCCCGCTGGAGGGCGCGCAGCACCATGAACTGCAGCAGGTGGCCGACGTGCAGGCTTGCGGCAGTGGGGTCGAACCCGCAGTAGTAGGTGACCGGGCCGGACGCCAGGTGCGCGCGCAGCGCCTCCTCGTCGGTGCTCAGGGCGATCAGCCCGCGGCGGTGCAGCTCGTCGATCACGTCGTCGGTCACGAGGCACCATCCTGCCCGCCGGTGCCGACCCCTCGTTGCCCGACCCGCCCCTTGCCGCCCGCCCGGAACACGCTCACCGACGGTGCGCCGGTCTCCCAGAACCGCCACGGCAGCTCCGTCGCCACGCTGATCCCCACGCGTGGCCCGGACGAGACGGCCGCCGGGGACGGGCCCCGGTGCAGCCGGACGGGCGCGGTGGGGTCGAGCAGGTCGGTGTCGAGGTCGTCGCGGCCGATGGCCAGCGCCTGCGCCAGCCGGGCCGGCCCTCCGGCGAGGTCCCGGGGGGTGCGGGCGGCCGGCCGGCGGGAGCGCGCGAGCTCCTCCCCCACGACCACCTCGCCGGCGCGCATCAGGACCGCCGATCCCTCGCCCTCGGCGCCGACGACGACGTTGGCGCACCAGTGCACGCCGTAGGAGAAGTAGACGTAGAGCCGCCCGGGCGGGCCGAACATGATCGCCGCACGGGGCGTGGGGCCGCGGTGCGAATGGGCGGCCGGATCCATCCCGGCCCCCGAGTACGCCTCCACCTCGGTCAGCCGCAGCCCGACGGTGCCCTCCGGCCGGTCGCTCACCAGCCAGCAGCCGAGCAGCCCCGGCGCCACGGCGTCCGGGGGCCCGAGCAGGTCCTCCTCCCGGACGAGGGGACCCGGCTCGGGCCGCGGCGGTTCGACCGGCCCGGTCAGAGGGCCGCCGCCACGGGGGACGACGACGCCCAGCGGCCGTGCTCGGCGGCCAGGTCCTTCAGCGTCGCGAGCTGCTCGGCGACCCGCTCCGGCGCCGTCCCGCCGCGGGCCCTGCGGGCCTCGAGCGCGCCGCGCACCGAGAGCACGGACCGGACCTCGGGGGTGAGCCGCTCGTCGATCCCGGCCAGCTGCCCGTCGTCGAGCTGGTCGAGCTCGAGCCCGGCCTCCTCGCAGAAGGCGACCATCTCGCCGGAGATCTCGTGCGCCGAGCGGAACGGCACGCCCTGGCGGACCAGCCACTCGGCGACGTCCGTGGCCAGCGCGAATCCCTGCGGCGCGGCCGCCTCGAGCACCTCCGGGCGCAGGGTCAGCGTCGCGACCATGCCGGTCACCGCGGGCAGCAGCAGGAGCAGCTGCTCCATGGAGTCGAAGACCGGCTCCTTGTCCTCCTGCAGGTCGCGGTCGTAGGCCAGCGGCAGGCCCTTCAGCATGGTGAGCAGGCCGGTCAGGTTGCCCACGAACCGGCCGGACTTGCCGCGCGCCAGCTCGGCGATGTCCGGGTTCTTCTTCTGCGGCATGATCGACGACCCGGTCGCCCAGGCGTCGTCGAGCCGGGCCCAGCCGAACTCCGTCGACGTCCAGAGCACGACCTCCTCTCCCAGCCGGGACAGGTGGACGCCGATCAGCGCCGCGGCGAAGCAGAACTCGGCCGCGAAGTCGCGGTCGCTGACGCCGTCGATGGAGTTGTCCGAGGCGCGGTCGAAGCCGAGCTCGGCGGCGACGGCGTCGGGGTCCAGCGGCAGCGAGGACCCGGCGAGGGCGCCGGAGCCGTACGGGCTGACGGCGGCCCGCCGGTCCCAGTCCCGCAGCCGGTCCACGTCCCGCGCGATCGCGTGGGCGTGGGCCAGCAGCTGGTGGGCGAAGAGCACCGGCTGGGCGTGCTGCAGGTGGGTCATCCCGGGAGCGGCGACGTCGGAGTACCGCTCGGCGAGGCCGAGGAGCGCGTACTCCAGGGACGACAGCTCTCCGACCAGCGCCCGCACGGAGTGCCGCAGGTACAGCCGGAGGTCCGTGGCGATCTGGTCGTTCCGGCTGCGGCCGGCCCGGAGCTTGCCGCCCAGCTCGCCGAGCTTCTCGGTGAGCCCCCGCTCGAGCGCCTCGTGCACGTCCTCGTCGGACTCCGCGGCGACGAAGCTGCCGTCGGCGACCTCGGTGGACAGCTCGCGCAGGGCGCCGAGCATCTCCTCCAGCTCGTCGTCGGCCAGCAGCCCGGCCCGGTGCAGGACGCGGGCGTGCGCCCGCGATCCGGCGAGGTCGAACGGCGCGAGCTTCCAGTCGAAGTGGGTCGACTTGCTCAGCGCCGCCATGGCCGCCGAGGGGCCGCCGCCGAAGCGGCCGCCCCAGAGCCGGGTGTGCGAGGCCTGGGAGGGGGTGCCGGGATCGGGGACGGTCACGCCTGGCCCGATCCGCCGTGCATCCGGTGGTCGCGGGCCGCAGCCAGCTTCGAGGGCATGCCCCACAGCTGGACGAAGCCCTTGGCCAGACCCTGGTCGAAGGTGTCGCCGGTGTCGTAGGTGGCGAGGTTGAAGTCGTAGAGCGAGGCCTCGCTGCGCCGTCCGGTGACCGTGGCGCGGCCGCCGTGCAGGGTCATCCGGATGTCGCCGCTGACGTGCTGCTGCGACTCGGTGATGAAGGCGTCCAGCGACCGCTTGAGCGGGGAGAACCACAAGCCGTCGTAGACCAGCTCGGTCCACCGCTGACCCACGCTCCGCTTGAACCGGGCGAGGTCGCGCTCCAGGGTGACCGCCTCGAGCTCCCGGTGCGCGGTGATCAGGGCCATCGCGCCGGGCGCCTCGTAGACCTCGCGGCTCTTGATGCCGACCAGCCGGTCCTCGACCATGTCCAGCCGGCCCACGCCCTGGGCGCCGGCCCGGGCGTTGAGCTGCTCGATGGCCTGCAGCATGGTCACGTGCTTGCCGTCGATGGCGGTGGGGACGCCGGCGGTGAAGGTGATCGTGACCTCGTCGGGCTCCCGGGTGACCGCGGGGTCCTGGGTGTACTCGTAGACGTCCTCGATGGGGCCGTTCCAGATGTCCTCGAGGAAGCCGGTCTCCACCGCGCGGCCCCACACGTTCTGGTCGATCGAGTACGGCGACTTCTTCGTGGTGGCGATGGGCAGGCCGCGCTCCTCGGCGAAGGCGATCGCCTTGTCGCGGGTCATGCCCGAGTCGCGCACCGGGGCCAGCACCTGCAGGTCGGGGCCGAGCGCGCCGATGCCGACCTCGAACCGGACCTGGTCGTTGCCCTTGCCGGTGCAGCCGTGGGCCACCAGCGAGGCGCCGTGGTACTTCGCGGCGGCGACCAGGTGCTTGACGATCAGCGGCCGGGACAGGGCGGAGACCAGCGGGTACTCGTCCATGTAGAGGGCGTTGGCCTGCAGCGCGGGCAGGCAGAACTCGTCGGCGTACTCGTCCCGCATGTCGGCGACGATCGACTCGACGGCGCCGCAGTCCAGGGCGCGCTGGCGGATGACCTCCATGTCCTCGCCGCCCTGGCCGACGTCACCGGCGACGGCGATCACCTCGGCCCCGGTCTCCTCGGCGATCCAGCCGATGGCGACGGAGGTGTCCAGGCCTCCGGAGTAGGCGAGGACGACGCGGTCGGTCATGGTGCACTCTCTTCTGGGTCGTTGTTCAGGTCGTTCTTCAGTTCGGGGTAGCTCGCGGGCGAGCGCTCGGCCAGCGACCGCAGGCGGTCGGCCAGCGCCGCACCACCGTCGGGCTCGCGGGAGACGACCAGCAGAGTGTCGTCCCCCGCGATCGTGCCCAGGACGTCGGGGAGGCCCACCTTGTCGAGGGCGGACGCGAGGAACTGCGCGGCGCCGGGTGGCGTGCGCAGCACGGCCAGGTTCGCGCTGCCCTCGGCGCCGGTGAGCAGGTCGGCCAGCAGGCGGGTCAGCCGGGCCGGCGCGGCCTGGGCCGGACGCAGCGGGGCGTTCTCCGGCGGCAGCACGTAGGACGCCGGGGCGCCGTCGGAGCCGCGCATCTTGACCGCCCCGAGCTCCTCCAGGTCACGCGAGAGCGTGGCCTGGGTGACCTCGATGCCGGAGCCGGCCAGCAGTGTGGCCAGCTGCGTCTGCGAGGTGACCGCGTGGGCCTCGATCAGCTCGCGGATGCGGGCCTGCCGCGCGCTGCGGGTGAGCGCGGCGGTCATCGTCGCCTCACGAGTTCTTCTCCATGAGCCAGACCAGGACGGCCTTCTGGGCGTGCAGCCGGTTCTCCGCCTCGTCCCACACCGCGCTCTGCGGACCGTCGATCACGTCGGCCGCGATCTCCTTGCCGCGGTAGGCGGGCAGGCAGTGCAGGACGACGGCGTCGTCTGCGGCCCGCCCCAGGGCCGCCTCGTCCACGGCGTAGGGCAGGAACGGCGCGATGCGCGCCTCGTACTCGCCCTCCTGCCCCATGGACACCCAGGTGTCGGTGACGAGCACGTCGGCGCCGTCGGCAGCAGCCCCCGGGTCGGCGGTCCAGGAGACCGAGCCCCCGGTCTCGGCGGCGATCTCCGCCGCCCGCTTCAGCACCCCGGGGTCGGGCTGGAAGGACTCGGGCGAACCGATGCGCACGTGCATGCCCGCCGTCGCGCCCCCGAGCAGGTAGGAGTGCGCCATGTTGTTGGCACCGTCGCCCAGGTAGGACATGGACCGGCCGGCGAGGGAGCCCTTGTGCTCGATCACGGTCTGCAGATCGGCGAGGATCTGGCACGGGTGGAACTCGTCGGTCAGCGCGTTGACCACCGGCACGCGGCTGGCGCCGGCCATCGCCTCGATGCGCTCCTGGCCGAAGGTGCGCCACACGATCGCCGCGGTCTGGCGGTCGAGCACCCGGGCGGTGTCCTCGATCGGCTCTCCCCGGCCCAGCTGGCTGGTGGCGGCGTCGATGACCAGCGGGTAGCCACCGAGCTCGGCGACGCCCACCGAGAACGAGACCCGGGTGCGCGTCGACGGCTTGTCGAACAGCACCGCCACGGCGCGCGGGACGCCGTTGGCCGCCCGGAGCGGCGTCGGTGCGTCGGCCGTGTGCCGGGTGCGCTTGAGCTCGGCGGCGAGCGCCAGGACCTCGGCCTGCTCGGCCGGGGTCAGGTCGTCGTCGCGGAGGAAGTGCCGGGTCACTGCGCGGCCTCCAGGGCGGCATCGAGGGCGGCCGGGAGGGCCGCGACGAAGGCGTCCACCTGGGCGTCGGTCAGAACCAGCGGCGGGGCGAGCCGGAGCACGCCCGGCGTGACGGCATTGGTGAGGAAACCGGCGGAGCGGAGGTTCGCCTCCAGCCCGGCGGCGACGTCGGCGGTGAGGACGACGCCCAGCAGGGCACCCCTCCCCCGCACGCCGCTGATGCCGGCATGGCCCAGCGCCTCGATGCCGGTGGTGAACCGGTGCTCGAGCTCCTTGGCGCGCTCGAGCAGGCCCTCGTCGCGGATGGTGTCGAGCACCGCGAGTGCCGCGGCGGCGGCGATCGGGTTGCCGCCGAACGTGGAGCCGTGCGAGCCGGCGGTCAGCAGGTCCGCGGCCTCGCCGAAGGCGAGCATGGCCCCGATGGGGAGGCCGCCGCCCAGTGCCTTGGCCAGCGTGAGGACGTCGGGCTGCAACCCGTCGGCCTGGGAGGCGAACCAGTGCCCGGTGCGGCCGATGCCGGTCTGCACCTCGTCGAGCGCGAACAGCGCGCCGGCGTCCTTCGCGGCAGTGGCCGCGGCGGCCAGGTAGCCGGGGGGTGCGGGGAGCACGCCCCCCTCGCCGAGCATCGGCTCGAGCAGCACCATGGCGGTCCGCTCGGAGACGGCGCCGGACAGCGCGTCGGCGTCCCCGTAGGGCACGTAGGACACCCCGCCGGGCAGCGGAGCGAACGCGGCGGCCTTCGACGGCTGGCCGGTGAGCGCGAGAGCCCCCATCGTCCGACCGTGGAAGGCGCCCTCGGCGGTGATCACCTGCGGCCGGCCGGTGAGCCGGCTGAGCTTGAAGCTGGCCTCGTTGGCCTCGGCGCCGGAGTTGCAGAAGAAGACCCGCCCGGGCCGTCCGGCGAGCTCCAGCAGCCGCTCGGCCAGCAGGACGCCCGGCTCGTGCATCGCGAGGTTGGAGACGTGCCCCAGCTTCGCCGCCTGGGCGGTGATCGCCTCGACGACCTTGGGGTGGGCGTGGCCGAGGATGGTCGTGGCGATGCCGCCGAGCAGGTCGGTGTACTCGCGGCCGTCGACGTCGGTCACGACCGCTCCGCTGCCGCTCGCCAGCGCCACCGGCGGTGTCCGGTAGTTGCCCATCATCACGGCCGACCAGCGGCGGGCCAGCTCCTCCGTGTGCGTCGTCATGCCGGCCCCTCCTTCGTGTCGGCCGGGACGACCATCGTCCCGGTGCCTTCGGTCGTGAACATCTCCAGCAGCAGGGCGTGCGGCGTGCGCCCGTCCACGACGGTCGCGCGCTTCACGCCGCCCTGCACCGCCCGCAGGCAGGCGGCCATCTTCGGGATCATCCCGGCGTCCAGGTCCGGCAGGATCTCGGCCAGCTCCCTGGCGTCGATCTGCTGCACCAGCGAGTCGCGGTCGGGCCAGTTGGCGTAGAGCCCCTCGACGTCGGTGAGGACGACGAGCTTCACCGCGCCGAGCGCGGCCGCCAGCGCCGCCGCGGCGGTGTCGGCGTTGACGTTGTGCACCACGCCGTCGGCGTCGGGGGCCACGCTGGCCACGACCGGGATGTGCCCGGCCTCGAGCAGCGCGGTGACCGGGCTGACGTCGACGGCCGCGACGTCGCCGACCAGGCCGATGTCCACAGGCTCGCCGTCCACGAGAGCCTTGGTGCGGGCGGCGGTGAACAGGCCGCCGTCCTCACCGGAGAGGTGCACGGCCATCGGGCCGTGCTGGTTGATCAGGCCGACGATGTCCGGGCCGACCTGACCGGTGAGCACCATGCGGACGACGTCGATCGTCTCCTGGGTGGTGACCCGCAGCCCGCCGCGGAACTCGCTGGGGATGCCGAGCCGGCCGAGCATCTCGGTGATCTGCGGGCCGCCGCCGTGCACGACGACGGGCAGGATCCCGCAGGTCCGCAGGAAGACCATGTCCTCGGCGAAGGCCCGCCGGCACTCGTCGTCGACCATGGCGTGGCCGCCGTACTTGATGACGACGACGTTGCCGTGGAACTCCCGCAGCCAGGGCAGCGCGCCGGTGAGGACGCCGACCTTCTGCGCGTCCCCGACCGGGTCGTGGGTGCGCATGACCCGCCGGGTGCCGATCTGCCGCTTCGGCGGCACGACGTCGATCGCGACGTCGGGCGGGGTCGGGTCCTGGGCGTCCGGGTCGTGGGCGGTGGTGACGTGTGGTTCGGGTTCCTGGCTCATGTGGAGTACGCCGAGTTCTCGTGCACGTAGGCGAGGGACAGGTCGTTCGTCCAGATCGTCGCCTGCTCGGTGCCGGCCCTCAGGTCGACGTCGATGGTGATCGCCCGGCCGGAGAGGTCGACACCCTCGCGCGGGTCGCCGATCGCGCCGCCCCGGCACACGGTGACGCCGTTGATGGTCACGTCGACCTGGTCGGCCTCGAAGGCGGCGTCGGTGGTGCCGATGGCGGCGAGCACCCGGCCCCAGTTGGGGTCGTTGCCGAACAGCGCCGTCTTGAGCAGGTTGTTGCGGGCGCAGGCGCGGCCGGCGGTCAGGGCGTCCTCGACCGTCGCCGCGTTGCGGACGGTGATCGCGATGTCCTTGGTGGAGCCCTCGGCGTCGGCCAGGAGCTGCATCGCGAGGTCGGTGCATGCCGCGGTGAGGGCCTCGGTGAGCTGCTCCTCGTCCGGCGTCGTGCCGCTCGCGCCGTTGGCCATGGCGATCACGGTGTCGTTGGTGGAGAGGCAGCCGTCGGAGTCGACCCGCTCGAAGCTGACGGCGGTGGCCGCCTTCAGCGCCCGCTGCAGGACGTCGGGGTCGGCGACCGCGTCGGTGGTGAGGACGACGAGCATCGTGGCCAGGCTGGGGGCCAGCATGCCGGCGCCCTTGGCCATGCCGCCGACGGTGAACCCGTCGCCCTGCCGCACGATGGTCTTGGGCACGGAGTCGGTGGTCATGATCGCCCGGGCCGCGTCGGCTCCGCCGTCCTCGGACATCGCCTGGGCCGCGGCGGTGACGCCGGCGGTGAGCTGCTCCATGGGCAGCCGCATGCCGATCAGTCCGGTGCTGGCGACAGCGACGTCGATCGCGCCCAGCCCGAGCTCCTCGGCCACGTGCTCGGCAGTGGTGTGGGTGTCGGCGAAGCCCTCGGGCCCGGTGCAGGCGTTGGCCCCGCCGGAGTTGAGGACGACGGCCCTGCAGCGCCGGCCGGCGAGCACCTGGCGGCTCCAGATCACCGGGGCGGCCGGGAAGCGGTTGGTGGTGAAGACGGCTGCGGCGACGTCGTCGGGGCCGGTGTTGAGGACCAGGGCGACGTCGGGGTCGCCGCTGGACTTGAGCCCGGCGGCGACGCCCGCGGCGCTGAAGCCCTGAGGTGCGGTGACGGTCACTGGGCATCCTCGGGTGCGACGAGGGTCATGGCGCGACTCCTACGAGCGGGAGACCGGTGGTCTCGGGAAGGCCGAGGGCCAGGTTGGCGCACTGGATCGCGGCTCCCCCGGTGCCCTTGGCGAGGTTGTCGACGGCGGCGACGACGACCAGGCGGCCGGCGTCGGCGTCGACGGCGATCTGCAGCGCGACGGTGTTGGCGCCGAGCACCTGTGCCGTCGTGGGCCACTGCCCCTCGGGCAGCAGGTGGACGAACGGCTCGTCGGCGTAGGCCTTCTCGTACGCAGCCCGCGCGGTGGCCTCGTCGATGCCGGGCTGGAGCTTCGCCGAGCAGGTGGCGAGGATCCCCCGGCTCATCGGGACCAGCGTGGGCGTGAAACTGACGCTCACGTCCGCGCCGGCAGCCTGGCTCAACCCCTGGATCATCTCCGGCGTGTGCCGGTGCACCCCGCCGACGCCGTAGGCGCTGACCGAGCCCATGACCTCGCTGCCCAGCAGGTGCGGCTTGGCGGACTTGCCCGCGCCGGACGTGCCGGACGCCGCGACGACGACCACGTCGGGCTCGATCAGGCCGGCGGCGAGCGCCGGCGCCAGGGCGAGGGTGACCGAGGTGGGGTAGCAGCCGGGGACGGCGATCCGCCGCGCGTCCGCGAGCTCCGCCCGCTGGCCGGGCAGCTCCGGGAGGCCGTAGGGCCAGGAGCCGGCGTGCTCGCCGCCGTACCAGCGCGTCCAGGCGGCCGGATCGTTCAGCCGGTGGTCGGCGCCGCAGTCGATGACGAGGGTGTCGTCGGAGAGCTGGGCGGCGATGGCAGCCGATTCGCCGTGCGGCAGCGCCAGGACGACGACGTCGTAGCCGGCGAGGTCGCTCGCGGCGCTGGGCTGGACGACCATGTCGGCGAAGGGCAGCAGGTGGGGCTGCAGCTCACCGAGGCGTCGGCCGGCGCTCGAGTTGGCGTGCACCCCGGCCAACCGAAGGTTCGGGTGCACGGCCAGCAGCCGGCACACCTCTCCCCCCGCGTACCCGGTGGCGCCGGTGACCCCGACCGTCCACGTCTGCCCTGTGCTCACGTTGCATGACCATACACGCTGATGCATGACCGCTCACGCGAGTATCCACACGCGGGCTTTCGGCGCCGGAAGTCCGGGCGTTCCTCGGGACTTTCGGCGCCGAAAGTCCCCCTAGGCGAGGGGGTCGGTGTCGCCGTAGGGGCGCAGGCGGAGCTGCCGGGCGGCGTCCTCGGGGGTGACGGCGCGGAGGGTGTCGAGGTCGTCGGCGCCCGCGCGCAGCATCCGTCCCGACCACTGGTCCAGCTCACCGGCCGCGATCGCCGCGATCAGTTCGACGATTCTCTCCGGCGGGGTCCAGTCGGTGAAGCCCTCCCACATGCGCATCGACCGGGTCATGGGGGTGTCCACCACCCCGGGCGCGACGTCGAAGGCCCGCACGTCGGACCCCTCGAGCGCGGCGACCAGCGACTCGGTGAGCCGCATCAGGCCCGTCTTCGCCACCGAGTAGGCGGAGTAGTCGGGGACGCCCCTGGTGCCCATCCCGCTGGCGATGTTGACCACGCGGCCGCTGTTGCGCAGCACCATCCACGGCAGGACCGTGCGGATGGTCAGCTGGGCGCCCCGGATGTGGCTGGACACGACGTCCCACCACTGGTCGGGGTCGGCCTCCCAGACCGGCACCTCGAACTCGTCGATCAGCCCGGCGTTGTTCACCAGCAGAGCGATCGGCCCGAGCTCCTCGCGCACCACCCCGACCGCTTCCTCCACCGACGCGCGGTCGGTGACGTCGGTGGCGACGGCGAGCGCGCGCCGACCGGTGGCCGCGGCGACCTCGTCCATCGCCGTCCGCAGGCGGTCCCCGTTCCGGGCGAGCCCGGCCACGGCCATGCCCCGGGCAGCCAGCCCCTCCACCAGGTGCCGCCCGATCCCGGTCGACGCCCCGGTGACGAGGGCGACGCCCTCAGGCACGGAGCTGCGCCCGGAACTCGGCCGCGGCCCTGGCCACGGCACCGTCGAAGGCGGCCTTGGCCTCCTCGCCGGTCAGCGTCCGGTCGGGTGCCCGGAAGGTGAAGGCGTACGCCAGCGACCGGTGCCTCTCGGGGACCTGGCTGCCCGCGTAGACGTCGAACAGCCGCAGGTCCTCCAGCAGCTCCCCCGCGCCCGCCACGAGGGCGGCCCGCAGCTCCGCCTCGGGGTGGTGCTCGGACACCACGAGGGCGGCGTCCATGTGCACCGGCGGGAAGGTCGAGATCGGCGGGGCCAGCGGAACCGCCGGCGCCGGGAACGCGTCGGCGTCGAGCTCCATCACCGACGTGCGGGGCGGCAGGTCCAGGGCCGCGCACACCCGCGGGTGCAGCTCACCGGCGTACCCGACCACGCGGCCGCCGACGAGCAGCTCGGCGCACCGGCCCGGGTGCCAGGGCGCCCGGTCCCCTGCGCGCACGGTCAGCTCGGCACCGGCGGCCTCGGCCACGGTGCGCGCGGCCTGCACGGCGTCGGCCCACTCGGCCCGGCGGCC
>NZ_HG931173.1:12368-57663 GCF_000582785.1 Candidatus Blastococcus massiliensis AP3
AGCCGCGCGGCTCGCGCTGGCCGGTGAGCGCGACGGCCACGTGCCACGGCTGCTCCGGCACCGCGCCGAGGACGGCGGCGAGGGTGGCGTCGTCCGGACGGCGGTCGACCCCGGGCAGCGGCGCGGGTGCCCGCTCGCCTCCCGGGAACACGACGCCGTGCTCGAACAGGGCGACGTCGCGCTGACCGCGGGCCAGATTGCGGGCCAGGGAGGCCAGCAGGCCGGGCAGCAGCGTCGTCCGCAGCGCCGGGGCCTCCTCCGACAGCGGGTTGCGCACGGTGGTGACCCGGCGCCGCTCGTCGTCCTCCGGCAGGCCGAGCGCGTCGAGCTGCGGCGTTCCGACGAAGGGGAACGCCGGCGCCTCGACGTACCCGGCGTCGGCCAGGGCCCGGCCGACGCTGCGCCGGCGGCGCTGCCGGTCGCTGAGCCCGCCTCCGGGCGGGGCGGTCGGCAGGATCGAGGGGATCTCGTCGAAGCCGCGGAAGCGCACGACCTCCTCGACGAGGTCGGCGGGCTCGGTCAGGTCGCCGCGCCAGGACGGCGGGGTGACGCGCAGCGCGTCGCCGTCGCCCTCGACCACCGCGCCGATGGCCTCCAGCGCCTCGACGACCTGCCCGCGGGTGTAGTCCACGCCGGCGATGCGGCCGGGTCGTCCGGCGTCCAGGTCGACGACCGGCCGGGGCGCGCGGGTGTCGACGTCGACCGGGGTGCCGACGACGCGGGCACCGCCGTGCTCGACGAGCAGGCCGGCGGCGCGGGCCAGCGCGACGACCGTGACCTCGGGGTCGGTGCCGCGCTCGAAGCGCTTGCCGGCCTCGCTGGGCAGCCGGTGGCGGCGCACGCCGCGGGAGATGCCGGTCTGCTCCCAGTGGGCCGCCTCCAGCAGCACCCGCCTCGTGCCGTCGCCGATCTCGGTGGAGGCGCCGCCCATGACACCGGCCAGGCCGATGGGGCCCGACTCGTCGGTGATGAGCAGGTCGTCCGCGGTCAGCGCGCGATCGGCGCCGTCGAGGGTGGTGAGCCGCTCACCCGCCGTCGCCCGCCGCACGGTGATCGGCCCGCGCAGGGTGTCGCGGTCGAAGGCGTGCATCGGCTGGCCGAGCTCGAGCATCACGTAGTTGGTGACGTCGACGGCCAGCGAGATGCTGCGGACACCGCACTGGGTGAGGCGCTGCCGCAGCGCCCAGGGGCTCGGCGCCGCCGGGTCGAGGTCCTCGAGCGCGAGCATGGAGAACCGGTCGCAGCGGTCGGGGTCGGCGACGGCGACCTCCCACGCGGGAGCGCCGGCCCACTCGGGCAGCGGCAGGTCGGCCGGGTCGCGCCACGGGACGCCGAGGGTGGCGGCCAGGTCGCGGGCGATCCCGCGCATCGACATCGCGTAGCCGCGGTCCGGGGTCACCTCGAGGTCGAAGACGACGTCGTCCAGGCCGAGCAGCCCGGCGGCCGGAGTGCCCGGCTCGTAGCCGTGCTGCCCCAGCACCAGGATGCCGGCGTGGTCCTCGCCGATGCCCAGCTCGCGGACCGAGCAGATCATTCCGTCGGAGACGCGGTCGTAGGTCTTCCGCGCCGCGATGGCGAAGTCGCCGGGCAGGACGGCGCCGGGCAGCGCCGCGACGACCAGGTCACCGACGGCGAAGTTGCGCGCACCGCAGACGATGCCCTGGGGGTCGGCGGCGCCCACGTCGACCTGGCAGTAGCGGATCGGCTTCTTGAAGCCGGTGAGCTCCTCGATCTCCAGCACCCGGCCGACGACGAGCGGACCGGTGGTCGCCGGTGGCCGGACGATCTCCTCGACCTCGAAGCCCAACCGCACGAACGCGTCGTCGAGCTGCTCGACCGTCATGCCGGCCGGGAGGTCGACGAGCTCGGACAGCCAGCTGACCGGGACCTTCACTGCTCAACTCCGAAAGCCTTCGTGAAGCGGATGTCCGCCTCCGCGATGTCGTGCATGTCGGACAGGGCGGAACGGAACTGCAGCGCCCGCTCGATGCCCATGCCGAAGGCGAAGCCCGTGTACTCGTCGGGGTCGATGCCGCAGGCGCGCAGCACCCGCGGGTTGACCATCCCGCAGCCGCCCCACTCGACCCACTGCGGGCCGTCGCGGTGCTCGGGGAACCAGACGTCGAACTCCGCCGAGGGCTCGGTGAACGGGAAGAAGTGCGGCCGCCACCGCGTGCGGGCGTCCGCGCCGAACAGCTGCCGGGCCAGGTGGTCCAGCGTGCCGCGCAGGTGGGCCATGGTCAGCCCCTTGTCGACGGCGAGGCCCTCCACCTGGTGGAACACCGGCAGGTGCGTCGCGTCGAGCTCGTCGGTCCGGTACGTGCGCCCGGGCGCGACGATGTAGATCGGCGGCGTGCGGGACAGCATCGTGCGCGCCTGGACGGGGCTGGTGTGCGTGCGCAGCACCAGACCGGAACCCTCGGGCGCGACGAAGAAGGTGTCCATCATCGAGCGCGACGGGTGGTCGGGGCCGATGTTGAGGGCGTCGAAGTTCAGCCACTCGGCCTCGAGCTCGGGCCCCTCGGCGACCTCGTAACCCATCCCCACGAAGACGTCGCCGATGCGCTCCATCAGCGTGGTGATCGGGTGGCGGGCGCCGCGGGGGGCGCGGTCCCACGGCAGCGTGACGTCGACCCGCTCCTCGGCCAGCACGCGCGCGTCCCGCTCGGCCTCGAGCTGCTCGAGCCGCTCGGCGTAGCGCTGCTTCAGCTCCCCGAGGACGCTGTTGAGCCGCTTGCCGGCGTCGGAACGGGCAGCAGGCGGCAGGGCCCCCAGCTCGCGGCGGGCCAGCAGCAGCGGCGCGCGGTCGCCGAGGTGGTCGGGCCGGACGGCGGCCAGCTGCTCCAGGTCCGCGGCCGCGGTGAACGCCGCGACGCCCCGGGCGAGGGCGTCGTCCAGGGCCTCCTGGGACAGCGCGGCGACCTGCTTCGGGTCGTACGGATCGTTGGCGCCAGACACGGGAGGCCATTCTGCCCGCCGTCGGGCACCGCCCGCGCCTGGGTTCCGGGCGCGCCGCCGCCGGGCTGCCAGAACGCCCGCTCGTCGCCGCCGTCGTGCTCAACACCCTGCCGACGTGGATCTCCCCCTTCGGGGTGGGGTCGGCGGGCTCGGCTTGGCCCCGGACGCCCCCGCGCCGATGGGACGACGTGCTCCGAGACCCCTCCCACTCGCCGGCCGCCGCGCTCGACCGCGTGCTCGCGGGCCAGATCCGAAGCGTGTTCCAGCCCATAGTCGACCTCGACAGCGACGCCGTCGTCGCCTACGAGGCGCTCGCCCGTGGGCCGGAGGGACCGCTCGAGCGCCCCGACGCGATGTTCGCCGCCGCCCGCGCCGCAGGCCGGCTGCCCGAGCTGGACGAGGCCTGCCGGGCCGCGGCATTCCGGGGCGCGGTGAACCACGGCCTGCTGGCCCCCACCACCGTCTTCGTCAACGTGGAGCCGGAGGTGCTCGACACCGCCCCGCTGGCCGACCTGCTGGCCATCGCCGCCGCCACCCCGCGCGAGCTCCGGATCGTGCTGGAGGTGACCGAGCGCGCGCTGGCCGCCCGGCCCGCGGAGCTGCTGCGGACGGTCGAGCGGGTACGCAGCCTCGGCTGGGGCATCGCGCTGGACGACGTGGGCGCCGACCCGATGTCGCTGTCGTTCATGCCGCTGCTGCGGCCCGACGTCGTCAAGCTCGACCTGCGCCTGGTGCAGGGTCGCCCGGGGCCCGCGGTGGCCCAGGTGATGAACGCGGTCAACGCCTATGCGGAGCGCACCGGCGCGCTCATCCTGGCCGAGGGCATCGAGACCGAGACGCACCTGGCCACGGCCCGGTCGCTCGGCGCCAGCCTGGGTCAGGGATGGCTGCTCGGCCGTCCGGCCGACGGCCCGGCCACGCACCGGCGGTCCGGCGAGCTGCGACTGCCCCCGGCGGAGTGCCACTCGAGCCACCACGGCGCCGAGTCGCCGTTCGCCTGTCTGCCGCCGGGCACCCAGCTCCGGAAGGCACCGAAGTCGCTGCTGGTGGAGCTGAGCAAGCAGCTGGAGCGCGAGGCGCTCCGGGTCGGCGAGACCTGCGTGGTCGCCGCCACCTTCCAGGAGTCGCGGCACTTCACCGCCGCCACCGTGCACCGGTACGCCGAGCTGGCCGGTGCCACCGGTTTCGTCTGCGCCGTCGGCGAGGGGCTGGACGTCGAGCCGCTGCCGGGGATCCGTGGCGCGACCCTGGCCCCGACCGACCCGGTGCGCGGCGAGTGGGACGTCACCGTCCTGGGCCCGCACTTCGCAGCGGCCCTGCTGGCTCGCGACCTCGGCTCCACCGGCCCCGACCTGGAGCGCGAGTTCGAGTACGCGCTCACCTACCACCGGACCACGGTCGTCCACGCGACCCGGGCACTCCTGTCCCGCGTCGCCCCCGCCGAGACCCCGCCACCGGTGCCCTCGATCCCGTCACCCCGCAGCGGCGACGTCGACCACCGCAGCCGGCTGGAGGAGCTGACCGGCACCGACCCGCTAACCGGACTGCCCGCCCGGCTGCGCACCCAGGAGCTGCTCGAGGTCGCCACGTGGGACGCGCGCACCGGCGGCAGCGTCCTCGCCGTGGCCACCGTCGACCTGGACGGTCTCGGCTCGGTCGCGGACCGGTTCGGCCGTCCGGCCGCCGACGAGCTCCTGCGCGCGGCGGCCCACCGCCTCCGGGCGCAGCTCCGCCACGGCGACCTGGTGGGCCGGCTCGACGGCACCCGATTCGTCGCTGCGATCCCGGGCCTGTCCCCCGCCACCGCGACGTCCGAGACGGCGCGGATCGCCTCCGGCCTCGCCGAGGCCGTCGGCGCGCCCTTCGTGGTGGCCGGTCGACCGGTCGTACTCGACGTGCGGGTCGGCACCGCCCTGTGCCCCGGGGACGGCGACGACGTCCCGGCGCTGCTGGGCCCGGCCCGGACGCCAGGCGGCGCCGGCCTGTCCTGAGACTCAGGCCTCGGTGGCCCGGTCCAGCAGCTCGACCGGGAACGGCGGCCGGCCGACCCCGGTGACGCGGGTGTTGCCCCAGGGGTCGGACTCCCTGGCCTCGGCGACGCCGGTGCCGTGCGGTGTGGTCAGCTCCAGCCTGGTGCGCGGAGGTACCGCTGCCGCGACGCGCCCCGACCACACCACGGTGCCGGCCAGCGGGTCGAACCGCGCGCCCAGCACGGCCCGCGCCGTCCTCGACGGCTGCCCCTCGACCGCGAGGCCGACCTCGCCGTCGTAGCCCTCGGGTTCCTCGTGCTCGCTCATCGCTTCCTCCGTCGGTGGTCCGGCGTGGACGGTCAGCGCGGCGGGAGCAGCAGGCCGAGCCCGCCGTGGGCCAGCTCGGTGAGCTGGTCGACCAGCTCGGCGGCCGGCACCGTCCGTGCGGCCGACCACCAGTGCGACGCCAGCTGCACCATGCCCACGACCCCGTAGGCCCAGGTCATCGCCGCCTGGGTCTCGCGGCCGGCGGCGGCCAGTCGCTCGGTCATCCTGGCGCCGAGGGCCTCGGCGATCTCGCGCTCCGTGGCGGCCACCAGGTCGGCACGACCGGAGCGGCCGGCCTGGGCGTAGGCGAAGCGGTAGAGCTCCGGCTCGTCCTCGATCAGCGACACGAACGCGGCGATCACGGCCCGCAGGGAGGCCCGGTCGTCGGCCCGCTCGACGAGCAGCTCCCCCATCAGCCGGGGAAGCAGGATGGCGTCGGAGATGCGGCCCAGCACCGCGTCGACGAGTTCGTCCTTGTCGGCGAAGTACCGGTAGATGACGGTCTTGGACACCCCGGCGCTGCGCGCGACGTCGTCCACCGCGAAGTCCGGACCGGCCAGGCGCACCGCCTCGACGGCGGCGGCGACCAGCTCCTCGCGCCGCGCGCGCCGGTGCTCGGTCCACCGGGACCGCCGCCCGTCGGGGGTCGCCGGCACGGCGACGGGCGGGGTCTCCACCACCGGTTGCATGTGTTCCACGGTAACAGCTACCTTTCGTCACGCCGCACTCGACGTCCATGGGGAGCCCGCCGATGACCGCCACACTGCCGTCCGGCACCACCGAGCACGCAACCGCCACGCGCAAGGCGCCGGTCGATCGGGAGGCGCTGTCCACGCGGCTGCTGGGCTCCGCGGCGAAGAAGTCCTACGACCCGCTGGTCGACATCGACTGGGACGCGCCGATCCCGGAGCACCTCTACGGCCTGTCGCCGGAGTGGTCCAGCCTCTACGGCACCTCGCTCTGGGACCGGCTCACCGAGGAGCAGCGGGTCACCCTCACCGTGCACGAGTACTGCTCGATCTCCGGCGTCGGCATCTGGTTCGAGTGCCTGCTCATGCAGCTGATCCTGCGCGACATCTACGGCGACGACCCGGCGCAGCCGCACGTCCAGTGGGCGCTGACCGAGATCGCCGACGAGTGCCGGCACTCCGTCATGTTCGCCCGCACGGCCGAGACCTTCGGCGCCCCCTCCTACCAGCCGCCGAAGCGCATCCTGCGCCTCGGCAAGGCCTTCGCGGCCCGGGGCTACGGGCCGGCCGCGTACGCGGCGATCCTGGTCGCCGAGGAGATCCTCGACATCTTCCAGCGCGACCTGATGAAGGACGAGCGCGTGCAGCCGCTCACCCGGGCCACCAGC
This sequence comes from Candidatus Blastococcus massiliensis AP3, assembly GCF_000582785.1. Taxonomy (GTDB): domain Bacteria; phylum Actinomycetota; class Actinomycetes; order Mycobacteriales; family Geodermatophilaceae; genus Blastococcus; species Blastococcus massiliensis. The sequence continues at coordinate 18,981 of NZ_HG931173.1, forward strand.
CAGATCCACGTCGTCGAGGAAGCCCGGCACATGCGGTTCGCCCGCGAGGAGGTGGCCCGCCGGACCCCCGAACTCGGGCGCCTGCAGCTGCGCCGGCACCGCACGGTCGTCGCGGCCGTAGCGGCGATCGTGGCGGACAACCTGGTGCAGCCCGAGGTGTACGCCTCCGTCGGGCTGGACCCGAAGACGGCCAAGGAGGCGGCACGCAACAACGAGCACTACGCCGCGAAGCTGCGCGAGGCCTCGGCGGGCCTGGTGTCGTTCCTGCGCGAGGTCGGGCTCATCGGCGGGCCCTCCGAGCGCCTCTGGAAGCGCGCCAACCTCATCTGAAAGAGGACCCCGTCCTCCCCGCACCTCGCGAGCTCGGGACGGTGCCCTGGACGGGGCCGTCCGCTGGGCACGTGACGCCTCAGCGTTGCGCGAGTTGCGTCGCGTAGAGGCAGATGGCTGCGGCGGCGGCGAGGTTGAGGCTCTCCGCCCGGCCACGCATCGGGACCCGCACCCGGGCGTCGGCGAGTGCGGCGAGCTCCGCCGGGACGCCGCGGGCCTCATTCCCGAACAGCCAGAGCACCGGCCCGGCCAGCCGATCGCCCAACCCGTCCAGCGCCACCTCTCCCCCGCCGTCGGCGGCCAGCACCGTGCCGCCGGCGCGCTGCCACGCGGGCAGGAACTCGTCGAGAGGCGCGCCGCGCACGACGTCGACGTGGAACAGGCTGCCGGCGCTGGCCCGCACGGCCTTGCCCCCGTAGGGGTCGGCCGAGCCGGCGCCGAAGACCACCGCGCCGGCGCCGCAGGCGTCCGCGGTGCGCAGCACGGTGCCGGCGTTCCCCGGATCGGCGAGCTCGGCCAGCGCCACGGCGAGCCGCGGCGGCGCGGCGAGCACGTCGTCGGCCGGCACGTCGCGCAGCGCGCAGACGGCGATCAGGCCCTGCGGGGTGACCGTCTCGGACAGCCCGGCGGCCGCCTTCTCGGTGACCGGCCGGACCGGCACGGCTGCGGTGGCGAGCAGGTCGCGGTGCGCGTCGATGGCGGCCTCGGTGGCGAACACCTCGCGGACGCCGTCGGGGCCCGCCAGCGCCTCGGCCACGGCCTGGCGCCCCTCAGCGAGGAACAGCCCCGCGGCGTCCCGGCCGGCGCGGCGGGTGAGCTTGCGCGCGGCGACGATCCGCGCCGACCGCTCGGTCAGCACCTCGGTCACGTGGCTCCCCTCGTCGAGATCTGCACATTCGCCTGCTTCCGGTCTGAAGGGGGCGAGTGTGCCGATCTCGCCCCGGACAGACGCCGACGCCGCCGGTGCCGGCCCGTGCGGACCGGTCACCGACGGCGTCGGCCTCGTCCAGAGGCTCACCCCGAGCGTGCGAGGGGTGAGGAGGACGGGGTGTTTCTTTACGCGGCCTGGGCGCCGGTCGCCTGCGGGTTCGCGGCGAGCGCCGCCCGGGCGGACTCGACGAGCGAGGCGAACGCAGCCGGCTCGTTGACCGCCAGCTCGGCCAGGACCCGACGGTCCAGCTCGATGCCGGCCAGCTTGAGCCCCTGCATGAACCGGTTGTAGGTCATGTCGTTCAAGCGGGCCGCGGCGTTGATCCGGGTGATCCACAGCTTGCGGAAGTCGCCCTTGCGGGCCTTCCGGTCGCGGTAGTTGTAGGTGGCCGAGTGGAGGATCTGCTCCTTGGCCTTGCGGTACAGCCGCGAGCGCTGACCGCGGTAACCGCTGGCCTGCTCGAGGACGCTACGGCGCTTCTTCTGGGCGTTGACCGCCCGCTTCACGCGTGCCACGTGAGTGCTCCTGTCTTTCTAAAGGTCAGATGGAAAGGGGCGCTCAGAGGCCCAGCAGCTTCTTCATCCGCGGCGCGTCGGCCGGGGACAGGACGCCGATGCCGCTCACGCGGCGCTTGCGGCTCGAGGACTTGACCTCGAACTTGTGCTGGTTGTTGGTGTGCTCGCGCACCAACTTCCCCGAGCCGGTCACGCGCACGCGCTTGGCCGTGCCCTTGTGGGTCTTCTGCTTCGGCATGTCCCTCGTCCTGTTCGTCTGGATGTCGCTGCCGCGCGGCAGCGCGGAGCTGCAGCACGGCACCGGCCGTGTTCGGTCCTGCGGTCGATCGGGCGCCCGGTCAGGCCTGCGCGGCCTGCTCCTCGTTCGCCGTCCCGGACGCCGAGGCCTTCTCCGCCTTCGCGGTCCGACGCGCGGCGTCGGTGGCGGCCTGGTTCCGGTGGGGAGCGATCACCATGACCATGTTCCGTCCGTCCTGCTTGGGGTTGGACTCGATGACGCCCAGCTCGCTGACGTCGGCGGCCAGCCGCTGGAGCAGCCGGTAGCCCATCTCCGGTCGCGACTGCTCGCGGCCACGGAACATCACGGTGATCTTGACCTTGTCGCCGCCCTTGAGGAAGCGCTCGACGTGGCCCTTCTTGGTCTCGTAGTCGTGCGGGTCGATCTTGAGGCGCAGCCGCATCTCCTTGATGACGGTGAGCGCCTGGTTCCGCCGGGCCTCGCGGGCCTTCTGGGCGGACTCGTACTTGAACTTCCCGTAGTCCATGAGCTTCGCGACCGGCGGCCGGGCCATGGGAGCGACCTCGACGAGATCGAGCTCCGAGTCCTGGGCCAGACGCAGCGCTTCGCCGATCGACACGACGCCGACCTGCTCGCCCTCGGGGCCGACCAGGCGGACCTCGGGAACGCGGATACGGTCGTTGATGCGGGGCTCGGTGATGGCCTCTCCTCTGCTCTTGCCTGTGAGGAGCTCACCCGATCCGGGGCCGGAGAGCGACGAAGGCCCCGCGAGCGTCAGCTCACGGGGCCCACTCTCCGGTCGCACGCGCCTGGGGCACGTGCGGGTCACGACAGCCGACCGGGGCCGGTTCTCGCGATCCGGGACCTGAGCGCCTGGATCGGCGTCAGGTGGGAGCGGGCTCCTCTTGGATCAGCGGCCCGGGGCGGGGCCGCTGGATGGTTCGCGCGCCTCATGTAGCGGGGGGAGGCACGCCCACCTTACAGCGTCGCGCCCCCGCCGGTCATTCCCCCCAGGTGAGGTGAGGGAGCGGCCATCCTCCAGGGACCCGCGCCGAGCGTGCGAGGTGTGGGGGGGAAGGGTGGTCCTTCGTCAGTCGTCGTAGAGGAGCGGCGGGCGCACCGGGTCCTTCGCCCGGGCGGCGGCGTGCAGCGCCCGCAGCCCCTCGATGGCCCGCACCGCGTACTCGCCGTCGGCGGCCTGCAGCCCCAGCAGCGAGACCTCGTCCCCGTTCTCCAGGGCCAGGGCTCCCCACGCCGACCTCCGGTCGAAGCGCACCCCCCGCACCGCCTGCCACGGGAACGCGTGGTTCACCAGCAGGTTGCGCACCCGGACGCCGTCGGCGTCGGCGTCGACGCGGGAGCGGCCGAGGAACAGGACGCCGACCGCGAGCAGCACGCCGATGCCGGCCAGGGCGATCTGGTCGAGGAGGCCGTAGTTCACGACGGTGTTGGTCGTCGACGGCAGGGACAGCGCGACCACGGCCATCACCACGAGGACCACCACGGCGATCCCGGCGAGGATCAGCCGCAGCTTGCGCGGCACGGCCGTCACGGGTCCAGGGGTGTCGAGGGCGGGGCCGGACATGCCCCCATGGTGTCAGCACCCGCGGCGCGGCCGGCTGGCAGAGTGCGGGGACGTGGAGATCACCGGCACCGCCCAGCACGAGGCCTGGCAGGCCCGTTCCCTGCCCCCGGTCGAGCGGATCCGGGAGAACCTGTGGTCGATCCCCGTGCCGATCCCGCACAACCCGCTCCGCTACAACAGCATCTACGCCTTCGCCCTCGACGGCGGCGGCCTGGGGCTGATCGACACCGGGTGGGGCAGCGACGAGTCGTGGGCCGCCCTCACCGGCGGGCTGGCCGCCATCGGTGGGGACGTCGCCGACGTGCGCGGCGCCCTGGTGACCCACCTGCACTTCGACCACCTCGGCCTGGCGGGACGGGTCCGCGAGGCCAGCGGCGCCTGGATCGCGATGCACCCCGCGGACGCCGCCATCGTCGACGGCCTCACGACCGCCGGCGCGCAGCACGCCGTCGACACCGAGGTCGAGTTCCTCGTCGGTCTCGGCGCCGACCGGGACGAGGCGGTCTCCGACGTCGGCAGCCCCGACGCGATGGGCGGCTGGACGTCCATGGCCGTGCCCGATCGGCTGGTCGAGGACGGCGACCACGCCGACTTCCCCGGCTGGCGGCTGCGCGCCGTCCACACCCCGGGGCACACCCCCGGTCACCTCTGCTTCGCCGAGGAGAGCAGCCGGCTGTTCTTCTCCGGCGACCACGTGCTGCCGCGGATCAGCCCCAACATCTCGACCGGCGCGCGCGGCGGTGACCCGCTGCGCGACTTCCTCGACTCGCTGGCCGCCGTCCGCGACCTGGACGCCGAGGAGGTGCTGCCCGCCCACGAGTGGCGGTTCCGCGGCCTGGCCGACCGGGTCGACTCGCTCACCGCCCACCACGAGCACCGGCTCGCCGAACTGCTCACCGCGATCGCCACGCACCCGCACTCCACCCCGTGGCAGCTGGCCGCGCACCTCACGTGGTCGCGGCCGTGGGAGCAGTACGAGCGACGGATGCGGATCTTCGCCGTCACCGAGACCGACGCCCACCTGCGGCTCCTGGCCAGCCGCGGTCTGGTGGTCAGCAGCGGTGGCCCCGTGCCCACCTGGACACCCGCGGTCCGGTGACCCGGCTCGCCGGTCCCGGCGAAGGGCTGCGTGCCGATGCCACCCGCGTGCACCTCGCCGGGCTCGCCCCCGGCCGGTCCGACGTTTGCGCGCGTCCTGGACTGCGCATCCGCTGAACCGGGACGACGTGGATCGAGATGACGGTCGAACGGCGTCCGGGGCATGGAGAAGGCGTGTCGTGAACCGCAACCGACCGGCGGCACCGAGCGTGCCGCTCTCCGACGAGCTGGCCGGCGTCTTCGCACGGATGTCGGGGCTCCTGCTCTCCACCGAGACCGTGGAGACCTCGCTGAGCGTCCTGAGCTGGCTCGCGCACGAGACCGTCCCCGGCTCGGCCGGCGCCGGTGTCTCCCTCATCGACGACCGGCGGCGGATCTCGTCGGGAAGCACCGACGACCGCGTGCGGGACGCCGACGGCCGGCAGTACGAGTTCGACGAAGGTCCGTGCCTGTCCGCCGCGCAGACCCGCGAGCTCGTTCACGTCGAGGACGTGGACGAGGACGGCCGCTGGCCCCGCTGGGCCGACGCCGTCCGGCCGCTGGGCCTGCGCGCCGCACTCAGCGCTCCGCTGGTGGTCGGCGAGCGGGCGCTGGGGGCCATCAAGGTCTACGCCGACCGGCCGCACGCCTTCGACCGGCGCAGCGAGCAACTGCTCACCCTATTCTCCGCGCAGGCCGCCGTCCTGGTGTCGAATCTGCAGACGTCCAACCGGGCCGAGCGGCTCAGCGAGCCGATGCGGCAGGCGTTCCGCGACCGCGACGCCGTGAACATAACCAAGGGCGTGCTGATGGGCCGGCAGTCCCTGGACGAGCAGACCGCCCTGCGTGCGCTCATGGCCCGCGGCGAGCAGGACGGCATCACGCTGGCCGAGGCGGCTCGCGTCGTCGTCGACTCCGCCGCCCGGCGGCGGCGGTAGTGGTCGCCGGAGGAGGACTGCGGCCCGACGGGCGGCGTTCGGCGCTGGCCGCCGGCTTCACGCACGCCGGCCTCACGCTCGACGAGCTCTGGATGCGGTACTTCGCGCTCGGTGGCACCGCCGACCTGATGGAGGTCGACGCCTACCTGTCCCAACTCCTGCCGCTCCCCGACGGGCAGCACGACCTGCTGGCGCATGCGGTCAACGAGCGCCTCGAGGAACTCGTCGCACCGCACCGGGTGCCCTACACCCGGGTGATCCGTCAGGCGCGCCCGTCGTCCGGACCGCTGGCCGCGCTCTCCGGCCTGCTGGGTGCGGCCGGCTCGTCCCCGCCCGAGCGTCTGCCCGGGCTCGCCGCCGAGGCCGGCCGGCTGATGGGCGTGGGCGTGGTGATGCACCTGGTCGACCACGAGCAGCGGGCCCTGGTCCGGATGGCCGGCCAGGCGGACGGGAAGCCGTCGTCGCAGGGGATGGACAGCACGATGGCCGGCCGGGCGTTCCGCTCCCTCCGCGTCGTGGCCTCGGAGCGTGCCGGACGACCCCGGCTGTGGGTCCCCCTGCTCGACGGTGCCGACCGGCTCGGCGTCCTGGAGGTCCGGCTGGACTCCGCGGCCGAGCTGTACGACCCGGCGCTCCGCGAGCAGTGCTGGTGGCTGGCCTCGCTGCTGGGTCACCTGGTGGCGTCCATGGAGCCGTACGGGGACGAGCTGGAGCGTCCGCGTCGGAACCGTCCCCTGTCGCCGTCCGCCGAGCTCATCTGGCAGCAGCTGCCCCCGCTCACGGCGGCCACGGACTCCTTCGTCCTCGCCGGCAGGCTGGAGCCGAGCTACGACGTCGGCGGCGACGCGTTCGACTACGCACTCTCCGAGCCGACGGTGTCGCTCGGCATCTTCGACGCCGTCGGTCACGGCATCCACGCCTCGCTGATGACGGCGACAGCCCTGGCCGGCTACCGCAGCGCCCGGCGCGACGGCCGCGGGGTGTTCGACCAGGCGCAGGCCATCGACGACGTGGTGTCCGTGACGTTTCCCGGGAGCGCGTTCGTCACCGGCGTGGTCGCCGAGGTCGACGTCGGCTCCGGCCGCCTGCGCTACGTCAACGCAGGGCACCCACCGCCGCTGCTCCTCCGCGAGGGGCGGCTGGTCAAGGAGCTCGACGGCGGCCGCCGCGTGCCGTTCGGGGTGGACCCGCAGGGACTGACCGTCGGCCAGGAGATTCTGGAGCCCGGCGACTGGCTGGCGCTCTACACCGACGGGATCACCGAGGCACGCGACGCGGCCGGATCCTGGTTCGGCGAGGAGCGGCTCGCAGAGTTCCTCACCCGCGCGATCGCCGCCGGCCAGCCTCCCGCCGAGACCGTTCGCCGGCTCACCGACGCGGTGCTGCGCCACCAGGGCGAGCTCCTGCAGGACGACGCGAGCATCCTGCTGGCCCGGTGGAGAGGGCCGTGACACCGCTCACTCCTCGACCGGCGCCACCCCGTCCGGACACATGGCCGTAACGCCGTGCCCGCACCATGGGCGCATCGGCCCGAGGGGGCTCTGTGACCGAGGGGGCTCTGTGACCGAGGGGGCTCTGTGACCGAGGGGGCTCTGTGACCGAGGGGGCTCTGTGACCGAGGGGGCTCTGTGACCGAGGGGGCTCTGTGACCGAGCACGACCAGGAACCGGCGGCTCCGCCGGAGCTGCCGCTGGCCGGCTACACCGTGGCGGTGACCGCCGCCCGCCGCAAGGAGGAGCTCGGCGCGCTGCTGGACCGGCGCGGGGCCCGGGTCGTCTACGCGCCGGCCATCCGCATCGTGCCGCTGTCCGACGACACCGAACTGGTCGCGGCCACGCGCCGCGTGCTCGAGCGGCCGGTCGATCTCGTCGTCGCCACCACCGGTGTCGGCTTCCGCGGCTGGCTGGAGGCCGCCGAGGCCTGGGACCTGCCGCTGGTCGAGCACCTGCGCGGCGCCCGGGTGCTGGCCCGCGGACCGAAGGCGCGCGGCGCGATCCGCGGCGGCGGCCTGGTCGACGCCTGGTCGCCGGAGTCCGAGTCGTCGGCCGAGGTCCTCTCTCACCTGCTGTCCGGCGCGGAGGGGCCGCTGGCCGGTCGCCGGATCGCGATCCAGCTGCACGGCGACCCGCTGGCCGACCTCGTCGCCGGCCTGCGGGAGACCGGCGCCGAGGTGCTCACCGTCCCCGTCTACCGGTGGGTGCTGCCCGAGGACGTCGCCCCGGTCCGCCGGCTCGTCACCTCCGTGATCGGCGGAGCCGTCGACGCGGTGACGTTCACCAGCGCCCCGGCCGCGGCCAGCCTGCTCGCCGTCGCCGACGAGCTGGGCCGGCGGGACGACCTGGTCGGCGCACTGCGCGACCGGGTGCTCGCGGTCGCCGTCGGCGCGGTCACCGCCGGGCCCCTGGAGGCCGCGGGCATCCCGACCCGCCAGCCGGAGCGGGCCCGGCTGGGGGCGCTGGCCCGCGAGGTCGTCGCCCGGCTCCCCGAGCGGGATCCGGTGCTCGAGCTCGGCGGCCACACGCTCCAGGTGCGCGGGTACGCCGCGGTCGTCGACGGGCGGGTGGTGGAACTGGCCCCGGGGCCGATGGGCGTGCTGCGCGCGCTGGCCCGCCGTCCCGGCTCGGTGCTCTCGCGGGCCGAACTGGTGGACTGCCTGCCCGGCGGCGGGGACGGGCACGCGGTGGAGATGGCCGTCACCCGGCTGCGGGCGGCGCTCGGGGCCCCGCTGATCGGCACCGTCGTCAAGCGCGGGTACCGGCTGGCGGTCTGAACTCCTACCGCAGGTCGAGCCGCATGAGCACCCGCGGGAAGCCGTTGAGCACCGACGTCGTGTCGGCGACCTTGGTGAACCCGGCGCGCTCGAACAGCCCGCGGGTGCCTACGTAGGCCATCGTCAGGTCGACCTTGGCGCCACCGTTGTCGACCGGGTAGGACTCGACCACCGGCGCCCCGTTGGCCCGGGCATAGTCGACGGCGCCGGCCACGAGGTAGTGGGCCAGGCCCTGGCCGCGGTGGCCCGGCCGCACCCGCACGCACCAGAGCGCCCAGACGTCGAGATCGTCGACGTGCGGGATCTTCCGGTTCTTCGCGAAGCTGGTGTCGGCCCGGGGATGGACCGCCGCCCAGCCGACCACCTCGTCGCCGTCGTAGGCGAGCACCCCGGGCCGCGGCTCCTCCCGCACGAGCTCCCGGACCCGCTCCCCCCGGGCGCGCCCCACCAGCTCCTGGTTCTCCTTCGACGACATCAGCCGATAGCTCAGGCACCAGCACGACTGGGCGTCCGGCCGCTTGGGGCCCACCATCGTCGCCACGTCCTCGAACACGCTCGCCGGCCGTACCTCGATCGCCATGCCGGCATCGTGGCAGCGCCCACCGACAACCTGCCCCCGTCGCGGGCAGGCGGACAGGGTTCCGCCCTCAGCCGGAACGCGTCGTCCGCACCCGGTACAGGTCGCGCAGCAGGGCGATCTCGGCGCCGTGGTGCGCCAGCTCGTCGAAGGCATGCACCACGAGATCGGCCCAGCTGGACCGCGCGAAGGGCCCCCAGGCCGGCCCGAGCTCGTTCCAGATGCCGTCCTCCCCCTTGGCGACGGCTGCCTGCCGGAACGCCGCGGCCGCGATGCGCAGGTCGCGCACCGCGGTGGCCGCGTTCCCGTGCCACTGCGGGCCCGCGACCTCCAGCGGCCGGCCGGGCCACTCCTCGAGATAACTGGCCAGGCAGTCGGAGGCGATGTGCCAGATCCGCCAGGCGATCGTGGTGACCGGCGCCGGATCGGGAGCCGGGCGGTTCGGGTCCGCCGTCCACCCGTCGCCGGTGGGGTGCACCGTCCAGCCGCCGGGCGCCGGCTGCCACAGGTACTCGTCGTCGGTGAGGCCGGCCAGCCGCTGCTCGAGGCGCTCCCAGGCCGCGTCCCATCCGGTCAGCAGGATCGGGAGCACCGCTCGATCCGTCATGCCGCCGCACGTTAGCGGCCACCACCGACGGTTCAGACGCGGTGCGCGGCCTGCGGGCGCAGGTAGACGAACCAGGTGACCACCACGCAGACGACGTAGAAGGCGATGAACACCAGGTAGGCGGAGTCGCCGGTCCCGGTGGTCATGAACGACTGCCGGAACGCCAGGTTGACCAGGACGCCGCCGAAGGCGCCCACCGCACCGGCGATGCCGATCAGCGCGCCGGACATGCGCAGCGCGTGCCGGTCGGCCGCCTCGGCGTCTCCGCCGTCGGCCACCCGCTGCAGGGCCTGCGACCGGAAGATCGCCGGGATCATCTTGTAGGTCGAGCCGTTGCCCAGGCCGCTGAGCACGAAAAGCAGCACGAACCCGACGACGAACAGCGGCAGCGACTCCGACTGGCTGGCCGACCAGACGACCAGCGCCCCCAGCGCCATCGCGACGAAGTTCGCACAGGTGATGCGGCCGCCGCCGTACCGGTCGGCGAGCGCTCCGCCGAGCGGCCGGATCAGCGAGCCGAGCAGCGGCCCCAGCCAGGTGAGCGAGGCCGCGGCCAGGGGGGTGGCGAAGGAGTCGGTGAACTGGTTCTGCAGCACCTGGCCGAAGGCGAAGCCGAACCCGATGAACGAGCCGAAGGTGCCGATGTAGAGGAACGACATGATCCAGGTGTGCGGCTCGCGGGTCGCCTCCCGCATCGCCCGCGGCTGGTTGCGCGCCGTCGTCAGGTTGTCCATCACCAGCGCGGCGCCGACGGCGGCGGCGACGATCAGCGGGATGTAGACGACCAGGATCAGCCGGGGGTGCTCGGCACCCGCCGTGGCCAGCACGAGCAGCCCGATCAGCTGGACGACGGGGACGCCGAGGTTGCCGCCGCCGGCGTTGAGACCGAGCGCCCAGCCCTTGAGCCGGTCGGGGTAGAAGGCGTTGATGTTGGCCATCGAGCTGGCGAAGTTGCCGCCGCCGACACCGGCCAGACAGGAGACCAGCAGCAGCGTGCCGAAGGAGACGCCCGGCTCCAGCACGATCGCGGTCGCGACGGTCGGGACCAGCAGCAGTGCCGCGCTGACGATCGTCCAGTTCCGGCCGCCGAACCGGGCGACGGCGAAGGTGTAGGGCAGCCGGACGAAGGCACCGAGCGCCGTCGGCAGGGTGGTGAGGAGGAACTTGCCCGCGGGATCGATGCCGAAGACCGGCTCGGGCAGGAAGAGCACGAGCACCGACCACAGGCTCCAGATCGAGAAGCCGATGTGCTCGCTGAACACGGAGAAGAAGAGGTTGCGGCGGGCGACCCGCTTGCCGGTCGACTCCCAGAACTGCGGGTCCTCCGGCCGCCAGTCGTCGATCCACCTCCCTGGCCGGTGCGACGGGGCGACGGCGGGCGGCGGGGACGTCGTGCGGGACTGGGTCGGAGCGGCCATGCCGGAACGGTGGCCGGTCCCCGTTTCCCCGGCGTCGCCCCGTCGCTGTTCTCGTGTTCCGTTTCGCTCACGGCCGGTGCCCCGCTGTGGTGAGGCCACCCGCCACCGGCGTGCGGAGCGGGTGCTCCGTTGGCGATGATCACTGCGTGACCGCCCCCGAGGAGACCGCCGCACCGCCCGGCCGCACCCTGATCGAGCAGGGCGCCCCCGTCGCCGGCTCCATGAGCCGGGCCGCGGCCACCGTCGTCTTCGAGCCGTCGGCCGCGGTGGTGCAGATCAGCGCCCCGTTCGGCGCGAGCCTGCGCACGGTGGCGACCGAGGCCGCAGCGGCGCCGGTCCCGCGCGAGCAGGTCCGCGCCGGCGCGGCGCTGGCGTTCGCGGTGGAGTACGCGGCCACCCAGCACCGTGCCGGGCGTCCGGCCCGGTCCGACGGCTGGTTCGACGCCCGGCCCGGCAGTCGCCCGGCGGCCGAGGAGGTCGCCGAGGCGGTCGTCGCCGCGGCCCGTCGGTCGGCCGACGAGCGACGGGTGCGGCACCTCGGCTACCTGCTCGCCGAGGTCACCTGCTCCCCCGAGCTGGACGCCGAGCTCGCCGGCCGGGCGCTGCGGCTGACCGAGGCGCTCAGCTGGCGCCAGCTCGCGCTGCTCGCCGGGGTGGGCCGCCGCGATCGGGTGCCGTTGCCGATGACCCCGCTCCCCGGCGACCCTCGGGCGTGGTCGGAGTGGGCGGCGCGCGAGGACGTCACCGACCTGCAGGCCGCCGGCCTGGTCGACCCACCGGCGGCTGCCGGGCGCCCCGGCGTCACGCTCCCCCGGCTGCGCGCCGCGGACCTGCGGCTGACCCGCAGAGGCGTGCTCCTGCACCGGCTGCTCGCGCTCGACCTGCTGCACGAGGACGCCGTCACCGAGGCCCTCGCCGCCCTGGGACTGCCCCGCTCCTGAGCGCGCGGCGCTACCTCCGCCGGCCGACCAGCACGGTGTCCGGCACCGGGTTGCCCGTGCGGTGTGCCGCGTCCGGGTCACGGTCCCGGGTCTCGGTCACGATCCCGGCCCACTCCGCCGGGTCGAGCACCGCCGCGACGTCCTCGGCGGTGAAGAGCGCGCCGGCCTCGTGTGCGGAGGCGTGCCCGTGCCCCCACTGCTCGCCGTGCTGGTGACCCACGACGAGCAGCGTCCCGCCCGGGGCGACCGCGGCGGCCAGCCCCCGGAACATGGCCGCGCGGTCGGTCCAGGCGGCGTGCAGGTAGTGCGCTGTGACCAGGTCGAAGGCGCGCGCCGGCGGCGTCCAGGTGTCGAGGTCCTCGTGCCGCCAGTCGATCCGGTCGGCCAGACCGAGCTCGGCGGCCTTCGCGGCGCCCCGCTCCAGCGCGACGGGCGAGAAGTCGACCGCGGTGACCCGCCATCCCCGGGAGGCCAGCCACAGGGCGTCGCCGCCCTCGCCCGCTCCCGCGTCCAGGGCGGTGCCGGGCACCAGGTCGCTCGCCTCGGCCACGAGCTGCCCGTTCGGCCGGCCGGTCCACACCGCGGCCGCCGACCGGTAGAGCTCGTCGTAGGAGTCGCGGGTGATCGCGGGCCGGCGCGCGGCCCCGTGCTCGTGCTCGCTCATGCCGCCACGCTCCGCTGTGCCTCCACCGCCCGCGCGGTGTCCTCCTCGATCAGGTCGGCGTTGATCATCGCCCCGGCGCGCAGCCCCTGCGCCGCGGCCACGATCACCTGCGCGCTCAGGTCACCGGCGTTCCCGGCCACCCAGACACCGGGGACCTCGGTGCGCCCCGTGGGGTCCGCCGGGAGGTGGGTGCCCATCACCGCGCCGTGCGCCTCCATCGGCACCGGCGTCGTCCCGAGGTCGGCGACCAGCTCGGCGTTCGCGACCATCCGGGTGGCGACGACGACGGCGTCCCTGGAGACCAGCCCGCCGTCGGTCATCCGGACGTCGGCGCCGCCCTCCAGGCCCGCGACCTCGCCGCGCACGATCCGCACCCCGCGGGCCTCCAGCCGCTCGCGCTCCTCGGCCGTCGGCTCGGTGCCGGTGTGCACGAAGAGGACGACGTCGTCGGTCCACTGCCGCCAGAGCCCGGCGGCGTAGGCGCCCATCGGGCCGGTGCTCACGATGCCGACCGCCCGGCCGCGCACCTCCCACCCGTGGCAGTAGGGGCAGTGCAGCACCGTGCTCCCCCACCGCTCGACGACGCCGGGGAGCTCCGGCAGGTCGTCGGTCAGCCCGGTCGCCAGGAGCAGCCGGCGCGCGCGGACCTCGTCGCCGCCGTCGAGGTCGACGCGGAAACCGTCGTCCTCCCGCTGCACCGCGCGCACCCGGCCGGGCAGGATCTGCCCTCCGTAGCTCGCCACCTCGTCCCGTCCGATCGCGTACAGCTCGGCCGGAGGCGTGCCCTCCCGGCCGAGGTAGTTGTGCACGTGCCCGGCCGGCGCGTTGCGGGGTTCGCCCGCGTCCACCACCAGCACGCTGCGCCGGGCGCGGGCCAGGGTGAGCGCTCCGCTCAGGCCTGCCGCGCCGCCTCCGATGACCACCACGTCGTACCGCTCGTCCATGCCGACCACTGTCGACCCACTCCGACGAGTATGGCAACCTTGGTTGCCGAAGTGGCAAGCTATGCCCATGACCGACGACGACGTCCTGCAGAACGTGGGGCACCGGCTGCGGGCGCTGCGCACCGAGCGCGGGGCCAGGCTGGCAGACGTGGCCGAGACGACCGGCATCTCGGTGAGCACGCTGTCCCGCCTGGAGTCGGGTGGACGCCGGCCGACCCTGGAACTGCTGCTCCCGCTGGCCCGCACCTACGGCGTCGCCATGGACGACCTCGTCGACACCCCGGCACCGGCCGACCCACGGGTGCACGGACGGCCGATCGTGCGAGAGGACGGGATGACGATGGTGCCGCTGTCCCGGCAGGCCGGCGGGATCCAGGCGCACAAGATGCTGCTCCCGGCGCGGTGGCGGGTGCAGGAGACCGACCAGAAGACGCACGAGGGCTACGAGTGGCTCTACGTGCTCTCCGGCCGGATCCGGCTGCTGCTCGGGCCGCGCGACTTCGTGCTCGGCCCCGGCGAGGTCGTGGAGTTCGACACCCGGGTGCCGCACACGTTCGGCAACCCGTTCCCGGAGCCGGCCGAGGCGCTGGTGCTGTTCGGCCCGCAGGGCGAGCGCATGCACGTCCGCGCCCGCCCCGCCTGACCCGGCCCCGCCCTGGGACTTTCGGGCCCGAAAGTCCCTCAGACGGTGACGACGAGGTCGCCGTCCTGCTCGCGGACGGGGTACAGCCGCAGCGGCCCCGCGGGCCCGGACGAGGCGCCGTCGGACCACCGGTAGGCGTAGAGGTGCAGCGGGCAGACGAGCACGTCGACGTCGGTCTGCCCGTCGGCCAGCGGCCCGCCGGCGTGCGGGCAGGCCGCCTGGGTGGCGTGCAGCGAGCCGTCGCGCAGCCGGAAGACCGCGATCTGCACCCCGCCGGCGACGAAGGCGCGCCCCTCCCCCATCGGGATGTCGTCCAGCCGGCCGACCGTGTGCTCGGCGGCGGTGCGCTCGGTGGCGGAGGTGGCGCGCTCCTCGGTGACGCTCATCGGACCGGCACCTTCGGCAGCTCCACCAGGGGCAGGGCGGGCCGGAACTGCCCTGGGGTGGCGGGGTCGGCCGCGTCCTGGCCCCACGGGTCGGTGTAGGCGTCGATCGAGCGCTGGATGCCGACGTCGAGGTCGGCGCACAGCTCGTCGTCGGCCAGCACCGCCCTGATCGCCTCCAGCCCCACCCGCGGCACGAAGTCGTAGGTGCGCTCGAGCCAGTTGGCGTTCTCCCGGTAGTACTGCAGGAACCGGCTGGTCAGCGTCATCACCTCCTGCGCGGAGGACACCGTGGCCAGCAGGTCGCCCTTGCGCACGGTCGCGCCCGCGGCGCCGCCGACGTAGACCTCCCACTTCCCGCTGCCGACGGCGACGACGCCGACGTCCTTCACGTAGGCCTCGGCGCAGTTCCGCGGGCAGCCGACGACGGCCATCTTGATCTTGGCCGGGCTCTCGATGCCCTGGAAACGCGTCTCCAGGTCGATGCCGAGCTGGGTGGAGTCGTCCAGCCCGAACCGGCAGAAGTCCGAGCCGACGCAGGTCTTCACCGTCCGCATGCTCTTGCCGTAGGCGTAGCCGCTCGGCATCCCGAGGTCGGACCACATCGCCGGCAGGTCCTCCTTGCGGACGCCGAGCAGGTCGATCCGCTGCCCGCCGGTCACCTTGACCATCGGCACCTCGTACTTCTCGGCGACGTCGGCGATGCGGCGCAGCTGGGCCGGCGTGGTCACCCCGCCCTTCATCTGCGGGACGACGGAGAACGTGCCGTCGCGCTGGATGTTGGCGTGCACGCGGTCGTTGATGAACTCGCCGTCCTTCTGCGGCACGAAGTCCGCACCCCAGATCAGCTTGAGCAGCGAGGTCAGGCCCATCTTCGACTTCGCGTCCTCCTTGCCTCCTGGGGCGAGGGCGGCGAAGACGGCGGAGACGCTGCGCAGGTCCTGCGTGCGGATGGCGGCGGTGAGCTCGGGCTTGGCCAGCGGGATGCCCGGGACGTACCAGGAGGCGGAGGCGTCCTCCGCGACGTCGCCGTCGGCGGCCCACTCCACGATCTGCTTGACCAGGGACTTGCACGACCCGCAGCCCTTGCCGGCGCGCGTGCGGTCCATGACCGCCCCCACGCTGGCGCACCCGTCGGCGACCGCGCCGCAGATGTCGCCCTTGGAGACGCCGTTGCAGTTGCAGACCTGCGACTCCGCCGGCATCTCGGCCACGCCGACCTCGGCGACGCCGTCGGAGAGGTCGACCAGCAGCCGGATGCGCTCCTCGGGCAGCGCGGTCCCGCGGTCGAAGGCCTGGGTGAGGAAGGCGACCTTGCGAGTGTCGCCGAGCAGGGTGGCGCCGACCAGCGCGTCGTCGCGGATGACCACCGACAGGTGCACCCCGCGCTTGGGCTCGGAGATCACCAGGAACTCGTCGTCGTCCCGCTCGGGGGTGGTCAGGCCCATGGTGGCGACGTCGACGCCGGCCACCTTCAGCTTGGTCGCCGTGCGGCTGCCGGTGTACTCGGCGTCGGGGTCGGTGCCGGTGAGGACGTCGGCGAGCACCTTCGCGTGCTCCCACGCCGGGGCGACCAGGCCGTAGACCGAGCCGCGGTGCTGCGCGCACTCCCCGATCGCGTAGACGTCCGGGTCGTCGGTGCGCAGCTGGTCGTCGACGACGATGCCGCGCTCCACCTCCAGGCCCGACCGGACGGCGACGTCGGTGTGCGGGCGCACCCCCGCGGCGACCACCAGCAGGTCGCAGTCCAGCCGCCGGCCGTCCTTGAGCAGCACGCCCTCGACGGAGTCGGTGCCCAGGACCTCGGTCGCCAGGACGTCGAGGTGCACCGTGATGCCGAAGGACTCGACGCTCTTCTTCAGGATGGCGCCGGCCTCGGCGTCCAGCTGGGCGTTCATCAGCCACGGCATCGCGTGCACGAGATCGACCTGCAGGCCGTGCCCCTGCAGCGCGCGGGCCGCCTCCAGCCCCAGCAGCCCACCGCCCATGACCACCGCGCGGGTGCAGCGGCCGGTGGCCTCGAGCATCGCCCGCGTCTCGTCGATGGTGCGGAAGCCGTACACGCCGGGCAGCAGCGAGCCGTCCTCCCGGCGCACGCCGGTCATCGGGGGCACGAAGGAGTAGCTGCCCGTGGCCAGGACCAGGTGGTCGTAGGGGGTCACCGAGCCGTCGTCGGCGTGCACCTGCTTGGCCGCGGTGTCGATCCGCTCGACCCGGACGCCGGCACGCAGGCTCACCCCGTTGTCGGCGTACCACTCGTGGCTGTTGAGGACGATCTCGTCCTCGTGCGACTCCCCGGCCAGCACCGGCGAGAGCATGATCCGGTTGTAGTTGCCGTGCGGTTCGTCGCCGAGGACGGTGATGCAGAACTGCTCGTCCCCGCCGCGCTCGAGCACCTCCTCGACGAAGCGGGCACCGGCCATGCCGTTGCCCACCACGACCAGGCGGCTGCGCGTCTCGAGCCCGTCGTCCATCCGCAGCGTCGTCACGCCGCCGGGGCGCCCGCCGAGGACCCTGATCTCGGACCCGCGCATCAGACCTCCACCAGACCCAGGTCGACCACGAGCTCGCCGGTGACGCCCTCGGGGGCGGCGGCGTGCAGCTCGATCACCGAGCCGCCCGGCAAGTCCTCGACCACCCGCAGCGGCACGTGGGTGTCGCCCTTCGCGCCCACCGGGAACCAGCGCATCGGCTCGCCGTCGCGCAGCAGCAGCAGGTACACGAGCTCGGCGGTGGAGTTGCCGGCGCGCAGGTACAGCGCCTGGGCCGAGCACCCCGCCGGCACGGTGTAGCGCAGCGCGGGGTCCACCGGCCCGGGCTTGGTCAGCCCCTCCCCGGTGATCGGGTAGACGCCTTGCAGGAATCGGGGCGTGCTTTTCACGGACGTGCTCCTTCTGCTCCGGGCGGGGGGCCGGGGTCGGACGGACGTGGTCGGCTGCGAGGCGCGCGGCTGCGGCTGGTCGGCCGGTTCCGGAGGGCTGATGCGCTCCTCGGGGCCACCGATGCGGACGACGGCGACGGCGCACACCTTGAAGGCGGGCATCTTCGACGTCGGGTCGAGAGCCGGGTCGGTGAGCGCGTTGGCGCTGGATCCACCGCCCCAGTGGAAGGGCGCGAAGACGACGTCGGGGCGGACGGCGTCGGTCACCAGCGCGGTGAAGCGGGCCCGGCCGCGGCGGGTGGCCAGCTCGACGACGTCGTCGTGCGCGATGCCCAGCCGCCGCGCCAGGTCGGGGTGCAGCTCGGCGCGCGGCGTGGCCGCGAGCAGCTGGAGGCTGCGGGACCGCCGCGTCTGCGTGCCGGACTGGTACTGCGCCAGCACCCGCCCGGTGGTGAGCACGTAGGGGTACTCCTCGTCGGGCCGCTCGTGGGCCTCCACGTGCTCGACCCGCAGGAAGCGGGCCCGGCCGTCGGGGGTGGCGAACCGCTCGGTGAACAGCCGCGGCGTGCCGGGGTGCCCGTCCGCGGGACAGGGCCAGAAGACGCCGTCCTCCGCGTCGATGCGCTCGTAGCTGATGCCCGAGTAGTCGGCGGCTCCCCCGGCGCTGGCCCGCCGGAGCTCCTCGAAGACGGTCTCGGGGTCGCCGCTGAACTTCTCCCCCGCGCCGAGGCGCGCGGCCAGCGTCGCGAGCAGCTTCAGGTCGTCGGGCACCCCGGCGGGCGGGTCCAGCGCCCGCCGGCGGCGGATCACCCGCCCCTCGAGGTTGGTCATGGTGCCCTCCTCCTCCGCCCACATGGCGCTGGGGAGGACGACGTCGGCGAGCTCGGCGGTCTCGGAGAGGAAGAAGTCGCTGACCACGAGGAAGTCCAGGTCGCGCAGCCGGCTGATGACGCGGCGGGCGTCGGGGGCGCTGACCGCCACGTTCGACGCCAGCACGAGCAGGGTCCGGACTCCGCCGTGGGCGCCGATGGCGTCCAGCAGCTCGAACGCCGACTTCCCCGGCACCGGCAGGTCGTCGGGATCGATGCCCCAGACGGCGGCGACGTGCGCCCGGGCCGCGGGGTCGGCCAGCGAGCGGTAGCCGGGCAGCTGGTCGGCCTTCTGCCCGTGCTCCCTGCCGCCCTGCCCGTTGCCCTGGCCGGTGACGGTGCCCCAGCCGCTGCCCGGGCGGCCGGGCAGGCCCAGCGCGAGGGCGAGGTTGATCCAGGCCTGAGCGGTGTCGGTGCCGCTGCGGTGCTGCTCGGCCCCGCGCGCGGTGAGGACGATCGCCTTCTCCGCCCGGGCGAGGGCGAACGCGGTGCGCCGCTGGTGGTCGACCGGCACGCCGGTGAGCCGCTCGACCCGGTCGGGCCAGTAGGCGGCGACGCCGTCCCGGACCGCCGCGAACCCGGTCGTGCGTGCGGCGACGTACTCCTCGTCGACCAGCCCCTCGGCGATCGCGATGTGCAGCAGCCCGTTGGCCAGCGCCAGGTCCGTCCCGGGCAGCGGCTGCAGGTGGAGCGCGGCCGCCCGCGCGGTGGCGGTGCGGCGGGGGTCGACCACGATGTGCTGGGCGCCCCGCTCCCGGCCGGCGTCGAACCACTGCATCGCCGGCGGCATCGTGTCGGCGGGGTTGGACCCGACCAGGACGACGACGTCGGCCTCGGCGATGTCGGACAGCGGGAACGGCATGCCGCGGTCCAGGCCGAAGGCGCGGTTGGCCGCCCCCGCCGCCGAGCTCATGCAGAACCGGCCGTTGTAGTCGATGGCACTCGTGCGCAGCGCGACGCGGGCGAACTTGCCGAACTGGTAGGCCTGCTCGTTGGTCAGCGATCCGCCGCCGAAGCAGCCGACGGCGTCGCGGCCGTGGCGGCGCTGGGTGCGCCGGATCGCCTCGACGACCCGGGCCAGGGCGTCGTCCCACGTGCTCTCGACCAGCGGGCTGGTGCGGTCGCCGGGAACGGCGCGCACCAGCGGCCGGGTGAGCCGCTCGGGGTGGTCGAGCAGCTCGACGGACGACCAGCCCTTCGAGCACAGCCCGCCGCGGTTGGTCGGGAAGTCCAGCGGCACGAGCGACGGCGGCCGGTCCCCCGCCGTCACCGCCATGCCGCACTGCAGCGAGCAGTACGGGCAGTGCGTCGCCGTCGTCCGCACCGTGCCGGCACCGGACCCGGCGGACTCGGGGACGACGGCGGCGGGCACGCATCGAGACTCGGCGGAGGTCGTTTCCCCTCGTGCACGGCGACGTCAACGCTGGGTGCACAGGACCTCACACGACGCCGCCCGACGCGGTGAGCGGGCCGGGGTGCACGATCGTCCCGGGGGCCAGTCGGACCGAGAGAAGGAGAGCGCCCGTGAACGAGCCCCGCGAGGACGCCGACCCGGACAGCCCGGACGGCCGCGGCGGCGCGGCCACCGTTCTGCCCGCTGGGCCTCCCGGGTCCGGTCGCGCGGGTCTGGACCGGCGCCGCATCCTGGGCGCGGCGATCGAGTTCATCGACGAGCGCGGCCTGAACGCGCTCACGATGCGCCGGCTGGGCGCGCACCTGGGCGTCGAGGCCATGGCGCTCTACCGCTACGTGCCCGGCCGCGAGCAGTTGCTCGACGGCGTGGTCGAGAGCGTCATCGACGAGCTGTACGGCGACCCCGAGGTGCACCTGGCCGCGTCGCACGGCTGGCAGGACTACCTGCAGCGGCTCGCCCACGGGGTGCGGCGGATCGCGCTGGCCCACCCCGAGGTCTTCCCGCTGGTCGCCACCCGCCCGCCCGCCGCGCCCTGGGTGCGGCCGCCGCTGCGCAGCCTGCGCTGGGTGGAGTCCTTCCTCACCGCGTTGATCGACAGCGGGTTCACCGAGGAGGCCGCGGTCGCCGCGTACCGCTCGTACTCCAGCTTCCTGCTGGGCCACCTGCTGCTGGAGGTGTCGCAGAAGGGCGTGAAGATCAGCCCCGAGGACCGGCCCGAGGGCGTCCCGGAGGCCGTGGTGAGCACCGATCTGACCGAGTACCCGACGGTCGTCCGGCTGGAGGCGCTGCTCTCCCTCGACGAGTCGGCGGCGGAGTTCGAGGAGGCGCTGGAGAACCTGCTGGGCCGCCTCGAGGTGGTCCTGACCGAGGCGCGCACGCCGCGACGGGGCGACCCGCGGAACTGATTCCGGGCGACACGCCGACCCATCGTTTACGACGTAAACGAGCGGGCACGAGTCGAGGCGTCCCCCGGTCGGCGGCAGACACGCGGCGGGGGCGACGGACCTTTCCGCCCTACCCCCGTGGAGCCCGCATTGATCACCGAACAGCAGCTCAGCGTCGTCATCGGCAGCACCGTCGTCGGCCCCGACGGCAAGCTCGGCACCGTCGGCGAGGTCTACCTCGACGACGAGACCGGCCGCCCCGAGTGGGCGACCGTCCGCACCGGCATGTTCGGCACCAAGGAGTCCTTCGTGCCGCTGGCCGACGCCGACGTCTCCGGCGACGACCTGCGCGTCCCCTACGACAAGGACAAGGTCAAGGGGGCGCCGCACATCGACACCGACGGCCACCTCTCCCCCACCGAGGAGGACGAGCTCTACCGCTACTACGGCATCGGGTCGGGCACCGGCGCGGCCTTCACGGACACGACTGACCGGACCGACGACCACGGCACCGTGGGCCACGACACCTCCGGCCCCACGACCGACGACGCGATGACCCGCTCCGAGGAGCACCTGCAGGTCGGCACCCAGCGGGTCGAGGCCGGGCGGGCACGGCTGCGCAAGTACGTCGTCACCGAGAACGTCACCACGACCGTGCCGGTGGCACACGACGAGGTGCGACTGGAGCGCGAGCCGATCACCGACGCCAACGTCGGCGACGCCCTCGACGGCCCGGCCATCTCCGAGGAGGAGCACGAGGTGGTGCTGCACGCGGAGCGTCCCGTCGTGGACAAGGAGGCCGTGCCGGTCGAGCGGGTCCGCCTGGACACCCAGACGGTGACCGAGCAGGAGACCGTCAGCGACTCGGTGCGCAAGGAGCAGATCGAGCTCGACGCCGACGACGCCACCCGCCGGGGCTGAGCCCATGGCCACCCCCGATCCCACCCCCGGCAGCGCGCCGGGCGCCCACACCCCCGGCGCCTCGGCCACTCGCGGCACCGCCCGTGACGCGGTCGACGCGCAGCACTCCCGCTACGGCGGCATCAAGTGGGGCGCGGCCTTCTTCGGCTGGCTGTCCGCGAACGGTCTCGCCGTCCTGCTGATCGCCCTGATCAGTGCCGGTGGCCTCGCCCTCGGCCTCACGGAGGGGATCGACTCCGCAGACGCCGCGGCCGAGGAGGCCGACACGATCGGCGTCGTCGGCGGCATCGTCCTGCTGGTGGTGCTGTTCCTGGCCTACCTGGCCGGCGGCTACGTCGCCGGCCGCATGGCCCGCTTCGACGGTGCCCGCCAGGGCATCGCCGTCTGGGTCATCGGCCTGCTGGTCGTGCTGGCGCTCGCCGTCGCGGGACTGCTCTTCGGCTCGGAGTACAACGTGCTCCAGCGGCTCGACCTGCCGCGGATCCCGATCGACGAGGGCACCGCGACCACCGGCGGCATCATCGCCCTGGTCGCCGTCCTGCTGGTGACGCTGCTGGGCGCGATCCTGGGCGGCAAGCTCGGCGACCGCTTCCACCGCAAGGTCGACCGCGCCGGCTTCTGAGCGGAGTCCCGACCTCCGCGCAGGCCACGCCGACGGGGGCCGTCCCATCCGGGGCGGCCCCCGTCCGCGTGTCCGCCCCGTGGTCGAATGCGCGGGTGACCCAGGGACCGACCATCCGGCGGATCGACGACCCGGACGAGGAAGGCCCGGACGTCCGGCTCGCCGAGGCGCGCGACGTGCCGCGGATCGCGGCCACGCTCACCGTGGCGCTGGCCGACTCGCGCTGGACCCGCTGGGCGCTCCCCGACGACGGCCGGATGCAGCGACTGACCCGGCTCCACGAGCTCGACGCCGGCCATCGCGGGGTGAGCACGCGGAGTGCCTGGGTGACCGACGACGTCGACGCCGTCGCGGTCTGGGAACCACCCGCCGGCGCCGAGGGCACCGCTCCCCTGCCGGCCGACGTGCGGACGGCGATGGCCGGCGAACTGCCGTACCTGTCGGCCCACCGGATCAGCACCGTCCGCGACACCACGACGCTGATCGGCTCGCACCGGCCCGAGCAGCCGCACTGGTGGTTGCTGCACCTCGGGGTCCGGCCGTCGTCGCGCCGGCGCGGCCTGGCCGCCGCGGTCCTCGCGCCGGCGATCGTCCGCTGCGACGAGGAGCAGACCGTCGCCGCCGCAGCGGTGTACTCCTGGGCCAACACGCGCTTCCTGCGCGGCTTCGGCTTCGAGGTCTCCGCCGAGCTCCGGACGACCGACGACGAGCTGCCGGTCTGGGTGCTGGTGCGGCAGCCGCTGCCCGCACGCTGAGATTCCTCCCGGCGCATCGTCGATCCGGGCACGATCCGTTCGTACAGAGGGTGCGAGCCGGCAGCGGGCCGGCTCTTCCCGAGGAGGACGTCATGGCCCAGTACCTGCTCAACATCGTCCAGCCGGTCGGAGAGGTGCCTCCTCCTGAGGAGCTCGAGCCGGTGATGCGCGAACTCGACGCCCTGAACGCGGAGATGCGGGCCGCCGGCGTGTGGGTGTTCGCGGCCGCGCTGCACCAGCCCGAGGCCTCCACCGTCGTCCGGGCCGACGGCGCCGGCGTGCTGACGACCGACGGGCCCTACGCAGAGGGCAAGGAGTTCATCGGCGGCTTCGACCTCATCGAGGTCGACGACCTCGACGCCGCACTCCACTGGGCCGGGAAGCTGGCGCGGGTCCTCGGTGGCCTCCCCGTCGAGGTCCGGCCGGTCGCGGCATCCTTCTGACCGCATGAGTGCAGGGGTCACCGCGGACGTCGAGCGCGCCTTCCGCGAGCACCACGGGCGCGCCGTCGCCGTGCTCACCCGCCTCCTCGGCGACATCGACACCGCCGAGGAGGCGGTGCAGGACGCCTTCCTGACCGCCGTGCAGCGGTGGCCCACCGACGGCGTCCCACCGAGCCCGGCGGGCTGGATCGTCACGACCGCCCGCAACCGGGCGATCGACCGGGTGCGGCGGGAGAGCTCCCGCACCGACCGCTACCGCCAGGCCGCACTGCTGCGCGACGACACCCCCGTGACCGAGGAGGGGCCCGTGCACGACGACCGGCTCCGGATGGTCTTCACCTGCTGCCATCCCGCGCTCTCGACCGCCGCCCAGGTCGCGCTGACCCTGCGGCTGCTGGGTGGACTGACCACCGCGGAGATCGCGGCCGCGTTCCTGGTCCCCGAGCCCACCATGGCCCAGCGACTGGTGCGGGCGAAGGCCAAGATCCGCGACGCCGGCATCCCCTACCGGGTGCCACGGGAGGCCGAGCTGCCCGACCGGCTGCGTCCGGTCCTCGCCGTCGTCTACCTGGTCTTCACCGAGGGGCACACGGCGTCGGCCGGGGAGCGCCTGGTCCGCGAGGACCTGTGCACCGAGGCGATCCGCCTCGGCCGGCTGCTCGCCGAGCTGATGCCCGACGAGCCGGAGGTCGCCGGGCTCCTGGCCCTGATGCTGCTCACCGGGTCACGGCGCCCGGCCCGCACGTCGCCGGACGGCGCTCCGGTGCTGCTCGCCGACCAGGACCGGGGGCTCTGGGACCGGGCGCTGATCGCGGAGGGGCAGGAGCTGGTGCGCCGGTGCCTCCGCAGGAACCGGCCCGGGCCCTACCAGGTGCAGGCGGCGATCGCCGCGGTGCACAGCGACGCCCCGACCGCCGCGGCCACCGACTGGCACCAGATCCTCGCGCTCTACGACCAGCTGATGGACCTCGCCCCGAGCCCCGTCGTCGCGCTGCACCGCGCGGTCGCCGTCGCCGAGGTCACCGGACCGGCGGCCGCCCTCGAGCTCGTCGACGCCCTGGACCTGCGGCACTACGACGTCGTCCATGCCGTCCGGGCCGACCTGCTCCGCCGCCTCGGCCGGCGGGACGAGGCGGTGCGGGCCTACGACACCGCGATCGCCGCGACCGGCAACGCCGCCGAGCGGGCGTTCCTGCAGGGGCGGCGCGATGAGTTCTCGTCGCCGCCACGGTCGTAGGAGGCATGAGCAGCCCGGGTGCCCTCGACCTGACGTTCACCGCGCCGATCGAGAAGGACGGCGCGTTCCCCACCTACCTCGTCGTCCCGGACTCGGCCGAGACGCTGGGCACCCGCCGGGCCGTGAAGGTGACCGGCACCGCCGACGGCCACGCCTTTGCCGCCACCCTCATGCCCTCGGGCACCGGCCCGCACTGGCTGCCGCTGCGCGCGGCGATCTGCACGGCGATCGGGAAGAGCCGGGCCGGTGAGCAGGTGACCGTCCACCTGCAGCAGCGGCTGAGCTAGTTGTATTGACCGGGCAGGTTGGTCAAGCGGCTGATGGGTGGATGGCCGCCGATGCCGGTGTGGGGCCGGTGGTGGTTGTAGGTGTGTAGCCAAACAGGAAAGGCTGCGCGGCGGTCGGCCTCGCTGGTGAACATCTCGACGAAAGCCCATTCGGCGGTCATGGTGCGGTTGAACCGTTCGACTTTCCCGTTGGTCTGCGGGCGGTAAGGCCGGGTCCGTTTCGGGGTGATGCCCAGTTCGGCGCAGGCCGCGGCCCAGTCGCGGCTGCGATAGCAGCCGCCGTTGTCGGTCAGCACCCGTCGGGCGGTCACGCCGCGGTCGGCGAACCAGGCCACCGCACGCCGCAGGACGGCGGTGGCGGTGACCCCGAGTTCGTCGTCGTGGATCTCGGCGTAGGCCAGGCGGGAGTGATCGTCGAGGACGACGTGGATGAAGCCATGACCTATCAGCGGGTTGTGGTGACGGCTGCGCGCCCGGCCGCCATCTCGGTGTCGGTTGGCCTTGCCGGCCTGGCGGCCGAGGAACCGCCAGCCGCCGCCGGCGGGGATGTTGCCCAGCTTTTTGACGTCGGCGTGCAGCAGGTCGCCGGGGACGGGGTGCTCGTAGCGCACGACCTGGCGCTCGCGGCGCTCGATCCGAGACAGCCGACTGAGGCCGCAGCGGCGCAGCACCGCGCCGGCGGTCGAGGGCGCGGTGCCGGTCTCCGCCGCGAGTCGGACCGCGCCCCACCGCTTGCGTAGCCGCAGCGAGACGATCCGCTTCATCGTCGCCGCATCGGTCTTGCTTGGGCTGGTGTGTGGTCGGCTGGAGCGATCGACCATGCCGGCTTTGCCCAGCAGTCGGTATCGCTCGGCCCACCGATCGGCGGTCTTCCACGCGACCCCAAAGAACTCCGCGGCTCGAACCTTGGGCCAGTTCTCTTCGACAACCAGCTGCGCCAGACGCAGACGCTGGCGTGGGGTCAGGGCGGCATTAGCGTGGAGCACGAGGACCTCCGGTGCTTCGTGGAATGGGTGCCTTCAGCAGCTCCACTCCACGCCCGGAGGTCCTCCCCTCACAAGATCCTTCAGTCAGATCCCGGAGTCACAGCTTCTCGACCAACGTCTCCGGTCAGTACAGCTAGTCCCAGGACCGGCGCTGCTTCTTGAGCTGCCCCCGCTGCTTCTTCGCCTCGATCCGGCGCTCCTTCGACCCGCGGGTCGGCTTCGTGCGCCGGCGGGCCGGGGCGGGCGGGGCGAGCGCCGCGCGGAGGACGGCGGCCAGCCGCTCCCGGGCCGCCTGCCGGTTGCGCAGCTGCTGGCGGTGCTCGCTCGCCGCGATGGTCAGGACGCCGTCGACGAGCCGGCCGTCCAGCCGCTGCGCGATCCGGCTCCGCTGGGTGTCGGAGAGCCCGGGCAGCTCCAGCGGGGCGACGGAGAGCTCGACGCGCGAGTCGGCGGTGTTCACGCCCTGCCCGCCGGGGCCCGACGACCGGGAGAACCGCCACGACAGCGCGGCCGCGGGCACGACGACGGAGCCGGTGACGGGCAGGTCACCGGAGGCGTCGTCGGCAGCGGGCACGGGACCAGTCTGCCGGTCCGCGGGCCCCGGGCCGGAGAGCCCGCAGGGCAGGACCGTTGCGCCGGCGCTCCGGACGGCCGCGGCGACGACTACAGGATCGGCTTGCCGCCCGTGACGGCTACCCGCGCACCGGAGACGTAGGAGGCCTCGTCACCGGCCAGCATCACGTAGACCGGCGCGAGTTCCGCCGGCTGCCCCGCGCGCCCCAGCGGCGTCTGCTCCCCGAAGCTCTCGACCTTCTCCTCGGGCATGGTCGCCGGGATCAGCGGCGTCCAGATCGGCCCCGGGGCGACGCTGTTCGCGCGGATGCCCTTCTCGGCGAGCATCTGGGCGAGTGACGCGGTGAAGTTCGCGATGCCGGCCTTGGTCATGGCGTAGGCGATGAGGTTCGGGCTCGGGTTGTCGGAGTTCACCGACGACGAGTTGATGATCGAGGCGCCCGGCCCCATGTGCGGGATGGCGTCCTTGGTCAGGGTGAACATCGCCGACAGGTTGACCGCGACGGTGTGGTCCCACTCCTCGTCGGAGATCTCCTCGAGCGAGTCGTGGCTCATCTGGTACGCCGCGTTGTTGACCAGGATGTCGACGCGGCCGAACTCCTCCACGGCCTTCGGGATGATCGTCTTGCAGTGCGCGCGGTCGGCGAGGTCGCCGGCCACCAGGACGCACGTCCGCCCCGCCCGCTCGACGTACTTCGCGGTGTCCCGGGCGTCCTCGTGCTCGTCGAGGTAGGAGATGAGGACGTCGGCGCCCTCGCGGGCGAAGGCGATCGAGACGGCCCGCCCGATGCCGCTGTCACCACCGGTGATGACGGCGACCTTCCCCGTCAGCCGACCCGACCCCTGGTAGCTCTCCTCGCCGTGGTCCGGCTCGGGGTCCATCTCCCCCAGGGTGCCGGGCGGGGTCTGCTGCTGGGCGGGCTGGGACTCGGGGCGAGGCGACGACACGGGAACCTCCGGTGCGGATGGGCAGGCGGGCGGCCTCCGGACCACTGCTGATCCGGGCAGCCGCCCGCCTGCCTACCCGCGCCCTCCCGCGCGGAACCGGTGCGTCAGGCCGCCTTCGCGAGGCTCGACGCGGCCGGGGCCGCGATCGGCTGGTCCCAGCGCATCTCCAGCCGACGACGGCCGGAGTCGTCCACGACCGGAACCCAACGGCACTCGGGGCAGTGCTTGTCGCGCAACATCGCGCCACCTCCCGTTCACCTGGCGTTCATCTACTGGGAGCCAACGGTACATGTCCTCCCGCGCTGAAGCAGCCGTTACCGGATCGTGTCCGAGCACGATCTTGCGCCGCGCGCCGTCCCGTCGCCGGGAAGCACGACGGCGTCGGGCACGCTGGTGCCCACGATGACCGCGCCTCCCCTGATCGCCGACCCCACCGACCTCTCCGCGCTGCGCGCGCAGGGCACCGACGCCGACGAGCTCTTCGCGTCGTTCGCCGCCTGGGCCGAGGCCGGTGGCACGACGCTCTACCCGGCGCAGGAGGAGGCGCTGATCGAGCTGGTCAGCGGCGCCAACGTCGTGCTGGCGACGCCCACCGGATCGGGCAAGTCGCTGGTGGCCACCGGTGCCCAGTACGCGGCGCTGGCCGCCGGACGGCGCAGCTACTACACCGCCCCGATCAAGGCGCTGGTCAGCGAGAAGTTCTTCGCCCTGTGCGGGGTGTTCGGGGCGGCCAACGTCGGCATGCTCACCGGCGACGCGGCGGTGAACCGGGACGCGCCGATCATCGCGTGCACCGCCGAGGTGCTGGCGAACATCGCGCTGCGCGAGGGCCCGGAATCGGACGCACTCGGCGATGTCCTGGTGGTCATGGACGAGTTCCACTTCTACGGCGACCCGGACCGCGGCTGGGCGTGGCAGGTGCCGCTGCTGGAGCTGCCGAAGGCGCAGTTCCTGCTCATGAGCGCCACGCTCGGTGACGTCACCGACCTGCGCGAGGACCTGACCCGGCGCACCGGCCGGCCGACGGCGCTGGTGGCCAACGCCGAGCGCCCGGTGCCGCTGCACCACTACTACGCGACGACGCCGATGCACGAGACGATCCAGGAGCTGCTGGACACGAAGCAGGCGCCGGTCTACGTCGTCCACTTCACCCAGGCCTCGGCGCTGGAGCGGGCGCAGGCGCTGATGAGCGTCAACGTCTCCACCAAGGAGGAGAAGGCCGCGATCGCCGAGATGATCGGCGGCTTCCGGTTCTCCTCGGCATTCGGCAGCACGCTCAGCAGGCTGGTCCGGCACGGCATCGGCGTCCACCACGCGGGGATGCTGCCCAAGTACCGGCGGCTGGTGGAGCAGCTCGCCCAGGCCGGGCTGCTCAAGGTCATCTGCGGCACCGACACCCTCGGCGTCGGCATCAACGTGCCCATCCGCACCGTCGTGTTCTCCGCGCTGTCCAAGTACGACGGCACCCGCACCCGTCTGCTGCAGGTGCGCGAGTTCCACCAGATCGCCGGGCGGGCCGGGCGCGCGGGCTACGACACCGCGGGCACCGTCGTCGTCCAGGCGCCGGAGCACGAGGTCGAGAACCTCAAGCAGTTCGCCAAGGTCGAGGGCGACCCGAAGAAGCTCCGCAAGCTCGTGCGCAAGAAGGCGCCCGAGGGCATGGTGCCGTGGAGCGAGGCCACGATGAACCGGCTGATCGAGGCGGAGCCGGAGAAGCTGACCAGCAACATGCGGGTGTCGACGTCCATGGTCCTCGACGTCGTCGACCGGCCCGGTGACCCGTTCGCCGCGATGCGCCGGCTGCTCACCGACAACCACGAGCCACGCAAGAAGCAGCTGAGGCTGATCCGCGAGGCGATCGGCATCGCCCGGTCGCTGCTGCAGGCCGGCGTCCTGGAACGGCTGCCCGAGCCCGAGCCCGACGGCCGCCGCTACGACCTGAAGATCGACCTGCCCGAGGACTTCGCGCTCAACCAGCCGCTGTCGACCTTCGCGCTGGCTGCGATCGAGTTGCTGGACGCCGACAGCGACACCTACGCCCTCGACGTCGTCAGCGTCATCGAGGCGACGCTGGACGACCCGCGCCAGATCCTCTCCGCGCAGCTGAACAAGGCCAAGGGCGAGGCCGTCGCGCAGATGAAGGCCGAGGGCATCGAGTACGACGAGCGGATGGAGCTGCTCGAAGAGGTCAGCTACCCGAAGCCGCTGGAGGAGCTGCTCTCGCACGCCTACGACGTCTACCGGCAGACCAACCCGTGGGCGGCCGACGCCCACCTGTCCCCGAAGTCCGTCGTCCGGGAGATGTGGGAGCGGGCGTTCACCTTCCGCGAGTTCGTGAACACCTACGGGCTGACCCGGTCGGAGGGGGCGGTGCTGCGCTACCTCTCCGACGCCTTCAAGGCACTGCGCTCCGGGGTCCCCGCCGCGGCGCGCACGGAGGAGGTCACCGACCTCGTGGAGTGGCTCGGCGAGCTGGTGCGCCAGGTCGACTCGTCACTGCTGGACGAGTGGGAGGCGCTCACCGGGGAGGGTGGGGATGCCATGGACGGCGCCGTGGCGGAGGTCGCCGTGCCGGCGCGGCCCCGCCCGCTCACCGGCAACGAGCGCGCCTTCACCGCGATGGTGCGCAACGCGCTGTTCCGGCGGGTGGAGCTCGTCGCCCGGCGCCGCTGGTACGACCTCGGCGAGCTGGACTCCGCCTCCGGCTGGGACGCGGACCGGTGGGAGGAGGTCGTCCGGGCCTACTTCGCCGAGCACGACGAGGTGCGCACCGGCGCGGACGCCCGCGGGCCGGCGCTGCTCGTCGTCGACAAGTCCGAGCCGGGCCTGTGGAAGGTGCGGCAGATCCTCGACGACCCGGCAGGCGACCACGACTGGGGCATCGACGTCGAGGTGGACCTCGAGGCGTCCGACGAGGAGGGCGCGGCGGTGCTGCGCGTGGTCGACGCAGGCCGCAAGGACGATGCGTGGAGCTGACCTCTCTCACCACAACGCGGCTCCGCCTGGACGCCGTCGTCCTCGCCGACCTCGACGAGCACTTCGCGCTGATGTCCGACCCGGACACGTGGGTGCACCTGCCGTCGGGGCGGCACACCAGCCCGGAGCGGACGGCCGAGGGGATCGAGTGCTCGGTCGGCCACTGGCAGCGCGACGGGCTGGGCTACTGGACGGCGCGGCTGCGTGACTCCCTGCCCGATGCCGGGCTCACGGCCGGGGCGGTCGTGGGCACCGGCGGCTGCGCGATTCGCGTCGGGACGGCGTGGTGGAACCTCTACTACCGCTTCACGCCGGCGGTGTGGGGCCGCGGACTGGCCGCCGAGCTGGTGACGGCCGCGCTGGACTCCGCGCACACGGTCCGGCCGGAGCTGCCCGTGGTCGCCTACCTGCACGAGCACAACGTGCAGTCCCGCGGCCGCGCGGAGCGGGCCGGGCTGGAGCTGGTCTGGCGCGGGCCCGATGCCGGGAATCAGGACCCGCGAGCGGTGCGGCTCGTCTACGCCGACCGGGAGCTACCGGCCGACCTGCTGGAGCGGATAGCGGCGCACGTCTGAGCCGGCGGGCTCAGCGCAGGACGTCGCTCGCGACGTCGGCGACGATCGCGGCGAAGGTGCGGGTGTCGACCTCGTCGTCGACGGTGACGCGGACGATGTCGGCGACCTGCTGCTCCGACGCCGGCCGTGCCTCCTTCGCCCGGGCCGCGGCCACGAGGTGCAGGTACCGGACGCGCGAGGCGTCGCCGGAGCGGCGGTTGGGCAGTGCGGCGACGCGCTGGGGAAGCATGCGCCGACGGTAGGCAGCCGCCGCGCCCGTGACCGGAACCACCGCCGCGGCTCGCGGACCGTTTCGTCACGCCGGGCGCACAGAAACCCCCCGACCCCACCCGTCCCGGCCGTCCCAGCCTCGGTGCCGGCGGTCCTCCTCCCCCGCTCGTTGCCCTAGACGCCGAGCACCGCGCGGGCGATGAGGAAGTAGACGATCAACCCCGTCGCGTCGACGAAGGTGGTGATGAACGGGGCGCTCACCACTGCCGGGTCCACGCCCACCCGCCTGGCCAGCATCGGGGTGAGCGCACCGGCGGTCGTCGCGAGCGTGCACACCACCACGAGCGCCAGGCAGAGCACGAAGGCGATGTCCGCCCCCACCAGCCAGGTGGCCGGGCCGAAGCCGACGACGGCCAGCAGAGTGCCCAGCAGCAGCCCGACGGCCATCTCCCGGCCCACCACCCGTGGCAGGTCCCGGAACCGCACGTCCCCGACGGCCATCGCCCGGATGACCGTGGTGGCCGCCTGCGCTCCCGTGTTGCCGCCGGTTCCGATGAGCAGCGGGACGAACAGCGCCAGTGCCACCACCTCGGCCAGCACGTCCTCGAAGTAGTCGAGGACATTGACCGTCAGGGTCGCGGCCCCGATGAGGACGAGCAGCCAGATCACCCGGCTGCGCACGAGGCTCGGCACGCTGGACGCCAGGTAGGGCCGATCGAGAAGCTCGGTACCACCGGCCCGGGCGATGTCCTCGCTCTCCTCGTGCTCGAGAACCCGCATGGCGTCGTCCACCGTGAACAGACCTACCAGGCGGTTCTCGGCATCGACCACCGGAACCGCGACGAGTCCGTGGTCGCGGACCACCCGCGCGGCCACCTCCTGGTCGTCGTCGGTCCGCACGACGACCGGCTGGGACATCACGTCGACGACCGCGACTTCGGGGTCGCTGACGAACAGCCGCCGCAGCGAGACCACGCCGACGACGCACCGACCCTCGCCCACCACCGGCAGGGTGTAGATCGTCTCCGCCTGCGGTTCGGCCTGCCGCACGACCTCCAGCGCCTCGGCCACCGTGGCCCCGGCCGGCACGGGCACGACCTCCGGCGTCATCCGGCGGCCGGCCGACTCCGGCGGGTAGCCGAGCAGCGTCGTGGTCATCTGCCGCTCGCGCGGGTCCAGCCCCGAGAGCAGGCGCGCCGCCACCGTCGCCGGGAGCTCGTCCAGCAGGCCGGCGCGGTCGTCGGGGTCCAACTCGGCGATCAGCTCGCCGGTGGCCTCCTCGCGCAGCGACTCGAGCAGTTCCCGCTGCAGGGACCGGTCCAGGTCCTCGAAGACCGCGAGCGCGCGATCCTTCGGCAGCGCGCGGAAGGCGATGGCCCGGGACCTCGCGTCGGTGCGCCCCAGCTCGTCCACCGCCGCGGGCACGTCGAGGTCGGTCAGCGCGTGCTGCAGCGCCCGCAGGTCCCCGGCTCGGGCCAGTTCGGCGAGATCGGTCATGCGTCCTGTCTACCGCTCTCCCTCCGCGCCCGTGAGGCGCCGCGTGCGACGCTCCACCGCGATGCGCGCATGAGCGGGTGGGAGATGGTGGCGGTCCTCGCCGCGGGGTTCGCCGCCGGTGGCATCAACGCCGTCGTCGGCTCGGGGACGCTGGTCAGCTTCCCCGTCCTGCTGGCCGTGGGCATCCCGCCGGTCCCCGCCACCATCAGCAACTCCCTCGGGCTGATCGCCGGCAACGCCTCGGGCGCGTTCGGTTACCGCCGCGAGCTGAGCGGGCAGGGCCGCCGGCTGCTCGGCCTGCTGCCCGCGTCGGTCCTCGGCGGCCTCACCGGCGCCTTCCTCCTGCTCCACCTGCCGGCGTCGACCTTCGAGGCCGTCGTGCCCGTGCTCATCGGCCTGGCCGTGGTGCTCGTCGCCGTCCAGCCGCTGGTGCAGCGCGGGCTCGCCCGGAATCGGACCGCGGCCCTGCCGGAGGTCCAGCGCGTGGGCCCGGGCCGCCTGGCCGCCCTCTTCGGCGGCGCCTACCTGACCGGCACGTACGGCGGGTACTTCGCGGCCAGCCAGGGCGTGCTGCAGATCGGCATCTTCGGGCTGCTGCTGCGCGAGTCGCTGCAGCGGCTCAACGCACTGAAGAACGTCCTCACCCTCGCGGTGAACACCGTGGCCGCCGGCGCGTACGTCGTCGTCGCGACCGACCGCATCGACTGGACCGCGGCCGCGCTGCTGGCCGGCGGATCACTCGTGGGCGGGTACGTCAGCTCCCGCTACGGACGGCGGCTGCCCGAGATCGTGCTCCGGACGGCGATCGTCGTCCTCGGGCTCATCGCGATCGCGGTCCTGGTGAACCGGTGAGCCCGCTCGAGTTCGGCTTCCTGGTGCTCGCCGGCATCGGCGCGGGCCTGACCGGCAGCATCGCCGGCCTGGCGTCCCTGGTCAGCTACCCCGCCCTCCTCGCCATCGGCATCCCGCCGGTCACCGCCAACGTCACCAACACCGTCGCACTCGTGCTCAACGCGGTGGGCTCGGTGAGCGCCTCCCGGCCGGAGCTGCGCGGACAGGGCAGGCGGCTGCGGCCGCTGCTGGTCGCCGCCGTCCTCGGCGGTGCCACCGGCATGGCCCTGCTGCTGCTGACCCCGACCGAGACGTTCGAGCGGATCGTCCCGTGGCTGATCGCCGGGGCGTCGGCGGCGATCCTCGTCCAGCGGCCGCCGCGCGAACTGGCCGCGGAGGGAGCGCAGCACCCCGTTCGCGATCCGCGGTGGCTGGCGCTGGGCACCTTCGCGGTGGCCATCTACGGCGGCTACTTCGGCGCCGCGGCCGGCGTGCTGCTCCTGGCGATGTACCTGCTGAGCACCGGCGAGGGCCTGCCGCGGGGCAATGCGATGAAGAACGTCGTCCTCGGCGCGGCCAACGGCGTGGCGGCGGTCGGCTTCGTGGTGCTCACCGACGTCGCCTGGTCGGCCGCGCTGCCGCTCGCCCTGGGGTTCTTCGTCGGTGGCCGGATCGGACCCACGGTCGTCCGGCGGGCACCGCAGACGGCGCTGCGCAGGGTCATCGCCGTCGCCGGGCTCGGCCTGGCCGTCCACCTGGGCATCCAGGCGTACTCCTAGACGCCGATGCGCGCTCTCCGACGTCTCGAGCCAGGCCGGGACGTCGGAAAGCGCGCAGTCGTCGCGTCGAGCGGTCAGCCTCGGCCGACGTAGGCGGCCAGCACCAGGACGACGATGCTGCCGAGCATCAGCAGCCGCGCGGGGGTCACGCCGTTCACCAGCCCTGCGGTCGCCTCCACCCATTGCGGGCGGACGACGGCGTCGCGGGCCTGCTGCCGCACGATCCGCACCTCGTCGGCCAGCAGGACGCCGGCGGTTCCCAGCATGCCGAGGCCGAGCACCACGAACACGACCGAGAGCCGCTCGTCGTAGGCCTCCGCCGTGCCACCGAGCACCGCGGCGACGATCCCGCCCAGCACCAGGCCCAGCAGGCCTCCGGCGACCGGGGCCCAGGGACCCATGACCGTGAGGGGGCCGCGGCGCGGCATCCGCGGAGTCGGGCGCACGCTCACCGGAGCCGTCGGCTGGACCCCCGGGGCGAGGTCCTGCTCCGCCGTCGGCGGCTCGGCGGCCGGCGCGGTGGGCGCGGCGGCGGGTGCGGGCTCCTTCGGCGCGGCAGCCGCCGGCTTCCCGGGCCGGACCACGGGGATCTCGGCGGTACCCGGGCCGACGGACGTGCTTCCGTTGCGTTCACTCATGACTGATCACCTCGCGCGCCACGCTAGGCGCACCCGCCCCAGCCGTCCGGGACGCCGCTCCGGCGGGCCGGTGACGCAGTGTGATGCCGCGCCGGGGGGCGGCCTGGTTCACAGGAGCCGGCGGCTGTCCGGACCCACCACCCGCAGCCACCGGTAGCCGTAACCGTCGAGCTGGAGCTCCACGCGGCCGTCGTCGGACACCGGGGTGCTGCCGGGCTGCAACAGGTCGGCCAGGCGGTGGCCGGAGTCGCACCCCTCGAGGGTCAGCGGCACCGTCCGCGGCTCGGGACACAGGTTGTGCAGGGCCACCAGCGCGCCGTCGTCCCAGGTGCAGAGGTGGGCCAGCACCTCGGGGCAGGGGTGCTCCAGCACCTGGAATCCGCCCCAGCCGAGCTCCGGCGACTCCCGGTAGCGGCGGATCAGCAGCCGCATGAACGACAGCAGCGAGTCCGGGTCGTTGCGCTGGTCGGCGACGTTGACGTACTCCGGTGCGAAGCCGCCGCTCACCACCGGGCCGGGCAGCTTCCGCGGCTCGGCGGACGAGAAGCCACCGTTGCGGCCGGAGGTCCACTGCATCGGTGTCCGGACGGCGTGCCGGCCCTCCGCGTCGAGGTCCTCCCCCATGCCGATCTCCTCGCCGTAGAACAGCACCGGGGTGCCCGGCAGGGAGAACAGCAGGCTGTAGACCATGCGGACCCGCCGCGGGTCGCCGTCCAGCATCGGCGGCAGCCGCCGGCGCAGCCCGCGCCCGTAGACCTGCATGCGCTCCTCCGGACCGAACGCGGCGAAGACCTCCTCGCGCTCCTCGTCGGAGAGCTTGTCGAGGGTGAGCTCGTCGTGGTTGCGCACGAAGGTGGCCCACTGCGAGTCCGGGTGCAGGGCCGGCCGGGCCTCGAGGGCGGCGGCGATCGGTCCGGCGTCGGACCGGGCCAGCGCCAGGTAGAGCGCCTGCATGCCGTTGAAGTCGAACTGCATCGTGAGCTCGTCGCCGTCGGCACCCCCGAAGAACTCCAGCTGCTGGTCGAAGGGCAGATTGACCTCGCCCAGCAGGACGCCGTCGCCGGTGCGCCGGCCCAGCACCTTCCGCAGCGCACGCAGGTAGTCGTGCGGCTCGGGGAAGGCACCGCCGTCCGCCCCGACGGTCTCCAGGAAGAAGGGGACGGCGTCGACGCGGAAACCGGAGAGCCCCACCTGCAGCCAGAAGCCCATGATCTTCGCGATCTCGTCCCGGACCCTCGGATTCGTGACGTCGAGGTCCGGCTGCTCCTTGTAGAACTTGTGCAGGTACCACTCCCCCGTCTTCTCCGACAGCGTCCAGATGCTGTCCTCCTGGTCGGGGAAGACCACCTGGTCGGAGGTGTCCGGCGGCGGGTCGGAGCGCCAGACGTAGAAGTCCCGGAAGGGCGAGTCCTTCGACTGCTCCGCCGACCGGAACCAGGGGTGCTTGCGCGAGGTGTGGTTGACCACGAGGTCGGCGATCACCCGCATGCCACGATCGTTGGCCGTCCGGATCACCTCGACGAGGTCGCCGTGGGTGCCGAGACGGGGGTCGACGCCGTAGAAGTCGGTGATGTCGTAGCCGTCGTCGCGCTCGGCGGTCGGATAGAAGGGCATCAGCCACAGGCAGGTGATGCCGAGGTCGGCGAGGTGGTCGATCCGCTGGGCGAGGCCCGCGAAGTCGCCGGTGCCGTCGCCGTTCCAGTCCATGTACGTCTCGACGTCGAGGCAGTAGACGACGGCGTTCTTCCACCAGAGGTCGCTGGTGGCGGTGATGTTCATGCCCGCACCGCCTCGACCGGACCGGGCGCGCTCACCCCGAGCTGCGGCAGCACGTGCTCGCCGAAGGCGTCGAGGAACGCCCGTTGCTCCTTGCCCACGTGGTGCAGGTAGATCTCCTCGAACCCCAGGTCGACGTACTCCTGGAGCCAGGCGGTGTGCTGCCCCAGGTCGGCCGACACCCGGACCGCGTCCGTCACGTCCTCGGGGGTCACGTGGGCGCTGGCCTGCTCGAACGCCTCCGGACTGTCGAGGTCCCAGCACAGCGGGGGCGGGAAGACGTTGCTGCGCCACTGGTCGTGCGCGAGGGCCAGTGCCCGGTCCGGATCGGGGTCCCACGACACGTGCACCTGCAGGGCCACGGTCCCCCGGCCACCGGCGTCCCGGTAGGCGGCGATCATCTCGCGCAGCTTGTCGTGCGGCTGGTTGATGGTGACCAGCCCGTCGGCCCACGCGGCGCCGTTGCGGGCGGTGGCCACGCTCACCGCCGGGGCGATCAGCGCGGGCTGGACCTCGGGCAGCGTGTAGACCTTCGCCCGGTCGACGGTGACCAGCCCCTCGTGGCTGACCTCCTCCCCCGCCAGCAGGGCGCGGATGATCTGCACGCACTCGCGCAGCCGGGCGTCCCGCAGCTCCTTGCGCGGCCACACGTCGCCGGTCACGTGCTCGTTCATCGCCTCGCCGCTGCCCAGCGCCACCCAGAACCGGCCGGGGAACATCGCGCCCAGCGTCGCGATCGCCTGCGCGACGATCACCGGGTGGTACCGCTGCCCGGGGGCGTTCACCGCCCCGAACGGCAGCGACGTCGTCGCCATCGCCGCGCCGAGCCACGACCAGGCGAACCCGGACTCCCCCTGGCGCGGATTCCAGGGCGTGAGGTGGTCCGAGCACATCGCCGCGGTGAAGCCCACCGCCTCGGCCTGCTGGACCGCCGTCAGCAGCTCGGCGGGATGCACCTGCTCGTGCGAGTTGTGGAACCCGATCACCGGCATCGTCCATGCCTACCCAGGTCCGCCGCCCGCGGCTACTCCAGCAGTGCGACGACCCGCTCCGGCGACGTCGCGACGTCGAGGTGGCTGCCGCCGCCGTCGCCGGCCACCGGCCAGCCGCGGTCGCGGGCCTCGGCCGCCGCGCCGTCGTAGGCGGACGAGAGCTGGACGTACCGGGCGCCCTGCTCGGGCCAGCCCTCGGGCACCGGGACGGCGACGTCGTAGAAGTCCGCCGGCAGTTCGTGTCCCTCCGCCCGGACGGCGTTCCGCACCTCCACGTCGGGCAGCAGCTCGTCGAGCACGTCGGAGCCCCACCACGTCGTCCAGTCGGGGATGCGGCCGCCCCGCACCAGCCCAGCGACCCGGCCGCGGATCTCGTCGTCGGCCTCCGTCGCGCCCGAGCGGGCCGGCACCAGCGCGTCGACCCACACGACCCGGCGCGCACCCACGGCCAGGGCGACGGCAGGCAGCGTCACGCCGGCCCCGGAGAAGCCCAGGACGGCGTCGACGGGCCCGCCCGCGGCGGCGGCGTCCCGCCAGCGCTCCGGCCACCCTGCCGCAGGATCCACGGTCGGGCGCAGGTCCGGCACGACGACGTCGTCGCCGCGACGGCGCAGCTCGCCGGCCAGCGGACCGAGCACGGCGGGCCCCAGCAGGGGCGGGTGGACCAGCAGCCAGCGGGTCACCGGCCCAGTCTGGCGGTGGACGCCGACGAGCGGGCAGCCCCTTGACGCCGACGTGTTCGCGCCCCGCTTGACCAGCGGAAATGTCGTACCCCCGCCCTAGCGTGGGGGTGTGCCTCGGATTTCCGGCTCCTCTCGCGTGGAGGGTGTGCTGATCGACTGGTCGCTGGACCAGCCGGTGAGCGGTCGGGGGCTGCCGGTGGGACTGCTGTCCCGGAAGCAGGTCGCCGCGGAGCTCCAGCGGCGGGAGCGCCGACGGGCGATGGACGCCGCGTACGAGGCGGCGTTGATCCTGCGGATGGCCGAGCTGAGCTGCGACGAGCACGACCCGCCACCGGGCAGCCCGGG
>NZ_HG931173.1:57688-72255 GCF_000582785.1 Candidatus Blastococcus massiliensis AP3
GGCGCGCACCGCCGGGTGGGGAGCGGCCCCCGAGCCGGGTGGGGTGAGTGAGTTCTTCGCCGGGGAGTTGGCGATGGTGCTCAACCGTGGCCGCGGCACCGCCACGCACCGGTACGCGCGGGCGCTGGCGTGGCGGGAGAACCTGCCCGCCACCTATGCCGCCCTGTCGGGCGGTGAGCTGGACGAGTCGCGGGCGGCCGCGCTGGCCGACGTGCTCGGCTCCGTCGACGCCGGCCTGGCCGCCGTGATCGAGGGTCGGCTGCTGCCCGAGGCGGTCGACCTGTCGGTGACCACGCTGAAGGAACGGGCCCGCGAACTACTGCTCGAGCTGGACGCCGCGGGCGCCGACACCCGACGCGAGGAGGCGCAGCAGTCCGCCGGCGTGTTCCTGCAGCCCGGCGCCGACGGCATGGCCACCCTGGGCGCGGACCTACCGGCCGACGAGGCCGCCGAGGGCTACGCCGTCATCGACACCCTGGCCAGGATGGCCAAGGCCGACGGCGACCACCGGCCCGTCGCCCGGATCCGCACCGAGCTGTTCTCCCTGCTGCTGCGTCGCCCCGGCGGCCACGGCCAGCCCGACGTCACCGCGCACCTGACCATCACCGCCTCGCTCGACGCCCTCGAGGGCAGCACCGCGGCCGCGGGGACGGTGAACGGGCTGGTGATCACCGCCGCGCACGTCCGGTCCCTGCTGGCGCGCATCGCCGCCCTGGGCCTGCAGCCCCCACCGAACGGCAGCCTGACGTTCGCGCTCACCGACACCGACGGGCGGCTGCTCGCGACCACCACGGTCGCCGAACTGCTCCGCCTCGCGAAGACCGGCTGCACCCAGCACCCCGAAGGTGACTGCGGCTGCCCGGTCCTGAGCGCCCCGCCGGCCACCGAGGCCTACGCCCACACCGCACGCCAGGAACGCTTCGTCACCACCCGCGACCGCACCTGCCGGATGCCCAACTGCGGGCAGCGCGTGGGCTGGACCGACCTGGACCACGTCGTCCCGCACGCTCACGACGGCGCCACGACCTGCACCAACCTCTGCTGCCTGTGCCGCTCCCACCACCGGCTCAAGACCTTCGCCCGCGGCTGGGACTTCCGCATGGACCCCGACGGCACCCTGCACGTCACGACAGCGTCCGGGATCACCCGCACCACCCGGCCACCCGGCTTGCGGAAACCCAGGCACCATCCGGCGCAGCCCGGACCACCCCAGTTGTCGCACCGGCCGGGAATCCTGGACCTCCTGCAGCGTCGGAGGACGGAACCTCCGGACACCGGACCGGACGACGAGCCGCCCACCTTCTAGCCGTTCCGGCGCGCCGAGCCCCTGATCCGTCCCCCGGTGACGCAGGACCCGGCCCGGGGTTGGCTGCGCGGGGTCGGCGGCCGGGGGGCGGTTGCCCGGAGGTGGCTGCCCGGAGCCGCCCACCACACTGGACCGCGTGCTGCCACCACCCGGAACCCCGGGGACCGACCTGCCGGTCCGCACCGCGCTGACCGCGCTCGCGGACGCGCTGAGCGCACGCGGCACCGCCGTCCTGGTCGCCCCGCCCGGCACCGGGAAGACGACGCTGGTCCCGCTCGCGCTGGCCGCCGACCTGCCCGGGCGGATCCTCGTCGCGGAGCCGCGCCGCGTGGCCGCCCGGGCCGCCGCCCGCCGGATGGCCGCGCTGCTCGGCGAGGCCGTGGGCGGCCGGGTCGGCTACAGCGTCCGGGGCGACAGCCGACGGAGCGCCGCCACCCGTGTCGAGGTGGTCACCACCGGGCTCCTCGTCCGTCGCCTGCAGGCCGATCCGGAGCTGCCCGGGGTCTCGGCGGTGATCCTCGACGAGTGCCACGAGCGGCACCTGGACACCGACCTCGCGCTCGCCTTCGCCCTCGACGTCCGAGCCGCGCTCCGCCCGGACCTGCACCTGCTCGCCATGTCCGCGACGGCGCAGGCCGAGCGGCTGGCCGGCCTGCTGGGTGGTGACGCCGGACCGGCGCCGCTCGTCGAGGCATCCGGGTCCCTGCACGACGTCGATGTGGTCTGGGCACCGCCGCCCGGCCCGGTCGATCCGCCGCACGGCCTCCGCGTCGACCCCCGCCTCCTCGCTCACCTCGCCGCCACCGTCCGCCGCGCGCTGGCCGAGCGGACCGGTGACGTGCTGGTGTTCGTGCCCGGTGCCGGCGAGATCGGCCGCGTGGTGGGCGAACTCCGCGGGATCGACGCCGAGGTGCTCCCACTGCACGGGCGGCTGCCCCCAGCCGCTCAGGACGCCGCGCTGCAGGCCGGCACCCGCCGCCGCGTCGTCGTCGCCTCGGCGCTGGCCGAGAGCAGCCTGACCGTGCCCGGCGTGCGCGTGGTCGTCGACGCCGGGCTGGCCCGCGTGCCCCGCGCCGACCTCGCCCGGGGCCTGGGGTCGCTGGCCACCGTGCGGGCCTCTCGGGCGGCGGTCACCCAGCGCGCCGGCCGTGCCGGGCGGGAGGGGCCGGGCGCGGTCTACCGCTGCTGGACGAGTGCGGAGCACGACCGCCTCCCTGCGCACGACGAGCCGGAGGTGGCCGTCGCCGACCTCACCGCGTTCACCCTCGAGCTGGCCTGCTGGGGTGCCCCGGACGGGCGGGGGCTGGCGCTGCTCGACGCACCACCCCCGGCCGCCCTGCTCGTCGCCGGGCAGACGCTGCGCACCCTCGGCGCGGTGGACGACGACGGTCGGGCCACTCCGCGCGGGCGAGCGCTGACCGCCGTCGGGGTGCACCCGCGGCTGGCCCGCGCACTGCTCGACGGCGCTCCCCTGGTGGGCCGCCGCCGCGCGGCCGAGGTGGTCGCACTGCTGTCCGCGGACGTCTCCCCCCGCACCGACGACCTCGTCGCCGCGTGGCGGGAGCTGCGCGCGGCCACCGACCGGGGGGCGACCGCCCGCTGGCGCGACGAGGTCGCCCGGCTCGAACGCGCGGTGGACGACGCCCCGGCCCCGCGGGTCCCCGACGACACCCCGCACCTCGACACCGTGCACCTCGACACCGTGCACCTCGACACCGTGGCCGGGCTCGTGGTCGGCCTGGCCCATGCCGAGCGGCTGGCCCGGCGGCGGGGCGACGGCGGCAGCACCTACCTGATGGCCGCCGGCACCGGAGCCGAGCTGCCGCCCGGCACCGCCCTCTCCGGAGCGCCGTGGCTGGCGATCGCCGTGGCCGACCGCTCCCCCGGCCGCCGCGACGCCCGGGTCCGGGCGGCCGTCGCCGTCGACGAGGCGACCGCCCTGGAGGCAGGCGGCCCGCTGCGAAGAGAACGCGACGAGGTGACCTGGCGCGACGGCGACGTCCGCACCGCGCGCGTGGCGCGGCTGGGCGCGATCGTCCTGACCGAGCGACCGGCGTCGGACCCGGACCCCGCCGCCGTGGCCGCCGCGGTCGCCGAGGGGCTGCGCCGGGAGGGCCTCGGTCTGCTGCGCTGGACGCCGACCGCCGAGCGGCTGCGCGCCCGGCTCGCCGCTGCGCACGCCGGGCTGGGCGACCCGTGGCCGGCCGTGGACGACGAGGCGCTGCTCACGGCGATCGACGTCTCCGGTGCCCGCGGCCGAGCGGACCTGGCTCGTCTCGACGTCACTGCGGCCCTCCGCGCCCTGGTCCCCTGGCAGGTGGCCGGCGACCTCGACGCCGTCGTCCCGGACACCGTGCAGGTTCCGACCGGCTCGCGGATCCGCGTCGACTACACCGATCCCTCCGTCCCGACCCTCGCCGTGCGCGTGCAGGAGGTGTTCGGCTGGGCGCAGGCCCCGCGAGTGGCCGGGCGGCCGCTGCGCCTGGAGCTGCTCTCCCCCGCCCGGCGGGTCGTGGCCACCACCGCGGACCTCGCCGGCTTCTGGGGAACCGGCTATCCCGCCGTCCGCAGCGAGCTCCGGGGCCGATACCCCCGGCATCCCTGGCCGGAGGACCCGGCGGCCGCGCCGCCGACGACGCGGGCCACGTCACGTCCCCGCCCGCGCGACTGAGACTGCGGACCGCCCCTCTCCCGGTGAGGATCACCCGGTGACGCGCACACCGACGACGGACGACTGGGGCATCGATGCGAGCTGGCTGGACGCGCTCGACGAGGAGCACGAGGTGGCGCGGGCGACCATCGACGCGCTCCGCGAGATCATCGGGAAGCCTCCGGCCGATCTCGAG
This sequence comes from Candidatus Blastococcus massiliensis AP3, assembly GCF_000582785.1. Classification (GTDB taxonomy): domain Bacteria; phylum Actinomycetota; class Actinomycetes; order Mycobacteriales; family Geodermatophilaceae; genus Blastococcus; species Blastococcus massiliensis. The sequence continues at coordinate 61,841 of NZ_HG931173.1, forward strand.
GACCGGGCGCCCATCGTGGCCCGGCCCGGTGATGCGCTCGAGGTCGACGAGGCCGACGTCGTCTGCGAGGACGGCGAGGTCCGGCACGTCGACGGGCACCTGCCCCCCGACTTCCCGCTCGGCTACCACTGGCTGCAGTCGGCCCAGGGGCAGCGGCGCCGGCTGATCGTCTCCCCCGGCCGCTGCTGGCTGCCCGAGGACCGGGTCTGGGGCTGGGCGGTCCAGCTGTACGCCGCCCGCAGCCGGGACAGCTGGGGCATCGGCGACCTCGCGGACCTGCGCAGCATCCGGCAGATGGCCGCCGACCAGGGCGCCGGCTTCGTGCTCGTCAACCCCCTGCACGCCGTGGCCCCCGTCCCCCAGCAGGAGGCCAGCCCCTACCTCCCGGCCACCCGGCGGTTCCTGAACCCGATCTACCTGCGCGTCCCCGAGGTGCCCGGCGCCGAGGGCGTCGACCTGGAGGAGGCCGCCGGCCGCGCCCTGGGCGACGGCGAGCTCATCGACCGCGACGCGATCTGGGCGCGCAAGCGCGAGGTGCTCATGCGGATCTTCTTCGCCCACGGCGGCGGTGAGGCCTTCGCGCGCTGGCGCGAGCAGCAGGGGCAGCCGCTGCAGGACTGGGCGACCTGGGCGGCGATCACCGAGGAGCACGGCGCCGACTGGCACACCTGGCCCGAGGAGCTGCGCCGCCCGGGCGGCCCCGCGCTGGCGACCTACGTGCAGCAGCACGGCGCCGTCGTCGGCTTCCACGCCTGGCTGCAGTGGGCCCTCGAGCTGCAGCTCACCGCCGCGACCGACGGCATGACCGTGATCCAGGACCTCCCCATCGGCTTCGCCGGCGGCGGCGCCGACGCCTGGACGTGGCAGGACGTGCTGGCCGATGGCGTGAGCGTCGGGGCGCCGCCGGACGCCTTCAACTCGCAGGGCCAGGACTGGGGCTCCCCGCCGCTCATCCCCTGGCGGCTGCGCGACGCCGACTACGAGCCGTTCGTCCAGTCGATCCGGTCGACCATCGCCGGCGCCGGAGGACTGCGGATCGACCACGTCATGGGGCTGTTCCGGCTGTGGTGGGTGCCCCGCGACGGCGGACCCGTCGACGGCGCCTACGTGCGCTACCCGGCCGAGGACCTGCTCGACATCGTGGCCCTGGAGAGCCACCGGGCGCAGGCCCTCGTGGTGGGCGAGGACCTGGGCACCGTGGAGGAGGGCGTGCGCGAGGCGATGGCCGAGCACGGCGTGCTCTCCTACCGGCTGCTGTGGTTCGAGGAGGACGACCCCGCGGAGTGGCCCGCCGAGGCGATGGCGGCGGTCACCACCCACGACCTGCCCACGGTCGCCGGCCTGTGGACGGGTGCGGACCTGGAGGAGCAGCGGGAGCAGGGCACCGGCACCGACGAGGAGCTGCGGCGCGGCCGCGAGTCCCTGCTCGAGCACCTGCCCGGGGTGGCCGACGACGCGTCGGCGGAGCAGGCGGTCGAGCAGGCCCACCGGCTCCTGGCCCGTGCGCCCTCCCGGCTCCTCTCCGCGACGCTGGACGACGCCGTCGGCGAGCCGCGCCGGCCGAACATGCCCGGCACCACGGAGCGCCCGAACTGGTCGCTGCCCCTGCCGGTCCCCGTGGAGGAGCTGCCGGGTCACCCGCTCCTCCGGGCGGTCGTGCGCACCTTGAATGAGGGCGTGGCGTACCCGCAGCCGGACTGACCCGACACGTCGCCGTCGGTCGAACGCACGTTCGACCGGCGTGCGACACTCGTCCCGTGGCTGGGGGGATGCGTCGCGGCGGCTCGCGGGAGTCGCTGGGGGACCGCGCCGCGCAGTCCGGGGTGGCCCCGCCGTCCCGTCCGGCCCCGGCGCCGTCCACCGACGGAGGGATGCCGGTGGGGCGGCACTGCTGGGTGCACGACCCTCCGGAGGCGGCCGGAACGTGGCCGGGGCTGCTCGTGGAGTGGCGCCAGGCGGCCGACGGCTGGCAGGGCCGGGTGAGCTACGCGGTCAGCCGCCCGCACGGGTCCGCGCTGGTCGAGGCGTGGCTCCCGGCCGCCCGGCTCGAACCGCGCTGACCGTCCGGCGCTCCCGGGTTAGCGGCCCTGCCCGACGGGCTATGGGCTCCAGGACACGTTGATCGCTTCGGACGGAGAACCACCGACATGACCAGCCCCGACGACCCCACGCTCGACGACGTCATCGAGCCGGAGGAGCACCCGACCCGCGACCGCACGCAGCACGCCAAGGACCCGCACCCCAGCGACGAGGTGCTCGAGCAGCGCACCGAGCAGGAGCGCCAGGCCGTGGGCTCCGACGATGCCGACCCGGCCGGCGGTGTTCGGCACCCCGCCACCGACTGATGACGGGCCCCGTCCCGCCCCCCTCTCGCACGCTCGGGGCGGTACCCGGGACGGGGCCGACGAACGACTTCGGGGCCTGGCTGCTCAAGAGCACGCGGACGCCCGCGGAGATCGAGCCGGGCTGGGCGCCGGGCGCGGAGCGGGACCTCGCGCGCTGCGTCCGGCGCACCTACCGGCTCGACCTGGTCGCCCCGGGCCAGCCGGTCGTGCTGTGGGTCAGCGGCCGGCGCGCCCCCGGCGTGCACGCGGTCGGCACCGTCGCCGGGCCGGTGCAGGACGACGGCGACGGCGGACCGGTGCTGCCGGTCCGCCTGACCCGTCTCCCCGACCCGCTCGGCCGCGGCGAACTCCTCGCCGATCCGGCGTTCAGGGACGCCGAGGTGCTGCGCATGCCCGCCGGCAGCAACCCCTCCTGGCTCACCTCGAGCCAGCTGGCGGCGGTGCTGGGGCGGGTGCCCCGGGAGGGGCTGGGACCATGAGCGCGTGACTTCCCACCGGCTCCGCTGGGGCGCGCTCGCCTGGCTCCTGACCCTGCAGTTCTTCGTCGTCGAGACGGTGGTGCAGCTCCGCGGCGAGGGCCACTCCCGGATCGACGACGTCATCAGCGACCTGGGCGCCACGACGTGGCCGGGCCACCAGGCCATGAACGCCTCGTTCGTGGTGCAGGCGGCGCTCGTCCTGGGCGGCGCGCTGCTGCTGCGTCCCGTGCTGAGCAGCGTCGCGGGGCGGGTGGCCACCTGGTCGTTCGCCGCGGCCGCGGTCGGCACTCTCCTGGTCGGGGTGTTCCCCTCCGACACGTCCGGCGCCGGCCACGGCACCGGGGCGGTCTTCTACCTGGTCGGCAGTGCGCTGGGGCTCATCGCGCTGGCCTACGCCCTACGCCCCCGATCGGAGCTGCTCGGCTCGACGCTGGTCCTGCTGGGCCTGGTCGGCGCGGCGGCCACCACCTTCTTCCTCACCGGCGTGGAGGTGCTGGCCGAGGGCGCGACCGAACGGGCCGCGGCCTACGTGCTGCCGATCGGCCTGGCCGTGGCCGGGATGGCCCTGTGGCGCTTCGGGACCCCCGGGTCGGGGACGCGGGACGAGGAGCGCGCCGGCCGGCGTGCACTCGCCGCCGAGCGCGCGCGGCAGCGGGACGAGGCCCTGGAGGCCGCGGCCCGTCGAGCGGAGGACACCCGCCGGCGGCAGGACGGGTCCGACGCCGTCGACGACCTCGACGCCGAGGACCCCTGGGCCTCGTCCGGCCGGGCCGACTGAACTCCCGGGGCCGGTGGCTCAGCCGGAGGTCACCGTGAGGACCTCGTCCACCGGACGGCGGCCGCTGACCGCCCGCCCCGAGCTCTCCTGCGGGTAGCCCATCCGCAGCAGCATCTGGGGGTGCCCGACGAGCGAGAGCCGGGACCGCAGGCGCGTGCGGGTGGCCGGCCAGTCCAGGGCCTGGGTGAGCGGTGACGCCGCGACGCCGGTCGCGGTGGCATGGAGCAGGACCCGCCCGAGCGCCCGGCCGGCCTGCAGCCAGGCGTGCCGGTCGTCGCCGTCGGTGCCCATCAGCACCACCGTGGGCCGTTCGACCGCCGGCGGCGGCGCGTCCGGGTCGCCGGCGGGAGCGGCACCACCGGAAGCCCGGGTGCCGACGACGAAGTCGCGGATCGTCCAGTTCGAGGGCCGCGCGTGCGGGTCGCCGCTGGGCACGGCGCCGATCGGCACGCCGTCGACGGCCGCCGGATCGGTGCGCACCCAGCTCTCCAGCTCCGCGAGGTAGGCCGGATCGCCCTGCTCCATCTCCTCGGCGCGGGTGATGAGGAAGACCGTGGCCACCTCCTCCTCCTCGCGGGTCACCGGCTTGAACCAGGTGCCGAACGCGCCGGCCTCGGCCTGCAGCCGGTCGAGGAGCTCCGTGGGCACCGGGCGGCTCTGGAACGGGTCGCGCACCGTGTGCCGCTCCTCGATGGCGGCCGCCAGCGCGCGGTCCTCGTCCGTCGCCAGGATCGGGCCGATCACGCGGATGGTCGCCAGGTGGTCGGGGTCGTCGGCGTCGGGCTGCAGCTCCACCTCGCTGAGCGATCCCGCGGCGGCGAGCGCGACGACGGCGAACTCGACGGCGATCCCGCAGCTGATCACCTGCTGCCGGGCCGTCGGGTCCAGGACCGGCAGGGCGCGGTGCGGGTCGAAGAAGACCTCGAGCTGGTCGGCCGTGGCGGTGAACCGCCACGGCTGGGTGTTGTGGATCGACGGCGCCCGCGTGGCGGCGCCGACCACCTGCGCCCACTCCTGCTGCTCCACCGTCGTACCTCCGGTCGTCCGTGCCTCGGTGCCTCGGTGCCTGCCTACCCCATCGCCGGCGTGGCTCCCACACCGCCGCCGGGAGAGGTCAGCCGGCGACCGGCCGCGCGGGCTGCGGAGCGGTCACGGGCCGGCGCACAACTCGGGTACGGCGTCCGCGGCTCCCGCCTGAGATCGACCCTGGTCGCCCTCGTGGGGAGGGCTCCCGTCGGCCCGCCGTGCGGGGCGGGTCACCCATGCAGGTGCTCGGCGTAGGTCCGCCGTCCCCGTGCTCCGCCCGACGGAACGGCACCGCCGTCGCGCCAGGCGGCGCTCAGCCTGCCGGGCACGGGAGTGGCCACGACGTGCGCGCCCGGAGCGCGGGCCGCGGCCCAGGTCCGCGCCAGCTCGGCGGCGGTGAGCTCCTGCGGACCGCCGAACTCGACGACCCCGCCGGTGGGCGCAGCGGTCGCGACGTCGACGAGGTGGGCGGCGACCTCGTCGACGTCCACCGGCGCTCCTCGCCAGCCCATCGGCACGGGCAGCACCGGGCCGCGCCGGGCCGTCTCGAGCATCTCGTCGACGAAGTGGTGGAACTGCGTGGCACGCACCAGCGTGACCGGCAGGCCCGAGGCCAGCAGCACCTGCTCGGCGGCGAACTTCGCCCGGTAGTAGCCGAACGGGAGGCGGTCGACCCCGACGATCGACACGTAGACCAGGTGGCGCAGCCGGTCGCGGTCGACCGCCTCGACCAGCCGCCGCGTCCCGGCGACGTCGACCTGCCAGGGATCGCCCCGCGGATCGCTCGCGGCGTGCACGACCACCTCGGCCCCCGCCAGCGCCGCACGCAGGTCGAAACCGGTGGCGAGGTCGCCCCGCACCCCACCGGGACCGGTCCCCCGCCGCGACATCTGGCGGACCGCGTGCCCGGCGTCCTGCAGGCGCGGGACCAGCCGTCGGCCGAGCTGTCCGGTGCCGCCGGTGACGAGAACGTCCATGGCGTGCAGTGTGACCCGTTCGGGGTGGTTCGGTACAGCCCGTCGGCCGTCCGTATCTCACAGACGAGATAGCGTGGACCCGTGACGGTGACCGAGCTTCCCCCTGACACCGCGATGCGCCGGATCGGCGCGCTGGTGCGCGACGCGCGTCGCCACCGCGGCCTCACCCAGCAGCAGCTGGCCGACCGGCTGGGCACCAGTCAGAGCGCGGTGGCCCGGATCGAGCAGGGCAACCAGAACCTCACCCTCGAGCTGCTGGGCCGGCTCTCGGCCGCCCTGGAGAGCGAGTTGATCAGCGTGGGCCCGGCCGGGCCCACGCACCTGAGCGTGACCGGCGGCCGTCCGCTCAGCGGCAGCGTGGCGGTGAAGTCGTCCAAGAACGCGGCGGTCGCCCTGCTGTGCGCGGCGCTGCTCAACCGGGGGCGGACGACGCTGCGCAACGTGGCCCGGATCGTCGAGGTCGACCGGATCCTCGACGTGCTGCGCTCCATCGGCGTCTCCGCGACGTGGGACGAGGACGGTCACGACCTCACGCTCGTCGTCCCCGACGAGCTGGACCTGGCCGGCATCGACGCCGACGCCGCCCGGCGGACCCGCAGCATCATCATGTTCCTGGGCCCGCTGTTGCACCGGGCGCCGGTGTTCGAGCTGCCCTACGCCGGCGGCTGCGACCTCGGCACCCGCACGGTGCAGCCGCACATGATCGCGCTGCGGCCGTTCGGGCTGGAGGTCGAGGCCCGGGCCGGCGAGTACCACGCCACCGTCACCCCGACCGGAGCCCGCTCGCGGACGATCGTGCTGACCGAGCGCGGTGACACGGTGACCGAGAACGCGCTGCTTGCGGCGGCCCGCACCGAGGGCACGACGACGATCCGCAACGCCAGCTCCAACTACATGGTCCAGGACCTCGTGCTGTACCTGCAGCTGCTCGGCGTCGGCATCGAGGGGCTCGGGACGACGACGCTCGTCGTCACCGGCCGGCCGGTACTGGACGCCGACGTCGACTACACGATCAGCGAGGACCCGGTCGAGGCGATGAGCCTGCTGACCGCGGGCATCGTCACAGGCTCCGAGCTGACCGTGCGGCGGGCGCCGGTGGAGTTCCTGGAGATCGAGCTGGCGGTGCTGGCCGAGATGGGTCTGCGCTACGAGTTGTCGCCGGAGTACCTGGCCGACAACGGGCACACCCGGCTGGCCGACATCACCATCCACCCTTCGAGACTGCGGGCGCCGATCGACAAGATCCACCCGATGCCGTTCCCGGGCCTGAACATCGACAACCTGCCGTTCTTCGCGGTCATCGCGGCGCAGGCCGAGGGCTCGACGCTGATCCACGACTGGGTCTACGACAACCGGGCGATCCACCTCTCCGACCTGACCCGGCTCGGCGCCGACATCCGCCTGCTCGACCCGCACCGCGTGCTGGTCGACGGCCCGACGCGGTGGTCGAGCGCGGAGGTCGTCTGCCCGCCGGCGCTGCGGCCCGCCGTCTGCATCCTGCTGGCGATGCTCGCCGCCAAGGGGACCTCGGTGCTGCGCAACGTCGACATCATCGCCCGCGGCTACGAGCACCTCTACGAGCGCCTGGTCGAGATCGGCGCCTCCATCGAGGTCTTCCACGACTGAGGAAGGACCCCCTGCCCCCACCGCTCGCCCCGCTCGCGGCGGGGCCCTGCAGGGGGCCGTTCCAGCACGTCGCTAGCGCTCCTGGTCGGTGGGGCGCACGAGCATCTCGTTGACGGCGACGTGCGCGGGCTGGCTGACCATGTAGAGCACCGCGCGGGCGATGTCCTCCGCCCGCAGTGCCGTCATCGAGGCGTGCGCCTTCAGGGATGCCTCCTTCGCCGCCGGCTGGGTGATGTGGTCGGTCAGCTCGGTCGTCACGGCGCCCGGCTCGACCAGCCCGATGCGCACACCGCGGCCGGTCACCTCCTGGCGCAGCGACTCGCTGAAGGCGTTCACCGCCCACTTGCTCGCGTTGTAGACGCCGGCTCCCTTGCGGGCCACCCGGCCGGCGACGCTGGAGACGTTGACGACGTCGCCCGAGCCCTGCTCGACCATGCCGTCGATCGCCGCGTGGGTCATGTACATGACGCCGAGGACGTTGGTCGTGAGCATCCGGCGCCAGTCCTCGGGATCGGCACCGACGATCGTGCCGAGCAGCATCACGCCGGCGTTGTTCACCAGGACGTCCAGGCCACCCAGCTCGGCCCGGGTGCGCTCGACCGCGGCGGCGCAGGCCTGCTCGTCGGTCACGTCGAGGTCCAGCGCGAGCACCGTGGCGCCGTCCGCCCGCAGCCGCCCGGCGAGGTCGTCCAGCCGGTCCTTCCGGCGGGCGCCGATGGCGACCGCCGCACCGGCGGCGGCGAGGGCCTCGGCGGTCGCTTCGCCGATGCCCGACGAGGCCCCGGTGACCAGGGCGACCTTCCCCTGCAGCGGACGGGCGGGATCGCTCATGTGCGGTGCTCCTCAGGGCTGTGGTGCGTCGACGTCGGGGACCTCAGAGCAGCGAGTCGAGCCCCTCGTCCGGGGGCAGCGGCATGCCACCCTCCAGCGGCGGCCGGTGCGGCTGGTCCAGGCCGCTCATGCGGGCCGCGTGCAGGGCGAGCAGCAGGTTCAGCCGCAGGGTCGGGTCGCTGGTGAACGGCCCGAGCATCCGCTCCAGCTTGCCGATGCGGTAGCGCATCGTGTTGTAGTGGAAGTGCAGCCGGCGGGCGGATTCCGCCACGTTGAGATTGGTCTCCAGGAGCACCCGGAGCGTCTCGCGCAGGTCGGCGGAGTCGGCGTCGGTCGCGTCTGCCAGCGGGCCGAGCACCTCGTCGACGTAGGAGCGCAGCTCCGTGCTGTCGGGGATGAGGGACAGCAGCCGGAACACCCCCAGCTGGTCGAAGTGGGTGACCGAGGACCCGCCCTGGATCTCCTGCCCCACCCCCAGCGCCCGCTGCGCCTGCCGGTGCGCCTCGGCGAGCTCCGACAGCGAGCCGGCGGGCCGGCCGATGCCGGTGCCGAGCACGCGCCCGAGCCGGCGCAGCCGCCCGTTGACGCGCGAGCTGACCGCCGCGACCAGCGCGGACACCTCGTCCGGACTCCGCCCGTCCAGCGGCAGCAGCGTGACGATCTCGGTCGCGAGACCGGCCACGGCCGCGCCGGCCACCTCGGTCTCCAGCGCCGCTCGCCAGCCGTCGGCGAGCCGGTCGAGGACGTCCAGCGCCCGGGTGGGGTCGCCGTTCGCGTCGACCACGGTCTCGGTGGCGGTGACCAGGACGGCGACGGGCCCGTCCAGCCGCCAGCCGAAGGAACGGGTGTACGCCAGCGTGCGCTCGGTGTGGCCGACCGAGCCCCCCACGAGCCGGCGCACGAGGTCGCCCTGGAAGCGCAGCTCGACGGAGTGCACCGCCTGCAGGCGGATGACCGAGAGAGCCGCGATCACCGCCGCGCGTTCGAGGACGCCGCCGGCGCCCACCATCATCGCGCCGGTGCGGTGCACCGCCACGAGCCAGCCGTGCCGCTGATCGCCGGCCATGATCGGCGCGACGGCGTACTCGCCCACGCCACCGGGCAGCTGGTGGTGGCCGGGCACGAGCAGGATGCCGTCGGCCGGCGACAGGTCGGCGTCGGCCAGCACGTCGGCCGGGGTGACCGCGGTCCGGTCGGCCCGCACGCCGGCCAGCCGGCGTGACGGGCCGAGCTCGGCCAGGGCGTCGTCGGCCGCGGCGTCGAGCAGCCACAACCAGTCGCTGATCTCGGTGACGTCGTCGCGCGGGCCGGCGCTGGTCACCACCTCGCGGTCGGGGCCGAGGCCGAGCACCGCGGCACCCTCGAGCATGACGGCCAGCCGCTGGGTGACCTCGGCCAGCCCGCCGCCGGTGAGCGCGACCTCCATGAACTCGTCGTCCATGCGGGACGAGAGCGCCAGGGCCTGGCCCTGCTTGGTGACGACCGCGCCGAGCACCTCGGAGACGACCTCGTCGAGGCGGACGGTGGCCGGCAGGGCGAGGACCGGCAGGCCCCGACGGTCGGCCTCCGCGAGCACCTCGGCCGGCACCGGCGGCGGCCCCTCCGTGCGCCGGAAGGCGAGCGCCGCCGTACCGAGCGAGTCCAGGCGCTCCACGAGCGCGCGGCAGTTGGCCGGGTCGGCCGGCGGCAGCCGGGCGCCGAGGACGACGAGGACGTCGGGGCCGGCTGCGGCGAGGGGATCCGCCGGGCTGTCGACCACCATGTGCCGGACCGTGCGGACGAGCCCCGCTCCCCCGGCGACCACGGCGCTGCCGGCCAGTCCGGAGAGCTGCAGGGCGTCCTCGACCGTCAGTCCCATGCGCTCCTGCCAGCTGCCACGATCGGACGAGGGTTCGACGCGCGCGGGCTCCTCGACCGCCCAGTTCCGGCGGAACGGCACCGATCCGTCACGGTGAGTGGACGACACCAGCGATGTGTCACTCTGCGTCACAACGCGTCCCCCTCATGGTGTCGATCAGGCTGCCACACCAGGAGGACCTGTCAGGACTCCCCGGACGCAGACATTCATTCTTGGCGAGTTCCGCCATAAGAGGGCGTGCGACGCGCCGAATACGTTCGAACCCTGCTCGACCCCGCTCGCAGCGATGCTAGGCCGTCATCCGGGAATCGGTGCTCCTGGCCCTCTGCGGTCGGAACTGGAGCGGATCCTCGGCGGAGTCCGGCACACCTCCGCCGACCCCATCTGCGGAGGGCCGGTCATGCGCACCATCGACGAGACCACGAGTCAGGGTGGCCGGATTCCGGCACCAGCGGGACCGCGCGGGCGCGCGCCGAGCACCGGCCACCCCGTCAT
>NZ_HG931173.1:72280-85434 GCF_000582785.1 Candidatus Blastococcus massiliensis AP3
CGGCCAGCACCGGGATCGCCGCGCTGCTGCGGGGCCCGGTACGTCGCGCCCGGGTCGTCACCAGCACGCCCACCGCCGTCTACCTGCACGTGCCCGGTGAGCGGTCCGGCGACGTCGTCGGCGTCCTGACCAGCGACGCAGCGAGACTGCCGCTCGGGTGCATCCTGTTCCGCCCCAGCACCGGGCGGCCGCTCGTGTCACCGGCCGCCGGCGCTCCGGCGGAGGTCGGCGGCGGGCGGATCGTCGTCGGTGACCTGGTGGTGAGCGCGGCCGCGTGGTGGGACCCCCATCCGCGGCTGCCCAGCCCCCGTCCGGCCCTGCTCCCCGAGGGCGTGCGCCAGCTGCGCACCACCCTCTACGGGGAGGGCGTCCCCCACAGCGCCTTCTCGCTGCCCGGCATGCCCACGGGCCCCGGCGGTCCGCTGGCCGCCCTCCGCGGCGCGGTCCGCCGCGCCGACCTGGACGCCGCGCTGCGCACGGCGTCCCGGCTGATCGGTCTCGGTCCGGGCCTCACCCCGGCCGGTGACGACGTCATGGCGGGCACGGTGGCCGGGCTGGTGCTGCTCGGCCACCCGGCCGCGGGACGGTTCGCCGCCGGGGTCACCGCCCTGGCCGCCGGACGGACCAGCGAGCTCTCGCGGGCGCTGCTGCAGCACGCCGCCGCCGGGCGGGTCAGCGGCGAGTACGCGGCGGTGCTGCACGCCCTCGTGGGCGAACGGCCGCTGGCGCCGGCCGTGGCGGCGCTGCTGGGCTCGGGCCGCACCAGTGGTCGGGCCACCGCACTCGGCCTCTGCACCGCCATCGACCTGGTCGACCGCACCGGGCGCTGCTGAGCGTCCCCCTCGGAGGTCAGTCGGACAGGTCGCCGCTCGCCACGGCCGGGACGAACGGGACGAGGGAGTCCCACTGGGCCAGCGTGCAGCCGTCCACGCGGGACAGCTGCAGGTCCACCGGCTCGCCGGCCCAGCGGCCGAGCACGTGCGCCGTCTCCGGCCCGCCGTACTGCTGGGTGCAGAACACGTCGTCGGGCAGCGGGGCGAACGGGCGCTCGATCCCGGCCAGGTGGTCGCAGGCCGCCTGGGCCGAGGGGTGGTTGCCCTCCACGAACCCCACACAGGTCAGCGTCCAGGTCTGCGGCGCGCTGCCGTCGCCGAGGTCGATCTCGACCTGCAGGTCGTTGTCGGCCTGGGAGATCCCGCCCGCGGCCGGGTCGCCGCCCGGCTCCTCCGGCGCCGAGGACGTGGCGGGGGCCGCCGCGCCGCCGTCGTCGTCGGAGCCGCAACCGGCGGCGAGAAGGAGGACGGCGGCCGGCACGAGCAGGGGCAGGAATCGGCGCATGTCCCCTCCGACGCACGAGACGGCCGAAAAGTTGCCGACCGCGGGATCGATGAGTCGCGTGCGGCGCACGAGCAACCGTTCCCGGGGATCTCTCAGAGACGCGAGGCGTGGATGCTGGTGACGAGGATGGCCCGGGCACCGAGCTCGTAGAGCTGATCCATGATCTGGTTGGTCTCGCTGCGCCGGACCATGGCGCGCACGGCCGACCAGCCGGCCCGCTGCAGGGGGCTGACCGTCGGCCCCTCGATGCCGGGCGTGATCTCCGTGGCCCGGGCGAGGATCTCGTCGGGGCAGTCGTAGTCGAGCATCACGTACTGCCGGGCGACGAGCACCCCCTGCAGACGACGCCGCAGCTGGGCCACCGCCGGGATCTCCTGGGCGCCCTCGCGGCCGACCAGGATCGCCTCGCTGGCCAGGACGGGTTCGCCGATGATCTGCAGCCCGGCGGCGCGCAGCGTCGTCCCGGTCTCGACGACATCGCACACGGCGTCGGCCACGCCCAGCCGGCAGGCGGTCTCGACGGCGCCGTCGAGCTTGACGACGTCGGCCTTGATCCCCGACTCCTCGAGGTACCGCTGCAGCAGCACGGGGTAGGCGGTGGCGATGCGCTTGCCGGCCAGCTGGTCGACCTGCTCGATACCGGAGCCCACGGGCGCGGCGAAGCGGAAGGAGGAGATGCCGAAACCCAGCGGCATGACCTCGACCGCGGCCGGACCCTCGCCGTCCGCCGGTGCGGTCTCGAGCAGCATGTCGCGGCCGGTGATACCGACGTCGAGGGTGCCGGAGGCGACGTAGACGGCGATGTCCCGCGGCCGGAGGTAGAAGAACTCGGTGTCGTTCTCGGGGTCGAAGACCACGAGGTCCTTGGTGCTGCGCCGCTGGCGATAGCCGCTCTCGACGAGCATCTCGGCCGCGGGCTCGCTCAGGACGCCCTTGTTGGGCACGGCGATGCGCAGCACTTCGTGGGCTCCTTCGACAAGTCTGTCCAGGCCCCGTCCCGAGGCTCGCCCCGAGCTAGCGAGGGGTGAGGAGGACGGGGTCCTTCTTCAGAGGTGAGCGTAGACGTCGTCGAGCGTCAGACCCCGCGCCAGCATGAGCACCTGCACCCGATAGAGGAGCTGGCTGATCTCCTCCGCCGTCCGCTCCTCGCCCTCGTGCTCGGCGGCCATCCAGGACTCGGCTGCCTCCTCGAGCACCTTCTTGCCGGCCGCGTGCACGCCGTCGCGCACCGCGGCGACGGTGCCCGAGGCGGCGTCGCCCGCGGCGACCTTGGCCGACAGTTCCGCGAACAGCGCGTCGAAGGTCTTCACCGCAGGCCTCCCGCCGGGTTCACGCCGAAGCCGGTGGACTGCTGCGGACCGCGCAGCCCGCGCAGCGTCAGGGCGGTGGAGAGCGCCGCGATGGCGGCCTCCCAGCCCTTGTCCTCGGCCGAGCCGGGCAGGCCCGCGCGGTCGCGCGCCTGCTCCTCGGTGTCGCAGGTGAGGACGCCGTTGGCGACGGGCGTGCCCGCGTCCAGCGCGACCCGGGTCAGCCCCGCGGTGACGGCGTCGCACACGTACTCGAAGTGCGGCGTCCCACCGCGCACCACGACGCCGAGCGCCACGACGGCGTCGTGCCGCTGGGTCAGCGCCTGGGCGACCACGGGGAGCTCGACGGCGCCCGGGGCGCGGACCACGGTCGGCTCGGCCACCCCGCTCGCGCGGGCCGCCTCGAGGGCGCGCGCCAGCAGGCTGTCGGTGATCTCGGCGTGCCAGGTGGTGGCGACGATGCCGAGGGTCAGCCCGGCGGCGTCCACCGGCTCGACGACGGGTGCACCACTGCCGCTCACAGCGGCTGCTCCCGCTGGCCCAGGGGCACGTCCGTCCCCGGCACCGTCGTGGCGTCCGGCGCATCGGCGGGGGCCGTGGCGACCTCCGGCTCGATGATGTCGAGCAGGTGACCCATCCGGTCGCGCTTGGTGCGCAGGTAGCCGAGGTTCTGCGACGTGACGTGGCTGGGCAGCGGCACCCGGCCGAGCACCTTGAGGCCGTAGCCCTCCAGCCCGGCCCGCTTGGCGGGGTTGTTGGTCAGCAGCCGCATGGTGTGCACGCCGAGGTCGACGAGGATCTGCGCGCCGGTGCCGTAGTCGCGGGCGTCGGCGGGCAGGCCCAGGTCGAGGTTGGCGTCGACGGTGTCCACGCCGAGGTCCTGCAGCTGGTAGGCCTGCAGCTTGTGCAGCAGGCCGATGCCCCGGCCCTCGTGCCCACGGATGTAGAGCACGATGCCGCGCCCCTCCTCGGCCACCGCAGCCAGCGCGGCCTGCAACTGCGGGCCGCAGTCGCAGCGCAGCGAACCGAAGACGTCACCGGTGAGGCACTCGGAGTGGACGCGCACGAGCACGTCCTCGCCGTCGCCGATCTCGCCGTACACGAAGGCGACGTGCTCGCGGTCGTCGTAGGAGCTCGAGTACCCGACGGCGGTGAAGGTGCCCGGCGCCAGCGGCACGGTCGCCTCGGCGACCCGCTCGACCAGCTTGTCGAAGCGCTTGCGGTAGGCGATCAGGTCGGCGATCGAGACCATGACGAGGTCGTGCTCGTCGGCGAAGACGCGCAGCTCCTCGCCGCGGGCCATCCCGGTCGGGTCCTTCTCGCTGACGATCTCGCACAGCACGCCCGAGGGGCGCAGGCCGGCGAGGACGGCGAGGTCGACGGCGGCCTCGGTGTGCCCGGGCCGGCGGAGCACGCCGCCGTCCTTGGCGCGCAGCGGGACGATGTGGCCCGGGCGGCTGAGGTCCTGCGCCGTCGTGTCGGGCGACGCGAGCGTGCGGATGGTCGTGGCCCGGTCGGCGGCGGAGATGCCGGTGCTGATGCCTTCGCGGGCGTCGACGGTCACCGTGTACGCCGTGCCGTGCCGGTCCTGGTTCACCCGGAACATGGGCGGCAGGTCGAGCCGGTCGGCGTCCTCCTCGGTCACCGCGACGCAGATGTAGCCCGAGGTGTACCGGACCATGAACGCCACCAGGTCCGGGGTCGCGAGCTCGGAGGCGAAGATCAGGTCGCCCTCGTTCTCACGGTCCTCGTCGTCGATGACGACGACGGGGCGGCCGTCCTTGATGGCCGCGATGGCGGTCTCGATCGAGTCGAGGCGGGCCAGGGGGCTCTCGTTCACCGACGGGCCTCCAGCAGCCGTTCGACGTACTTGGCGATCACGTCGACCTCCAGGTTGACGGGGTCCCCCGGGGCTCGGGTGCCGAGCGTGGTCTCGCGGAGGGTGGTGGGGATGAGGCTGACCTCGAACCAGGGCTCGGGGTCGGTGGCGCTGCTGACGGCGCTGACGGTCAGGGAGACGCCGTCGACGGCGATGGAGCCCTTCTCGACGACGTAGTGCGCGAGCCCCTGGGGCAGTCCGATGCGGACGACCTCCCAGTGGGTGCTCGGCTCGCGGCTCACGACGGTTCCGACGCCGTCGACGTGCCCCTGCATGAGGTGGCCGCCGAGGCGGGTGTGCGGCGTGACGGCGCGCTCGAGGTTGACGCGCACGCCGGCCTCTGCCTTGCCGAGGCTGCTGCGCCGGAGGGTCTCGGCCATGACGT
The DNA here is from genome assembly GCF_000582785.1 of Candidatus Blastococcus massiliensis AP3. Classification (GTDB taxonomy): domain Bacteria; phylum Actinomycetota; class Actinomycetes; order Mycobacteriales; family Geodermatophilaceae; genus Blastococcus; species Blastococcus massiliensis. The sequence continues at coordinate 77,190 of NZ_HG931173.1, forward strand.
CGGTGCTCCAGACGCCGTCGCGGACCTCGGTGACGGTCAGGCAGACGCCGTCGACCGCGATCGAGTCGCCCAGGGCGACGTCCTCGAGCACCTTCCGCGCGTGGATCTCCAGCCGCGCGGCGTCCGTCTGGTCCTCGCGGACGACGAGGGTGCCGACCTCTTCGACGATGCCGGTGAACACGTCAGCTCCCTTCCCGGACGGACTGTCGCCCACCAGTGTGCCGGGTGGGCCGCAGGCGGACCTGCACGTCCCCACCCATCGGGAGGAGCTCGACCGTCTCGAAGGACAGCGCGCCGGAGATCGAACTGATTCCCAGGTCACCCACCAGGGAGGGGCCGGACCCCAGCAGGATCGGTGCGAGATGCACCACGGCCTCGTCGACCAGGCCGGCCCGGAGGAAGGCGGCGGCCATCGTCGGGCCGCCCTCCAGCAGGACCCGGCGGACGTCGCGGTCGTACAGCTCGGCGAGCAGCTCCGCCGGTCCGGCCGCCCGGCTGACCAGCGTGGGCGCGGCGCCGTCGAGCACCCGGGCGGTGGCGGGCAGCCGGTCCCGGCGGTCGACGACCACGCGCAGTGGCTGCCGGCCGGCGTCGTTCCCGTCGGCGTCGCGCACCGTCAGCTGCGGGTCGTCGGCGAGCGCCGTGCCCGAGCCGACGACGACGGCGTCGCAGGTGGCCCGGAGCCGGTGGACGGCGGCACGCGCCTGCTCGCCGGTGATCCAGCGGCTGCTGCCGTCGGCGGCGGCGACCCGGCCGTCCAGGGTCGCCGCGACCTTCCAGACCACCTGTGGCCGGTGCTCCCGGACCCCGGTCAGCCAGGGCGCCAGGGCACCGAGCTCGGCGTCGTCCCGCTCCACGCCCAGCTCGACGTCGACGCCGGCCTCTCGCAGCCGGGACGCTCCCCCGCCGGCCACCTCCGTGGGTTCGGGGACGGCGACGACGACGCGGACCACCCCGGCGGCGATCAGCGCGTCGGCGCACGGGCCGGTGCGGCCGGTGTGCGCGCACGGCTCGAGGGTGACGACGACGGTGCCGCCGCGGGCGCGATCGCCCGCCTGCTGCAGGGCCACCACCTCGGCGTGCGGGCCACCGGGCGGCTGCGTGGCGCCCTCGCCGACCACGGTCCCGTCGGCCGCGAGGACGACGGCGCCCACGGCCGGGTTGGGGCTCGTCGTGCCGAGTGCGCCGAGCCCGAGTTCCCGGGCCCGGGCCATGGCGCTGGACTCGGCCGGGCTCATCCCGTCATCGCCGCGGCGGCCTGCGCGCGCAGGGCGGCGATCGCCTTGGCGGGGTCGTCGGCGCCGTAGACGGCGGAGCCGGCGACGAACATGTCGACGCCGGCCTCCGCGGCCTGCTCGATCGTGTCGGCGTTGATGCCGCCGTCGATCTCGACGATGAGCGTCAGGTGACCGGCGTCGACCAGCTCGCGGGCCTTGCGCGCCTTGGGCAGCACGTCGGCGATGAACGACTGCCCGCCGAAGCCGGGCTCGACGCTCATGACCAGCAGGGTGTCGAAGTCGGGCAGGACGTCGAGGTAGTCCTCGAGCGGGGTGCCCGGCTTGATGGCGAGACCGGCCAGCGCGCCGGCTGCCTTGAGATCGCGGGCGACGGCGCGGGGATCGGTGCAGGCCTCGGCGTGGACCGTGACGTTGCGGGCGCCCATCTCGGCGTAGCCGGGGGCCCAGCGTTCGGGGTTCTCGATCATCAGGTGGCAGTCCAGCGGCACCGGGCTGACCGCCTGGATCGCCTGGGCGACCGGGAGGCCGAGGGTCAGGTTCGGCACGAAGTGCGCGTCCATGACGTCGACGTGCAACCAGTCGGCGTCGGCGACCCGCTGCACCTCGGCGGCGAGGTTCGCGAAGTCGGCGGAGAGCAGGCTGGGGGCGATCATGGGCTCGCGGGACACGCCCGGAGTCTAGGTGGGGCGCCTCCGCCCCCCGACCACCTCTGCCGCCCCACCGTGCCCGCTGTGACCGACGGCACCCGGGAGCGCGAGGCCCGCGCCGGCCGCCGCTGGCCGGCCGGGCCGCCGCGCGACTGACGGCCGCGAGAACTGTCGGACCCCACCCCTATCGTCGTACACATGTTCGACACGGGTGGTGGGTTCGGGGTGGCGGTGGCCGTCGCACCCCTCGACCTGCCGTCCTGGCCGGACCCGGCGCCGCCACCGGGTGGAACGACACGGCCGTCGCGGCTGGGTGACGTGTTGCCGGTCGCCACCCGGAGCGAGGCGGAGATCGTCGCCGAGCTCGCGCGGGTGATCGCGGCGGAGTCGGCCCTCGCGGCCTACAAGGCGGAACTGGTGGTGGGGCTGGCCGCGCGGCGCCCGGACAGCGCCGACCGGATGATCGGCGCACCAGGGTCGGCGTCCGACGGCTGGATGTCCGGGCCGGGGCGTGAGCCGGTGCCAGGGGTGAGCGAGTTCTTCGCCGACGAGCTGGCGCTGGTGCTCAACTGCTCGCGGACGGCGGCCTCGGTGCAGGGCGATCTGTCCTGGGTGCTGGTCGAGCGGCTGCCGGCGACGTGGGCAGCACTGGCCGACGGCGAGCTGGACCGGCCTCGGGCTTTCGGCTTGGCCGCCGAGTTGAGCGACGCGGCCCGGGTGCTGGAGCCGGCCGTCCTGCGCCAGATCGAGGCGGCCGTGCTGCCGCAGGCGCGGAGGGTGTCGGTGACTCGACTGCGGACGCTGGCGCGGGCCGAGCTGCAGCGGCTGGACGCCGCCGCCGCCGACCGGCGGCGGAAGCGGGCCCAGAAGTCGGCCGACGTCACCATCACCCCGATGCCGGACGGCATGGCCGAGCTGCGTGTCTTCCTCCCCCAGCCGGCGGCCGCTGCGCTGCACGGCGCCATCGACGGTTACGCGCGCATGGCCAAGGCCGACGGTGATCCGAGTCCGATCGGGCAGCTGCGCGTGGGTGTGCTCGGTGACCTGGTGCTGCGCCCGTGGGACGAGTCGCGTCCGCCGGTGACCGCGCACCTCACCGTGCTCGCCGACCTGGGCACGCTCCGCGCCCGGGGCGGGGCGTCGGCCGCGGCCGCGGAGGTCGACGGGCAGCCGATCACCGCCGCACACCTGCGCGAACTGCTCGAACAACTCGACGCGCTGTGCCCTGGTGGCCTGCAGGCCCCGGCCGGCGGCACCCTGCACCTCGCGCTCACCCACCCGATCAGCGGCGCTCTGCGCGCGGTGGTCACCCGCGCCGAACTCGAACGGCTCGCCCGCCGCGGCTGCCCCGACCACCCCGACGGCACCTGCGAGTGCCCGCTGCTGCACCGGCCCGCCGACGTCGACCGCTACCGGCCCAGCCCGGCCCAGCGCCGGTTCCTGCGCACCCGCGACCGCACCTGTCGCCACCCCGGCTGCCGCACCTCCGTCGCCCGGACCGACCTCGACCACGTCGTCCCGCACGCCGACGGCGGCGCGACGAGTTGCCGAAATCTCTGTTGCCTCTGCCGCCGGCACCACCGGCTCAAGACCCACGCCTCCGGCTGGCGGTTCACCATGACCGCCGACGGCGCACTGACGGTGACCACCCCGAGCGGGGTTTCCCGCGTCACCCGACCACCGGGCTCCCGCGTCCCGGACCGGTCCGACGACGACCCGCCGCCCTTCTGAGGGGTTCCCGGCGGTCCACCATGATCACCGCATGCGATACGTCGACCTGAGCCACGTCGTCCGCTCGGGCATGGTCACCTACCCCGGTCTCCCCGTGCCCGAGATCGGGCTCCACCTGGGCTTCGACGAGTCGCGCGGCACCTACGCGTCAGGCACCGAGTTCCAGATCGGCCGGATCGCCATGGTGGGCAACACCGGCACGTACCTGGACACCCCCGCGCACCGGTATCGAGAAGGCCACGACCTGGCCGGACTGCCGCTGGAGCGCTGCGCGGGGCTCCCGGCGGTGGTCGTCCGGGCGGCCGGCCGCGGACACCCCCTCGGCGCCACCCCCTTCGCCGGCCTGGACGTCGCCGGCGCGGCGGTGCTCGTGCACACCGGCTGGGACGCCCACTGGGGCACCGAGCGATACCTGGACCGCGACCACCCGCACCTGACCGAGGACGCCTGCCGAGCGCTCGTCGACGGCGGCGCCGCCCTGGTCGGCATCGACTCGGTGAACATCGACGACACGCTGGGCGACGCCCGGCCCGCCCACACGGTGCTGCTCGGCGCCGGCATCCCGGTCGTCGAGCACCTGACCGGGCTGGCGGGGCTCCCCGACGCCGGCGCCGTCTTCTCCGCCGTGCCCGTGGCGGTCGAGGGCCTGGCCACCTTCCCTGTGCGCGCCTTCGCCACCCTCGACTGAGGGCCGCCGGTCAGCGGATCCGGCGGAGCAGCGCCATGAACATGGCGTCGGTGCCGTGCCGATGCGGCCACAGCTGCCCGTAGTCCCCGCGCGCGATCCCCGGCACCTCGGGGAACAGCGGCGCCACCGGGATCACCTCGACGTCGTCGCGCGCGGCGGCGACGTCGACCACGCCGACGGTCTCCTCGGTGTGCGGTGAGCAGGTCACGTAGGCGACCACTCCCCCGGGCCGTACGGAGGCCAGCGCACCGGCCAGGAGCTCCACCTGCAGCTCCACCAGCGGGGCGACGTCCTCGGTCGTGCGGCGCCAGCGCACCTCGGGACGCCGGCGCAGCGCCCCCAACCCGGTGCACGGCGCGTCGAGCAGCACGCGGTCGAAGGACCCCGCCTGCCACGGCGCCTCGCGCCCGTCGGCGGCCAGCACCTCCACGTCGGCCTCGTCGCGCAGCGCCTGCCGCACCAGGTCGGCACGGTGCGGCGCCCGGTCGGCGGCGGTGAGCCGCACGCCCTCGGGCCGGACCGCCGCCAGCAGACCGGCCTTGCCGCCGGGACCGGCGCACATGTCCAGCCACGCCCGGTCGGGCCCGTCCAGCGGCGCGCGGGCCAGCAGGAGCGCGGCGAGCTGGCTGCCCTCGTCCTGCACGGCCGCGCGGCCGGAGCGCACCGACGCCAGCCGTCCCGGGTCGCCTCCGGGCAGCCGCACCGCGTAGGGGGACCACGGGCCCGGCTCCGCCTGCGCCTCGGCGGCCAGTTCGTCGCGCGGGATCCGCCGGGCTACCAGGTGGACCTCCGGCGCGGCGTCGTCGGCCAGCAGCGCGGTCTCGAGCTCGTCGTCCCCACCGAGGGCGTCGCGCCAGGCGTCGACGATCCACCGCGGGTGGTCGGTCGCCAGGGCCAGCTGCCGCTCGGGATCGCCGCCGAGCGCGGCCAGCCAGGCCGCGCGGTCACCGCCGGCGGCGACCTTCCGCAGGACGGCGTTGACCAGCCCGGAGGCGCCGGTGCCGACGATCGCCCGCGTGAGGTCGACCGTGGTGTCGACGGCGGCGTGCGACGGCACGCGCAGGTCGATGAGCTGGTAGGCGCCGAGCCGCAGCAGGTCGAGCACCCGCGGGTCGAGCTCGGTCAGCGGCCGGTCCACGAGCGTGGCGAGGACCGCGTCCAGGGTGCCGGCGGCACGCAGGGTGCCGTAGGCCAGCTGGGTGGCGAAGGCCGCGTCGCGAGGGTCGAGGTCCCGCTCGCGCAGCAGCTGGGGCAGCAGCAGGTTGGCGTACGCGTCCCGCGAGGAGACGCCGTCGAGGACGTCGTAGGCGGTCAGCCGCGCGCCGTCGAGCGGCCGGTTCCGCGCCTGGGGGCGAGGTCGGCTCCCCCGCCGCGGGCCACCCGAGGGGCGGCGCGGCGGGCGGGTCACTCCCCCACCTTCTCGCCGGGCGCCGGACGCGCTCCGCGCGCCCAGTCGGTCGCCGGGATCATCCGCTTGCCCGCGGGCTGCACCTCGCCGAGCCGGACGGTGCCCTTGCCGGTGCCGGCGTGGACCTCCCCGGAGCCGACGAGCAGCTCCCCCGGCTCCAGCGCCGGACCGTCGGGGGCTGGGATGACCGGGCCCAGCCGCAGCCGGTCCCCCCGCCACGTCGTCCAGGCGCCCGGCGCCGGCGTCACCCCGCGGATGCGCCGGTCCACCACGTGGGCCGGCAGCGCCCAGTCGACGCGGGCGTCGGCGGGCTCCACCTTCGGCGCCAGGCTGATGCCCTCCGCCGGCTGCGGCTGCGGTTCCAGGGCACCGGCCGCGATGCCGTCGAGGGTGGCCACCAGGAGCTGGGCGCCGCTGACGGAGAGCCGCTCCAGCAGGTCACCGGCGGTGTCGCGGGGGCCGATGGGCTCAGTGACCGTGCCGAAGACCGGTCCGGTGTCGAGGCCCGCCTCCAGCCGGAACGTCGCCGCACCGGTGATCTCGTCGCCGGCCATGACCGCGTGCTGCACCGGCGCCGCGCCCCGCCAGGCGGGCAGCAGCGAGAAGTGCAGGTTCACCCAGCCGTGCGTCGGGACGCCGAGGACCGCCTGCGGGATCAGCGCCCCGTAGGCGACCACCGGCGCGCAGTCGACCGCCAGCGCGGCGAGCTGCTCCTGGAACTCCGGCTCGCGGGGCGAGCGGGGCTGCAGCACCGGGATGCCGGCGGCGTCGGCCCGCTCCGCCACGGGCGACCGGCTGAGCCCGCGCCCGCGGCCGGCGCGGGCGTCGGGCCGGGTGAGGACGGCGACGACGTCGTGGTCGGACGCCAGCAGCGCCTCGAGCGAGGGGACGGCGGGCTCCGGGGTGCCGGCGAACAGGAGTCTCAGTGGGGACTCACCTTCACGACCGGCGTGGGCACCGGCTCGCCGGCCGGGAGGTACGACTGCTCCCCGGCCCACTCGGCGTCGCGCAGCACGGCGAGGGCCGCCTCGCGGGCCTCGGCGTCGAGCCGGTCGACGAACAGGACGCCGTCCAGGTGGTCGACCTCGTGCTGCACGGCCCGGGCCAGCATGTGCGAGCCCTCGACGCGGATCGGGTCGCCGTGCATGTTCCAGCCGGTGGCCGCGACGTAGAGATGGCGTCGGCAGTCGAACCTGAACCCGGGGATGGAGAGGCAGCCCTCGGGATCGATCTGCTCCTCGTCGCCGACCGGGGTCACCTCGGGGTTGACCAGGTGGCCCACCTCGCCGTCGACGTACCAGGTGAACACCCGCAGGCCGACGCCGATCTGCGGCGCCGCGATCCCGGCACCCCCGGCGGCGTGCATGGTGTCGGTGAGATCAGCGACGAGCTGCTGCAGCTCCCTGTCGAAGTCGACCACCGGGGCCGCCGGAGTGCGGAGTACGGGGTCGCCCATGAGGCGGATCGGGGTGACGCTCACCGGTCGATCGTATGCGGGACGCTGCCGGCCCCTGCGTCCAGCGCGGAACGGACGGCGGCGGCGACGTGCAGCGCCGTCGTCGGGAAGGTCGGCACGTCGACGTCGTCCGGCCCGAGCAGCAGCTCGATCTCCGTGCAACCGAGGATCACGCCCTGTGCTCCCCGGGCGACCAGCCGGTCGACCACCTGCCGGTAGGTCCGGCGGGAGGCCTCGCGGACGACGCCGAGCCCCAGCTCCTCGTAGGTGACGGGATCCTGCCATTCTCAGACGAGGTCGAGCGGGTCCAGCTGGACGCGCACGTGCTCGGGCACCTTCTTCGCGCTGCGGACGCCCTGGACCCCGGTCAGCGCGTGCGCCAGCGCCGCACCGGAGGCGCGCGGCACCCGGACCAGGTAGCGCTCGCGCTCCCCCTCCTGGCCGGGGCGTGGACGTTCGGGCACCGGCCCGAGCAGATCGGCGTCCGCGGGCAGCCGCAGCGCCTCGAGGAAGTCGGTCAGCGCGGCCGGGGAGCCGGAGAGCGACGCCATGCGGGTCACCGGCGGGAAGCCGAGCTCCCGCCGGTCGGCCAGTTCCCGGGCGGCCAGCCACGCCGGGTCCCACCGGACCAGGGCCTGGACGACGGGGTGGCCCGCATCGGCCGCGACGACGACGTGCCCGCCGGCCGAGGCCGGCCGCACGAGGGCGGCGGCGTTCATCCACCGCCGCAGCGTCTCCTCCCCCGCGCGCAGATCGGCCCGCCCCAGCAGGGCCCACGAGTCCAGCAGCAGCGCCGCTCCGTACCCGCCCTCGGCCACCGGCTCGGCTCCCGGCGTCGACACCACCAGCGATGCCCCGCCCGGGACGGTCGCCAGCACCCCCGACGTGCTGCCCGACGTGCGCACCGCCGCCCCCGGGAAGGCGCGGGCCAGCTCCTCCGCCGTCCGGGACTCGCCGATCACCGAGGCGCGCAGCTTCGTGCCGTGGCAGTGCGGGCAGTCGAAGGTGGCGGCGGGCCGGGCGCACCACCGGCAGGCCGGGATCCGCGCCCCGCCCGGTCCGGGCCGCGGTGAGATC
>NZ_HG931173.1:85459-130043 GCF_000582785.1 Candidatus Blastococcus massiliensis AP3
GACGTAGCCGCGCCGGGGCACCTGCACCAGGACCGGCGCGTCCGCGGCCAGCGCCTTCCGCGCTGCCTCGTGCGCCAGTGACGGCAGCCGGGCCGAGCGCGCCGCGGCGTCCCGGGCCAGCTCGAAGTCCTCCCCGAGCGCCTGCACCCGGGGCGCGGCGGCGCGCAGCACGGCGCGGTCGGCGACCAGCTCGTGCGCCCAGCCCGACTCGACCAGCAGCGCACCCTCGGCGGTACGGGTGGTCCCGGCGACCACTGCGGCGCAGTCGTCCAGCCAGGCCCGCTGGATCAGCACGTCGCGCGCGTGCGGGTACGGCGCCCGTTCGTCGGCGTGCAGGTCGTCCCCGTCGTCCCACACGACCACCAGGCCCAGGTCGCGGACGGGCGCGAACATGGCCGCGCGCGTGCCCAGCACCACCTGGGCCGCGCCACGCGAGGCGGCCAGGAACGCCCGGTAGCGCTTCTCCGGCGAGTCGTCGGCCCGCAGCACCGTGAAGGAGTGCGCCGGCAGCAGGCCGGCAGCCGCGGCGGCGAGCCGGTCGAGGTCCCGGCCGTCCGGCACGACGACGAGCGAGCCCCGCCGTCCCGACAGCGCCGCGCGGCACAACTCGATGAGCCGGGCCGGCCAGTCCTCCCCGGGCAGCGCCGTCCAGACCGCGCGGGCCGGACGGCCGTCGGCCAGGGCGTCGAGCAGGGCGGGGCCGGCGCCGTACCGGGCGAACCCGGCCGGGTCCGGCGGCTCCGGCAGCGCGTCGGGTGTCGGGCTCTCCCGCTTCTCGGCGTTGGCCCGGCGCGGGGGCAGCGCCAGGCGCAGCACGTCGCCGGCCGTGCCTGCGTAGCGGTCGGCCACGGTGCGCACCAGCCGGGCCACCTGCGGGGTGAGCACCGGCTCCCCGGAGGGCACGTGCGACAGCGGCTGCAGCGTCCCGGCGAACTCGGAGTCGTCGCCCAGCTCCCAGACCACGCCGTCGACCAGCCGGCCGTGGAAGCGCACCCGCACGCGGCAGCCGGCCGTCACCGTGTCCGCGAACTTCTCCGGTACGGCGTAGTCGAAGGGCCGGTCGAGGTGCGCCAGGGGCACATCGACGACGACCCGGGCCACCAGCTGGCGGCCCGGGTCGTCGGAAGGGACAGGTGCGTCCAGGTGCTCAGCCGCCCACGGCCGCGCGCAGCGCGTCGACGCGGTCGAGGCGCTCCCACGGGAGGTCGACGTCGGTGCGGCCGAAGTGGCCGTAGGCCGCCGTCGGGGCGTAGATCGGGCGCAGCAGGTCCAGGTCGCGCACGATCGCGGCGGGGCGCAGGTCGAACACCGAGGTGATCGCCTTCTCCAGGACGTCGTCGGCCACGGTGCCGGTGCCGAAGGTCTCGACGAAGAGGCCGACGGGGTGCGCGGCGCCGATCGCGTAGGCCACCTGCACCTCGCAGCGCTTGGCCAGGCCGGCCGCGACGACGTTCTTGGCCACCCAGCGCATGGCGTAGGCCGCGGAGCGGTCGACCTTCGACGGGTCCTTGCCGGAGAAGGCGCCGCCACCGTGGCGGGCCATGCCGCCGTAGGTGTCGACGATGATCTTGCGGCCGGTCAGCCCGGCGTCACCCATGGGGCCACCGATGACGAACTTGCCGGTCGGGTTCACCAGGAGGCGGTAGCCGTCGGTGGGCAGGCCGAGGGCGGCCAGCTCGGGCTCGACGACGAGCTCCTTGATGTCGGGCGCGAGCAGCTGCTCGATGGAGATGTCCTCGGCGTGCTGCGAGGAGACCACCACGGTGTCGACGGCGACCGGCCGGTCGTCCTCGTAGACGACCGTGACCTGGGTCTTGCCGTCGGGGCGCAGGTAGGGCACCGAGCCGTCCTTGCGCACCGCCGACAGCCGCCGGGCGAGGCGGTGGGCCAGCGCGATGGGCAGCGGCATCAGCTCGGGCGTCTCGTCGGTGGCGTACCCGAACATCAGGCCCTGGTCGCCGGCGCCCTGGCGCTCCAGCTCGTCCTCGGCCGACCCGGTGCGGGCCTCGTAGGCGGTGTCCACGCCCTGGGCGATGTCGGGCGACTGCGCGCCGATCGACACGCTGACGCCGCACGAGGCGCCGTCGAAGCCCTTGCGCGAGGAGTCGTAGCCGATGCGGAGGACGGTGTCGCGCACGATCGCGGCGATGTCGACGTAGCCGGCGGTGGTGACCTCACCGGCGATGTGCACCTGGCCGGTCGTGATCATGGTCTCGACCGCGACGCGGCTCTTGGGGTCCTGGGCCAGCATCGCGTCCAGGATCGAGTCGCTGATCTGATCGGCGATCTTGTCCGGGTGCCCTTCGGTGACCGACTCGGACGTGAAGAGACGGCGTGACATGTCGGTACTCCTGGGTCGCTGGACACGAGTGGTCGAGCCGCTCGGGGACCACGACTCGCCACGGAGGCTACCTGGCGCACCGACCCGCCCCGGAACGGCGGGTCGTTCCCCCGGGTGACGCGGGTCAGGCCTGCGTCGCGGGCTCGAGCCGCGGGGCGACGACGTCCCAGATGCCGGCGGCGACGGTGTCCTTGGTGCCCAGACCGATCTCCGTCGAGGCGCCGTCGGCGGCCAGGACGGCGACCGCGTTGTCGGCGCGGCCGAAGACCTGCCCGCCGGAGACGTCGTTGACCACGAGCAGGTCGCAGCCCTTGCGGGCCAGCTTGGCGCGGGCGTGGGTCAGGACGTCGGCGTCGTCGTCACCGGTCTCGGCGGCGAAGCCGACGACCAGTTGGCCGGGTCGACGCTTCGTCACCAGCTCGGCGAGGATGTCGGGGTTGCGGACCAGCGGGACGGAGTCCGGCTCCCCCGCCGAGTCCTTCTTCATCTTGGCGCCGGCGACGCTGGCCGGGCGGAAGTCCGCGACGGCGGCGCTCATCACCACGACGTCGGCGTCCGCGGCCTCCGCGTGCATCGCCGACCGCAGCTCCTCGGCGGTCCCGACCGGGACCACCCGGACACCGAACGGCGCCGGCAGCTCGACGTTGGCCGCCACCAGGACGACCTCGGCACCGCGGGCGGCGGCCACCCGGGCCAGCGCCCAGCCCTGCTTGCCGGAGGAGCGGTTGCCCAGGTAGCGGACCGGGTCGAGCGGCTCACGGGTGCCACCGGCGCTGATGACGACCCGCCGGCCGGCGAGGTCGTGCGCGAGGACGGCGGCACCGGACGTGAGGACCACATCGGCCAGCGCCGCGATGTCGGCGGGCTCGGGCAGCCGGCCGGGGCCGGAGTCGGGGCCGGTGAGCCGGCCGACCGCGGGCGGCAGGACGACGGCACCGCGGCGGCGGAGGGTGGCGACGTTGTCCTGCGTGGCCGGGTGCAGCCACATCTCGGTGTGCATCGCCGGCACGAACACCACCGGGCAGTGCGCGGTGAGCAGCGTGGCGGTGAGCAGGTCGTCCGCGCGGCCGGCGGCGGCGCGGGCCAGCAGGTCCGCGGTGGCCGGGGCGACGACGACGAGGTCGGCGGTCTGCCCGATGCGGACGTGCGCGACTTCGGGGACGTCGGACCACACGTCGGTGGTGACGGGGTTGCCGGACAGCGCCTCGAAGGTGGCGGCGCCGACGAAGTGCAGCGCGCCCGGCGTCGGGACCACCCGCACGTCGTGACCGGCCTCGGTGAACGCGCGCAGCAGCAGGGCGGCCTTGTACGCGGCCACGCCACCGCTGACTCCCAGCACGATCCGGCTCATGGGCTCATCCTGCCGCAGACACGACGACGCCCCCGGTACCAGCCGGGGGCGTCCTCATCACAAAGGCGGATGACGTTCTCACGCCACCAGCCGCGGCCCCGGTCCGGAGGCTCGCCCCTGAGCTTGCGAGGGGGTGAGAGGGACCGGGGTCCTTTTTCAGTTCTCGCCGGCCGTGTGGGTCAGCAGGCCCTCGTTGATCTCGCGCAGCGCGATCGACAGGGGCTTCTCCTGCGGGGCGGTGTCGACCAAGGGGCCGACGTACTCCAGCAGGCCCTCGGAGAGCTGGCTGTAGTAGGCGTTGATCTGGCGCGCACGCTTGGCGGCGAAGATGACCAGGCCGTACTTGCTGCTGGTGCGCTCGAGCAGCTCGTCGATCGGCGGGTTGGTGATGCCCTCGGGGGCAGGTGCGACTCCGGACACGGGCGGGCGTGCTCCTCAGATCGGTTCAGCGGGGGCGGCGGGACCGCGTCCGCTATTCGTGAGCGCCGCTGCTCCGGACGTGTCCGGGCGACGGCGCAGTCAGCAAGCCTACCAACTCGTCCGCGGCACGGGCCACGTCGTCGTTGACGACGACCACGTCGAACTCGTCCGCGGCCTCCAGCTCGGCCCGCGCGATGGTCAGCCGGGCCTCCTGCACGGCCGCCGGCTCGGAGCCCCGACCGGCGAGACGGTTGACCAGTTCGCCCCAGGACGGTGGGGCCAGGAACACCAGCTGGGCCTCGGGCGCGCGCTCGCGCACCTGGCGGGCGCCCTGCAACTCGATCTCCAGGAGCGCGGGGGCGCCGGACCCGAGCCGCTCGCGCAGCGGGGCGACCGGGGTGCCGTAGCGGTTGCCCGCGTACTCCGCCCACTCGAGCAGACCGTCGGAGGCGATCAGCCGGTCGAACTCGGCGGCGTCGACGAAGTGGTAGTGGACGCCCGGCACCTCACCGGGGCGAGGGCGCCGGGTCGTCACCGAGACCGAGACCCACACGTCGGGGTGCCGACGCCGGACCTCGGCCACCACGGTGCCCTTGCCGACCCCGGAGGGCCCCGAGAGCACGGTGAGCCGTGCCGGTGTACCAGTTCCCACGCGTCGTCCTCGTCCGGTCGTGCGTGCGCGCCGGTCCGGGCTCAGCCGACCTGCTCGCCGCCGAACTCCGTCTCCAGCGCGCGGCGCTGGTTGGCACCCAGTCCCCGCACGCGGCGCGTCGGGGAGATCTCCAGGCGCTCCATGATCTTCGCAGCACGCGCCTTGCCGACACCCGGGAGGGACTCCAGGACCGCCGACACCCGCATCTTGCCGATCACCTCGTCGGTGTCGCCCTGCTTGAGGACGTCGCCGACGGTGGCGCCCTTGCTCTTCAGCCGTTCGCGCAGTTCGGCCCGCGCCTTGCGGGCGGCGGCGGCCTTCTCGAGTGCGGCGGCGCGCTGCTCCGGGGACAGGTCGGGAAGGGGCATGGTGCAACCCAATCGTGTCGTCGCCGGCAACGTTGCCGGCGTGCTGTTCGCGGATTCGGTCGGAGAGGGACGGCGTACGGGGCTGAGCCTCACCAGGAACGCTATCCCCGGCAAATCCGCAGGTCACCGGTGTCGCGCGCCGAACCCCCGACCGGTCGGCGGCGGGTCTTCACGAGACGTTCACGACGCCGATCACCCACGGTCATCCTCGCAGGTCAGGAGGGTTTCCGGACGTTCGTGTTCCGGGTGGGTTGTGCACCGCTGAACTGCGCGGTTCCGTCGACACGCCCGGTGCACGACACGCCGGAGCCCGTTCAGCCGGCGAGGGCCTCCGCCCACCGGTCGGCTGCCGCACGGAGCGCCGTGACGTCGGGCCCGGCCGCGAGCACGTCGCGGGAGACGGTCGGGACGACGGCGGTGCCGCTGCCGAAGAGCCGGCGCAGGTCGGCGGGCGAGCCCCCCTGCGCGCCCAGGCCGGGGGCCAGCACCGGACCACCCAGGCCGGTCAGGTCGACGTCGAGCTCCCGGAGGGTCGCCCCGACGACGACGCCGAAGGAACCGGTGGTGGCTCCGAACCGGCTCGCCATGTCCTGGACCGCGCCGAGGTCGGGCAGCGGGTCGCCGACCACCCAGCCGGGGGTGTTCCAGCCGCGGACGGTGTCGACGACGACCTGGGCGACGCTCCGCTCCCCCACCAGGGCGTGCTGGAGCGTGCCGGCGTCCGGGTTGGAGGTCCGGGCCAGCACGAACAGCCCGCCGCCGTGCTGCCGGGCGGTGTCGACGGCCGGCTGCAGCGAGCCGGGGCCGAGGTAGGGGCTGACCGTCATCGCGTCGACCGCCAGCGGGTGGTCGGGGCGCAGGTAGTCGGCGTAGGCGTCCATCGTCGAGCCGATGTCGCCCCGCTTGGCGTCGAGCAGCACGAGGGCGCCGGCAGCCCGGGCGCGCGCGACGGCGTCCTCCAGGACGGCGAGCCCGCGGGAGCCGTGCCGCTCGTAGAACGCCAGCTGCGGCTTGAGGACGGCGACCGAGCCGGCCAGCGCGTCGACGACGGCGTCGGTGAACCGGGCCAGACCCTCGGGGCTGTCGGGCAGTCCCCACCGCGCCAACAGCGGCGCGTGCGGGTCGATGCCCACGCACAGCGGGCCGCGCTCGGCGACCGAGTCGGCCAGCCGGGATCCGAACGACGTCGTCATCGGTGTGCGTACCCCACTGCCTCGCGCAGGCTCGGGAACCCGCGCTGCTCGAGTGCGGCGGCCAGCTCCGCGTGGATGCGGCCGAGCGCCGACGGATCGTTGAAGACGGCGGTGCCCACCGAGACGGCCGACGCCCCGGCGAGCACGAACTGCAGCGCGTCCAGACCGGACCGGATGCCGCCCATGCCCAGGATCGGCACCTCCGGCAGCGCCGCGTGCACCTGCCACACGCAGCGCAGCGCCACCGGCCGGATCGCCGGGCCGGAGAGGCCGCCGGTGATCCCGCCCAGCAGCGGCTTCATCGTGTCGGGGTCGATGACCAGACCGAGCAGGGTGTTGATCATCGACAGGCCGTCGGCGCCGGCGTCCACCACGGCCCGGGCGACGGAGACGATGTCGGTGACGTCGGGGCTGAGCTTGGCGTAGACCGGCTGGGCCGGGTCGGCGGCGGCGCGCACCGCGGACACGACGTCGGAGGCGGCGACCGGGTCGCAGGCGAACACCTCGCCCCGGCTCTCCACGTTCGGGCAGCTGATGTTCACCTCCAGCCCGGCCACGCCCGGCACCCCGCGTAGCCGGGTGGCCAGCTCGGCGAAGTCCTCGACGCGGACGCCGGCGATCGAGACGAACGCGCGCGCCCCCCGTTCGGCGAGCCAGGGCAGCTCGCCGGCGAGGAGACCCTCGATGCCCGGTCCCTGCAGGCCGATCGAGTTGAGCATGCCGCTGGGCGTCTCGGCCATCCGCGGGGTGGGCCGGCCGGAGCGCGGCCGCAGCTGCACCGACTTGGTCACCACCGCGCCGATGGCGGTCAGGTCCACGAACGGCTCCAGTTCCCGGCCGAAGGCCGAGCAACCGGAGGCGGTCAGCACCGGGCTGGGGATCGACACCCCGCCCAGCGCGGTCGACATGTCGACGGCGGTCTGCACGGTGGTCACGGTCGGGTCACTCCCATCGCGTCGGCGCCGACGACGTCCCAGGGCAGGGTCCCGACGTCGTCGAAACGCACCCGGTCCCCGCCGAAGACGGGCCCCTCGGTGCAGGACCGGGACAGCCGGGTCTGCCCGTCCTCCCCCACGACCGGCAGCACGCAGGTCATGCAGACCCCGATGCCGCAGGCCATCGACTCCTCGACGGCGACGTAGGACGGGATGCCCCGCGCGGTGGCGGCGTCGGCGACCGCCTGCAGCATGCGCATCGGACCGCAGGCGTAGACGACCCCGCAGTCGGGCAGCAGCTCGTCGACGGCGAGGGTGACCAGGCCCCGGCGGCCGGAGCTGCCGTCGTCCGTGGTGACGGCGAGGGTGTCGACGAGGCCGGTGAGCTCCTGCACGGAGCACAGCCGGTCGGCGGCCGCGGCACCGGCGACGGCGGCGACCTCGTGTCCCGCGGCCTTCAGCTGCGCGGCCAGCCCCACGAGCGCCGCGGCGCCGTAGCCACCGCCCACCAGCAGCGCGCGGGCGCTCGCCGGGGGCGCCGGGAACGGCCGGCCGAGCGGGCCGACGACGTCGACGGTGTCCCCGACCCGGCGCTGGGTGAGCCAGGTGGATCCCGGTCCGGCGGCCGAGACGACGACGGTCACCACGCCGTCCTCGGCGGTGCTGATCGCGATCGAGCGACGCAGCAGCAGGCCGGAGGTCTCCCCGCCGACGGCGAAGGCGACGAACTGACCGGGCTGGGCGCGCTCGGCGATCTCGGGCGCGGCCAGCCGCAGCTCCACGTAGGCGTCCACCGGGCGGGCGCCGACCACCTCGACGGTGCGCTGCACCGGCGCCGCGTCCGCCTGCGGCGCCGGCGTCGTCAGGTGCTCCGCCGTCACGAGGGCGTCCCCGCGGCGGCGCGCAGCCCCTCGGCCAGCGCCGCGTGCACCTCCTGCAGGCTGCGCACCCCGATGCCGCCCTGGCGCAGCGCCTCGATGCCCTGCACCGCGGCGGCCATTCCCTGCACCGTGGTGATGCACGGGATCCCGGCCGACACGGCCGCGGTGCGGATCTCGTAGCCGTCCAGACGAGGGCCGCTGTTGCCCGGCGCCCCGAACGGCGTGTTGACCACCATGTCGACGTCGCCGGCGAGGATGGCCTCGACGACGTTGCCCGGGCCCTCGCTGTACTTGCCGACGACCTCCGCGGCCACGCCGTTGCGCCGCAGCACCTGGGCGGTGCCCACCGTGGCGAGGATGCGGAAGCCGAGGTCGGCCAGCCGCTTGACCGGGAAGATCGCGCCCCGCTTGTCGCGGTTGGCCAGGGACGCGAAGACCGTGCCCTCCGTCGGCAGCGACCCGTAGGCGGCCGCCTGCGACTTGGCGAACGCGGTGCCGAACTCGGTGTCCAGGCCCATGACCTCGCCGGTCGACTTCATCTCCGGGGAGAGCAGCGTGTCCACGCCGAAGCCCTCGACGGTGCGGAAGCGGTTGAACGGCAGGACCGCCTCCTTGACCGAGATCGGCGCACCCTCGGGGAGGTCGGTGCCGTCGCCGGCCGCCGGGAGGACGCCGGCCGCGCGCAGCGAGGCGATCGTCTCCCCCACCGCGATCCGGGCGGCGGCCTTCGCCAGCTGCACCGCCGTCGCCTTGGAGACGAAGGGCACCGTGCGGCTGGCCCGCGGGTTGGCCTCGATCACGTAGAGGATGTCGTCCTTGATCGCGTACTGGACGTTCATCAGCCCGCGGACGCCGATCCGCTCGGCCAGCTTCTCCGTGGCCGCCCGGATCTTGAGCAGGTCCGCCGTGCCCAGGGTGATCGGCGGCAGGGCGCACGCCGAGTCGCCGGAGTGGATGCCGGCCTCCTCGATGTGCTCCATGACCCCGCCCAGGTAGAGGTCGGTGCCGTCGTAGAGGGCGTCCACGTCGATCTCGACGGCGTCCTCGAGGAACCGGTCGACCAGCACCGGGTGGTCGACGCTCACGTCGGTGGCCTTGGCGATGTAGGCCTCGAGCGTGGCGTCGTCGTAGACGATCTCCATGCCCCGGCCGCCGAGCACGTACGAGGGCCGGACAAGCACCGGGTAGCCGATGTCGGCGGCGATGGCGCGGGCCGACTCGTACGTGGTGGCCATCCCGTGCTTGGGGGCGAGCAGGCCGGTGTCGGAGAGCACCCGGCTGAACGCGCCGCGGTCCTCGGCGTCGTCGATCGCCTCGGGCGAGGTGCCCAGCACCGGCACCCCGGCGTCCTTGAGCCGCTGCGCCAGGCCCAGCGGCGTCTGGCCGCCCAGGGTGCAGATGACCCCGGCGACCGGACCGGCGGCGCGCTCGGCCTCGACCACCTCGAGGACGTCCTCGAAGGTGAGCGGCTCGAAGTAGAGCCGGTCGGCGGTGTCGTAGTCGGTGGAGACGGTCTCGGGGTTGCAGTTGACCATCACCGCCTCGTAGCCGGCGTCCTGCAGCGCCATCACGGCGTGCACGCAGGAGTAGTCGAACTCGATGCCCTGCCCGATCCGGTTCGGGCCGGAGCCCAGGATCAGCACCGCGGGCTTCTCGCGCGGCTCGACCTCGGTCTCCTCGTCGTAGGAGGAGTAGTGGTACGGCGTGCGGGCGGCGAACTCGCCGGCGCAGGTGTCGACGGTCTTGTAGACCGGCCGGATGCCCTGGCGCCAGCGCAGCGCGCGGACGCCGTCCTCGCCGGCCAGCTCCGGCCGCAGCACGGCGATCTGCCGGTCGGACAGGCCGTGCCGCTTGGCGCGGCGGAGCAGCTCCGGCGTCAAGGACGGCGCGTCGTGCACAGCGACGCCGACCTCGCGGATCAGCGCGATCTGGTCGACGAACCATGGATCGAATCCACTGGCAGCCGCTACCTCTTCGATCGTCGCACCGGCGCCGAGGGCGGCCTCGGCCAGGTACAGCCGGCCGTCGACCGGCGTACGCAGGGCCTCCAGCAGCAGTTCGGCGGTCGTCCGCTCGGCTGCCTGGTCGCCCGCACTGGCGACCCAGGTGGGCTCCGTCCAGAAGCCGGCCTTCTTCGTCTCGGTCGAGCGCATCGCCTTGCCCAGGGCCTCGGCGAAGTTGCGGCCCATCGACATGACCTCGCCGACGCTCTTCATCGTCGTCGTCAGGCGGGGGTCGGCGCCGGGGAACTTCTCGAAGGCGAACCGCGGGATCTTGACGACGACGTAGTCCAGCGTCGGCTCGAACGCGGCCGGGGTGACGCCGGTGATGTCGTTGGTGATCTCGTCGAGGGTGTAGCCGATGGCCAGCTTCGCGGCGATCTTGGCGATCGGGAAGCCGGTGGCCTTCGACGCCAGCGCGCTGGAGCGGGAGACCCGCGGGTTCATCTCGATGACGACCAGCCGGCCGTCCTCCGGGTTGACCGCGAACTGGATGTTGCAGCCGCCGGTGTCCACCCCGACCTCGCGCAGCACCGCGATGCCGACGTCGCGCATCTTCTGGTACTCGACGTCGGTGAGCGTCATCGCCGGCGCCACGGTCACCGAGTCACCGGTGTGCACGCCCATCGCGTCGATGTTCTCGATCGAGCAGATGACCACCACGTTGTCGCTGCGGTCGCGCATCAGCTCGAGCTCGTACTCCTTCCAGCCCAACACCGACTCCTCGATGAGCACGGTGTGCACCGGGGAGTCGGCCAGCCCGTGCGAGGCCATGCGGCGGAGCATCGCCTCGTCGGTCGCGAAGCCCGAGCCGAGCCCGCCCATGGTGAAGCTGGGCCGGATGACGACCGGGTAACCGACCTCCTCGGCGGTCTCGATCGCCTCCTCGACGGTGCCGCAGACCCGCGAGCGGGGGGCGTCGGCGCCGATGGAGCGGACGATGTCCTTGAACTTCTGCCGGTCCTCGCCGCGGTTGATCGCGTCGACGTCGGCGCCGATGAGCTGGACGCCGTACTTCTCCAGGGTGCCGTTCTCGTAGAGGCCGATCGCGATGTTCAGCGCGGTCTGCCCGCCGAGGGTGGCCAGCAGCGCGTCGGGACGCTCCTTGGCGATGACCTTCTCGACGAACTCCGGGGTCAGCGGCTCGATGTAGGTGGCGTCGGCGACCTCGGGGTCGGTCATGATCGTCGCCGGGTTGCTGTTGACCAGGCTGACCCGCAGCCCCTCGGCGCGCAGCACGCGGCACGCCTGGGTACCGGAGTAGTCGAACTCGGCGGCCTGGCCGATGAGGATCGGCCCGGAGCCGATCACCAGGACGTGCTCGATGTCTGTCCGCTTCGGCATCAGTTCTTCTCCCCGGTGCTGTGCTCGACGACCAGGGACGGCCCGCCCGCGGACGCCGTCCCCGCCCGGGCCTCCTCCATCAGATCGACGAAACGCTGGAACAGTGGCGCGGCGTCGTGCGGCCCGGCCGCGGACTCCGGGTGGAACTGGACGCTGAACGCGGGCACCTCGAGGCAGCGCAGGCCCTCCACGACGTCGTCGTTGAGGCCGACGTGGCTGACCTCCACCTGCCCGTAGGGCGTGTCGGTGGGCCGGTCGAGCGGGGCGTCGACGGCGAAGCCGTGGTTGTGGCTGGTCACCCGGACCGTGCCGCTCACCCGGTCCAGCACCGGCTGGTTGAGGCCGCGGTGGCCGAAGCGCAGCTTGTAGGTGCCCAGACCCAGCGCGCGGCCGAGGATCTGGTTGCCGAAGCAGATGCCGAACAGCGGCCGGCGGGCGTCCAGGACGCCCTGCACCGCCGCGACGGCGTAGTCGGCGGCCGCCGGGTCGCCGGGACCGTTGGAGAGGAAGACCCCGTCGGGGCCGGCCGCCAGCAGCTCCTCGGCGGTCGCCGTCGAGGGCAGCACGTGGGTCTCCACGCCGAGGGCGGCCAGGTGCCGCGGGGTAGCGGTTTTGATGCCCAGGTCCAGGGCGGCGATGGTGAACCGCTTCTCCCCCACCGCCGGGACGACGTAGGCCTCGGTGGTGCTCACCGACGGCGCGAGGTCGGCGCCCTTCATGCTCTCGCTGGCGGTCACCCGCTCCAGCAGCCGGCCGGGGTTCAGCTCGGTGCTGATGCCGGCGCGCATGGCGCCGCGGTCGCGCAGGTGGCGGGTGAGCGCCCGGGTGTCGATGCCGCTGATCCCGATGATCCCGTGCGCGACCAGCTCGTCGTCCAGGCTGCCGGTGGAGCGCCAGTTCGACGTGCGGCGGGCGGGGTCGCGGACGACGAACCCGGCCGGCCACATGCGCCGGCTCTCGTCGTCCTCGCCGTTGACGCCGGTGTTGCCGATGTGCGGGGCCGTCATCGCGACGATCTGGCCGGCGTAGCTCGGGTCGGTCAGCGTCTCCTGATAGCCGGTCATCCCGGTGGCGAACACCGCCTCGCCGACCGTCGTCCCCTCCGCCCCGTAGGACTCACCGTGGAACGTGCGCCCGTCCTCGAGCACGAGGACCGCTTCTGTCACTTGCTGTGCCTTCCTGTCCGATTCCGCGCTCGCTCCGCGCCTCGCTCGTTCCTCGCTGCGATGCTCACTCGCTGTCATCGAACGGCCTTTCCGTCGAGCACGGTCGGCGTCCCCCGGAGGAACGTCGCGACCACCCGGCCGGGGAGCTCCCGGCCGGCATAGGGGCTGTTGCGGCTGCGGCTGGCCAGCGCCGCGGGGTCGACCGTCGAGCGGGTGGCCGGGTCCACGAGCACCAGGTTGGCCGGCTCACCCGGGGCCAGCGGGCGGCCATGGGCGGCGGGACCGAGTGCGGAGAGGCGGCCGATCTGCGCCGGGCGGACCGACATGCGGTCGGCGACGCCGGCCCAGTCGAGCCGGCCCGGCTCGACCATCGTCTCGATGACCACCGAGAGCGCCTGCTCCAACCCGAGCATCCCGGGCCGGGCCTGCGCCCACTCGCTCTCCTTGTCCTCGACCGCGTGCGGGGCGTGGTCGGTGCCGACGGCGTCGATCGTCCCGTCGGCGAGACCGGCGCGCAGCGCCTCCACGTCGGCGTCGGTACGCAGCGGCGGGTTGACCTTGAACACCGGGTCGTAGGACTCGGCGCAGGCATCGGTGAGGAGCAGGTGGTGCGGGGTGACCTCGGCGGTCACCTGGACGCCCCGGGACTTCGCCCAGCGCAGGATCTCCACCGACCCCGCCGTCGAGACGTGGCAGACGTGCAGCCGCGCGCCGACGTGCTCGGCCAGCAGCACGTCGCGGGCGATGATCGCCTCCTCGGCAGCGGCCGGCCAGCCGGTCAGGCCGAGCCGGGCGGAGCGGTCGCCCTCGTGCATCTGTGCGCCGGCGGTGAGCCGTGGCTCCTCGGCGTGCTGGGCGACGACGCCGTCGAAGGCCTTCACGTACTCCAGCGCGCGGCGCATCAGCGCGGGGTCCGCGACGCAGTGCCCGTCGTCGGAGAACACCCGGACGCGGGCCGCGGAGTCGGCCATCGCGCCGAGCTCGGCCAGCCGCTCGCCCTTGAGCCCGATGGTCACCGCGCCCACGGGGACGACGTCGACCAGGCCGGCCTCCTGGCCCAGGCGCCAGACCTGCTCGACGACGCCGGCGGTGTCGGCCACCGGGTCGGTGTTGGCCATGGCGTGCACCGCGGTGAAGCCGCCCAGGGCAGCGGCGCGGCTGCCCGTCTCGACGGTCTCGGCGTCCTCGCGGCCCGGCTCGCGCAGGTGCGTGTGCAGGTCCACCAGGCCGGGGAGCGCGACCAGGCCCGCCGCCTCGACCACCTCGGCGTCCGTCGCGGACAGGGACTCGCCGATCGCGGCGATCCGGCCGTCGGTGAGCAGGATGTCGGCAGGGTCGCCGCCCAGCGGGCGGGCGCCCTTGATCAGGTACGAGGTCATTCGGGAGCCCCTCCGAGCAGCAGGTAGAGCACGGCCATGCGGGTGGAGACCCCGTTGGCGACCTGCTCGACGATCGTGGAACGGGCGGAGTCGGCCACCTCGGCGGCGATCTCCATCCCGCGGTTCATCGGGCCCGGGTGCATGACGACGGCCTCGTCGTCCAGCAGGGCCATCCGGCGGGCGTCCAGCCCGTAGCGGCGGCTGTACTCGCGGGCGCTCGGGAAGAACGAGGCGTTCATCCGCTCGGCCTGCACCCGCAGCATCATCACGACGTCGGACTTGGGCAGCACGGTGTCGAGGTCGTAGCTGACCTCGGCCGGCCAGCTGCCGACACCCACCGGCAGCAGGGTCGGCGGCGCGACGAGCGTGACCTCCGCACCCAGGGTGTGCAGGAGCCCGACGTTCGAGCGGGCCACCCGGCTGTGCAGGACGTCGCCGACGATCGCGACCCGGACGCCCTCGAGCCGGCCGAGCCGCTGCCGGATCGTGTACGCGTCCAGCAGCGCCTGCGTCGGGTGCTCGTGGGTGCCGTCTCCGGCGTTCACCACGCTGCCGCGCACCCAGTTCGCCAGCCGGTGCGGGGCACCCGACGCCGAGTGGCGGACGACGACGGCGTCCGCGCCCATCGCCTCGAGGGTCAGCGCGGTGTCCTTGAGGCTCTCCCCCTTGGAGACGCTGCTGCCCTTCGCCGAGAAGTTGATGACGTCGGCCGAGAGCCGCTTGGCGGCCAGCTCGAAGGAGATGCGGGTGCGGGTGGAGTCCTCGTAGAAGAGGTTCACCACCGTCCGACCGCGCAGCGTGGGCAGCTTCTTGACCTCGCGGCCGGCCAGCGCCTGGTCGATCTGGGCGGCGGTGTCCAGGACGAGGGTCGCATCCTCCCGGTCGAGGTCGGCGGCCTCCAGCAGATGGCGCTTCATGAACCCTGCTCCCCCGTCCGCTGCCCCTCGGTGAGCAGCACCTCGTCCACGCCGTCGGTCTCGGTCAGCCGGACCAGGACCTTCTGAGCCCGCGAGGTGGGCAGGTTCTTGCCGACCAGGTCCGCGCGGATCGGCAGCTCGCGGTGACCCCGGTCGACCAGGACGGCGAGCTGCACCGCACGGGGGCGACCGAGGTCCCGCAGCGCGTCGAGCGCGGCGCGCACCGACCGGCCGGAGTAGAGGACGTCGTCGACGAGGACGACCAGCCGGTCGTCGATCCCGCCGGCGGGGAGCTCGGTGGGCTCCAGCGCCCGGACGCCGTGCCGCCGGAGGTCGTCCCGGTAGAGGGTGATGTCGACGGTGCCGACGTCGACCGCGGCCCCCGAGAAGGCCTCGATGCGCGCGGCGAGGCGGCGGGCCAGCGGGGCGCCCCGGGTCGGGATGCCGACGAGCACCAGCCCGGAGAGCCCGCCGTCCGCTGAACCCGGGGCGTCGGCGGCTGCCCGTTCGATGAGCTGGTGGGCCATCCGGTCGACCATGCGGGCGACGTCGGAGGCGGAGAGAACGGTTCCTGCCGTCGGGTCGCCGCTGGAGGGCGCCGGACTGCGGGCAGGCTCGTGCGAGCTGGCCATCAGGCCTCCTTCCCCGCCTCACTGGACGGGTCGTTAAAGGAGTGGGTGGACCGGCCATGACGGTACTGCACGCCCGCGGAACGACGTCGACCGGTGCGGAACCCGCTGGTCGGGGCTCAGTCGGCCCGCTGAGGGCCCGTCGCCCGTTCGCCGGGAACGCGGGAGTCGGCCTGTCGCGGGTGCCGCTCGACCAGTACGCTCCGTGACGACGTGGCCCTTACCGAGACGACGGACAGTGAGCAGACAGCGATGAGCACCGACTACTCGCGCGCCCTGGGCGCCAGGCTCCGCGCCATCCGCAACCAGCAGGGCCTCTCCCTCCAGGGGGTGGAGGACAAGTCCCACGGCCGCTGGAAGGCCGTCGTCGTCGGCTCCTACGAGCGCGGCGACCGCGCCGTCACCGTGCAGCGGCTCTCCGAGCTCGCCGTCTTCTACGGCGTGCCCGTCTCCGAACTGCTCCCCGACCCGCGGCCCAGCTCCGCGGTGACCTCCAGCACCAAGATCGTGCTGAACCTCGAGTCGCTGGGCTCGCTGCCCGCCGACGAGGCCGGCCCCCTGGCCCGGTACGCCTCGACGATCCAGGCGCAGCGGCACGACTACAACGGCAAGGTCCTCTCCATCCGCGCCGAGGACCTCAAGTCGCTGGCGATCATCTACGACATGAGCCCCGACGAGCTGACCACGCGGCTCATCGAGTGGGGGGTCCTCTCCCCCGGCATGGAGAGCGTCGTCGGCTTCGGCGGCCCCGATGACGACGACGAGGAGCTCGACCCGAACTGGGAGCGCCGCCGCTCCCCGAGGTGACCCGGAGCAGCACTCAGCGCGATCTCGTGGTGAACGGGCGACGACGGCTGCGGGAGCCGGCCGGCCCTACTCCAGGGCCTCGACGATGCGGATCTCCCGATCCGCGGCGTCCCCGAGCGCGCGCAGCGCCTGCTGGTACCCGTCGCTGTGGTACGCCTGGAACGCCGCCTCGACGCTGGGGAACTCGATGAGCGTCGTCCGCAGCAGTGACGCTCCCTCGAGCGCGTGTGCGGGGGTGCCCCGCGCCAGGAAGCGGCCGCCGGCCGCCTGCATCGCCGGACCCGCGAGCCGGATGTACTCCGTGAGGCGCTCGTCGTCCCGGATCTCGGTGAACGTGTTGATCCAGTAGGCCCTGGCCACGACCGCCTCCGAAAGCTCAGGGCACGTCCGCGCGCGCCACGGTGCACAGGATGGCCGATGGGCCCCGGCGACGACACGCGCGCCGGTGCTCTCCCCCGCCGTCGCCGCTGTGCCAGGGTGCTGCCACCGGGGCGCTGGGCCCGCGGAGCAGGGAGATCCCATGCCGGCCGTGCAGCTGACCGCGGTGTCCAAGAGCTACCGCCGCCGGGGCCGCCCGCCCCAGAAGGCGCTCGACAGCCTCGACCTGCTGGTCGAGTACGGCGGCGTGCACGGCTTCCTCGGCCCCAACGGCTCGGGCAAGACCACCTCCATCCGGATCCTGCTCGGGCTGGTGGCCGCCGACTCCGGCAGCGGGGAGATCCGGCTGCTCGACCAGCCGGTCCCCGACGGCCTGCCCGACGTCATCGGTGCGGTCGGCGCCCTCGTCGAGACCCCGCTGTTCTTCCCCGGCTTCTCCGGGCGGCTCAACCTGCAGCTGCTCGCCGAGGCCGCCGGGGTCTCGCGCGCCCGGGTCGAGGAGTGCCTGGAGCTGGTGGACCTCACCGACCGGGCCGCCGACCGGTTCAAGGGCTACTCGCTCGGCATGAAGCAGCGGCTCGGCATCGCCGCGGCGCTGCTCAAGGAGCCGCGGCTGCTGATCCTGGACGAGCCGAGCAACGGCCTCGACCCCGCCGGGATCCGTGACGTGCGCGAGCTCATCCGCAGGCTCGGCCGCGACGGGCGCACCACCGTGCTGCTCTCCTCGCACCTGCTCCCCGAGATCCAGCAGGTGTGCGACTCGGTGTCGATCCTGGCGCGAGGACGCTGCGTCGCCTCCGGGCCGGTCGGCGAGGTGCTGGCCAGCCGCGGCTCCGGGGACGTGATCGTGCACATCGGCGACCCCGCCACCGCTGCCGGCGTGCTGCAGCGGGCCGGGTTCTCCGTCTCCCCCGCCGAGGGCGCGCTGATGGTCCACGCCGTCGACACCCCCAGCGACATCACCCGCGTGCTGGCCGGAGCCGGCCTCTACCTCGAGGAGCTGAGACGGGTGACCCCCGACCTGGAGAGCGCCTTCCTCGCCATCACCGGAGACCCGTCGATCACCGGCCCCGCCGCCGGTGGGACGCAGGCATGAGCACCGCCGTGGAACGACCCCCCGCGCCACCCGCCGGCCCGCCCACGCACCGGTCGAGCTTCGGCAGCCTGCTCCGCTCGGAGGCGCACCGGTTCCGGTCCCGCCGCTTCATCCAGGTCGTCCTGCTGCTCGCGATCGCCGCCTGCATCGTCGGGACCACGATCGCTCTCACCCAGTTCGGCACGCCCGGCGACGCCGACATCGCGCGCGCCGAGCAGCAGATCGCCGCGGACGTCGCGATGAACGAGCAGTTCCGCCAGGAGTGCCTGGCCGACGCCGATCTCCCCGACGGGGTGTCCGCCGACGAGTTCTGCGGCCCGGAACAGACCGCCGACGACTACGAGCTGTCGTGGTACCTGAGCAAGGCCCCCTTCGACTTCGAGTCGGAGGGCACGAACGGCGCGATGGGCTTCGCCGCGATCAGCGCGGTCATCGCCGCGCTGGTCGGAGCCACCTGGATCGGCGCCGAGTGGTCGACGCGTTCGATCGTCGCGCTGCTGTTCTGGGTGCCCCGGCGGATGCAGGTGATGGCCGCGAAGGTCGTCGTCCTCACCGGCGCGGCGGCGCTCATCGGCGTCCTGGCCCAGGCGTCCTGGCTGGGCGTCTCGGCCCTCCTGCGCGCCGCCGTCGGCAGCGATGCCGCGCTGCCGGAGGGCTTCTGGAGCGCCCTCCTGCAGACCCAGGCCCGCGGCGTCCTGCTCACGGTGATCGCCGCGCTGCTCGCCTTCGGGCTGGCCAACCTGGTGCGCAACACCGGTGCGGCGCTGGGCATCGCGTTCGTCTACCTGATCATCGTGGAGAACTTCGTCCGCGTGTTGCGGCCGACCTGGCAGCCGTGGCTGCTGAGCAACAACGCCGCGGCGCTGGTCCAGGACGGCGGAGCGACCCTCTACATCGAGGACCGGGGCCCGAGCACCGACGGCTTCTTCCAGCAGACCGAGTACTACCTGGGCCATCTGCAGTCCGGCGTCTACCTGGGTGCCGTCACGCTGGTCGTCGTCGGCATCGGCGCCGTCCTCTTCGCCAGACGCGACCTGCAATGACTTTGTCGTCCTCCGGACGACACCGCGGCCACGTGCCGTCCCCCAGTGGCGACGAGCGCGTCCGAGTTCCGCGTCGGGAACCCTCCGGGCCCCGCGACGCGGAACTCCCAGCTCACGAGGAGCTGGGGATCTCCGCCTGCAGGATGGCGCCGAGGACGCCGTTGACGTACGCGGGCGAGTCGTCGGTCGACAGCGTCTTGGCCAGCTCCACGGCCTCGTCGATCACGACGGCGTCGGGGACGTCGTCGGCCCAGAGCAGCTCGTAGACGGCCATGCGCAGGATGGCGCGGTCGACGTCGGGCAGCCGGTCGAGCGACCAGTTGGCCGCGTGCGCCTCGATCAGCGCGTCGATGCGGCCGGCATGCTCCTCGACGCCCTCGACCAGCCGGATCGCGTGCTCGGGGATCGGCGGGTTGCCGTCGGCCACCCGCTCCGCGAGCAGCGCCTTCCGGTCGCGGTTGCGGACGTCCGCCTCGTAGAGGACGTCGACGGCGCGCTTGCGCGCCTTGGTGCGGGCAGCCATGGAAGGAGCCGCGAGGTCAGTTGGCGCGGCCGAGGTACCGGCCGTCCCGGGTGTCGACCTTGAGCTTCTCGCCCGTCGAGATGAACAGCGGCACCTGGATCTGCGCGCCGGTCTCCAGCGTCGCCGGCTTGTTGCCGCCGGTGGAGCGGTCGCCCTGCAGGCCGGGGTCGGTGTGCTCGACCACGAGCTCCATGGTCACCGGGAGCTCGACGTAGAGAGCCACGCCCTCGTGCATCGCGACGGTGACCTCGGTGTTCTCCAGGAGGTAGTCCGCGCCGCCGCCGACGGTCTCGGCCGGGACCGGGATCTGGTCGAACGTGTCGCCGTCCATGAAGACGAAGTCGGTGCCGTCCTTGTACAGGTACGTCATGTTCCGCTTGTCGACCGTGGCGGTCTCGACCTTGGTGCCGGCGTTGAATGTCTTGTCGACGACCTTGCCCGAGAGCACGTTCTTCAGCGTCGTGCGCACGAACGCGCCGCCCTTGCCGGGCTTGACGTGCTGGAACTCGTTGACGGACCAGAGCTGGCCGTCCAGCTTGAGGACCATGCCGTTCTTGAGGTCGTTGGTGGTAGCCATCTAGAGAACCAGCAGTTCCTTGCTCGTGAGGGTCAACAGTTCGGGCTCGTCGTCGGTGACGATCAAGGTGTCCTCGATCCGGACACCGCCGTGGCCGGGCAGGTAGACGCCCGGCTCCACGGTGACGGCCATGCCGGCGGCCAGCGTACCCGCGCCGAGCGGGCCGATGCCCGGCGCCTCGTGGATCTCCAGCCCCACGCCGTGCCCGAGCCCGTGCGTGAAGTGGTCGCCGTGGCCCGCGGCCGCGATGACCTCCCGGGAGGCCTCGTCGACGGCGACGACGTCGACGCCGACGGCGAGCGCCGCGCGACCGGCGGCCTGGGACTCGGCGACGAGCGCGTAGATCTCCCGCTGCCAGTCGGCCGCATGGCCCAGGACGAGGGTGCGGGTCATGTCGGAGTGGTAGCCGTCGACGGTCGCCCCGAAGTCCAGCTTGAGGAGGTCGCCGTCGCGCAGGACGGTCGCGTCGGGCCGGTGGTGCGGGATGGCGGAGTTGGCCCCCGCGGCGACGATCGTCTCGAAGGACGGCGCCTCGGCACCCAGGGCGAGCATCCGCGCGTCCAGCTCCCGGCCGACCTCCAGCTCCGTCCGGCCGGGCCGCAGCGCCCCCTCGGCGGCGAGCTCGGCGAGCGCCTGGTCGGCGACCGCGCAGGCGCGGCGCAAGGACTCGATCTCGCCGGCGTCCTTGATCGCCCGCTGCCCCTCCACGGCACGGCGGACCGACTCCAGCTCCGGCACGGTGCCGCCGTCCGCGGCGTCGGCGAGGACCGCGCGCAGCTGGTCCAGGCCGTCGACGGTGAGGTCGTGGGACTCGAAGCCCAGCCGGCCCAGCCCCGCGCGCACCGCGGCGCGGGCCAGCGCCGGCACGGTGCCGCGGTCGACGAGCAGCTCCACGTCGGGGACCTGGGTGGACGCCTGGGTGGTGTAGCGGCCGTCGGTGCCGAACAGGTCCGCGCCGTCGGTGCGGACCAGCAGCGCGCCGTTGGACCCGGTGAAGCCGGTCAGGTAGCGGACGTTGAGCAGGTTGGTGACCAGGACGGCGTCGAGCCCGCGCTGGGCGGCGGTGGCCCGCAGGACGTCGCGCCGGGCCGCTCTGCTCGCCACCCGCCCCGCCGCTCCCGCCACGCTCACCGGTGACCCCGGAGCGACATCCACTGCAGCGCGAGCACGTAGCCCTCGACCCCGAGCCCGGCGATGACGCCGTCGGCGACCGAGGAGACGTAGGAGTGGTGCCGGAAGGCCTCGCGCTTGTGGATGTTGCTGATGTGCACCTCGACCAGCGGGGTGTTCAGGGCCGCGAGGGCGTCGTGCAGCGCGACCGACGTGTGCGACCACGAGGCCGGGTTGAGGACGACGGGGTCGCCGGCGTCGGTGGCCTCGTGGATCCAGCGCAGCAGCTCGGCCTCGTCGTCGGTCTGGCGGACCCGCACGTCGAGCTCCAGCTCCCGCGCGGTGGTCTCGAGGACGTCGACGAGCTGGGCGTAGGTCGTCGAGCCGTAGATCTCCGGCTCGCGCGTGCCCAGCCGGCCGAGGTTGGCGCCGTTCAGGACCTGGATGGTCATGCGGGTGCTCCTGTCGGGGTGGTGGGGCGGGTGGCTATTCGCTGACGGCGGCCCAGGCGGCGTCGAGCCAGGCCTGGTCGGGGTCGGTCAGGATCATCGGGTTGCCGATGCCGTCGAGGACGACGAAGCGCAGGGACGCGCCGCGGGCCTTCTTGTCCACGCGCATCACCTGCTGGATGCGCGCCCAGTCGCCGGCGTAGCGCACGGGCAGGCCCATCGCGGCGACCAGCGTGCGGTGCCGGTCGACCTCGTCCGCCGTCAGCCGCCCCGCCTGCCCGGCCAGCTCGGCGGCGAACACCAGGCCGACGGCGACCGCCTCGCCGTGCCGCCAGCCGAAGTCCTCGATCCGTTCGATGGCGTGCCCGAGGGTGTGGCCGTAGTTGAGGAACTCGCGGACACCGGTGTCCCGGAGGTCCTGCCCCACGGCGTCGGCCTTCACCTGGACGGCGCGGGCGATCAGTTCCTCGGTGTCCAGCCGGCCGGTGGGGTCTTCGGCGAGCAGCCGGAGGATCTCGGCGTCGGCGATGAATCCGCACTTGACCACCTCGGCCAGCCCGGAGCGGAACTCCGCCCCGGGCAGGCCGGCCAGCGCGTCGGTGTCGGCGAGCACGGCGGCCGGCGGGTGGAAGGCGCCGACGAGGTTCTTCCCGGCCGAGGTGTTGATGCCGGTCTTGCCCCCGACGGCGGCATCGACCATGCCCAGCAGGCTCGTGGGCACCTGGATCACGCGCACTCCGCGGGCCCAGGTCGCGGCGAGGAAGCCGGCGAGGTCGGTCACCGCTCCCCCGCCGATGCCGACGACGGCGTCGGTGCGGGTCAGCCCCAGCCGCCCGAACTGCTCCCAGGCGCCCGCCGCGACGTCCGCGGTCTTGGCGGCCTCGCCGTCGGGGACGACGACGGCCTCGGCGGCCACCCCCGCGGTCTGCAGCGTCTCCACCGCGGCGCCGGCGGCTGCCGCGAGCGGGGGCGCGTGCACCACGACGGCGCGGGCGGTGCCCTCGAGCACCCGTGCCAGCTCCATCTGCGCGCCCGCTCCGATGAACACCTCGTAGGGCCGCTCGCCGGCCACGGCCACCCGCCTCACCGGGTGGCTCCGGACACCAGGGCCAGGACGTCGGCGACGACGTCGTCGGTGCTGCGGTCGCTCGTGGCCACCGTGTGGGTGGACACCTCGGCGTACAGGGGTGCGCGCTGCTCCAGCATGCTGCGCAGCATGGCCCGCGGGTTGACCGCGAGCAGCGGACGGTCCCGCGAGAGGCCCACACGCCGGGCGGCCGAGGGCAGGTCGACGTCCAGCCAGACGACGACCCCGCCCCGGCTGCCGTGCGCGACCAGCAGCGCCCGGGTCTCCGGCGCGGTCACCGCGCCGCCGCCGAGGGCGAGCACGCCGTCGTGCTCGGCGAGCCCGCGCGCCACCGCCCGCCGCTCCAGGTCGCGGAAGTGCGCCTCACCGTGCTCGACGAACAGGTCGGGCACGGAGCTGCCGGTCTCGAGCTCGACGTCCCGGTCGGTGTCCCGGAAGTCGACGCCCAGCGCCGCGGCCACGGCCCTGCCCACCGTCGTCTTGCCCGATGCCGGCGGGCCGACCAGCACCAGCAGAGGTCCCTCGGCGCCGCTCACCGGAGCGGCAGCGCGTCGAGGTAGCTCCGCGCGTTCCGGCGGGTCTCGGTGACCGAGTCGCCGCCGAACTTCTCCAGGACGGCGTCCGCGAGCACGAGCGCGACCATCGCCTCCATCACCACGGAGCCGCGGGGCACCGCGCAGGCGTCGCTGCGCTGGTTGATGGCCACAGCCGGCTCCAGCGTCTCGGTGTCGACGGTGGCCAGCGCCCGGGGCACGGTGCTGATGGGCTTCATCGCCGCCCGCACCCGCAGCGCCTCGCCGTTGGTCATGCCGCCCTCGATGCCGCCGGCCCGGTCGGTGCGGCGCCGCACGCTGGGCGTGCCGTCGACCTCGTCGGCCAGGTCGATCTCGTCGTGGGCCACCGAGCCGCGGCGCCGGGCGGTCTCCAGCCCGTCACCGACCTCGACGGCCTTCACCGACTGCACGCCCATCAGGGCGCCGGCCAGCCGGGAGTCGAGCCGGCGGTCCCAGTGCACGTGGCTGCCCAGGCCCGGCGGCAGCCCGTGGACGACCACCTCGATGACGCCGCCGAGGGTGTCGCCACCTCTCCGGACGTCGTCGATCTCGGCGACCATCCGCTCGCTGGTCGCCGGGTCGGCGCAGCGCACCGGGTCCTCGTCGATGCGGGCGTTGTCGTGGGGTCCGGGCAGTACGCCGTCGGGCACGACCACCGGACCGATGGCGACGACGTGGCTGACCACCTCGACGTCCAGCACCTGGCGGAGGAACGCCTGCGCGACCGCCCCCAGGGCCACCCGCGCCGCGGTCTCCCGGGCGCTGGCGCGCTCGAGCACCGGCCGGGCGTCGTCGAAGCCGTACTTCTGCATGCCGGCCAGGTCGGCGTGGCCGGGCCGGGGCCGGGTCAGCGGCGCGTTGCGCGCCTGCCCCTCGAGGATCTCGGCATCGACGGGGTCGGCCGACATCACCGTCGACCACTTCGGCCACTCGGTGTTGCCCACCTGGATCGCGATGGGGCCACCCTGCGTGCGGCCGTGCCGCACGCCGCCGGTGAGCGTGACCTCGTCCTGCTCGAACGACATCCGAGCGCCCCGGCCGTGCCCCAGGCGCCGGCGGGCCAGCTGTACGTCGATGTCGGAGGTCTGCACCTCCACCCCGGCGGGCAGGCCCTCCAGGATGGCGGTGAGTTGCTGACCGTGCGATTCACCTGCGGTCAGCCAGCGCAACATGCCCCGATCCTAGAAGGACCACCCTTCCCCCCTCCCCTCGCAGGCTCGGGCGGGCCCCTGAAGGGTGGCCGTTCGTTCACCCGGGCGGGGTCGCGCCCAGGGCGAGGGCGAGCACGGCGCCGGCGAGCAGCGGCGGGCCGAACGGGATCGCCGTGCGCCAGCCCGCCCGGCGGGTGAGCAGCAGCGCCACCGAGACCAGGGCGCCGGTGAGCAGGCCCAGGAACACCCCGGCCATGAGCACGCCCCAGCCGAACCAGCCCAGCAGCAGTCCGATCAGCCCCAGCAGCTTCACGTCACCCAGCCCCAGCCCCTCCGGCGAGACCAGCCAGCCGAGCCCGGCGACGACGGCGGCCACCGCGGCCGCCGCCCCTGCCCGGAGCAGCGCGGTCCAGGTGCCCAGCACGGCCGCGTCCACGAACAGGGCGGTCGCGCAGACGACGAGCGCGGGATAGGTGACCCGGTCGGGCAGCCGGTGGCTCGCGAGGTCGGCCGCCCCCAGCACCACCGCGGCACCGGCGGCCCAGACCAGCGCCGCCGTCGCCGGTCGCAGCTCGCCCAGCTCCCCGGTTCCGACGAGCAGCGCCGCGAACACCGCCGTCATGACGCCGATGCGCAGCGGGGTGGCCGATGCCGCGTCGTCCCGGGTGGCCGACCGGACCGCGATCCGGGCCAGCCACGGCCCGAGGGCCACGGCCACGATCAGCGCTGCGGTGGCGAGCACCGGCCGGGAGAGGTCCACGGCGGCGGGCTCAGCGCACGTCGAGCGCGGCGTCCAGGGCGCGGCGCATCTCGGCGATCGGCGCCTCGAGGCCGGTCATGAGCTCGACCTGGGCGGTGGCCTGCCAGAAGAGCACCTCGATGCCGCCGATCACCGTGCCGCCGGCCTCGGTGACCCGCTCGGCCAGGAGCGTGGGCCACGGCGAGTAGAGGACGTCGAGCACGGTCTGCCCCGTGTCCCACGGGAGTGCGCTGACCGCCGGCTGGCCGGCGACGGGGACGGTGCTGACCACGACCGGGGCCTCGACCCGGGAGCCGTCGAGCCGGGAGACCGTCACCGGCACCCGCAGCGCGTCGAGGATGCGGACGAGGTCGGCGGCCCGTCCCGGCTCCCGGACGACGACCTCGACGTGCCGGGCACCCAGCGAGGCGAGGGCGACGGCGGCCGCCGCGGCGGTGCCTCCCGCGCCGAGGACGGCGACCCGGTCGACCGAGTCGACCCCGGCCGCTTGGAGCGCCGTGCCGATGCCGGAGACGTCGGTGTTCTCCGCCCGCCAGCCCCGCTCCTCGCGGATCAGCGTGTTCGCCGCGCGCAGCAGCCCCGGCAGGGGCTCCACCACGTCGGCGACGTCGACCGCCGCCTGCTTGCACGGCATGGTGACCGAGAAGCCGCGCCATTCCTCGCCGAGTCCGGCCAGCAGGTCGGGCAGGTCCGCAGGCCCCACGTCCAGCGCGTCGTACCGCCAGTCGTCCAGCCCGAGCGCCGCGTAGGCCGCCCGGTGCAGGAGCGGGGAGAGCGAGTGCGAGACCGGCCGCCCGAGTACCGCTGCCCGCTGGGACTCGTCAGCCACCGCAGCCGAGGCCGGCCGCGGCGCACCGCTGACGCGCGGCCTGGAACTCGGCGTAGTCGGCGGTGAAGAAGTGCGTGCCGTCCGCGCTCTCCAGGACGTAGTAGAGGAGGTTCCCGGAACTGGGCGTGAGCGCCGCCTCCAGGCTCGCCTCGCCGGGCGAGCTGATCGGCGTCGGCGGGAGACCGGTGCGCGTCCGCGTGTTGTACGGGCCGTCGGTCCGCAGGTCGGTGACGGTCAGGTCGTTGCCGCTCTTGCTCAGCGCGAACGCCAGCGTGGCGTCGATGCCGAGCGGGATGCCCTGGCCCAGCCGGTTGTAGATCACCTGGGCCACGTCCGGCCGCTCCGAGTCCAGCCGGGTCTCGGACTGGATCATCGAGGCCACGGTGACGATCTCCGCCGGGGTCCGGCCGACGGCCGCGGCGCGCTGCTCCAGCTGGAGACCGGTGGCGACGGTGGTGAACTGCTGCACCATCGACCGGAGCAGCTGGGCCGGCGTGTCCTCGGGGTCGACGTCGTACGTGGCCGGGAAGAGGTAGCCCTCGAGCTGCCCGTTGGCGTAGGCCGGCAGTCCCAGAGCGGGGATGTCCGCGGCGGCGGCCTCGAACTCCTCGATGGGCCGGCCGGTCTCGGTCGCGAGGCGCTCCAGGGTCCGGGCCACGGTGAGGCCCTCGGGGATCGTCACCCGGGAGAGCAGGCGGGACTCGTTGCTCAGCAGCAGGTCCAGGGCCGCGGCACCGCTCATCTGCTGGCGCAGGCCGTAGCGGCCGGGCTGGATGCCGGTGGCCTCGGGTCGGTCCTCGGCGGCGTCCACGAAGGGGCCGGTCGAGGCGATGACGTCGGCCTCGGCGAGCGTGCGAGCGATGTCGGTGAGGGTGTCGCCCTCCGAGACCCGGATCTCGACGGTGCCGGTGCCCTCACCGGTGTAGTCCTCGGCCGTCATGAGGCCCATGAGCGCCTGGACGCCGAGGACGATGCCGACGACGAGGCCGCCGATGACCAGCAGGCTGAGCAGCACCGCCCAGGGGCGGCGCTTGCGGCGGCTCGGGTCGTCACGACGGTCGTACGGCGCGACGGGGATCCGCTCGTCGGGGTGGTCGTGCGGGGCGCCGTCCTGCGGAGAGCCGTCCTGCGGGGAGCGACGACCCGGGGTGCCGCGGCCGGCCTCGCTCCGGCGACGCAGGCCCCGGCGACGACGGGGGGCGTCCTCCTCGACGTGGGAACCGATGACCTCGAGGCCTCCGGTGCGGTCCTCCCACTCGTCGTCCTCCTCGGCCGACGAGGAAGCGTCGACGTCCCGCGGGTCGTACCCGTCGAGGTCGACGTGCTGGGCGACCGTCGCGTCGTCGTCGTCGGCCGGGCCGGTCGTGCGCGGCTGGAGCCGGTCCCACACGCCGGCCGGGCGTGGCGGCAGGGGCGGGAGCGGGGCCGAGGGGTGCTCGCTGTCGGGCCGGTGGGGGCCTCCGTGCTGCGGGGAGGAGCCTGGCCCGTCGTCACCGTCCGCGTGGCGGGCGCGCGGGTGGTCCGGGTGGTCGCTGGAGGCGTATGACCACCAGGCCGGCTCCGGCAGCGGCCCCGTCCGGTCCTCGTGCCGGTTCAGGACGCCCGAGACGTGGCGGAAGCCCCCGGTGGAGGCACCGGCGTCCGCCCACGGCTCGAAGCGGGGGCGGTTCTCGCCGTGCCGCGGGTCGCCGGGACGGATGCCGCCGGTCGCCGCGTCCGCGAAGCCGGGGGCCGGCGGGAAGCCGGCGCCCCAGGAGGGTGTCGAGAAACCGCCGGCGCCCTCGCCGGAGGAGTGACGCCCCCGCCGGCCCGGACCGCCGGGCTCGCTCACGACCGGGCCCGCCGGCTGTCCAGGTACTGCTGCAGGATGACCACAGCGGCCGCCTGGTCGATCACGGAGCGCTGATTGCGGCTGTCGATGCCGCCCTGACGCAGGTGACTGGCTGCGGTCACAGTCGATAGCCTCTCGTCGATCAGGTACACGGGCACATCCGCTATGCGGTCGGCCAGTGCCTGAGAGTAGGCGCTGGCGTCTTCAGCGGACGCGCCCGACGCACCCGACAGGTGCCTCGGCTCTCCCACGACCACCTCGGTCACCTCGTGTTCCACGACGAGGGCGGCGAGGCGGTCGAGATCGGCTCCGTCCTTGTCCCTGCGGAGCGTCTCGAGGGGGCTGGCCAGCGTGCCGGTCGCATCGGACATCGCCAGCCCGACCCGCACCGTGCCGACGTCCACCCCGAGGACCCGCCCGCCGGGCCGGCCTCCTCCCGACGGCTTCGGCGGCACCTTCAGGTGCGTCGGCCAGCCGCCGGACAGGTCGATCTCGGTCGTCTCGTTCGACACCGGGGGGAAACCGCGGGTGAGGTCGATCTCCGTCGTCGGGTGGTGCGTGGGCGCGCCACCCGGTGCGGGACGTGGCCGCGCGGGCGGGACGGCGGGCAGCTCGCGCCGCCGGCTCCCGACCGGGCCGGTGTCCTCGGGGTTGTACTCGGAACCGTTGTCCTCGCTCGTGGGCACGGTGCTCACCTCCCTGTGGCGGCCGCAACCGCCGACTCGCCGGCCTGCAGCGCGGCGGGGATGCCCGCCGCGTCGGTGCCGCCGCCCTGGGCGACGTCTGCTTTTCCGCCACCTCGACCGCCGACGGGGCCCGCCGCGGCCTTCAACACGTCGTTCGCGGACAGACCCTGCGCCAGCGCGGCCTGGTTCAGCGCCGCCACGAGAGCCACCTTGCCACCGGCGTCCGAAGCCAGCAGCACGACGGCCGGACGGTCGCCCAGCCGGCCGCGGACGTCGAGGGCGAGGGTGCGCAGGTCACCGCCGGTGAGACCCGCCGGTGCGCCGGTGACGACGGCGACCCCGCCGACGTCCCGCGCGGCGCCGGCCAGCTGACCGGCGGCAGCCAGGTTCTGCTGGCTGCGCAGCTCGGCCAGCTCGCGGTCGACGTCGCGCAGCCGGGACAGCATGCCGCTGACCCGCTCGACCAGCCCGTCCTGCGGGGCCTTGAGCAGCTCGGCGAGCTGGCGGACGAGGTCGCGCTCGCGGGCGAGGTAGCGGAAGCCCTCGAGCCCCACGACCGCCTCGACGCGGCGGGACCCCGAGCCGACCGAGGACTCGCCGGTCAGTGCCAGCGTGCCGATCTGCGCGCTGCCGCGGACATGGGTGCCACCGCACAGCTCGCGGGACCACGGCCCGCCGATCTCGACGACGCGGACCTGCTCGCCGTAGGTCTCCCCGAACAGCGCGAGCGCACCGAACGCCTGGGCCTCGGGCAGCGTCATCCACGAGGCGCTCACCGCGTGGTCGGCGCGGACTGCGGCGTTGGCGACGTCCTCGATGTCGCTGCGCTGCTGCTGGGTCAGCGCGCCCTGCCAGGCGAAGTCCAGCCGCAGGTAGCCCGGGCGGTTGTAGGAGCCGGACTGCAGCGCCTGCGGGCCGAGCACCTGGCGCAGCGCCGCATGCACGACGTGGGTGCCCGAGTGCGCCTGGCACGCCGAGAGCCGCCACTCGCGGTCGACCTCCGCGGTGAGCTCGGCCCCTTCGGTCAGCTCGCCCTCGAGGACGCGGACCTGGTGGGCGACCAGGCCCTTGACCGGGCGCTGCACGTCGATGACCTCGGCGCGGCCGCCGTCCCAGATGAGGAAGCCGGCGTCGGCGACCTGACCACCGGACTCGGCGTAGAAGGGCGTGCGGTCGAGGACCACGCGGGTGATCTCGCCGGGGCCGGCCGGTCGCGGCGCGGCGTCGTCGTCGCCCTCGGCGACGAGGCCGAGCACCCGGGAGTCGGTGCGCAGCGTCTCGTAGGCCTGCCAGTCGGTGGGCCCGTGCTCGCCGAGCAGCCGCCGGTAGGCCAGCACGTCGACCGATCCGGTCTTCTTCGCCCGGGCGTCGGCGCGGGCGCGGTCGCGCTGCTCCTTCATGAGCGCGCGGAAGCCGTCCTCGTCGACGACGACGCCCTGCTCGGCGGCCATCTCCAGGGTGACGTCGATCGGGAAGCCGTAGGTGTCGTGCAGGCTGAACGCCTGCTCGCCGGAGAGCGTCGGGGTGCCGGCCCGCTTGGCCTGCTGCACAGCGGTGTCGAACAGCGCCGTCCCCGAGGTGAGGGTGCGGCGGAACGCCTCCTCTTCCGCGTAGGCGATCGCGGAGATGCGGTCGAAGTCGGTGGCCAGCTCCGGGTAGCTGGCGCTCATCGCGTCCCGGGACACCGGCAGCAGCTCCGGCAGGGTCGCCGCCTCGACACCGAGCAGCTTCATCGAGCGGACGGCGCGGCGGAGCAGCCGGCGGAGGATGTAGCCGCGGCCCTCGTTGCCCGGCGTGATGCCGTCGCCGATGAGCATGAGCCCGCTGCGCACGTGGTCGGCGACCACGCGCAGCCGGACGTCGTCGTCGTGGTCCTTGCCGTACCGGATGCCGGCGAGGTCCGCGGCCCGGTGCAGCACCGGGGCGACCTCGTCGATCTCGTAGAGGTTGTCCACGCCCTGCAGCAGGTAGGCCACCCGCTCCAGCCCCATGCCGGTGTCGATGCTCTTCATGGGCAGGTCGCCGACGATGCGGAACTCCTCCTTGCTCCGCACGTCGTCGAGCTCGTACTGCATGAACACGAGGTTCCAGATCTCGAGGAACCGGTCCTCGTCGACCACCGGGCCACCGTCCCGGCCGTGCTCGGGCCCGCGGTCCACGTAGATCTCGCTGCACGGGCCGCCCGGGCCCGGCTGGCCGGTGTGCCAGTAGTTGTCCTTGCGGTCGCGCCGCTGGATCCGCTCGTCGGGCAGCCCGGCGATGCGCTTCCACGCGTCGGCGGCCTCGTCGTCGTCCAGGTAGACCGTGACCCAGATCTTCTCCGGGTCGAAGCCGAGCCCGCCGTCGTCGACCGTGCCGGTGATCAGGTCCCAGGCGTGCTGGATCGCGCCTTCCTTGAAGTAGTCGCCGAAGGAGAAGTTGCCGTTCATCTGGAAGAACGTGCCGTGGCGCGTGGTCTTGCCGACCTCTTCGATGTCGAGGGTGCGCACGCACTTCTGCACGCTGGTGGCCCGCGGGTAGGGAGCGGGCTCGCGGCCGGTCAGGTACGGGATGAACGGCACCATCCCGGCCACCGTGAACAGCAGCGACGGGTCCGGCGACACCAGCGACGCGCTGGGGACGACGGTGTGGCCGCGGGAGGCGAAGTGCTCCAGGAAGCGGCGGCGGATCTCGGCGGTCTGCATCAGGTCTTCTCGGTCTCGGCGGACGGAGCCGGGGAGGTGGTCGGACGTCCCCGGCGGCAGGTCAGGAAGGGGTGGCGCGGCGACCGGGCAGCG
This sequence comes from Candidatus Blastococcus massiliensis AP3, assembly GCF_000582785.1. Classification (GTDB taxonomy): domain Bacteria; phylum Actinomycetota; class Actinomycetes; order Mycobacteriales; family Geodermatophilaceae; genus Blastococcus; species Blastococcus massiliensis. The sequence goes on from NZ_HG931173.1 coordinate 116,694, forward strand.
AGACCTGGTCGCCGGCGGGCAGCGGCGCGTCCAGTCCGGTGCCGGCGCGCAGCTCCTGCTCGCGCTCGGCCATCGCGTCGCGGACGTCCGCGCCGAAGTCACCGATCGCGTCGGCGAGGTCGCGCAGTCCTTCGGCGATCGAGGCGCCGATGCCCGCGGGGGTCATCTTCTCGGCCGCCTGGGACAGCTTGCGGACGACGAGCGCGCCGATGGTGATGCCCATGGCCAGCCAGAACAGCCGGCGCATCAGGCGGCCCGCCGGGCGGCACGACGCGCGCGGCGCGCGTCCTTGTCCCTGCGCGCGGCCTCGGCGATCGCCTCGCCCTCGCGCTTCTTGCGGGTGGCGCTACGGACCCCGTAGGAGAAGGCGGCGACCTTGATCAGCGGGCTGCCCAGGGTGGCGGCGACCACGCTGGTCAGCGCGGCGACGTTGCTCGACACGTTGGCGGCGTTGCCGGTGATGTCGTCCACGCGCTCGAGGTTGCTGTTCACGTGGGTCACCGTCGTGCTCGCCTGGGTGAGGATCGGCGCGCTCTGCTCACGGACCTGGCGGATGGTCAGCGTCGTCTCGTCGAGGGTGCGGCCCAGCTTGAGCAGCGGGACGGCGACCAGCACCACCAGCAGCACCAACGCACCGGCCGCTACCAGCCCGGCGATCTCTCCTGCGGACACACGTGCTCCTGTTCTCGAGTCTCTCTGCGACCGGCTGCTCGCCCCGGTGCTGCCGGGGAACCGGGCGGTCTGCCCGGAGTGGTCACAGTAGCCGCGGGGCCGGTCGGCCGTTCCCGTTCCTCCATCGGCAGTCCCGTCAGCGGGTGCGCCGGATGATCGCCCGCAGTTTCGCCAGCCGCTCCCCCAGCCGTGCCTCGGCGCCCCTGGTCGTGGGGCGGTAGTAGTCCTTCCCCACCAGCGCGTCGGGCGGGTACTGCTGCGGGACGACGCCGTCGGGGTGGCTGTGCGGGTACACGTAGGTCGTCGCGTTGCCCAGTTTCTTCGCGCCGGCGTAGTGCCCGTCGCGCAGCCCCGGCGGCACCGGGCCCGCGAGGCCGGCCCGCACGTCGGCGACCGACTCCCCCATCGCCCTGGTCACCGCGTTGGACTTCGGCGAGGTGGCGAGGTGGACGACGGCCTGGGCGAGCGGGAAGTGGCCCTCGGGCATGCCGATGAAGGCGACGGCGTCGGCGGCGGCGACGGCGGTGAGCAGCGCGGTCGGATCGGCCATGCCGATGTCCTCGCTCGCGGAGATGACCAGCCGCCGCGCGATGAACCGGGGGTCCTCCCCCGCCTCCACCATGCGGGCCAGGTAGTGCAGCGCGGCGTCCACGTCGCTGCCGCGGATGCTCTTGATCAGCGCGCTGGCGACGTCGTAGTGCTGGTCGCCCTGCCGGTCGTAGCGCACCGCGGCCTGCGCGACCGCCGTCTCCAGGGTGGCGAGGTCGATCTCGGTCGCCCCGACGGCCTGCGCCGCACCGGCGCCGGACTCCAGCGCGGTGAGCGCCTTGCGGCCGTCCCCGCCCGCGACCCGGACCAGGTGTTCCTCTGCTTCGGCGCTCAGCGTCACGGCGCCGTCGAGCCCGCGGTCGCTGGTGAGCGCGCGGTGCAGCAGCGTCCGGACGTCGTCGTCCTCCAGGGGTTGCAGCGCAAGCACCAGGCTGCGGGACAGCAGCGGGCTGACCACGGAGAAGAAGGGGTTCTCGGTGGTGGCGGCGATGAGGCTGACGATCCGGTCCTCGACCGCGGACAGCAGGCTGTCCTGCTGGGTCTTGGAGAAGCGGTGCACCTCGTCGATGAACAGGACGGTGCGGCGGCCGGAGAAGGTCAGCTCGCGCTTGGCGCTCTGGATGACCGCCCGCACCTCCTTCACCCCCGAGTCCAGTGCGGACAGCTGGACGAACTGGCGCTTGGTGGCCAGGGAGATCACGTGCGCCAGGGTGGTCTTGCCGGTGCCGGGCGGGCCGTAGAGGACCAGCGACATCGGCTCGTCGGACTCGACCAGCCGGCGCAGCGGCGCCCGGTCGCCGAGCAGGTGCTGCTGACCGACGACCTCGTCGAGCGAACGCGGCCGCATGCGCACGGCCAGCGGGGCGCCGGGGTCGACGACCGGGGCGCCGTCCTCACCCGGTGCAGGGTCGAACAGCGATGTCACGGGGTCCTCGGTTCGCTACCGCGGCGGGCTCCGCTCCTCGCTCGTTCCTCGCTGCGATGCTCACCCGCCTGTCCACTCACGGTTGCGACGCTACCCGCGGGGCACGACACCCTCCGTGCAGCAGCGACGCATCGGGGACAGGGCGGTTGGCGCCATCGGACTGGGTGCCATGCCCCTGTCGACGAAGGATCCGCGGCCCTCGCGCGAGGAGGCCATCGGCGTGGTGCACGCCGCCCTCGACGCCGGGGTGACGCTGATCGACACCGCCGACGCGTACTCCCGCGACGAGGCGGAGTTCGGGCACAACGAGGAGCTGGTGGCCGAGGCGCTGCGTTCCTACGGGTCCCCCGACGTCCTCGTCGCGACCAAGGGCGGGCACACCCGGTCGGGCACCGGCTGGGGGCTGGACGGGACGGAGGCCTACCTGCGGCGGGCGTGCGAGGACTCGCTCCGCCGGCTCGGGGTCGAGGCGATCGGGCTCTACCAGTTCCATAGGCCAGACCCTGCGACGCCGTGGGAGGAGTCGATGGGCGCGCTCCGGTCGCTGGCCGACGACGGGCTCGTGCGGATGGTGGGGGTGTCGAACGCCGACGTCGCGCAGATCGACGCCGCCCGCTCGATCGTCGGCGCCGCCTTCGTGAGCGTGCAGAACCAGTTCTCGCCCGGCTGGCGGTCCTCGGCCGGCGAGCTGGCGCACTGCGCGGCGCACGGGCTGGCGTTCCTGCCGTGGAGCCCGTTCGGCGGGGTGTCGGCCGCCGGGTCGCTGGACTCGGCAGCCCCCGCCTTCGCCGAGGTGGCGGCGGAACTGGGCGTCTCGGTGTACCGGGTCACGCTGGCGTGGCACCTCGCGCAGGCCGACGTCGTCGTCCCCATCCCCGGCGCCTCCCGGGCGGCGTCGATCCAGGACTCGGCCGCCGCCGCCGACCTGCAGCTCACCGACGCCCAGCTCACCCGCCTCGACGCCAGTTGATCATCGGGTGGTTGCCGCTCGCATCGGCGAGTCCGCGCGTGTCTGCGGCAAGAACTCGATGATCACGGTCCACAGCCGGGCCGGCAGTCCACAGACGCCGCCACGACGGCCGGTATCGCCGTCCGCGGCCGCATCGTGCCGCCATGAGCGACAGCGACGACGTCGCACTGGGCCCCGTCTACACGTGGGCGGACGCCCGACGACGCGGAGCTCGCCGGCGCCAGATCTCCGCTGACGGCTCGAGGATCAGCCGGGGGCTGTACCTGTCGTCGGCGGTCGAGCCTTCGCTGCTGGAGCGCTGCACGGCCTGGTCGGAGCTCCTGCCTGCCGGCGCGGGATTCGGCTTGGAGACCGCCGCGGAGCTCTACGGCCTGCCCACCCGCCGTTCGTCCGACGTCCACGTGGTCTCCAGGCCGCTGACGGTGCTCCCGCAACGGCGCGGGCTGCGCATGCACATCCGTCAGCTGGCCGACGAGGACATCGTCCCCATGGGCAGCCTCCTCATCACCTCGGCCGCACAGACCTTCCTGGACATGGCCGCCCGGTGCCCCGCGGCCGAGCTCGTCGTCATCGGCGACGCACTCATGCGCACCCGCCGGCTGACCCGCGAGACCCTCGCGAGCCGTCTCGCGCGCGCTGACCGCGTCCGCGGCGTCGTCCGGGCACGCGAGTGCGCGCCACTTCTCACGCCCCTCGCGATGTCCCGCCCCGAGAGCCTGATGCGGTACTGGCTGACCACCAGCGAGCTGCCCGAGCCGGAGGTGCAGATTCCCATCCACGACCGATGGGGCCAGGAGGTGGCCCACGCGGATCTCGGCTATTCGCGGTGGAAACTCGCGCTGGAGTACGAGGGGCGCCAGCACGCGGACCGGGACCAGTTCGGTCGGGACGTCGACCGGTACTCGCTGATGGCGGCAGACGGCTGGCTGGTCCTCCGATTCGCTGCGCGGCACGTCAACGGCCCGCTGGTCGTGCTCGATCGGACCCGCCGCGCTCTGCTGAACCGAGGGTGGCGCCCCGACGCGTGATCATCGGGTTGTTGCCGCAGACACGCGCGAACATGCCGATACGAGCGGCCACAACTCGATGATCAACTCCGGTCAGCGGGCGAGGACCGCCTTCAGGGCCGCCAGCACCAGCGCGACCTTGTCGGGCGCGGCGTTCGGGCCCATGAGCCCGATCCGCCACACCGACCCGGCGTACGCCCCCGCACCCGCCCCGATCTCGACACCGAAGCGCTCCAGCAGCTCCCCGCGCACCGCGGCCGAGTCGACGCCGTCCGGCACCTTCACGGTGGTGAGCTCCGGCAGCCGGTGCCCCTCGGCCGCGAACAGCTCCAGCCCGAGCTCGGCCAGCCCCTCGTGCAGCAGCCGGCCGGCCTCGGCGTGCCGGGCGTACACCGCGTCCAGCCCCTCCTCGAGGATCCGGCCGAGCCCCGCGTGCAGCGCGACGACCATCCCCGTCGGCGCGGTGTGGTGGTAGGTGCGCCCGGAACCGGCCGCCTCCCCCGCGTATCCGCCCAGCAGCCCCAGGTCGAGGTACCAGCTCTGCGGCTTCTCGACCCGCCGCTCCCACGCGCGCTCGTTGATCGTGAACGGCGCGAGCCCGGGCGGGACGCCGAGGCACTTCTGCGAACCCGAGTACGCGAGGTCCACGCCCCAGTCGTCCAGCCGCACCGGGATGCCGCCGAGCGAGGTGACGCAGTCGGCCAGCAGCAACGCGTCGCCCTTGCCCTCGGCCAGGGGCCGCAGGTCGGACAGCACGCCGGTCGAGGTCTCCGCGTGCACAGCGGCGATCAGCTTCGGCGCGGGGTGCGCGTCCAGCACCCGGGAGGCGTCGACCGGCTGCCCCCACTCGTGCTCGACGGCGACGACCTCGGCCCCGCAGCGCGCGGCGACCTCCACCATGCGCTGTCCGAACAGCCCGTTCACCGCGACGACGACGACGTCCCCCGGGCCGACGGTGTTGACGAACGCCGCCTCCATGCCCGCCGACCCGGTCGCCGAGAGCGGCAGGGTGCGCCGGTTCGCCGTCCCGAACACCTGCCGCAGCCGCTCGGAGGTCTCGTCGAGGACCTGCAGGAACACCGGGTCGAGGTGCCCCAGCAGCGGGAGGCCGAGCGCGGCCTGGGCCTCCGGGTACGGGTTGGACGGGCCGGGGCCGAGCAGGGTGCGGGCGCGCAGAACCATGTAGGCCTACTTCTCCGCCGGGTCGGGCGCTCCGGGCGACGCCGGCTTCGCGTCGATGCCCGCCTCGGCCCGCTGCGTCTCGGTGATCGGCGTGGGCGCGCCGGTCAGCGGGTCGAAGCCGCCGCCGGTCTTCGGGAAGGCGATGACGTCGCGCAGCGAGTTGGCGCCGGCGAGCAGCATGACGACGCGGTCCCAGCCGAAGGCGATGCCACCGTGCGGCGGGGGGCCGTAGGAGAAGGCGTCGAGCAGGAAGCCGAACTTCTCCTGCGCCTCCTCGGGCCCGATGCCCATGAGGTCGAACACCCGCTGCTGCACGTCCTTGCGGTGGATACGGATCGACCCACCGCCGATCTCGTTGCCGTTGCAGACGATGTCGTAGGCGTAGGCCAGCGCCTCGGCGGGGTCGGTCTCGAAGCGGTCGATCCACTCGGGCTTCGGCGAGGTGAAGGCGTGGTGCACCGCGGTCCACGCGCCCCCGCCGACGGCGACGTCACCGCTCTCCCCCGCCGGCTCGAACAGCGGGGCGTCGACGACCCAGACGAACTCCCAGCGGCTCTCGTCGATCAGCCCGCAGCGCGAGCCGATCTCGAGGCGGGCAGCAGCCAGCAGGCTGCGGGCCGACGAGGCCTCCCCCGCCGCGAAGAAGATGCAGTCGCCGGGTGCGGCGCCGACGTGGGCGGCGATGCCGGCGAGCTCGGTCTCCGACAGGTTCTTGGCGACCGGCCCGGTGAGCGAGCCGTCCTCCTGCACGAGCACGTAGGCCAGTCCGCGGTGGCCGCGCTGCTTGGCGAACTCCTGCCAGGCGTCGAGCTGCTTGCGCGGCTGCGAAGCACCGCCGGGCATGACGACCGCCCCGACGTAGGGCGCCTGGAACACGCGGAACGGCGTGTCGGCGAAGAACTCCGTGCACTCGACCAGCTCGCAGCCGAAGCGCAGGTCGGGCTTGTCGTTGCCGTAGCGGCGCATCGACTCGGCGTAGGTGATGCGCGGGATCGGGAGCGGTACCTCGACACCCACGAGCGCCCAGAGCGCGGCGACGATCCGCTCGCCGACGGCGATGACGTCGTCCTGCTCGACGAAGCTCATCTCGATGTCGAGCTGGGTGAACTCCGGCTGCCGGTCGGCGCGGAAGTCCTCGTCCCGGTAGCAGCGGGCGATCTGGTAGTAGCGCTCCATGCCGCCGACCATCAGCAGCTGCTTGAACAGCTGCGGGGACTGCGGCAGGGCGTACCAGCTGCCGGGCTGCAGGCGCACGGGCACGAGGAAGTCGCGGGCGCCCTCGGGGGTGGAGCGGGTGAGCGTGGGCGTCTCGATCTCGACGAAGCCCTCGTCGTGCAGCACCTCGCGGGCGGCGCGGTTCACCTCGCTGCGCAGCCGCATCGCGGCGGCCGGTCCGGAGCGGCGCAGGTCGAGGTAGCGGTGTCGCAGCCGCGCCTCCTCGCCGACCTCGACGTGGTCGTCGATGGGGAACGGCAGCGGGTCGGAGGAGCTGAGCACTTCGACAGCTGCCGCCACGACCTCGATCCCGCCGGTCGGCAGCTCCGGGTTCTCGTTGCCCTCGGGCCGGGTGCGGACCTCACCGGTCACCTGCACGCAGTACTCGTTGCGCAGGTGGTGGGCCTCCTCCTCGCGGACGACGACCTGCACGTAGCCCGACGCGTCGCGCAGGTCGAGGAACACCACGCCCCCGTGGTCGCGGCGGCGGGCCACCCAGCCGGCGAGGGTGACGGTGGTTCCTGCGTCGGTCGCGCGCAGGGTCCCGGCGTCATGGCTGCGGAGCACTGTGGATCTCTCTCTCGGATCGGGTGGAGCTGGGAGGTCAGGGACCGACCGCGGCGCGCACGGTCGGGAAGAGGTCGCCGATCGGCACGGTGGTCTGCTCGCCGGTGCGCATGTCCTTGAGCTGGGCGACGCCCTCGGCCAGGTCGCGGTCGCCGACGATCACGACGTGCGTGGCGCCGGAGCGGTCAGCGGCCTTCATGGCGCCCTTGAGCCCGCGGTCGCCGTACACCGTGTCGGCCGCGACGCCGTCCTCGCGCAACTGCCCGACCAGCCGGACGGCGAGTCGCTTGGCCTCGGCGCCCAGGGGCACGACGAACGCCTGCACGGCCGACGCCGTCCCGATGTCCAGCCCCTCGGCCTGCACCGCGAGCAGCGTCCGGTCGACCCCGACCGCGTAGCCGATGCCCGAGAGGTCGGGCCCGCCGAGCGCGGCCGAGAGCCCGTCGTAGCGCCCCCCGCCACCGATGGCCGACTGCGCGCCGAGACCGTGGTGGACGAACTCGAACGTCGTCTTCGTGTAGTAGTCCAGCCCGCGCACCAGCCGCGGCGCCTCGGTCCAGGTCACGCCCAGGTCGGTCAGGTGCTGGCGGACGGCGTCGTAGTGAGCCTTGGTGCTGTCCGACAGGTGGTCGACCATCAGCGGGGCGTCGTCGAGCTGCGCCTGCACCTCGGGCCGCTTGTCGTCGAGCACCCGCAGCGGGTTGATCTCCGCGCGGCGCCGGGTCTCCTCGTCCAGGTCCAGCTTCGTCAGGTAGCCGACGAGCAGTTCCCGGTACTGCGGCCGACAGGTGGCGTCGCCCAGCGAGGTGAGCAGCAGCTCGAAGTCGGTCAGTCCGAGGTCGCGGAAGCCCTGCACGCCCAGCGCGACGACCTCGGCGTCGAGCGCCGGGTCGTCGACCCCCAGGGCCTCGCAGTCGACCTGGGTGAAGTGCCGGTAGCGGCCGGCCTGCGGGCGCTCGTAGCGGAACGCCGAGCCGACGCTCCAGATCTTCACCGGCAGCGCACCGTCGTACAGCCGGTGCTCGATGAAGGCACGCATCAGTCCGGCCGTGAGCTCGGGGCGCAGCGTCAGCGAGCGGCCACCGCGGTCGGTGAACGTGTACATCTCCTTGGAGACGACGTCGGTGGACTCCCCCACGCCGCGGGAGAAGACCTCGGTGTTCTCGAACGCCGGCGCCTCGATGTAGCCGTAGCCGGCCCGCCGCAAGCGGGCGGTGAGGGTGTCGCGGACCGCGAGGAACCGAGCGGAGTCCGGCGGCAGGATGTCGAAGGTGCCTTTCGGGGCGGTCATGCCGGCCATCAGAGACCGCGTCCCTTCGGGGCGGCAGCGGCCTCGGCCAGGTACGGGTTCGTCGCCCGCTCCCGGCCGATGGTCGTGGCGGGACCGTGGCCGGGCAGCACGATCGTCTCGTCGTCCAGCGGCAGGACGACGTCGCGCAGCGAGGCGAGCATCGCGTCCCACGAACCGCCGGGCAAGTCCACCCGGCCCACCGACCCGGCGAAGAGCACGTCGCCGGCCAGCAGCCCGGGGGCCTCGCCGAACTCGCTGCCGAGGTCGACGGAGAACATCACCGAGCCCTGCGTGTGGCCGGGCGCGTGCCGCACCGTCAGGTCGACCCCCGCCAGCGACAGGAGGGCGCCGTCCTCGAGCAGCTTGACGTCGGAGGGGTCGGGCAGCCGGAGGCCGGTGATCAGGGGCGCCAGTTGCGGGCCGTGCCAGCGCACCGGGTCGGCGATCATGCCCAGGTCGTCCGGGTGCAGGTACGCGGGGATGTCGTAGCCGTCGCACACGGGGAGCACGGAGAAGGTGTGGTCCAGGTGCCCGTGGGTGAGCACCACGGCGACCGGCTTGAGGCCGTCGTCGGCCAGCATCCGGGCCAGCGGCTCGACGGCGTCCATCCCGGGATCGACGACGACGCACTCCGCTCCCGGTCCGGACGCCACGGCGTAGCAGTTGGTGCCGAAGGCGCCTGCGGGGAACGAGCGGATGAGCACCCGTGCAGGTTACGCGGGCCGCCCGGCACGGGCGGGCGTGCCAGGACAGCGCGCATTTCAGGGACGTGACAGCCCGGGGACCTAGACTCCGTCGTCGACCCGCGTCGGCGACGCCCGACCGACGCCCTGCCGAGCAGCCGCACTCCGAGGAGTTCCGAAGCCGTGCCCACGAACAAGCAGCGCCGTGAGGCCGCCCAGCGTCACCTGCAGCGGCAGCTGGAGCGCCGCAGCGAGCAGGCCCGCAAGCGCCGCCGGAACCTCGGCATCACCCTGGCCGCTCTCGCCGCCGTCGTCGTGGTGGGAGCGGGGCTGCTGATCGCCGGCGTCTTCTCCGACGACGACGAGGCGGCGAGCGCCGACGGCACGGTCTCCTGCGAGTACACCCCGGACGCCGGCCCCAACCTCACCGACGTCGGCACGCCTCCGTCTCCCGAGGAGACGCCGGCCCAGGGCACCACGACGCTGCTGATGAGCACCAACCAGGGCGACCTGACCCTGACCCTGGACCGCAGCACTGCCCCGTGCGCCGCGGCCAGCTTCACCTACCTCGCCGAGCAGGAGTTCTTCGACGGCTCCCCGTGCCACCGCATGGTGAACCAGCCGACGTTCGGCGTCCTGCAGTGCGGCGATCCGAGCGGCACCGGGTCCGGTGGTCCCACGTACAAGTACGCGGAAGAGGTCACCGACGAGACGACCTATCCGGCGGGGACGATCGCGATGGCCAAGAGCGGGCCGCCCAACACGACCGGCAGCCAGTTCTTCCTCGTGTTCGACGACGCGCAGCTCAGCCCCGACTACACCGTGGTCGGCACCATCGACGAGGCGAGCCTCGCGGTGCTGGAGGAGATCGCCGAGGCCGGCAACGACGGCTCCATGGAACCCGCTCCGGGCGGCGGCGCCCCGAACGAGCCGGTCACGATCGAGTCGATGACCGTCGCCTCGTAAGGGTCTGGAACGGCCCCGCTGCAAGGGCCCGCGCCGAGCGTGCGAGGCGTGGGGGGCAGCGGGGTCCTTCCTCAGGCGGTGACGCGCTCGACGTCGAAGACGCCGTCGACGTTGCGCACCGTCTGCAGGACCGCCCCGAGGTGCGCCGGGTCGGCGAGCTCGAAGGTGAACCGGCTGATCGCCACCCGGTCGCGGCTGGTCTGCACCGACGCCGACAGGATGTTCACCCGCTCGTCGGCCAGCGCCTTGGTGACGTCGGAGAGCAGCCGGTGCCGGTCGAGCGCCTCGACCTGGATGGCGACGAGGAACACCGAACCCGGCTGCGAGGCCCACTCGACCTCGACCAGCCGCTCGGGCTTGCGCTGCAGGTCGTCGGCGTTGGTGCAGTCCGTGCGGTGCACGCTCACGCCGCCGCCGCGCGTGACGAAGCCGAGGATCTCGTCGCCCGGCACCGGGGTGCAGCACTTGGCCAGCTTGGCCCAGACGTCGGTCATGCCGTGGACGACGACACCCGGGTCGCCGCCCGCGGAGCGCCGCGGCGTCGGACGGCTGGTGGGGATGGCGGTCTCGGCGATGTCCTCGACCGCGCCCTCGGCGCCGCCCATCGCGGCGATGAGCTTCTCGACCACCGACGCGGCGGAGATGTGGTTCTCCCCCACCGCCGCGTAGAGGGCGGTGACGTCGGGGTGGTGGAGGTCCTTGGCAAGGGTCGAGAGCGCGTCGCCGCCGAGCAGCCGCTGCAACGGCAGGCCCGCCTTGCGCATCGTCCGGGTCAGCGCCTCCTTGCCGGCGTCGACCGCGTCCTCGCGGCGCTCCTTGGTGAACCACTGCCGGATCTTCGTCCGTGCCCGGGAGGACCCGACGAAGGACAGCCAGTCCTGGGAGGGCCCGGCCGTGGGCGACTTGGAGGTGAAGACCTCCACGACGTCGCCGTTGGACAGCTTGCTGTCCAGGGAGACCAGCGCGCCGTTCACACGGGCGCCGATGGTGCGGTAGCCGACCTCGGTGTGCACCGCGAAGGCGAAGTCCACCGGCGTCGATTCCCCGGGGAGGCTGATCACGTCGCCCTTGGGCGTGAAGACGAAGACCTCCTGCGGACCGAGGTCGTAGCGCAGGGTCTCGAGGAACTCGCCGGGCTCCTGGGCCTCGCGCTGCCAGTCGAGCAGCTGGCGCAGCCACAGCATGTCGTCGGGCGTGCCGGGCTTGGCCGGGGCGCCGAACTCGCCGGCGCTGGGCTTGCCGCCGGCCCGCGCCTTCTCCTTGTACTTCCAGTGCGCCGCGATGCCGAAGTCGGCGGTGCGGTGCATGTCGTGCGTGCGGATCTGCAGCTCGACCGGCTTGCCCTGCGGGCCGATCACCGTGGTGTGCAGCGACTGGTACATGTTGAACTTCGGCATCGCGACGAAGTCCTTGAAGCGGCCGGGGACCGGCTGCCAGTGCGCGTGCATGATGCCGAGTGCGGCGTAGCAGTCGCGCACGGAGTCGACCAGCACCCGGATGCCGACGAGGTCCCAGATGTCGGTGAAGTCGCGGCCGCGCACGATCATCTTCTGGTAGATCGAGTAGTAGTGCTTGGGCCGGCCGGTGACGACCGCCTCGATCTTCGCCGCCTTCAGCTGCTCGGTGACCGCCGAGGCGACCTCCGCGAGGTAGGTGTCCCGCGAGGGCGCGCGCTCGGCCACCAGCCGGACGATCTCGTCGTAGCGCTTGGGGTAGAGCGTGGCGAACGCCAGGTCCTCGAGCTCCCACTTGATGGTGTTCATGCCGAGCCGGTGGGCCAGCGGGGCGAGGATCTCCAGCGTCTCGCGCGCCTTCTTCTCCTGCTTCTCGGGCGGGAGGAAGCGCAGCGTGCGCATGTTGTGCAGCCGGTCGGCGAGCTTGATGACGAGGACGCGCGGATCGCGCGACATCGCGACGATCATCTTGCGGATCGTCTCGGCCTGGGCGGCGTCGCCCAGCTTCACCTTGTCGATCTTGGTGACGCCGTCGACGAGGTGGGCGACCTCCGCACCGAAGTCCTCGGCGATCGAGTCCAGCGTGACCCCGGTGTCCTCGACCGTGTCGTGCAGCAGTGCCGCGACGAGCGTCGTGGTGTCCATCCCCAGGCCGGCCAGGATGGTGGCGACGGCGAGCGGGTGGGTGATGTAGGGGTCGCCGCTCTTGCGCTTCTGCGCGGAGTGCGCGGTCTCGGCGACGTCGTAGGCCCGCTGCAGCAGCGTGAGGTCGGCCTTGGGGTGGCTCTGCCGGTGCAGCGCGGCCAGCGGTTCGAGCACGGGCCGGACCACGGTGCTGCGCTGTCCGGCGACGATCCGGCGGGCCAGCCGGTCGCGGACCCTCCGGCGCGGGGCACCGGACTCCCCGTCCCCGGGTTCGGCGCCGACGTCGTCGGGGCGGCGCACGACCGGGCGCTGCGGGAGCGGAGGACGCCGGGCGGGAGCCGGCTCGGGGGCGGAGGACCCGGCCGGGCCCGGCGGGGCCGGATCGCCGGGAGCGCCTGGTGGCCCGGGGCGCGCGGGAGCGGCGTCGGCGGCTACATCGGAGGCCACGGCGACTCCTGCGGGTCCGAGGAGCGGGGGAACCTCCCCATATTAGCCGGGCGGCAGGTGCAACCGCCGCGCTCGGGGAGGCCCTCTCCCCCGGTCAGGTGGTCCAGAGCGCGTGCACGGTGTGCGGCGCGAGCCGCTCGCGTCCGCCCAGCGCTGCGAGTTCGACGACCACCGAGACGGCCGTGACCACCCCGCCGAGCTGCTCCACCAGCGCCACCGCAGCGGTGAGGGTGCCGCCGGTGGCGAGCACGTCGTCGACCACCAGCACCCGCTGGCCCGGGCGGAGGGAGTCCGAGTGCAGTTCCAGGGTCGCGGTGCCGTACTCGAGCGCGTAGTCGGCGGCGATCCGCTCCCGCGGCAGCTTGCCGGCCTTGCGGACCAGGACGACGCCGACGCCCACTGCGTGCGCGACCGCGGCCGCGAGCAGGAACCCGCGCGCCTCCACCCCGACGACGACGTCGAAGGGCGGTGTCCGCTCGTCCGTCCCGGCCACCGCGGCGGCCCGGGGGTCGCCGTCGGCCGGTGCGGCCAGCCCCTCGACCACGCGGCGGAACGCGGGGCCGTCGGCGAAGACCGGCGTCAGGTCCCGGAAGAGCACGCCGGGCTCGGGGTGGTCGGGGATGTCGACGGTGAGCGAGGCGATCAGCTCGTCCAGCGGCTGCACCGGCTCGTCGGCGAGGGCGCTCACCGGCGTCGCTTGGCCGTCGGGCGGCCCTTGCCGCCGGGCCGGTTCGGGCGGGCGCCCGGACGCGGGGTGCTGGTGCCACCGGGGCCCTC
>NZ_HG931173.1:130204-184665 GCF_000582785.1 Candidatus Blastococcus massiliensis AP3
CCCGGCGGCGGCCGCCGCACCGCCCTGGCGCGCGGCGGAGGAGCGGCGGGCGAGCACCCGGCGGCGCAGCGCCTGGGACTCGGGCTCGCGTTCCTTGAGGTCGGCCACGATCGGCGTGGCCAGCACGATCGAGGAGTAGGTACCGGCCGCGAGGCCGACGAACAGCACCAGCGCCAGGTCCTTGAGCGTGCCGACCCCGAGCAGGCCGGCCCCGACGAACAGCAGGCCCGCCACCGGCAGCAGCGCGATGATCGAGGTGTTGATGGACCGCATGAGGGTCTGGTTGACCGCCAGGTTGGCCGCCTCCCCCCACGTCATGCGGGCGGACTTCTCGAGGTCCTTGACGTTCTCGTCCACCTTGTCGAAGACGACGACGGTGTCGTAGAGCGAGAAGCCGAGGATGGTGAGGAAGCCGATGACCGTCGACGGCGTCACCTCGAAGCCGATCAACGCGTAGATGCCGGCGGTCATGATGATGTCGTGCAGCAGCGCGGCCATCGCGCCGATCGCCATCTTCGGCTGGAACCGCACGGCGAGGAACAGCACGACCGCCACGAGGAAGACGACGAGCGCGACCAGCGCCTGATCGGTGATGTTCCGCCCCCAGTCGGCGCTCACCGACTCCGGGCTGACCTGGTTCTCCGCCACGCCGGCCGCCTCGGCGACCGCCGCGACCACCGCGCGCTCGGCGTCGTTGTCCAGCGATCCGGTACGCAGGAGCACCGTGTCGCCGCCGACGATCTGCGCCGTGGCCACCTCCGCTCCCGCTTCCGAGGCGGCCTCGCGGACGTCCGCCAGCTGGGACTCCGTGCCGGGCAGCCGGAAGCTGTTGCCGCCGGCGAAGTCGATGCCGAAGTTGAATCCCCGGAAGACCATCGCGGCCAGCGAGAGCAGCACGATCACCGCGGTGATCTTGTAGATCAGCCGGCTCCGGCCGACGACGTCCAGCCCGGCCTCGCCGTTGTACAACCGGTGCGCCAGCGACGCCCGCGGCCTCGCGGCCGCCTCGCCGCCGCCCTCGCGGGGCAGACCGGCAGCGGCCAGATCGTCGTCACCCATCGCGGCCGCGGCCTCCCCGGCGGCACCCCCGGCGTCCCGCGCCTCGTCGGCGTCGGTGCCCACCCGGACGACCTCGTCCTCGGTCCCGGGGCCCCCGGGCCCGTCGTTCCGCGCGTCGCGGGTCATGAACTGCTCCTGTTCTGCGCCGTGGCACCGGCGCCGGCGCCGACCAGCCCGCGGACCGGCCGCGACGCGGGCGGGCGCCCGGACCTGTTGACCTGCCCGAGCCCGGAGATCCGGCCGCTGCCGAACCACTTGTACCGGGAGAGCACCGCCATCAGCGGGTGGGTGAAGAGGAAGACGACGACCAGGTCGAGGACCGTGGACATGCCGAGCGTGAACGCGAAGCCCTTCACGTCGCCGATGGCGAGCACGTAGAGGATCACCGCCGCCAGGAAGCTGACCGCGTCGGCCGAGAGGATGGTCCGCCGGGCCCGGACCCATGCCCGGGGCACGGCCGAGCGCAGGCTGCGCCCTTCGCGGATCTCGTCCTTGAGTCGTTCGAAGTACACGACGAACGAGTCCGCGGTGATGCCCAGCGCGACGATGAAGCCGGCGATGCCGGCCAGGCTGAGCGTGAACCCGATCTCGCGGCCGAGCAGCACGAGGCAGCCGTAGACGACCACGCCGGAGAGGATCAGGCTGGCGATCATCACCAGCCCGAGGGCCCGGTAGTAGAGCAGGGAGTACAGGAACACGAGGCCGATGCCCAGAGCACCGGCGAGCAGCCCGGCTCGCAGTTGCTCCTCGCCGAGCTCGGTGGAGATGGACTGGGCGGTGGCCTGCTCGAAGCTCAGCGGCAGCGCGCCGTACTTGAGCTGGTTGGCCAGCTCCGTGGCGGACTCCTGGTCGAAGTTGCCGGTGATCTCGGTGCCGCCGCCGACGATCGCCCCGCGGATCTCGGGAGCCGAGATGACTCGCCCGTCGAGCACGATGGCCGCCAGGCTGCCGACGTTCGCCGCGGTGTACTCGCCCCAGGCCGAGGAGCCGGCGTTGTCGAACTCGAGGTTGACGACCCACTCGCCGGTTCCGGCCCGCGTGCCTGCCGAGGCGTCGGTGACCGACGTGCCCTCGACCACCGTGGGTCCGAGCAGGTACTTGAGCGTGCCGTCCACGCCGCAGGCGGCGACGTGGTCGTCGGGACGGCCGGCGTCACTCGTCGGGCCCGTGCCGCAGGTCAGCGCATCGAAGGCGGCCTGCGCCTCCTCCTGCGAGATCGGCGGGGAGTTCGGGTCGCGGGCCGGTGTCTCCTCCGCCTCGTCGCCCTCCGCCTCGTCGCCCTCCGGCTGGGCGGTGTCGGTCGGCTCGGCGCCCTCGGTCGGCTCGGCGCCGTCCGTCGGCTCGGCGCCCTCGGTCGGCTCGGCCTCCTCGGCCGGCCCCTGGGCCGCGTCCGCGACGTTCAGCACCGGCCGGAAGCGCAGCTGGGCGGTCTCGCCGAGCTGGCGCGCCTGATCGCCGTCGTCACCGGGGACGGAGATGACGATGTTCGAGTCGCCCTCCGTGACCACCTCGGCCTCGGCGACGCCGAGGCCGTTGACCCGCTGCTCGATGATCCGGCGGGCCAGCTCCAGGTCCTCGCCGGCCGGCGCTCCGCCGTCGGGCGTGCGGGCGGTGAGGGTGACCGTGGTCCCGCCGCGCAGGTCCAGCCCGAGCTGCGGCGTCCGTTGGGTGCCGGTGAAGTAGATGAGGCCGTACAGGACGGCCACGATCAGGATGAACGCGCCGAAGTACCGGCCGGCCGGTAGCGAGCGGTGGGCCACGGTGTTGTGCCCCGGCTCAGAGAGCGTCGTCGGCCGGGCGGGACCCGCCCGCGCCAGGGGGCTCGTCCCCCGGGGTCTCGACGGCTCCGGCCGGCTTGCGGATCTCGAGGATCGCCTGCCGGGCGAACGTGACGACGACGCCCGGAGCGATCTCCAGGTCGAGGGTCGTCTCGCCGAGCGCTGCCACCGTGCCGTGCATGCCGCTGGTGGTCATGACCGGCGAGCCGATCTCCAGGGCCTCCTGGAGGGCCTGCGCCCGGGCCTGCATCGCCTTGCGCTGCCGTGCCGGGAGCACGAACAGCACGACGGCCAGCAGTGCCAGCATGATCAAGAGGAAGGGATCCACGGGTGTGCCTCTCTGCCGCGCGTGCTGCTCCGCGGTCGGTGCGGTCTGGAGAACCGCTCGGGTACGTCGGTCGCGTGCGCGCATCTCGTGCACGGCGCGCGGCGACCCGGCGGGACGCGCACGGCCGCGGCCTCTCGAGTTGCGCGCCAGCGACGGAGTCTAGGCGTCGAACAGTGGCTCTGACGACGAGCCCGTGCCCGGTGGGTCCGCTGTGACCCGACCGAGGGGAATCCCGCCGCGGGGCACCGCGTGCCCCAGGTGCCGCCACGCCGCCTCCGTGGCGACCCGGCCGCGGGGCGTACGGGCCAGGAGGCCGGCCCGCACGAGGAAGGGCTCGCACACCTCCTCGACGGTGTGCGGCTCCTCCCCCACGGCGACGGCCAGCGTGGCGACGCCGACGGGCCCGCCGCCGAACTTGGCCACCAGGGCCTCCAGGACGGCGCGGTCGAGCCGGTCCAGACCGAGATGGTCGACGTCGTAGAGCGCCAGGGCCGCCTCGGCGACCGCGCGGGTGACCCGGCCGTCGGCCTCGACCTCGGCGTAGTCGCGGACCCGGCGCAGCAGCCGGTTGGCGATCCGCGGCGTTCCCCGCGACCGGCCCGCGATCTCGGCCGACCCCTCGTCGGTCAGCTCGACGCCCAGCAGGTCGGCGCTGCGGGCCAGCACCAGCTGCAGCTCGGCCGGCTCGTAGAACTCCATCTGCCCGACGAACCCGAACCGGTCGCGCAGCGGGCCGGTGAGCAGCCCGGCGCGCGTGGTGGCGCCCACCAGCGTGAACGGGTTGATGTCCAGCGGGATCGCGGTGGCGCCGGGGCCCTTGCCGACGACGACGTCGACCCGGAAGTCCTCCATGGCCATGTAGAGCAGCTCTTCGGCCGGACGGGCGATGCGGTGGATCTCGTCGATGAACAGCACGTCACCGGGCGAGAGGTTGGACAGCATCGCCGCGAGGTCGCCGGAGCGCTCGATCGCCGGACCGCTGGTGATCTTGACCGCGGTCCCCAGCTCCGAGCCGATGATGAGGGCGAGGCTGGTCTTCCCGAGACCGGGGGGCCCGGACAGCAGGACGTGGTCCGGTGGGCGACCGCGCCGCTTCGCCCCCTCGAGCACGAGCGCCAGCTGGCGGGCCACCTTGGGCTGGCCGATGAAGTCGTGCAGGGAGTGCGGCCGGAGCGCCGACTCGACCACCCGCTCCTCGTCACCGGCCTGGGGCGACACCGCCCACTCCTGGCCCAGGTCGCCGCTCACCTCACCGGTCAGCGACCGATCGAACGGCGCGCTCATGCCCTACCCAGCAGCTGCAGGGCCTGGCGGAGCAGGACGGCGACCTCGACCGAGCCGGTCTCGACGATCTGGGCGTCGGCCACCGGCGCCAGCTGCGCCAGGGCCGTGTCGGCCTCCCTGGTCGACCAGCCGAGCCCGACCAGGGCCGCCGTGAGCTGGTCGCGCCACGGGGCGACCGGGGTGACCGCGGCCAGACCCCCGGCCGCGGGACCGTCGAGCGAGGTGTCCGTGGTGGTCGAGCCGAGCCGGTCGCGCAGCTCCAGGATCAGCCGCTCCGCGCCCTTCTTGCCGATGCCGGGCACCTGCATGAGCGCCTTGACGTCCGCCATCGAGACCGCCCGCCGCACCTCGCGCGGCGGATGGATGGCCAGCACCGCCTGCGCGAGCCGGGGCCCGACGCCGTTGGCCGTCTGCAGCAGCTCGAACAGCTGGCGCTCGTCGTCGTCGGCGAAGCCGTACAGCGTGAGCGAGTCCTCGCGGACGACGAGGCTCGTCGCCAGCCGGGCGCTCTGCCCGACCTGCAGCCGCGCGATGGTGCCCGGGGTGCACTGCACCGCCAGGCCGACCCCACCGACCTCGACGACGGCGCCGTCGGGCGAGACCGCGGCCACCCGGCCGTTGACCGAGGCGATCATCGGGCCGCCACCCCCTGCCAGCGGGACAGGGTTCGCTGGACGACCGGGGCGCCGAGACCACCGGCGAGCGCCGCCGAGCGCAGCCGCTGCTGGGCCGGCCCGCGCCAGGCGTGGCAGACCGCCAGCGCCAGGGCGTCGGCGGCGTCGGCCGGCTTCGGCGCCTCGGCGAGGCCCAGCACGCGGGTGACCATGGCGGTGACCTGCTCCTTGTCCGCGCGGCCGTTGCCGGAGATCGCCGCCTTGACCTCGCTGGGCGTGTGCCAGGCGACGGGACGGTCGGCCTGGGCGGCGGCGAGGGCCGCGACTCCGGCCGCCTGCGCCGTCCCCGTCGCGGTGCCCTTGTTGTTCTGGGTGAACACCCGCTCGATCGCCACCACGTCGGGCCGGTGCTCGCGCAGCAGGCCGGTCACGGCGGTGTGCAGCTCCAGCAGGCGCAGCTCCAGGTCCAGCTCGGCGAGCGTGCGGACCACGCCCACCCCGATCGCCGTCGGCCGCGCGCCGGGGCGCCCGTCGACCACGCCCCACCCGCACCGGGTGAGGCCCGGGTCGATGCCGAGCACCCGCATGGCCACGCTCCTAGCTTCGCACGAACACCTGTTCGAGCAAACTATCCGGCGCGGACCTGCCGACCCGGCCACGACACGCGGCCGCGCGGGGCGAGCCAGCCCTCGTCCTACGCCCCGGCGGCGACCTTCTCCATGACGTCGTCCGGGACGTCGTAGTTCGCGTAGACGTTCTGCACGTCGTCGAGGTCCTCGAGCGCGTCGATGAGGCGGAAGACCTTGCCGGCGCCGTCCTCGTCCAACTCGACCTGCACGCTGGGCAGGAATCCCATGTCGGCCGAGTCGTAGTCGATCCCGGCGTCCTGCAGCGCCGTCCGGACCGCCACCAGGTCACCGGGCTCGCAGATCACCTCGAAGCTCTCGCCCAGGTCGCGCACCTCCTCGGCGCCGGCCTCCAGGACCGCCATGAGCACGGCGTCCTCGTCGACCCCGTCGGCGGCGGGCACCACGATGACGCCCTTGCGGGAGAAGAGGTACGACACCGAGCCCGGGTCGGCCATCGAGCCGCCGTTGCGGGTCATGGCGGTGCGGACCTCCATGGCGGAGCGGTTCTTGTTGTCGGTCAGGCACTCGATGAGGACGGCGACTCCACCGGCGGCATAGCCCTCGTAGGTGATGCCCTGGTAGTCGACCCCGCCGGCCTCGGCGCCCGAGCCGCGCTTGACCGCCCGGTCGATGTTGTCGTTGGGGACCGAGCTCTTCTTCGCCTTCTGGATGGCGTCGAACAGGGTGGGGTTCCCGGCCGGGTCACCGCCGCCGGTGCGGGCGGCCACCTCGATGTTCTTGATCAGCTTCGCGAAGAGCTTGCCCCGCTTGGCGTCGATCCCGGCCTTCTTGTGCTTCGTCGTCGCCCACTTGGAATGGCCGCTCACGGATCGGTTCCCTCCTCGTTCCCGGCGGCCTCGTGGCGAGCGCTGCCGGCCTGCTCGGTCAGGTGACGGCGGACGATGTCGACGAACAGCGCGTGCACCCGGCGGTCCCCGGTCAGTTCCGGGTGGAAGCTCGTGGCCACCAGGTTCCCCTGGCGGACCGCGACGATCCTACCGGCGGCCTCTCCCCCGACGACCCGGCCGAGGACCGCGACCCCCTCCCCCGCCTCCTCCACCCACGGTGCCCGGATGAAGACGGCGTGCAGCGGTGCGCCGTCCAGGCCGTCCACGGCGATCTCGGACTCGAAGGAGTCGACCTGCCGGCCGAAGGCGTTGCGGCGGACCGTCACGTCGAGACCGCCGACGGTCTCCTGGTCCGGCGGGGCGTCGAGGATGCGGTCGGCGAGCAGGATCATCCCGGCGCACGACCCGTAGGCCGGGAGTCCGGAACGCACCGCGGCGCGCAGTGGCTCGAGCAGCCCGAAGCGCGCGGCCAGCTTGACGATCGTCGTCGACTCCCCACCCGGGATCACCAGCCCGTCGACAGCGGCCAGCTCCTCCGGACGCCGTACCGGGACCGCCTCCGCGCCCTGCTGCTGCAGGGCCGCCAGGTGCTCCCGGACGTCGCCCTGCAGGGCCAGCACCCCGATGCGGGGGCGGCTCACCAGCCGCGCGTCGCGAAGCGCTGGTCGGCGGGCAGCGTGCTGACGTTGAGGCCGACCATCGCCTCGCCGAGGCCGCGGGAGACCTTGGCGATCACGTCGGGGTCGTCGTGGAAGGTCGTCGCCTGCACGATCGCCGCGGCGCGCTGCGCCGGGTCTCCGGACTTGAAGATGCCCGAGCCCACGAACACGCCTTCCGCGCCGAGCTGCATCATCATCGCCGCATCCGCGGGCGTGGCGATGCCGCCGGCGGTGAAGAGCACCACGGGGAGCTTGCCCAGGCGCGCCACCTCGGCCACGAGGTCGTACGGCGCCCGCAGCTCCTTGGCGGCCACGAACAGCTCGGTCTCGTCGAGCGTGCCGAGCGCCTTGATGCCGGCCCGGATGGAGCGCATGTGCCGGGTGGCCTCGACGACGTTACCGGTGCCGGCCTCGCCCTTGGAGCGGATCATGGCCGCGCCCTCGGAGATCCTCCGCAGCGCCTCGCCCAGGTCGGTCGCGCCGCAGACGAAGGGCACGGTGAACGCGCTCTTGGCGATGTGGTGCGCCTCGTCGGCCGGGGTGAGGACCTCGGACTCGTCGATGTAGTCGACCCCGAGGGCCTGGAGCACCTGCGCCTCGACGAAGTGGCCGATGCGGGCCTTGGCCATCACCGGGATCGAGACCGCGCCGATGATCCCCTCGATCATGTCGGGGTCGCTCATCCGGGAGATGCCGCCCTCGGCGCGGATGTCGGCGGGCACCCGCTCGAGCGCCATGACGGCCACCGCGCCCGCGTCCTCGGCGATCTTCGCCTGCTCGGGGGTGACGACGTCCATGATGACGCCGCCCTTCAGCTGCTCGGCCATCCCGCGCTTGACGCGGTCGGTTCCGGTGGAGGGGTTCTGCGCTGACACGGGATGCGGCCTCTGGCTCGATGGACGGGCGGAGCCTCGATCCTACGGGCGCCGGGCGCCGCGGTGACCGGCGCCGACCACGGACTCCATCCGGTCGTCGATGTCGAAGAACCGCGGCAGGGGCCGGCCGGCGTGCAGCCGCAGGAGCCGGGGGAACCTCCGGTACCGCAGCGCCTGCGTGTCGCGGACGGCGTCGTTGTAGAAGCGCCGGGCCAGCGCCACCCGGGTGCTGGTGCCGGCCAGGTCGGTCTGCACGGCGCGGGGTACGCCCGGCAGGTCCGCCGGCAGCTCGCGCAGCTCACGGCCCAGGGCGTTCTCGGCCGCCTCCCGGTCACCCAGCTCGGTCGACCGCGCCTCGGCGGCCACCCGGGCCAGCCGTCGGGCCCGGTCCTCCCCCAGCGCGTCGGGATAGCGGCCGGCCAGCTCCTCGGCCAGCCCGGCGCGGCGCTGCAGCTGGGACTCCAGCGTCGTGCGCGCCTGCGCGACCCGGCCCTCGAGCCGGCGCAGGCGCACCAGCGTCCAGGTCGTCCACGCCAGGAGGACGAGGACGACCACGAGGGCGATCCAGATCCATTCCTCGGCGCTCACGAGGCGTCACGCTAGCGGGGAACCCGCCGTCTCCGGGAGTTCCTCGGCCGCGCGTCCGTCGGTGGCACGCCCGGGACGTCGACGTCGTCCTGCGCCCTGACGCCTCCGCCACCGGCGGGCAGGACGGTCTCGTAGACGGCGAGGATGCGCCGCGCGAGGACCGGCCAGTCGTAGGTGCGGGCGGCGTCGGCGCCGCGGGCCACCAGCTGCGCCCGGCGCTCCGGGTCGGCGAGCAGGTCGCACAGCGCCGTCCCGAGCGCGGCCGCGCTGCCCCGGGGCACCAGCACGCCCGCCTCCCCACCCTCGAGCACGCGGGCGAAGGCGTCCAGGTCGCTGGCGACGACGGGCGCACCGGCGGCCATGGCCTCGATGAGGACCACCCCGAAGGACTCGCCGAGCAGGTTCGGCGCGCAGTACACGTCGACGGTGCGCAGGAAGGCGGCCTTGTCCTCCTCGGACACCTCGCCGAGCAGGACGACGTGGGGGGCCAGGTCCGGGCCGATGAGGTCCCGGACCTCCGCCGGGTTCCCGCGCCCGGCGACGAGCAGCCGCGCTCCGGGGTGCCGGGCGACGACCGTGCGCATCGCCTCCAGCAGGACCGGCAGGCCCTTGCGGGGCTCGTCGTACCGGCCCAGGAAACCGATCGTGGGGCCCTGCGCGTCGTCGTCCCACCCCGGCAGCCGGGGCCCCTCGGCGAAGAAGTCGACGTGCACGCCGTTGGGGATGATCACCGCGTCCCCGCCGAGGTGCTCCACCTGGAGACGGCGGGCGAAGTCCGACACCGCGATCCGGCCGGCGATCTTCTCCAGCCAGGGGCGGGCCATGGGGCCGGCCGCCGCCAGCCACTTCGAGCGGGTGCTCGCCGCGTGGAAGGTGGCGACGATCGGCCCGGTGGCGATCATGCAGGCGAGCAGGGAGACCGACGGCGACGCCGGCTCGTGCACGTGGACGACGTCGAACCGGCCCTCCCGCAGCCAGCGGCGCACCCGGGCCGCCGACACGGGGCCGAACTGCATGCTGGCCATCGAGCCGTTGTAGGGCACCGGCACCGTGCGGCCGGCGAAGGTCGCGTGCTCCGCCGGCAGCGACTCCTCCCGCTCCGCGGGGGTGAGCACCTCGACGTGGTGGCCCATGCCGCGCAGCGTCTCGGCCAGGTCGCGCACGTGGTACTGCACCCCACCGGGCACGTCCCACTTGTACGGGCAGACCAGGCCGATGCGCATCAGGAGACCTCCGCCGATGCCCGGTCGGCCGGCCGCCGGGGCGGATCCGGAGGCACGTCGGGCCAGATGCGGCCGAGCATGTGCCAGTCCTCGGGCTGGGTGGCGATCGTCTCGGAGAACGCGTCGGCCACCCCCTGCATGGCGGCGGACACCCGGTCCTTGAGGCGGCCCTCCCCCCGCACCGGCACCTCGGGGTGGATGGTGACCCGCCAGCCGGACTCGGCGAACTGGCAGACGGCCGGGACCAGGGCAGCGCCGGTCCGCTCGGCGAGGAGCGCTGCGCCCGACGGCATGGTGGTGGGCCGGCCGAAGAAGTCCACCGGCACCCCGCCGGCGCCGAAGTTCCGGTCGACGAGCAGGCAGGCCACCCCGCCGTCCGCGAGCCAGTCGCGCAGCACCTCGGAGCTCGGCCGCTCGCCACCGGTCAGCGGGACGACCCGGAAGCCGAGGGTCTCCCGGTACTCCAGGAAGCGGCGGTAGAGGGACTCCGGCTTCAGCCGCTCGGCGATGGTCATGAACGGGCCGCCGAGCCAGTCGACGAACCAGGCGCCGGCGGCGTCCCAGTTGCCGCTGTGCGGCAGGGCGACGACGACGCCGCGCCCCTCCTCGCGGGCCCGGGCGATGTGCTCGAGCCCGGGGAGCACGGTGTCCCGCCGGATGCGGTCGGCCGTGAGGGTCGGCAGGCGGAACGCCTCCTGCCAGTACCGCGCGTAGGAGCTCATGGCGCGGTCGGTCAGCTCGTCCAGCTCGGTCCCGGACAGCGTCCCGCCGGTGGCCACCCGCAGGTTCGCCCGCAGCTGGCGCACGCCCCCGCCGTCGCGGCCGGCGGCCCAGCGGCCGGCGCGGTCGAAGCCGGCCCGTGCCGCCGGCTCGGGCAGCATGCGGACCGCCCGCCAGCCGGCCGCGTACCCGACGTCGGTCAGCCGGCCGGTGAGCCGGCTGCGCAGCCCCGGGGGCTCGGTCACGGCCTCGGCGGGGACGCCGGCAGGGCGGCCCCGGCCGCCCCCTTGCGGACGGCGACCATCCGCTGGACCACCGTGATCGCGCTGCCGGCGACCAGGAGGACCAGCGCCACGTGCAGCGAGTACGGGATGCCCAGGCCGGTGAAGCCGGTGCCCACGAGGACGATGATCAGCCGCTCGGTGCGCTCGACGATGCCGACGTCGCAGGACAGGCCGACCCCCTCGGCCCGCGCCTTGATGTAGCTGGTGAGCACGCCGAGCACGAGGCAGATCAGCGACAGCAGCACGAACAGCCGGTTGTCCCCCTCGCCGGAGAACCACCAGGCCAGCGCGGCGAAGATCGCGGCGTCGGCGGCGCGGTCGCCCACCGAGTCCAGGACCGCGCCGAACACCGAGCCGCCGCCCCGGGCGCGGGCCAGCGCACCGTCGAGCATGTCCAGCATCACGAACATCCAGACGGCGAAGGCGCCCCAGAACAGCTCGCCGTTGCCGATCAGGAACACGGCGGAGACGACCGCGCCGAGGGTGCCCGTGACCGTCACCATGTCGGGGGTGACCCCGGCGCGCAGGAGCGCGGGGACGACCGGGGCGACGACCTTGGCGACCACCGGCCGGGCGTTGACGCCGAGCATCAGCCCTCCCTCCCCGGCCGCTCGGCCAGGTGCTGCTCCCAGGCCTCGGCGAGCAGCGCCCGGGTCTCGCGCAGCACCTGCGGCAGGACCCGGGTGAGCCCGACGACCGGCATGAAGTTGGTGTCCCCGCCCCACCGGGGCACGGCGTGCTGGTGCAGGTGGTCGGCGATGCCGGCTCCGGCGACCGCGCCCTGGTTCATCCCGATGTTGAAGCCGTGGGCACCGGCGACCTCGCGCACCACCCGCATCGCCGTCTGGGTGAACAGACCGAGTTCGGCGACCTCGTCCGCGCTGAGATCGGTGTAGTCGGGGACGTGCCGGTACGGGACCACCATCAGGTGCCCGGCGTTGTACGGGTAGAGGTTGAGGACGGCGAACACCGTCGTCCCCCGGGCCACCACCAGCCCGTCCTCGTCGTCCATCGTGGGGATCACGCAGAACGGGCAGTCGTGCGTGCCCGTCGGCTTCCCCTCGCCGCGGATGTAGGCCATCCGGTAGGGCGTCCACAGGTGCTCGAACGCCTGCCCGACCTCGTCGCTCATCCGGCCACCTGCGGCGACTCGGCCGTCGGGTCGGCGTTGTGCCGCCCGGCCACCCAGGCCGCGACCTGGTCCACGGCGTCGTCCACCGGGACGCCGTTGCGCTGGGAGCCGTCCCGGTAGCGGAAGGACACCGCGCCGGCCTCGGCGTCGGTGGCGCCGGCGATGAGGACGAACGGCACCTTCTGCTTGCTCGCGGTGCGGATCTTCTTCTGCATCCGGTCGTCGGAGTCGTCGATCTCGACGCGGATGCCACGGGCCTTCAGCTTCAGCGCGACGTCGTCGAGGTAGGGCACCTGCTCGTCGGTCACCGGGATCCCCACCACCTGCACCGGCGACAGCCAGGCCGGGAAGGCGCCGGCGTAGTGCTCGGTGAGGACGCCGAAGAAGCGTTCGATGGAACCGAACAGCGCCCGGTGCAGCATCACCGGCCGCTGCCGGGACCCGTCGGCCGCGGTGTACTCCAGGCCGAAACGCTCGGGCAGGTTGAAGTCCACCTGGATCGTCGACATCTGCCAGGTGCGCCCGATCGCGTCCTTGGCCTGGACGGAGATCTTCGGTCCGTAGAACGCGGCGCCGCCCGGGTCGGGGAACAGCTCCAGACCCGAGTCGAGCGCGGCCTGCCGGAGCGCCTCGGTGGCCCGCTCCCAGCCCTCGTCGGTGCCGACCGACTTCTCCGGGTTCCGGGTGGACAGCTCCAGGTAGAAGTCGGTCAGGCCGTAGTCGGCCAGCAGCCCGAGCACGAAGTCGAGCAGCCCGCGCAGCTCCCCCGCCATCTGCTCGGGGGTGCAGTAGATGTGCGCGTCGTCCTGGGTGAACCCGCGGGCCCGGGTGAGCCCGTGCACGACGCCGGACTTCTCGTAGCGGTAGACGGTGCCGAACTCGAACAGCCGCAGCGGCAGTTCGCGGTAGGACCGGCCCCGGGAGTCGAAGACCAGGTTGTGCATCGGGCAGTTCATCGGCTTGAGGTAGTAGTCCTGCCCCTGCCGCCGGAGGGTGCCGTCGCTGTCGCGCTCCTCGTCGAGATGCATCGCCGGGTACATCCCCTCGGCGTACCAGTCCAGGTGACCCGAGGTCTCGAACAGATGGCCCTTGGTGATGTGCGGGGTGTTGACGAAGGAGTAGCCGGCCTCCTCGTGGCGCTGCTGGCTGTACTTCTCCAGCTCGCGGCGGATGATCCCGCCCTTCGGGTGGAACACCGCGAGCCCGGACCCGACCTGGTCGGGGAAGCTGAAGAGGTCCAGGTCGACGCCCAGCCGCCGGTGGTCGCGCCGCTCGGCCTCGGCCATCTGCTCCAGGTACGCCTTGTGCGCGTCCTTGCTCTCCCACGCGGTGCCGTAGATGCGCTGCAGCTGGGGGTTCTTCTCGCTGCCGCGCCAGTACGCCGCGGCCACGCGGGTCAGGCTGAAGGCCGAGATGGTGCTGGTGCGCGGCAGGTGCGGGCCGCGGCACAGGTCGGTCCAGACCCGGTCGCCGCTGCGCGGGTCGAGGTTGTCGTACATGGTCAGCTGCGCGCCGCCGACCTCGACCGAGGCACCCTCGGTGTCGTCCGCACCGCCCTTGAGGCCGATCAGCTCGAGCTTGTACGGCTCGTGCGCGAGTTCGGACCGGGCGTCGGCGTCCGAGATCTCCCGCCGCGAGAAGTGCTGCCCGGCCCGGACGATCTCGGTCATCTTCTTCTCGAGGGCCGCCAGGTCCTCCGGGGTGAAGGGCCGCTCGGGCTCGAAGTCGTAGTAGAAACCGTTCTCCACCGGCGGACCGATGCCCAGACGGGTGCCGGGGAACAGCTCCTGCACCGCCTGGGCCAGCACGTGGGCGGCCGAGTGCCGGATGACCGCCCGGCCGTCGGGGCTGGCCGCGGGAACCGGCTCGACCTCCGCGTCGGTCTCCGGGCTCCAGCCCAGGTCCTTGAGCTCACCGGTCGCCACGTCGCGGACCACCACGGCGCCGTCGGGGCCCTTGAGCGGCACGCCCGCGTCCTTGAGCGCCTGGGTCGCCGTCGTCCCGCCCGGCACCCGGACGGATGCAGGTGACCCGGGTGGGGTGGCAGGCTCGGGCGGGGTCGACACGAGAGCGCTCCAAGGGTGGCGGGGTGGGACGACGATGCGGGGAAAGGCGTCCTGAGCCTAGTGCGAGGGGCCGGTCACCCCGGCCGGATATCCAGACCGGCCTGCACCGCGCCCCGCCGGCCGAGGACCTCGGCGATGCGCGCGAAGCTCTCCGGGTCGGCCGGGACGATCCGGACGGACCCGGCGCCCACCTCGATGCGCAACGGCACGGCCTCGGCTGCGGTCACGGTGAAGCGGCCGTCGGCACCCCGGGTGAAGGTGAAGCGGGCCGCCACGGAGTCCTCGGTCGGATAACCGCGCGTGGCGTGCTCGGCGAGGTGGTTGCCGAGCCCGTAGGCGGCCCACTCGCCGTCGATCGACTCGATCGGCTGGACGACGTGCGCGTGGTGACCGAGCACCAGGTCGACGTCCGGGGAGGCCAGCAGCGTGCGGACGGCGGTCACCTGCGCGCCCGTCGGATCGTCGTCGTACTCCGCGCAGCAGTGCAGGCTGGCCACCACGGCCTGGGCGCCCGCGGCCCGGGCACGGGCGGCGGCCGCGAGCATCCCGCCGACGTCGGGCACGTCGGCGACGTCCACCGACCACTCGCGGCCGGCCGGCAGGGGCACTCCGTTGAGGCTGAAGGTCGCCGCGACGTGCCCGACCGTCACACCGCCGACGTCGATCAGCGTCGCGGCCACGCTCTCCGGTTCGCTGCGGTAGGTGCCGCTGGGCACGATCCCGGCCGCACGCAGGGCCTCGATCGTCCGCACCAGCCCGTCGAAGCCGTCGTCGAGCGAGTGGTTGGAGGCGGTCGAGCACAGGTCGTAGCCGGCACCGGCGAGCGCGTCGACGATCTCCGGCTGGACCGCGAAGCTCGGATAGCCGCGGTAGGGCCCGCCCGCCTCGGCGATCGGCGTCTCCAGGTGGCAGATGGCCAGATCGGCGTCGCCGATCAGCCCCGCGACCGGCGCGAACACCCCGGAGAAGTCGTAGCTGCCGTCCGGCCGGCGGGCACCCTCGGTGAGGGCGCGCCCCTGGTGGACCAGCACGTCGCCGGTGGCCACCAGCGTGAAGCTCTCGGGGGCGGCCGGGGCGGTGACCGTCACCCGAGGATCGGGCACCCGCTCCGGGTTCTCCGGTGTGCCCTCCCCCGGCCCGCCACAGGCGGCGAGGAGGAGCACTCCGAGGACCGCCGCCGCCCTGCGCACGGCGCGAACCTAGATGTACTGACCCCGACCGTTGTTGACGTAGGAGCGACCTCCGGGTCGGGTGTGGAGCTGTCTGACGGCTACCCACTCGGCCACGGAGGTCGCTCGTGTCTCACGCTAATGCCCGCCTGACTCCTGCCGGGCGGTTGATCCTGGTTCAGCGGATCGCCACCGGTCGCCCGCCGGCGCACGTAGCAGCGGAGATGGGCGTCTCCCGGGCGTGCGCCTACAAGTGGTGGAACCGGTGGAAGGCCGATGGCAAGGCCGGCCTGGTCGACCGGTCCAGCCGTGCCCACAGCCACCCTCGGCGCACCCCGGCGTGCTTGGAGACTCAGATCAGGATCTCTCGGCACCTGTCTCGCCGCGGACCGGTCGCGATCGGCGCCCACCTGTCGGTGCCGGCCTCGACCGTGGGGCGGGTGCTGCGCCGACACAGCACCCCGCTGCTGGCCGCCTGCGACCCGGTGACCGGGCAGGTCATCCGGGCCTCACGGCGCAGCGCTCACCGCTACGAACACGACCGGCCGGGTTCGCTGATTCACGTCGATGTGAAGAAGCTCGGCCGCATCCCTGACGGCGGTGGATGGCGCGCCCACGGCCGCGGAACCCGTCCCGCCGCACGCCGCAGGCTGGGTTATGACTACGTCCACGCAGCGGTCGACGACCACTCCCGGTTGGCCTACGCCGAGATCCTCGGTGACGAGAAGGGCGCTACCTGCGCCGGATTCCTCACCCGCGCCGCAGCCTTCTACGCCGGCCACGGCATCAGCATCGAGCGGGTCATCACCGACAACGCGAAGAACTACCGGATCTCCCGGGACTTCGCCGCCGCCGCCGAAGCGATCGGCGCGACCCGCAAGTTCATCCGCCCGCACTGCCCGTGGACCAATGGAAAGGTCGAACGGTTCAACCGCACCCTCGGTGCCGAGTGGGCCTACTCGCGCGTCTTCGCCAGCAACGACGACCGAGCCGCCCTCTTGCCCACCTGGCTCAACCACTACAACCTGAACCGGCCACACCTGGGCATCGGCGGACGCTCACCCATCAGCCGCGTCAACAACGCTGTAGGTCAGTACACCTAGAGCAGGACGGCGTCCCCGGCCGTGACCGTGCCCGCGCGCCGCACCTCTGCGTAGACCCCGAGGCAGTGCGTCGGCGTGCGGGTCACCTCCAGCAGCGCGCCGCCCACGTGCAGGGTGCGGCCCACCCAGCTGCGCTCGTCCTCGTCCCCGTCGAGGGAGAGGAGCAGGTTGGCGCGCGGATCGTCCGCCGTGCACCCCTCCGGCACGTCGCCGAAGGCGGCGCGGTCGATCGCCCGGCGGGACACGAGGTGGACCGGCGCGGCACCGGGCCGGTCCTTCCCTGCTTCCAGACGCACCGCCTTCCCGAGCAGGCAGCTCAGTTCCGCGGCGACGTCGTCGGGGGCTCCCTCGCCTGCGACCGTCGCGAGCTGCGGGACGTCCTTCGCCCGGACCGGTGTGCCGGACCCGTCGACGACGGTCCAGGCACGGTCCCCGACGAGGCCCGCGGATCCGATCTCGGCGGCAGGCACGGCGACACCGGCCAGCGACCGCACCGGGTAGATGCGGATCTGCTCGACCCGGCCCACCGGCCGCTGCCCCGTCATGACGGGGACGCTACGCAGCGCTGCGGCGCTGCAGCCGGCGGAGCTGACCGTCCAGGTACGGGCGGGCGCGGCGCTGCCCGCCCCGGACCGCCATCGCCTCGTCCAGGGCGACCAGCGCCCGACCGAGCCGCGCTCCGTCCGGCTGCCACCCCCGTCTCCGGCACTCCTCGAGCCAGTCGACGGGGCTGCGATGACCGCGCTCGGAGTTGCAGCGGCGGCAGGCGGCGACCTCGTTCTCCAGCCAGGACGGCCCGCCCTTCAGCCGCGGGACGACGTGCTCGGTGGTGGGGAGGAGCAGCGGACCGAAGGCCCGGCCGCACCAGACGCAGGTGTTCCCGTCCCGGTCGACGACGGCGCGCAGCCGCGCGGCGCGGTCGGGTTGCGGCGTCATCACCTGCCATGGTCCCCGGTCCTCCCGGACCGTGCCCGGCCGACAGAGTTCCCGCCACGACTTCACGTGGTCGCGCCTTGACTTCAGGTAGCGACTCGCTGCCCTGATCAGATTCGAGCCAGTTCCGTGTTTGGACGTCTCCCCCCGCCGTGCTGCTGCCGTCACCCTCTCGGCCCATGGCGGCCGGCACCCGCTGTCCGCACCCGGCGGAGGGCGAGGAACAGACATGAGGAGTACGACGCGGCTCGGCCGCTGGTCCACGGGGGGTGCCGCCCTCCTGCTGGCGGTCTCGCTGGCGGCCTGCGGTTCGGACGACGACAGCGGCAGCGACACGGAGGCCACGGAGACCAGCGCCGCCGAGACCACCGAGGCCGAGGGTGGCGACGCCGACGCCTTCTGTGCGGCGGCCGTCGAGGCCGAGACGACCATCGGCCAGGGCCCGCCGGTCGACTTCGAGGCAGCGACGCCCGAGGAGATCGAGGCCGCGCTGGCCGAGTTCAGCCAGGACCTGGAGCCCACGCTCGAGGAACTGGAGTCCGTCGCCCCCGAAGAGATCAGCAGCGACGTCGAGTCGCTCTCGGGCCAGGTGCGGCAGGCACTGGAGACCGGCGACGACAGCGTCTTCGAGAGCGAGGAGTTCGTCTCTGCCGACGCCGCCATCGACGAGTACATGCTCGACAACTGCGGCTTCGAGCAGATCGAGGCGACCGGCGTCGACTACGAGTACGAGGGCATCCCCGACACGGTGCCTGCTGGCACCGTCGCGGTGACCTTCGACAACCAGGGCGAGGAGGTGCACGAGATCGGCATCGTCCGTATCAACGACGACGTCACCGCGTCGGTCGAGGAGTTGCTCGCGATGCCGGAGGACCAGGTCATGTCGATGATCACCTTCACCGGCGTGGCCTTCGCCAACCCGGGCGAGAGCGACACCACGTTCCTCCGATTGGAGCCGGGCCGCTACGCCGCAGCCTGCTTCGTCCCCGAGGGGACGACGCACGACACCGAGGGAGGCGGCCCCCCGCACTTCACCCTCGGGATGTTCGCCGAGTTCACCGCCGAGTGACGGCTGTTCTCGGATGCCGGCGACACGACGCCAGTTCCTCGGGCTGACCGCCGTCGCCGGGTTGTCGCTGCTCACGGGTTGTTCCGCGAAGCAGTCGCCGGCCGCAGGTCCCCCGACAGCGGGGGGCCTGCGGCTCACGGCCGCACCGATGCGGCTGGACCTGGCCGGCCGCTCGGTGCCGACCTGGGGGTACGGCACGGTGCCCGGCCCCGAGATCCGGCTGCGCGCCGGGGACGTCATGCGCGTCCAGCTGGAGAACGAGCTCCCGGAGGACACGACCGTCCACTGGCACGGGCTGGCACCGCCGAACGGGATGGACGGCGTCCCCGGGATCACCCAGGAGCCGGTGGCGTCGGGTGAGGGGTTCACCTACGAGTTCGAGACCGCGATCGCCGGCTCCTTCATGTACCACGCGCACGTCGGCATGCAGCTCGACCGCGGGCTGTACGGGCCACTGATCGTCGAGCCGCGGACCGAGGAGCTCGCCTACGACCGCGAGTACACGCTGATGCTGGACGACTGGCGGGACGGCGTGGACGACCACGCCGGCCATGCCGGCCAGGGCTCGGCCCCTGCCGAGGAGGACCCCGACCCGGCCGACCTGGTCTCCTTCGGCGGCCGGGTCTACCCCCTGCTGCTGGTCAACGGCCGCCCACCGGAGGACGCCGCGGTGTTCGAGGCGCGCCCCGGCGACCGGCTGCGGCTGCGGGTCATGAACATCGCCGCGGACACCGGCTTCCGCTTCGCGATCGCCGGCCATCGGCTCACGGTCACGCACTCCGACGGCATGCCGGTGGAGCCGGTGACGGTCGACGCCCTGCGGCTGGGCATGGGCGAGCGCTACGACGTGCTCGTCGAGGCAGCACAGCCCGGAGGCGTGTGGCAGCTGGGCGTCCAGGCGGAGGGGCGCCGTGGCTGGGGTCGGGCGGTGCTGCGGTACACCGGCAGCCAGGCGTCGGCTGCCCCCGTCGCCCACGACCGCCCGGCGGAGCTGGACGGGCGCCTGGTCTCCTACGACGAACTCCTCGCCGTCGAGCCGCTGGCGCTGCCTTCGGGAACGCCCGACCGCCAGTACGACCTGGTCCTCTCGGGCACGCAGATCGACAGGCAGAGTTTCCCCGACGCCGACCCGCTGCCGGTCGCCGAGGGCGAGTGGGTACGGGTCACCATGCGGAACACCAGCGCCAAGTGGCATCCCATGCACCTGCACGGCCATCACTTCCAGGTGCTGACGCCGTCGGGCCGCGGGCCGGTCAAGGACACGGTCTCCGTGCCGGCGCGGAACGGCATGGTCACCTTCGACTTCCTCGCCACCAACCCCGGCGACTGGCTGTTCCACTGCCACAACCACCACCACATGGAGGACGGCATGGTCCGCCTGGTGCGGTACCTGCCCTCGTGACCCCCCGGAGGGGAGCGCGGGCGCCCGACCGGCCCCGCTGGTCCGCGCCGGTCCTGGGGACGACGAAGGGCCAGGCTCCCCGGGTCTCCGGGTTCACCTGGCCCTCTGTGCCGGTGGGCGATACTGGGTTCGAACCAGTGACCTCTTCGGTGTGAACGAAGCGCTCTACCACTGAGCCAATCGCCCGGCGCGGTCCCGCAGGACCGCTGCACGAATTGTGCCAGACGCTCAGCGCCAGAGCGGAAGCCACCCCGGCACCCAGTCGGGCACGCCCACGATGTGCAGCGTCACGACCACCGCCCCGTAGACGAACGCCGCGGTGGCCGCGGCCAGCACCAGCCGGACCCACAAGCGCTGGGCGGCGACCCACTCCGTCCAGCGCTTCACGTGCGCCTTGGTGAACTCCAGGAGACGTTCGGCCCAGGTGAACTCGCTGGCCAGGACGAACAGGCCGGCGATCACCGTCAGCCAGCCCGGCCCGGGCAGCGGGATGGTGACCAGGCCGACGCACACGATCAGGGACCCGACCAGCCCGACGGCGACCCGATAGGCGTGGTCGATGCTGCGGCGCCGGGCGAGCCGTCTGCGCCAGGCGGTGTCGGCCACCCGCTCCCGCAGGCTGTTCACGTCGTCCGCGTCGTACCGGGCTCGTCGCTCGTCCCGCGTCTCGGCCCCCGGGTGCCGGTCCGGCGGAGCCGCGGTCTCCTGTCCGCTCAGCTCGCCACCTCCCCCATCACGCCTGCTCCGTCGCGTCGACGGCCGCCAGCAGCTTACGGGCGGGCGCGGATCCGGAGTCCGGTTCTCGACACCATCCGTCACGTCCGTCCCAATCCTGTTTCCGAACCCTTCTCGGCGGACACACACAGGACCATGACCGAGATCCGGGGCCGGTGGGACAGTTGTGACAGGAGTGGCGCCGCGCGTCACCCCCGCGTCGGAACGTCGTTGACCTGACATGACCAGCCGCTGGAACCCAGGGCACACCTCGCCCATCACGCTGCAGCTGATCGGTCCGCAGTCGTGGACCGAGGTGCCGGCCTTGCTCTGCTACGACGCCACTGACCCTTTCGCCGTGCGCATCGCGTTCGGCGAGATCGGTGACGACCGACAGGTCGTCGACACCGACGAGGGCATCGCGTGGCTGGTGAGCCGCGAACTGCTCCAGTCCGGTCTCGACCGGCCCTCCGGCGAGGGCGACGTGCGCGTCTGGCCGGCCCACGCGGCCAGCGACGTGCTCTTCCTGCACCTGCGCGCACCCTCGGGCGAGGCGCTGTTCGAGCTCTCCCGCGCCGTCGTCGCGGGCTTCCTCCGCCAGACCGAGGCCCTGGTGCCGTCGGGCACGGAGAGCGACCTGCTCGACCTCGACGACGAGCTGCACGTGCTGCTGTCCAACGGCGGGGCGGACCCCTCCGGCCGCTGACCTGCGGGAACGGCCCGGTCGCACCCCAGGGTGCGGCGGGGCCGGACCCCCCTGCTTGGAGGGCCCAGGACGGTCGGTTAGAGTTCTCCACGCACTGCGGATGTGGCTCAGTGGTAGAGCATCACCTTGCCAAGGTGAGGGTCGCGGGTTCGAATCCCGTCATCCGCTCGGAACCTCGGGCGCTGGTCGAGAGACTGGCGCCCGCGTGCGGTGGAGTGGCCGAGAGGCGAGGCAACGGCCTGCAAAGCCGTCTACACGGGTTCAAATCCCGTCTCCACCTCGTTCTCCTCACGCGGAGCACGAGCGCGGAGGAGGGACCGGTCGCGAGGCCGGGCCGGGCGATTGGCGCAGCGGTAGCGCGCTTCCCTGACACGGAAGAGGTCACTGGTTCGATCCCAGTATCGCCCACCAGCAAAGCCGCAGGTCAGAGCCCCAGCCCACCAGGGCTGGGGCTCTCTTGCTTTCCGGGCGTGTGTAAGGCGTGGGTCGCGGCGCCGGGGTCGCTCGCCCACGCAGCCCGCACGCTTTCGTGCGCGTCCGGCGACAGGTGCGCGTACACGCTGATCAGCCGCGCCGACGAGTGGCCGAGGATCTTCTGGATCTCCCGGTCTGGCACGCCCGCCTGCACCAGCCACGACGCACACGTGTGTCGCATCAGGTACGGCTTCCCCGGCGCAACGCCCGCCTCCCGCAGCGCCGGATCCCACACGCGGCGAGCGAAGTTGCGGTCCTCCACGCGCCCACCTTCCGGCGCGGTGAACAACGGCCCGGTCGCACGATCCCCCGCCCACCGCCACAGCAGGTCCCCGACCTCCGGCGGGAACGGGACCAGCCGCGACGCCGACTCGGTCTTGCCGCCGTCCCGCATCCCGTACCGCGTGTTCACCTGCTCCACCCGGACCAGGCCTCGGTCGAAGTCGATGTGCTCCACGTCGAGGCCGGCGAGCTCCCCAGGTCTCAGACCGGAGAAGCAGCCGAGCCCGACGAACGCCTGCCACATCGGCGCCAGCGGATCCGGCTCCGTCCGGTCGGTGCGCGGCACCTGTAGGGTGCGGTTGGCGAGCGCCAACTGAATGCGGTCGTACTCGTGGCGCGTCAGCCACCGCTCCGCAGGCTTCACGATCCTCGGCAGCGTCACCTCCACACACGGCGAGGCGTGCAGCTTGTTCGACAGCACCGCGTCCGCGAGCATCTTCGACAGCAGGTTGTACGCCGCCGAGATCGTCGGAGCCCCCAGCCCGGCGTCCGCCATGTCGTTCACCCACGCCTGCACGTCCAGGCGGTCGATCTGCGCCAGCGGCCACGACGCCCACCGCGGCTTGATGTGGATGCGCCAGTGGGAGTCGTTCTTCGCGGCCGTGTTCGGTGCCACCCGCCGGGCCGCGAACCACTTCGCTGCCCAGTCTCCCACGGTCAGCTTGCCGTCCACGACGACAGAAGAGCCGCGGGCGAACGTGGCTTCGAGGTCGCGAGCCTTCTGCTCCACGACTCGCTTGAGGGGGTCGGTGATGCTTCGGCGCGAGCCGTCCGGTAGCC
Source organism: Candidatus Blastococcus massiliensis AP3 (assembly GCF_000582785.1). Classification (GTDB taxonomy): domain Bacteria; phylum Actinomycetota; class Actinomycetes; order Mycobacteriales; family Geodermatophilaceae; genus Blastococcus; species Blastococcus massiliensis. Next base: position 152,924 of record NZ_HG931173.1, read on the forward strand.
GGACCTTGGTGTTCCAGCTACCGGACGGGAGCTTTGTCGGCTTGGGTGCCATGCCCCATTCTCTCAGGCCGACAGGCGCGTGTCCGTGATCGCGGCGATAGCGGCGTCCTGATCCGCGTCCGACGCCGCACGGATGCGCGCCCGGAACATCGGCACGTCGACCCCGCAGAACTCGGCCATCGCCTCGAGGTCGAGACAGCCGGCCCACGCCTCGGCGAACATGGCCGAGGGGATCAGCATCAGCGCCGCCCAGTCGGTAGCGGTCCATCACGGCTGGGCGTGTGTGTTGGCAAAGGTCGACGTGTGTAAATCATGTGTAAGCACTTCCACATACCTAGGCATATAGAACCGATGTAGTGGGATGAACGACCAGCTCAGCGCGTTGCCGCAGGTCAGCGCGATGCCCTGGCTTCCCTGACACGGAAGAGGTCACTGGTTCGATCCCAGTATCGCCCACCACGCCCCACCTGCGGTCCGCCGCCGGTGGGGCTTTCCGCATTGCGCAGGCCGGCCTCGGACCCAGGTGGTCCCCCGGCGCCCGGGCACCTAGCCTCGGTGTCGTGCCCGATGCCCGCCCGGTCAGCGACGAGGACGGGGAGCGCATCACCGCCGCGCTCGCCGGCGTGCGCGCCGCCCAGGACGAACTGGAGCGGGCCGTCGCCCAGGCCCTCGGGAGCGGGGCGTCCGTACGGGCGGTGTCCGAGCTCGGGCTCTCCCCGAACACGGTGCAGAAGTACGGACGCGCCCACGGCTGGCCCACCGAGGAGAACCGCGCTCGCTTCAACGAATCCCGATGGGACCGGTACGGCCGCGAGGAGGGCGAGAGGCACCGCTGAGGGGGCGACTCCCGCCAGCCGCAGTGTGGACCGACGAGAGCCTGACCCGGAGGCTGCGGTGTTCAACCCCCTTGGCTGGTCCCGACCCTACGGAGTTCCCGACCGCGGCGCGCTCACCTCAGCAGGTGCTCACACGCTGACCGTCCGGTCGGGTCACCCGGACGTCTCGCCCGGCCCGTCCGGGGACGGCAGGACGCCGGTGTGCACCAGGGTGTCCGCGATCTCGCGCACCTTGGTGTTGGTGCGCATCGAGACCTGGGCGAGCAGCTGGAAGGCCTGGTCAGCGGTGAGCTTGTGCCGCTCCATGAGGATGCCTTTCGCCTGGTCGATGACGGCGCGGGACTCGATCGCCGCCTGCAGGTTGTCGGCGAGATCCCGGGCGGTGCTGTACGCGTGGATGTTGCCCAGCGCCACCGCGGCGTACGGGCCGAAGCGGGTGGCTTCGGCCTTGCTGTCCTCGTCGAAGGCGCGCGGGCGACGGGCGTAGATGTTCAGCGCGCCGATCATGTCGTCGTCGATCGCCAGGGGCACCGACAGGGAGCTGAGGTTGCCGTGCTCGGCTGCCCGGCGCGAGTACTCGGCCCACCGGGACTCGATGCGGGTGTCGAGGATCTCGACCAGCTCTCCGGTCGCGGCCGCATGCAGGCAGGGCCCGGCGTCCTGGCTGTACTGGACCTCGTCCAGCGCGGTGGCGAGCTCGCCGGTGGACACCATCGTCGACGGCCGATTCTGGACCCTGACGTAGATCGACGCCTCGGGGTCGCCGGGCAGGACGGACTTGGACAGGTCCACCACCCGCTGCAGGAGGGCCTCGAGGGGCTGGCCGCGAAGACTGAGCCGGCCGAGCTGCTCGAGCGCCTCGTCGGCGCGGCTCGAACGGGACGCATGGTTGCTGGACACAGGCCTCGGCCTCCGGATAGGCACCGGGGCGGATGACCTCGGCAGGACCCCGAACGATTCGGGACCCGCACGCGCGCGCCGACTGTGTGACGCAGACGGCCTCAGACTAGACCAGGCCGATCGCGAGCGATACGGCCGCTCGCAGCGTCGAGGCGCGGTAGCCCGAGGTCAGGCACGCGCCGGTTCCACGCGTTCCCGCCAGAACCGGTCCACCTGCTCGGCCAGCTGTTCCCGGCTGCCGCTGTTGTCCAGCACGACGTCCGCGACGGCCCGCCGCTGCTCGTCGGTGGCCTGGGCGTCGATGCGCGCCCGGGCGTCGTCCTCGGTCATGCCGCGCTCCACGAGCCGCGCCAGGCGGGTGGGCAGGTCGACCTCGACGACGAGCACGAGGTCGTAGGAGCCGGCCTGCCCGGTCTCCACCAGGAGCGGCACGTCGTTGACGATGACGGCGTCCTGCGGCGCGGCCGCGGTCAGCCGGCCCGCCGTCTCGCGCACCAGCGGATGAATGATGCCGTCCAGCCGGGCCCGTGCGGCCGGGTCGGCGAAGACGACTCCGGCCAGGGCGGGGCGGTCCAGCGTGCCGTCCGCCGTCAGGACGCCGTCGCCGAACGCCTCGACCACCGCGGCCAGCCCTGCGGTGCCCGGCTCCACGACCTCCCGTGCGATGCGGTCGGCGTCGATGACGATCGCCCCGCGGGACGCCAGCAGGGCCGAGACGGTGCTCTTGCCCGAGCCGATCCCACCGGTCAGTCCGATCCGCAGCATGTGCGCAGAGTAGCGACCGGGCGGGGGGCAGATCACGGAGAGGTAACACGCGGCGATGTCTCCCGCGCGTCGCACCAGTCACACCAGTCACACGACCTAACGTCCGACCCGGCGATCTTCCCCGCCGAGAGAGGCAGAACCACCATGTCCCGTCACAGTCCTGCTGGCGCCCCGTCGACCCGCGCTGCCCGTCGTGGCGCCGGCCGTCACCGCGTGGGTGCGCCCACCGGCGTGCGGTGCTCGGACATCCCCGCCGTCCGCGAGCGCATGGAGTTCCAGCGGCCGGTCGCCGGCCCGCGCAACTCCTTCCTCCGCTGGCTGGTGCAGACGCCCCCGGCCGGCCGGCACACCTGGTCGTTCCTCGCCGGCAACGGCGGCCGGCCCCGCACCGCGTTCGCCATCATCCTCAGCCTCTAGCCGGGCCCGCCTCCCTCGCCGACGCCGCGAGAGGCCCCGTGGACCACTGGTCCACGGGGCCTCTGGCGTGTCCGGAGGTCGGCGCAGCCCGGAGAACGCCGAAGGCCCAGGACCACGTGGGTCCTGGGCCTCCGGGGTGTCAGGGCGCAGCGATCAGCACCCGACCTGGGTCACTCGCCGCCGGCCAGCTTGGCCCGCAGTGCGGCCAGGGCCTCGTCGCTGGCCAGGGTGCCGCCGGTGCTGGCCGGGGCGTCGGGGCCAGCAGCGTCGTCGCTGGAGTAGCTGCCACCGGCGGCAGCCTCGGCGTCGGCCTCCTTGGCCGCCGCGATCTGCTTCTGGTGCGCCTCGAAGCGGGCCTGGGCCTCGGCGTACTGCCGCTCCCACTCCTCGCGCTGGGACTCGAAGCCTTCGCGCCACTCGCCCGTGTCGGGGTCGAAGCCCTCGGGGTACAGGTAGTTGCCCTCGGCGTCGTAGGACGCGGCCATGCCGTAGGCGGCCGGATCGAACTGCTCGTCCTCGCCGACGGTGCCCTCGTTGGCCTGCTTGAGGGACAGCGAGATCCGGCGCCGGTCCAGGTCGATGTCGATGACCTTGACCAGGAGCTCGTCGCCGACCTGCACGACCTGCTCGGGGATCTCGACGTGGCGCTCGGCCAGCTCGGAGATGTGCACCAGGCCCTCGATGCCCTCGTCGACGCGCACGAACGCACCGAAGGGAACGAGCTTGGTGACCTTGCCCGGGACGACCTGCCCGATCTGGTGGGTGCGGGCGAACTGACGCCACGGGTCCTCCTGCGTCGCCTTCAGCGACAGGGAGACCCGCTCGCGGTCCAGGTCGACGTCGAGGACCTCGACGGTGACCTCCTGGCCCACCTCGACGACCTCGGACGGGTGGTCGATGTGCTTCCAGGACAGCTCGGAGACGTGCACGAGGCCGTCCACGCCGCCCAGGTCGACGAACGCACCGAAGTTGACGATCGAGGACACGACACCCGTGCGGACCTGACCCTTGGCGAGCTTGTTGAGGAACTCGCTGCGGACCTCGGACTGCGTCTGCTCCAGCCACTGGCGCCGGGAGAGGACGACGTTGTTGCGGTTCTTGTCGAGCTCGATGATCTTCGCCTCGAGCTCACGGCCCACGTAGGGCTGCAGGTCGCGCACGCGGCGCATCTCGACCAGCGACGCCGGGAGGAACCCGCGGAGGCCGATGTCGAGGATGAGGCCACCCTTGACGACCTCGATGACGGTGCCGGTGACGACCTCGTCGGCTTCCTTCTTGGCCTCGATCGTGCCCCAGGCGCGCTCGTACTGTGCGCGCTTCTTGGAGAGGATCAGCCGCCCTTCCTTGTCCTCCTTCTGGAGAACCAGGGCTTCCACCTCGTCGCCGACCTTGACGACCTCGTTGGGGTCGACGTCGTGCTTGATGGAGAGCTCGCGCGAGGGGATGACGCCCTCGGTCTTGTAGCCGATGTCCAGCAGCACCTCGTCCCGGTCGACCTTGACGATGACGCCCTCGACGATGTCGCCGTCGTTGAAGTACTTGATCGTCTGGTCGATGGCAGCGAGGAAGTCCTCGGCGCTGCCGATGTCGTTGATGGCGACCTGGGGGGTGCTGGAAGGACGGACCTGAGTGGAGGTCATGTGGTTGGTTGCTCCGGACGGTTTATGCGTAGGGACAGGACGACCCGCGACCGGCAGGCCACGGGGGATGTTCAGCGGGGAGAGCCGGCTCTGGCGTTCCGTGTGGGGAAAACCACGACAGACCTCTGGCGCATCCCCCATGGTACGGACGTCGCGACCCCCGGGTCCACCTGGGTCCGTGCGCGCTACCGGCCGTCGCGGCGTGTCACCATCGGCGTGTCATGAGCGCCTCCCCCTCCCCCGGTGCCGGGCCGCTGCCGCTCGGTGGCGACGGATATCCCGCAGCCGGCGGGGTGGCCCGCCGGCCTGCCGGCCAGGACGAGTCGGCCCGGGCCAGCCGCCGGTGGTGGGACGCCGCCGCACCGGCCTACCTCGCCGAGCACGGCTCCGACCTCGGGGACGTCGACTTCCTGTGGTGTCCGGAGGGGCTCCGGGAGGCCGACGCCCGCCTGCTCGGTGACGTCCGCGGGCGGCGGGTGCTGGAGGTCGGGTGCGGGTCGGCGCCGTGCGCTCGCTGGCTGGCGCGACAAGGCGCCGACGTCATCGCGACGGACATCTCGGGCGGCATGCTGGACCGCGCCGCCGAGCTCAACCGCACCACCGGGGTCGCCGTCCCCCTGCTGCAGGCCGACGCCGGGGCCCTCCCCCTGGCCGACGCCGGTATCGACGTCGTCTGCTCCGCGTTCGGCGGTCTGCCCTTCGTCGCCGACGCGGGCGCGGTGCTGGCCGAGATCGCGCGGGTGCTGCGGCCCGGCGGCCGCTTCGTCGCATCGGTGAACCACCCGCTGCGCTGGGTCTTCCCCGACTCCCCCGACCCCGACGACCTCCGGGTCACCTCGTCCTACTTCGACCGCCGGCCCTACGTCGAGACCGACGGATCAGGTCGCACGGTGTACGTCGAGCACCACCGCACCGTCGGCGACTGGGTGCGCGCGGTCGTGGGCGCCGGCCTGGTGCTGGAGGACCTCATCGAGCCCGAGTGGACGCCGGGCCGCACGGAGACGTGGGGTCAGTGGTCCCCCGAGCGCGGCGCCCTGATCCCCGGGACGCTCGTCCTGGTCTGCCGCCGACCCTGAACCTCTAGTCGAGGCTGAAGCGTGGCTGTCGGCGCAGCCACCGGCGCGCCCGCCGAGCACCCCGCAGCCGCACGACGACGACCCCTCGCGACGCCGCGCCGGCCAGTTCGGCCTCGGTGCGCCGCCGCTTGGCCCAGAACTCCCGGCTGAGCACGATGCGCAGTGGATGCGAGGCGTGCAGCCACATCGCGAAGCTCTCCCGGTTGCCGTTCCAGTAGGCGCGGCCGGTGACCGCCCGGACGACCGACCGGCGCAGCAGCCGCCAGGCGACCACCGGGAACGGGTGGTCGAGCCACACCACGGCCTCGGCCGCGGCCAGGAGGTTCGCCTTCACGGGCCGGTACTGGTACTCGGTCACCCACCGACCCGTTGCGAGCATCGCGTCGACGTCGGCCCGGAACTCGGGCCGGGGCACCCAGCCGGGACCGTGCCAGAGCGCATCCAGCTCTGTGTGCGGGACGCCGAGCAGCTCGGCCAGCGCCCGAGCCATCGTCGTCTTCCCCGCGCCACTGCTCCCGGCGACCAGCACCCGCTGGAGGCCCGCGAGGGACCCCTCGTTCAGTGGGCTGCGTCGTTCCAGGTGCGGCCGAAGCCGACCGAGACCTCCAGCGGCACCGAGAGGCTGGCGGCGCCGGCCATCTCGCGGCGGACCACGGCTTCCAGGGCGTCCTTCTCCCCCGGCGCCACCTCGAGCACCAGTTCGTCGTGCACCTGGAGCAGCATCCGGGACCTCAGCCCCTCGGCGGCGATCGCCTGCTCGACGTTGAGCATCGCCACCTTGATGACGTCGGCCGCCGAACCCTGGATCGGGGCGTTGAGCGCCATGCGCTCCGCCATCTCGCGGCGCTGCCGGTTGTCGCTGGTGAGGTCGGGCAGGTAGCGGCGCCGGCCCAGCGTGGTCTCCGTGTAACCGGTGAGCCGGGCCTCGTCGACGACGGTCTCCAGGTACTCCTTGATGCCGCCGAAGCGCTCGAAGTAGGCGTCCATCTGACGCTTCGCCTCGTCGGTGGAGATGCGCAGCTGCTGGGACAGCCCGTAGGCGCTCAAGCCGTACGCCAGGCCGTAGCTCATCGCCTTGATCCGGCGGCGCATCTCCGGGTCGACCTCGGAGATCGGGATGTCGAAGGCGCGCGAGGCGACGAAGGAGTGCAGGTCCTCCCCCGACATGAACGCCTCGATAAGCCCCTCGTCGCCGGAGAGGTGGGCCATGATCCGCATCTCGATCTGGCTGTAGTCCGCCGTCATCAGCGACTCGTACCCCGACCCGACGACGAACGCCTGCCGGATCCGGCGCCCCTCCGCGGTGCGGATCGGGATGTTCTGCAGGTTCGGGTCGGTCGAGGACAGCCGCCCGGTGGCGGCGATCGTCTGCTGGAACGTGGTGTGGATCCGCGAGGCGTCGTCGACCATCGGGATCAGCCCGTCGATGACCGTGCGCAGGCGGGTCACATCGCGGTGCCGGAGCAGGTGCTCGAGGAACGGGTGGCCGGTCGAGGCCAGCAGCGAGGTCAGCGCCTCGGCGTCGGTGGTGTAGCCGGTCTTGTTCTTCTTCGTCTTGGGCAGGCCCAGCTCGTCGAAGAGCACCGTCTGGAGCTGCTTGGGTGACCCCAGGTTCACCTCGCGGCCGATGACCGCGTAGCACTCGGCGGCCGCGGCGGCGACGCCCTCGGCGAACTCGCGCTGCAGGTCGTGCAGGAAGTCCAGGTCGACGGCGATGCCGCGGTACTCCATGGCGGCCAGCACCCGCGTCAGCGGCAGCTCGATGCCACCGAGCAGCGCGTCGCCGCCCTTCGAGGCCAGCACCTGCTCGAGGGCGTCGGACAGGTCGTTGACCGCCACCGCCTTGAGGACGTCGGCGTGCGCGGCCTCGCGGGCGACGTCGTCGTCGGTGGGGCCGAGCCCGTCGAGGGTGAGCTGACCCTCCGGCTCGGCGGTGTCCTTGAGCTCGCGGCGCAGGTAGCGCACCGCGAGGTCGCCCAGGTCGAACGAGCGCTGCCCCGGCAGGGCGAGGTAGGCCGCCAGCGCGGTGTCGCTGACCGTCCCGGCCAGCTCCCAGCCGCGGGACCAGATCGCCAGCAGCGGGCCCTTGACCTCGTGCACCACCTTGGTTCGGTCCGGGTCGGCCAGCCACGCGGCCAGCGCCTGCTCGTCAGCGACGTCCAGGCCGGGACCGAGATCGACGAAGGTGGCGTGGTCGTTCCCGCCGGCCAGGCCGAGGCCGGTGAGCTCACCGGTGCCCCGCCCCCAGGTGCCGCGGAAGATCACGCCGGTGCGGCCACGCGCGTGCGTGTCCAGCCACTCCGCCAGTTCGCCGCGCGCGAGCTCGTCGAGGTCGACCTCGAAGCCGCCCTCGACCTCGGGCTCGGCGCTGGTCAGCGTCGCGAACAGCCGGTCGCGCAGCACGCGGAACTGCAGGTTGTCGAAGAGGGTGTGCACCTCGTTGCGGTCCCATGGCTGGACCGCGAGGTCCTGCGGCCCCAGCTCCAGCTCGACCGCACGGTCGAGCTCGGTGAGCCGACGGTTCTGCAGGACCGAGGAGAGGTGCTCGCGCAGCTTCTCCCCCACCTTGCCCTTGACCGTGTCGACCTGGTCGACGAGCGCGTCGAGCGAGCCGTACTCCCGCACCCACTTCGCGGCGGTCTTCTCCCCGACGCTGGGGATGCTGGGCAGGTTGTCGCTCGGGTCCCCCCGCAGCGCGGCGAAGTCGGGGTACTGCGCCGGGGTGAGTCCGTACTTCTCCTCCACCGCCGCCGGGGTGAAGCGGGTCATGTCCGAGACGCCCTTGCGGGGGTAGAGCACCGTGACGTGGTCGTTGACCAGCTGCAGCGCGTCGCGGTCGCCGGTGGCGATCAGCACGTCCATGCCCTGCTCGACGGCCTGCACGGTGAGCGTGGCGATGACGTCGTCGGCCTCGTAGCCCTCGGCGGTGATGACCGGGACGTGCAGCGCGGCCAGCACCTCCTGGACCAGGCTGACCTGCCCGCGGAAGTCCGTCGGGCTCTCCGACCGGTTCGCCTTGTACTCGGCGAAGATCTCGCTGCGGAACGTCTTGCGCCCCACGTCGAAGGCCACGGCGAGGTGGGTGGGCTGCTCGTCGCGCAGGATGTTGATCAGCATCGACGTGAAGCCGTAGACGGCGTTCGTCGGCTGGCCGGTCGTGGTCGAGAAGTTCTCCACAGGCAGCGCGAAGAAGGCCCGGTACGCCAGGGAGTGCCCGTCGAGCAGCAGCAGGCGGGGGCGTGTCCCGGGCCTCGAGGGGACGGCGGGCGCAGGACTGGTGGACACAGTGGTGGAGACCGGAGCGGACATCGCCGCCGATCGTAGTTGCGGGCACCGACACGCGAAGGCCCCCGCCGGGCCGGGGATACGGTGCCGGGGTGAGCACCTCTCCCCCCGACTGGCTGCCCGGCAGCATGCGGAGCCCGCTGGACGACAAGCTCGGCATCGAGATCGTCGACTTCGACCCCGACCGCCTGGTCGCGACCATGCCGGTGGCGGGCAACGAGCAGCCCTTCGGCCTGCTGCACGGCGGCGCCACCTGCGCGCTGGTCGAGACGATCGGCTCGGTCGCCGCGGCGATCGGTGCGGGGCCGGACAAGCAGGTGGTCGGCATCGAGCTCAACGCCAGCTACCTGCGAGCGGCGACCTCCGGCACGGTGACGGCGGTGTGCACGCCGGTGCGCCGCGGCCGCACGCTGTCGACCTTCCTCGTCCAGGTGAGCGACGACGCGGGCAACCCGACCGCCACGGCCCGGCTGACCTGCATGACGCTCAGCGCGCGGCAGTAGCCGAGGGCAGCGGGGGCACCGAGCGCCGCCGGCCCACGCCGGGCACCCGCCGCGGCAGCGGGAGGATCCCCAGCCGGCGCCGCTGCCAGGCCGCCAGCGAGCGGCCGAGCGTGTTGACCGACGCGATGCGCCGCGTCGTCAGCGGCGCGAACCCCATGCGCGCGAAGAAGCGCTGCCGGTCGGCGTCCTGGGGCACGGCGGCCACCACGTAGGCCGCGCCGGTGTCCGCGGCGTAGGCCGCGGCGGCGGCCAGGAGTGCCGCGCCGACCCCGGACCGGCGGTGCTCGCGGTGCACCACGAACGAGTCCACGGTGACCTGCGGCGTGCCCAGGACCAGGGACAGGGGGTCCACCCCCAGCACGGCCAGGCCCACGCCGGCGCCGACCTCCTCGGTACCGCCGTCGGCGGCCGGCAGGACCGCCAGCACGACGCGGTGCCCGGGATCGGCGAGCAGGCGGCGGAACCCTGCCCCGGCGGCGTGCACCGGCGGATGACCGGTCAGCACCTCTTCGGCGTGGGCCTCGATCCGGTGCTGGCGGACCAGGTCCAGGACCATGGACAGGTCCTCGGGACGGGCAACCCGCGTGACGACCCTGGACCGCGATGCAGACCCTGGCACAGCTGCCTCCCCCTACCGAGTTGAGCGCAGGGTGCACCCGTGAGCACGGTCGGTACCGGCGGCGCGCCGTCCTGTGTGACGAACGGGACGCGCGGTGCGAGATGCGACCGGACGGTGAGCGACCACGCCGTCGACCCCGGGGCCGGACGCGACGGGGCCCGGACGTCGCGGGACGTCCGGGCCTCGTCGTACGGGACCGCTCAGGACCTCAGACGTCGCCGCCGAGGTAGGCCGCACGCACGCTGTCGTCCGCGGCGAGCTCGCGCCCCGTACCGGTGCGCACGATCTCCCCTGTCTCCAGGATGTACGCGCTGTCGGCGATCTTCAGCGCCTGGGCGGCGTTCTGCTCCACCAGCAGGATGGTGGTGCCCTGCTCCCGGATGTCCATGATGATCGAGAAGATCTGCTGGATCAGCTTCGGGGCCAGCCCCATCGAGGGTTCGTCGAGCAGCATCAGGGTCGGCCGCGACATCAGCGCCCGTCCGATGGCCAGCATCTGCTGCTCGCCGCCCGACATCGTCCCGGCCGCCTGGTCGCGCCGTTCGTAGAGCCTCGGGAAGAGGCCGAAGACCCGCTCCAGGTCCGCCGCGCGTGTCTTCGCCCGGTCCGGCCGCGCGTACGCGCCCATGTCCAGGTTCTCGACGACGCTCATGCCCGGGAAGATCCGCCGCCCCTCGGGCGCCTGGCTGATCCCCAGGGGCACGCGCTCGTGGGAGGCCATGTGCGTGATGTCGCGGTCCTGGAAGCGGACCGACCCGGCACGCACCTTGCGCAGCCCCGACAGGGTCTTCAGCGTCGTGGTCTTCCCGGCGCCGTTGGCCCCGATGAGCGTGACCACCGAACCCTGCTCGACGGAGAAGGTGATGTCCCGGATGGCCTCGATGCGCCCGTAGTTGACGAACAGCCCCTCGACATCGAGCAGCATCAGGACTCCATCTCCTCGTCCACCTCGTCGACCTCGGTGCCGAGGTAGGCCGCGATCACCGCCGGGTCGTTGCGGATCTCGGCGGGCGTCCCCTCGGCGATCTTGCGGCCGAACTCCAGCACGGCCAGCCGGTCGCTGACCCCCATGACCAGGCCCATGTCGTGCTCGATGAGCAGCACGGTGAGCCCGCGGACGTCACGGATCCGCCGGATGAGGTCCATGAGCTGCGCCTTCTCGGCCGGGTTGAAGCCGGCGGCAGGCTCGTCCAGGCAGAGCAACCGCGGCTTGGTGGCCATGGCGCGGGCGATCTCCAGCCGGCGCTGGTCGCCGTAGGAGAGGTTGCGCGCCAGTTCGTCCGCCTTGCGTTCCAGGCCGAGGAACCTCATGACCTCGCGGGCGGTCTCCTCGCCTTCACGCTCCTCGCGACGGTGGCGCGGCGACCGGATCAGCGCGTCGATCACGTTGGTCCGGTGATGCGCGTCGGCGCCGACCAGCACGTTCTCCAGCGCCGTCATGTTGCCGAACAGCCGGATGTTCTGGAACGTGCGCGCGATGCCCAGGCGAGTGATCGCGAAGCGCTTGCGCTTGCCCAGCGGTTCCCCCGCGAAGCGGACCTCGCCCGAGGTGGGCTGGTAGACGCCGGTCATCACGTTGAAGCAGGTCGTCTTGCCGGCCCCGTTGGGCCCGATGAGCCCGAGGATCTCGCCCTCGCGCACGTCGAAGCTCACCCCGTCCAGCGCCTTCAGCCCGCCGAACTGGATGCTGACGTCGTCCACGGACAGCAGCGCGGCGCCGTCGCGGGGGGTGGGCTCCCCGGTCATGGCGGTGCTAGGCACGGACGTTTCCCTCCTCGAGGGCGTCGAGTTGTTCGTCGACCGCCTGCGCGCGCTTGGTACGGCGCGGCGGGAGCAGCCCCTGCGGCCGGAAGTTCGACAGCAGCAGCAGCGCGACCCCGAACACCAGCAGTCGCCACTCCTCGAAGCCGCGGAACCGCTCCGGCAGGTAGGCCACCACGATGGCACCCAGGATCACGCCGTAGCGGTTCCCCGCGCCACCCACGACCACCGCGGCCAGGAACAGGATCGAGAGCAGGAGCAGGAAGGACTCGGGGTTGATGAACCCCTGGCGCGACGCGAACAGCGCACCGGAGAGGCCGCCGATGAAGGCACCGGTGGCGAAGGCGAGCAGCTTGAACCGGAAGGTCGGCACGCCCATGAGCTCGGCGGCGTCCTCGTCCTCCCGGGTGGCCTCCCAGGCCCGCCCCACCCGGGACAGCCGCATCATCCGGTCGGCGCCCAGCACGATGAAGATCAACGTCAGCGCGAGCCAGTAGTAGGGCGCCTGGTCGGCCACGCCGAACTTCAGGAACGTCGTCGTGTCGTCGAGGTCGATGACCGCCCGCGCGCCCTCCCACTCCAGGTGGGGCACGTCGAAGAGCTCGACGCTGGGCGGGCGCGGTACGCCGGTGATGCCCTTGGCCGCGCCCAGCCACTGGGTGTTGAGCGCCGTGAGCCGGATGATCTCGCCGAAGCCGAGGGTCACGATCGCGAGGTAGTCACCGCGCACCCGCAGCGTGGGCCACCCCAGGAGGAGACCGGAGATGGTGGTGATGACCACGGCCAGCGGGATCAGCACCCACCACGACAGCTGCGCCTGGAGCGAGCCGAACACCGCCACCGTGTAGGCGCCGATGGCGTAGAAGCCCACGTAGCCCAGGTCCAGCAGGCCCGCGTAGCCCAGGACGATGTTGAGCCCGAGGGCCACCAGCACGTAACTGGCCACGGTGAAGAGCACGGCGCCGAAGTCGGTCCGCGGAGTGCTGATGATCGGCAGCTCCAGCAGCGGCAGCGCGTACAGGAACAGGACCAGCAGTCCGATCAGTGCCCACTTCACCGGGCGGGGCAGGGCGGTCACGCGGCGCGCGAAGGCGCCGCGGTCCCAGCCCAGCCGGGGTCCCCAGGACATGGAGCGCGCCTGACCGGGCGAACTCTCGGGGGAAGCCTTTCCTTGAGTCATGCCCGAGCCCTCCCCAGACTCTCGCCGAGCAGGCCGGTGGGCCGGAACAGCAGGATGACGACCAGGAGCAGGAAGGCGACCACGTCGCGCCACTCCGAGCCCACCAGCGCCGAACCGTAGTTCTCGGCCAGGCCGAGGATGAAGCCGCCGAGGAGGGCGCCGCGCACGTTGCCGATGCCTCCGAGGACGGCGGCGGTGAACGCCTTCACACCGAGGAGGAACCCGGCGTTCCAGCGGGTGACGCCGAACCGCATCAGGTAGAGCAGCGCCGCCGCACCGGCCATCACGCCGCCGACGAGGAACGTCGCGCGGATGATGCGGTTGCGGTTGACGCCCATGAGCGCCGCTGCCTCGGAGTCCTGCGCGACCGCGCGGATCCCCCGGCCCGTCCGCGTCCGGCGGATGAACTGGTCCAGGGCGACCATCATGACGACGGCGCTGACGATGATGATCAGGTCCACGTTGGTCACCGTGTACCCGCCGACGGTGAACAGGCCCTCGGTCTCGAGCGGGTTCCGGAAGCGGGTGTTGTCACGCGCGGAACGGACGTAGGGATCGAGCGTGTCGCGCAACCCGAACCAGCCGGCCACGCGGTCGCGGAGACCCATGAGCTCGGCCAGGGCGAAGCTCGCTCCGATGGCGCTGATCAGGGCCACCAGGCGGGGGGCGTCCAGGCGGATGAGCCGGCGGTAGGCCACGCGCTCCAGCAGGAGGGCGACACCGCCGCTCACTGTCATGGCGGCGAGCAGGGCCAGCAGCAGGACACCGATGACGACCGGCAGGGCGCTCCCGGGGGCCACGCCGAGCGCGACGGTCACCCAGACCGCCGCGAAGCTGCCGAACATCCAGACTTCGGAGTGCGCGAAGTTGATCAGTTGGAGCACGCCGTAGACGAGCGTGTAGCCGAGGGCGACGAGGCCGTAGACGGCGCCGAGCACGAGACCGGTGACGGTCAGCTCGACGAAGTTGTCGATCAGGAAGGACACGAGGTCTCCGGGCGGCAGTGGGCGACGCGGCCGGGTCTCCTCGGTGAGGAGGCCCGGCCGCGCACTGGTGGGTCAGGAGCGGATCAGTCGGTCTCGATCTCCTGCTCCGCCACGATCTCGCCGTCCTCGACGATGTAGGCCCAGACGGCGACTTCCTGCGGCTCGCCGTCCTCGTCGAACGTGATGTTCTTCGTGATGCCCTGGCCCTCGTAGTCGTTGATCCACTCGAGCAGGGACTCACGGTCGGTGTTGCCCTCGAGGATGCCCTCGAGCAGCACGTTGGCGGCGTCGTACGCCTCCGCCGAGTAGGTGGCCGGCGCGGTGCCGAACTCCTCCTCGAAGGCCGAGTAGAAGTCCTGCTCCTCCTCCGGCGGCACGCACGGGCAGGTGATGACGGTGCCCTCGGCGGCGTCGCCGGCGGCCTCGATGAAGCCCGGGTCCTTCACGCCGTCGGCGACGACGAAGGTCGCCTCGACACCCGCGCCCCGCATCTGCTGCACGAGCAGGCCGGCCTCGGCGTAGTAGCCACCGAAGAACACCGCCTCGGCGTTCGAGCTGCGGATCGCGGTCACCGTGGCCGAGAAGTCGGTCTGACCGGTCTGGATCGTGTCCTCGCCGACCACGGCGTCGCCGAGGTCCTCGACCACGATCTCGGCCAGGCCGGCACCGTAGGCCGAGGCGTCGTCGACGACGAACACGCTCTCGCTACCGAGCTCCTGGATGTAGGCGGCCGCCGCCGGGCCCTGGGTGGCGTCGTTGCCGAGCACCCGGTGGAAGGTGTCCCAGCCGTTCTGCGAGAGGTCCGGGTTGGTGGCCGACGCGGAGATGGTCGGCAGCCCGCCCTCGGCGAAGATCGGGCCGGCGGTGTCGGACTCGCCGGAGAAGGCGGGGCCGACGATGCCGATCACGTTCTCGTCACCGATGGCCTGCGTGGCCAGACCGGTGGCCTGGTTCGGGTCACCGGCGGAGTCGTACTCCTCCAGCGTGACCTGGCAGTCCTCGTTCTCCTCGTTGAACTGGTTGACCGCCAGCTCGACACCGTTGCGGATGTTGATGCCGAGGTTGGCCGCGGAGCCGGTCAGGGCCCCGAAGTAGCCGATGGCGACGTCCTCGCAGCTGCCGGCCTCGCCACCGCCGCCCGAGGCCTCGTCGTCGTCGCCGCCCGAGGTGCCGCAGGCGCTGAGCGCCAGCGCCAGGGCGAGCACGGGCGCGCCCTTCTTGACCGAGAAACGCACATGTCCTCCAGAGCCAGATCGGCGGGCCGCTGGTCGGCCACGCCGGTGGTCGCGCCGTCCCGGTGGGAGCGGCTGGCACACAGTAGGTCGCGCCGAGCGCCAGTCCGAGAGGCCCCGGACGTTTCGTGACCGTCTCGTGATCGCCGGGTGGGATCGCTGCCGACCGGCGGCAACCGCCCCGGAACGCCGAACCGCGCGACCACCCGTCGCTTCGTCGGCGACGGAGGTCCGCCGCCGAAGAACCGACCGCTCCCTAGCCTGTGGCGGCATCGTTCCGACGGACGGCCGCTGCGTCAGGCGGACCCGGCCTCCGGGGGCACACCATCGGCGAGGATCCGCTCGGCGAACGCCTTCATGGACGTCCGCTCGTTCATGGCGGTGCGCTGCATCCACCGGAAGGCGTCGGGCTCGGTGATGCCCCGCTCGGCCATGAGGACGCCCTTGGCCTTCTCGACGACCTGACGGGCGGCCAGCCGCTCTCCGAGCGTCCGCACCTCGCCGTCCAGCGCGGCCATCTCCGCGAACCGCCCCCTGGCCACCTCGATCGCCGGGACGAGGTCGTTCTTGGAGAACGGCTTGACCAGGTAGGCCATGGCGCCGGCGTCGCGGGCCCGCTCGACCAGCTCGCGCTGGCTGAACGCGGTCAGCACGATCACCGGCGCGATGCGCGCCGAGGCGATCTGCTCGGCCGCCGACAGCCCGTCCAGCACGGGCATCTGGATGTCCAGGATCACCAGGTCCGGTGTCAGCTCCCGGGCGCGGTCGACGGCCTGCTGCCCGTCGCCCACCTCGGCCACGACGTCGTAACCCTCCTCCTCCAGCATCTCCTTGAGATCGAGGCGGATGAGTGCTTCGTCCTCGGCGATGAGAACCCTGGCCGGCGCGCTGCTCACGGGCCGAGTCTAGCGATGCCGGCACCGCTGGAGCCCCGGCTAGGCTGGCGCGGCAGCCGGCCACCCCGGCGCGCCCCCGTACCCCAATCGGCAGAGGGAGCGGATTCAAAACCCGCGCAGTGTGCGTTCGAGTCGCACCGGGGGCACTGTGCTGAACTGCGATCCTCCTGATCGCACCGCGGCCACGTGCCGTTCCCTGCCGCGGCGAGCGTGTCCGTCGCTGCTGCGCGGGACCCTCCGGGCCCCACTCGCCGCGACCGGACCGGCTCCGCTCCCGTCCCGGCGTCCTCGTCTCCGCCCGGCCTAGGGTGTTCCGCGTGACCGAGCCCGTTCCGCACATGACTCCCGAGCAGTTCCGGCAGCACGGCCACGAGGTCGTCGACTGGATCGCGGACTACTGGGAGCGGATCGGGTCGCTGCCGGTGCGGTCGACCGTCGCGCCCGGGGACGTGCGGGCCGGCCTGCCCGCTGCGCCGCCCGAGCAGGGCGAGCCGTTCGCCGGCGTCCTGGCGGACCTGGACCGCGTCGTCGTGCCCGGCCTCACCCACTGGCAGCACCCCGGCTTCTTCGGCTACTTCCCGGCCAACACCTCCGGACCCTCGGTGCTCGGCGACCTCGTCTCGGCCGGGCTCGGCGTCCAGGGGATGTCCTGGGTGACCAGCCCCGCCGCCACCGAGCTCGAGCAGCACGTCATGGACTGGTTCGCCGAGCTGCTCGGACTGCCCGCGTCCTTCCGCTCCACCGGCACCGGCGGCGGCATCGTCCAGGACTCCAGCTCCGGCGCCAACCTGGTCGCGCTGCTGGCCGCCCTGCACCGCGCCTCCGGAGGCGGCACCGTCCGCCGCGGCGTGGAGCCCGACCGCGCCACCGTCTACGTCTCCGCGGAGACGCATTCCTCCATGGAGAAGGCCGTGCGCATCGCGGGCCTCGGCAGCGAGGCCGTGCGCATCGTCGAGGTGGACGGCGACCTGGCGATGAACCCCGGCGCGCTCGCCGCCCGCATGGAGCGCGACGTCGCCCGCGGCTACATCCCGGTGCTGGTGTGCGCCACTGTCGGCACCACGTCGACCACCGCCGTCGACCCCCTCGCCGCGATCGGGGCGGTCTGCCAGAAGCACGGTGCGTGGCTGCACGTCGACGCCGCCTACGCCGGGGTCAGTGCCGTGGTGCCCGAGCTGCGGGAGCTCCAGGCCGGGGTCGAGTGGGCGGACAGCTACACCACCGATGCGCACAAGTGGCTGCTCACCGGCTTCGACGCCACCCTCTTCTGGGTCGCCGACCGCACCGCCCTCACCGGAGCCCTGGCGATCCTCCCCGAGTACCTCCGCAACGCCGCCACCGACGCCGGCACGGTCGTCGACTACCGGGACTGGCAGATCCCGCTGGGCCGCCGGTTCCGGGCGCTGAAGCTGTGGTTCGTGCTGCGCTGGTACGGCGCCGAGGGGCTGCGCGCCCACATCCGGAGTTCGGTCGCCCTCGCCCAGGAGCTGGCCGGCTGGGCGGAGGCCGACGAGCGGTTCGACGTCCTGAGCCCCCACCCGCTGTCCCTCGTCTGCCTCACCCCGCGCTGGCCGGCCGGCGTAGACGCCGACGTCGCCACCATGACCCTGCTCGAGCGGCTGAACGACGGCGGCGAGGTCTTCCTCACCCACACGACGGTGAGCGGCCGCGCCGTCCTGCGGGTGGCGGTCGGCGCGCCCAGCACCACCCGCGCGCACGTCGAGCGGTTGTGGACGCTGCTGCGCGAGGGCCACGACTGGCTGGCCGCCGACTTCGCCGCCCAGGCCGCCGAGCAGGCCGCCGCCCGCGAGGCGGCACGCGCCGAGCCCGAGCGCGAGGACGCCGCGAACCGGGCGGGCACCGAGCAGAGCGAGCAGGCCGCGCAGGCCTGACCGGCCTTGGCCACCGCCGACTCCGGCGGTCAGCGCTCCAGTGACCGGATGAGCCCCTGCTGCGTCACGGTCGCCACGTGGCTGCCGTCGGCGGACCAGATCTGGCCGAAGCACAGCGCCCGCCCGTGCGAGGCCACCGGACTGTCGGTCTCGTAGAGGAACCACTCGTCGGCCCGCACCGGCTGGTGGAACCACACGGCGTGGTCGAGGCTGGACCCCATCGTCGTGCCCCAGCCGCCCCCCAGCCGCGCCGTGCCGGCGCCGAGGAGGCTGAGGTCGCTGGCGAACGTCAGGGCGGCCGCGTGCACCGCCTGGTCGTCGGGCAGCTGGCCGAACACCCGCATCCAGGCCCAGGACTTCGTGTCGGGATAGGTCTTCGGCGGCCGGTCCCAGGGGTGCTCGAGCAGTCGCTGCTCCACGGCCTGGCCGATGCTCCGCGACACCCGCGTCTCGTCGCCGCGGGCGGCCATCAGCTCCATGAAGGTGGGCAGGCTCTCCGGCTCCGGGACGTCGGGCATCGGCAGGGCGTGCTGCGCCACCGCCGCCTCCCCCGCGGACGCGTCCGCGGTGAGCACGAAGATCGCGGCGTCCTTGTCTCCGCGCCGCTGCCACGCGACCACCCGGCGGGTGCTGAAGGTCCGGCCGTCCCGCATCCGCTCGACCGCGTAGCGGATCTCCGCCTGGGGATCGCCCGGGCGCAGGAAGTAGGAGTGCAGCGAGTGGACCGCGCGCCCCTCCGGCAGCGTCCGCGTCGCCGCCATGAGGGCCTGGCCGGCCACCTGCCCACCGAAGATGCGCTGCATCGCGGTGCGCGGGGTCTGCCCGACGAACAGGTCGGGCTCCCGCTCCTCCAGCGCCAGGACGGCCAGCAGGGCGGCGGCCTGCGTCCCGTCGGTCTCCTCGCTCACGAGTCGGTCCCGACCTCGTGCACCCGGATCAGGTTCGTGGAACCCACGGTGTTCGGCGGGCTCCCCGCCACGACGACGACGCGGTCGCCGACCTTCAGCCGGCCGATGGACAGCAGCGAGAAGTCCACCTGCGCCACCATGTCGTCGGTGTGCGCCACCTCCGGGACGAGGAAGGTCTCCACGCCCCAGGACAGCGCCAGCCGGCTGCGCACCCTCGGGTCGACGGTGAAGGCCAGCAGCGGCTGGCGCGGGTGCAGGGCCGAGAGCCGGCGGGCGGTCTCACCGGTCTGCGTGAAGGTGGCCAGCGCCTTGACGTCGAGCGCCTCGCCGACGTCCTTGGCCGCCCGGACGATCGCCCCCGAGCGGGACCGCGACCGGCGGATCACCTCCGGCACGGGCATGTGGTCGGTCTCGACGGCGTCGATGATCCGTTCCATCGTGCGGACCGCCGCGATCGGGTAGGCACCCACCGAGGTCTCCCCGGAGAGCATCACCGCATCCGCGCCGTCCAGCACCGCATTGGCGACGTCGGAGGCCTCGGCCCGCGTCGGCCGCGAGTTCGTGATCATCGACTCGAGCATCTGCGTGGCCACGATCACCGGTTTGTTGCGCTCGCGGGCCGACTGGATCGCCCGCTTCTGGACCAGCGGCACCTGCTCGAGCGGGAGCTCCACGCCGAGGTCGCCGCGGGCCACCATCAGGCCGTCGAATGCCTCGACGATGTCGTCGAGCCGCTCCACCGCCTCCGGCTTCTCGAGCTTCGCGATGACCGGGACCTCGACGTCCTCCTGCCGCATGATCTCGCGCACCAGCTCGACGTCGTCCGGCGAGCGGACGAACGACAGCGCGATGAAGTCCACCCCCAGCCCGAGGGCGAACCGGAGGTCCGCTTCGTCCTTGTCCGACAGGGCCGGCACGCTCACCGCCACACCGGGGAGCGAGAGCCCCTTGTTGTTCGAGACCGGACCGCCCTCGACCACCAGGCAGGTGACGTCCGGGCCCTCGACGGCGACGACGGTCAGCGCCAGGTTGCCGTCGTCCACGAGCAGCCGGTCCCCGACGGCGACGTCGTTGACGAGGTCCTTGTAGGTCGTCGACACGCGCTCCGCGGTGCCCTGGACGTCGTCGACGGTGATGACGACCCGGCTCCCGGTGGGCCACTCGACCGCTCCCTCGGCGAAGGTGCCGAGCCGGATCTTGGGGCCCTGGAGGTCCGCCAGCACCGCGACCGCGTGACCGGTGCGGTCGGAGGCCTCGCGCACCAGCCGGTAGGCGGCGGCGTGGTCGGCGTGGGCGCCGTGGCTGAAGTTCAGCCGGGCGACGTCCATACCGGACTCGGCGAGGGCGATCACCTGCTCGGCGGACGCAGTGGCCGGACCGAGGGTGCAGACGATCTTGGCGCGGCGGGACATGACTCCAACGCTATGACATGGCGATCCTCCGGATCGCACCGCGGCCAATTACCGTGCCCGAGTTCCTCGGAGCGTGTTCGTCACGCCTGCGTAGAGCCCTGCGGGCCCCACTCGGCCCGACAGACCGACATGCCTCAGCGGAGGGCGACGGCGGTGGGCGTGACGGGCCGGGGCAGCATCGAGCTCCCCGTGAGCCAGGTGTCGACCGAGGCCGCGGCGGCGCGACCCTCCGCGATCGCCCACACGATCAGCGACTGCCCCCGCCCGATGTCGCCGGCGACGAAGACGCCGGGCACCGTGGACATGAACTCGTCGTCCCGCGAGACGTTGCCGCGGCCGTCGACCTCGACCCCGAGGCTGTCCACGAGGCCGTCGGTCTGCGCACCGGTGAAGCCCATGGCGAGGAACACCAGGTCGGCGCGCAGCTCGCGTTCGGAGCCCTCGATCTTCTGGAAACGGCCGTCGACCCGCTCCACCTCGTGCAGCAGCAGCGCGCGCACGGTGCCGTCCTCGTTCCCGAGGAACCGCTCGGTGTTGACCGAGTACAGCCGCTCGCCGCCCTCCTCGTGCGCACTGGAGACGCGCATGATCATCGGGTAGGTCGGCCACGGGTTGCTGCCATGATCGCGGCGGTCCGGCGGCGCCGGCATGATCTCCAGCTGCGTGACCGAGGCCGCGCCCTGCCGGTGGGCCGTGCCGAGGCAGTCCGCCCCGGTGTCACCGCCGCCGATGATCACCACGTGCTTGCCGTGGGCGTCGATCGGCGGGTTCTCCAGCTCGCCGAGCGCCTGCAGGTTGCCGTACGGCAGGTACTCCATGGCCAGGTGGATGCCCGCCAGCTCCCGGCCGGGGGCCGGCAGGTCGCGGCCGATCGTCGCGCCACCGGCGAGCACCACGGCGTCGAAGTCGCCGCGCAGCTGCTCGACCGAGAGGTCGGCCGCCGCAGCGCCGCCCACCTCGACACCCGTGACGAACCGGGTGCCCTCGGCGCGCATCTGGTCCAGCCGCCGGTCCAGGACTGACTTCTCCATCTTGAACTCGGGGATGCCGTAGCGCAGCAGGCCGCCGACGCGGTCGGCCCGCTCGAACACGGTGACGTCGTGCCCGGCGCGGGTCAGCTGCTGCGCGGCGGCGAGGCCGGCCGGCCCCGAGCCGACGACGGCGACCTTCTTGCCGGTGCGCTCGGTGGGGGCGAGCGGGGTGACCCAGCCCTCGTCCCAGGCGCGGTCGATGATCTCCCACTCGATCTGCTTGATCGTGACCGGCGACTCCTGCAGGTTCAGCACGCAGGAGCCCTCGCACGGGGCCGGGCACAGCTTGCCGGTGAACTCCGGGAAGTTGTTGGTGGCGTGCAGGCGCTCGATCGCCTCCTGCCAGTCGTCCCGCCGGGCGAGGTCGTTCCACTCCGGGATCAGGTTGGCCACCGGGCAGGCGTGGTGGCAGAACGGGATGCCGCAGTCCATGCAGCGCGCCGCCTGCTTGCGCACCTCGGGGGTCGGGTACAGCGGGTCCTCGCCGTGCTGGCGGGCGTTGTACACGTCCTTCCAGTCACGGATGCGGACCTCGACGGGACGCCGCGGCGGCAGCTCCCGCTCGAACTTCAGGAATCCGGTGGTGTCAGCCACGTGCGTCCCTCCCTCGGGAAACGTCGACGAGTCCTGCACAGTCGCCCTGTTCCGGGCGCTGATGGGGGCGAGTGTGCAGATCTCGCCCCGAGGTGCCGCGGAGGTCAGCCACGAGCAGCCTCCATCACCGCGCGGTCGACATCGGTGCCGTTGGCCTCGGCCATCCGCGCCGCGTCCATCGCACGCCGGTAGTCCCGCGGCATGATCACGCTGAACTGCTCGGACCAGCGGCCCCAGTCGGCCAGCAGCGCGTGCGCCACCGGCGACTCGGTCTCCTCGGCGTAGCGGACCAGCACGTCGCGCAGCCACTGCGACGACTCGCCGTCCAGCGGGTCGATGTCGACCATCTCGGTGTTGACGCGGTGGCGGGCCAGGTCGAGCACGTAGGCGATGCCCCCGGACATCCCGGCCGCGATGTTGCGGCCGGTCGCACCCAGGATCACCGCCCGGCCGCCGGTCATGTACTCGAGCGCGTGGTCGCCGACGCCCTCCACGACGGCGAGCGCCCCGGAGTTGCGGACGCAGAACCGCTCCCCCACCCGGCCGCGCAGGAAGATCTCACCACCGGTCGCGCCGTAGCCGATGACGTTGCCGGCGATGACGTTGTCCTCGGCGGCGAACGACGCCTCCCGGGAGGGCCGCACGATGATCCGCCCGCCGGACAGCCCCTTGCCGACGTAGTCGTTCGCGTCGCCGAACAGCCGCATGGTGATGCCGCGGGGCACGAACGCGCCGAACGACTGCCCGGCCGATCCGCCGAAGGTGAGGTCGATCGTGCCGTCGGGCAGGCCCTCGCCGCCGAAGCGCCGGGTCACCATCGAGCCCAGCATCGTGCCGACGGTGCGGTTGACGTTGCGCACCGGCAGCTCGAGGCTGACCGGCCGCGCGTCGAGCAGCGCGCCCTCGCAGAGCTGGATGAGGGTCTGGTCGAGCGCGGTGTCGAGACCGTGGTCCTGATCGCGCACCTTGCGCCGCGGCGTCCCCTCCGGCAGCTCCGGCACGACCAGGAGCGGCGACAGGTCGAGACCCGAGGCCTTCCAGTGGTCGACCGCCGGGCGGGTGTCGAGCAGCTCGGCGTGGCCGATCGCCTCGTCGAGGGACCGGAACCCCAGCTCGGCGAGGTACTCGCGCACCTGCTCCGCCAGGAACTCGAAGAACGTGACGACGAACTCCGGCTTGCCGGTGAACCGCTTGCGCAGCTCGGGGTTCTGCGTCGCGACCCCGACCGGGCAGGTGTCGAGGTGGCAGACCCGCATCATGATGCAGCCCGACACCACCAGCGGTGCGGTGGCGAAGCCGTACTCCTCGGCGCCGAGCAGCGCCGCGATGATCACGTCGCGACCGGTCTTCATCTGACCGTCGGCCTGCACCACGATGCGGTCGCGCAGGCCGTTGGCCAGCAGCGTCTGCTGCGTCTCCGCGAGCCCGAGCTCCCACGGGGAGCCGGCGTGCTTGAGCGAGGTCAGCGGTGCGGCACCCGTCCCGCCGTCGTGCCCGGAGATGAGCACCAGGTCGGCGTGGGCCTTGCTCACGCCTGCGGCGACCGTCCCGACGCCGACCTCGGCGACGAGCTTGACGTTGATCCGCGCCTGGTCGTTGGCGTTCTTCAGGTCGTGGATGAGCTGCTTGAGGTCCTCGATCGAGTAGATGTCGTGGTGCGGCGGCGGGCTGATCAGGCCGACGCCCGGCGTGGAGTGCCGGGTGCGCGCCACCCACGGGTAGACCTTGCCGCCGGGCAGCTGACCGCCCTCGCCGGGCTTGGCACCCTGCGCCATCTTGATCTGGATGTCGTCGGCGTTGACGAGGTACTCGCTGGTCACGCCGAACCGGCCGCTGGCCACCTGCTTGATCGCCGAGCGGCGCAGGTCGCCGTTCGGGTCGGGGGTGAAGCGGTCGGGGTCCTCGCCGCCCTCGCCGGTGTTGGACTTGCCGCCCAGCCGGTTCATGGCGATGGCGAGGGTCTCGTGCGACTCCTGCGAGATGGAGCCATAGCTCATCGCGCCGGTCTGGAACCGCCTGACGATCTCGCTGACCGGCTCGACCTCGTCGATCGGCACGGGCGGGCGGACGCCCGTCCTCAGCGCGAACAGGCCGCGCAGCGTCCCGGCGTTCTCCGACAGCTCGTCGACGGCGTCGGTGTACTTCTGGAACACGTCGTACTGCCGCGAGCGGGTGGCGTGCTGGAGCAGGAACACCGTCTCGGGGTTGAAGAGGTGCACCTCGCCCTCGCGGCGCCACTGGTACTCGCCGCCGACCTCGAGCCGGCGGTGCGCGGTCTCCGTCGGGTTCTCCGGGAAAGCGCGGCGGTGGCGCATGGCCACCTCCTCGGCGAGGACGTCGATGCCGACGCCGCCCAGCGGGGCGGAGGTGCCGGTGAAGTACTCGTCGACGAGCTCCTGGGACAGGCCGACGACCTCGAAGATCTGCGCCATCGTGTACGAGCCGACGGTGCTGATGCCCATCTTGCTCATGACCTTGAGGACGCCCTTGCCGAGCGCCTTCACCATGTTGCGGACGGCCTGGGCGGGCTCCACACCGGTCAGCTGACCGTCGCGGATGAGGTCCTCGATGGACTCGAAGGCCAGGTAGGGGTTGACCGCGGCCGCGCCGTAGCCCAGCAGCAGCGCGACGTGGTGCACCTCGCGGCAGTCGCCCGACTCGACGACCAGGCCGACCTCCATGCGGGTCTTCTCCCGCACCAGGTGGTGGTGCACCGCGGCGGTCATGAGCAGCGACGGGATGGGCGCCCGCTTCTCGTCGCAGTCGCGGTCGGACAGCACGATGATCCGTGCGCCGGCGGCGATCGCCTTGCTCACCTTGGTGCGCAGGTCCTCGACCGCCTGGGCGAGCGCGGGCCCGCCGCCGTTGACGTCGAAGTGGCCGGTGATCCGGACGGCGGCGTAGCCGGGCAGGTCGCCGTCGTCGTCGATGTGCAGGATCTTGGCCAGCTCGTCGTTGTCGATGACCGGGAACGGCAGGAAGACCTGCCGGGCGGAGGCCGGCGTGGCCTTCAGCAGGTTCTGCTCCGGACCGAAGGTCCGCCCGAGGCTGGTGACCAGCTCCTCGCGGATCGCGTCCAGCGGCGGGTTGGTCACCTGGGCGAACAGCTGCCCGAAGTAGTCGTAGAGCAGCCGCGAGCGGTCCGACAGCGCCGCGATGGGGGTGTCGGTGCCCATGGAGCCGATCGGCTCGGCGCCGCTGGCGGCCATCGGCTGGACGAGGATGCGCAGCTCCTCCTCCGTGTAGCCGAACATCGTCTGCCGGCGGACGACGGACTCGTGGCTGGGCCGCGAGCGACGGCGCTCCGGCAGCGCGGGCAGGTGCACCAGGCCGGCGTGCAGCCAGTCCTCGTACGGGTTCTCCGCGGCCAGCGCGCCCTTGACCTCCTCGTCGGAGACGATCCGCCCCGACGAGGTGTCGACCAGGAACATCCGGCCCGGCTGCAGCCGGCCCTTGGCGACGACGTCGGCGGCCGGGATGTCCAGGACCCCGACCTCGCTGGCCAGGACGACCAGGTCGTCCTTGGTGTGCCACCAGCGGCCGGGGCGCAGCCCGTTGCGGTCGAGGACGGCGCCGATGAGCGTGCCGTCGGTGAAGCACACCGCGGCGGGCCCGTCCCACGGCTCCATGATCGAGGAGTGGAACCGGTAGAAGGCCCGGCGGGCCGGGTCCATCTCGTCGTGGTTCTCCCACGCCTCCGGGATCATCATGAGGACGGCGTGCGGGAGCGAGCGGCCCGAGAGGTGCAGCAGCTCGAGCACCTCGTCGAAGGTCGCCGAGTCGCTGAAGTCGCTCGCGGTGACCGGGAAGATCCGCTCCAGGCCGAGCTCCGAGGCCGGGCCGGCCGGGCCGTCGAACATCTCCGTGGCGAGCTTCGCCTCGCGGGCCCGCATGCGGTTGCGGTTGCCCTTGATCGTGTTGATCTCGCCGTTGTGGGCGACGAACCGGAACGGGTGGGCCAGCGGCCAGCTCGGGAAGGTGTTGGTCGAGAAGCGGCTGTGCACCAGCGCGATCGCCGACTCGTAGCGCTCGTCGCGCAGGTCGGGGAAGAACAGCGGCAGCTGGTCGGTGGTCAGCATGCCCTTGTAAGTGATCGTCCGCGACGACAGCGAGGCGATGTAGAGCGAGCTGCCCGCGTCGACCGCGGCACGCTCGGCGCGCTTGCGGAGCACGAACGACCGACGCTCCAACCGGGTGACCCCGTGGCACTCGACGTTGCCGCCGAAGGCGTCGGCGTCGGCGCGGGCGCCCATCGTCTCGGCGACGAACAGCTGGGCGAAGTGCGGCATGACCGCGCGCGCGGTCGGGCCGAGGTCGGCGCCGTCGGGGTCGATCGGCACGTCGCGCCAGCCCAGGACGGTCAGCCCCTCCTCGTCGGCGAGACGGGCGACGTCCTCCACGCGGGCGGCGCGCTCGGACTCGTCCGCGGGCATGAAGGCGATGCCCACCGAGTACTCACCGGCGGGCGGCAGCTCGAAGCCGACGCTGGCGCGCAGCAGCGCGTCGGGCACCTGGGTGAGGATGCCGGCGCCGTCACCCGAGTTCGGCTCGGCACCGGCGGCCCCGCGGTGGTCGAGGTTGTGCAGGGCGGTCAGGCCCTTGGCGACGATGTCGCGCGAGCGCCGGCCGCGCGCGTCGGCCACGAAGGCCACGCCGCAGGCATCCTTGTCGTTCGCCGGGTCGTAGAGGCCGACGGCGGGCGGAACGGCGGAGAACGGGACGGCGGTGCCGCGGGGCGCGGGCTGCGCACCCGGGACCGCTGGCGCAGCGGCAGGGTCGGTGAAGTCGGGCATGTCACTCCCGTCGTCGGCGGCGTCCGGCCCCGGCGGGGGACGGACGGGGCGGAATTCCCGGGCCTGTGGTCAAGGACGGCGTAGCTGGCGGCACGGAAGCGAGTGCGGCCGTCGGCGGAGGAAAGGTACGCCTCGCGGACCGATGACCGACTCGCGGAGCCATCCGGGTGGTGACCGGCGTGGCTGTCGTGCGCGGGGCAGCGTTGGCCCGGTTCCGACGGAGATGACCCGGCCAGGATCGCCGGCGGGTCAGAGCGAAGGGTACACAGCCGTAACACCACGGCCATACCGGAAAACATCACATCGGGCGCGTCGGCAGGATCACACGGATCCCTGTCCGGATCGTCGCGAGTGCGCCGCCTCAGCCCCGGTCGCGTCGGCGGTCGCCGTCACCGTCGGGGGCCGAGGAGGCGGAAGGCGTGCTCCCCGTCGCCGTCCCCTCGCCCGCCACGCCGTCCTCTCCGGCGGCGGCGTCCCGACCCCGGGTGATGACCTCGCGGGGGCGGCCCCGCTGCCAGACCAGGTAGGCGACGGCGAGCAGCCCCACCACGATCGCCGTGAACACGTTGAGCCGGATGTCGAGGATCCGGTTCGCGTCGTCGATGCGCAGCAGTTCGATCCAGAGCCGGCCGGCGCAGTAGAGGGCCACGTACAGCGCGAAGGCACGCCCGTGGGACAACCGGAAACGCCGGTCGGCCCAGATGACGACAGCCGCCGCGGCGAGGTTCCACAGGAGCTCGTAGAGGAACGTCGGGTGGAAGGTCGCGACGGCCTCGAACCCGCGCTGGCGGTTCTCCGGGTCGATCTCCAGGCCCCACGGCAGATCGGTCGGCCTGCCGTAGAGCTCCTGGTTGAACCAGTTGCCGAGCCGGCCGATGGCCTGGGCCACCAGCAGGCCGGGTGCGACGGCGTCGGCGAAGGCCGGCAGCGGGATGCCGCGTCGCCGGCAGGCGATCCAGGCACCGACCCCGCCGAAGAAGATGGCACCCCAGATCCCGAGGCCGCCCTCCCAGATGGCGAAGGCCTTCAGCGGCTCACCACCCTCGCCGAAGTACGCCTGGGGACTCGAGATCACGTGGTAGATGCGTCCGCCGATGATCCCGAACGGCACCGCCCAGACGGCGATGTCGAGGACGTCCTCCGGCGCGCCGCCCCGTGCCCGCCAGCGCCGGTCGGTCAGCCAGATGGCGGCCACGATGCCGGCGATGATGGCCAGCGCGTACGCGCGCAGCGGGAAGGGTCCGAGCTCCCAGACGCCCTGCGCCGGGCTGGGGATCGAGGCCAGCAGGGTCATGCCGGCGCCCCTGCCCGGCGGACGCCCGCGGCGAGGTCGGCCGTGAGCGCGCGGATCCCGTCGGCGCCCCGGCCCTCGAGCAGCTCCCGCACGTAGGCCGAGCCCACGATGACGCCGTCGGCGAAGGCGGCGAGCTCGGCGGCCTGGGCGCCGTTCGAGACGCCGAGCCCCACGCAGAGCGCGATGTCCGGCCGCGCCTCGCGGGTGCGGGCCACGAGCGTACGGGCCGCGTCGCTCACGGTGTCCCGGGCACCGGTCACGCCCATGGTCGAGGCGACGTACACGAAACCCCGGCTCGCCGCGGTCGTCGAGCGCAGCCGCACGTCGGTCGACGAGGGGGCGACGAGGAAGACCCGGTCGAGGTCGGCGCGCTCGGAGGCGGCGATCCACTCGCCGGCTTCGTCGGGGATGAGGTCCGGGGTGATGAGCCCTGCTCCCCCGGCCGCGGCGAGATCGGTGGCGAACCGTTCGACGCCGTAGCGCTCGATGGGGTTCCAGTAGGTCATGACCACCGGGACGGCGCCGGCGGCGGCGACGGCCTCGACCGCCCGCAGCACGTCGCGCAGGCCGACCCCCGCCTTCACGGCGACGTCGACCGCCTCCTGGATCACCGGGCCGTCCATGCCGGGGTCGCTGTACGGGACGCCGATCTCGATGACGTCGGCGCCGGCCTCGACGGCGGCCACCATGGCCTCGATCGACCCCTGGACGTCGGGATAGCCCACCGGCAGGTACGCGATGAGCGCCGCGCGCCCCTCGGCCTTCGCCTTGCCGATGCGGTCCGCCAGAGCGCTCACGCCTGCTCCCCCAGGGCCGATATGGCCATTCTGGCCCTGTTCACGACTGCTCCCCCGCGTCCTGGCCGGCGACGGCCTCGTCGTTGCTGACCGCGCCCTCGGTGGGGTTCTGGTCGGTGTCCAGGCCGGGGCCCGGGTCGACCTCCTCGCGGTCGCCCAGCCCGAACCACCGCGACGCGGTCTCCACGTCCTTGTCCCCGCGGCCGGAGAGGTTCACCAGCAGCAGGGCGCCCTCCCCCAGTTCCTTCCCCAGCGTCATGGCACCGGCCAGGGCGTGCGCCGACTCGATCGCCGGGATGATCCCCTCGGTGCGGCAGAGCAGCGCGAACGCCTCCATCGCCTCGGCGTCGGTGACCGGCCGGTACTCGGCCCGGCCGATGTCGTTGAGGTAGGAGTGCTCCGGCCCGACGCCGGGATAGTCCAGCCCGGCGCTGATCGAGTGCGACTCGATCGTCTGGCCGTTCTGGTCCTGCAGCAGGTAGGAGCGGGCACCGTGCAGGACGCCCGGCGAGCCGCCGGTGATGGTGGCCGCGTGCCGGTCGGTGTCCACGCCGTCGCCGCCGGCTTCGAGGCCGACGAGCCGCACGCCGTCGTCGGGGACGAACGCGGTGAAGATGCCGATCGCGTTCGAGCCGCCACCGACGCAGGCGAGGACGGCGTCGGGCAGCCGGCCCTCGCGCTCGAGCACCTGGGCGCGGGCCTCGTCGCCGATCACCCGCTGGAAGTCCCGCACCATGGCCGGGAAGGGGTGCGGGCCGGCGACGGTGCCGAAGACGTAGTTCGTCGTCTCCACGTTGGTGACCCAGTCGCGGAACGCCTCGTTGATCGCGTCCTTGAGCGTTCGGGAGCCGGTGGTGACCGGGATGACCTCGGCGCCGAGCAGCCGCATCCGGGCCACGTTGAGCGCCTGGCGGCGGGTGTCCTCCTCGCCCATGTACACGGTGCAGGACAGCCCCATGAGCGCCGCGGCGGTCGCCGTCGCGACCCCGTGCTGGCCGGCCCCGGTCTCGGCGATGACCCGGCTCTTGCCGATCCGCTTGGTGAGCAGCGCCTGGCCCAGCACGTTGTTGATCTTGTGCGAGCCGGTGTGGTTGAGGTCCTCGCGCTTGAGCAGCACCCGCGCGCCGCCGCAGTGCTCGGCGAACCTGGGCACCTCGGTGACCGGGCTCGGCCGGCCGGTGTAGTCGCGCTGCAGCCGGGCGAACTCCTCGAGGAAGGCGGGGTCGACCCGCATCGCCTCGTAGGCCTCGGTCAGCTCGTCCAGGGCGGCGATCAGGGCCTCGGGTACGAAGCGGCCGCCGAAGACACCGAAGTGGCCGGTGGCGTCGGGCCAGCCCGGGCGCGCCGGCAGAGAGAGATCTCCGGGCTGCGGCAACGAACTGGCGGTCATGGGCCTAGTGTCCCGCGCCGCCTCGGCCCTCATGCAGGGGCCCGCCGCGAGCGTGCGAGTGGTGGGGGGCAGGAGGGCCCTCCACTTAGCGGCTGGTTCCCGGCGTGGCCGGGTGGGAGCCCGCGGTGACCAGGTCGGCGACGGCCTGGCGGGCGTCGCCGGCGGTGACCAGCCCCTCCCCCACGAGCACGGCGTCGGCCCCCGCGGCGGCGTAGCTGATCAGGTCGTGCGGGCCCCGGACACCGGACTCGGCGATCTTGACGACGTCCGACGGCAGTCCCGGTGCGATCCGCTCGAAGGTGGAGCGGTCGACCGCCAGGGTGGTGAGGTCCCGGGCGTTGACCCCGATCACCGAGGCTCCGGCGGCCAGCGCACGGTCGGCCTCGGCCTCGGTGTGCACCTCCACCAGCGCGGTCATGCCGAGCGATTCGACCCGCTCCAGCAGCCCGGTGAGCACGTTCTGCTCCAGCGCGGCCACGATGAGCAGGACGACGTCGGCACCGTGGGCGCGCGCCTCGTGCACCTGGTAGCTGCTGACGACGAAGTCCTTGCACAGGATCGGCACGTCGACGACGGCCCGGACCGCCTGGAGGTCGGCCTGCGAACCACCGAACCGCCGCCGCTCGGTGAGCACGGAGATGACGCGGGCGCCGCCGGCGGCGTACTGGCGGGCCAGCTCCGCGGGGTCGGGGATGCCGGCCAGCTCGCCCTTCGAGGGGCTGCGGCGCTTGACCTCGGCGATGACGCCGACGCCGGATGCCCGCAGCGCGGCCTGGGCGTCCAGGGCCGGGCGGGCGTCGGCTGCTGCGGCCTTGACCTCGGCCAGCGGGGTGCGCGCCTCGCGGGCGGCGAGGTCCTCCCGGACGCCGGCGACGATCTCGTCGAGAACACTCACGAGGTCGCCTCTGCCGGCGCGGATGCCCGCCCGTCGCCCGTCACCACTGCCTGTCGCACGTCGTCCCCTCACCAGCCGGATCGGTGGAACCACTCTAGAGGCGGCGCCGACCCCGCCCGGCCAGGGGGCGGAGGACGCGAGCCCGTGCGGTTCCGCTATACGTCCGTCCGGTCAGTCGTGGGGTCCTCGCCCCGGTCCAGCGCCTTCCATGCCTCGGCGGCCCGGTCCTCGTCGGTCCTCGGTGCGGACGGCGCGGTCGCCGCCGGGGCGATGACCCCGGCTACCGGCGTCGCCCCCGGCCGCTCGTAGCGGCGCCCCATGCCCGGCCACGCCCGCCCACGGATCGCCACGAAGGCGCCGGCGGCGATCGCCAGCGCACCGGCGACCAGCGCGAGCGTCGGCCAGGTGGTACCCACCTCGGCCGACGTCCCGGTCACCGTCGCCCCGGCCAGTCCGGGCAGGTCGCGACCCGCCTCGTCGAGCCCACCGGTCAGGACGCGCAGCCCGGACCAGCCGAGCGCTCCCCCGGCCAGGGCCGCGAGGAGGCCGACCAGCACGCGGCCGGTGCCGCGCACGGCCAGCAGCGCCACCGCCGCCGCCAGCAGGACCAGCCCGGCGGCCGGGACGAGGGGGGCGGCGT
>NZ_HG931173.1:184690-227427 GCF_000582785.1 Candidatus Blastococcus massiliensis AP3
CGACGACGACGCCGGCCGGGCGGGACGGAGGCGGGCGGGCGCNNNCACCGGAGAGATCCGCGGCGACCGGCGGGAGCGGGACGCGGCGCCGGGCGGTGACCTCCGCCCAGGGCTGCCCGCCGGCCGACAGGGCCAGCGCACCGGCGACCACGATCGCGAGGACGGCGGTCGTGAGCTCGCGCCGCGCGGAACCGCCGCTCACGGGAACTCCCGGAGCCCCTCCGCCGCGGCGATCGCCGAGAGCACCGCCCGCGCCTTGTGCCGCGTCTCGGCCTCCTCGGTGGCCGGGTCGCTGTCGGCGACGACGCCCGCACCCGCCTGCACGTAGGCGTGCCCGTCGTGCAGCACGGCGGTGCGGATCGCGATGGCCATGTCCATGTCGCCGCTGGCGTCGACGTAGCCGACCGTGCCCGCGTACAGCGCTCGCCGGGTGGGCTCGAGCGACTCGATGATCTCCATGGCCCGCGGCTTCGGGGCGCCGGAGACGGTGCCCGCCGGGAAGGTGGCGTCGAAGACGTCGAGGGCGTCGTGCTCCGGGGCGACCTCCCCGGAGACGGTCGACACCAGGTGCATGACGTGGCTGTAGTGCTCGACCCGCATGAAGTCCGGCACCTCGACCGAGCCGGGCAGGCAGACCCGCCCCAGGTCGTTGCGGGCCAGGTCGACCAGCATCACGTGCTCGGCGCGCTCCTTGGGATCGCCGAGCAGCCCCTCCGCCAGCCGGGCGTCCTCCTCGGGGGTGGCTCCGCGCGGGCGGGTGCCCGCGGGCGGGTGCACCACGGCCGAGGAGCCCGTCACCGTCACCAGCGCCTCGGGCGAGGAGCCGACGACGTCGAAGGGCGACTCCCGCCCCTCGAAGCGCAGCAGGTACATGTACGGCGAGGGGTTGGTGGCCCGGAGAACCCGATAGAGGTCCAGGGCGTCGGCAGTCGTCGGCACCGCGAAGCGCTGGGCGAGGACGACCTGGAAGGCGTCGCCGGCCCGGATGTGCTCGCGGATCCGCTCGACCCCCGCCTCGTACACCCCGGGCGCCATGTTGCTGGCGGCCGCCGGGACGACGGCCTCGTCCAGCACCGCGACGCCGGAGGGCACCGGCCGGGTGAGGTCCGTGGCCATCGCGTCGAGCCGGGCGACGGCGTCGTCGTAACCGTCGGGCCCCCCGCTCCCCCGTTCCCCGCCCACCACGTTGGCGATGAGCAGCACCGAGCCGTCGGCGTGGTCGAGCACGGCGAGGTCGGTGACCAGCATCATCGCGAGCTCGGGCATGCCGAGGTCGTCGCTGCTCGTCTCGGGGAGCCGCTCCAGGCGACGCACGACGTCGTACCCCAGGTAGCCGACCAGACCGCCGGTGAGCGGGGGCAGGCCGGGGGTGCGCGGCGAGCGCAGCCGGCGGGCCAGGGTGCGGACGGCGGCGAGCGGATCGGCCGGCAGGTCGTCGGTCAGGCCGGGGATCTCCTCCCCCAGCCACTGCGCGACCCCGCCGCGCTCGGTGAGGACGCCGGCGCTGCGGGCGCCCACGAAGCTGTAGCGGGCCCACCGCCGGCCCTGCTCGGCGGACTCGAGCAGCACGGTGCCGGGACGGTTGCCGGCCAGCTTGCGGTAGACGCCGACGGCGGTCTCGCTGTCGGCCAGGAGCTTGCGGACGACGGGCACCATCGGCCGGTCGAAGGCGAACTGCTCGCGGCTGGGGGAAGCGACGCCGGGCCTCATGCGCCCGTGCCCCCGTCCCCGTCGCGGGCACCCGGAACGGCCGGCAGCACGCGGTGGAAGCAGCTGCGCTCGCCGGTGTGGCAGGCGGGGCCCTCCTGGTCGACGAGCACCAGCAGCGCGTCGCCGTCGCAGTCCAGCCGGACCTCGCGGACCCACTGACGGTTCCCCGAGGTCTCGCCCTTGACCCAGTACTCCTGGCGGCTGCGCGACCAGTAGGTCCCGCGGCCCGTCGTCAGCGTGCGGCGCAGCGCCTCGTCGTCCATCCACGCGACGGTGAGCACCTCGCCGGTGTCGTGCTGCTGGACGACGGCGGCCACCAGGCCGGCCGGGTCGCGGCGGAGCAGCTCCGCGACCTCGGGGTCGAGCGCGGGCTCGGACGGGACAGCGGACATGCCCACCAGTCTGCCGTGCGGCCCGTTCAGGCCGGTGGGGCGGTGAACCAGTGCCGCGCCCTGGTGGTCAGCAGCAGCCCGAGGGCGACCGCCGGCCCGGCGAGGAAGAACAGCGAGAACGCCGCCAGCGCCCCCTCCCCGTTCTGACCGGGCAGGTCGCCGAGGACGTCGAGCAGGCGGCCGGCCCAGTACAGCGCGAGCAGAACCTGGACGATGTGCGCCCCCGCGAGCACCCGGTAGGAGGTGCTGGTGCGCTTGTTCAGGGCCAGCAGGCCTCCGGCGACCAGGAGGACGGCGGAGACCAGCTGGATGATCGCCAGGATCGTGCCCTCGGTCGCGAGCTGGCGCGCCGTCGCGGAGGTGTAGACGTCGGGCCGCCCGCTGGAGGCGATGTCCGCGATCGAGGCGAAGAACCAGACGTACAGGGAGGCGACGAGCACGACGACCGCCTGCACGAAGGCGAGCACGGCGGCGGCGATGACCTGGCCCGGCGTCCGGACCACCGCGCGTGGCGGGCCCCACGGTGCTCCGTACGGACCGGCACCCCACGCCGGCTGACCCCAGGGGGCCGGGGCGCCGTAGGGCTGCTGCCATCCGGGAGGCGGCCCACCGTACTGGGCCGGCGGGTACTGGGCCGGGTGCTGAGGCGGCGGGTACTGGGGCGGCGGGTACTGGGGCGGCGGTCCGGCGTACGGCTTGTCCGGGTCGGCCCAGGGGTCACGCCCCTGCCCCGGTGGCTGCTCCGTCACGGGACCCGTCGTCCGCTCACAGGGCCGCCGCGACGGCGCGGCCGGCCGTGCGGCCCGAGAAGAGGCACCCGCCCAGGAAGGTGCCCTCCAGCGAGCGGTACCCGTGCATGCCGCCGCCACCGAACCCGGCGACCTCGCCCGCGGCGTAGAGGCCCGGGAAGACGTCTCCGCCGGGGCGCAGCACCCGGCCGGAGAGGTCGGTCTCCAGCCCGCCCAGGGTCTTGCGCGTGATGATGTTCAGGCGGACGGCGATGAGCGGACCGGCCTCGGGGTCGAGGATGCGGTGCGGCTGGGCGACGCGGATCAGCTTGTCGCCCAGGTAGTTCCGGGCGCCGCGGATCGCGGTGATCTGCAGGTCCTTGGTGAACGGGTGGGCGATCTCCCGGTCCCGGGCGACGATCTCGCGCTCGAGCTGCGCGAGGTCCAGCGCGGGTGTGCCGCCGGTGATCCGGTTCATGCCGGCCACCAGCTCGGGCAGCGTGTCCGCGACGACGAAGTCCTCGCCCTTGTCGAGGAACGCCTGGACCGGGGCGGCGATGCCCGCGCGCGCCCGGTTGACCAGCAGTTTGACGTCCTTGCCGGTGAGGTCGGGGTTCTGCTCGGAACCGGAGAGCGCGAACTCCTTCTCGACGATCTTCTTCGTGGTGACGAACCAGGTGTGCTCGTACCCGGTGGTGCCGATGTGGGCGAGCGTGCCCAGGGTGTCGAAGCCCGGGAACAGCGGGACAGGCAAGCGCTGACCGGTCGCGTCGAACCACATCGAGGACGGGCCGGGGAGGATCCGGATCCCGTGCTGCGCCCAGACCGGCGAGTGGTTGGCGATGCCCTCGGTGTAGTGCCACATCCGGTCGTTGTTGACCACGCTGGCACCGGCCTCGGCCGTGGCCTCCAGCATGTGCCCGTCGACGTGGGCGGGCACCCCCGACAGCAGCCGCTCCGGCGCCGGACCGAGCCGTGCCGGCCAGTTCCGGCGGACCATCTCGTGGTTGCCCCCGATGCCACCGGAGGTGACGACGACGGCCTGGGCCCGGATCTCGAAGTCCCCGACCTCGGTGCGGGAGCTCGCCTCGCCCCGGGCGACGTCGCTCGGTTCCAGCACGGCACCGCGCACGCCGGTCACCGCGCCGTCGGTCACGACGAGCTCGGACACCCGGTGGCGGAACCGCAGCTCGACCGTGCCGGCCTCGACACCGGCACGCACGCGGCGCACGAACGGCTCGACGATGCCCGGGCCGGTGCCCCAGACGATGTGGAAGCGCGGCACGGAGTTGCCGTGACCGGTGGCCGTGTACCCACCCCGCTCGGCCCAGCCGACGACCGGGAAGAACCCGATGCCCTGTTCCTTGAGCCACGCCCGCTTCTCACCGGCGGCGAACTGCAGGTACGCCTCGGCCCACTGGCGCGGCCAGTGGTCCTCGGTGCGGTCGAAGGCAGCCGTGCCGAACCAGTCCTGGCGCGCCAGCTCCAGGGAGTCGTGCACCCGCAGCCGACGCTGCTCGGGCGAGTCGACGAGGAACAGCCCGCCGAAGGACCAGAACGCCTGCCCGCCCAGCGACGCCTCGGGCTCCTGGTCGACCAGCACGACCCGCTTGCCCGCGGAGGCCAGCTCGGCGGTGGCCACCAGCCCGGCGAGCCCCGCCCCCACGACGACGACGTCTGCCTCGGTGTTGTTCTCCACGATCGCGACGCTATCGGTCCACGGGCCTTCCGCGCCGCTGTCCCCGGCGCGACCCGCCCCGGACGGGTACCGGTCAGCCGAGGCAGCCGATGGGCTCCGCGGGATCCGCCGGGCCCTCCCGCTCGAACGCGTGCAGCACCCAACCGATCGCCTGCCGGTCCATCGGGATGAGGAGGTGCTCGGTGACCGCGAGCGGGCAGCGGTCCTGCAGCGTGATGTTCGTGCTGCGCGCGTCGGGCGCCAGGAACGCCGAGGTGTAGGGCACGACGACCTGGTCGTAGCGGGTGGTGACCTGGGTGTAGTCGACGTCGCCCGGGGTCTCGTCCGGCGAGTTGAGCGCGGTCAGGAACTCCGAGCCCGCCCGCTGCTGGTCGCACGAGACGCACCACGGCGAGCTGCTGAAGCCGTCGTTGATCGTGGTGCCGTGGTTGGAGGGCACGAGCCCGACCAGGTCCTCCACCAGGCCGTCGCCGCCGAGGTTCTTGATCCAGTACCGGGGCATCATGCCGCCCTGCGAGTGCCCGACGATCTGGACCCGGGCCGCCCCGGTCGAGGCCAGCACCTGGTCGACGAACGCGTCGAGCTGGGCGGCGGACTCCTCGATCGGCCCGGTGCCCCGGTTGCCGTAGTCCAGCGAGTAGACGCAGTAGCCGTCCTGCTTCAGCGCCCAGGACAGGGGGTCGAGCAGCGACTTCGAGTCCCCGAACGTGCCGTGCACGATCACGGCCGGGTGGGGGCGTTCCGCCGTCGGGAGGCAGGTCCAGTCGTTCGCGCCGGCCGGCGGCACGGGCCAGGTGAGCGAGGCACCCGACGTGCCCGACGACGCGGCGGGGGCCGTGGGCGCGGCGGCGGCCGTGCCACCGGTGAGGCAGACGACGGTCGCGACGACGGAGCTCACGAGCGCGGAACTGAGGAAGCGGCGGCGCATGACAGACCAACGAGCCGGCAGCCACGAGGTGACGCACGCCACATCACCCCGGCGCTCGGGCTCCTAGCCCGACGCCCGGCGCGCCGCGACCCAGCCGCGCACGCGGGGCAGCGACGCGAGCACCGCGCTCAGCGCCGGGAGCAGGCCGGTCGCCAGCCCGAAGCCCGCGGCACCCTCGGCCCACCCGCCGAAGAGGGTGCCGCCGATGATGCCCAGCCCCAGCAGGGCTGCCGGCACGGTGACGACGAGCCAGGACCGGCCGAGCACGAGCAGCACCGCCCCCACGAGCAGGCCGAGGGACAGCGCCAGCGGCACGAGCAGCACCAGCCACTCCTGCCCCGACGGCCGGCCCTCCGAGAACGCGAACGCGACCAGGAAGAACAACCCCGGCGCGAGTGCGCTGAGCACCGCCAGGAGCGCGGCCAGCACGGCCGGGAGCGGCGGCCGGAGCGATGCTCCGCCGGGTGCGGGAGAACTCACGCCGGGCAGCCTAGGGCCGCGGTCAGGACACCGGTTCCGGCTCGCCGGCCGAGGACCGGCGCCAGGAGGCGTGCAGCCGCGCGTAGGTGCCCTCGGCGTCGACCAGCTCGGCGTGCGAGCCCCGCTGCACCACGTGGCCGGCGTCGACGACGAGGATCTCGTCGGCCCGCTCGGCCGTGGAGAGGCGGTGGGCGATCGTCAGCGTCGTCCGTCCCGCGGTCAGGGTGTCCAGCGCCCGGGTCAGCCGCTGCTCGGTGGCCGGGTCGACGGCGCTGGTCGCCTCGTCGAGCACCAGCAGGTCGGGGTCCGCGACGTACGCGCGGGCCACCGCCACCAGCTGCCGCTCCCCCGCCGACAGCGAGTCGCCGCGCTGGCCGACGGCCGTGGCCACACCACGCTGCAGGCCCTGCACCCAGGCGGACAGCCCCAGCTCGTCGAAGGCGGCCGCGACCTCGTCGTCGGTCATCCCCGGCCGGCCGTAGCGCACGTTGTCGGCGACCGTGGCGTCGAAGAGGAACCCGTCCTGCGGCACCATCACCACTCGCTCCCGCAGGGAGTCGAAGGCGACGTCGGACAGCGGGACCCAGCCGGCGGCGTCGGAACCGAGCAGCACCTGACCCTCCACCGGGTCCATGAGCCGGGTGACCAGCTTGGCGAAGGTGGTCTTGCCCGAGCCGGTCTCGCCGACGATCGCCACCCGCCGGCGGGGCTCGATGGTGAGGTCGATGTCGTCGAGCGCCGCGCGGGCCCCCGGCGAGTAGCGGAACGTGACGTGCGCGAAGCGCACGCCGAGCACGCCCTCGGGCAGGTGCTGCACCCGGCCGGGGGTGGCGATGGCGGGGTCGCGCACGTCGGGCTCGGTGTCGAGGATGTCCAGCACGCGGCGGAACCCGGCGACGGCGTTCTGCGCCTCGTTGATCACCTCGCTCGCCATCTGGACCGGCGCGACGAAGAGCGTGACGAGGAAGAGGAACGCGATCAGCGTGCCGGCGGTGATGTCGCCGGCGAGCCCCAGGTAGACGCCGACGACGACGAGCGCGGCGTTGGCCAGGGCGGCGGCGAACTCGCCGCTGACGAACACCCCGACGGCCACCTTCTGGGCGTTCACGGCGGCCCGGTAGTGCCGGTCGATCGCCGCGTCGATCCGCTCGGCGGTGCGCGCCCGGATGCCGTAGGCGCGGACGGTCGGGGCCCCGACGACGGTCTCGGCGACGGCGGCCAGCAGGTCACCCACCCGCTCCCGCACCGTTCCGTAGGCCACCGCCAGCTTCTGCGCGAACCAGCGGAGTGCGATGCCGAGCGGCACGAAGCAGAGCAGCACGACCAGCGTCAGCTGCCAGGAGTAGTACGCCATGACCACGGTCGCGACGGCGAGCTGCCCCAGGCTGACCAGGCCGATGACCCCGCCCCACTGCATGAACTGGGACAGCTGGTCGACGTCGGCGGTGACCCGCGAGACCAGCGACCCGCGCCGCTCGCCCTGCTGGTGGAGGACCGAGAGGTCGTGCACGTGCCGGAAGGCCCGCACCCGGAGGTTCGCGAGCGCGGTCTCGGTCGTCTTGAACAGCCGCACGTTCATGCGGTAGACCGCCACGGCGGTGGCCAGCACGACGAGCGCGCAGATGATCACGGCCCAGGTGACCAGGTCGAGGTCCGGTCCGCCGGCGGCGTCCAGCCCGCGGTCGATGACCTGCTGGACGGCGATGGGCACGGCGACCCGGCCGAGCGTGGCCAGGAGCGCGAGCAGGACCGTCACGGGCAGCCCGCGGCGGAACTCCGGCATCATCCGCAGACCGCGGCGCATCGTCTGCAGCGCGCCCTCGCGCCGGTCCTCGTCGGGCAGCGTGACGGTCATGCCGGCACCCCCTCGGCCTGGGAGTAGGCGCGCACGAGCGCGACGTAGCCGGGCACCTCGGCGAGCAGTCGCTCGTGGCTGCCGCGGGCGACGGCGCGGCCCTGCTCGAACCAGACGACCTCGTCGGCCAGCGCGATGGTCGCCTGCCGGTAGGCCACCACGACGACCGTCGCCGGGGCCTCGCTGGCCCGCAGCGCGTCGAGGATCCGCGCCTCGACGGAGGGGTCGACGGCGCTGGTCGCGTCGTCGAGCACCAGCAGCCGGGGCCGGCGGACGATGGCGCGGGCCAGGGCCAGACGCTGCCGCTGGCCGCCGGAGAGCGAGGCGCCGCGCTCGCCGACCCGGGTGTCGAGCCCGTCCGGCAGCGCGCTGATGAAGTCGTCGGCCGCCGCCACGCGCAGCGCCGTCCAGACCTCGTCGTCGCTGTACGGGGCGCCGAGGGTGATGTTGCCGCGCACCGTGTCGTCGAAGAGGAACGCCTGCTGGGCCACGAAGGCGGCCTGGTCGCTGACCTCCCCCTCGCGCAGCCGCCGCAGGTCCAGCCCGTCGAGGAGGACGGCGCCGTCGGCGGGGTCGACCAGCCGGACCAGCAACCCGGCGAGGGTGGACTTGCCCGAGCCGGTCGGCCCGACGACCGCGACGGTCCGTCCGGCGGGGACGTCGAAGGTCACGTCGTGCACGGTCGGCCGGTCGGTGCCCTCGAAGCTGTAGCCGACCGCCTGCAGGCCGAGTCCGGCACCGCCGTCGCCCGCGGCCGCGGGGTCCGGCCCGTAGGGCGTCTCGCCGGTGGCCTCCAGCACCGGGGTGACCCGGTCGTAGCCGGCCAGCGCGCGCGGCAGCTCGGCGAGCACCCACCCGATGGCCCGGATGGGCAGCGCCAGGAGGGTGAACAGGTAGGCGATGGAGACCAGCTCGCCCACGTCGATGGCGCCGTCGACGACGCGGTGGGCGCCGACGAGCAGGACGGCGAGCGTGCCCAGGTTCGGCAGCGACTCGATCATCGGGTCGAACAGGCCGCGGACCCGGCCGACCGACACCAGCCCGTCGCGCAGCTCCTCGGCCCGCGCACCGAAGCGCTGCGTCTCGGAGTCCTCGCGGCCCAGGGTCTTGACCACCAGGGCGGCGTCGAAGCTCTCGTGGGCGATCTCGCTGACCTCGGCACGGAGCTGCTGGGCGCGCTGCTGCCGAGGGCCCATCACCTGCGAGTAGAAGGCGTTGATCGCGAACACCAGCGGGAAGACGACCAGCCCGATGAGCGCCAGCAGCGGGTCGGTCGCCACCATCGCGCCGCCGGTGATCAGGATGATGACGACCGCGCCGATCCCGAAGGGCAGCGGCGCGACGAAGAACCAGGCCGCCTCGACGTCGGAGTTGGCGTTGGACAGCAGCTGCCCGGTGGGGTGCCGCTGGTGCCAGGACAGCGGCAGCCGGAGGTACTGGCGGGTCACCTGGCGGCGGAGGTCGGCCTGCAGGCGGTACTGCATGATGCCGGCCAGCAGCCGCCGCCCGACGATGCCGATGATCCGCAGGATCGCGACGGCGACGATGGCGACGACCGCCAGGGTGAGCGCGGCGCCGGACGTGTCGCCGTCCTCGAACGAGGGCAGCACCACGCGTTCGGTGATCCCGCCGATGACGTAGGCGCTGGCCACCGTCATCACCGCGAAGAGGGAGCTCGCCGTCAGCGCGAGCGAGAAGATGCCCGGCTGGCGCGCGATCGCGCGGCCGACGTGCCGGATCCCCCGCCGCACCACGGCATCTCGACGGCGGCGCGGCACGGTTCTCCTCGGGGTCGTTCGGGGCGGCTCTCGCATCGTACGGGTGATGCGGGCGCGAACCGAACGCTATTCGGATCTTTCCGGTCCCGGCGGGGCCGCTACGGTCGGACCGTGACCGCTTCCTCCGCCGGTTCGCTCGCCGTCCTCGAGCGCCGCGCCCTCGCCGGCCTGCTCGCCGAGCTCGGGCCGGACGCCCCGACGTGCTGCGAGGGGTGGACGACCGCGCACCTGGCGGCACACCTCGTCGTGCGGGACCGGCGACCCGACGCGATGCCGGGCTACGCGCTGGAGATGCTGCCCGGGCTGGCGCGGCTGGGCGCCTGGGCACACCGCGTCGAAGACACGACCCGGGCGGGCTCGTCCTACGCCGACCTGGTCGAGCGGGTGCGCTGCGGTCCGCCCGCGTGGGCCCCGCTGTCCTGGCCCGGGCTCGACCGGCTGAACGTGCCCGAGTTCGCGATCCACCACGAGGACGTGCGGCGGGCGCAGCCGGGCTGGACGCCCCGGACCCTGCCGCCCGGCGCGCAGGACCAGCTGTGGGCCGGCGTCGGTCTGCACGCCCGGCGGGCGGCCGGCCGGCGCGGGCTGGTCCTGCGCCGCAGCGACGTCGACGGCGCCGAGAAGCGGTTCGGAGACGGCGGGCGCACGGTCACCGGCGAGCCGCTCGAACTGCTGCTCTGGGTGTCGGGCCGCCGCGACGTCGCCCGCGTGACCGTCAGCTGACGCCGGGGCGGGTGGACGCACGCGCGAACCTGCTCGTCCGGCGGACTGCCCGGCGCTACCGTGCCGCCATGTCCGTC
This sequence comes from Candidatus Blastococcus massiliensis AP3, assembly GCF_000582785.1. Classification (GTDB taxonomy): domain Bacteria; phylum Actinomycetota; class Actinomycetes; order Mycobacteriales; family Geodermatophilaceae; genus Blastococcus; species Blastococcus massiliensis. Next base: position 195,061 of record NZ_HG931173.1, read on the forward strand.
GCCGACCAGCGGTCCGTCACCACGTCGCAGGCCACACCTCGGCTGCCTGCCGTGCCACCCCCGCCGGCGCAGCACGTCGCGCCCCCTCCGGCACCGCATCGACGCACGGGCCGTGACGGGAACCGGGCGCTCGCGATCGGGTTCGCCGTCGTCTGCCTGGCCGGCCCCTTCGTCGAGCCGATGCCGACCGGTGACATCCACATCCCGCTGTGGCAGATCCCGATCGAGCTCGCGACCTTCGCCTCGATCGTCGCCGCGACGATCGCTCTCTGGCGCGCCAGCCGGCATGCCCCGCGTCTGGTCCTGGCCGCGGGCGCCCTCCTGGCGGTCATGACGATGGTGTGCCCCCTCGCGGGACACACACCTGTGGGCTGGTGGACCTGGGTGCAGGCCGGGCTGTCGCTCGCGGTGATGGCCACGGGCGCCGCGCTGTACCGCCGCGGTCCGGCGACGCCTTCCGCCTGAGGTCAGCGCTCCGGGGTGTCGGCCCCGAGGCGCACGGGGATGCCGGCGGCGGCCAGTCCGGCCTTGACGTCGCCGACGCGCAGCTGACCGAAGTGGAAGACGCTCGCGGCCAGCACGGCGTCGGCGCCGGCCTCGACGGCCGGCGGGAAGTGCTCGACGGCGCCCGCTCCCCCGCTGGCGATCAGCGGCACGCGGACCTCCCGCCGCACCAGCCGGACCAGGTCGGTGTCGAAGCCCGCCTGGGTCCCGTCGGCGTCCATCGAGTTGAGCAGGATCTCCCCCACCCCGAGCTCCGCCGCTCGCACGCACCACTCGACGGCGTCCCGCCCGGTGCCCCGGCGGCCGCCGTGCGTGGTGATCTCGAACCCGGAGTCGGTCCTGGCCCCGTCGCGGACCCGCCGGGCGTCGAGCGAGAGCACGAGCACCTGGCTGCCGAAGCGGTGCGCGATCTCGGCGATGAGCTCCGGCCGCGCGACGGCGGCGGTGTTGACGGCGACCTTGTCCGCGCCGGCGCGCAGCAGCTTGTCGACGTCGTCGACGCCACGCACTCCACCGCCCACCGTCAGCGGGATGAACACGCTCTCCGCGGTGCGGCGGACGACGTCGTAGGTGGTCTCGCGGTCGCCGGAGCTCGCGGTGATGTCCAGGAACGTCAGCTCGTCGGCCCCCTCGGCGTCGTAGACGCGGGCCATCTCCACCGGGTCGCCGGCGTCGCGCAGGTCGACGAAGTTGACACCCTTGACCACCCGGCCGGCGTCGACGTCGAGGCACGGGATCACCCGCACGGAGAGGCTCATGCCGGCACCCCGCGGACCGCGTCGGCCTCGATCTCCACGACCATCGCCGGGTCGATGAGCGCCGCCACCTGCACCATCGAGGTGGCGGGGCGGACGTCGCCGAAGAACTCGCCGTGCACCCGGCCCACCTCCTCCCAGCGCGAGATGTCGGTGACGAACATCCGGGTGCGGACGACGTCGGCCAGCGTGAAGCCGGCCCGTTCGAGGGACTGCTCGATGATGCTCAGCGCCTGGCGCGTCTGGGCGGCGGCGTCACCCGGGTGCGCCACCTCGCCGTCCACCATGGACGTCGTCCCGCTGACCCAGGCGGTGTCGCCCCGGACGACGACCCGGCTGTAGCCGACGACGGACTCCCACGGGCTCCCCGAGCCGAGCCGGACGACGCTCACGCGAGCTCCTCGGTGATCCGCAGCGCCTCCGGCAGCGTGAAGGCGCCGGCGTACAGCGCCTTGCCGACGATCGCGCCCTCGACGCCGACGGCGGTCAGCCCGGCCAGCGCGCGGATGTCGTCCAGCGAGCTGACCCCGCCCGAGGCGACGACCGGCCGCGGGGTCGCGGCGCAGACCTCGCGCAGCAGGTCGAGGTTCGGGCCCTGGAGCGTGCCGTCCTTGGTGATGTCGGTGACCACGTAGCGGGCGCAGCCCTCGGCGTCCAGCCGGGCGAGGGTCTCGTAGAGCTCGCCGCCCTCCTGGGTCCAGCCGCGGGCGGCCAGCCGGGTGCCGCGCACGTCCAGGCCGACGGCGATCCGGTCGCCGTGCTCGGCGATCGCCCGGGCGCACCACTCGGGCGACTCCAGCGCGGCGGTGCCCAGGTTCACCCGGCGGCAGCCGGTGGCCAGGGCGGCGGCCAGCGACTCGTCGTCGCGGATGCCGCCGGAGAGCTCGACGTCGACGTCGAGCTCGCCGACCACGCGGGCCAGCAGCTCGCGGTTGGAACCACGGCCGAAGGCGGCGTCGAGGTCGACCAGGTGCACCCACTCGGCGCCGTCCCGCTGCCACTGCAGCGCGGCCTCGAGCGGGTCGCCGTAGGAGGTCTCGCTGCCGGCCTCCCCCTGCACGAGACGGACGGCCTGGCCGTCGGCGACGTCGACGGCGGGGAGCAGCTGCAGCGTGGGCACGACGACCAGCCTAGGAGCGCGGCGCCCGGAGCCTGCGGCAGGCTGTCGGCGTGGAGTTCGCAGAGGTGGTCCGCCGCCGCCGCATGGTCCGGGACTACGACGCCGAGAGACCGGTGCCGCCCGAGGTTCGGGAGCGGCTGCTGGAGCACGCGGTCCGCGCGCCGTCGGCGGGGTTCAGCCAGGGCTGGGCGTTCCTGGTCCTGGAGAGCGGCGAGGAGCGGGACCGCTTCTGGACCGCCACGACGGATGGGGGCACCCCCGACGCCTGGCTGACCCGGATGCGACGGGCGCCCCTGCTGATCGTGCCGTTCTCGAACAAGCAGGCCTATCTCGACCGGTACGCCGAGCCGGACAAGGGCTGGACCGACCGGGACGAGAGCCGCTGGCCGGTCCCCTACTGGGACGTCGACGCCGGCATGGCCTCGCTGCTGATCCTGCTGACCGCCGTCGACGAGGGGCTGGGCGCCTGCTTCTTCGGCGTCCCGCCGGACAAGGTGGCCGGGCTGCGCGAGGCCTTCGGCGTCCCCGAGGAGTACCGGCCCGTGGGCTGCCTCTCGCTCGGCTACCCCGGGGACGGCGACCGCCGCTCCCCCTCCCTGCGCCGCGGCCGTCGCCCGCTCGACGAGGTCGTGCACCGCGGTCGGTGGTGACCCGCGCCCCCAGGGTCGGCGGGTGACCGACGAGCTGTGGCGCCCCCACGACCGCATGGCCGACGAGTTCCTCGCCCACCCCGAGGACGGTGCCTACGCACGGTCCTGCTTCGACCGCGTCCTGGAGAGCGACGCCTGGTCGTCGCTGCCCACCGGCCTGAACGAGGTGCGCTACTGGCCGGAGCCGCTGTCGAATCCGTGCGCGGCGGCCACGGATGCCGGCTTCGTCATCCAGCGCCTGGAGCACGAGTTGCTCAGCCGTCCGGGGTTCCTCGCCCTGCGGCTGCTCGCGCCGGCCTGACCGGTTCAGCCGAGGGACGTCGTCCCCGAGACCAGCACGAGGTCCGAGCCCGGTGTCCCCGCCGCACCGACGCCGTCGGGCCGCGGCTGCAGACCGGGCAGGCCGGCGAGCCCGGTGCTGCCGTCCACGACCCGGAGCGACACGGGACCGCCGCCTTCGACGCTGAAGGACGCCTCCAGGCCGTCGGCCGGCGGCGCGTGGAAGGTGATCTCCAGGGAGCTCCCGCCCAGCGCCTCCTCCGGGACTCCGCGGCCCGCGACCCGCGCGCGGGCGACCGTGCCGCCCCCGGTGTCCAGGTCGAGGACGACGAGCCGGACGCCCGGGCGCTGCGGCGTCACCCGCACAGTGATCTCGCGGCGGCCCCCCACCACGGCGTCGGCCAGCGTCTCCACGCGGGCTCGTGGAAGGGCGGCCGGTTCGGCGGTGCCGAAGGCCACCTCGCCGTCCCCCAGGGAGGGGAAGTCGACGGGCAGGTCGCCGCGGGCGCTGAGGTGCCCGCCGGTCCAGTCGCCCGGGAGCGCCTCGGTGCTGACCCACCAGGCCTGCTGCCGGTCGCCGTCCAGTGCGTACGCGAGGTGGCTGGGAACGGGGGAAGCGGGGCCGAACCGGTCGACCTGCAGGCCGGCGAGCACGCACACCCCCGCCAGGGCCGCGGCGGCGAGGGGGACGGCAGCCGCGCGGCTCCGCGGGCCTCCGTCGTCGTCCGGGAACAGCAGCTCGAGGGCCGGGAGCAGCGCGAGGGCGAGCAGGGTGACGGCGAGCGCCGGCACGGCGGCCGAGGCGAGGCCGACGACCGGGAAGGAGAGCGCGACGGCGGGGGCGAGCACGACCACCGAGACCCCTCCGGCGAACAGCACGGCGGCGATCCGGACGCCGGCCTCGGTGGTCATGCAGCAGATCGCGACCGCGGCCGCACCGGCGAGCGCGGGCAGGGCGGCCAGGTGCGCGGCCCCGGGCGCGACCACCGCCAGCACCCCGGCGCCCAGCGCCGGCCAGACCAGCCCGCCCACGGCGAGCACCGTGTCGCCGAACCGGTCGCGCAGCAGCGCGTACCAGGCGAGCACCACGGCGAGGACCAGGGCGACCGCCGCCAGCCGGTACCACCCGGGCCGCCAGGGGTCGATCAGCTCGGCGTATCCGGGGCGGACGGCGACCAGCAGCGACCACAGCGCGGAGACGGCGAGGGGCCCGAGGACCAACGGCACCGCCGCCCACGCGGTGGCCGCTGTCCGCCGTCCCCAGCTCAGCCCCTGCCGGCCGACGAACCACACGAGGCCGCCGACGCCCAGCAGCGCGGCGGCCGCCAGGGGCCGGTCCAGCGACCCGGACCAGCTGACGGGTTCGCCGAGGACCGGGAGGACGGTCGGGTCGCCGTCGGAGGCGGCGGGCGCGGCCAGTTCCCGCAGGTCCCGGTCGCCCAGTGCCCTCGCCATGGCCAGCGTGCCGTCGCCCAGCGCCTGGAGCGTGGCCCGGTCGAACCGGTCGGGCACGTCCTGGGGCGTGTGGGTCCCGGTCGACCCGTCCAGAGAGGCTGCGCCCAGCCCGGTGAAGCGACCGTCCCCGAGCAGCACGTCGACACCGCGGTCGTCGTCCAGCGCGCGGTGGAGTTCCATGCTGCCGCTGCTGACCACGAGCGACGGCGCCACCTCGGCCAGGACGGCCAGGTCCGCGTCGCGCGGGGACGTCCCGAGGAGGACCGCCGGCCCGGCGCCGCCGCGGGGGTCGACGGCGAGGACGACGCCGCCCTCCTGGGCGAGCGGGTGCGATGCGGCGAACGCCTCGACACCGCACCGGCAGGCCTCGTCGGCGTCGGTCAGCACGACGACGACGTCGTTGCGCAGCGGCGGACCCGCGGTCAGCGCCCGCACCGACTCCAGGAGCGCCGCGACGCCCGCCGCGCCGGTCGCGCCGACGCCGGTCGCCGCGGAGTCGTGGTGGGCCAGGAGGAACAGCCGGCCGGTGGAGTCGGAGCCCGGGAGGACGCCGACGACGGTGCGGACCCGCGCCATCTCCGCCTCGCCGTCGGTGACGTGCCCGGTGCCGACGGCGCTCTGGACGCGGGTGTCCAGTCCCAGCGCTGCGAGCGTGGCGACCAGGTCGTCGACCACCCGGGCACTCGCCTCGCTGCCGGGGACGTGCACCTCGGCGGCGGTCTTCCGCACCTGCTCGAAGGCGCGGGCGGCGCTGAACTCGGTCGCCGGTGCGTCGGCCGGTCGTGGTGCGGGCGGCCCGAGCGCAGCCACGCTCCAGACGCCGAGTCCGAGCAGGAGCGCGCCCAGCACGGCGCCTGCCCCACGGCTGGGCCGCCGGGGGCCGCGCGCGGTGCGTCCGGCAGGCACGGCGCCCTCCTGGCTACGGGAAGGACGGACGCGGTCACCCTAGGTGGCGGCGCGCTGTTTTCCCGGGAGGCGCCTCAATTCAAACTGTTCAACCAGTTGGTGAGCAGCTGAGCGCCGGCGTCGCCGCTCTTCTCCGGGTGGAACTGGGTGGCCGACAGTGCCGCGTTCTCCACCCCGGCCACGAAGCGGTCGCCGTGCTCGGCCCAGGTGACCTTCGGCGGCGGCAGCGGGCTCGGCGCACCGCCCTGACCGAGCGGGAAGTCGCGGACGCCGTAGGAGTGCACGAAGTAGAAGCGCTCGTCCTCGATGCCGTCGAAGAGCACGCTGCCCTTCGCCACGTCGACCTGGTTCCAGCCCATGTGCGGCAGGACGGGGGCCTGGAGCTGCTCGACGACGCCGGGCCACTCGCCGCAGCCTTCCGCGTCGTGCCCGTGCTCGACGCCGCGGTCGAACAGGATCTGCATGCCGACGCAGATGCCGAGCACCGGGCGCCCGCCGGCCAGGCGGCGGCCGATGATGCGCGGCCCGTCGACGGCCTTGAGGCCCTCCATGCATGCGGCGAAGGCGCCCACGCCCGGGACGACGAGCCCGTCGGCGTCCAGGGCCGTCTGCGCGTCGGAGGTGACCGTGACGTCGGCCCCCACCCGCGCGAGCGCGCGCTCGGCCGAGCGCAGATTGCCCGACCCGTAGTCGAGGACCGCCACCTTCTTCACGCCTGCCACGCTACCGACCAGCGCACCGAGGGCCGCCGTGATTCCCGCCATGGGACGGGCGTCCGCTCCGCCCTTCCCGCGCGGTGCCATCGCTCGAGCGCCGGGCACCTCCTGCTGGCAGGGTCCCTCGCCCGATCCGGTCGCCGTCGTGGGCGCTGCCCTACCGGGCGCCTCCCCTCTCGCGCCCAACGCCCACCGCGTCAAGACCCCTGATGTATCTGTGGACAGGCTTCTGACCTGGGGATTCGCAGTGCCGGATGCCGCTTCCGGCGCTAGGATTCGTACATGTGTTCGACCGACTGCGCGACCCCTGTGGAGTGCCTGGAAGGTGCTCTGCAGGCGCTGGCCGGTCAGGACCTGAAGCCGTTGTTCGGGCCCGCGGTGCTGGAGCGGTGCGGGGCCCTGGTGGTTGCCCGGAACCGGCTGGGCGCCGAGGTGGCCCGCACCGTCCGTGAGGGTGAGCTGACCCAAGCGTCCGAGCACGACGGCGCGGCGTCGATGGGCGGCTGGCTGCGCGGGCACCACCGCCTGCCTCCTGGTGTCGCCAGCCGGCTGGTGCGCAACGGGCGGGCGCTGGAGCAGCTGCCGGTGCTGGCCGCAGCGGCTGCGGCCGGCGGGGTCAGCCCGGAGGCGGTGTCGGTGATCGCCCCGGTCGCCTCGGCGGAGAACGTGGCGGCGGCGGAGGCGCAGGGCGTGGAGCTGGCCGGGATCGATGCCGCCCTGACCAAGGTGGCGATCCTGCGGTCGCACTCGGAGCTGCGGCAGGTGGTCGCTCACTACCTGGCCCGCCTCGACCCCGACGGCCCCGAACCGGACCCGACGGAGTGCCGCAGCCTCACCATCGGCCGTGACGGCAACGGGATGGTGGTCGGGCGGTTCGTGCTGGACGCGGTCGGCGGGGAGAAGCTGCAGGCCGCGATCGAGTCCATCCTGCAGGCCACCCGCCCCGCCGGTGACCTGCGCAGCCGCGCCCAGCAGGCCGGCGACGCGCTCGTGCAGCTGTGCGACAACGCTCTGGCGTCCGGGAACCTGCCGATCCTGCGGACCGTGAAGCCGCACGTGGTGGTGCGCCTGGACATCGACGACCTCGTCGACCCGCACCCCGGCGCGGGTGCCGCCCGCACCGGGTTCGGCGGCATCATCTCCGCCGCCCGCGCCCGCTGGCTGGCCTGCGACGGCAACGTCAGCCGCGTCGTGTTCGGCCCCGACGGGCACCGCCTCGACCTCGGCCGCAGCCACAGGGTCGTGCCCCCCGCGCTGCGCAGAGCCGTGGAGCTGCGGGACGAGCACTGCGTGTTCGCCGGCTGCGACGCCCCGTCCTACTGGTGCGACGTCCACCATCTTCTGCACTGGATCGACGGCGGAGAGACGACGCTGGAGAATTCAGGCCTGCTGTGCGAACGGCACCACACCAAGGTCCACCACGGCTTCCAGATCGTGCGCGACACCGCCGGCCGATGGCACACCTACCGGCCCGACAGCACCGAGATCCAAATCTTCGAACCCTTCCTCGTCCCCGCCTGACCGCAATCCCAGCCCCTGCGCGGCCACGCCTCCCCGGCGTCGCCGCGCAGCGGCATGCCTTCATTCGGCCGGACGTCCCGGGTCGGTCCACGGCAGGACCGTCAGCTCGGGCCACTCCCCCAGCCAGCGGGCCGCGTTGGTCTCGGCCACCTCCCGCGGTGCGAGCCGACGATTCGGGCGCACGACCAGATCGAACAGGTCGTCGAAGCCGTGCGGCGCGTAGACCCGCGGCCGACCGGCGACGTCGACCGTGACGATGCGCAGGAACCGCTCCCCGTCGGCCGGTCGGCCGCTCACACCAGGTACAGGACCCCGGCCGCGCTGGCCAGCAGAGCCGCCGCGAGCAGCACCACCGCGAAGGCGATCTGCGGCGCCGAGCGAGGCTCGCCGTCGTCCTGACCGGCCTGCCAGACGCTCCAGGTGCCACCCAGCAGAAAGCCGCCGAGCAGCAGCAGGACGAGACCGAAGGTCATGCGGGGAACCGGAGCTCGGGCACGGCGGCTACAGCGCGCCCTTGGTCGAGGGCACGTCGGTGACCCGCGGGTCGATCGCCACCGCAGTGCGCAGCGCGCGGGCCAGCGCCTTGAACTGGCCCTCGACGATGTGGTGGGCGTCGCGGCCGGCGTAGAGCACCCGCACGTGCAGGCTGATCCGCGCGTTGAACGCGAACGACTCGAGCACGTGCTTGGTGAGCGACGTCGGGTAGTCCGGCCCGATCATCGGCGTCATGTTCTCCGGCTCGGCGTGCACGAAGTACGGCCGGCCGGACAGGTCGACGGCGGCCTGCGCCAGCACCTCGTCCATCGGGATCGTCGCGTCGCCGTAGCGCGTGATGCCGCGCTTGTCGCCCAGCGCCTGCGCGAACGCCTGCCCGAGCGCGATGGCGACGTCCTCGACGGTGTGGTGCGCGTCGATGTGCAGGTCACCGTCGGCCTGCACGGTGAGGTCGATCCCGCTGTGCTTGGACAGCGCGGTGAGCATGTGGTCGTAGAAGCCGACGCCCGTGCTGATCGAGCTCGTGCCGGTGCCGTCGAGGTCGAGCTCCACCACGAGCTTGGTCTCGCTGGTGGCGCGCTCCACCCGGGCGGTGCGGCGTGCAGGTGCGGTCATGGTCGTGAGTCTCCCAGAGTGGTGCGCTGTTCCGGCGCGATCTCACCCAGCGCGGTGAGGAACGCGTCGGTCTCCGCTGCCGTGCCGGCGGTGACCCGGAGCCATCCCGGCAGTCCGACGTCGCGGACGAGCACCCCGCGATCGAGCAGCGCCTGCCAGGCCTTCGCCTGGTCGCCGAACCGCCCGAACAGGACGAAGTTCGCGTCGCTCGGCACGCTGGTCAGCCCGAGACCCGGCAGGGCGGCGACGATCCGGTCCCGCTGGGCGCGCACCTCGTCGACGGTCGCCAGCAGCGCCTCGGTGTGCGCCAGGGCGGCCCGTGCGGCTGCCTGGGTGAGCGAGCTCAGGTGGTAGGGCAACCGGACCAGCTGCAGGGCGTCGACGACTGCGGGATCCGCGGCCAGGTAGCCCAGGCGCAGCCCGGCCATCCCGAATGCCTTGCTCATGGTGCGGCTGACGATCAGGCGCGGGCGCCCGGGCAGCAGGGTCAGCGCCGACGGCGTCCCGGTCCGGGCGAACTCCGCGTACGCCTCGTCCACGACCACCACCCCGGCCGTCGCCGCGTACAGCTCCTCGATCGTCGCCAGCGGCACCGCGGTGCCGGTCGGGTTGTTCGGGCTGGTCACGAAGACGACGTCCGGCGCGACCTCGCGCACCTGCGCCACCGCGGCCGCCGCGTCGATGGTGAAGTCCTCGCGCCGGTGCCCGTCGACCCACCCCGTGCCGGTGCCGGCCGCGATGATCGGGTGCATCGAGTACGACGGCGTGAAGCCCAGCGCCGTCCGCCCGGCACCGCCGAACGCCTGCAGGATCTGCTGCAGCACCTCGTTGGAGCCGTTCGCCGCCCACACCTGCGCCGGCTCCACGGTGGTCCCGGCGGACCCGGACAGGTAGGCGGCGAGGTCCGCGCGCAGCTCCCGGGCGTCGCGGTCGGGGTAGCGGTTGAGCTCCAGCGCCGCGTGCCCGAGCGCCGCGCCCAGGTCGGCGAGCAGCTCGTCGGGCAGCGGGTGCGGGTTCTCGTTGGTGTTCAGCCGGTGCGTCGCCGGCACCTGCGGCGCGCCGTAGGGCGTGCGGCCACGCAGCTCCGGCCGCAGCGGGAGCTCGTCCATCGAGGTCACGGGCGCTGCCGGATCCGGACCGCGGCAGCGTGCGCGGGCAGGTCCTCGGCCCCGGCGAGGGCGTCGATGTGCCCGGCGACCCCGGCCAGGGCCTGCTCGTCGTACTCGACGACGTGGATGCCGCGCAGGAACGACTGCACCGACAGTCCGCTGGAGAAGCGGGCGCAGCCGCCGGTCGGCAGGACGTGGTTGGAGCCGGCGCAGTAGTCGCCCAGCGAGACCGGCGACCAGGCGCCGACGAAGATCGCCCCGGCGTTGCGCACCCGCTGGGCCACCGCGCGGGCGTCCCGGGTCTGGATCTCCAGGTGCTCCGCGGCGTAGGCGTCGACGACGCGCAACCCAGCCTCGAGGTCGTCCACCAGGACGATCCCCGACTGGCTGCCGTCGAGTGCGGTGGTGATGCGGTCGGAGTGCTTGGTCGCCGTCACCTGCGCGGGCACGAGCGCCAGGACTGCGTCGGCCAGCGCCTCGCTGTCGGTCACCAGCACCGCACCCGCCAGCGGGTCGTGCTCGGCCTGGCTGATCAGGTCGGCGGCGACGTGGCCGGGGTCGGCCGTGTCGTCGGCCAGGATCGCCACCTCGGTGGGCCCGGCCTCGGAGTCGATGCCGATCAGACCGCGCAGCAGCCGCTTGGCGGCGGTGACGTAGACGTTCCCTGGTCCGGTCACCATGTCGACCGGCTCGCAGGAGCCCGCGCCGTAGCCGAAGACGGCCACGGCCTGCGCACCGCCGACGGCGTAGACCTCGGTGATGCCCAGGAGCGCGCACGCCGCCAGGACACCCGGGTCGGGCAGCCCGCCGTGGTCCCGCTGGGGTGGCGAGGCGACGGCGATCGACTCGACGCCGGCGATCTGAGCGGGCACCACGTTCATCACCACGCTGGACAGCAGCGGCGCCAGCCCGCCGGGCACGTACAGCCCGACCCGGCGCACCGGGACCCAGCGCTCCGTGACCAGTCCGCCGGGCACCACCTCGGTGGTGACGTCGGTGCGGCGCTGATCGGCGTGCACCTTCTGGACCCGGGCGATCGCCTCCTCCAGCGCCGCGCGCAGAGTCGGGTCGCACTCGGCCAGCGCTCGGTCCAGGGCCTCCTGCGGGACGGCGAAGTCCTCGTTGTCCACGCCGTCGAGGCGCGCGGTGATCTCGCGGACCGCCTCCGCGCCGCGGATGCGCACGTCCTCGCAGAGTGGGCGCACCGTGGCCAGGACCGAGTCGATGTCGGTGGCGGCGCGCGGCAGGAGGCCGGCGAGCTCGCGGTTCCCCGGCAGCGCGGATCCGCGCAGGTCGATGCGGGCGAGCACGGGATGGCCTCCGGGATGGTGGGCGGGTGGACGGCTCAGCATGGTGGGCGGGTGGACGGCTCAGCATGGTGGACGGCGGAGCGGTGGCGTGGAGCGGAGTTCCAGCGTAGCCAGCGGCCCGTAGGCTGCCGGGATGGGTGAGCTGATCCCGCTGTTCCCGCTCGGGACTCCCCTGTTCCCCGGCGTCGTCCTCCCACTGCACGTCTTCGAGCCGCGCTACCGCCGCCTGGTGCTCGACCTGCTCGCGCTGCCCGAGGAGAGCGAGCGCCGCTTCTTCGGCGTCGTCGCCATCCGGCAGGGCTGGGAGGTGGAACGGATCGCGCCGGCCGAGGCCCTGTACGACGTCGGCTGCACGGCCAGGCTGCAGCTGGTGCGGCCGCAGTCGGACGGGGGCTTCCGGGTGGTGACCGTGGGCGGCGAGCGCTTCCGGCTGCACGACGTGGTCGTCGGCGAGGACCCGCCCTACCTGCAGGGCGAGGTGGAGTGGCTCGCGGAGGAGGAGGCCGCCGAGGAGGCCGCGGGCGACGCCGAGGGCCTCGTCCTCCCGGGTACCGGCGCGCGACCCGCCGGGGACGACCCGGCGGGCGACGGCGCCTCCCCTCCCTGCGACGACGCGCTCGACGAGGTGGTCGCCGCGGTCGCCCGGGAGTCGCTGGCGCTGCTGACCGGCGGCGTGCAGCAGCTGTTCACCGACTACGTGGGCGAGGTGGCCGAGCTCGGCGCGGGCAGCGGCGGCGAGGACGCCGAGCGCGCCGCGTTGCTCGGCGCGGTGGCCGACGATCCCGCGGGCCTGTCCTGGCTGGTCGCCTCCGCGGCACTGCTGACCACCGAGGACCGGCAGGCGCTGCTCGCCGAGTCGGCGACCCGCCGCCGGCTGGCCGCCGAGACGAGGCTGCTGCGACGGGAGCTCACCCTGCTCCGGGAGCTCGGAGCGGTGCCCGCCCCGCTGCAGCGGTTCGCCACCCCGATGACGGTCAACTAGCCGGGCGTCAGCCGGCGACCGCTCCGCGCGTCGCGGCGACCTCCGCCTCGCTGCGCAGGATGCAGAACTCGTTGCCCTCCGGATCGGCGAGCACGACCCAGCCGGTGCCGTCGGCGTTGCGGCGGTCGTCGAGTGTGGTCGCGCCGAGTTCCTGGAGACGCGCGAACTCGTCGTCCCGGGAGCCCTCGCGCGGGCGCAGATCGAGGTGCACCCGGTTCTTCCCCTGCTTGGTCTCGGGGACCTCGATGAACAGCAGGCGGTGGTGCCCGTCGCGGGAGCTGATGAGGCACTCGTCGTCGCCGGGTTCGTTCGGGTCGTCCGGGTCTTCGACGTAGTCGAGCACGGCCTGCCACCAGCGTGACAGCGCCTGCGCATCGGAGCAGTCGATGCTGGTGTGTGACACGAAGGACGCCATCGCCGGATGGTGGCACGACCCACCTGCCCGGGGGGCGCCGTCGGGGCCCGCGTCAGTGCCGAGCGGGCGGGGTCTCCACCAGCGGGGGCAGCACCGGCGCGTCCGCCGCCGGGGCGGGGCTCGCGTCGGAGTTGGCGTCGGGGACTGGGACGGGGCGGCCGAGGCCGTCGTCGGCGTTGAGGATCACGCCGAGCAGGTAGACCAGCACCGCCACGAACGGCGCGACCGCGAGCGCCGCCGTGGACCCGAGGTCGAGCCGGGTGGTGACCACGCCGCCCACCTCGGCGAGTTGGGCGTCGGTCGGTCCCTCGCCGAGCAGCACGCCGACCCACCAGGCGACGGCGCCGGCCAGCACCGTGCCCACGGCGAGCGTGACGACCAGGGTGACGCCGCGCGCCTTCCGCATCGCCCAGGCGGCCAGGCCGGCGAACAGCCCCAGCGTGGCGAGTACCAGCACGAAGACGCCGTCGTCGGCGATCAGCAGTTCGGCCGAGGGCACCCCGATCGGCGCCGGCCCATCCTCGGTAATGCGGAACTCGGCGCGCGGCGCGAGGGCCCACCAGATCACCCCGGCCGGAACCCCGGCGAGCGTCACGGCGAGCAGGAACCAGCCGGCCCGCGGCAGGTCCTCGCGGGTCTCCGCCCAGCCCCGCCAGTAGTCCGACGGAGCAGGCATGGGAGTTCCTGGAGCGCGACCACCGGGCGCTGCGGGAGGCGTGCTCACCGGCCCAGTGAACATCGGTCGCCCACGATGCGCTCGTCGCCCGTCGCCGGACCGCGTCTCACAGCAGCGCCACGCTGGTGGGGCCGAGCAGGGCCTTGATGTCGCCCATGAGCGCCGTGCTCGGACGGACCCGCAGCCCCTGGTCGAGCCGCAGCACGGTCTCCCGGCCGCCGTTGATCAGCTTGAGCTGCACCTCGGTCGTGCCGGGGTGGCTGCCCAGGACCTCGCGGAGCCGCTCCACGACCGGCGGGGTGCAGCGCGCGGCGGCCATCGACACGAGCACCGGCCCGCGCGGGCCGTCGGTGAGCTCGGGCAGCGTCACCTCGGAGCCGAACAGCGAGGGCTGGTCGTCGCGCCGGCTGATCCGCCCCTTGACCACCACGATCTGGTCGCGGACGACCTTCTCCGAGACCTCCGCCCAAGTCTTGGGGAAGAAGAGCACCTCGATGCCGGACTCGAGGTCCTCCAGCGTGGCGATCGCCCAGGGCGCGCCCTGCTTGTTGGTCCGCGGCGAGACCGCGGTGAGGATGCCGGCGATCGTGACGTTCGCGCCGTCCTCGACTCCCCCGGCGTTGATCTCGGCGATCGGGGTGTCGGCGTTCTGCGCCAGCACGTGCTCGACGCCGTGCAGGGGGTGGTCGGAGACGTAGAGGCCGAGCATGTCGCGCTCGAAGACCAGCCGCTCGCTCTTCGACCAGTCGGCCGTCGGGATGACGATGTCCAGCGCGCTGCCGAACGGGTCCTCGGCGGCCCCGTCGCCGTCACCGCCGAAGCTGCCGAACAGGTCGAACTGGCCCTCGGCCTCCTTGCGCTTGAGCCCCATCGCAGAATCCACGGCCTGCGCGTGGATGGCGACGATGCCCTGCCGCGAGTGACCGAGCGAGTCGAAGCCGCCGGCCTTGGCCAGGGACTCGATGACCTTCTTGTTGCAGGCCACCGTGTCGATCTTCTTCATGAAGTCGGGGAAGTCCTTGAACGCCCCCTTCTCCTCGCGCGCCTTGACGATCGACTCGACGACGTTGTGCCCGACGTTGCGCACCGAGGCGAGCCCGAAGCGGATGTCGGTGCCGACGGCGGTGAAGTCCCACGACGACTCGTTGACGTCCGGCGGCAGCACCTTGATGCCCATCCGGCGGCACTCGGCCAGGTAGATCGGCCGCCGGTCCTTGTCGTCCTGGACGCTGGTGAGCAGGCCGGCCATGTACTCGGCCGGGTAGTTGGCCTTGAGGTAGGCCGTCCAGTAGGAGATCAGCCCGTAGGCCGCCGAGTGCGCCTTGTTGAACGCGTAGTCGGCGAACGGGACGAGGATGTCCCACAGCGTCTTGATCGCCGCGTCGGAGAAGCCGTTGGCCTTCATCCCGGCCTCGAAGCCGACGAACTCCGCGTCCAGGACCGACTTCTTCTTCTTGCCCATGGCGCGCCGCAGCAGGTCGGCCTTGCCGAGCGAGTACCCGGCGACCTTCTGCGCGATCGCCATGACCTGCTCCTGGTAGACGATCAGGCCGTAGGTCTGGCCGAGGATCTCCTCGAGCGGCTCGGCCAGCTCGGGGTGGATCGGCGTGATCTCCTGCTGGCCGTTCTTGCGCAGCGCGTAGTTGGTGTGCGAGTTCGCACCCATCGGCCCGGGGCGGTAGAGCGCGCCGACGGCGGAGATGTCCTCGAAGTTGTCCGGCCGCATGAGCCGCAGCAGAGAACGCATCGGGCCGCCGTCGAACTGGAAGACGCCGAGGGTGTCTCCCCGGCCCAGCAGCTCGTAGGTCGCCTTGTCGGTGAGGTCCTTGCTGATCTCGTCGAGGTCGACGGGCTCCTTGCCGTTGAGCACGATGTTGCGCAGCGCGTCGTCGAGGACGGTCAGGTTGCGCAGGCCCAGGAAGTCCATCTTGAGCAGCCCGAGCGTCTCGCAGGTCGGGTAGTCGAACTGCGTGATCATCGCGCCGTCGGCCTCGCGGCGCATGAGCGGGATGCTGTCGATCAGCGGGTACCGGCCGATGATCACGCCGGCGGCGTGCACGCCCCACTGCCGCTTCAGGCCCTCGAGCTTGCGGGCCTGGTCGACGACCTCGGCGGCGCCGGGGTCGGACTCGTACCGCGCCCGGAACTCGGCGGCCTCCTTGTAGCGCGGGTGCGACGGGTCGAAGATCCCCGACAGCGGGATGTCCTTGCCCATCACGCCCGGGGGCATGAGCTTGGTCAGCTCGTCACCGACGGAATACGGCCGGTCGAGCACCCGGGCGGCGTCCTTGATCGCGGCCTTCGCCTTGATCGTCCCGTAGGTGACGATCTGGCTGACCCGCTCCTCGCCGTACTTCTCCGACACGTACCGGATGACCTCGCCGCGGCGGCGGTCGTCGAAGTCGATGTCGACATCGGGCATCGAAACCCGCTCGGGGTTGAGGAACCGCTCGAAGATCAGCCCGTGCTGCAGCGGGTCGAGGTCGGTGATGCCCATGGCGAAGGCGGCCAGCGAGCCGGCCGCGGACCCACGGCCCGGGCCGACACGGATGCCGTTGTCCTTGGCCCAGTTGATGAAGTCGGCGACCACGAGGAAGTACCCCGGGAAGCCCATCTGGCAGATGATCCCGACCTCGTAGTCGGCCTGCTTGCGCACGTGGTCGGGGATGCCGTTCGGGTACCGCTTGTGCAGCCCGCGCTCGACCTCCTTCACGAACCACGAGGTCTCGTCCTCCCCCGGCGGCAGCGGGAAGCGCGGCATGAGGTCGGCGCCCTCGGTGAAGCTGACCTCGCACTGCTCGGCGACCAGCAGCGTGTTGTCGCAGGCGACGGCCAGGTCACCGGGGAACAGCGCCCGCATCTCGGCGGCGCTCTTCAGGTAGTAGCCGTCGCCGTTGAACTTGAAGCGGTTGGGCTCGTTGAGCCGCGAGCCGGTCTGGATGCACAGCAGGGCGTCGTGGGCGGCGGCGTCCTCCTTGTGCGTGTAGTGCAGGTCGTTGGTGGCCAGCAGCGGGATGCCGAGGTCCTTGGCGATGGCCAGCAGCGCGGGGCGGGTCTTCTTCTCGATGGCGAGCCCGTGGTCCATCAGTTCGGCGTAGAAGTTCTCCCGCCCGAAGATGTCCTGGAAGTCGGCCGCGGCCTGCTTGGCCTTGTCCTCCTTGCCGGCGCGCAGCCACATGTTCACCTCGCCCGAGGGGCAGCCGGTGGTGGCGATCAGACCCCTGCCGTAGCGCTCGAGCAGGTCGCGGTCGAAGCGCGGCTTGCGGTACTGGCCCTCCAGGCTGGCCAGCGAGGAGATGCGGAAGAGGTTGTGCATCCCCTCGGTGGTGCGGGCCAGCAGCGTCATGTGGGTGTAGGCCGCCTTGCCCCTGTTGGAGCCGCCGTCGCCCTCCTCGTCGAGGAGCTTGTCGCCGAAGTCGAACGGGGCGCGGTCGAAGCGGGAGCCCGGGGTGTAGTAGCCCTCCATGCCGATGATCGGCTTCACCCCGGCCCCGGTGGCCTGCTTGTAGAAGTCGTAGGCGCCGAAGACGTTGCCGTGGTCGGTCATCGCCAGCGCCGGCATCCCCTGCTCGGCGGCCGCCTTCGTCACCTCGGGCAGCTTCGCCGCGCCGTCGAGCATCGAGTACTCGGTGTGCACGTGGAGGTGCGCGAAGGAATCGGACGACGTACTGCTCACGGGCGGTCGAGCTCCTCAACTGGTCGTGCCTGCCGGCCGGCGAGGACCGCGGCCTGCGACCGGCGGGGAAGACCGGTGGCGCGAGGGTGTGGGCGGGCCCTGCGGGGGTGCCTCGATCCTCGCACTGGAACGTGTCTACGCCGAGG
The DNA here is from genome assembly GCF_000582785.1 of Candidatus Blastococcus massiliensis AP3. Taxonomy (GTDB): domain Bacteria; phylum Actinomycetota; class Actinomycetes; order Mycobacteriales; family Geodermatophilaceae; genus Blastococcus; species Blastococcus massiliensis. Next base: position 212,391 of record NZ_HG931173.1, read on the forward strand.
GTCTGACAGGACGTGTCTGCTCACACCGGACCGATCAGTCACACCGGGCTCAGGACAGCTCCCGCCGCATCGTGACGTGGGAGATGCCGGCCTCGAGGTATTCGTCCCCGACCGCGGTGTACCCGGCCCGCTCGTAGAACCGCCGGGCGGCGAGCTGCGCGTGCAGTTCGATCTCGGCGACCCCGCGCAGCGCGGCCTGACGGTGCAGTTCGTCGAGGACCGCGGCGCCGTGCCCGCGCCCGCGCACCGACGCGTCCGCGGCCATCCGGCCGATGCCCGCGGTGCGCGAGCCGTCGTCCGGCAGGAGCAGCCGCCCGGTGGCGACGACGCGGCCGGCCGCCTCCCCGGAGAGGCCGCGGCTGAGCACGTGCACGGCGGTGGCGTCCCGGTCGTCCTGCTCGATCTCCGGCGGCACGCCCTGCTCGTGGACGAAGACCCGGGTCCGCAGTTCGACGATCTCGGGCCAGTCCTCGGGAGTGGCCAGGCGAGCGGTGGGACCGGTCACCACGCCGGTCGTCCGGCGGGCAGCACGCGGGTCGGCACGAGGAGGAAGCGTAGGTCGATGGCCGCGTGCAGCAGGACGGGGAGCAGCAGCGACCCGGTGCCGACGTACAGCGCGGCCATCACGCCACCGAGCACGCCGGTGAGGACGACGCCGGCCCGGCCCTGGTAGGCGTGGGCCAGGCCGAAGGCCACGGCAGCGACGACCACCAGCACCCAGGAGGGCAGGTCGCCGGCGACGGCGGCCACCACGGCGAGGAAGAAGCCCCGGTAGAGCCACTCCTCGCAGACGCCGGCCGTGATCCCCACGACGGTGAACAGCCGGCGCTCCTCCGCCGTCCGCGGCAGCAGGGCCAGCGTGGCGTGGCCCGGCGGTTCCGCGTGCCGCCCCTCGCCGGGCCGGCGCACCGGCGCGGGGGCATCTACGAGGGCACCGCCGCGCAGGGCCCGGGTCGAGGCGACGACGAAGATCAGCACCAGGACGACGAGCAACCAGGTCAGCGGCCCGGGCCAGGACCGCGGCCACACCAGCCCGACCGCCGCGGCGTCGACACCGGGGGCGGACAGCCAGACGATCAGGGCGAGCAGCGCCAGACCCCACTCGAGCACGAGCAGCCGGCCGTAGAACGAGCGGCGGGCGCCCGGGTCGGTGCGCAGCCGGCCCTCGAAGCGGCGGTGCAGCACGTGCCCGGCCACGGGCTCGCCGACGACCAGGTAGACCGCGACGACGACCGCGGCGAAGGCCGCCGGGCCGAAGGCGTCCAGTGACGTCGGCAGCCCCGTCACGGCAGCCACGTCACAGCTGCCCCGTCATGCCTCGGCGCGCAGGAGGGCCAGCGCGCCGGCGAGGTCGGGCGGGTACTCGCTGGTGACCTCCACCCAGCTGCCGTCGGCCGGGTGGGGGAAGCCGAGCCGCATCGCGTGCAGCCACTGGCGGGAGACGCCCAGGCGGGCGGCGAGCGTCGGGTCGGCGCCGTACGTCGTGTCCCCGACGCACGGGTGCCGCAGGGCAGAGAAGTGCACCCGGATCTGGTGGGTGCGCCCCGTCTCCAGCCGGATGTCGACCAGGCTGGCCGCCGGGAAGGCCTCCATGACCTCGTAGTGGGTCACGGACGGGCGGCCGCCCTGGACCACCGCGAACCGCCAGTCGTGCCTGGGATGCCGGTCGATCGGCGCGTCGATGGTGCCGCGCGAGGGATCGGGGTGCCCCTGCACGAGGGCGTGGTAGCCCTTCTCGACGGTGCGCTCCTTGAACGCGGCCTTCAGCGCGGTGTAGGCGCGCTCGCTCTTGGCCACGACCATCACGCCGGTGGTCGCGGCGTCGAGGCGGTGCACCACCCCCTGGCGCTCGGCCGCGCCGGAGGTGGACACCCGGTAGCCGGCGGCGGCGAGCCCGCCGATGACGGTCGGCCCGTCCCAGCCGGGGCTCGGGTGGGCGGCCACCCCCACGGGCTTGTCCACCACGACGAGGTCGTCGTCGTCGTGCAGGATCGTCATGCCCTCGACCGGCCTGGGCGGCGCGGGTTCCCCCGGGGGTGCCGGCAGCTCGACCTCCAGCCAGCTGCCTCCGCTGACCCGGTCGCCCTTGCCGCGCACCCGGCCGTCGACGACGACGTTGCCGGCGTCGGCCACCTCGGCCGCCACGGTGCGGGTCAGCCCGAACATGCGGGACAGCGCCTGGTCGACCCGCTGCCCCTCGAGGCCGTCGGGCACCGGGAGGGCGCGGTGCATGCCGGGAGTGCTCGTCACGTCCCCATTCTGACCGTCTCTCCTCGAGAAGCGGTTCAGGCGGCCTCGGCGGGCTCCTCGTCGCCGGCCCGCGAGCCGTCGAAGTCGATGCCGCGCAGGGCCAGGCCGGCGCCGAGCACGCCGCCGCAGACGATCGCCGAGTCGGCGACGTTGAACACCGGCCACACCTCGCCGTCGGGACCGAACACCGACAGGAAGTCGACGACGCCACCGCGCAGGAAACCCGGCTCGCGGAAGATCCGGTCGATCAGGTTGCCGACCGCTCCCCCGAGCACCAGTCCGAGGGCCACCGCCCAGCCGGTCGAGAACAGCCGGCGGGCGGTGCGCACGATGACGGCGACGACGGCCAGCGCGACGACCGTGAACACGATCGTGAAGCCCTCGGCGAAGGAGAACGCCGCGCCGGTGTTGCGCAGGTGGGTGAGGTAGAGCGCCCCGCCCAGCACGCGGATGTCCTCACCCCGCTCGACGGTGGCGACGACCACCAGCTTCGAGACCAGGTCGAGGGCCAGCACGGCCGCGGCCAGCACCAGCAGGAGGCGGGTGCGCGGACGGGGCGCCGGTGCGCCCGCGGGGTCGGGCTGCTCGGTCACACCGACGACGATAGCCGCGCCGCCCCGACACCCCCCGGCGGCGCCAACCCCGCGCCCCGTCCTACGCCGCCCCGACCGACGACTCGCGTACCTGCTCCAGCTGCTCCTCCCGGTCCTGGGTGGCCATCCGGGTGAGCTCGGCACCGGCCTCCGCGTCCCGGGTGAGGTTCTCGCCGGACTCCGGATCGAAGACGTGCACCTTCCGGCTGTCCAGCCAGAACTCCGCCTCGCGACCTTCCCGGATCCGGCTGGTGGCGTCGATCGAGACGATCGCCTGGGTGCGCAGCTCCTCGGCGTCGAGCTCGCGGGACAGGTCCCGCAGCTGCTTCTGGATCGACTCGGGTGCCTCGTAGGGGATGTAGGCGAACTGCGAGTCGCCCAGCCACTCGGTGACGTCGACCCGCGCCCGGAAGATCGAGCCGACCGGGCGCTTGGCCTCGTCGACCAGCGAGGCGTCCTCGAAGTACTCCGGCCGGATGCCGACCAGCAGCAGGTCGTGCCCGGCGACAGCGGCGGCCCGCTTCTCGTCGAGCTCGATGTCGCCGAAGGGGGTCTTGAGCCGGTTGCCCTCGGGCGTGGCCGGCAGGAAGTTCATCGGCGGGGAGCCGATGAACCCCGCGACGAACAGGTTGACCGGCTGCTCGTAGAGCTCCCGCGGCGAGGCGACCTGCTGGATCTTGCCCTTGCGCAGCACGCAGACCCGGTCGCCGAGGGTCATGGCCTCGGTCTGGTCATGGGTGACGTAGACGGTGGTGATGCCCAGCCGGCGCTGCAGCCGGGAGATCTCGGTGCGCATCTGGCCGCGCAGCTTGGCGTCGAGGTTGGACAGCGGCTCGTCGAAGAGGAACGCCTCGGCCTGCCGGACGATGGCGCGGCCCATGGCCACGCGCTGGCGCTGACCACCGGAGAGGTTGGCCGGCTTGCGCTCGAGGTGGTCCTTGAGCTCCAGGACGTCGGACGCCTCGGTGACGCGGCGGCGCACCTCGTCGTCGGGCATCTTGGCCAGCCGCAGCGGGAACGCGATGTTCTCGAAGACGGTCATGTGCGGGTACAGGGCGTAGTTCTGGAAGACCATCGACAGGTTGCGGTCGCGGGGGGCGAGGTCGTTGACCTTCTTGCCGCCGATGACCATGTCGCCGCTGGTGATGTCCTCCAGCCCGACGATCATCCGGAGCAGCGTCGACTTCCCGCACCCGGAGGGCCCGACCAGGATCATGAACTCGCCGTCGGCGATGTCCAGGCTGACGTCGTTCACCGCCGGGAACCCGTCTCCGTACTGCTTGACGATGTTCTTCATCTCGATGGAGGCCATCAGGAGTCCCCTCGCTGGGTGGGTGGGGTGGTGGGGAGCGGCAAGGACGTGGTGGGGAGCGGCAAGGACGTGGTGGGGAGCGGCAAGGACGTGGTGGGAAGGAGCGTCACGGGGGTCATCCCTTGACCGCGCCGTTGGTGAGGCCGGCGACGATGCGCCGCTGGAAGAGCAGGACCAGGACGACGACGGGGATCGTGACGATGACCGCGGCGGCCGCGATCGCGCCGGTCGGCTCGACGAACTGGGACTCGCCGGAGAACAGACCGATCGCCGCGGGCACCGGCCGGGCGCGGTCGGTCGAGGTCAGGGAGATGCCGTAGAGGAAGTCGTTCCACGCGATGAAGAAGGCGATGATCGCGGTGGTGAACACCCCGGGCGCGGCCAGCGGCACGATCACCTTGCGGAAGGCCTGCCACGTGGTCGCGCCGTCGACCTGAGCGGCCTGCTCCATCTCCCACGGGATCTCGCGGAAGAACGCCGACATGGTCCAGATCGAGATCGGCAGGGTGAGCGACAGGTACGGGATGATCAGGCCCGGCCAGGTGTCGTACAGGCCGATGTTGCGCCACAGGTTGAACAGCGGGGTGACGATCGAGATGATCGGGAAGATCGCCACGATCAGCGCCGTGGAGAGGATCACCTTCTTGCCCGGGAAGTCCAGTCGGGCGATCGCGTAGGCCGCGAACATCGCCAGCAGGCACGAGATCGCGGTGGCGATCAGGCAGATCGCGAACGAGTTGCGCAGCGCCGGCAGGAACAGGTCACTGGCCCCACCGGTGAGGATCAGCTCGTAGTTCTCCCACGACACCGCAGACGGCAGGAAGCCGCCGGTGTTGAGGTCGCTGGGCGCCTTGAACGACAGCGAGACGATCCACGCGATGGGGAACAGGCAGTAGACGATGATCAGCGCGCCGCCGACCCACCACCAGGTCTTCTCCCGCCGGGACATCAGCCCTCACCCCTCGCCTGTGACAGGTCGACCTTGAAGCCCTTGATGAAGATCATCGCGATGACGATCACCGAGAGGAACAGCAGCACCGACAGCGCCGAGCCCAGGCCGATCTCGAGGCGGGAGATGGTCTGCCGGTAGGCCAGGAACGACACCGACTCGGTGCCGTTGGCGCCCGCGGTCATCACGAAGATGCTGTCGAAGATCCGGAACGCGTCCAGCGTGCGGAACAGCAGGGCGACCATGATCGCCGCCTTCATGTTCGGCAGCGTCACCCTCCACAGCCGCTGCCACCACGTGGCGCCGTCTACCTTGGCGGCCTCCTGCAGCACCTCGGGCACCTGGGCCAGGCCGGCCAGCAGGAGCAGCGAGATGAACGGGGTGGTCTTCCAGATCTCCGCGAGGCAGATGACGAAGATCGACGTCCCGAAGTCACCGAACCAGTCGGTGTCGGTGCCGACGCCGGGAATCCAGGCGAACCACGAGTTCACGAACCCGGTGTTGATGTCGAAGGCGAACTGCCAGGCGTAGGCCGACACCACGGTGATCACCGCGTACGGGATGAGGATCGCCGCCCGGGCGATGGGCCGGATCGTGCTGAGCGCCTTCGCCATCACCATCGCCAGCGCGAACCCGAGCACCAGCTCGACGAGCACGGTGATGAAGGTGATCAGCGCCGTCACCCAGAGGGACTGCCACCAGAGCGGGTCGCTGAGGATGACCCCGTAGTTCTGCAGCCCGACGAACGACCGGTTGTCCGGGTCGGTGAGCCGGTAGGAGAACAACGACTCGTAGGTCGCCTGCAGGATCGGATAGGCGGTGACCGCGAGCATCACCAGGAAGGCCGGCCCGGCCAGCAACCAGCCGAGCTTGCGCTCGCTCTTGGCCCGGTCGCTGGTCGTCGCGTCCGGCGCCGACTTGGGCGCGGTCTTCTTGGTCGGCGGAAGCGTCGTCGTACTCACAGCAGCTGCTCCCCTCGCAGCACGGCGGCGATGAGCTCGGCCGCCTGCGGACCCGTCTCGCCCGGCTGCACCGAGCCCGGCGGGTGGTACTCGCGCTGGAGGCCTCCGGTGACCTCGTTGTAGTAGGCGGTCTGCGGCCGCGGGGCGGCCTGCTCGAGGGACTGCCGGATGGTGTCGGCCATCGGGAACTCCTCGATGACCTCGGGGTCGTCGAACACCGCGGCCGAGGACGCCGGGTTGCCCTCGTTGATCATGTAGTACGCCTGGTTCTCGTCCGTGGTGATGCACTCGGCGGCCTCGTAGGCGAAGTCGACGTTCTCCGAGTACGCGCCGACCCCCAGGTCGATGCCACCCAGCGGCGGAGCGCTGGGCTCCCCCTCGACGACCGACGGCCACAGCGTCCAGCCGTAGTCGTCCAGGACCGCCTGGTCGAGGGTGCCGCCCTCCACGCCGGACACGGCCTGGGCGTAGACGAACGGCCAGTTGACCATGAAGCCGCCGCGCTCCCCCTCGAACTCCGCGGCCGACGCCGACTCGTTCTCGGTGGAGAACGCGGCGCCGGCCTGACCGGAGTCGGCGACCATGCGCATGACCTCGGCGGCCGCCACGGCCGCCTCAGAGTCCAGCCCCAGCTCCAGGTTCTGGGGGTCCTCCGCGTTGCCCTCGATGACCGAGCCGCCGGCGGACTCGATGAGCGAGTTGAACCACACCGTCAGGGACTCCGCCCGGATGCCCTGCACGCCGAGGTCGACGTCCTGCTCCTGGGCGGCGGTGACGATCTGCTCCCAGGTGACCGGCTGCTCCATGTCGAGCCCGGCGGCCTCGGCGACCGACTTGCGGTACCAGAGCAGCTGCGTGTTGCCCCAGAAGGGGACGGCGACGAGCTCCTCCTCCCACGTCGCGCCCTCGATGGCGCTCTGGACGACGCCCTCGGTGACCCGCTCGGCGACGTCCTCGGGCACCGGGGCGAGGAAGCCGGCCTGCGCGAACTCCGGGACGTAGATCGGGTCGAGGCTCATCAGGTCGATCGAGGAGTCCTTGGCCGCCAGCCGGCGCACCAGCTGCTCGCGCTGGGAGGAGGCGTCCCGGGGCAGGATCGCGGTGTCGATCCGGTAGCGGCCGTCGGCCTCCTCGGTGCAGCGCTTCGCGAGCTCGACCTGGCCCCCGTTGTCCGGGTTGTAGTACCAGGTGAGCGTCGGCGTCCCCCCGTCGTCGCCCCCGCAGGCGGCCAGCGTGCCGGCCGCGACCAGCACGGCGGCGGCGCCGGCCAGCCCCCGTCGGTGCGGCCTGCGCCGGGCGCGCACGGGCGTCCTCCGGCGCTCGTCGGATCGGGACTGGCCTCGAGCCATGGGCATCGGTCATCGCCTCCGTCGGCGCGCCTCGAGCTGATCAACAAGCGCCGTCTGGAGCGTGGTGCAGGCCACATTCGGTGTCAATTCGAACCGGGACCGGACCGCGGCGCCGTGACCTCGCCGAGACCCGGGCCCCTCCGCCGGGCGGCGACGGCGGGGTCAGCGGCGGCCCCGGCCGGCGATGACCGACGGGGTGGTGACCTCCGCGGGTGTCCGCGGAAGCACGTGGGCGAAGTAGGACTCGGCCGCCTCCGCCGTCCCGACGTCGCTCTGCGCCTGCTCGGACAGGAACCAGCGGTGCTCCAGGACCTCGTGGAACACCTCGGCCGGAGCGAGCCGGCCGGCGAGGTCGGCGGGGATCGCATCCACCACCAGCTGGTAGACCTCCGCGTGCCACCGGTGCGCGGCGTAGGACTCCGGCACCGGCCCCCCGGTCTGCTGCTCCAGGTAGGCCCGGAAGGCTCGGATGTCGTTGAGCAGCCGCTGCGCCTGGCGCTCGTGCACCTCCAGGCCCGTCAGCCGGAACAGCTCCCGCCGGTTCTGCCCGGGCTCCGAGACCCGGGTGTCGACGCGCAGGCGGGCGCCCTCGTCCGAGGTGATGATCTCGACCTCGCCCACGTCGAACCCCAGCTCGTTGAGCCGCCGGAGCCGCTCGGCGACGCGGTACTGCTGCTCCTCGGGCGAGAAGGTCTGCTCGTGCGTGACCTCCTCCCAGAGCGACTCGTAGCGGGGCGGCAGGCTGTCCGCCACGTCGATGGGGTCGATCCCCTCGGGCAGCAGCCCGCCGAAGCGGAGGTCGAGCAGTTCCGCGCCGACCCGCTCACGGGCGAGGTCGACGTCGTGGTTGCGCTGGCCGGGCGACAGGGACGGGTAGCGCTCCACGGTCTCGGCGTCGACGAGGTAGGCGGCGAGCGTGCCGGCGTCGAGCCGGAAAAGGGTGTTGGACAGCGAGCAGTCCCCCCAGAAGACACCCGCCAGGTGCAGCCGGACGAGCAGCACCACCATCGTGTCGAGCAGTTGCTCGGCGGAGTGCTCGCCCTGTGGCCGGGAGAACAGCCAGCGGTAGGACATGGAGTACTCGAGGTACCGGGTGACCAGGATCGCCTCCTGGTCGCCGGGGCGGTCCACGCAGATGCCGAGCACGTTGACCGCCGGCAGCCCCTCTTCCTCGAACTGGGCGAGCAGCGCGTACTCGTGGCGCGCCAGCCGCTCGCCGATCTCCTTGAGCGCGTAGACGTGCCCGCCGGTGGCGACGAACCGGACGACGTGCCGGGAGATGCCCCGCTGCGGCACGTCCAGCAGGATCGCCGGATCCCACTGCTCGAGCGGCTGGTCCCAGGGGAGGCTGAGCAGGCCGGCCGCCTCGGTGGCCGGCGGCCGGAAGAGGTAGCGCATACGGCCTCCTCCCAGGAACGTCGTCCTCTCGTCGATGGTAGGGGCAGCGGCGCCCGTCGGCCCTGCTGCAGGGGCCCGCCCCCGAGCCCGCGAGGGGTATGGCAGCAGGGGCCTCTGTCAATCCGCGCCGGTCGCCGTGCCCGCCTCACCGCGCCAGGACGCCAGCCGACCGGCGCGGCTGACCGCCCGCAGCCGACGCTCTGCCTCCCGCCGGGACCTCCGGGCGGAGACCAGCAGCGCCTGGTCGCCGCGCATGAGCCGGGTGTCGTCGTCGGGGACGAACGACCGTCCGCCGCGGACGATCAGCACCACCGCGGCGTCCTCGGGCAGGCGTAGCTCGGGGAGGTACACCCCGTGCAGCCGCGAGCCCTCGGGCACGGTCAGCTGCAGCAGTTCGGCGTCCAGCTCCTCCAGGGGCGCGGACTCGACGTCGATGTCGCGCGGGGTGACCGGCGCGGCGATCCCCAGCCGTCGCGTCACCAGCGGCAGCAACCCGCCCTGCACCACGGTGAACACGACCACGAGGACGAACACCGTGTCGAAGATCATCGCGGCGTCGGGCACCCGCCCGGTCAGCGGGAAGGTGGCCAGCACGATCGGTACCGCGCCGCGCAGGCCGGCCCACGAGACGAACACCTGGTGCCGCAGCGGCCAGCGGAACCACACCAGGCTGGCCAGCACCGACAGCGGCCGGGCGACCAGCAGCAGGGCGGCCCCGACGAGCAGCGCGGGGAGCAGCGCATCGGGCAGCCGGCTCGGCGACACGAGCAGCCCCAGCAGCACGAACAGGCCGATCTGGGCCAGCGACGCCGTTCCCTCGGCGAAGCCGATGCTGGCCGAGCGGTGCGGCATCCGGACGTTGCCCAGGACGACCCCGCACAGGTAGACCGCGACGATCCCGGACGTGGCGCCGAGCGTGGCCACCGAGTAGGCGAGCACGCAGATGGCCAGCGTGGCCAGCGGGTAGAGACCCGCCACGGGCAGCGCGACCCGCCGCAGGACCCAGCCCCCGCCGAAGCCGATGGCCAGCCCGACGACGGCGCCCCCGGCGAGCTGCCCGACCACCTGGAGTGCCACGACGTACCAGGCGGCGGTCGCGTCCCCGTTGAGCTGACTGATCAGCGCCGCGGCGAGCAGGATGACCGGGGCGTCGTTGAGCCCGCTCTCCGCCTCGACGGCGGCCACCAGCCGGCGCGGCAGCGGCAGCCGCCGGAGCACGGCGAAGACCGCGGCCGCGTCGGTCGAGCCGATCACCGCCGCGAGCAGCAGGGCGAATCCCCACTCCAGGTCCAGCAGCCAGACGGCGAACGACGCGGTGACGACGACGCTGACACCCACGCCGACGGTGGCCAGGGTGACTCCCGGCCCCAGTGCGCGCCGCATGTCGTCCCACCTCGTGGTCAGCCCACCCTCGGCCAGGATGATCACGAGCGCGGCGATGCTGAGGTTGGCCGCCAGCTCGAAGTCCTCGAACTCGATGCCCAGGCCGCTCTCCCCCAGCGCGACGCCGAGCGCGAGGTAGAGGAGCAGGCTGGGCATGCCGAGCCGGTCGGCCAGGCGCAGGGCGACCGCGGCCACGAGCACGACGACGGCGCCGATGCCCAGCGCGAGGGTCACGGTGGTGCTCACCGGCCGCCGTCCCCCATGGGGGCAGTCTTCCGTACGCCGGTGGGGACAGCGGTCCCCGCCGGTAGGCACGGGTCGGCCGCCGCAGAACCCGTTTGCCGGTTCGGGGAGAATGGACGACGTGAGTTCACCCTCGGCCTCCGGCCCGTTCGCCGCGCTGCCCCCGCAGGTCGACCTGCCGGCCCTGGAGCAGCAGATCCTGGAGCGCTGGGAGGCCGACAAGGTTTTCGCCCGCAGCCTCGAGGGCTCGGCCGGCAAGCCGCAGTGGAACTTCTACGAGGGCCCGCCGACCGCCAACGGCCGGCCGGGCACGCACCACATCGAGGCGCGTGCGTTCAAGGACGTCTTCCCGCGCTTCAAGACGATGCAGGGCTGGCACGTGCCCCGGCGGGCCGGCTGGGACTGCCACGGCCTGCCCGTGGAGATCGCCGTGGAGCAGGAACTCGGTTTCGCGGGCAAGCCCGACATCGAGCGCTTCGGCATCGCCGAGTTCAACGCCAAGTGCCGGGAGTCGGTCGAGCGGCACGTCGACGCCTTCACCGGTCTGACCCGGCGCATGGGCTACTGGGTGGACATGTCCACGGCCTACTGGACGATGGACGCCGGCTACATCCAGAGCGTCTGGTGGTCGCTCAAGCAGATCTTCGACAAGGGCCTGCTGGTCGAGGACCACCGTGTCGCCCCGTACTGCCCCCGCTGCGGGACCGGCCTGTCCGACCACGAGGTGGCCCAGGGCTACGAGACGATCACCGACCCGTCGGTGTACGTGCGGATGCCGGTCACCAGCGGCGAGTGGGCCGGCCGGGCCGACCTGCTGATCTGGACGACGACGCCGTGGACGCTGCCCTCGAACACCGCGGTCGCGATGCACCCGGACGTCACCTACGTGGTCGCGAAGCGGGGCGGGGACACGCTCGTCGTCGCCGAGCCGCTGCTGGGCGCCGTGTTCGGGGACACCGACGACGTCGAGGTCCTGGCCCGCACCTCGGGCCGCGACTGGGAGCGGGTGCACTACCAGCGCCCGTTCGAGCTGGTCGAGTTCCCCGAGGGCCCCGACGGCCGGCCGGTCGACGCGCACTTCGTCGTCCTCGCCGACTACGTGACGACCGAGGACGGCACCGGCCTGGTGCACCAGTCCCCCGCCTTCGGCGCCGACGACCTCGCCGTCTGCCGCGGGTACGGGCTGCCCGTGGTCGTCCCGATCGACTCCACCGGCCACTTCCTGCCGGAGGTCCCGCTGGTCGGCGGGCACTTCTTCAAGGCCGCCGACCCGGCCCTGGTGGAGGACCTGAAGGCCCGCGGCGTCCTCTGGCGCGAGCAGCGCTACGAGCACAGCTATCCGCACTGCTGGCGCTGCCACACGCCGCTCATGTACTACGCGCAGCCGTCCTGGTACATCCGGACCAGCGCGATCAAGGACCAGCTGCTCGCCGAGAACGCGACGACCAACTGGTTCCCCGAGAACATCAAGAACGGCCGCTACGGCGACTGGCTGAACAACAACGTCGACTGGGCGCTGTCCCGGGACCGGTACTGGGGCACTCCGCTGCCGATCTGGCGCAACGACGCCGACCCGGGCCGGATGGTCGTCGTCGGCTCGCTGGCCGAGCTCTCGGAGCTGACCGGCCGCGACCTGTCCGACCTGGACCCGCACCGGCCGTTCATCGACGAGGTCACCTTCACCCTGCCCGGCGAGGAGGGCACCTTCCGCCGGGTGCCGCAGGTGATCGACGCCTGGTACGACTCGGGCTCGATGCCGTTCGCCCAGTGGGGCGCGCCGCACCGCAACCAGGAGCAGTTCGAGGCCGCCTACCCGGCGCAGTTCATCTGCGAGGCGATCGACCAGACCCGCGGCTGGTTCTACTCGCTGATGGCCGTCGGGACGCTCGTGTTCGAGCAGAGCTCCTACGAGAACGTGCTGTGCCTGGGCCACATCCTGGCCGAGGACGGCCGCAAGATGAGCAAGCACCTGGGCAACATCCTCGAGCCGATCCCGCTCATGGACCGGCACGGCGCCGACGCCGTGCGCTGGTTCATGCTCGCCGGCGGCTCGCCGTGGTCGGCCCGCCGGGTGGGGCACGAGACGCTGTCCGAGGTCGTCCGCAAGGTGCTGCTCACCTACTGGAACACCGCCAGCTTCTTCACCCTGTACGCCGAGGCGAACGGTTGGGGTGGGCCGGGTGGTGACGGAGCCTCCCCCGCTCCGCCGCGCACCGAGCGCTCGCTGCTGGACCGCTGGGCGCTGGCCCAGCTGGCCGCCGTGACCCGCGGCGTCACCGACGCCCTGGAGGACTTCGACACCCAGGGCGCCGGCAGGCTGCTCGCCGGCTTCGTCGACGACCTCTCCAACTGGTACGTGCGCCGTTCCCGGCGGCGGTTCTGGGACGGCGACCCGGCCGCGCTGGGGACGCTGCACGAGGTCCTCGACGCGCTCACCCGGCTGATGGCGCCCTTCACCCCGTTCGTCACCGAGGAGGTCTGGAGCCGGGCGGTGCTGCCCGGTCGCGAAGACGACGCACCGGACTCCGTGCACCTGGCCAGCTGGCCCACGGTCGACGAGGACGCCCGCGACGACGCGCTGGTGGCTCAGGTGGACCTGGTCCGCCGGCTGGTGGAACTCGGCCGCTCGGCGCGGACCTCGGGAAAGGCGCGCACACGGCAGCCGCTGGCCGCGGCCCTGATCTCCGCCCCGGGCTGGTCAGACCTGCCGACGGAACTGAAGACCGAGCTCGCCTACGAGCTCAACGTGGAGTCGACCACCGAGCTGGCAGCGGTGGGTCGCGCCCTGGTCGACGTGAGCGTGAAGGTCGACTTCCGCGCGGTTGGCCGGCGGCTGGGCAAGCAGGTGCAGGCGGTGGCCAAGGCGGTGGCCGCCACCGACGCCGCGGCACTTGTGGCGGACTACCGGGCCGGGACGGCGACCGTCGAGGTCGACGGCGCACCCGTCGCGCTGGAAGAGGGCGACCTGATCGTCACCGAGACCCCCCGCGAGGGCTGGACGGTGGCCAGCGCAGGCGGGCTGACCGTCGCACTGGATCTGACGCTCACCCCCGAGCTGGAGCGGGCCGGTGTGTTCCGCGAGGTCGTACGACTGGTGCAGGACGCCCGGAAGAGCGCTGGCCTCGAGGTCAGCGACCGGATCGAGCTCACCTGGTCGGCCGAGGGCAGAGTCGCCCAGGCGATCGAGGAGCACGCCGAGGCGCTGGCCGAGGAGGTTCTCGCGGTGCGGGTGCAGCGCGGAACCGGGGCCGGCGAGGGCGTCGAGGGCCCCGAGGGCTCCCGCTTCTGGGTCACCCGCGCCTGAGCCCTCCGGACGGACCGGGGTCCTTCACCTCCGTGCGCGGGCCCGGTCGGCGATCGTCGCGTCGGGGCGGCAGATGCCGCAGGGCGTGAAGCCGTCGGTCTTCGCCTCGTCCAGCGGGATCGGGATCGTCTCCTGACCGGCCAGGTGGGGGCAGCCGCTGAGGTGGTACCGGGGGTGCTCGTCGACGACGAGCACCTCGTCCTTGAGGTCCACGACCAGCAGGAGGTCGGTCACCTCGACCTCCTCGACCGGGGGCTCTCCCCCGTCCGCCGAGGGCGTCGCGGCGGGTCCGTCGTCGGCCCGGGACGAGGCGGCCGTCGACGCCGCTGATCCGGTCGCTACTGCCTCGTCGGGAGCAGCGGCTCCCGCGTCGGCGGCCTCTGCCGGCTGGGCGGCAGCCAGACCGGCGGCGGTGGCCCCGGTGGCCGTGGTCCCGGCGGCTGCGGCGGGCGCCTTCGTCGTCGCCGGCTTCGTCGTCGTGTTCGTCGTCGTCGCCTCGTCGGCCGACGCGGCCCGACCGGAGGCGGGAGCCTTCCCGGCGCTGGGGCTCATCCGCAGGCGTGCGACGACGAGCAGCACCGCTGCCACCACGCAGGCGCCGACGCATGCCCAGTAGAAGGGCGTCTCGCCGGTCAGCACCCCGGCGACGAACAGCCCGAGCCCGACGAGCACCAACAGGCCGGCAGCCACGATCACGCTCCGGACTCTAGGGCCACCGCCGCCCGCTCGCGCCCGCCGACGCGGCGATCAGCGCCACCGGGACGCGACAGGGCCCCCGGACGCAGTGTCCGGGGGCCCTGTCGGGTGGCTGTCAGGCCGTGGCGTGCTGGTTCTGCCGGGCGTTGGAGGCCGGCTCGGCCGATCCTCGGCTGTCCAGGTCGCGCAGGTTCGACTCGAGGAACGACCGGAGGCGGGTGCGGTACTCGCGCTCCATCGTCCGGAGCTCCTCGATCTTGCGCTCGAGGCTGGAGCGCTTCTCCTCGAGGCTGCCCATGACCTCGACGTGGCGCCGCTCGGCGTCCTGGTCGAGGGCGGCGGCCTTGGCGCGGGCCTCTCGCTCCATCGTCTCGGCACGCGTGCGGGCGTCACCGATCATCGAGTCCGCGCGGTGCTTGGCCTCGGCGACCATCTGCTCGCTCTTGGTGCGCGCCTCGGTCATCAGCCGCTCGCTGTTGGCCTTGGCCCCGCTGAGCATCTGCTCGGCCTGGGTCTTGGCCTCGTTGACGTAGCGGTCCGCGGTCTCGGTGGCGAGGGCCAGCATCCGGGAGGCCCGGGCGCTGTCGTCCTCGCGCGG
>NZ_HG931173.1:227452-230605 GCF_000582785.1 Candidatus Blastococcus massiliensis AP3
CGCTCCTCGGCGCGGGCCGGGCCACGGCTGCCGGCGCCGGCGCGCAGCTCGTTGTTCTCCTCGATCAGCCGGGCCAGCTCGGCCTCCACCACGTCGAGGAAGGCGTCGACCTCGTCCTCGTCGTAGCCCCGCTTGCCGATGGGCGGCTTCTTGAAGACGACGTTGTGCACGTCGGCAGGGGTGAGTGGCATCAGGTCACCTTAGGGGTCCGGCGGGAGTGGTGGAGCGCGGGCGGACCGCAGAGGACCGAGCCTCTCGTCCAGCCCGCAACCGGGGAAGTGTCGGTCACGTTAGTACGTGAGCGGTCGGATGAAGGAACGGAGGAGGACCACTGCGATCAGCAGCACCATGAACCCCAGGTCCAGGCGGATCGACCCGAGGTTCAGCGGCGGGATGACGCGGCGCACGGCCTTCAGCGGCGGGTCGGTGGTGGAGTAGACGACCTCGAGCCCCGCGGCCACCAGCCCGTCGGGCCGCCAGCTGCGCGCCAGCACCATGACCCAGTCCACGACGAACCGCGCGAACAGCAGGACGAGAAAGACGAGCAGGACCGACGAGACGATCTGCCAGAAGAGTTCCACGGTCCTCGTTCGTCCAGGGCACCAGGCGTGCCGCCTTCATCGTGCGCGCGGGCCGCCCCGCACGCGGTTCAGGACTGGTTGAAGAACCCGCCCTCGCGGATCCGTGCCTTGTCCTCGGCCGTCACGTCGACGTTCTGCGGGCTGAGCAGGAACACCTTCGCCGTGACGCGCTCGATGCTACCGCGCAGCCCGAAGGACAGTCCCGCGGCGAAGTCGACCAGGCGCTTGGCGTCGGCGTCGTCCATCTCGGTGAGGTTCATGATGACCGGCATCCCGTCCCGGAACCGCTCACCGATGACCCGCGCCTCGTTGTAGGTGCGCGGGTGCAGGGTGGTGATCCGGTAGGGCTGCGGAGCGAGCGCGGGAGCCGGGGCGGGCTCGGCGACGGTCACCGGCTCGCGGACGGCCAGGCCGGCCGCCCCCACCGGGCCGCTGCCCATGGCGCTGATGCGGGCGCCACCGCCGCCACCGCCGCTGCCCACCGACGGTGCCAGTCCGAGCGGACGGGCCGGCGCGACCCTGCGCACGCCCAGCGGCTCGGGAGCGCGCACCGGAGCGGCGTCCGCCGGCTCCAGCTCGTCGTCGGCGTACCCGGCGGGGTAGTCGCCGTCGGCGTAGTCGTCGTAGTGGTCGTCGGCGTACCGCCCGTACCGGCGGTCGGCGTCGGGATGGTCGGACTGGCGGGCGTCGTAGCGGCCGTAGCCGCGGGGGTCGTCGTCCTCGACGAGCCCCAGGTAAATGCCCATCCGCCGCATGGCTCCAGCCATCGGACCTCCCCCTCTGCTGGCGTGCTCAGCGTGCACGCTCGACGACCGTCGACCGATTCACCCCGGGGCTCCGGAGGCCCGTGTGACTGGTGTGACTCGTGTGTCTTCAGGAGGGTAGGGGCCGCCGGCCGAACAGCGCGGTTCCGACACGCACGACTGTGGCACCGGCCGCGACGGCTTCCTCCAGGTCCCCGGTCATGCCCGCGGAGAGCTCGACGGCGCCGGGGTGGTCGGCGCGCACCCGGGCGGCCAGGTCGGCGAGCCGCGCGAAGGCGGGGGCGGGATCAGCACCTCTCGGGGCGACCGCCATGAGCCCCCGCAGCCGCACGCCCGGCAGCTCGGCGACTGCGTCGGCCAGCCCGGGGACGTCGACGGGATCCGCTCCGCCGCGGGTCCCGAGCTCGCCCTCGGGACCGCCGAGGTCGACCTGCAGCAGCACGTCCACGACGCGCCCGGCCCCCTCCCCCGCCCGGCTCAGCGCCTGGGCGAGGGACGGCCGGTCCACCGAGTGGACGACGGCACCCAGCCGCGCCACGGCCGCCGCCTTGTTGCGCTGCAGCTGGCCGACGAAGTGCCAGCGCACCGGCAGATCGGCGAGCTCGGCGGCCTTGCCGATCAGCTCCTGCGCACGGTTCTCGCCGAAGTCGAGCTGCCCGAGAGCGGTGAGGGCGCGGACATCGGCGGCCGGCCAGGTCTTGCTGACGGCGAGCAGCGCCACGGACGCCGGATCGCGGCCGGCGGCGCGGGCCGCCGCGTCGATCCGTTCCCGCACCTCCCGGAGGTTCTGCTCGAGAGCGGTCATGCCGGGTCGAGCCACACCAGACCCGCCTGGCGGCCGGTCACCCCGTCGCGGCGGTGGGAGAACAGCTGCCGGTCCTCCACGGTGCAGCGCGGGTCGTGGACGACGTCGGTGACGCCCGCCCGCGCGAGCACCTCGGCCAGACCCGCACGCAGGTCGAGACCGGCGGTGCCGCTCCGGGTGGGCACGGCGGCGGCGGGGGTCACGGCGGCCACCTCGGCCTGCATGGCCGGCGGCACCTCGTAGCAGGCGCCGCACACGGCCGGCCCCAGCAGCGCGGTGACGTGCCGGGCCCGGGCGCCCAGGCTCGCCATGGCCGACAGGGTGGCGGGCAGGACGCCGCGGCGCACGCCCTCGCGGCCCGCGTGCACGGCCGCGACGACGCCGGCCACGGGGTCGGTGAGCAGCACGGGGACGCAGTCGGCGGCCAGGACGGCGAGCACGAGCCGAGGGGCGGCGGTGACGACGGCGTCGGTGTCGGGCAGCGGACCGTCCTGCGGGCCGTCGACGACCGCGACGCCGGTGCCGTGCACCTGGTTCATCCAGACCAGCCGGTCTGCGGCGACCCCCAGTTCACGGGCGACCCGCGCGCGGTTGGCGGTGACGGCTGCGATGTCGTCGCCGACGTGGTCCCCGAGGTTGAAGGAGTCGTACGGCGGCACAGAACGGCCGCCCCGCCGATCGGTCACGACCCTGCGGGGTCGAACCGACGACGGGGCGGCCGTTTCCGTACTCACAAGACCCAAGAGTAGAGCCCTGGCCTTGAATGGAAGGCCCCCTCGCAGGGCCCCCACGGCGGCCCCCGTCCAGAGGCTCGTCCCGAGCTTGCGAGGGATGAGGAGGACGGGGGTCCTTCTACTGCTTGAGGAACTCGGGGATGTCGAGCTCCTCCTCGAAGTCCTCGCTCGACAGCGGACGGCGACCGTTGATCGCCCCCGGGATGGGCGGCAGCGGCGGGACGGTGATGCCACCACCGTTCTGCGGCGGCGTGGGACGGGATGCCGCC
>NZ_HG931173.1:230808-235823 GCF_000582785.1 Candidatus Blastococcus massiliensis AP3
CGGGGGCACCGGGGCCATGGGCGCCATCGCGGGCCGCCGGTGCGGCGGCAGACCGCTGGGCACCGCGCCGTTGGCCTGGCTCCCCGGGACCGAGGAGGCCGCGCCGTCCTTGCGGACGTTCGGCTTTCCGCTGTCGAACCCGGCGGCGATGACGGTCACCCGCACCTCGTCACCCAGGGCGTCGTCGATGACGGCACCGAAGATGATGTTGGCGTCCGGGTGCGCCGCATCCGAGACCAGCGAGGCGGCCTCGTTGATCTCGAACAGGCCGAGGTCCGACCCGCCGGAGATCGACAGCAGCACACCGTGGGCGCCCTCCATCGAGGCCTCCAGCAGCGGACTGGCGATCGCCTGCTCCGCGGCCAGCAGCGCGCGGTTGTCGCCGCGGGCGCTGCCGATGCCCATGAGCGCCGAACCCGCCCCGGACATGACCGACTTGACGTCGGCGAAGTCCAGGTTGATCAGGCCGGGCGTGGTGATCAGGTCGGTGATGCCCTGGACACCGGAGAGCAGCACCTGGTCGGCGGTCCGGAAGGCGTCCATGACGCTGACGTTCCGGTCGCCGAGCTGGAGCAGCCGGTCGTTCGGGATCACGATGAGCGTGTCGCACTCGTTGCGCAGCTCCTCGATGCCCGACTCGGCCTGGACCGCGCGGCGCTTGCCCTCGAAGGCGAACGGGCGGGTGACCACACCGATCGTCAGGGCGCCGAGCTTGCGCGCGATCGAGGCGACGACGGGCGCGCCACCGGTACCGGTGCCGCCACCCTCCCCCGCCGTCACGAAGACCATGTCGGCCCCCTTGAGGACCTCCTCGATCTCCTCGCGGTGGTCCTCGGCGGCCTGGCGGCCCACGTCGGGCTGGGCGCCGGCGCCCAGGCCACGGGTGAGCTCGCGGCCGACATCGAGCTTGACGTCGGCGTCGCTCATCAGCAGCGCCTGCGCGTCGGTGTTGATCGCGATGAACTCGACCCCCTTGAGGCCGACTTCGATCATGCGATTGACCGCGTTCACCCCGCCGCCGCCGATGCCGACGACCTTGATGACCGCTAGATAGTTGTGCGGAGGTGTCATGCGGCGCTCCCCAACTGGACCCTCATCCTCAAGTTCAGCCTTACAGTTATGTCAACTCGGTCGACGTGGATGAAGCTAGGTGCGGTGCGAGAGGCGCTACAAGCACCCCGTCCGGCTCGGCGTGTCGGTTGCGCGGCGGTCTGCCGGTCCCTCGCGACGCACCGATCACAGCGGCACCACTGATCGTGACGACCCGCCCTGGTTTCGTCTCATGCCGGGGTGCAGACTCCCGGCCGCCGCAGGAATCACATGCGCGACATTTGTTTCTGCGTTCGGGCGTGTCGCGACGGTCGGCGTGTCGCTCGGAGGCGCCTGTCCGCGCCGTCCGGAACCGCTCGGCAACCCTCCGCAACGGGCGCCGTGCAGGGCCCCCCGCGAGCCTGCGGGTGGTGGGGGCGGGGGGTGTCCCGTCAGCGCAGGACGACGGCCGCGGGCACGCTCACGTCGATCTCGTCGGCGGGGTCCAGCGCCCCGGCCTCGACCTGCTCGAGCAGGCCCTCGACGATCTCGGCCTTGTCGCCGGACTCGTCCGCGCTCCCCCACCGCACCACCGTGCCGTCGGCGAGCGTCACGACGATGTCGTCGGGAACCGCCGCCTCGACGCCGGCGATCCGCTCGCGCAGCGCCGTGGGCAGCGCGCGGATCGCGGTCAGCGCCGCCGTCGTCGCCTCGTCGTCCGGGCCCGGGTCGGCCACCACGAGCGGGACGACCCCCGCCGGCGGCTCACCGGTGATGGTGTCGAACAGCACCCCGCGGGCGTCCACCAGCGACCGCCGACCGGCCTCCGCCACCACCGCCACCGGGGTCCGCTCGACGAGGGTGATGACCACGCGGTTCGGCCAGCCGCGGGTGACCGCGACCGACTCCACCTGGGGCAGGTCGGCCACCGCGGCGCGCGCCGCGTCGACGTCGACCCGCAGGAGTGGCGTGCCCCGGTCGACGCCCGCCGTCTCGCGGACCAGATCGGCCGGCAGCGTGGCGGCGCCGTCGACCTGCACGGTGCGGACGGCGAGCAGCGGGCCGGCCCACAGGCCCCAGAGCACCCCGAGCAGGACGACCGTCCCGACGACCAGCTGCACCGCGCGCCGGCGGCGATCGGCCGTCCGGCGCCGCCGGTTGGGCAGCTGCGTGACCGCGGTGGCTCCCCGCCGGGTCCCCGGGCGCCGCGGCGGGACGCGGTCGCGGTCGCGGGTGGTGGTCCCGAGCCGGCTCACCGGTCCGCGCCCGTCGCGCCGTACGCCCCGCCCTTCCCGTTCTCTCCGGCCGATCGGGCCCGCAGCACCTCGAGCACCTCGGGACCGACCATCGAGACGTCGCCGGCTCCCATGGTCATCACCAGGTCACCCGGCCGCGCCCGCGCGGCCAGCGCCGGTGCCGCCGCGGACCAGGACGGCTCGAACAGCACGCGCTCGGCCGGGAGCGGGACGGCGTCGGCGACCATCGCGCCGGTCACGCCGGGGACCGGGTCCTCCCGGGCGCCGTAGATCTCCATGACCACGACGTCGTCGGCCAGGCCCAGCGCGTCCCCGAAGCCCTCGGCGAACTCCCGCGTCCGGCTGTAGAGGTGCGGCTGGAAGGCCACGACCAGCCGCCCGTCCCCGGCCACCGCGCGGGCGGCCCGCAGCTGCGCCCGCACCTCGGTCGGGTGGTGGGCGTAGTCGTCGTACACCCGGACGCCGTCGACGACGCCCTTGAGCTCGAACCGGCGGTGCACGCCGCCGAACCGGGCCAGCCCGTCGATCAGCTCGGCCGCCGGCAGGCCCAGCTCGAGGCCGGCGAGGAGCGCCGCCGCACTGTTGAGAGCCATGTGCTCACCGGGCACCTGGATGCGCACGTGGCCGAGTTCCGACCCGTCCAGCACGGCGGTGTAGCTGGTGGCGTCGACCCCGACGTGCAGGTCGACCAGCCGCAGGTCGGCGTCCCCGGCCCGTCCGTAGGTCCGCAGCCGGGCCGGGGTCGCCACCCCCCGGAGCCGGGCGGCGCCGGGGTCGTCCGCGCACACGATGACGAAGCCGTCGGGGTCCACGGTCTGCAGGAACCTGTCGAAGGCGGACTCGACCGCAGCCAGATCGCCGTAGTTGTCCAGGTGGTCGGCCTCGACGTTGGTGACGATCGCCCCGAAGGGCTCCAGCAGCAGGAACGAACCGTCGCTCTCGTCGGCCTCGGCGACGAAGATGTCGCCCTCCCCCGCGTGCGCGTTGCTGCCCGACTCGTTGAGGTCGCCGCCGATGGCGAAGGACGGGTCCACGCCGCACGCCTGCACCGCGACGGTGAGCATCGAGGTCGTCGAGGTCTTGCCGTGCGTGCCGGCCACGGCCACGCTGCGCCGTCCGGCCATGACCGAGGCGAGGGCGACGGCGCGCGGAAGGACCCGCAGGCCACGCTGCCGTGCGGCCGCCAGTTCCGGGTTGTCCGCGCGGATCGCCGTGGAGACGACGACGGTGGCGGCCTCGCCGAGGTGGGCGGCGTCGTGGCCCACCGCCACCTCGGCGCCCAGCGCCCGCAGCGCGAGCAGGGTGGGGGTGTCGCGACGGTCGCTGCCGGAGACCCGCACGCCCCGGGCGAGCAGGATCCGCGCGATGCCGCTCATCCCGGCGCCCCCGATGCCGACGAAGTGCACCGCGCCCAGTTCGTCGGGCGAAGGCACCGGCCCCGTCCAGGCGGCGACGTCGGCGGCGCTCACCGCGGCCCCCGGGCGACGTCGACGACGATGTCGGCCAGCCGCTCGTCGGCATCGGGCGCCCCGGCCGCGGCGGCGTGCTCCGCGTAACCGGCCAGCGCCGCGGGGTCGGTGAGCAGCGGGACGAGGTGCTCGCCGATCCAGGACGGCGTCAGGTCGGCGTCCTCCACGAGCAGGCCTCCCCCGGCCTCGACCACGGGCAGGGCGTTGCGCCGCTGCTCGCCGTTGCCGATGGGCAGGGGGACGAACGCCGCCGGCAGCCCGACGGCGGAGAGCTCGGCGACGGTCACCGCCCCGGCCCGGCACAGGGCGAGGTCGGCGGCGGCGTAGGCGAGGTCCATGCGCTCCAGATAGTCCACGACGACGTAGGGGGCGCTCGCGGCGGGCCGGGCGGGCACCTCGACGTCGGTGTTCTTCGGCCCGCGGGCGTGGAGCACCTGCACGCCCGCGGCGGTCAGCGCGTCGGCCGCGCCCACCGCGGCCCGGTTCAGCGTGGCCGCGCCCTGCGAGCCCCCGAAGACCAGCAGCGTCGGGCGGTCGGCGTCCAGGCCGAAGGCGGCGCGGGCCTCGGCGCGACGGCCCGCACGGTCCAGCGAGCTGATCGCCGTGCGCAGCGGCATGCCGACGTGCTCGCCGGCGTGCAGCGGCGTGCCGGGGGTCGTGACGGCGACCCGCGCGGCCAGCCGGGCGCCGATCCGGTTGGCCAGGCCGGGCAGGGCGTTCTGCTCGTGGACGACGATCGGGACCCGCGCCCGCCGCGCGGCCAGGTAGGCCGGCAGCGCCACGTAGCCACCGAAGCCGACGACGACGTCGGCGTCGAGTTCCTCCAGCAGCGCGCGGGTCCGGGCGACCGCGCCCCACACCCGGCCGGGCACCCGCAGCAGGTCGGGCGTCGGCTTGCGGGGCAGCGGGACGGGCGGGATCAGCCGCAGCTCGTACCCGCGGGCCGGCACCAGGCGCGTCTCCATCCCGCGCTCGGTGCCCAGGCAGGTGATCCGCAGGTCGTCGCCGCCCGGTCGCCGGCGGAGCGCGTCGGCCAGGGCGAGCATGGGCTCGATGTGCCCTCCGGTTCCCCCGCCGGCGAGGACGACCGACAGGGGACGGATCGAGGAGGCGCTCACCGGGCTCCCCCGGGGCGGCGGGGCGGCGTGGGCCGGGGGCCGCGTCGCTCGTCGACCGGTGCCACCGGGCGCACCGGACGGTCCGGGCGCTCCGGTCGCAGGGGACGCTCGGGGCGTCCGGGGTGTCCGGGGCGTCCGGCTCC
>NZ_HG931173.1:235947-244635 GCF_000582785.1 Candidatus Blastococcus massiliensis AP3
CGCCGACCGGGCGGTGGGGAACGCGGTCCTCGGGACCGCGACGGAGCCGGACGGGGTCGACGGCCGCAGCGGGCGCGGGCAGCAGGAGGCGGGCCAGCCGGCCCCGGTCGCGGGAGCGCAGCGCCTCGACGGCGGCCGGCTCGGTGCACGCGAACCGGGCGAGCAGGCCGATGACGACGAGGGTGAGGATCAGCGACGTGCCGCCCGCCGAGATCAGCGGGAGCGTCACGCCGGTCACCGGCAGCAGTCCGACCACGTAGCCCATGTTCATGGTCGCCTGGCCGACGAGCCACACGGTGATGGCGACGGTGGACAGCTGCACGAAGCGGTCGGCCGCTCGGCGGGCGATACGGAAGCCCGCGTAGGCCAGCACGCCGTAGAGGGCGATGACCACCAGGCAGCCGAGGAAGCCCAGCTCCTCGCCGAGGATGGCGAAGATGTAGTCGGACTCGGCCTCCGGGAGGATGTTCCACTTCATGGCGCTGTTGCCCAGCCCCACGCCGGACCAGCCACCGGTGGCCAGGGCGTAGAACCCCCGGATGGCCTGGAAGCCCCCCGCGGTGGGATCGGCGAAGGGGTCCAGGAACGAGGTGATCCGGGCCATCCGGTAGGGCGCGGCCCACACCATGACGGCGACCAGCACGGCCGCCACCCCGAGGAACGCGGCGAACCAGCGCAGCGGCATCCCGCCGGCCCACAGCAGACCGATGAGCACCAGGCCGAGGGTGACCACGCCGCCGAAGTCGGGCTCGGCGATGAGGAGCAGCGAGAGCACCCCGAAGACCGGCAGCACCGGCACGAGGAGCGACTTCGTGGTCAGGTAGCGCTCGCGCAGCGCGAGGACGTGCGCGCCCCAGAGCGCGAAGACGAGCTTGCCCAGCTCCGAGGGCTGGAAGTCGGTGAACCCCAGCGAGATCCACTGGCGGGCGCCGTTGCGCTGCTGGCCGATTCCCGGCACGAGCACGAGCAGCAGCAGGGCGACCACGACGAGCAGCCCGATGGGCGCCCACCGCCGCACCAGCGCCACCGGCAGCCGCATGGCCACGACCATGCCGACGAGCCCGACGCAGGCGAGCACCAGCTGCTTGAGTCCCGGCGCCCAGGCCGGCTGGCGGGACAGCGCCGCGTCGATCGCGGAGGCGGAGAAGACCATGGTGATGCCGATGAGCAGCAGCAGGCCGGCCGCACCGAGCACCAGGTGGCAGCTGGTCATGGGACCGTCCAGCCAGGCCGGACCCGACCACACCCGGGCGGACCGGACGGACCGGTCGGACCGGACGGGCCGATCGCCGCGTGCTCGCGCGGGACGCGGGCGCTCCTCGGTCACGGTCATGACCGCGTCAGCCCAGGGCCTGCACCGCGGCGGCGAAGGCGGTGCCGCGGTGGGCGTAGTCGCGGTACACGTCCATGGACGCGGCCGCGGGCGCCAGCAGGACCGTGTCGCCGGGCCGCGCGAGCTCCCGCGCGGCGGCGACGACGCGCGCCGTCGTCACCTCTGCTGTCACACCCGTCCCATCCATCCCGTCATCGTCGCCGCTGACGACCGTGACGACGGGGACCGCCGGGGCGTGTCGCGCCAGTGCTGCGGCGAATCGGTCGCGGTCACGGCCCAGGAGCACCACCCCGGAGAGCCGGGGGGCGACGGCGGCGACCAGCGGATCGACGTCGGCGCCCTTGAGCAGACCGCCGGCGATCCACACGACCCGCGGGTAGGAGGCCAGCGAGGCCGCCGCGGCGTGCGGGTTGGTGGCCTTGCTGTCGTCGACGTAGTCCACCCCGTCGACCGTGCCCGCGAGCACGTTGCGGTGGGCACCGCCGCGGAAGCCGGCCAGGCCCCGGGCCACCGCGTCGGCAGGGATCCCGGCGGCGCGGGCGAGGGCCGCCGCGGCCAGTGCGTTGACCGTGTTGTGCGGCCCGGGCACCTGCAGCCCGCCGGCCTCGAGGAGGACCTCACCGGCCGGGTCGGTGACGAAGGCCCGGTCGAGCAGTGCCCCGGCCCGGACGCCCAGCTGCCCCGGCCCCGGCTCGCCCCGCGTGACCGTGACGGGGTGCGGGTGCCCGGCGACCAGCGCTGCGGCGACGGGATCGCCGGCGTCGGCGATGGCGACGGGGGCGCCCTCGAGGATGCGTGCCTTGGCGTCTCGGTAGGCGGCGAAGGAGCCGTGCCAGTCGGTGTGGTCGTCGGCCACGTTGAGCACCGCGGCCGCGGCCGGCGCGAGGCTGGAGGACCAGTGCAGCTGGAAGCTCGACAGCTCCACGGCGATCGCGTCGAAGGTCGGCGTCCCGTCGGGGTCGCGGGCGGTGACCACCTCGACCAGCGGCCGGCCGACGTTGCCGGCGGCCACGGCGCGCCGGCCGGCCGCCTGGAGGATCGCCTCGAGCATGGTGACCGTCGTCGTCTTGCCGTTGGTGCCGGTGACCGCCAGCCAGGGCGCGGGGACGCCGTCGGGTCCGGCGATCCGCAGCCGCCAGGCCAGCTCCGGCTCCCCCACCACCTCGATGCCGTGGCGGGCGGCGTCGACGAGCAGCGGGGAGTCGGGCCGCCAGCCCGGTGAGGTGACGACCAGGTCCGTGCCGCCGGGCACGGCGGTCGGCGCGCCGAGCCAGCGGGCCCCGGAGGCGACGAGCTCGTCCACCACCGGAGGCCGGGCCGCGTCGGTGAGCGTCACGGTGCTGCCCAGGTCGAGCAGGACCCGGGCCGCGGCGGCCCCGGAGACGCCGAGGCCGGCCACCAGGACCGTGGCGTCGCGCAGGTCGGTCACGGTCAGAGCCCCGCGAAGGAGAGCCAGTCCGCGTAGAACAGCCCCAGCCCGAAAGCCACGGCCATGCCGGTGACCAGCCAGAAGCGGACGATCACGGTGTTCTCGGTCCAGCCGGCGAGCTCGAAGTGGTGGTGCAGCGGGGCCATCCGGAAGACGCGGCGACGGGTGGCGCGGAAGAAGGCGACCTGGATGACCACCGACAGCGTGACCGCGACGAACAGGCCGCCCAGGACCACCAGCAACAGCTCGGTGCGGGTGACGATGGCCAGGCCCGCGATCAGGCCCCCGAGGGCCAGCGAGCCGGTGTCACCCATGAAGATGCGGGCCGGGCTGGTGTTCCACCACAGGAAGCCCAGGCACGCACCCATGCCCGCGGCGGCGACCAGCGTGATGTCCAGCGGGTCGCGCACCTCGTAGCAGCCGTCGATGAGCTCGCTGGCGCAGTCGTGGGTGAACTGCCAGAACGAGATGACGATGTAGGAGGCCAGCACCATCGCCGAGGAGCCGGCGGCGAGCCCGTCCAGCCCGTCGGTGAGGTTCACGGCGTTGGAGAAGCCGGCGATGAACAGGTAGGCGAGGATCACGAAGCCGATCGACCCGAGCGTCAGCGGCTCGATGTCGCGGACGTAGGAGACGACGGTCGAGGCCGGCGTCAGCCCGTTGCTCGGGAAGTTGATCGCCAGGATCGCGAACGTCACGCCGACGAGCAGCTGTCCGACCAGCTTGGCCGTCTTGTTCAGCCCGAGGCTGCGGCGGTGCCGGATCTTCAGGTAGTCGTCGAGGAAGCCGACGGTGCCCATGCCGACCATGAGGAACAACAGCAGCAGGCCGGTGGCGCTGAAGCCCCAGCCGTCGTTGCCGACGAACGCCAGGTGGGCGACGAGGTAGCCGACGACGGTGGCGCCGACGATCACCGTGCCGCCCATCGTGGGCGTGCCCTTCTTCGAGAGGTGGCTCTCGGGCCCGTCGTCCCGGATCTCCTGGCCCAGCCCCTGCCGCCGGAACGCACGGATGGCCAGCGGGGTCAGCAGGATCGACAGGATCAGGGCGACGCCCGCGGCGATGAGGACGCTCCTCATGCGCCGGCCTCTCCCGCGAGGAGGTCGGCGGCGAGCAGTTCCAGTCCGTAGGAACGGCTGGCCTTCACGAGGACGACGTCCCCGGGGCGCAGCACCTCCGACAGCAGCTGGCGGGCAGCGGCCCGGTCCGGCACGAGCACCGACTCCTCTCCTGCGCCTTCCCCAGCCCTCGGCCCGGCCTCGGCCGCACCGTCGGCTATCCCTACAGCATCCGGCCCCACGGCGACGACGAGGTCGATCCCGGCCGCCGCGACGTCGCGGCCGAGGCGGACGTGCTCCTCCGCCGCCCCCGGCCCCAGCTCGGCCATGGCGCCCAGGACCGCGATCCGGCGGGTGGCCGGGAGGCCGACGAGCGCGGCGAGCGCGGCCCGCATCGACTCGGGGTTGGCGTTGTACGCGTCGTTGACGATCGTGACGCCGTCCGCCCGGCGCTCGACCTCCATCCGCCACCGGCTCCGCGGCCCGGCCGCGGAGAGGGCGGCGGCCACGTCCGCGGGCGTCATCCCCGCGGCGAGCGCGGCACCGGCCGCGGACAGGGCGTTGGCGACCTGGTGCTCGCCGACGACCCGCAGCTCCACGGGGTGCTCCTCGCCCCCGGCGACGAGGGTGAACCGGCCGCGGGCGGAGTCGTCGAGCACGACGTCGACGGCACGGACGTCCGCGCCGGTCCCCCGCCCGGTGGTGACCACCCGGGCGCGCGTGCGGGGCGCCATCCCCACGACCCGGGGGTCGTCGGCGTTCAGGACCGCGGTGCCGTCGGCGGGCAGCGCCTCGACCAGCTCGCCCTTCGCCTGCGCGATGACCTCGGCGCTGCCGAACTCGCCCAGGTGCGCCGTGCCCACGTTGAGGACCACGCCGATCGACGGTCGGGCCACCTCGCACAGCCGCGCGATGTGGCCGGGGCCGCGGGCCCCCATCTCCAGCACGAGGAACCGGGTCCGCTCGTCGGCGGAGAGCACGGTGAGCGGGAGGCCGATGTCGTTGTTGTAGGAACCGGGCGGGCTCACCGTCTCGCCGGCCGTCGCGAGCACCTGGCCGAGCAGGTCCTTGGTGGAGGTCTTGCCCGAGGACCCGGTGAGGCCCAGCGTCGTCAGCCCGCCCGCGGCCAGCCGGGCGTGCACCCCGGCGGCCAGTCGGCCCAGCGCGGTGACCGGGTCGTCGACGACCACGCAGGGCAGCGCCGGGTCCGGGCGGGTGCCGAGCGCGGCGACGGCGCCCGCGTCCGCCGCGGCGCCGATGAAGTCGTGCCCGTCGACCCGCTCCCCCGCGACGGCGACGAACAGGTCGCCCGCGCCCACGGTGCGCGAGTCGAGGGTCACGGCACCGGTCACGCTCGTGCCGGGGTCGCCTCCGGACAGCGTTCCGCCGGTCAGCTCGGCGACCTCCGCCAGCGTCACGGCGATCACGGAGTCACCGCCCCGGTCAGGACCTCGCGCAGGACCTCCCGGTCGTCGAACGGGTGCACGGTGCCGGCCACCTCCTGGCCGGTCTCGTGCCCCTTGCCGGCCACGAGCACGGTGTCGCCCGGTCCCGCCAGGGCGACCGCCGCCGCGATGGCCGCGCGCCGGTCGCCGACCTCGCGGACCTCGGCGCGGGCGGCCTCCGGCACCTCGAGGACGCCGGCGAGCATCGCGGCGCGGATGGTGGCCGGGTTCTCGGAGCGGGGGTTGTCGTCGGTCACGACGAGGACGTCGCTGCCCGCCGCGGCGGCCGCGCCCATCGCGGCCCGCTTGCCGGGGTCGCGATCGCCACCGCAGCCGAGCACGGTGATGAGCCGGCCGGAGGTGGCGGCCCGCAGTGCATCGAGCGCAGTGGTCACGGCGTCGGGCGTGTGCGCGTAGTCGACCGCGACCACGAACGGCTGGCCGGCGTCGACCGGCTCCATCCGCCCCGGGACCACGGTGGTCGCCAGGCCCTCCAGCGCGGCGTCCACCGGCACCCCGACCGCGTCGAGCAGCGCGACGGCGAGCACGGCGTTGGCGACGTTGAACCGGCCCGGCAGCCGCACCCGCGCGTCCCGGCGGAGACCTCCCGGGCCGTGCAGGGTGAACGTGGACCCGCCCTCGGGGGCGGGGGCGATGTCGGTGGCGCTCCAGTCGGCCTCGGCACCCCGCGTCGACACGGTGACGGGACGGGGACGGTCCGGGCGGTCGAGCAGCCGGCGGCCGTGCTCGTCGTCGACGTCGACGACCTCACCGGCGGCCCGGCCGTCGAAGAGCAGCGACTTCGCGCGGAAGTACTCGTCCAGGTCGCCGTGGAAGTCCAGGTGGTCTCGGCCCAGGTTCGTGAAGCCGGCGGCGGCGAACCGGACGCCACCGACGCGGCCGAGGACGAGCGCGTGGCTGGAGACCTCCATGACCACGGTCGACACCCCGGACTCGGCCATGGCCGCCAGCAGCGCGTGCACCGCCGGGGCCTCGGGAGTGGTCCGCTCGCTCGGCAGGGCGGTCACCGTGCCGTCGGCAGTGCGGGTCCGCGTCTGCACGGTGCCGATGAGCCCGGCGGCCCGGCCGGCGGCGATGAGACCGGCCTCGACCAGGTAGGCGGTCGTGGTCTTGCCGTTGGTGCCGGTGATCCCGATGACCCCCAGCCGCTGGCTCGGCCGGGCGTAGACGCGGTCGGCGACCTCGCCGAGGACGGCGCGCGGGTCGTCGACGACGCACACCGGCAGCCCGGTCGCCGCGGCCTCCGCCCGCCCCGAGGGGTCGGTGAGCACCGCGACCGCGCCCCGGCGCGCCGCCTCGGTCACGAACCGGACGCCGTGGGTCCGGGCGCCGGGCAGCGCCGCGTACAGGTCGCCGGGCAGGACCTCACCGGAGGCGAGCGTGAGCCCGGTGACGTCGACGTCGGCCGTGCCCCCGGAGGCGCCGGTCGACGGCCGGCCGACGAGGTCGGCGAGCTCGGAGAGCGGCACGGGGCGTGGGTTGCGCGGGCGGTTCCCCACGGGCCGGGGAGCCGACCCGTCGTCAGTCGGGGTCACAGGGCTCGAATCTACCGGCGCGGAGGCCCGGACCTGCGCAGCTACGCCTTTCCCCGGCACGCCGCCGATCGCGTGCCCCGCGGAGGTGGCCGCGTTCAGGGCGTCGCGGTGAACTGGAACTCGGGCCGCGCGGTCCCCGACGGGACGACTCCGTCGGCCGTGAGCGCGTACCGGAGGATGTCGCGGAACACCGGCGCGGCGACCTGGCCGCCCTCCGCCGAACTGGTCGGCCGCTCGAGTTCGACGGCGATCACGTACTGCGGGTCGTCGGCGGGGGCGAACCCGGCGAAGGTGGTGACGTAGCCGCCGCCGTCGTAGCAGTTGCACTCCGGGTTGGCCCGCTGGGCGGTCCCGGTCTTGCCGGCCACCCGGAAGCCGTCGATCTGCCCCAGCGGCGCGGTGCCGCCCGGGCCCACCACCGCCTCGAGCATGTAGGCCATCGAATCGGCGGTGGCCTTGCTGACCACGCGCGTGCCCTCGGGCCGCTCGGCGCGGGTCACCCGCCCGTCGGGCGCCGTCACCGACCGGACGATCCGCGGCTCGATGCGGACGCCGTCGTTGGCGAGGGTCTGGAACACCGAGGCCATCTGCAGCGTGGTCACCGAGACGCCCTGTCCGATGGCGACGTTGGCCGCCTGGATCTGGCTCCAGTCCTCCGCGCCCGCGAAGATGCCGGGGCTCTCGCCGGGCAGCTCGATGCCGGTCCGGCTGCCGATGCCGAAGGCGCGGAGGTACTCCTCGAGCTTCTCGTCGGTGACCTCGCGGGCCAGCATGATCGTGCCGACGTTGCTGGACTTGGCCAGGATCCCGGTGACCGTCCAGTCGATGGGCTCGTGGTCGTGGGCGTCGGTCACCACCTGACGGCCGGCCTGGATGTGCCCGTCGACCGTCAGTTCCCTGTCCGGGGTGGCGTGGCCCTCCTCGAGGGCCGCTGCGAGCGTGACCGCCTTGAGCACCGAACCGGGCTCGAAGACATCGGAGACGGCCGGGTTCTTCAGCAGGTCCGGCGTGGCACTGACGTTGCCGGGGTCGTACCCGGGACACGAGCCCATCGCCGCCACCTCGCCGCTGCGCACGTCGAGCACCACCGCCGAGGCACGTGTCGTCGCGCCGTCCTCGCACGCCTCGCGCAGCCGCTGCTCCATCACGTACTGCAGGTCCTGGTCGAGGGTGAGCGTGACGCTGCTGCCGTCGGTGGCCGGCGATTCCTCGTCGATCCCCCGCGACGGGATCGGGTTGCCGCCACTGCCCACCTCGACGCGCCGCTGGCCCGGGGTGCCGGCCAGCACGTCCTCGAAGGTCTGCTCGATGCCGGCCAGCCCGGTGCCCTCGTCGCCGACGAAGCCCACGACCTGCCCGCCGACCGCGCCGGCCGGGTACTCCCGCACCGGGTCGTCCTCGAGGAACACACCGCCGAGCCCCAGTTCGTCGACCTCGTCGGCGACCTCCGGTGACACCTGCCGTTTCAGGACGACGTGGCGCCGCCCCTCGGCGGAGAGCTTCCCGCTGAGCTCGCGGGCGGGGATGTCCAGCACGGTCGTGAGGGCCAGGGCGGTCCGCTCGGGGTCGGCGACGACCGTGGGGTCGGCGACCACTCGGAAGGCGTCGGCCGTGTAGGCGAAGGGGCGCCCGTCGCGGTCGAGGACCTCGCCGCGCATCGCGGCGATCGGATAGGTGCGCAGCCGGTCCTGCGAGGCGGCGCTGGCGTACTCCGCGCCGTCGACACCCTGGACGACGGCGAGCCGGCCGATCACCACCACGAGCAGGGTGATCAGGACGATCAGGCCGATCCGGTTGCGGCGGTTGCGCTGGGCGATCGTGAGCCCCGCCCCCCCGCTGCGGCGGCTGCCCGGCGGCCGACGGGAGG
>NZ_HG931173.1:244660-269124 GCF_000582785.1 Candidatus Blastococcus massiliensis AP3
ACGATCAGTCCCCGCCCACGGGGCCGTCCGCGGGAGCGTCCGCGGGAGGCGGCGGAGGCTCGGCCGGCGCCGGCTCGCCGCGCAGCACCGGGGTGCCGTCCGCGTCCAGGACGAGGTAGGCGGCCGCTCCGGCCGGGACGAGGCCCGCCGCGGAGGCGGCCGAGGCGATCGCGGCGGGGGTGTTGCTGTCGACGATCCGCTGCTGCAGGCGCTGCACCTCCTGGGCCCGCTGCGCGTTGTCCGCACGCATCCGCGTCGCCTCGAGCGAGTCGACCGCGATCGCGGTGTTGAGCACGAGCAGCCCCAGGGTGGTGCCGGCGAGCAGCACGACCACGAGGAGGACGAAGGGGGCGCGCCGATGGCGCAGGGCCGTCCGGGGGCGCCGGCGGGGCCGGGCGGGCGGCGTGACCACCACGCTCAGCTGTGGGCGTGCCGGGCGAGGGGTGGCGCGGGGAGTCGTCCGGACGGGGACGGAGCGGGACGGCGCCGTCCGTGGGCCGGTGGCGACGCGGGCGGTGGCTCGGCTGCTCATGCGGCCCTCCGGATGCGCTCGGCCGCGCGGACGCGGGCCGAGGCCGCGCGTGGGTTCGCGGCGACCTCGGCGTCGGAGGCGGCCTCGCCGCCACGGGTCAGGAGCCGGAGCACGGGGCCGTGCTCCGGCAGGGGTACGGGCATCCCGTGCGGGGTGTGGTCGGTCGCGCCCTCGGCCAGCGTCTGCTTGACGATGCGGTCCTCGAGGGAGTGGAAGGTGATGACGGCGACCCGCCCGCCGACGGCGAGGGCCTCGATGGCGGCCGGCAGAGCGCGCTCGAGTGCGCCGAGCTCGTCGTTGACCTCGATCCGCAGGGCCTGGAACGTCCGCTTGGCGGGGTGGCCCCCGGTGCGCCGGGTGGCGGCGGGGATCGCGTCGCGGACCAGCTCGGCCAGCCGCGCGGTGGAGGTGAAGGGCTCGCGGGCGCGCTCGCGGTCGATGGCGGAGGCGATGCGGGAGGCGAACCGCTCCTCGCCGTAGACGCGGAGCACGCGAGCCAGCTCCTTGGGCGGGTAGGTGTTGACGATCTCCGCGGCGGTGCGCCCGGTCTCCGGGTTCATCCGCATGTCCAGCGGGGCGTCGGCCGAGTAGCTGAACCCGCGGTCGGGCCGGTCCAGCTGCAGGGAGGAGACGCCGAGGTCGAACAGGACGGCCTGCACCTCGTCGATGGCCAGGCGGTCGAGCACCTCGGGCAGTTCGTCGAAGACGGCGGGGACGAGCGTGACCCGGTCGGTGTGGCCGGCGGCGTCGATGCGGCGGGCGGCCTCGGCCCGGGCCTCGGGGTCGCGGTCGAGACCGACGAGCCGGAGCCCCGGGTGGGCGTCGAGCAGTGCGATGGAGTGGCCGGCCAGGCCCAGGGTGGCGTCGACGAGGACGGCGCCGGGAGCGGCGCAGGCGGGCGCGAGCAGCTCGCTGACCCGCTCCAGCAGGACGGGCACGTGCACGGCAGGGCGCGCGGGGTCCGGCGCCGCAGCATCCGTGCTGCTCATCGTTCCTGCCTTCCGTGGATCCGGGCTTGCTTCCCGGGATGGTGCCGCGCCGGCGGCCCGGCGAGGGGGACGCTGCGGTTCCGGTGGGGCGGGGTGGGGCGGGTGGGGCGGAGTGGGGCGAGGTCCGGTGCCGGACCGGTTCCTCGGCCCCCGCGGGGCGCCGCCTGGCGTCGGGGAAGAGCGCCAGGTGGTGCCCCGCGGGAGCGCGGGGAGGTCGCCGTCCCGCCCGGGAGGGGGCTTCGGGGAGCGGTGGACCCAGCAGCGGGGAAGGCGGCTGGGGCCGGTCCGGTCGAGCCGCGGGGAAGGCGGCTCGTTCGGCGCTCTCCGGCTCCGGTGGGGGCGGGTGGAGGCGGCCTGCGGGATCACGACAACGTCGGCATCCCCTCGCTCTCCAGGTCGGCGTAGGCGGCCTCCAGTTCGGCCACGTAGGCCTCCCAGTTGGCGGCGTCCCAGATCTCGAAGCGGGTGTCCACGCCGACGATGACGACGTCGCGGTCCAGCCCGGCGTACTCGCGGAGGCTCGCGGGGATGGTGATGCGGCCGGTCTTGTCCGGCTCGATCTCGACCATCGACCCGAAGCTCATGCGGGCGGCCATGCGCGCCCGGGCGGTGTCGGAGGGGGCCATCGCCGCCATGGCGGCGCTCTGCTCGGCGACGCGGGCCATGGTGAGGCCGTAGATGCAGCGCTCCTGGCCCTTCTTGATCACCATGCCGTCGGCCACCTGGTCACGGAAGCGGACGGGGAGGGCGAGCCGGCCCTTCTCGTCGAGCCGCAACGGATAGCTGCCGACGAACACCGGATCACCCCCTGCATCGGTCCTCCCATGGCGCTTCAGCGACCCCTGACTGGTCCCTGCCTCCCCACCGGACGACACAGTAGCCCACTAGCCCCCACTCGACACCACTCGTCGCCGTGTCGTGACCGCGCTCCCCCACTCCGCGGGTCCGGGAACGGCCGGGGCGCTGCCCAGGGGGTTCGCCGACTCCTCCAGGGCCCCGGATCCACGTACCGTGGGAGCCGTGACGGAGGTGACGCGCACGCCGGACGGCACCGCCGGCCCGTCCGTCGACGTCGCCGCGGCCGCCGGCCGGATCGCGGCCAACATGGGACGGGTCGTCCAGGGCAAGGACTCCGTCGTCCGGCTGACCCTCGTGACGCTGCTGGCCGAGGGGCACCTGCTCGTCGAGGACGTGCCCGGTGTCGGCAAGACCACCCTCGCCAAGGCCCTGGCCGCCTCCATCGACGCGACGGTCCGGCGGATCCAGTTCACCCCCGACCTGCTGCCGAGCGATGTCACCGGGGTGGCGGTCTACGACCAGGAGTCGCGCGAGTTCGAGTTCAAGCCGGGCGCGATCTTCGCCAACGTCGTGGTGGCCGACGAGATCAACCGCGCCTCGCCGAAGACGCAGTCCGCGCTGCTGGAGTGCATGGAGGAGCGTCAGGTCACCGTCGACGGCGTGAGCTACGAGCTCGCCCGGCCCTTCCTCGTGATGGCGACGCAGAACCCGCTCGAGATGGAGGGCACCTATCCCCTCCCCGAGGCGCAGCGCGACCGCTTCACCACCCGGGTCTCGATGGGCTACCCCGACCGCGACGCCGAGCTGGCGATGCTCGACGACCGGTCGACGACCGACCCGCTCGACGGCCTGCAGCCCGTCGCCGACGCGGCCTCGGTGCGCGAGCTGGTCGCCGCCGTGGGGCGGCTGCACGTCTCCGAGGCGGTGCGCCGCTACGTCGTCGACGTGGTGGAGGGCACCCGCCGGTCCCCGCACCTGAGGCTGGGTGCCTCACCGCGGGCGGGCCTCCAGCTGCTGCGGGCCGCACGGGCGTCCGCGGCCCTCGCCGGCCGCGACCTGGTGCTGCCCGACGACGTGAAGGAGCTGGCCGGCCCCGTGCTGGCCCACCGCCTGCTGATGGCACCGGAGTCCGCCGGAGCGGGCCGCACCGCCGAGCAGGTGGTCGCGGAGCTCCTCGCGACGTTGCCCGTCCCACGCGGGCGCTGATCCCGGTGCCGGACCCCGGGCGGCCGCGGACCGCGCTCACGCGCCGGGGTCGTCGGCTGCTCGCCGGCGGGGCGGCGCTGCTCGCCTGCGGGGCGCTGCTGGGTGAGCGGCCGGTGGTCCAGCTGGCCGTGTTCGTGCTGGCACTCCCCCTCGTCGCGGCCGGCGTGGTCACCCGCGAACGCTTCCGGCTGGCCGTGCGGCGCACCCTCCCGTCGGCACGGATCCCCCGCGGCCGGTCCACCGACGTCCTGCTCGACATCACCGGGACGGGCCCCCGGACCGGCGGTGTCTGGCTGCTCACCGAGCAGCTGCCGCCCACGCTCGGCCCCGACCCCCGGTTCACCGTCACCGGGCTGAGCGCCGGCCGCACGACGTCGCTGCGCTACCGGATCACCCCGGCCAGACGGGGGCGGTACTCCGTGGGGCCGATGCGGTCGCTGGTGATGGATCCCTTCGGCCTGGTGGAGCGCACCGCGACCGGCACCGGCGGCGCGCCGCTGCTCGTGCTGCCCCGGGTGCAGTCGCTGGGCTCCGCCGGACCGCTCGAGGGCAACGGCAGCGGCGACGGCTCGCGGCGATCGGCCGCCGTGCACGGGGAGGACGACGTCAGCATCCGCGAGTACCGCCGCGGCGACGACCTGCGCAAGGTCCACTGGCGGGCCACCGCACGCACCGGCGAGCTGAAGGTGCGGCTGGAGGAGCGTCCCTGGCGGGCGCGGGCGACGCTGCTGCTCGACGCCCGGGCCCCTGCCCACCTCCTGGCCCGCCGCGACGAGCGCGCTCCCGACGACAGCCTCGAGTGGGCCGTGGAAGCGGCCGCCAGCATCGCCACGGCGCTCGTCCGCCGTGGCACCGAGGTGCGCGTCGTCACCGAGTCGGGCGAACTCCTCGGCACCGGCGGCGGGACACCGGGCACGGGTGGGCCCGAGGACCTGCTCGACCGGCTCGCCACCCTGACCCCGTCACCGCGCACGGATCTGGGCCTCGCCGTCGGGACGGCGACCCGCGGCAGCGGCGAGGGGCAGCTCGTCTGCCTGCTCGGCGCCCTGGGGCCCGTCGACGTGGCCCATCTGGTGGGCGCCCGGCCGGGGTCCTCGACCGACCTCGCGGTGCTGCTGGACCTCGGCAGCTGGGTCTCCGCCGTCCGGGGCCATCGCTCCGGCGCCTCCGCCGCCCTGACCGCGTTGGCCGAGCAGCGCGAGGAGGCCGCCGCGCAGCTGCGCGCGGCGGGATGGCGGGTGGCGGTCGCCCGGGCGGGCGATCCGGTCGCCCGCGTGTGGGCGGCACTGGCGGGCAGCCCGTCCGTCCCGGGGACGAGGGCGGGGCGATGAGACCCCTGGACGTGCGGACGCCGCTGACCGCCGCCGCGGCGACGGTGCTGGGAGCGCTGGCGCTCGGGCCGGTCCTCTCCCCGGGCCCCTGGCTGCGTCCGGTCGTCGCCGCCGTCCTCGTGGTCGCGCTCGCCGGCCTGGCGCTGCGCGCCGCCGGAGCGACGATCGGGGTCCGCGCCTTCCCCGACCGCCCACCGCCCGAGGCCCTGGCCACCCTCGGCACCGTGCTCGTGCCGCTCGGGCAGTTGTTCGCACTGGCGTGCTGGCTCACCGTGCGCTTCGCGTCGGAGGGCGCCTTCGGCGGCGTCGTCCCCACCCCGGCCAGCCTCGAGGTCCTGGTCGCCGTCCTGGGTGACGGAGCCGACGAGATCCGCGAGCAGATGGCGCCCGCCAGACCGGTCGCGCCGCTGATGGCGGTCATCACCGTCTTCGTCGGGCTCGTCGCGGTCCTGGTCGACCTCGTCGCCGTCGCCGCGCGCCAGGCCGCCCTCGCCGGCCTGGGGCTGCTCGTCCTGTTCTGCGTGCCGGTGTTCACGCTGACCGGCGGCATCGGGGTGCTCGCCGTCGTCGCCCCCGCGGCCGGGTTCGCGCTGCTGCTGTGGGCGGACCAGTGCCGGCGGGTGGGCGCCGGGAGCCGGGAAGGTGGAGGGCGGCAAGGTGGAGGGCGCGGCACCGGCGCGGGGACCGCCACGCGCATCGGCGCCGCCGCGGTGCTCGTCGGGCTCATCGGTGGCGGGCTGCTGCCGACCCTCGCCGAGGGTGCGCTGACCGGTTCGGGGGCCGGGGGTTCGACCGGCACGGCGATCAACCCGATGACGACGATGGTGGGGCAGCTGACGCTCCGCGACCCGGTCGACCTGCTGCGGGTCGAGTCGTCGGTGGAGGACCCGGGCTACCTCCGCGTGGTGACCCTCGACCACTACGACGCCGAAGGGGGCTGGTCACCTGCCGGCCTCAAGGCACGACTTCCGCTGAACGCGCCGCTGCGTCCGGCCGGTAACGGGAACACCGACCGGTCGGTCACCGCGACGATCGAGGCGATCGGCCACGACGACCGGTTCCTGCCGGTGCCGGTCGCGCCGGTCACGGTGCGCATGGACGGCGGGGAGAACGGCTGGCGCTTCGATCCGGACGCCGGCACCGTGATCGGGAACCGCCAGACCAGCGAGGGTCGCCGGTACGAGGTGACGGCCGTGGAGCCGCGCCCCACCCCGGAGCTGCTGGCCGCCGCGGCGGAACCGAACCCCGAGTACTCGATCGTGGAGCGGAACACCGCACTCCCCCGACTGGACCAGCGGGTGGTCGACGAGGTGGACCGCCTCGTGGCGGGGGCGGTCGACGGGTACGACCGCGTCCGGCGGATCCTCGACTTCCTGACCGACCGGGGCAACGGTTTCCGCTACTCCCTCGCCACCCCGCCCGGGACGAGCGGCGACGACCTGGTCGACTTCCTGACGGAGAAGCGCGGGTATTGCGAGCAGTACGCGGGAGCGATGGCGGTCATGGTGCGCCAGGCGGGCATGCCGGCACGGGTCGCGCTCGGCTACACGACCGGCACGGCGCAGGACGACGACAGCCGGCTGATCACGACCGACGACGCGCACGCCTGGGTCGAGGTCTACTTCCTCGGCGTCGGCTGGGTGCCCTTCGATCCCACGCCCATCGACGAGGACCGGCGGGCGGATCTGCCGTGGGCGCCGCGGGTGGCCCCCGAGGAGCGGCCGGAGTTCGAGTCCGATCGGCCGGCACCCGCGCCGGAGCTGTCCGTGGTGGAGCCGATGCTGCCCGAGGAGCCGGTCGGCGAAGCCCCCGTCGAGGCCACCGGTCCGGCCTCCTCCGGGGGCCGGGCGTGGGGGGTCGCTGCCGGGGTCGCGCTGCTGGTCGCGGCGACGGGGACGCTGCCGGCCGGGCTGCGGGTGCTGCAACGACGTCGACGGCTGGCCCGGGGCTCCGCGACGGCGCTGTGGGACGAGCTGGCGGCCACCGTCGACGACCTGGGCCAGTTCCGGGACCCGGCCTGGACCCCGCGCGAGGCCGGCCGGGCGTTCGCCGGGCGGACCGTCGGGCCCGCGGGCGCGGAGGCGGTCGGCCGGCTGGCCCGCGCGGAGGAGCGGGCCAGCTACGGGCGGGTGCCGGGTGCGCCCGAGGAAGGACTGGACGAGGCGCTGCACACGGCGCGACGGGAGCTGTCCCGGGTGGTCCACCGGCGTGCCCGGCTCCGGGCGGTGTTCTGGCCGGCGTCCCTGGCCGCAGACCTGCGCACCAGGGCGGCTGCCTGGTCGGACCGGACCGCGGCACTGCCCCGCCCGTGGAGGCGGGACTCCCGCCCGGTCTGACGGCGGCGGGGAGCTACTGGTCGTAGCGGCGGCGGAACCGCTCCTCGAGCCGGTTCTTCAGCGGCTGGCGGCCGACCCGGCCGCCGCGGCTGCCCCGGCCCGGACCCGCGGGGCCGCGGCCGCTCGCCGGGGTGGGACCGGACTCGACCGTGCCCGTGGCGACCTTGTAGTGGAGGACGGCCAGCCCGGCGCCGCCGAAGGCGACGAGGAAGCCGAGCGCGCCGATCAGCGGCTGCTGGGCGACGGCACCGCCGACCAGGACGGCGAAGCCGAGGACGACGAGGGCGGCACCGATCTGCAGTCGACGGCGGGCCTTCAGCCGGCGGTCGCCGGTGCGGACGGAGGAGGCGAACTTGGGATCGTCATCGACGAGGGCGCGCTCGATCTGCTCCAGCAGACGCTGCTCGTGCTCGGAGAGCGGCACGTCGACCTCCAGGTGGGCGGAGCCATGGCCGTCGGAGGCTCCCGCCGACGGTGATATCGAGGATACGAGCCCTTTGCGGGGCGCGAAAGGTGACCGTACGGCGAGCCGTGGGCGAACCGCGGGTGATCACTCCTCCGGGTGTCTGACGACTGGCCGCCCTCCACGGTTCCGCGGCGCCCGCGAGAGCGGATCCGCGCTGGTCAGGCCGCTCCCACCGGGCCGCCCGACCCGGTGCAGCAGCGTCGCCGGACGCACCGCGCCGGCGCCGAACCGGCGTGCCGCGCGGTCGGCGGCCAGCTCGGCGTCGCGCCGCCCGTGCTCCCGGGCGCCGAGCTCCAGCTGCTGGGGCGCCGAACCTGCCTCCACCAGCCGCTCGGCGCGCACTCCCACGAGCCGGATGCGGGCCCGGTCGAGCCCCAGCGCGTCGAAGAGGGACCGGGCGGTGTCGTAGAGCTCCTGCCCGACGTCGGTCGGGACGTCGAGGGTGCGGCTGCGGGTGATCGTGGCGAAGTCGGCGAAGCGGACCTTGATGCTCACCGTGCGGGCCAGCCAGCCACCCGAGCGCAGCCGGCCGGCTGTCCGCTCGGAGAGGAGCAGCAGCTCGCGGTGGATGACCTCCGGGTCGTCGACGTCGGTGCCGAAGGTCTCCTCGTGGCCGGCCGACTTCTCCGGCTCGTCGGGGACGACCCGGCGCGGGTCACGGCCCCACGCGAGCTCGTGCAGATGGCCGCCCGACGCGTGGCCCAGCGCCCGCTGCAGGGTCTTGGCCGGTACGTGGGCCAGGTCGCCCACGGTGCGCAGCCCGAGCCGCAGCAACTGCTCCTCGGTCTTCGGGCCGACCCCCCACAGCGCGCCGACCGGCAGCGGGTGCAGGAAGTCCATGACCTCGGCCGGCCGGACGATCCGCAGTCCGTCCGGCTTGGCGGAGGTGGAGGCGAGCTTGGCGACGAACTTGCTGCTCGCCACGCCGACCGAGCAGGTGATCCCCTGCTCGTCGAAGACGCGGGCGCGGAGGTACTCGCCGATCTCGGCGGCGTCGCCCAGCCGGCGGCCGGCGCCCGCGACGTCGAGGAACGCCTCGTCCAGGCTCAGCGGCTCCACCAGCGGGGTGATCGCGCGGAACAGGGCCATCACCGACCGGGACACCTCGGCGTAGAGCGCCAGGTCACCGGGGAGCACCGTCGCCGTCGGGCACAGCCGCAGGGCGCGGGCGGTGGGCATGGCCGCGTGCACCCCGTAGCGCCGCGCCTCGTAGGTGGCCGAGGTGACGACGCCCCGGTTGCCCGCCCCGCCCACGATCACCGGGGTGCCGGCCAGCTCCGGCCGGCGCCGCACCTCGACGCTGGCGAAGAACGCGTCCATGTCGACGTGCAGCACGGTGCACCCCTGCGCCCGCCCGGTCACTCCGCCTCCTCGTTCGAACACGTGTTCGGATACCTGTCCGGAGCGTAGCCCCGGGAGGAAGGACGGGCGCGCCGCGCCGTGGCGCCGTGTCCCACTCGTGACCGGCGCCCGGTCCCCGCTGGTGGGACGGCACGTGTCGGGACAGGATGCGGAAGGTAAGCAGCGGCCGGAGGTCCGCCGACCGGCGGCCCGGATCCCACGACGAGCGGAGGAGCCCATGGCTCTGGACGACGAGATGACCAGCGGCGGCGACGGTGGGGCCGACGGCGGCGCCGACAGCGGTGCCCACGGCCCGGCCGACGGCGGCGCGGGCGCGGCCGACCACGGCGCAGCCGGAACGCCCGGCGGTCACGACGGTGGTGCCGACGGTGGCGCTGATGGCGGTGCCGACGGTGGTGCCGATGGTGGTGCCGATGGTGGTGCCGACGGCGGCGCGGACGGCGGTGCCGACGGTGGTGCCGACGGCGGCGCGGACGGTTCGGCCTGAGCGAGGACCCAGCCCCGCGGGGCCGGGCGGAGCAGCCGCTCCGCCCGGCCCTGCGGCGGTGCACGCACATCGACCCCGCCGTCTTCGCCCAGGAGTACTGGGGCCGCCGCCCCCTGCTGACCCGGGCGGCTGACACCGGGAGCGACTTCACCGACCTGCTCGACCTCACCGCGGTCGACGAGCTGCTGTCCCGCCGCGGGCTGCGCACGCCCTTCCTGCGGATCGCGAAGGACGGCCAGGTCGTCGACGCCAAGCGGTTCACCGGCCCGGCCGGCGCGGGCGCCGAGATCGCCGACCAGGTGAGCAGCGACTCGGTCCTGCGGCTGTTCGCCGACGGCAGCACCGTGGTGCTGCAGGGGCTGCACCGGCTCTGGCCGCCGCTGATCGAGTTCGCCGACCAGCTGGCCGCCGACCTCGGGCACCCCACGCAGGTGAACGCGTACGTCACCCCGCCGTCCTCGCGCGGGTTCGACCCGCACTACGACGTGCACGATGTCTTCGTCCTCCAGGTCGCGGGGCAGAAGCACTGGACCATCCACGAGCCGGTGCTGCGCGATCCGCTGCGCACCCAGGTGTGGACCGACCGCCGCGCCGAGGTCGCCGAGGCCGCGACCCGCGAACCCGTGGTCGACGCCGTCCTGGAGCCGGGCGACGTCCTCTACCTCCCCCGCGGCTTCCTGCACTCGGCTACGGCGCTGGGCGAGATCAGCGCGCACCTGACCATCGGCATCCACTCGGTGACCCGCTGGGGCGCGGCCGAGGCGGCGCTCGACCTGGTGCGCACGCTGGCCGCCGAGGACGGCGCGCTGCGCGGCTCGCTGCCGCTCGGCGTGGACCTGGCGGACCCGGGCAGCGTGCGGGACGACGTCGTCGCCGTGGTCGATGACCTGCGCGAGTGGCTGGGCCGGGTCGACCCGGACGAGGTGGCCGAGCGGCTGCGCGCCCGGACCTGGGCGCAGGTGCGGCCCGAGCCGGTGGCCCCACTGGCCCAGGCGGGCGCCGCGACCGCGCTCACCTCCGACACCGTGGTGCGGCTGCGCCCTCGGCTGCGCTGCCGGCTGGGCGACGGCGACGACGGGCAGGTGGTGCTGGTCGGCGGCCGCCGCACCCACACGTTCCCGGCGTCCGCACGCCCC
This sequence comes from Candidatus Blastococcus massiliensis AP3, assembly GCF_000582785.1. Classification (GTDB taxonomy): domain Bacteria; phylum Actinomycetota; class Actinomycetes; order Mycobacteriales; family Geodermatophilaceae; genus Blastococcus; species Blastococcus massiliensis. Next base: position 255,304 of record NZ_HG931173.1, read on the forward strand.
GCGCTCACCGAGCTGCTCGCGGTCGGCGAGCTGAAGGTGGGCGACCTTCCCGGGCTGGAGCCCGACGACCAGCTCACCCTGGCCAGGCGGCTGGTCGTGGAGGCGGTCGCCGTGGTCCCGGACGCCGCAGTTCCCGGGCCGTGACCATCGCCGCTCCCCCGCCCCCGGACGACGTCTCCGGCACCGACCTGCCCGCTCCGCCGACGGGGCGCCTGGACGAGACACGGTGCTCGGTCCGCGCGCTGCAGCGGGGCGACTCGGGGGTGGCGACTGCCTCCCCCGTGCACCGCTGGCTGCTGATCGAGCAGCCCGGCCCGTGGGGCCGGGACGCGCTGCTGCAGTCCCGCTTCGATGCCGGGGTGGCGCGGCGGCTCGCCCAGCGCGCGCTCGAGGAGGACGTGCGCATCCTCCTGGTCCGCCGGCCCGGCGACCGGCTGAGGGACTCGGGCCAGCGCTGGGCGTACGCCGACGGCCGGCCCGGCCGCGAAGGGCTGTGGTGGGCGGTGCGCTCCGCCGACTCCGACCTGCTCACCGCGCCGTGGGACGGCTCGGTGGGCGAGCCGGCCGGCCGCCCCACCTACCTGGTGTGCACCCACGGCGGGCACGACGCCTGCTGCGCGTTGCGCGGCAGGCCACTGGCCCGCGCGATGCCGGCGTCCGGCCCGGCGGACGTGTGGGAGTGCAGCCACCTGGGCGGTGACCGGTTCGCCGCCAACGTCGTCGTCCTGCCGCACGGCTTCTACTACGGGCAGGTGCCCGGCGACGGTGGGCTGGTGGTCGCCGCGCACGAGCGGAACCAGGTGGCGCTCGCCTGGTTGCGCGGCCGAGCCGGGCTGTCGGCGCCGGCGCAGGCAGCCCAGCACGGGGCCCGCGAGGAGCTCGGCCGGCTGGGTGTCGACGATCTCGCGCCCGTGGCGACGACGCGGCTGCCCGACCCGGCACCCGGGGTCGAGCGCTGGGAGGTGACGCTGGCCGATCCGGAGGGTCCCGTGATCGTCGTCGTCGAGAGCCGCCCTTCCCCCGAGGCCGTGCACCTCACCTGCTCGGCGGCCCGTCCCGGCCGGGTGCGGACCTGGCACCGGCTGTCGGTCACCCGGACGCCGACCGGCCGCTGACCCTGCGACCGGGCCCGGCCCGGCCGTCAGCTCAGGGACGATCCGGTCGCGACGAGCAGCGGAATCGCGAGCTCGGTCGGGGTGAGCGAGCCGTGGTAGGCGGCCAGCCGGCTCGGCCCGGGCTCCTGGTGGGACGCGGTGAGCGCCCAGGTGCCGCGGGCGAGCGCGACGACGTCCCCGATGCGGGCGGCGACGTCGTCGGCGACCGGACCGAAGACCCCGCTCGCGACCGCCTCGTCGCGGCCGATCACCCAAGCTCGGTCGCCGAGGAGGACCCGCCACCGGTCCAGCACGTCCGCGGCGGCGCCGGGACGGGCGTGCACGTAGCGGGCGCGCGGTTCGCCGGCCAGCAACCGGACGCCGTCGGCGAGCTCGGGAACGGCGTCGACGTCGAACCGGGCACCGGCAGGCACGTCGAGCATGCCGTGGTCGGCGGTGACGAGGAGCACGGCGTCGTCGGGCAGTCCGGTGACGACCTGCTCCACCATGCGGTCGACGAGCTGGAGCTGGGCCCGCCAGCTGTCGGAGTCGACGCCCCGGACGTGCCCGGTCAGGTCGAGGTCGGCGTGGTAGCCGTAGACGAGGGCGCGTGGCGTGGCGGCCAGCGCGTGGAGGACCCGCGCGGTGAGGTCGCCGGCGCTGACGGTGCCGGAGTAGGCGGCGCCGCGGTAGGCCGAGCGGGTGAGCCCGCTGTCGGCGTAGGCGTACGGGGCGACGACGGTGGCCGGGACACCGGCGGCCTCGGCGTGCTGGAAGACGGTGGCGCGCGACTGCCAGACGTCGGGGTCGGGGTCGTCGCGCCACTGGGTGTGGTCGAGCTTCCGGTTCTCCCCCGGGACGTCGGTGACGAAGCCGAGGATCCCGTGGCTGCCCGGCGGGAGGCCGGTGCCCAGGGTGGCCAAGCTGACCGGGGTGGTGCTCGGGCAGGGCGCGGAGAGGTCCCCGACCGGGCTGGCCAGGGCGGCGAGCGTCGGCGCGAGGGTGGGGTGCTGACGGACGAGGTCGGCGCCCAGGCCGTCGACGAGGAGGACTGCCACCCGTCGGGCACCGGCCAGCGCGGTGTGCAGGCCGAGCGGGTCGGCGGGGAGGTCACCCCGGTCCACGGGGACGCCCAGGGCCGCGGCGGCCCCGGGCAGCACGTCGACCAGTCCGGCGGCGCCGTAGGCCGGCGGGCGCAGGTCGGGAGGGAGCGCGCTCACGGGCGGGTGGCGAGGACGTGCACACCGGTGGCCACCTCGCGGTAGGGCGAGGTGTCGGTCAGCGCGAGCTCCAGGGCACGGACTGCGTCCTGATCGGCACCGGAGGCGGCGTCGAGCAGGTCGGCGACCACCGAGAGGCCCCGCCAGGAGCCAGGCGCCAGGCCCGCCCCCTCGACCAGGGCGAGCAGGTCGTCGGGGGCGAACCGCCGCCGGGCCGCGGGCCGGGTGCGCGCCGCGGCGGGGTCGCGGTCCTCGAGGAGGGCCAGTGCCTCGACCGGATGTCCGGCCAGGGCGCGGGAGAGGACGGCGCCGGCCCTGTTGGCCGCAGCCACGCTGACCTGACCACCGCTGCGCAGGACGCCGGCGATCTCCCGGAGGGTGACGGCGGGGTCGTCGACGACCTCCAGGACCGAGTGGCAGAGGGCGAGGTCGTAGCCGCCGCCGGGGGCGAGCGTCGAGAGGACCTCGTGCAGCAGGTCGCCGTCGCCCTGCACGCCGCGCACCCGCTCCCCCACGCCGGCCGTGTCGGCCCGGCGGGCCAGGGTGGCCAGGGCGTCGGCGCTCGGATCGACGACGGTGACGTCGTGGCCGAGCCGGGCCAGGGGCACGGCGAACATGCCGCTGCCGCCGCCGACGTCCAGCACGCGCAAGGGGGTGCCGGCGCCGATCAGCGGGTCCAGCGCCGCCCAGACCGCGGCACCTCTCGGCGGGAGCTGCTCGGCGGAGGACGTCTCGGTCGGCACGGGCCGAGCCTAGTGGCGGGACGCGCCGCCCACCGCTTCCCCGCCGGGAGGCGACGCGCGACCGCTCAGGCGGGGACGCTCTCCGCGGCCCGCCGGATCTCGGCGATGTCGATGCGGCGCATCTGCAGCATCGCCTGGGTGGCCCGCTGGGCGCGGGCGGGCTCCGGATCGCCGAGCAACGCGTACAGCTCGGTCGGGATGACCTGCCAGGAGACGCCGAAGCGGTCCTTGAGCCAGCCGCACTGGCTCTCCTCACCGCCGCCCTCGAGCAACCCGAACCAGTAGTGGTCGGCCTCCTCCTGGTCGGCGCACATGATCTGGAAGGAGATCGCCTCGCTGAACGGGAACTGCGGACCGCCGTTGAGCGCCGTGTACTGCTGCCCGTCCAGGGTGAAGTTCACGGTCATGACGTCGCCCTCCTTCATGGGCGGCGGCATGTCGGGTCCGTAGCGGGTGACCTCGTCGAGGTGCGAGTTCGGGAAGACCGAGGTGTAGAGCGTCGCGGCCTCCTCGGCCTGGCCGTCGAACCACAGGCACGGGATCTGCTTGGGCATGGTCGGTCCTCTCTGGAACGTGCTCGTGCTGACGCTGTGAGGACAGGAGCGGAGCCACGGACTCATCGGTGAGATCGGGCTGTCTTCCACGGCGCGGTGGATCTAGCGTGTCGGCGTGCCGGAGCCGCACGTCGACCTCGCCTGGCGGGGCGCACTGACCGATGCCGAGATGGTGGAGCTGATCGCTTCCCACGGCGGGGAGCCGGTGGCCGGCTGGTGGGACCGGATTCGCCCGCACAGCCTCGGCTGGGTCACGGCGCGGTCGGCGGGACAGCTCGTCGGCTTCGTGAACGTGGCCTGGGACGGCGGGGACCACGCGTTCCTCCTCGACACGAAGACGCGGGGTGACCGGCAGCACGAAGGCATCGGCACGCTGGTCGTGCGCGCCGCCGCCCGGCGGGCGAAGGAGGCAGGCTGCGAGTGGCTGCACGCGGACTTCCGGCCCGAGCTGCGCCCCTTCTACCTCGACGCCTGCGGGTTCCGGGAGACCGTGGCCGGCCTGGTCCACCTGCCCTCGCTCGCCCAGCGCCCGATCGGTTTGCCGAGGCGGGATCAGCGGGCAGTTCCCTGGGGAACGTGACCCCACCGACGCGAGGAGTTCCCATGACCCGGTCCGCCCGTCCCCGCATGCTCCGCGCCACGCTGAGCGCATTCGCCATCACCGCCGCGGCCTTCACCTCCGCCGCCTGCGGGTCCGACGTCGTGGACGACGACGTCGAGCAGAACATCGAAGAAGGCGTCGACGACGCCGAGCGCGAGGTCGAGGAGAACACCGACGGCGAGGACGGCGAGGGCTGATTCGCGCCGATCCCCGTTCAGTGCCCGGAGCTGCCCGGGCTGGAGTGCCAGAGCTTGCGGGGCGGTCCTGACGCCGCGCGGCGGGCGGCCGTCCCGGCGTCGTCGCCGGCCGGCTTGATGTCGGCGTAGGGCGACATCCGGAAGCCGGTCGGGTGCACCAGCACCGGGCGCGCCATCACCGGCCGGCTGCTCCGGGACGCTGCGGCACCGGTGATCGCCTGCTCGGTGATCTCCCCCGGCGCGGCCATCAGCTCCCGCACGCCGTCCAGGCCGTCGGCCTCCCACGCCTCGTGCAGCGCGGGCAGCTCCCACGCACCGGTGGCCCGCAGCGAGATCCCCCGCGCGCCCGTGCGGCGCAGCACTCCGCGGATGACCAGCAGCCACGAGTGGAAGACCGTCGCGGCGTAGGGGCCCTGGGCGTCCTCGAAGAAGGTCGAGTCGGTGCATCCGGACCCGTCGTCGAGGGTCACGAACACCACCCGCCGTCCTGACCGGATCGGCGGGGTCTGTGTCGCGACCTTCACCCCGGCGACCAGCACCTCCGATCCGCTGCGGCAGCCCAGCAGCTCCCCGGCCGGCACCGCCCCGAGCGCGGCGAGGAACGGCTTGTAGAAGTCGACGACGTGCCGGCTGGCGTCCAGGCCGAGCACCTCCAGCTCGGCGTGCACCAGTTCGGCGTCGGTGAACTCCGGCAGCCCGCTGCTCTCCGCCCAGTCCGGGGCCTCCGCCGTACCGCCGTTCTCGTCCTCGGAGACCTCCATCCCCATGAGGTCGAGGCTGAGCTGGCCGTGGGAGCTCGCCCGCGCGCCGCTGCGGCTCCACCGGTCCAGCTCGCCGATCTGCAGCAGCAGGTCGCGGCGGGTCAGCTGCCGACCGCGGTGCGCGGGTCGGCGCGCCTCGCGGTCGCGCACCCCGAACCCGTAGAGCGAGTCGAAGCCGCCGGCGAGCACCAGGCGCTCCACCACCGGGCGCGACACCGACGCCCGGGACCAGAAGTCGGTGAGCGAGCGGTAGGGCTGTCCGGCGACGACGCGGGCCACCTCGTCGTCGGAGATGCCCTTCACGTCGGCCAGCGCCAGGCGGATGCCGTACCGCGAGGGGTCGGGCATCGTCGCCGGCATCCAGTCCGGCCGCCGCCGGTACCCGGTCGGGCTCTCGGGCGGGGTTTCGTCACACCCCTCATCCCGCTCCTCATGCTCGACGGCGCAGCGCTCGACCCGGTACGTCGCCGCCGAGGCGTTGACGTCGAGGCCCAGCACCCGGATGCCGAAGTTGCGGGCGTCGTCGAGGATCAGCCGCTTGGGGTACATGCCGGGGTCGTGGGTGAGCACGCCGGCGAGGAAGGCCGCCGGGTGGTGGGTCTTGAGCCAGGCCGACTGGTAGGTGGGCAGCGCGAAGGCCGCCGCGTGCGCCTTGCAGAAGCCGAACGACCCGAAGGCCACCAGCACCTGCCACACCTGCTCGGCCACCTCCACCGGGTAGCCGGCGTCCAGCACGCGGGGCATGAACCAGGCCCGCACCTCGGGATGGGCGTCCTTCTCCCCCAGCGCCCGGCGCACCTCGTCGGCCTCGGCCAGCGTGCACCCGGTCATCCGGGACACCACCTGCAGCACCTGCTCGTGGAACACCACCACCCCGGCGGTCTCGGCGAGCGCGAACTCCAGGTCGGGGTGCGGGTACTCGGCGTCCCGCCAGCCGTTCCGGGCCATGAGGAAAGGCGTCACCATGTCGCTCTTCACCGGGCCGGGCCGGAACAGCGAGATGTCGATGATGATGTCCTCGAAGGTCTGCGGGCCGAACTTGCCGACCAGCTCGCGCTGACCCGGCGACTCGATCTGGAACATGCCGAGCGTGCGGGTCGAGCGGATCAGCTCGAAGGTCGTCGGGTCGTCGCGCGGGACGGCGTCGATGTCGACCGTCTCGCCGTCCACCCGCGCGACCTCGTCGAGGGCGTGCGCGATCGCCGACTGCATCCGGATGCCCAGCAGGTCGAGCTTGAGCAGCCCGAGCTCCTCGACGTCGTCCTTGTCGAACTGGCTCATCGGGTAGCCGAGATAGCTGCTCTCGACGGGTGTGCGGTCGAGCAGGGTGGTGTCGGACAGCAGCACGCCGCACGGGTGCAGCGCGATGTGCCGCGGCAGCCCGTCGAGCCGGGCGACCAGGTCGAACAGCAGGTCCAGATCCCCGGATCCGCCGGCCCGTCTGGACCCGTACCGGCTGGCCCGCAGCTCGGGCAGGTCGCGCAGCGCGGCGTGCACCTGGTTGGCCCGGATGTGCGGAAAGGCCTTGGCGACGGCGTCGATCTCGGCCTGCGGCAGGCTCAGCGCGGCCCCCACGTCGCGGATCGCGTGCCGCACCCGGTAGGTGTCCATCATCGAGATGCAGCTGACCCGGTCGGCGCCGAACCGGTCGAGGACGGCGTCGTAGACCTCCATCCGCCGGGCGGACTCCACGTCGATGTCGATGTCGGGCAACTGGTGGCGCAGCGGCGAGAGGAACCGCTCCATCAGCAGGCCGTAGCGGAGCGGATCGACGTCGGAGATGCCGAGCAGATAGGTGACCAGGCTGCCGGCGCCCGAGCCCCGCGCCGCCGCCCGAACCCTCAAGCTCTTGATGAGGTCGACCACGTCGGCGACGGTGAGGAAGTAGGACGGATAGCCGAGCGAGTCGATGACCGCCAGCTCCTCCTCCAGCCGGCTGCGCACCCGCTCGGTGAACGCCATCCCGCGCCGGCCGAGCCCCGCCTCGCAGCGGGCGCGCAGCACCTGCGAGGAGGTCATCCCCCGCTCCGCGGCCGTGGTGACGACATCGAGCTCGGGATAGCGCACGCTGCCGATGCCGAGGTCGCCGCGGATGTCGACGGCGCACTGCTCGGCCAGCCGGGCGGTGCGCTCGAGCAGCCGGAGCGCGGCGTCCCGGTCGGGGCCGACGAGGTCCTCGGCCACCTCGGCCATCTCCTTGCCCGACTTCAGGTACCCCTCGGCGGTGCGCCGGTCGACGTGCCGCAGATCGAGCGGGACCAGCCGGCGCGCGGAGTCGAGGACGTCGGCCGTGGGTGCGTCCAGGGCATCGACGTACCGGACGGCGTTGCTGAGGACCACCGGCACGCCCTGCTCGGCGGCGAACCGGAGCATCGCCTGCGCCCGCTGCCGGTCCCCGCGGCCGCGGTGGTGCACCACCTCCAGCGCCAGGCCCGCCCCGAAGACCGCCCGCCAGGTGTCGAGCTGGACCGCGGCGAGATCGCTGCGGCCGGCGACCAGGGCCCGCCCCACCGCGGAGTCCGGTCCGAGCAGCGCGGTCAGGCCGGTGGCGTGCTCGGCGGCCATCGCCAGCGAGCTGACCGGCTCACCGCGGGTGCCGCGCAGGTGGGTGCTGCTGGTGAGCCGGCACAGCGACGCCCAGCCGGCGCCGTCCCGGGCCAGGAAGGTGACGCGCGGCAGCCGGAGGTCCACCGCCGTCCCGCCCCGGGCGGGTGACCGGCGACTGCCCGGCGCGGTCGGCAGCTGCATCCGGGGCGGCTGCATCCGGGGCGGCCGGGCGCCGGACGCCGCGCCGCCGAGGGCGTGCGCGAGCGCCGGGGGCACGGTGCTGTCGACCGCGGGGGCCACGGCCAGATCGACCCCGAAGATCGGGCGGATCCCCGCCGACCGGCAGGCCAGGGCGAACTTGACCGCGCCGTAGAGCCCGTCGCGGTCGGTGAGGGCGAGGGCGCCCATCCCGTGCTCCGCGGCGCGGGCGACCAGGTCGGCAGGGTGGTTGGCGCCGAACCGCATCGAGTAGCCGGACGCGACGTGCAGGTGGACGAAGGGATCGCTCACCGGGGGTACTCGGTCGCGGTGCCACCGACCACCCGCGGCCGCGGATGGACCCGCTCGGTGTCGACGCCCAGGCAGCTCTCCACGACCGCGAGGAATCCGCCGACGTCGCGCACGAGGTCGTCGGCCTCCCGCTCGGTGACCGCATGGGAGAGCCCGGCCTCGGCGGCGGCCCGCTTGGCCGCCCCGGCGGCGAAGAAGGTGGCCCACTCCCCCAGTTCGGGGGCGACCTGACCGAGCAGCACCCAGGCGCTGCGCGGACGGCGCCGGGCGACCTCGGGACGGGTACGGGCGGCCAGCACGGCAGCCGCCGCCCGCAGCGCGCCGAGGTGTGCGGTGGCGTAGCGCTGACGGGCATCGGCGCAGCCGGCGGCCTCGGCCAGCCCGCGGCGCGCCTGGTCCAGCAGCGTGGCGGCAGCGGCGGGCAGCGCCGGGGGCAGGGGCAACTGGTCGGCCATGAGAGGTCGGGCGCCCATCAGTCGTGCACCCGGACGAGCCACCAACGGTTCGCGGAGGCGTCCCAGGACAGGTCGAAGACACCGGCGAAGTCCATCCGCGACCGCCCGGCCCGCACCGCCTCGACCCGCCACACCTCGCGGGGAGCGACCAGATCGGCCGAGGCTCCGCCGACCCCCGCGTCGCGCTGCCACCAGGGTGCGGTCTCCAGCCACGAGTCGAGCAACTCCCCCACGACGTACCGGGACTGACCGCGCCAGAACTGCAGCGGACCGAGGGCGCCCCGCTCCACCTGCACCTCTTCGCCGACCCGGTCGACGGCCTCGCCCAGCACCCGGCTCATGACAGACTCCCCACCCCTCGACCGCTCCCCGCGGCCGGACCCGCCCCGGTGGGGAAGGACCAGGGGCGGGCGGACCGGCGGGACCGTTCAGATCATCGTTCGAACACGTGTTCGAACACCGATCAGTAGACCGGACCGGCTCCCTGCCGTCAAGACGGACGCGCCCGTCATCCCCACCTGCCACGATGCCCGCGTGCACGGGACCGCCGCCCGGTCCACGTCGAGGAGCTCACCGGCCCCGGGAGCGCGGAGCTGCTCGCCCGGGCCCCGCGGCCGACCGGGGCATCCCGGGGACGTCGCCCGAGCGGCCGTCAGCAGGCGGCGGGTGGGAGGATCGCCGGCATGCCGCCCGCCGACTCCCCCCGGGTCGCCGAGGTCAGCCGGCTCCTGCGGGAGTCGGGCGCCCTCGGCACGGTGCGCGAACTGCCCGCCGAGGTCCGCACCGCAGCCGCGGCCGCCGCTGCGCTCGGCGTCCCGGTCGGAGCGATCGCGAACAGCCTCGTCTTCGTGGCCGCGGGCCAGCCCCTGCTGGTCCTGACCAGCGGCGCGCACAGGGTCGACGAGACGAAGGTCGCCGTCCTGCTGGGCGTGGACTCGATCTCCCGCGCACCGGCGGACCTCGTCCGAGAGGTCACCGGCCAGCCCATCGGCGGCGTCGCCCCCGTCGGCCACCCCGAGCCGATCGGCACGCTCGTCGACGTCGAGCTCGCCCGCCACGAGCAGGTCTGGGCCGCCGCCGGCCATCCGGCCACGGTCTTCCCGACCACCTACGACGAACTGCTGCGCCTCACCGACGGCACCCCCGCCGAGGTCGGCGACGGCCCGGCGGACGCCGCCCCCACCCGGCTCGACGCCCCGGAGGCGGTCGGCACGTGACTGACACCAGACCCGGCACCCGGATCATCGAGCTGCCCACCCCGTGGCTGCGCGACCACATGCACGAGGCGCTGACCATCTACGGCCTCGCCATGGGCTACGACGCCGCGGTGGTGGCGGGCCGCTACGGCTACGCCATCCAGCACACCGACCGCCCCGGCTTCCGCGCCGTCGGCGCCTTCGTGGAGACCGGCGCGGGCGGGGACGAGCCGGCCGAGCAGCTGGTCGGGTTCGGCTACGGCTACCTGATCGAGCCCGGGCAGTGGTGGCATGACCAGGTCCGCGCGGCGCTGGACCGGCGGACGGCGAAGAAGTGGCTCCCCGGGGCCTTCGAGGTCTGCGAGCTGCACGTCCATCCCGAGCACCAGAGCCGGGGGCTGGGCCGGCAGCTGCTGCACGCCCTGGTCGCCGACCTGCCCCACCCCGCGGCGCTGCTGTCGACCCCGGACGCGGACACGAAGGCGTTCCGGCTGTACCACGCGGACGGCTTCGTCGACCTCGCCCGCGGCTACCACTTCCCGGGCGATCCGCGACCGTTCGCCATCCTCGGCGCGCAGCTCCCGCTGCATCCGACCGACCCGCAGCCGGCGAACAGCTGAGCGTGCCCACCTCAGCAGCGAACCCCGCCTCCCCCGACGTCGCCGTCGACGTCGTCGTGATCGGTTCCGGCCACAACGGACTGGTCGCGGCGTGCTACCTGGCGAGGGAGGGGCTCTCGGTCGAGGTCGTGGAGTCCGACGACGTCCTCGGCGGCGCGGTGTCGACCGTCGAGCGCTGGCCGGGCGTCCTCGTCGACCGCGGCTCCAGCGCGCACGTGATCATCCGGCACAGCGGCATCGTCGAGGAGCTCGACCTCGCCGCGTCGGGGCTGCGGTACATCGACTGCGACCCGTGGGGCTTCGCCCCTGCGCCGGCCCCCGGAGCCGAGGGACCGGACGGCCGGCCGCTGGTCTTCTCCGTCGACCTCGACGCGACCTGCGCCTCGATCGAGGCCGCCTGCGGCCCGGAGGACGCCACCGCCTACCGCCGCTTCGTGGAGGTGTGGGGCCCGCGCAGCCGGGCGGTCGTCGCGTCCTTCGGTCGCCGGCCCAGCGCGGGCGGACTGGTGCGCTCGTTCTGGCCGCTCGGCGCACCCGTCGACGGCCGGCCCCGGACGCCCGGCGGCGACCTCGCCATCGACTTCCTCGGCTCGGGCGACGCGCTGCTGGACCGCTGGTTCACCAGCGAGCGGCTCAAGGCTGCGCTGGCCTGGTTCGGCGCGCAGTCGGGCCCGCCCATGTCCGAACCGGGCACCGCCGCGATGGTCGGCTGGGTCGCGTTGCTGCACGACGTCCCGCCCGGGCACCCCGTCGGCGGCTCCGGGGGCCTGACGCAGGCGCTGCGGCGCCGACTGGAGGCCGACGGCGGCCGGGTGGTGCTGGGCGACGGCGCGGCCCGCCTCCTGGTCGACGACGACGGCACCGGACCGCGGGTGGCCGGCGTCGAGACCACGTCGGGTCGCCGCGTGCACGCCGGCGCCGTCGTCGCCGCGTGCCACATCGGGGTCACCCGCCGGCTGGCCGGGGAGACCGCCCCGCCGGCCCTCGCCGACGCCGACCCGCCCGTGGGCAACGGCTTCGGGCTGGTGGTCCGGGCCCTCACCAGCGCCCCACCCGCCTATCCAGGGGCGAGTCCGGAGGAGTCGTCACAGGGGCTGCAACTGCTCTGCACCGACCGGGCACACCTGGCGGCCGCGCACGGCGACTGGGGCGCCGGCCGGGTCCCCCGGGAGCCGGTTCCGCTGGCGATGTCCTTCTCCGCCGGCGACGAGACCCTGGCGCCGCCCGGTCAGCACGTGGTCACCATCTGGGGTCAGTGGTATCCCTACGCCCTCGCCGACGGCGCCGACTGGGACGCGCTCGCGGAGGACGAGGCCGCCCGCCTCGTCGCCGCCGTCGACCGGTTCGCGCCGGGGTTCGCCGACTCGGTACAGCGGCTGTACGTCCAGACGCCGCTGGCCCTGGAGCGGGAACTGTCCCTGCCGCGCGGCAACGTCATGCACGTGGAGATGGGCCTGGCGAGCATGTTCGGCTTCCGCCCGACACCCGCGCTCTCCGGCTACCGGGTGCCGGGGCTGGGCGGGCTGTACCTCGCCGGCGCGTCCACCCACCCGGGCGGCGGGGTGTCCGGCAACTCCGGCCGCAGCGCGGCTCGCGTCGTCCTCGGGGACCGGCGTCCACTTCCCCGTCTGAGATCGGCGGCCGGCCGGTCCCTGCGACGGGTGGCCGGACTGCGTGGCCGGTGGACCTCGTGATCCCGTCGGTCGCCGCGTTCCCGCTGCCCGGGGCGCAGCGCGTCCGCCAGATCGTCCCGCTCGTCCTGGCCGTCGCCCTCGTCGGCACGGCCATCGCCTACCCGCTCTCCGACGGCGACACCCGGGACGCCGTCAGCTGGGCCATCGTGCTGCTGGGCGGGGTCCTCTCGGTCGTGCACGCCTCGCTGAGCCGGGGGTTGCGCACCGGGCTCGGGGTGCTCGCGCTGGTGCTCGCCGCGTCCATCGGATTCGAGTCGCTCGGGCTCGCCACCGGCTTCCCCTACGGGACCTGGACCTACAGCTCGGTGCTGGGTCCCACCCTCCTGGGCGTGCCGTTCCTCGTGCCGCTGGCCTGGCTGATGATGGCCTGGCCCTCCTGGGTGCTGGCCGACCGGCTGGCCCGTCCGGTGCGGCCGGCCCGGCGACGGCTCGCCCGCGTCGCCTGGGGGGCCGGGATCTTCGCGGCCTGGGACGTCGTCCTCGATCCCCAGATGGTCCAGGCCGGCTACTGGACCTGGGCACACCCCTCGCCCGGCCTCCCGGGCATCGACACCGTGCCGCTGACCAACCTCGCCGGCTGGGTGTTCGCCGGCCTGGTGCTCATGACCCTGCTGGACCTGCTGGTCACCCGCACCGCCGACGCACCCAGGACCGGGGACGCGGCGCCGTTGCTCGTGCTCGGCTGGATGACCCTCGGCGGGGCGCTCGCGCACGCCGGCTGGCTCGACCTGCCCGGCTCGGCCTTCTGGGGCGTCGTGCTCGCCGTCCCGGTGCTCGTCACCCTGGCCGTGCAGCACCGCCGGACGGCGCGGCGGTGAGCGGGCGGCTGCTCCGCACGCTCGCCGGTCTCTCCGTCGCCGGTGCGGTGCACGCCGCCGTCAACGTCGCCCTGCTCCGCCGTCCCCCCGCCGACCCCCCGCCGGTGCGCCGGCCGGTCACCGTCGTGGTCCCGGCCCGCGACGAAGCCGGCCAGATCGGCGGCTGCCTCGCGGCCCTGCTGGACCAGCGCGGCGTGCCGGACCTGCGCGTCGTCGTCGTCGACGACGGCTCGACCGACGGAACGGCCGGCGTCGTGCGTGCCGTTCCCGACCCGCGGGTGCGGCTCGTCCAGGCACCTCCTCCCCCACCCGGCTGGCTGGGCAAGCCGCACGCCTGCGCGACCGGGGCGGCCGCGGCCCCCGGTGCCGACGACGAGGTGCTCGTCTTCGTCGACGCCGACGTCCGGCTCTTCCCGGACGCGATCGCCGGCGCCGTCGCCGTCCTGGAGCGGTACGGCCTGGACCTGGTCTCCCCGTGGCCGAGGCCGCTGGCGCACGGCCCGGCCGAACGGCTGGTGCAGCCCCTCGCCCCCTGGCTCTGGGCGACGACGCTGCCGCTCCGCCTCGCCGAGCGCTCGCCCCGGCCGTCGCTGGCCGCCGCCAACGGGCAGTTCCTCGTCGTCGACCGGCGCGGCTACCAGCGGGCCGGCGGCCACGGCGCGGTCCGCGGCGAGGTGCTCGAGGACATCGCCCTGCTCCGCGCGGTGAAGCGCTCCGGCGGCCGCGGCGTGCCGATCGACGGGTCGGCTCTCGCGGCCTGCCGGATGTACGACGGCTGGCCGGCCCTGCGGGACGGCTACGCGAAGTCGCT
>NZ_HG931173.1:269149-359576 GCF_000582785.1 Candidatus Blastococcus massiliensis AP3
CTCGCCGGCGCGGCGGGCCGGGCGGCGGTCGCGTCGGCGACCGGGAGCCGCACGTGGCCGGACGCGCTGGCGCACCCGCTGTCGATCGTGGTCTTCGACCTGCTGATGGTCCGGTCCGTCCGGGGGCACCGCCGCGGCACGCTCCGCTGGCGGGACCGGCCCCTGCCGTCCGCCGTCCCCGCTACGAGCCCGTCGCCACGTCCTCGATGATCCGGCGCGCGGCCGACCGGCCCTCGGGGGTGGGCACCAGCGGGTACACGTGGACGGCGCCCTCGCAGACCTCGAGCCGCACCTGCGCGCCCTGCGCGGCGCCGCGGTCCCGGAGCAGGAGCGAGTCGGGCAGGCAGATGTCGCGGGTCCCGACGTAGACGTCGATCGGGGCCAGCCCGGCGAGCGGTCCGTTCAGCGGGCTGAGCCGGGGACCGGTCGGATCGTCCCCGCCCGCCCACGCCGCCGCGGCGACGTGCAGGCCGGTGCTGCTGAGCCACGGATCGCGGGCCTCGACGGCAGGGAGGTCCGGGTTGCTCAGGGTCAGGTCCAGCCACGGCGCGACGAGCACCAGCCGGCGCGGCTGCGAGAGGTCCGCCGCGGACAGCTCCTGCGCCAGCCCGAGCGCGAGACCGCCCCCGGCGGAGTCGCCGAGCAGGGTGACCGCCGCGGCGCCCGTGCTGCTCAGCAGGTCGCGGTAGACGGCGGTCACGAACGGATAGGCGTCCCGGTAGGTGTGCTGCGGGGCCAGACCGTAGGACGGCACCTCGACGCGCACGCCGGCGTCGGCCAGCCGGGAGATCAGCGCCCAGTGCTGCGGGGCGATCTCGCTGATGTACGCCCCGCCGTGGAGGTAGATCGCGGCCCGCTCGGCCGGGCGGCCCGTGGGCGCGACCGTGTGGCAGTCGAAGCCGCCGACCTGCCGGGTGGTGACCTCGTGCCGGGTCCGCAGCTTCGCCGGCGGACCGGACGGACCCTTGGGCTCGGCCAGCCGGGCACGCCCGCGCTCCGCCGTGGCCATCCGGGGCTTGTAGGCCAGGCGCAGGAACGCCGCGACGACCGTCATCTGCAGGCTCATGCTCGCGTCCGCGCTCCCTCGTCCGGCGTCCCTCGTGCGGGGCCACCCTAGGCGTCGCGCCCGCCCCGCCCGCGCGGGTGCCGGGCCGTCCGGCCACGATGGGCCGGTGACCGACCCCGCCGAGCGCGTGCTGTTCGACCCCGACGAGATGGACGCCGGTGCCTTCTACCGGGTGCTGAACTCCGTCGTCGTCCCCCGTCCGATCGCGTGGGTGTGCAGCCGCTCGGCCGACGGCGTGCTCAACCTCGCGCCGCACTCCTTCTACACGGTGGCCTGCGTGTCCCCGCCGGTCGTCCAGTTCACCTCGGTGGGCCGCAAGGACTCCCTCCGCAACGTGGAGGCCACCGGCGAATTCACCGTGAGCCTCGCCCCCGAGGCGCTGTTCGAGCAGATCAACGCCACCGCGACCGACTTCCCCGCCGGCATGAGCGAGGCCGAGGAGTGTGGCGTCCCGCTGACGGCCGGCGAGCGGGTCGGGGTGCCGCGGGTGGCCGGCTCGCCGGTCGCGGTGGAGTGCACGCTGCACTCGACGGTGCGGCTGGGCGACAGCACGGTGGTCTTCGGACGCGTGCAGCTGATCACCGTGGCGGCGTCGGCGGTGCGCGAGGGCCGGCCGCGGATCGAGCACCTGCAGCCGTTGGCCCGGCTGGGCGGGAACGAGTGGTCGACGATCGGCGAGGTCCGCGAGATCTCCCGGATCTCCTACCGCCGCTGGTCCGAGGACCCCTCCATCGGCGAACGGCTCAGGAGGGACAGCGACGGAGCATGACCATCAGCGACCTCGACGCCCTACCGCGGTAGGTGCGCGGCGACCTCGTCGGCGGCCTCGGCGCCGAACGCCTCGGCGAACCGGCGCAGGAAGCTCTCGCGGGGCAGGTCGTACTCCTGGGTGCCGACGACCTCGACGGCGGCCGTGGCCACGGCCGAACCGAGCTGGGTGGCACGCTCCAGGCCGAGCCCCCACGTGCGGCCGGCGATGAACCCGGCGCGGAGAGCGTCACCGCCGCCGGTCGGCTCGATCGGCTTGGTCTCCGGCACGGCGATCACCGAGATGGGCTCGGCGTCGGCCTGCCGCACCAGGATCCCCTGGGCGGAACGGGTGGTGACCCAGGTGCCGACGCGGGACAGCACGTCGCCCTCGGTCCAGCCGGTCTTCTGCTGCAGCAGGTGCGATTCGTACTCGTTGGTGAACAGCAGGTCCGCGCCCTCGACGAGGTTCCTGATCAGCTCGCCGTCCGCCCACGCCAGCTGCTGGCTGGGGTCGGCGGCGAACCGGAAGCCGCGCTGCCGGCACTCCTCGGTGTGCCGCTCCATCGCCTTCGGGTCGTTGGGGCCGATGACGACGAGGTCGGGGGCACCCACCCGCTCGGCCACGGGGCCCAGTTCGATCTCGCCGGCCTCGGACATGGCGCCCGAGTAGAAGGACGCGATCTGGTTGTTGGCCGCGTCGGTGGTGCAGACGAACCGCGCCGTGTGCTTGAACTCCGACCGGTGCACGCTGCCGGTGTCCACCCCGTGCCGGGTCAGCCAGGCCTCGTACTCGGCGAAGTCGCTCCCGACCGCACCGACGAGCACCGGCCCCAGGCCGAGCAGGCCGAGCCCGTACGCCATGTTCGCCCCGGCTCCTCCGCGGTGCTGCACGAGGTCGTCGACGAGGAAGGAGAGCGAGACGTTCTCCATCTGACCCTCGACGAACTGCTCGGCGAACTTGCCGGGGAAGGTCATGAGGTGGTCGGTGGCGATCGAGCCGGTGACGACGACGGGCACGTGCTGCTCCTGGGGGATGTGGCTCCGGAGGGGCGCGGGCGCCGGCTCGCGAGCGGGCCTGCATGACGGGACGAACGGGGGTCGAGCACCGCACACCCTAGGCGGCGCACCCGGTGTCCGCGGTCCCGAGGTCCCTGCCGGCCCGCGGAACCGCGCTCAGCCCGGGTCGGCCCGGCCGGGCCCGGTGAGCTCCGACCGCAGCCAGAGCCACAGCTGCGCCGTCCCCACCGCACCGAGCAGCGCGCCCACCGCGGCTCCGCACGTCACGGTCAGCACGGCGCCGTCCACCCCCGCGACCTCGAGCCCCGAGACGACGCCCGCCCCGCCCAGGGTGAAGCCCGCCATGAGCACCCGGGTGGGTCGCTCCCACAGCGAGATCGGCCCGGTCCGGTCCACGCCCGCCTGACCGGCGCGGGCGCGCAGGTAGTCGGGCAGCCAGCACAGCGCCCCGAAGAGGACGACCAGCCACCCGGGCGCCCCGGCGACCCACAACGCCGCGGCGTAGGCGGCCTCGGTGAGCCGGTCCACGACCGAGTCGAGCACGTATCCGCGCTGCGACGCGCGGCCGGTGCCGATCGCCAGCGCCCCGTCCAGGCTGTCCAGCAGCCCGGACAGCCCCACCAGCAGCCCCGCCGCCACCAGCCAGGCGCCACCGGCCGCGGCCGGGCCGACGGCGGCCGCGGCGACGGCAAGCCCCGCCGCCGTCGCGACGACCGGCGGCAGCCCCGCCAGAGGTCGGGCCAGCGTGTGGGCCAGGGTCAGCCAGCCGCGCACGAGCGGGGGACGACGTGTCGCTGCCGCCGTGCCACCGCGACCAGGCGGCCAGGTACTCCTCCCGACTCAGCACCTCGCCTCCTGCACGACACGCTCTCCCAGACCTTCTCGCATGGGCAGCGACACTAGGCATTCCTGAACGGTCAAGAGACTCTCAGTCACGCCTGCCCCATGGCTCACGGGGCCGGCGCCGACATACCGGCGACGCTGCCGACCCTCAGGTAGACCGACGAGCGTGCCGGCGAAGGACGGCGCAGGGACCGAGGGAGGGCGGACACGGGATGCCGGCATCGAAGATTCAAGACGAGCGCGAGGTCATCCGCTGGTTCGAGGAGGGGCGAACCTACGGCTGGATGGTGGCCGAGTACCGGCGCAAGTACGGCATCGAGACGGTCCCGTCCATGTTCGGCAACTTCCGCGGCAGACGCGGGCTCCAGCGTCGCATCGCCAGGGACGCCGAACTCATCCCGTGGTCGGTTGAGAATCGACACCGCAACGCCTACCCCTTGCAGATGCTGCGAGTGGAAGCACGAGTGCGCGAGGGCTTCCCCATCTCGGCGAGCGATCGAGAGCGTCTGGACAGCTGGCGTGCCACTCTGCGGAGGGAGGACGTTGTAGTCGCCTACGACCCCACCGCAGTGGATGGCTTCCAATACGTGTCCCGACTCCCGGAGGACAGCGATCTCATCCGGCGGCCGCCTCGCACCACGCGTCAGCGTCCGACCGTGGAGTAGCCCGTCGCACTCTCTTCGCCAACCCTGTCCAGGCGGTCCCCCACCAATCACCCCACCAGCCGCGGCCGTCGCGCCCGAGCGGGCGCCTCGCCGCCCGGGGCGACGACATCGGGTAGACCCTTTCCCGTCGCCCTGCGAGCAGGCAGAGTCGGCAAGCGAGCAATCGGAACGGGGCAGTACGCGTGAATGGGTTCGAGGGCAAGGTTCAGTTCGTGTGGCAGGTCGCCGACCTGCTGCGTGGTGACTACAAGCCGGCGGAATACCGCGGGGTGATCCTTCCGCTGCTGGTGTTGCGCCGGCTGGACGCCGTGCTGGAGGAGACCAAGCCGAAGGTGCTCGCCCGAGCCGAGCAGCTCAAGGGTGTGACCGACAATCCCGATGTTCTGCTCCGCGACGCCGCCGGGGTGCCGTTCTACAACGTCAGCCCGCTGACCTTCACCAAGCTGCTCGACTCCCCCAACAACCTGGCACAGCAGCTGCGCGCCTACATCGGGGCCTTCTCCCCTGGCGCGGCGCAGGTGCTGGAGAAGTACCGGTTCGACGAGCAGATCACCCGGCTCGACGACGCCGGGCTGCTGTATCTGGTGCTGGGCAAGTTCGCCGACCTGGAGCTGCGGCCGGAGGTCGTGCCCAACCACGCGATGGGCTACATCTTCGAGGAGCTGCTGCGCAGGTTCTCCGAGCTCTCCAACGAGACCGCGGGTGAGCACTTCACCCCGCGTGAGGTCATCCGGCTGTTCGTCAACCTCTTGTTCGGTGAGGACTCCGACGTGCTCACCGGCACCGCGCCGGTGCGCTCGATCTACGACCCTGCGTGCGGCACCGGCGGCATGCTGAACATCGCCGACCAGTACCTGACCCGGCTCAACCCGAAGGCCCGGCTGGAGATGTTTGGCCAGGAACTCAATCCCGAGACGTGGGCGATCGCGCGGTCGGACCTGCTGATCCAGGGCCAGGACCCCGAGCGCATCGTGCTGGGTAACACGCTGACCGCTGACGGGCACGCGGACAAGCGGTTCGACTACCTGCTGGCGAACCCGCCGTTCGGCGTGGACTGGAACAAGTCGAAGGACGCGATCGTCGCCGAGTCCAAGCAGCCGGGCGGCCGGTTCAGCGCCGGACTCCCCCGCGTCTCCGACGGCTCCCTGCTGTTCCTGCAGCAGATGATCGCCCGGATGAAGCCGGCCGAGGAGGGCGGCAGCCGGGTGGCGATCGTCTTCTCCGGCAGCCCGCTGTTCGCCGGGGCGGCCGAGTCGGGCGAGAGCAACATCCGCCGCTGGATCATCGAGAACGACTGGCTCGAGGGCATCGTCGCGCTGCCCGACCAGCTCTTCTACAACACCGGGATCAGCACCTACGTCTGGATCGTCACCAATCGCAAGCGCTCCGAGCGGGAAGGCAAGGTCGCGCTTGTCGACGCCCGCGGCGAGTGGTCGAAGATGCGCAAGTCCCTCGGTGACAAGCGCAAGTACCTGGACGACGCCCACATCGAGGAGATCACCCGGCTATACCACGATGCCCCGGAGTTGGCGGAGGCCGACGAGCGCGTCAAGGTCTTCGACGACGACGTGTTCGGCTTCCGCCGGATCACCGTCGAGCGCCCGCTCCGCCGCCGCTGGACGGTGACCGAGGAGACGATCGAGGCAGTCCGTTCCTCCAAACCGGTGGTCGCCTTGACGGTTGCGGACGACGACGCGCGGCGCACCCACGACGCACTGCTCGGCGCCCTCACCGATCTGCTGGGGACGTCGGAGCAGACCGAGGCGGCGTTCAACAAGCGTCTGCTCAACGCGTGCACAGCTCGCAAGCAGATCGGCCTGCCGCCGACCATCAAGAAGGCTGTGCTGTCGGCCGCCGCGGTCGCCGACCCGGACGCGCCGATCGTCACGGACAAGAAGGGGGACCCACTCCCCGACCCGGACCTGCGCGACAACGTGAACGTCTCACTCACCGAGGACGTCGACGAGTACGTCGAGCGCGAGGTGCTGCCGCACGTTCCCGATGCGTGGATCGATCACACCAAGACCAAGATCGGCTACGAGATCCCGTTCACCCGCTTCTTCTACAAGTACGTCCCTCCGAGACCGTTGGCGGAGATCGACGCTGAGCTCGAGAGGGTCGAGGCGGAGATCCAGCAGGTACTCGCGGGGCTTAAGCGATGACCGGCTTTCCGTTGCGACCACTCTGGACGGTCGCTGATGAGGTCCGCCTCGTCGTAGAACCTGCGACTATTGATGGCGACGTCGTTCACTACAACATTCCCGCTTTGGAGGCGACAGGCGAGCCCACGGTCGAGCCCGCCGCCAACATCAAGTCTGGGAAGCTGCTTCTATCAGGCGATGAGGTTCTGATCAGTCGCCTGAATCCCCGCAAGAGTCGCGTTGCGCGCGCAAGACCAGCCGCGCTTCCCCTTCTTGCCTCCACGGAATTCGTACCGCTTCGTCCAGTGGACTGCGACCCGCGCTTTCTAACATATTGCCTACTATCCGAGTCGACCCGCCAGCACCTGGACTCGCAGGTCCGCTCCGTCACGCGAAGCCACCAACGAGTCGAGCCGCTGCACATCACACACCTCCAGATTCCTACCCCCAATCGGGATCAGCAGGAGCGGATCGCGAACTTTCTCGACGATCAGTTAAGCCGCCTCGATCGCCTGACCTCCGCCCGCGTGAGGCAACTCTCGCTGCTTGACGAACGCCTGATCGCCAGACTCGAGCAGCGAGTGCTCGACTTGGCTGCGGAGTTCGACGTAGCGCCGCTTGGTAGATACTTCCGGCGGATCGAACAAGGCTGGAGCCCCCAATGTGAGGATCGCGTTCCCTCCGAACAGGAGTGGGGCGTCCTGAAAGTCAGCGCCGTCAAGGCAGGCACCTTCCGAGCAGACGAGTCGAAGGCTTTACCTACGGATCTGTCTGCTCAGGCGGCCTACGAGGTGCGCCCAGGCGACCTACTTATCTCGCGAGCGAATAGTCCTAGGCTTGTCGGCGAGATGGCAGTTGTGCCCAACGGCTCCCGCCAGCGACTCCTTCTCTGCGACAAGTTGTTTCGACTTCGCCTGAAGGACGACCTGGACGCGAGTTATGTAGCGCTGATCGGGCGCACGCGACAGGTTCGGGACCACTTTGCCTTGTCAGCGACCGGGACCTCGCAGAGCATGGTGAACATTCGCACCGACGATTTACGCGCGCTCGCGCTACCCGTCCCGCCGCTCGCTCTCCAAGAGACCTTCGTCGAGGACGCAGAAGCAGATGCGATGCAGAATGACTTGCTCCGCAGCCTTCTCTCGAGACAGATGGCGCTAACCGAGGAGCGACGGCAGTCCTTGATTACCGCTGCCGTGTCTGGCCAGTTCGACGTCACCACAGCTCGAGCGGTGGCGTGATGGCAGGGCACACCGAATCGGACTTCGAAGCCGCGATCGAGGCTCACCTCCTCACCAACGGCTGGCGGCACGGCTCCCCCACCGACTACGACGTCGCGCTCGGCCTCGACCCGGTCCAGTTGGTCGAGTTCGTCCAGGAGACCCAGCCGAAGGTTTGGGCGAAGCTGACCGAGCGGCACGGGAACGCCGTCGTCCCCAAGATCGTGAAGAGGATCGCCGAGGAGATCGACGCGCACGGCGTCGTCCAGGTGCTGCGCCGCGGCGTCAAAGACTCCGGCCAGCGCATCCAGCTCGCCTTCTTCCGTCCGACCCACGGGCTCGCCCCCGAACTGGTGGAGAACTACGCGAAGAACCGCCTGCTGGTGTATCGGCAGCTGCACCATAGCGAGAGCTCGCCGCACCAGTCGCTCGACCTGATGCTGGCTGCCAACGGCATCCCGGTCGCCACGGCCGAGCTGAAAAATCACTTCACCGGCCAGACCGTCGAGCACGCCAAGGCGCAGTACCGCGACCCGAAACAGCGCAACCCGACCGACCGGATTTTCGCCCGCCGGGCCCTGGCACACTTCGCTGTCGACCCCGATGTCGTCTTCATGACCACGAAGCTCGACGGCCCGAGGACCGTATTCCTGCCGTTCAACCAGGGCTCGGACGGTCCTGGACGCAAGGGTGGCAAGGGCAACCCTGTCAACCCGCACGGGCACCGCACCGCCTACCTGTGGGAGCAGGTATGGGCCCCCGACACATGGCTGGACCTGCTGCACCGCTACGTGCAGGAGGAGGTTCCCAAGCCCGGCGGGCGCAAGGTCCTCTTCCCCCGGTACCACCAGTGGGACGTCGTCGAGCGGCTCACCGCCCACGCCGCCGTCCACGGCGCCGGGCAGAACTACCTGCTGCAGCACTCCGCCGGCTCGGGCAAATCCAACTCGATCGCCTGGCTCGCCCACCGGCTGGCCGACCTCCACTCCCCTAGCGACCCGGCCACGCTGGCCGCAGGCGCAGGCGCAGGCATAGGCACCGACGAGCTGGTTTTCGACAAGGTCGTCGTCATTACCGACCGGCGGGTGCTCGACGCCCAGCTGCAAGCCACCATCTCCGGCTTCGAGCACGTCCAGGGGCTGCTGCAGCGGATCGACCAGGACGCCCAGCAGCTCAAGGCCGCGCTGGCCGACGCCAAGACGAAGATCATCATCACGACGCTGCAGAAGTTCCCGGTGATCGCTCAGGACGCCACCGTCATCGGCAAGAGGGTCGCCGTCATCGTCGACGAGGCGCACTCCTCCCAGTCCGGCGACGCGGCGCAGGGCCTGAAGAAGGTGCTGGGCGGCGCCGATCCACTCACTGCAGCGGAAGCGGATGCGGCCGGCGCGGAGGCAGCGCAGGCCGACGACCAGGATCTACTCGTCTCGACTATCACCAGCGCCGTGCAGTCGACGAACCCGGTTGCAGAGTCCGCCGAGTCCCGCGGACGCAGCCCGAATCTGTCGTTCTTCGCGTTCACGGCCACACCGAAGGGCAAGACGCTCCAGCTGTTCGGCACGCCGCGCGACGAGGCGGGCACGACGGTCTACGAGCCGTTCCACCTGTACTCGATGCGGCAGGCGATCGAGGAGGGCTTCATCCTCGACGTGCTAGCCAACTACGTGACCTACAAGCGCTACTACCGCCTCGCCAACGGGCTGACCAGCGACGACCCCGAGGTGGAGAAAGGCAAGGCGGCCGTCGCGCTCGCGCGCTTCGTCGACCTGCACCCGTCGAACCTCGACCAGCGCGCCGAGATCATCATCGAGCACTTCCGCACCGTCACCGCAAAGAAGATCGGCGGCCAGGGCAAGGCCATGGTGGTGACCGGGAGCCGCCTGCACGCCGTCCGCTACCGCGCCGCCGTCCAGCGGTACCTGGAGAAGAAGCAGCTCACCGGCATCCGAGCGATGGTCGCCTTTTCCGGCAGTGTCATCGACCCCGACGTTCCCGGCGACGCCGTCACCGAGAGCGGGCTCAACGGTTTCCCCGAGACGCAGACCAAGCAGCGCTTCCACGACGAAGGCCAGTTGCTCATCGTCGCGGAGAAGTACCAGACCGGCTTCGACGAGCCGCTGCTGCACACGATGTACGTGGACAAGAAGCTCGAGGGCGTCAAGGCGGTCCAGACCCTTTCCCGGCTCAATCGCATCCACCCCGGTAAGGAGGACACGTTCGTCCTCGACTTCCGCAACACCGCGGACGAGATGCGCGAGCAGTTCGCGCCGTTCTACGAGACGAGCTGGACCGAAGAAACCGACCCGAACCTGCTCTACAACCTCCAGACCCGGATCGAGAACCACCACGTCATCGACCCGGAGGAGCAGCCGAGGGCCGTCACCGCTTTCTTGCTCGGCAACTCCGCGACCCACGCCACTGTGTCGGCCAACGTCGACCCTGCCGTGCTTCGTGCGGGGAACCTGCCCGAGCACGAGCTCGACGACCTGCGCGACGCACTCAAGGCATTCGTGCGGGCCTACGCCTTCCTCGGCCAGGTCATGAAGTTCACCGACGAGGAGCTGGAGAGCCTCTACCTCTACGGCAAGCTATTGCTCGCCAAGCTCAAGGACGCGCCAACCGAATCGGGGGCAATCGACCTCGGCGACACCGCCCTGGAGTTCATCGGCCACCAGGCGGGCGTGCAGACCAGCGGCAGCAACGCTCCGGGCGAGAGCAGCGGCGAGATCGAAAGTTTCACCGGCGAGGGCCGCGGAAGCACCGTCGAGGAGGCGCTGATGATCAAGCTCTCCGAACTGATCCAGACCTTCAACGCCGCGCACGGCATCGACCTCAGCCAGGCCGAGATGCTGCAGATCTACGTCGGGCTGCCCAGCATCCTGTCCGACGACGAGGACGTCCAGCAGCGGGCCGCCGACAACACCGAGGAGCAGTTCGGCCTCACGATGGGTCTGGACAAGATCGTTGGTGCGCTGTTCCAGAGTCAGGAGGACGCTCACCGGCTGATCAAGGCCGTCACCGAGAACGAGACCTTCGCCGCTGCCGTCCAGGAGGTCATCAGCACCGAGACGTGGAAGGCCGCTCGCCGGAAGCACGACGAGCGTGCCGCATGACACCGGAGCTCGACGGATCCGCCCTGTGGCCCGACCGCTACCTGATGGACGGGCGTTTGGTCGTCGTCAGCGGCCCTCCGCGCTCGGAGCGTCCGCCTGCAACGGGGCTGCTCGGACGCCTCGCCCGGCGCTGGAGAGGGTGGGAGCTCTGGCAGCAGGTCCTCCTCGTGTTCTTCGGAGCACCATTCCTGGCCGCTCCGTTCAGCTCGATCTCCGAGGACCTGCAGGGCGGCATCGGAGTCGCGGGATGGGCACTCGGCGGCCTTGCCATCTGGTGGTCCCGGCGGTCCACTCCCGCGGAACCTGACCAGCAGAAGGGGCGGACGCCAGAACAGCTGCTCGCCTCGTGGGACACGACCGAGGCGCGCGTCGCCGGCGCTGCGAGTCGAGCCTGGCTGGAGACCGTGCGTGAGCCGGCCTGGTCGTCACCCTTCCTCGCGTCCAGCCGGGCCGCCTTCGACGGATGGGCCGAGGTCCACCAGATCACCGACCTGGCGCTGCGAATCCGCAACGCTCGCGTTGCCCTCGGCGCCAGGCCCAGCGGGCCCGCCGCCGACTACTGGGAACGTCAGTACCAAGCACTCGAGAACACCGCTCGACAACTGGGCCGCCGCGCCGACGCACTCATCCGCTATCGCGACCAGACGGCGCAATTGTCCGCCGAACTGCAGCACCTCACCGAACTCGAGCGACTCGAGCGCAGCGCGACCGAGATCGAGGGGCTCGCGATCGAGACGGCGTACGCCTCCGGGCGAGGGGACGGTGGACTGAGCGGCGTCGCCGACGAGATCGCCGGTGTGCGGGCGGCGATGACGGAGCTGCTGGATCTCATGACCCGGACACGAGCTCCTTTGGCCGAGCCGCCCGACCAGCCCGGCGGCCTTCCCCGTTAGTCCCGGCGTGAAATACGCACGCCCCGGGCATGTCCCCTCGCATGGCTGCCCAGATCAGTGACGCCGTGGTCGTCGACGTCCTCCGCCGGGTCGACCGGCTGGCCACTCCACTCGCCGCCCGGCTGGGCCGGCCGCCGGAGCTGCCGCAGACCGAGCGGGACGCGTGGTGGGCCCACCGCGTCTCGCGGGTCGCGGCCGGCGTCTCCGCCGTTCCCCGCTTCGCCGGCAAGCTCGCCGACCTGCTCCCGCTGCAGAACACGGTGGGGACGGCGGTGCAGTCGGTCGTCGTCCTCGGTGTCGCCGGTGAGCACGGCGTCACGGGGTCCGCGGAGCGGGTGTCCCTGCTCGCCCGAGTGCTCCTCGACCGGAACCTGCCGCCGTCCGAGGTCGCGCCGTTGCTCGTGAAGAGCCGGGGCACCTACCGCGGGGAGGCGTTCGGCGCCGCCGAGGAGCGCAAGGGCGCCCGCGGCGCCGTCCGCACGATCTGGCGGGTGGCCCGCCTGCTGAGCCGCATCGACGAGGCGCTCGACGCCCGCCCGAAGGGCAAGCTCCGGCACCGGCTGCTCTCCAACATCCCGGTCGTCGGCGTGGCCGGTGGCTACGCCGCCGAGCGCGAGGGGCTGCGCCGCGCCGCCGCCCGGACCGCGGCCGTGCTGGCCGAGGGGCTCAGCGCGCCGGCGTGACCGTTCCGGCGGGCTGCCCGACCAGGTTGCCGTAGACCTCCGCCGTCGCCGTCGAGCGGTTCATGGTGATGAAGTGGATGCCTGGCACGCCCTCGTCCAGCAGCGTGCGGCACAGCTCGGTGGCGATCTCGACGCCGTACGCGCGCACCGCCGCCTTGTCCTCCGGGCGCTCGCCGTCCAGCGCCTCGAACCGCTCGGCGAGCTCGGCCGGGAAGGCCTGGCCGGAGAGCTGCACGATCCGCTTGATCTGCTTGGCGTTCGTCACCGGCATGATCCCGGCGATGATCGGCACGTCGCAGCTCCGGGCCACGACCCGGTCGCGCATGCGCAGGTAGTCCTCGGCGCGGAAGAACATCTGCGTGACGGCGAAGTCGGCGCCGGCCCGGCACTTGGCCACGAACATGTCGACGTCGGTGTCGAAGTCCGGCGACCGCGGGTGCCGCTCCGGGAACGCGGCGACGCCGACGGAGAAATCGCCCATCGACTTGATCAGCTCGACGAGCTCCGAGGCGTACTGCAGGCCCTCGGGGTGAGCGATCCAGTCCGCCTGCGGATCCGCGCCCGGCGGGTCGCCGCGCAGCGCCATGATGGTGCGGACCCCGGCAGCGGCCAGTCGACTGATCACGTGCCGGAGCTCGCCGATGCTGTGGTCGACGGCGGTCAGGTGCGCCATCGGCGTCATCGTCGTCTCGGTGGCGATCCGCTCGGTGACCGACACGGTGCCCTCACGGGTGGAGCCCCCGGCGCCGTAGGTCACCGAGACGAACGACGGCCGCAGCGCCTCCAGCCGGCGCAGCGCCGTCCACAGCTGCGTCTCGCCGTCGGGCGTCTTCGGCGGGAAGAACTCGAAGGACCAGGTCGGCCGCTCCGAGGCCAGCAGCTCACGCACGGTCTGGGTCACGGGCAACGAGGGTACGGACCCGTGCGGGGAAAGCCGGGCACGACCGCATCCGAACTCCCCCCGTGGAGCGAAGAGCCCCCGAACGGACGACGTGGAAGGCGGACCCACCCATGCACGGCAGCGCGCTCCCCACCCTGGCTGAACCATCGCGCCCGACCCGTTGGGGCGATACTGGCCAGGTGACCACCGGGACCTCGCAGGGGACGGCCGCCCACCCGGTGCCGTCGCTCGCCGCCGCCGACCTCGACCGGCTGCGCTCCGCGGTCTCCGGGGCGCTGACCGAGTTCCTCGAGCGCCAGCGCACGACGCTGGCCGGGATGGACGCCAGCCTGACGCCCGTCGTCGACGAGGTCGCGGCGCTCGCCGCCGGTGGCAAGCGCCTGCGCCCGTCCTTCGCGTACTGGGGCTGGCGCGGGGCGCGCGACACCGGCCCGGGCGCGGCCGAGGACGACGACGCGGTGCTCCGGGCGGTCTCCGCCCTGGAGTTCGTGCACGCCAGCGCCCTGGTCCACGACGACGTGATGGACGGCGCGGTCACCCGCCGCGGCCGCCCGGCCACCCACGTCGGCTTCGCCGCCCGGCACGCCGCCTACTCCCTCTCCGGTGACGGCGACCTGTTCGGCACCGGCGCGGCGATCCTCGTCGGCGACCTGGCGCTGGTCTGGTCCGACGAGCTGCTGCGCTGCTCGGGCATCTCCGAGGCCGCCCTCAGCCGGGCCCGCGCGGTCTGGGACACGATGCGCACCGAGGTCACCGCCGGCCAGTACCTCGACCTGCTGCGTGCCGCGGGCGGTCTGCCCGGCCCCGACGGCGCCCTGCGCGTCGCCCGCTACAAGAGCGCCGGCTACACCGTCCAGCGCCCGCTGCAGCTCGGCGTCGCCATCGCCGGTGCCGGGCCGCGGGTGGTGGAGGCGACCACCGCCATCGGCCTGCCGCTGGGCGAGGCGTTCCAGCTGCGCGACGACGTCCTCGGGGTCTTCGGCGACCCGGCCGTCACCGGCAAGTCCGCCGACGACGACCTGCGCGAGGGCAAGCAGACCCTGCTCATCGCGCTGGCCGAGGAGGCCGCCGACGCCGGGGGCCGCCGTCTGCTCGCCGATCTGCTGGGCAACGCCGCCGCCCGCGAGGAGGACTTCGACGCGCTCCGCGGCCTCATCGTGGACACCGGTGCCCGCGACCGCGTGGAGCAGCGCATCGCCGAGAGCACGGCCCGGGCACGCACCGCGATCGCCGGCGCCCCGCTCGCCGACGACGCGAAGGCCGCCCTGGACGCACTCGCCGTCGCGGCGACGACGCGCACCGCCTGACGTGCGGACCGTCCCTGGCCCCACCGACCGGGTCGTCGTCGTCGGCGCGGGGCTGGCCGGCCTGGCCACGGCGCTGCGACTGCGCGGCGCCGGGCGCGAGGTCACCGTGGTCGAGCGGGGGCCCGGTCCCGGTGGGCGGGCGGGCCGGATCGAGTCGGGCGGTTACGTGCTGGACACCGGGCCCTCGGTGTTCACCGCTCCCGAGGTGCTGGCCGACACGCTCGCCGCCGTCGGCGAGAAGCCCGGCGACCGGCTGACGCTCACCCGGCTGGACACCAGCTACCGCGCCCAGTTCTCCGACGGGTCCTCCCTCGACGTGCACGCCGCCCCCGACGCGTTCGCCGCCGAGGTCGCCCGTGTCTGCGGACCGGCGGAGGCCGACGCGCTGCGCCGCTACCTGGCCGACCTGGCCGAGCTCTACCGGCTGCAGCTGACCACCTTCATCGACCGCAACCTGGACTCCCCGCTCGACCTGGTCGGTCCCGAGCTGTGGCAGCTGGCCCGCCGGGGCGGGTTCGGGCGGCTGTCCTCGCACGTCGGGAAGTACTTCACCGACGACCGCCTGCGCCGGCTGTTCAGCTTCCAGGCGCTCTACGCGGGCGTCTCGCCGTTCCGCGCCATCGCCGCCTACGCCGTCATCGCCCAGCTCGACATCGGCGCCGGCGTCTGGCACCCCGAGGGCGGCATCGGCGCGGTCCCCCGGGCGCTGGCCGCCGCCGCCGACGACGCCGGCGTGACCTTCCGGTACGACGCGAGCGTCACCGAGCTGACCACGTCCGGACGGCGGGTGACCGGCCTGCGCCTGGCCGACGGCGAGACCGTGCCCGCGGACGCCGTCGTCGTCACGGCCGACGCCCCGTGGCGGCTGGTGCCGGGGCTGCGGGCACCCCGCCGGCCGGTGTGGTCGCCCTCCTGCGTGACCCTGCACCTCGGCGTGCGTGCGGAGCTGCCCGGCCAGGCGCACCACACGATCAGCTTCGGCGCCGCCTGGGAGCAGGTGTTCGACGAGCTGACCCGCGACGGCAGGCCGATGAGCGACCCGAGCCTGCTGATCAGCATGCCGTCGGTGACCGACAGGACGCTGGCGCCCGACTCCGCGGACGGGAAGCACTGCCAGGTGCTCAGCGTGGTGGCCCCGACGCCCAACCTGGACCCGCGCAGCGGCGGCAACCCGCACCTCGACTGGACGGCGCTGGCGCCCCGCTACCGCGAGGAGCTGCTGGCCACCCTGGAGGCCCGGGGCTACCGCGGCATCACCGAGGCGATCGAGGTCGAGCACATGGACACCCCGCACACCTGGGCGGCGCAGGGCATGGCGGCCGGCACCCCCTTCGCGCTGGCACACACCTTCGGGCAGACCGGCCCCTTCCGGCCGTCCACCCTGCCGCGCAGCGGCCCGGAGAACGTGGTCCTCGCCGGCTCGTCGGTGCAGCCCGGAGTGGGCGTGCCGATGGTGCTGATGAGCGGGCGGCTGGCCGCCGAACGGATCACCGGGCGGACGTCGTGACCCTGGTCCACCCGCCGGGCACCCAGGCCTCCCGGCAGCAGCAGCTCGAGGCCGCCTACGCACACTGCGCGGCGATCGCCGCGCAGCACGGCAAGAGCTACCACCTGGCCACCCGGCTGCTGACCGCCGACCGGCGGCCCGCCGTCCACGCGCTCTACGCCGCCGCCCGCACCGCCGACGACCTCGTCGACCTGCCCGGGGCCGACCCGCAGGGCGACCTCGCGGAGTGGTCGCGGGCGCTGCTCGCCGAGCTCGAGGCCGGCTGGTCGGAGGACCCCGTCCGCCTGGCCATGGTGCACACCTACCGCCGCTACGACATCCCCGTCGAGCACCTCGTCGACTTCCTCGCGGCGATGACCAGTGACCTCGACGTCGACTCCTATCCCGACCTCGCCGCCCTCGACCGGTACATGTGGGGCTCGGCGTCGGTCATCGGCCTGCAGGTGCTGCCCGTCCTGGGCACCGCGCCGGGGGTGGCCCGCGAGGAGGCCGCCCCGCACGCGATCGCGCTCGGCGAGGCCTTCCAGCTGACCAACTTCCTCCGGGACGTCGCCGAGGACGTCGACCGCGGGCGGGTCTACCTGCCCGCGGACCTCATGGCCGCCCACGGGGTCACCCGCGAGCAGCTCGCCGCCAAGCGGCACTCCCCCGGGTTCGCCGCGCTGATGCGCGAGATGGTCGCGATCACCCGCCGCCGCTACGACGACGCCGCACTGGGCACGCCGATGCTCGCCCCCGAGTCGCGGGACTGCGTGCGCGCGGCGACCGACCTCTACGGCGGCATCCTCCGCGAGATCGAGCGCGCCGACTACCGGGTGCTCGACGGGCGCGTGTCGGTGTCCAAGCCGCGGCGCCTGGCGGTGTTCGCCCGCCGGTTGACCGCCGCCCAGCTGGCCAGGGTGAGCGTCACCATGGCGAAGCCGAAGAGCAGGTCCTCCACCGGCGCGTAGGCGATCCGCGGTCCCCAGATCGTCCGCTCGTCGTAGACCACGACGTCCAGACCGGTGAGCACGCCGTTCATGAGCAGCTGGAAGAACACGATGATCGCGTAGGCGGTCCAGAAGACCTTCCGGGTCACCATCCGGGTCCGGTAGACCGCCAGGTCCACGACCAGGACGGCGACGACCGCGAGCACCGCCAGCGCGCTGTAGCTCACGCGCACTCCCCCGCCGGCAGGGCCTCCTCGCGCGGGTAGCCGGCGTCCCAGCCCGTCACCTTGCGCACCGCCTCCAGCGCCAGCACCGAGCACAGCGGGACGACGAGGAAGAACAACGCCTCCTCCAGCGGGATCCCGCCGGGCAGCCGGATGTCGAGGGTGCGCACCGAGGAGTAGTCCCAGTGCCCCTGGTCGATGGCGTACAGCACCCAGGCGATGAAGACCGTGAGCTCCGGGACGATCGCGATCAGGAACCGCCGCCAGCGGGCGTAGACCCGGACCCGGAGCACCAGCTCCAGCGGCGCCGTCACCACCAGGCAGCCCACCAGCAGACCGAGGTAGGTCAGCGGCTCCACGGCACCACCTTCCGCGCCGGGACCGGCCGCGGATGCACCGGGCTCAGAACGCCGAGGCCTGGGCCCGGCGGGTGACCTCGGTGTGCCGGTCGTCGCGCAGCGCCTGCACGGGCGTGCCGGGCAGTGTGTCGTCCTCCCGGAACAGCCAGTCGAAGGCCTCCTCGTCGGTGAACCCGCCGTCCTTGAGCACGGTGAGCAGCCCGGGCAGGTGCTTGAGGATCACGCCGTCCTGGACGAAGGCGGCCGGGATCTTGCCGTTCCCGCTGCCGGGGACGGCCATGAGCTTGCGGTCGCGGAGAAGCTGGCGCACCCGGTTCGGCGAGGTGCCCAGGAGCTGCGCGACCTCCGTGGGGGTGAGCGTGTCCATAGGGTGCGAGCCTATGGCTCCTCCACGACCAGCCGACAGCCCGGTGCCCGGCCAGCGACGGCGCGCCGTCGGCGAGCCGACGCCGGAGGACGTGCCCGCCGAGCCGCCCTTCCTGGACCTGGGTCAGCTCGAGGACGACGCCCGCGCGCACCTGCCGGCCGACGTCTTCGACTACTACGCCGGCGGGGCGGAGTCCGAGACGACGCTGGCGGAGGCGCCGGAGGCCTGGCGGTCGTGGCGGCTGCGCCCGCGGGTCCTGCGCGGGATCACCTCGGTGCCGCTGTCCACCGACCTGCTCGGCACCGCGGTCGGCAGCCCGATCGGGGTCGCGCCGTGGGCGTACCAGGGCATGGCCCATCCGGACGGCGAGCTCGCCACCGCTCGCGGCGCCGCGGCCGCGGGGGCGCTCATGACCGTGTCCACCAGTGCGACGCACACCCTCGAGGAGGTGGCCGCGGCGAGCGCCGGCTCGTCTGCCTGGTTCCAGCTCTACCGGCTGCACTCCACCGCGCACACCGAGGACCTCGCCCGCCGCGCGGGGAACGCCGGCTACCGGGCGCTGGTGCTGACCGTGGACCTCCCCCTGCTGGGGCGCCGGCGCCGCGACCTGCGCTCGGACTTCGCGCTGCCGGCCGGGCTGCGGATGGCCAACCACCCGGCTGACGGCGCCCGGCCCTCTCTGCAGGACCTGGCGACGGCGACCTGGACCTTCGACGACATCGCCCGCTTCGGCCGGCTCTCCGGGCTGCCGGTGGTGGTCAAGGGCGTGCTGCGCGGCGACGACGCCGTCCGCTGCGTGCGGGCCGGCGCGGCCGCGGTCTGGGTGTCCACGCACGGCGGGCGCCAGGTCGACCCCGCCGTCGCCAGCGCGCACGCCCTGCCCGAGGTGGTCGACGCGGTCGGCGGCGACGTGGAGGTCTACGCCGACGGCGGCATCCGTTCGGGGTCCGACGTGCTCACGGCCCTGGCCCTCGGCGCCCGCGCGGTGTTCGTCGGTCGCCCCACGATCTGGGGGCTGACCGCCGGGGGTGCCGACGGCGTCGCCCGCGTGCTGGACGGGTTCGGGGAGGAGCTCGCGCACACCATGGCGCTGTGTGGCGTGGACGACGTCCGGTCGGTGCCTCGCGACACCGTCGTCCCGGCGAGATAGCCTCATGGCGGGCCGTGACTGGCGCGAAGAGGTGGGCACCCACCGGGGAGCGGCCCTGCACCTCCCTGCCGCGCGCCTGGGCGCCCCCTGTTGACGACGCCGGCCAGGAGACCCCCATGACCAGCACCCCCTTCGACGCGTCCGCCGCCTCCGACGCGTACCGCAGCGCCCTGTCGGTGATCGGCGCGGTCGAGCCGCGGGTCGCCGCGGCCATCGGCCAGGAGCTCACCGACCAGCGCGAGTCGCTCAAGCTGATCGCCAGCGAGAACTACGCCAGCCCCGCCGTCCTGCTGACCATGGGCAACTGGTTCAGCGACAAGTACGCCGAGGGCACCGTCGGGCACCGCTTCTACGCCGGCTGCCAGAACGTC
The DNA here is from genome assembly GCF_000582785.1 of Candidatus Blastococcus massiliensis AP3. GTDB lineage: Bacteria > Actinomycetota > Actinomycetes > Mycobacteriales > Geodermatophilaceae > Blastococcus > Blastococcus massiliensis. Next base: position 288,656 of record NZ_HG931173.1, read on the forward strand.
GACACCGTCGAGGCGCTCGCCGCCGAGCACGCCCGCGAGCTGTTCGGCGCCCCGTACGCCTACGTCCAGCCGCACTCGGGCATCGACGCCAACCTGGTCGCCTTCTGGGCCGTGCTCGCGCAGCGCGTCGAGCTGCCCGCGCTGCAGCAGGCCGGCGCCAAGCACGTCAACGACCTCACCGACTCCGACTGGGCCACGCTGCGCCGGGCGCTCGGCGACCAGCGGATGCTCGGCATGTCGCTGGACGCCGGCGGCCACCTCACGCACGGCTTCCGGCCGAACATCAGCGGCAAGATGTTCGAGCAGTCCTCCTACGGCACCGACCCGGCCACCGAGTTGCTGGACTACGACGCCGTCCGGGCGCGGGCCCGCGAGTTCAAGCCGCTGATCCTCATCGCCGGCTACTCCGCCTACCCGCGCCGGGTCAACTTCGCCACGATGCGCGAGATCGCCGACGAGGTGGGTGCCACCCTCGTCGTCGACATGGCGCACTTCGCCGGCCTGGTGGCCGGCAAGGTGCTCACCGGCGACTTCGACCCCGTGCCGCACGCGCACGTCGTCACCAGCACCAGCCACAAGTCGCTGCGCGGCCCGCGCGGTGGGTTCGTGCTGGCCCAGCCCGAGTTCGCCGACGCCGTCGACCGCGGCTGCCCGATGGTGCTCGGGGGCCCGCTCCCCCACGTGATGGCCGCCAAGGCCGTCGCCTTCGCCGAGGCACGTCAGCCCGCGTTCGCCGAGTACGCGCAGGCGGTCGCGGACAACGCGCAGAGCCTGGCCGACGGCCTCAAGCGCCGCGGCGCGCGGCTGGTCACCGACGGCACCGACAACCACCTGGTGCTGCTCGACGTCACCGCCTTCGGCCTCACCGGCCGCCAGGCCGAGTCGGCGCTCCTGGACGCCGGCATCGTCACCAACCGCAACGCCATCCCGGCCGACCCCAACGGCGCCTGGTACACCTCCGGCGTCCGGCTGGGCACCCCGGCGCTCACCACGCGCGGGTTCGGGGCGGCCGAGTTCGACCGTACGGCCGAGCTGATCGTCGACGTCCTCTCCGGCGCCACCCCGACCGCCACCCGGGACGGCGGCGTCTCCAAGGCCAAGTACGTGCTCACCGACGGCCTGGCCGACCGGACCCGCGCGGCGACCGCCGAGCTGCTCGCGGCCCACCCGCTCTACCCGGGCCTCGAGCTGTAGGCGGGCGGGCCCGTGCGCACCAGGCGCCACGGGCGTCCCCCGCACCGCGTCGTGGGACACCACGGCCCCTCGGCACTCCTACACTCGTGCGGGTGGACACCGCCGTGACCGACCCCGTGGTCGGCCTCGTTCTCGAGGGGCGCTACCGCCTCGAGGAGCGGGTGGCGCGCGGCGGCATGTCCACGGTCTACTCGGCCACCGACCTGCGGCTGCACAAGACCGTGGCGGTCAAGGTCATGGCCGAGCACCTGGCCCACGACCCCACCTTCGTCGACCGGTTCACCCGTGAGGCGCGGGCCGCAGCGATGCTCAGCCACCCGAACGTCGTCGGCGTCAGCGACCAGGGCAGCGACCAGGGCCTGGTGTTCCTCGTCATGGAACTGGTGCGGGGCCGTACGCTGCGCGACCTGCTGACCGCCCGCGGCCGGCTGACGGTCGGCGAGGCGTTCGCCGTCCTGGAGCCGGTGCTGTCCGGGCTGACCGCCGCGCACCGCGCCGGCATCGTGCACCGCGACATCAAGCCCGAGAACGTGCTCATCGGCATCGACGGCGTGGTGAAGGTCGCCGACTTCGGGCTGGCGCGGGCCGTCGTCGGCACCGGGCAGACCAGCCAGACCGGCGTGCTCATCGGCACCGTCGCCTATCTCTCCCCCGAGCAGCTCGAGCGGGGCCGGGCCGACGCCCGCAGCGACATCTACGCGGCCGGCGTCGTCCTCTACGAGATGCTGACCGGGCACCCGCCGTACGGCGGCGACACCCCGCTGGCGATCGCCTACCAGCACGTCCACAACGACGTCCCCGCCCCGTCGGCGGAGGTGCCCGGCCTGCCCTGGCAGGTCGACGAGCTGGTCGCCCGGGGTACCCGCCGCGACCCGGCGGGCCGGCCGATCGACGCGGGCGCGTTCCTCGCCGAGCTGGCCACCGTGCGCAAGGACATCGGCATCGAGCCGGTGCCCGTGCCCACCGGGCGCAGCACCGCTGGCCCCGGCACCCTGCGGCCGACCAGCCGGCCCACCCGGCCGCGGCACCCCAGCGACCCGGGCACCGCCGTGCTCGCACCCCACCGCAACGCGCGCACCAGCACCATGCCCGGCATGGGCTCGGGCCCGACGACCGACGTCAACGGCCGCCGGCCCGGGGTGGACCGCCTCCGCCCCGGCGTCCCGCAGCACATCCGCCGACGCCGGGCCCGCCTCGCCGTCGCCGTCATCCTGCTGCTGGCCGTCACCATCGGCGCCGTCGGCTGGTGGCTGGGCAGCGGCCGGTGGACCGACGTCCCGTCGCTGGCCGGCAAGTCCCGCGAGGCCGCCGTCGACATGCTGCAGGACGCCGGCCTGGACCCCAAGCCGATCGTGGAGGAGTTCAGCGAGACCGTGCCCGCCGGCACCGTCATCGCGACCGATCCGGCCCGCGGCGAGGCGATCCGCGGCACCGATGTGCGGGTCGTCGTCTCGAAGGGCCCCGAGCGGTTCGTCGTGGGCACGGAGTACCTGGGGCGTCCCGCCGACGAGGTCGAGGCGGAGCTGCAGGAGACCGTGCCGGTGCAGATCACCCGCTCCGAGGTGTTCGACGACGAGATCGCCGTCGGCAACGTCGTCGGCTTCGACCCCGCCCCGGGAACCCAGCTCACGCGCGACCAGGTGGTCACCATGCGGGTCAGCAAGGGGCACGCGCCGGTCGCCGTCCCCGACGTGACCGGCCAGACGCCGGAGCAGGCCGTGGCCAACCTCGAGGCGCTGGGCTTCAGCGTGACCCGCGGCGAGGACGGCCGCAGCGCCGCCGTCGACAAGGGTGAGGTCATGGCGGTCTCCCCCGCCCCCGGCACCCAGGCCGCCTACCGCAGCGCGGTCACCATCACGGTCTCCGTCGGCGTCCCGCTGGTCCAGGTGCCCGACGTCGTCGGCATGAACGAGGCGGAGGCGACCGCTGCCCTGCAGGCGGCAGGGCTGCAGGTCGACGCGACGAAGTTCTTCGGCGACCGCGTGTTCCGGCAGAGCGTCAAGGCGGGCGAGACCGTCGAGCAGGGCACCAAGGTCACCATCCTCCTGACGTTCGGATAGGCCCGTTCCGTTGAGCACACCCGAGCGGGTGCCGCCCATCGGCGCGCACATCCAGATCAAGGGCGGCCTGGCCAAGGGCGGTCTGGCCTACACCGACGCCGTCGGCGCCGCGGCCGTCCAGGTCTTCGTCGGCAACCCGCGGGGCTGGAAGCTCACCCCGGGCGACCCCGCACAGGACGCGCTGTTCACCGCCGGATGCGCCGAGCGCGGCGTGCCGTCGTTCATCCACACGCCGTTCCTGGTCAACGTGGGCTCCCCCACCGAGGCGACGGTCGAGCAGTCGGTCGCCTCCATCGCACACAACCTGGCGCGCGGCGCGCGGCTCGGCTGCCAGGGCGTCGTGGTGCACGCCGGCTCCGCCGTGGGCGAGGACCGCTACGAGGCGGCGCTGCGCCAGCTGCACGAGCGGCTGCTGCCGGTGCTGGAGGCGGCCGACCCGTCCGGACCGCGGCTGCTGATCGAGCCGACCGCCGGTGGCGGCAAGGCGCTCGCGGCGACCGTCGAGGAGCTCGGGCCCTACTTCGCCGCGCTCGAGGACCACCCGCTGCTCGGCGTCTGCTTCGACACCTGCCACATCTGGGCGGCCGGGCACGACCTCGTCACGCCGGGCGGGATGTCCGCCACGCTCGACCTGCTCTCGTCGACGGTCGGGCCGGGGCGGCTCGGGCTGGTGCACGCCAACGACTCGCTGGACGGCTGCGGGTCCAAGCGCGACCGGCACACGACGATCGGCGAGGGCTCGATCGGGGTCGCGCCCTTCGCGGAGCTGCTCGCCCACCCGTCGATGGACGGCGTCCCCGTGGTCGTCGAGACGCCCAGCGAGAAGGACGGCGACCCGTGCGGGGGCCACGCCGCCGACATCAAGCTGCTCAACTCGCTGATCCCCGACGCCCCCGTGTGACCGCATGATCACCACGCGCTGATGGCGGTCACATCGCCCGTGAGAGCCACCCCCGGCGGGTGATGATCATGGCTGTGGACGACGACGGCGCCCCTGGGCGTCGCTCGGCGAAGCTGCCCCCGTGCACTCGCCGCCGCCCGTCGTCCGCCGCGGCGCCTTCCGGGGCAGCGGCGTCGTCCGGCGCGGTGTCCTGACGCGGGGGCAGCTGCGCACCAGCACGTACCGCCGTCTACGGCCGGACGTCTACGTCCTCGCCTCGGTTCCGGTCACCCACCGGCTGCACGCGGAGGCGGTAGCACTCGTCGCTCCGCGCGGCAGCGCCTTCGGTGGGCTCACGGCGGTGGCTCTCTGGGGCGCCGACGGGTTCGCGGGACCCGGCGACCCGGTCGAGGTGCTGCTGCCCCCGGGCATCCGCTGGCATGGCGCCGGGGTGCAGGTCCGCACCGCGGACACCACCGGGTCCCTGGTCAGCGACGGGACGATCTTCTGGACAGGTCGCACGCGCACCGCCCTCGATCTGATCCGCCGCGGAACCCTGGACGACGCGGTGGTGCTGCTCGATCGACTGGTCGGGACCGGGATGTGCGAACTGAGCGCCGTCCGCTCGGCGGCCGCGGCACTCCCCCGCTGCCGGGGCAGTCGGCAGGCCCGTGAGGCTTCGGCGCTCGCCGACGGCGTGGCCGAGTCGCCGCAGGAGACGCGGCTCCGGCTGCTCATCGGCCGCGGCGCGCTCCCGGCTCCCGTCGCCCAGTACGAGGTGCGCGTCGACGGCGTCCTCCTGGCCCGTGTGGACTTCGCCTATCCCGAGCGCCGCCTGGCGATCGAGTACGACGGCCTGTGGCACGCGGAGCCGGGGCAGTTCGCGAAGGACCGCCGCCGCCTCAACCGGTTGTCCGCGGCCGGCTGGCGGGTGGTGTTCGTGACCGCGGGCGACCTGCACCGACCGGACGACGTCGTCCACCGGATCGCGAGCGCCCTGCGCCGTTGATCACCTCCCGCGCATGGCGGTCACCTGCCCGGGATGGACCGCCCTCAGCGGGAGGTGATCATGTATCAGCGGGCGAGCAGCCCGTTCAGCACGTCGGCGGCGCGGTCGATGCCGGCGCGATCGACGTCGAGGTGCGTCACGAGCCGGATCTTCCGGGCGCTGACCTGCGAGACCAGCACGCCCTGCGCCTTGGCCGCCTCGGCCACCACCGGCGCGTTGACGTCGTCGAGCACCACCATGTTGGTCTCCACCGACGCCGGGTCGACGCCGAGACGCGTCGCCAGCAGCTGCGCGTGCTCGTGGTCCTCGCCCAGTCGCGGCAGGTGGTGGTCCAGCGCGTACAGGCACGCGGCAGCCAGGACGCCGACCTGGCGCATGCCGCCGCCGAGCCGCTTGCGCCACAGCCGCGCGGTGGCGATCCGCTCGGCCGAGGCCAGGAGCACCGAGCCGACCGGCGTCCCGAGGCCCTTGGAGAAGCAGACCGACGCGGTGTCGGCCAGCCGGCCGTAGGTGGCCAGCGGGACCCCCGACGCGGCGTGCGCGTTCCAGATGCGCGCCCCGTCGAGGTGGACGGCGACACCGGCCGAGCGCGACCAGTCCCACAGCTTCTGCAGCTCGCCGAGCGGCTGGACCAGCCCGCCGCCGCGGTTGTGCGTGTTCTCCACCGCGATCGCGGCTGTCGCCGTGAGGTGCCAGTTGTCCCCGGGACGCACCTGCTCGATCAGCCGGCCGGCGTCGAGCAGCCCGCCCGACGACACCACCGTGCGCGTCGAGATCCCGAAGATCGCGGCCGCGGCACCCATCTCGTAGGTGACCACGTGCGCGTCGGCGTCGCAGAGCACCTCCTGGCCCGGCTCGCAGACCAGCCGCATCCCGATCTGGTTGCCCATCGTCCCGCTCGGCACGAACAGCGCCGCCTCGGCGCCGAAGAGCTCCGCCGTCCGTTCCTCGAGTTCGGTGACCGTCGGGTCCTCGGCGTAGACGTCGTCGCCGACCTCGGCGTCGGCCATGGCCTTCCGCATGCCGTCGGTCGGTCGGGTGACCGTGTCCGACCGCAGGTCGACGACCTCAGCCACGCAGCATCTCGGCCACGAGGAACGCCAGTTCCAGCGACTGCCCGGTGTTCAGCCGCGGGTCGCAGGCGGTCTCGTACCGGCTGTTGAGGTCCTCGTCGCCGATCTCCATGGCCCCGCCGAGGCACTCGGTGACGTCCTCGCCGGTGAGCTCGACGTGGATGCCACCGGGCCAGGTGCCCAGCCCGCGGTGCACGTCGAAGAAGCCCAGCACCTCGTCGACGACGCGGTCGAAGTGCCGGGTCTTGTAGCCGCTGGGCGACTCGTGCGTGTTGCCGTGCATGGGGTCGCACTGCCAGACGACCTGGTGCCCGCTCGCGGTGACCTTCTCCACGATCGGAGGCAGGACGTCGCGGATCTTCCCGTTGCCCATCCGGCTGATCAGCGTCAGCTTGCCGGGGATGCCGTCGGGGTCGAGCCGCTCGACGAGCTCGGTCGCCTGCTCCGGCGTCGTCGTCGGGCCGATCTTGACGCCGATCGGGTTGGCGAGCTTCGAGACGAACTCGATGTGCGCGCCGTCCATCTGGCGGGTGCGCTCGCCGACCCACACGAAGTGGGCGGAGAGCGCGTAGGGGCGGCCCTCGTGCATGCGCAGCAGCGCCCGCTCGTAGTCGAGGATCAGCGCCTCGTGCGAGTTGTAGAGCTCGACGGCGCGCAGCGCCTCGGAGTCGACGCCGCAGGCCTTCATGAACGCCAGCGCCCGGTCGATCTCGCGGGCGATGACCTCGTACCGCACACCGGCCGGCGAATTGGCGACGAAGTCCTGGTTCCAGTTGTGCACCGCGTGCAGGTCGGCCAGCCCGCCCTTGGCGTAGGCCCGGATCATGTTCATCGCCGCGGCGGAGTTCGCGTAGGCGCGCACCAGCCGGTACGGGTCGGGGATCCGCTTCTCCAGCACCGGCTCCAGGTCGTTGACCATGTCGCCGCGGTAGGAGGGCAGGCCGAGGGCGTCGGTGTCCGACGAGCGCGGCTTGGCGTACTGCCCCGCGACCCGGCCCACCTTGACCACCGGGACGCTGGCGCCGTAGGTGAGGACGACGGCCATCTGCAGCAGCGTCCGCGTGGTGGCCTGCAGGTGCGGCTCGGTGTTGAGGTCGAACGTCTCCGCGCAGTCCCCACCCTGGAGCAGGAACGCCTTGCCGCGGGCCACGTCGGCGAGCTGGACGCGCAGCGCGTCCACCTCGGACGGCGCCACGATGGGCGGCACGGTGGACAGCGTGCCGAGGACTGCGTCCAGCGCGGCGCGGTCGGGCCAGGCCGGCTGCTGGGCGGCGGGCAGCTCCCGCCACCGGTCCAGGCCCGGAACCAGCTCGGCAGGATCGGTGAGACTCACTCCCCGAGAGTACGGGAAGGACCCCGTCGCTCCCCGGCACTCGCAAGCTCGCACCGGGACCCTGCGACGGGGCCGTCAGCCGAAGAAGACCTCGGCCTCGGCGTAGCGCTCCGGCGGCACCAGCTTGAGCTTCTCCGTCGCCGCGCTCAGCGGCACCCGCACGATGTCGGTCCCGCGCAGCGCGACCATGACCCCGGACTCCCCGTCGTGGACGGCGTCGATCGCGGCCAGGCCGAACCGGGTGGCCAGCACCCGGTCGAACGGCGAGGGCGTGCCACCCCGCTGCACGTGCCCGAGGACGACGGCACGCGACTCCCGCCCGGTCCGCTCCTCGAGCACGGCGGCGAGCGCGGCGCCGATGCCGCCGAGGCGGACGTGGCCGAAGGCGTCCTTCTCCCCGGCCGCGAGCTGGAGGTCGCCGTCCTTGGGGGCCGCCCCCTCCGAGACGACGACGATCGGCGAGTAGCCCGACTCGAACCGGTGCCGGCAGTGTGCGACGACGCCGTCGATGTCGAAGGGGACCTCGGGGATGAGGATGACGTTGGCCCCGCCGGCCATGCCCGCGTGCAGGGCGATCCAGCCCGCGTGGCGGCCCATGACCTCGACGACCAGCGTCCGGTGGTGGCTGTCGCCGGTGGTGTGCAGCCGGTCGATGGCCTCCATGGCCACGCCGACGGCGGTGTCGAAGCCGAACGTGTAGTCGGTGGCGTCGAGGTCGTTGTCGATCGTCTTGGGCACGCCCACGACGGCGACCCCGGCCTGGGCCAGTCGGGTGGCGACGCCGAGGGTGTCCTCGCCGCCGATCGGGATCAGCGCGTCGATGCCCAGCCGGTCGAGGGTGGCGAGCACGCGGTCGGCGCCGCCCTCCACCGCGTAGGGGTTGGTGCGCGACGTGCCCAGAACCGTGCCGCCGCGGGGCAGGATCCCGCGCACGGCGGAGAGGTCGAGGGGCACCGTGTCCCCCTCCAGCACCCCCCGCCAGCCGTCCCGGAAGCCGACGACCTCGTCGCCGTGCTCGCCGATGCCCTTGCGCACCACCGCCCGGATCACCGCGTTGAGGCCGGGGCAGTCGCCGCCGCCGGTCAGGATGCCGATGCGCATGCGTACCTCCGGGAGGGAGCGGGCCGGCCGAGGGGTTGTCCCGGGTCATGATGCCGCAGGTCGAGCCCTCCCCGGACCCGGCGCGCAGCATCGGGATCACCGGCGTGACCGGGGCCTCGTGCCGTGGCCGCACACACCTCCGCGGCTGAGATCAGCCGGTCGCCATCCACCAGGTCGTGGGACCGTCCGGGGCCAGCCGCTCCTCGTGCCGCACCGACATCCCGTGCGCCTCGTAGAACGGCACGTTCGCCGGGTTCATCGTCTCCAGGCAGGCTTCCAGCCCCTCCGCGCGGGCCGCGGCGAGCCCGCGCTCGAGCAGCTCACCCCCGCCGCCGCGGCGCCAGGCGGACGGGTCCACCGCGAGCAGGTGCAGGTAGGCGTGCGGCCCGGGTGTCCGCCGCTGCTCGAGCACCTGCATCGCCCCGCCGATCTCCATCGCGCGCTCCACCCCCATGAGAGCGGTCATCAGCCCGCCGACCGACGGCAGTTCCTCCGGTGCGGACTCGGCGGGCGCGTCCGGCGTCGGCCACCGCCACATCGCGACGCCCACGGGGTCGGGCTGCGCCAGGACGTCGACGCGGCCGTCGGCGAGGTAGTGCTCGGCGAGCAGCCCGAACAGCGCGGCGACGGCGTGCGGGCGCGAGTCGTCGTCCGGGAAGAACCAGACCATGAGCGGGTCGTCGGTGAAGGAGCGGGCCAGGATGGTGCGCGCCCTCACGACGCTGATGTCTGCCACGCCGTGCAGCGTGGCAGACCGCGGGACGCCGGCACCCACCGCGCTCAGCGGCCCGCGGCCTCCATGGCGTGCCAGCGGGCGAGGTTGTAGCGGGCGTCGACCAGCGCGTCGTGCGTGCCGTCCGGCTTGGGCGGCAGCGGCGGCTGCCCGACGTCGTCCCACCGCTGGCGCAGCTCCCGGGTGAACCGCGGGATCGGCCGCGGCAGGGCGGGCATCGCGCCCCAGAGCTGGGCCAGCGCGACGTGGTCGTAGGCGGCGAACCATGCCCAGAGCTCGATCTCCTCTCCCGGTCCCGTGAGGAAGGCCAGCAGGTCCTCGCGGATCCGCTCGCGGTTGCGCCACGCCTTGTCGGCCGGAGGTGGCAGCTGGTCGAGCACGTTCCGGCGCACCCACGGGATGGCCCTGCGCTCGTCGAACTCCGTGCTGACGGCGTAGAACTCGCGCCCCGTCTCGTCGACGACGCCGATGGAGACGAGGTCGATGGTGGTGCCGTCCTCGATGAACTCGGTGTCGTAGAAGAACCGCCGCACGCTCACGCGGTCACTGTCTCACCGTCGTGCGGGGGCGCCGGCTCGTTCCAGCTGTCGCGCACCGCCACCGCCTCGACCTCGACGAGCTGGTCGGGGTAGCCGAGGACGGTCACGCCGACCAGGGTGCTCGGCGCGTCGTGGTCGCCGAAGGCCGCCCGCACGACCTCCCAGGCCGCGTGGAGGTCGGCGCGGTCCGTCGTCGCCACGTACACGGTGGTCTTCAGGACGTCGCCCAGCCCCGCACCGGAGGCCTCCAGCGCCGCAACCAGGTTGTCCACGACCTGCCGTGTCTGGCCGGCCACGTCACCGACGGCGACGACGGCGCCGTCGGCGTCCAGCGGGCAGGCGCCGGCCGTGAAGACCATGCGCCCCGGGTCGGTGACGGCCGCGTAGGCGTACGGGACGGCGGCGGCCAGCGTCGGCGGGCGGACGAGCTCGATGCCTGTGGTCACCGGCCGATTCTGGAGCACGCCGTCGGACGTCGCCCGCTAGGTTCGCTGTCATGCCGGTCCTCGCCATCGACGCAGGTACGACCGGGGTGACCGCGCTGGTCGTGGGCGAGGACGGGAACGTCCTGTCCCGCGGCTACCGCGAGTTCGCCCAGCTGTTCCCCCGACCGGGCTGGGTGGAGCACGAGCCCGACGACATCTGGACGGCCACGGTCGCCGCCTGCCGCGAGGCGCTGGCGGGCACCGAGCAGCAGCCGACCTGCATCGGCATCACCGACCAGCGCGAGACCGCCGTCGTCTGGGACCGGCGCACGCTGCGCTCCCCCCGTCCCGCCATCGTCTGGCAGGACCGCCGCACCACGGAGATCTGCGACCGGCTGCGGGGCGACGAGGAGCGGGTCTCCCGGCTGACCGGGCTGCGGATGGACCCCTACTTCACCGGCACCAAGTTCGCCTGGCTCGCCGAGCACGAGCCGGGGCTCTGGTCGGACGTGCGGGACGGCGTCCTCGCCCTGGGCACGGTCGACTCCTACCTGATCGCCCGGCTCACCGGTGGCGCCGCGCACGTCACCGACCCGAGCAACGCCAGCCGCACGCTGCTCTACGACCTGGAGAAGGGCGACTGGTCCGACGAGCTGTGCGACCTGTTCGACGTCCCCCGGTCGGCGCTGCCGGAGCTCGTGCCGAACTCCGGCGTCGTCGGCACCACCGACCCCGACTCCTTCCTCGGCCGGTCGCTGCCCATCGCGGGCATCGCAGGCGACCAGCAGGCGGCGCTGTTCGGGCAGGCCTGCTTCACCCCCGGGATGAGCAAGTGCACCTACGGCACCGGCTCGTTCGTGCTGACGAACACCGGGTCGACGCCGGTCCGCTCCGAGGCCGGGCTGCTCACCACCGTCGCCTGGGACCTGGGCGAGGGCCTGGTCTACGCCCTCGAAGGCGCGATCTTCGTGACCGGTGCCGCCGTGCAGTGGCTGCGGGACGGCCTCGGGCTCATCGACTCCGCCGCGGAGATCGAGGGGCTGGCCCGCACCGTGCCCGATTCGGGTGACGTGGTCTTCGTGCCCGCCCTGACCGGCATGGGCGCCCCGCACTGGGACCCGCACGCCCGCGGCGCGATCCTCGGCATCACCCGCGGCACCACCCGGGCGCACATCGCGCGGGCCACGCTGGAGGCGATCTCGTTCGAGGTGCGCGACGTCGTCGACATCATGGTCGACGAGGCCGGCCTCGAGGTGCCCGAGCTCTCGGCCGACGGCGGGGCCAGCGCGAACGACCTGCTGCTCCAGCTGCAGGCCGACCAGCTCGGGGTGCCCGTGCGCCGCCCGCAGGTGACCGAGACGACGGCGCTGGGGGCGGCGTTCCTCGCCGGTCTCGGCACCGGGGTGTGGGGCTCGACCGACGAGCTGGCGCAGACCTGGGCACTGGACCGGCGCTTCGAGCCGACCGCGGGCGCCCGCGAGGACGGCCGGCACGAGCGCTGGCGTGGGGCCCTCCCCCGCGCCGGCCGCTGGACGAACTGACGCCTCAGGCGCAGTTCTCCTCCTCCCACGCGAGGACGCGCTCCTCGGCCGCGGAGGCGGCGTCCTGGTTCGGGTCCTCCCCCGTCGCGGCCCGGGCGCGGATGCCGTCGAGCATCACGGGGACGTCGTCGGCGATCTCCTCGGGCGCCACCCGCTCGAGCTCCTCGAACTGGGCCGAGCCCTGCTCGAGGAGCTGCTGCTCCCGGCGCATGTACTCCTCCTCACCGGCGTCCTCCGGGACGTCGGCGAAGATCCCCTCGCCGATCGCCTCCAGCTCGGCGGTCAGCTCGCAGTAGCGGTCGGCGTCCCCGCCCGCGGCGGAGGTCGCGGCGGAGGTCGCGGCCGGCCCGGGCGCGGACTGCGTGTCCGGCTCGTCGTCGCCGCAGGCGGCGAGCGCCAGCGCGAGCCCGCCGGCGAGGACGAGCGGGGCGAGACGGGTGCGGTTCATGTCGGTTCCTCCTGGTGTGGGTCGGTGCACCGAGAGTGGGGCGCCGCCGCGCTGCCGTCGTCGGCCCCGGGAACCCTTCCGGCGTCGTTCCCGGGGACGACGGACGCCGTCCCGCAGGAGGATGTGCGGGAGGCCCGCCGCTCGGTACGTTCCGCGCCATGAGCGGCGCCGAGGAACGCTGGCCCCGGTGGGCCGACCCGGCGATCGCCACGGCGCTCACCGCGCTGGCGGTGGTGGAACTGGCGCTCGCCGACCCGCGATCGCCGGCCTGGCAGTACCCGGTCGTCGTCGTCATGACCGCTGCGTTGGCCTGGCGCCGACGGACGCCGGTCACGGTGCTCGCCGTCGTGCTCGGGGCGATCCTGGTGCAGCAGGCGAACGGGCTGCCCCTCGACGGCCTGCACGTGCCGCTGGCCCTCTACCCGGCGTTCTACTCCGTCGGTGCGCACCGGCCACTGCGCCCCGCGATCAGCGGGCTCGCCGTCGGACTCGTCCTGCTCGGGCTCGGCAGTCTCCTCGAGGACGTGCCCACGGGCGACTACGTCTTCATCGGCGTCATCGGTCTGGCCCTCTGGGGTGCGGGGGCGGCCATCCGTGCCCGGATCGCCGCCGCCGTCGAGGCGCAGACACGTGCGCGGCTGGCCGAGGAGCGGCAGGATCGGGCCGCCGCCGCCGCGGTCGCCGACGAACGGGGCCGGATCGCCCGGGAGCTGCACGACGTCGTCGCGCACTCGGTCAGCGTCATGGTCATGCAGGCCGGTGCGCTGCGGCGCATGCTGCCGGCCGACCAGGAGAAGGCGCTCGGCGTGGCCGGGACCGTCGAGCGCACGGGCCGCGAGGCGCTGGTCGAACTGCGCCGCATGCTGGGCCTGCTGCGTGCCGACACCGAGGGCGTCCCCCTGGCGCCCCAACCCGGCCTGGCGCGGATGCCCGAGCTCGTGGAGAGCACCGAGGCCGCGGGTGTTCCCGTGGCTCTGGTGATGGACGAACCGCCCACGGCCCTGAGTCCCGGCGTCGACCTGTGCGCCTTCCGGATCGTCCAGGAATCGCTGACCAACGTGATCAAGCACGCCGGCCCGGCCTCCGCCCGGGTCGCGGTGCGCTTCCCACCCCGCTCGGTGACCGTGGAGGTCGTGGACGACGGCCGCGGCGGGGTGCCGGCGACCGGCGGCGGCCACGGGCTGCTCGGCATGCAGGAGCGCGTGGCCGTGTTCGGGGGCTCGCTGTCGGTGGGGCCGGAGCCGGGCGGCGGGTTCGCCGTCCGGGCGACGCTGCCCCTGGAGCCCCGGTGAGCACCCGGGTCCTGCTGGCCGACGACCAGGCGGTCATGCGCTACGGACTGCGGCTCATCCTCGAGGGCGAGCCGGACCTCGACGTGGTCGGGGAAGCCGGCGACGGCGAGGCGGCCGTGGCGGCGGTCGAGCGACTGCGACCCGACATCGTGCTCATGGACATCCGCATGCCGCGGCTGGACGGCATCGAGGCCGTGCGCCGCATCGTCGCCTCGGGCGCGCCGACCCGCGCGCTCATGCTGACCACGTTCGACCTGGACGACTACGTCTTCGGTGCGCTGCGGGCCGGGGCCAGTGGCTTCCTGCTCAAGGACGCGCCGCCGGAGGACCTCGTCGCCGCCGTCCGGCTCGTCGCCGAGGGCGAGGCCCTGCTCGCGCCGTCGGTCACCCGCCGGGTGATCGAGGAGTTCGTGCGGCGCCCGGCGCCGGCCCGGAACGGCGGGACGCACGAGGCCCTCACCGCCCGGGAGCTGGAAGTGCTGCGGCGGGTGGCCCGTGGGCTCACCAACGCCGAGATCGCCGCGGAGCTGTTCGTCAGCCGGACGACGGTGAAGACGCACGTCGCCCGCCTCCTCGCCAAGCTCGGCCTGCGCGACCGGGTGCAGGCGGTCGTGCACGCCTACGAGCACGGCCTCGTCGACGGCCGCTGACGCCCCCGGACGTCGTCAGGCGGCGCCCTGGGAGCGGTCGCCCACCGAGTTCGCGCCGAACTCGCGGCCCTGGAGGGCGGCGATGTCCCGCTCCAGCTCCGGCACCCGCTGGGCAGCCGCCCGCATCATCACCTTCTCCGACAGCGCCCCGGTGACCAGCTGGCGCAGCGCGGCCACGGTGCCGACCGAGCGCGGGACGAAGACCCGCCGGCCGCGGGTCTCCAGGTTCTCCACCAGGGCCTCGGCGCAGGCCTCGACCGAGGTGAAGGCGCCCAGCGGGCCGGGCAGCGTGGAGCGGACCTGCTTGAAGGTGGGCAGCGCGGCCTCGGTGTCGCGGACCATGTCGGTGTCGATCCAGGTGGGGTGCGCGCTGGCGACCGTGACGCCGCGGTGCGCCACCTCCAGGCGCAGCACGTCGCCGAACCGCTCGACGCCGGCCTTGGACGCGCAGTACGCGCTCATCCCGGGCAGCACGGTGAACGCCCCGGCCGAGCTGATCAGCAGCACGTGGCCCCGCCGCTTGGCGATCTCCGGCAGGGCGGCGTGGGCGGTGAGCATGGTGCCGGTCAGGTTGACCTCGATGGTGCGCGCCAGGGCGTGCGCGGACGACGTCATCACGGTGGTCAGCGGCGCGATGCCCGCGTTGGCGACGACGATGTCCAGCCCGCCGAACGTGTCGACGCTCCGCTGGACGGCGGCCTTCAACGCCTCGGGGTCGGTGACGTCCGCCTCGACCCACAGGTGCTCGGGGCCCAGCTCGTCGGCGACCCGGGCCAGCACGTCGGGCTCCAGCCCGACCAGAGCCACCCGGGCCCCGCGGGCCGCCGCCTTGCGGGCCAGCGCCGCGCCGATGCCGCGCGCCGCGCCGGTGATCAGGACCGACCGGCCGGCCAGGGAAGTACGGGGACGACGCGCCATGGGGCACTCCTCGGGTTCTCGAATTGAGCATTGCTCAACGGCCGTTGTAGCTTGTTGAGCGTTGCTCAGCAAGCCGGAGGGACCCCGGCGAGGAGAAGGAGCCGATCGGTGACCAGCACGCTCGAGACAGAACCCGCCCCCGCGCGGGCCGCAGCCGGAGGCGTCCGCGAGGTGCGCGTCGCCGTGATCGGCTCCGGGTTCGCCGGCCTGTGCATGGGCATCGCGCTCAAGCGGCGCGGCGAGAACGACTTCGTCCTCCTGGAGCGGGCACAGGACGTCGGCGGCACCTGGCGGGACAACACCTATCCCGGTGCCGCGTGCGACGTGCAGTCCAACCTCTACTCGTTCTCCTTCGCGCTGAACCCCGGCTGGGGCCGCTCCTACTCGGAGCAGCCGGAGATCCAGGCCTACCTGCAGCGGGTCGCGGACCGGTTCGACGTCCGCCGGCACTGCGTCTTCGGCGCCGAGGTCACCGCCGCGCGGTGGGATGACGACGCCCGGCGCTGGCTGGTCTCCACCGCGGCCGGCGAGTTCCGGGCCCAGGTCCTGGTGTCGGCCGCGGGCGCGCTCGCCGATCCGACGTATCCGGCCATCCCGGGTCTGGACACCTTCGCCGGCACGGTCATGCACTCGGCCCGGTGGGACTCCTCGCACGACCTCGCCGGCGAGAAGGTCGCGGTCATCGGCACCGGCGCCTCCGCCATCCAGGTCGTGCCGGCCATCCAGCCGATCGTGGAGAGCATCGCCGTCTACCAGCGCACGCCGGCGTGGGTCGTGCCGCGCACCGACCATCCGGTGAAGCCGTTGATGCAGCGGCTCTACCGGTCGATCCCCGGCCTCCAGAAGGCCATCCGCGGCCTGCTCTACCTCTTCCGCGAGTTCCTGGTCATCGGCATGGCGAAGAACCGGCGCTTCCTCAAGCCGGTCGGGAAGCTGGCCAAGGCCCACCTGGAGCGCCAGGTCCGGGACCCGAAGCTCCGCAAGGCCCTGACGCCGGACTACACCATCGGCTGCAAGCGCATCCTGATCAGCAACGACTACTTCCCGGCCGTGGCGGCACCCAACGCCGAGCTGGTCACCGCCGGCATAGCCGAGGTGCGGCCGCACTCGATCGTCAGCAGGGACGGCGTCGAGCGGCCCACCGACACCATCGTGCTGGCCACCGGCTTCCACGTGACCGACCTGCCGATCGCCGAGAAGATCCGCGGCCGCGACGGCCGCAGCCTCGCCGAGGTGTGGGAGGACGGCATGGTCAGCAACCGCAGCGCCACCGTCGCCGGCTTCCCCAACCTGTTCCTGCTGGTCGGGCCGAACGTCGGCGTCGGCCACACGTCGATGGTCTACATGATCGAGTCGCAGGTGAACTACGTCGACGACGCCCTGCAGACGATGGACGCCGAGGCCCTGGAGGTCCTGGAGACCACCCGCGAGGCGCAGGAGGCCTACCGCGCGCTGATCGCGGAGAAGTCCCAGGGCACCGTCTGGCTGGGCGGTGGCTGCGCCAGCTGGTACCTGGACAAGCACGGCCACAACACCACGCTGTGGCCGGACTTCACCTTCCGGTTCCGCAAGCTGACCAGGAAGCTCGACCGGGAGAACTACGTGGGCATCCCGGCCGGCGCGCCGGCGAGCACCCCGGAGGTGGCGGCATGAGCACCGTCCTCAGGCGGGTCGCGGCGGTCCGGACGCCGGACGACGCGTTGATCCACGCCGTCGTCGACGGGTCCGACGACGCGCCCGTGACCCTCGTCCTCGCCCACGGCTGGACGCTGGCCCAGGCCTCCTGGGACGACGTCGCCGAGCTGCTCACCCCGCGCGTGGAGGCCGGCGAGCTCCGGCTCATCCGCTACGACCAGCGCGGGCACGGCCGCTCGACGTGGGGGCGGTACGCCGACGACGTCGCGGACCTCTCCATCGACCAGCTCGGCGCCGACCTCGGCACCCTGCTGGACCAGCTCGCCCCGAGCGGTCCCGTCGTCCTCGGCGGGCACTCGATGGGCGGCATGACGATCATGTGCCTGGCCGCGGCCCGGCCGGAGCTGTTCGGCGATCGCGTGCGCGGGGTTGCCCTGGTGGCGACGTCGGCCGGCGACCTCGCCCCCGCCGGCGAGAAGCTGGTCGAGCGGCTGCAGCTGAAGCTCGCCCCCGGCATGATCACCGCGGCGATCGGCGGCGCCCGTGCCATCGAGCGGCTCCGCCAGCTGCTCCCGCCGTCGCACCCCCGGCACCGCAAGCTGGTCCGCGAGCTGCTCTACGGCGCCGACGCGACCGACGAGATGGTCGTCGCGGGAGCGGAGATCATGCACGCCTCCACGGTGCGGGCCTTCGCGGCGTTCTACCCGGCCCTCGGCGAGCACGACAAGCGCGAGGAGCTCAAGGCGCTCGCCGACGTGCCGGTCGAGATCCTGGTCGGTGACAGCGACAAGCTGACCCCGCTGCGGCACAGCCGGTCGATGGCCGAGGCCCTGCCCCACGCCGAGCTGCACGTGGCCGAGCGGACCGGGCACATGCTGATGCAGGAGCGCCCACAGCTGGCGGCCGACGCGATCGGACGCCTCCTGGCCGCCGCGACCGCCGAGCGGGCGGCCGCGTGACCGCACGTCCATGACGGCGTCCTCGCGGCCCGAGCACCCCCGGCTGCGCCGCACGGCCGGCGACCGGCGGGCCCAGCTGGTGCAGATCGGCCTGGAGCTCCTGCCCACCACGCCGGTGCAGGAGCTGACCATCGACGAGGTGGCCCGGCAGGCCGGGATCAGCCGGAGCCTGCTGTTCCACTACTTCGCGAACAAGCGCGAGTACTACACCGCCGTCACCCGCGCCGCCGCGGACCTGATGTGGGAGCACCTCATGCCCTCCCCCGGCACCCCGCCGGAGGAGCAGGTCGAGGGGATGCTCGACCGCTACGTGGGCTGGGTGGAGACCTTCCGGGAGACGCACCTCGCCTTCGTCCGCGGCGCAGCCGGCGGCGACCCGTGGGTGGCCGAGGTCTACCAGGAGACGCGCGACCGGCTGGTCGAGGTCGCGCTGACCACCCTGGGTCTGCCCGACGACGCCCTGCGCCGCCAGCTGGTGCTCGCCTGGCTCGCCTTCGCCGAGGAGCTGGTGGGTCAGTGGGCGGCCGAGCCCACGATGACCCGGCCGGAGCTGCTGGCCCTGCTGCGCGACGTGCTGGCCCGCCTCACGACCCGATGAGTTCCGGCGCCGGCGCCGGTCCACCTGCTGTGACCGGGACCAGGGACGACGGAGACACGAGCGACCTCCAGGCGTGGGTGGCGCGGACCTACGAGGGCCTCGCCGATCTGCTGGGGTCCGCGCCCGCAGGCACCTGGGACGCCGCCTCGCTGTGCGCGGGGTGGCAGGTACGCCATGTGGTGGCGCACGTGACGATGCCGGTGCGGATGACGCCCGCGACGTTCGGGGCGGAGATGGCCGCTGCGGGAGGCGACTTCGACCGGCTCTCCGACACGGTGGCCGCCCGCGACGCGTCGTTGCCGACCGACGAGCTCGTGGCCCAGCTGCGCTCGCCGCAGCTGCACGCGTGGCAGCCGCCCGGCGGTGGCGCGGCCGGCGCCCTGAGCCACGCCGTCATCCACTCGCTGGACGTGACCGTGCCGCTCGGCGCACCGGCCGTCGCACCCGCCGAGGCCCTGACCGCCGTCCTCGACCAGCTCGCCGCCGCGGAGGGCGGGTTCTTCGGGATCGACCTGACCGACGTCCGCCTCGAGGCCGACGACACCGGCTGGAGCCGAGGGAACGGCACGACCGTGCGCGCGGACAGCGGGGCGCTGGTCGCTCTCCTGAGCGGCCGCACGCTCCCCGACGGCCGCGCCTTGCCCCGTTGAGGCCCCCTCCAGGGCACCGCCCCGAGCCTGCGAGGGGTGGGGAGGAGGGGGTCCTTCTTCAGCCGGCGAGCGAGGTGGGCGCGCGGTCGGCGGCCTCGTGCGCCGGTGGCTGGAGGGTGGCGACGGCGTCGACGGCGCTGGAGCCCGCCGTCATCGACTTCTTCACCGTCGCGCCGTAGACGTCGACGTACTCCTGCCCCGACAGGGTCATGATCTCGTACATGATCTCGTCGGTGATCGACCGCTCCACGAACCGGTCACCTGCCAGGCCCTCGTAGCGGGTGAAGTCCAGCGGCTCGCCGAAGCGCACCTTGACGCGCATCAGCTTCTTGCCGAAGGGCAGCTTCACGGTCGAGTAGCACATCGCCACCGGGACGACCGGCACCCCGGTCTCCAGCGCCATGCGGGCGACCCCGATCTTCCCGCGGAAGAGCCGGCCGTCAGGGGAGCGCGTGCCCTCCGGGTAGATGCCCAGGAGCTTGCCCGAGCGCAGGATGCGCAGCCCGGTCTGGATCGCGTCCTCGGCCGCCGAGGCGCTGGTGCGGTCGATGGGCACCTGGCCGGCGCCGGAGAAGAACCCCCGCTGCAGGAACCCCTTGACGCCCGTGCCGGTGAAGTACTCGGACTTCGCGAGGAAGGTGACGCGGCGCCGGATCACCAGCGGCATGAAGATCCAGTCCGCCGCGGACAGGTGGTTGCTCGCCAGGATGGCGGCACCGGTGGCCGGCACGTTCTCGGTGCCCTCGGCGCGCGGGCGGTTGACGAGCCGCACCACGGGACCGATGGCGACGAACTTGAGGAACCAGTAGAACAACTCGCCTCCTTCGCGGACTGCCAGACTAGGGAGCAGGGGGCCTGTAGGACAATCGGCCGTCCACGTGCGGGGGATCACTCGCACGTCCGAGGCCCCGCCGCCGCACCGCCAGGAGACGCCCGTGCCCGGATCGACCGCGCCCACACCCGAGGTGATGCCCGGCGCCGAGCCCTTCGCCTTCGACGGACGGGGCGAGACCGGGCGCACCGGCGTGCTGCTCGTCCACGGCTTCACCGGCACCCCGATGAGCATGCGGCCGTGGGGCGAGCACCTGGCCGCCGAGGGATTCACCGTCCGCTGCCCGCTCCTGCCCGGCCACGGCACCCGCTGGGAGGACTGCAACACCAGCACCCACGGGCAGTGGACGGCGGCGGTCGAGGCGGCGTTCGACGAGCTGTCGGCCACCTGCGACCGCGTGTTCGTCGCCGGGCTGTCGATGGGCGGCACGCTGGCCACCCGGCTGGCCGAGGTCCGGCCGGGTGACGTCGCGGGCCTGCTGCTGGTCAACCCGGCCCTGTTCACCCGGCGGCTGGACGCCAAGCTGCTGCCGCTGATCGCGCGGCTCACCCCGAGCTGGGCGCCGATCGCCAGCGACATCAAGAAGCCCGGCGTCACCGAGCTGGCCTATCCCAAGCTGCCGACCCGGGCGATGATGCAGCTGCGCCGGTTGTGGGCCCTCACCCGCGCGGACCTGCAGCGGGTGACCGCCCCGGTCATCGTGTTCCACAGCATCGAGGACCACGTGGTGGAGCCCGTCAACAGCGAGGTGCTCCTCGCGTCGGTCGCCAGCGCCGACACCACCGAGATCGTCCTGGGCGACAGCTACCACGTCGCCACGCTGGACAACGACGCCCCGCTAATCCACGAGCGTTCCGTGGCGTGGATCCGGGAGCGCACGCCCGCGGCGGCATCGGGGACGACGGCGCCGTGACGGGCAGCCGGGGACGGCGGGACAACGGCCTGGACGCCACGTCCTGGAGCCCGTTGCGCGACGTCGACCCGCGCGTGGGCGAGCACCTGCTCGACGTCCTGGAGGCCGCCGGGATCGCCGCCTACCTGACGCCATCGGCCGACATCGGGCCCTACACGCGCGAGCTGTCCCTCCCCAGCCCGCCGTCGGACCGGCTCTTCGTCGACCGCAGCCGGCAGTCCGAGGCGCGGGCGCTCGTGGAGCGCCACGGCGACGACCACCCGGCCGACGAGCACCCGGCCGACGAGCACCCGGCCGACGAGCCGGCCCCGGTGCGCTCGGACCTCGACGAGGACGCCGAGTGGTCGCGGATCGTCGCCGCCTACCAGGCCGAGCACGGCTCCGCTCCCGTGGACGAGCAGCCGTCCGACGCCCCTCCGCCGGCGCCCCACGAGGTGTCGGTGCTCGACCTGCCCGACGAGCACTACGAGCCGCCCGCCCCTCCCCCGGTCCCTCTCCCGTCGCCCGCCTCGCTCTACGCGGTGCTGCTGATCGTGGCCGGGCTGGTGCTGGTGGGTGCACCCGGGGTCCTGGGGCTCTCCGCGGACCTGGGGTTGATGCTCGGGGTGGCGGCGATCGCGGGTGGGGCGGCGATGCTGGTCTCCCGGATGCGGGACGCCTCGGACCACGACGGGGACGACGGCGCGGTGGTGTGAGGGGTGTCGTCGCGAGTGGGGCCCGGAGGGCTCCGCGCAGCGGCGACGAAGGGGCTCAACGCAACGGGGGGACGGCTCCTGGCCGCGGTGTCGCCCGGAGGGCGACGATGTCATGACGGACGAGATCGGCCGCGCCGACCATGCCCGCCTGAGCACCCAGTTCGGCGGCGACGATCCGCGGGCCGGGACGGAAACCGCGCCCGGGCAGCGCGCGCTCGAGCCGGTCGCGCGCCGGGCCGAGGACCATCTCGCCGAGCACGCTGACGCCTCCCCCGATGACGACGACCTCGGGGTCGAGCACGGCGGCGAGGTCGGCGATCCCCTGCCCCAGCCACACCCCGACGTCGGTGACCAGCTCCAGGGCCAGCGGGTCGCCGTCGTACGCGGCACGCGCGACGTCCTCACCGGTGAGCCGCGACGCATCGCCGTCCACCCGCTCCAGCAGCAGCCCTGCGGCAGCCGGCGACGTGGCGGCGACCTCGCGGGCGGTCTGCCCCAGGGCCGTCCCGCTGGCGTACTGCTCCCAGCAGCCGCGGTTCCCGCAGGCGCACAGGCGGCCGTCGGGGACCACGCGCATGTGGCCCCACTCCCCCGCCACCCCGTGCGCCCCGCGCCGGAGCCGGCCGTCCATGACGATGCCACCCCCGATGCCGGTGCCCAGGGTGATCATCAGGGCCAGGTCCGCGCCCCGGGCGGCGCCGTAGCGGTACTCGGCCCACGCGGCGGCGTCGGCGTCGTTGCCGACCCAGAGCGGCCGCTGCATGCGGGCGGAGAGGTCCTTGCGCAGCGACGAGTGCCGCCAGGCCAGGTGCGGGCTGAACAGCACCGTGTCACCTGTGCGGTCGAACCAGCCGGCCGCGCCGATCCCGGCGCCCACCAGCTCGCCGGGGTGACCGGCGGCCAGCTCCTCGGCGACGGCGACGATCGCGTCCTCGGTGTCGGCGACCGACGCCCCGGGTGTCGCCCGCCGCGCGGTGGCCAGCACCGTGCCGTCGGGCGCCACCACTCCCCCGGCGACCTTGGTGCCACCGATGTCGATGCCCAGGGCCGCGAGGGCACCGGGCTCCGGAGCGCTCACGCGATGTCGATCCGCTGCACCGGCCCCGGCTCGGGGCCGCCGTCCGGGGTCTCGGCGTCCTCGGGCGCGGCGTCCGCCGGCGGAGGGCCCGCCGGGTCCGGTTCGCCGGCGAGGTCGCGCAGCACGGTGGCCGTCGTGGCGAGCACATCGGCCAGCGCGGCGGTCACCTCCGGCCGCTCCCCGCGCAGCACCGCCGCGGCCTGGCAGACGGGGCACCAGCGACAGTCGGCCTCGTGGGTGTCCTGTCCCGGCGCCCCCGCGGGCCCGGCCGGAGGAGCGCCGGCCGAGCGGGTGTCGGTGGGAGCGGCCTCCACGGGCGGGCGCAGCGCGTCGAGCAGCTTGCGAGCGGAGTCCATCCAGTCGGCACCGGCGGTCATGGGCTTCTCCTCACCGCGGCCAGCAGATCGGCCGGCCAGTGCTGTGGATCGGGTCGGAAGGTGACCTCGAGGCGGGCGTCCGGACCACCGGAGTCGACCATGCGGCCTCCGGTCACCTCGCAGCGGCGCAGCAGGGGGTCCAGTCGCAGCGAGCGGCGGGCACCGGCGGCGGTGACCACCAGGTCGTCCTCCCAGCGGGTCAGGTCGACCGCGCCGCGCTCGGCGAAGGGCAGCGGCACGGTCAGCAGCCACGCGTCCTCCGCTCGCGCCGTCGTGGGCGCGGCGAGCCCACCGGCGACGGGCAGGTCGACGCCGTCCAGCAGCGCGGCGAGCGCAGCGACGTCCTCGGGCGCGGTGGCCGACTCCGGGATCCGGTGCACCGGCGCGAGCTCCGCGAGCCCGGCCAGCTCCGCTGTCTGCTCCTCGAGCCGCCGGCGCCACCACTCCCCCGGCCCTTCGTCCGGCAGCACGCGGGCCAGGACCGCCCCGACGCTCCGGCCGTGCACGCCCAGCTCCGTGGCCAGACCCCGCAGCACCGCCGACGTCCCCGCCCGGGGGACGGCGGCCAGGCACACCACGGTGCCGGCGCCGTCGGTCAGGCGGTCGGCGGCCAGCAGGTCCTCGATCCCGGGGAGGGCGGCCAGGGCGACGTCGACCGGACCGCGCCGGGCGGCTCCCGAGCCCACCGCCGCCGCCCGGATCGCGCCCAGGGCCCGCACACCGGGTGGCAGCAGCCGGTCCAGCCACCAGCGGAGCGTGTCGGGGAGGGCGACGAGGGCAGCGGCCGCGGAGGGAGGACCCGCGTCCACGACGACGAGGTCGGCCCGGGCACCGGCGAGCTCGGCGAGCAGCGCCAGCTCGCTCGCGCCCGGGACCGGGGCGACCGAGGAGGACGGAGGCAGGGTGACCTGGGGCAGGGACGCGGCGGCCGGTGCGACGGCGGCGCTCCAGAACCGCTCGACCTCCGGGCGCGCCTCCACGGTGCGCACCTCGAGACCGGCCACCCCGTCGAGACCCGGCACGGGCAGGGCCTGGCGGGTCAGCAGGAGGACCGACCGCCCGGTGCCGGCCGCGCGGACCGCTGCGGCGGCGGCCAGCGTCGAGGAACCGGCCCCGCCGGGACCGGCCAGGACGAGGGTGTGCACGCCCCGTCAGCCCTCGACGCGCTTCTTGAGCTCCTTGAGAGCCGTGTCGAGGATGACCTTCTCGGCCTTGCGCTTGATCATCCCGAGCATCGGGATCGAGAGGTCGATGGTGATCGAGTAGGTGACCTCGGTCCGGCCACCGTTCTCGACGAGCGTGTAGGACCCGTCGTTGCGCTTCTGCATCTGGCCCTTGACGAGCCGCCACTGCACCTTGCGGTCGCCGTCCCAGGTGTAGTCGAGGACGTAGTCGTCCTTGACCGCGCCGGCGTCCAGCACGAAGTGCACCCGGCGGGCCCGCCCGTCCGGCCCCTCCTCCAGCACCTCGACCGTCTTGGCGGCGGCCACCCACTGGGGGTAGGCGGGGAAATCGGCGATGACCGCCATGACGTCGGCCGCGGGGGCCTCGACGACGATCGACTGCGTGGACTGGTCGGCCATGGGCAGCAGGCTAACGGTTCCCGACCGCCGCCGACCCCGGTCATCACCCGTTCCGTTACTCACCGGTACGTGTGGACCGGTAGGTTGACCAGGACGTCCCCGACCGGGAGCGGCAGGCGACGGAGCCGGCCGGCGGTACGAGGAGGAGAGGACCAGGCGTGCGCGAGTTCAGCGTTCCTGTGACCACCGAGGTGCGGCCCGATGCGGCTCTCACCGACATGCTCGCCCTGAACGTCGCCGAACACGGCGACGAGACGGGCCTGCGGCGGCGGGTGAACGGCCAGTGGCGTGACGTCACCTGGAAGCAGTTCGGCGAGGAGGTCCGCGGGGTCGCCAAGGGGCTCATCGCCTCCGGTGTCGCCGCCGGTGACCGCGTCGCCCTCCAGGCGAAGACCCGTTACGAGTGGACGGTCTTCGACTTCGCGATCTGGACCGCCGGCGCCGTCGTCGTCCCGATCTACGAGACCTCCAGCGCCGACCAGGTCGCGTGGATCCTGTCGGACTCCGGGGCCACCGCGATCGTCGTCGAGAGCCCGGAGCACGCGACGGCCGTCGAGTCCGTCCGCGGCCAGGCGCCCGACCTGACGTCCGTCCACGTCATCGACGACGACGCCGTCGGCACGCTGACGCAGGCCGGCAAGGACGTCCCGGACTCCGAGTTGGAGGCGCGCCGGGCCACGCTCGACGCCGACAGCCTGGCCACGCTGATCTACACCAGCGGCACCACGGGCCGGCCGAAGGGCTGCGAGCTCACCCACGGCAACTTCCTGTTCGAGATCGAGAACGGCATCACGCTGCTCGACCGCTTCATGAGCGTGCAGGGTTCGCTGCTGCTGTTCATCCCGCTGGCGCACGTCCTGGCGCGCGTCCTGCAGGTCGGCGCGGTCTACAACCGCACGGTCATCGGCCACACCCCCGACGTCTCGAACCTGCTCGACGACCTCGGCGAGTTCAAGCCGACGTTCGTGCTCGCCGTACCCCGCGTGTTCGAGAAGGTCTACAACTCCGCCCGGGGCAAGGCGGAGGCCGACGGCAAGGCCAAGATCTTCGACAAGGCCGCCCAGGTGGCCATCGACTGGTCGCGCGCCCAGGACACCGGCGGCCCCGGTATGGGACTGCGCGCCCAGCGGGCCCTGTTCGACAAGCTGGTCTACGGCAAGCTCCGCGCCGCCCTCGGTGGTCGCTGCCTCGGTGCGATCTCCGGTGGCGCCCCGCTGGGCGAGCGGCTCGGACACTTCTTCCGCGGCATCGGCGTCACCGTCTTCGAGGGCTACGGCCTGACCGAGACCACCGCCGCCGCGTCGGTCAACCACGACGAGGCGCTCCGCATCGGCACTGTCGGTCAGCCGCTGCCCGGCGTGACGTTCCGGATCGCCGACGACGGCGAGGTGCTCATCAAGGGCGGCATCGTCATGCGCGGCTACTGGAACAACGAGGACGCGACGAAGGAGGCCATCGACTCCGAGGGCTTCTTCCACACCGGCGACCTCGGCGAGCTCGACAGCGACGGCTTCCTCAAGATCACCGGCCGCAAGAAGGAGATCCTGGTGACGGCGGGCGGCAAGAACGTCGCTCCCGCCGTCCTCGAGGACCGGCTCCGCGCGCACCGGCTGGTCAGCCAGTGCATCGTCGTCGGCGACCAGCGCCCCTTCATCGCCGCGTTGATCACCCTCGACGAGGAGGCGCTGCCGCAGTGGCTGGAGTCCAAGGGCAAGCCCGCCGATCAGACGATCGAGCAGGTGCGCGAGGACGCCGACCTGAAGGCCGAGATCGACGCCGCGGTGAAGGACGCCAACAAGGCCGTGTCGCAGGCCGAGGCGATCAAGAAGTTCCAGATCCTCGGCACCGACTTCACCGAGGACAACGGGATGCTGACGCCGAGCCTCAAGCTCAAGCGCAACGTGGTCATGAAGGAGTTCGGCGACGAGGTCGAGGCGCTCTACGCGCGCTGACCCCCGCTGTCCCGAGGCCCGTCCCGCACCCGCGGGGCGGGCCTCGGTCCGTCTACGGCTCGAGCAGCTGCGCGAACGTTCCGGCGATCGTGTCCCACGACCAGCGCTGCTCGACCCAGCGCCGTCCGGCCGCGCCCATCGCCCGTGCCCGCGCCGGGTCGTCCAGCAGGCCCGCGAGCGTCGTCGCCACGGCGGCCGGCGACCGCGGGTCGACGACGTGTCCGGTGACGCCCTCCTGCACCGCCTCGGGCGCCCCGCCCGACGTGCCGGCCACGACCGGCCGTCCGGAGGCGGCGGCCTCGAGGAAGACCATGCCGAGGCCTTCGACGTCCAGGCCGGCGCGCCGGGTGCGGCACGGCATCGCGAAGACGTCACCCGCCGCGTAGTGCGCCGGGAGCTCGGCGGCGTCCACGGCGCCGGTGAGCACGACCGAACGCTCCAGACCCCGGCGGGCGACCGCCCGCCGCAGCGCCGCCTCGTCGGGACCGCCGCCCACCAGCAGCAGCCGGGCCGAGGGATGCCGGGCCAGCACCTGCGGCCACGCCGCGACGAGCACGTCCTGACCCTTCCGGGCCACCAGCCGCGAGACGCAGACGACCAGCGGCGCCTCCCCCAGGCCGTGTCGCCGGCGGATCGCGGCGCCGTCGGCGTCCGGCGTGAACCGGTCGACGTCGACCCCCGGCGAGAGCTGGGCGAGCCGGGTGCGTCCGGCCAGCGCCGGCGCGAGCCGGTTCCGGGTGTACTCGGTGATGTAGGTGAGCACGTCCAGGCCGCTCGCGATGCGCTGCATCACCTGCCGGCTGCCCGGCAGCGCCACCCAACCGGTCTCGTGGCCGTGGGTGATCCCGATCTGGTGTCCCACGCCCGCCTCTCTCAGAGCCGGGGCGAGCAGTCCCAACGGCGCCGCGGCGCCGAAGACCGCGGTGTCACAGCCGTACCGGCGTGCGAGCTCCACCGCCGCGCGCGCGGTGGCCCGGGTGGGGAGCAGCATCCCCGTGGGCCGGCGGACCACCGGATAGGGCAGAGCGGCGTCGTGCTCGGCGGAGCCGGGGTGGTCGGAGGCGAGCACCACCAGCGAGCCGGGTGGACGTCGGTCGAGGAGGGCGGCGACGAAGGTCTGGATGCCGCCCTGGCGTGGCGGGAAGTCGTTGGTGACGACGAGGGTGCGGCTCACGGCTGACGCTCCCCCCGTGACCAGCTCTGCGCCAGCGCGACCCGCTCGGCCGTGGTCGGGTGCGAGCCGAAGAGCCAGTGCCAGGCCGCCGGCGGATCGGGGTCGGACAGGTTGCTGCCCGCCAGGCTCCGCTGCATGGCGATGAACGCGTCCGGGTCGCCGGTCAGGTCGAGCGCGTGGACGTCGGCCCGCGTCTCGACCTGGCGCGACACCAGGTTCTGGACGGGAGTGGCCACCAGCGTGCCGACCGCGACGAGGAACAGCACCAGGGGCACCACGCGGGCGTCGGCCGGCCCGTCGGCCCCGGCGCGGCGCAGCAGCCGCGGCGAGCCGAGCACCCAGCCGAGCAGGGCGACTCCCCCCGCTCCGCCCAGGGCCCCGAGGAGCGTGCCGGTGAGGACGTCGTCGGTGGCGACGTGGCCGAGCTCGTGCGCGACGATCGACGCGATCTGGTCGTCGGGCAGCCGCTCCAGCACGGTGTCGTAGACGACGATCCGACGGGTGGAGCCGAAGCCCGACACGTACGCGTTGAGCGCGGTGGTCCGGCGGGAGGCGTCGGAGACCAGCACGTCCTGGACCGGGGTGCCGTTCTCCTCGGCCAGCGCCAGCAGGTCGCTGCGCAGCGAGCTCGCGGGCATCGACTCGAAGCGGTTGAACGCCGGCTCCATCAGGACCGGCCACAGGAACGAGCCCACGACGACGAGGACCGCGGCGCCCGCCGCCGCGAGGGCCCACCAGACGCGCGAGGCGCGGCGGGCCAGCCAGACCAGCAGCAGCAGGGTGAGCGCGGTGAGGGCGGCGTCGATCGCCGTCGACACCACCACGTCGCGCAGCCACAGGCCCCAGCCGCGGGTGGACAGGCCGTAGCGGTGCCGCACGACCTCGCCGTAGGCCGACAGGGGCAGGGTCACCAGTCGCCCGACGACCGCGAGAGCGAAGACACCGAGCAGCACCTGCCAGGCCCAGCGCCCCGTCCCCGGCGTGGGGAGGGCCTGCACGAGACGGGCGCCGAGACGGGTCAGGCCGAGCAGCGCCGAGACGGCCAGACCCAGCAGCAGGGAGGCCAGGGACGCGGGCCGGATCGCGGCGGCGAACGCCTCCGCGCGGTCGACCTGCCGCGCGGTGAGCCCGGCCGTCGGATCCACCGCGGCCCCACCCGGGTCGGGCAGCACCTGCCACGGAGTGCCGACGGCGACGACCACGGCGAAGCCGGCGAGGAGGACGACCGCGCTCACCAGCGCCGCGCGACGGCCGGTCATCCGACCTCCTCGGTAACGGCGGACGGCCGGATCGTGCCGCGCTGGCCGTGGGCCGCGAGCACGACCCACTCCGGCGATCCTAGGCCGAGGGCGGGCGCCCGCTCCGCGGGAACGACGCGGGCCGGCGCCTCCCGGAGGAGGTCACCGGCCCGCGACGTGCTCTGCGGAGTCCTGCGAGGGACCCGTGTCAGCCGACGATGCGGCGGGCGCTGTTGTAGCTGCCCATCGAGTCGACGCTGGCCACCTTGACCGGCTGGCTGGAGGTCGAGGCGTGCACCATCTGGCCGTTGCCGATGTACATGCCGACGTGGCTGACCGGGCTGTAGAAGAACACCAGGTCCCCGGGCTGGAGCTCGCCGCGGGAGACCGGGCGGCCCATCTGCGACTGGCTGCGGCTGGAGTGCGGCAGCGAGACGCCGGCGGCGCGGTAGGCGAACGAGGTCAGCCCCGAGCAGTCGAAGGCGTCCGGCCCGCTGGCGCCCCAGACGTAGCGGTCGCCCACCTGGGCCAGCGCGGTGTCGACCGCGACCTGGGCGGCACCGCTGGTCGCGGCCACACCGCTGGGCGCCGGCGCGGTCCGCTCGGCGCTGCGCGAGGCGCGGACCGGCTGGGAGTCGCCGTGCGCCCGCTCGACGACGGCCCGCTGTGCGGCGTCCAGGGCCTCGAACTGCCGCTGGTAGTCGGCGATCCGGGCTTCGAGGTTCTTCTGCTGGTCCTCGATGTCGCGGACGCTGCGCTCGGCCTGCTCGCGGGCCTCCCGCGCCTCGGTGCGGGTCTCCTCCGCCCGCTCGGTCGCGTCGGCGACCTCGCTGACGGCGGCGTTGGTCCGCCCCGCGATCGCGTCGAGCGTCCCCAGCTGGGAGACGAGCTGGTCGGCGGAGTCGCTGGTGAGCAGCACGTCGAGCTGGGTCAGCTGGTTGCCACCGCTGGTGTAGGCGGTACGGGCCAGCTGGCGGATGCGGCCGTCGAGAGCGGCGCGCTGCTGCTGTGCGTCGAGGGCGGCCAGCTCGGCCAGGTCGACCGCGGCGCGCTGGCGCTCGAGCTCGACCTTCGCCTCGTTGAGCTGCTCGCTGACGACCTCGAGCTCGTGACTGGCCCGGGCGACCTGCTGGGCCGCCTCGGCGGCGGTGGTCGCGTTGCCGGGCTCGGCGGTCGCGGTGCCCGGCAGGACCGTGAAGGTCATCGCGGTCGCGGCTCCGATGAGGAGACCGGAGCGCAGTCGGCCCACCCGGCGCACAGGGCCGGGAGCGGGGCGGAACGGATCGAGGGCAGGCGTGGGTAGGGCGTGAGGGGTCGCCACGTGGGCGGCTCTCCGTTTCTTCCTCTGTCACCGCCTACCGAGTTAGCTGACGGGTTCGGGCTGGGAAGACTTGGCCCTATCCCCTGCACACCGGCGAGCCGGCCCTGCAGGGGAACTCACCCCAGAACTGCGGTGGGTCCCCGGTTCACCTCGGACGCCCGGTGGACGTCGTACGGCGATTCGGCGGTGCCCGGCCGAGGCCACCCCTCTGCGGATGACGACCACCCGGTCGGACGGCGACGACCCTACGTTCGTGATGTTGGCGTGACAAACGCAAACAGATGGTCACACTGTGACGAGGATCGCTATCCGACCCGCGCGCCTGCCGAACATCGGCGCTGTGTAGGGATATAAGCACCCTCCGCAGCCGGAACGTCAGATACGTCTCACCCGGTCCGACGGCCCGACGAGCTCCCCGCATCGTCGTCCGGGGCTGGAGCGCCGCGGTGCCGCAGGGGTGGGACGAGGCCACCCTCGGCCAGGGCGCGCACCGCGCGGCGCTCGACGTCGTCGAACTCGACGACCACGCCGGGCGGTGGCACGACGACGTCCTCGGCCGTCACCGGCTGCGGTGCGGGCGTGCGCGGACGACCGGGCAGCTGGACGACCACCGGGTCGACGGACTGCCATCCGGGCGGGGCGCCCAGCAGCACGGTGACGACGCAGTCGGTGCAGCCGGTTCCCCGGACGGTGCAGGTGTCGCAGTCGATGAGCATGTCTCTCCTCCGTGAGTCATCCGCACGGTAGGAGCGGCCACCGACAATTCCGTCCGGGGAGATCAGCTCCCGGCGTACTCCCAGTGCCAGGGCTCCTCGCGCCCGTTGCCGGGGTCGGCCCACGTCGGGTGCAGGAAGCCGAAGCGGCCGGCGTTGGCGACCATCCAGGCGTACTGCGGCGTCCCGAAGTTCTGGATGCCGCCGCACAGGTCCACGGCCAGCCCCCAGCCGTGGTTGCTGGTCCCCGGGACTGCGGCCAGGGCCGGCTTCTCGCCGTACAGCTTCACCTGGGCGGCGTAGGTCCGGTAGGAGTCGGTGATGCAGATCGGGCCGCCGAACGCCGCGGCGTACGCCGCCGACATCGCCCGGTAGGCCGCGGCGGCGTCGCACCGCAGCGAGTGGCCGCCCACGCCGAGGGGGCACATGGCGCTGGGCGGGATGAGCCCGTTGGGGTAGCCGCCCCACTGCCGCGCCCCGTCGTAGCTGGGCGGGTAGACGGTGTTGCCGCACTCCATGCGGAGCACGCCCTCACCCGGGCCGGGCACGTCGACCGGCGCGCGCCCGTCCAGGCTCGGCCGGCCCACGCCGATCACCTGGTCGGAAGGCAGCGTGCGCACCACGACCGCGCCGGCCCGGGCGTCGGCCGCGAGCATGGTGCGCGGGTCGAGCGCGATGCCCACGTGTCCCAGGCCCGCCTCCGGCGTCCCCAGGAACACCAGGTCGCCGGGGAGCACGTCGGCGGGCGCGACAGGGGTGGTGACGGCGAACAGCCCCGCCTGGTCCCCCGGGAGCGCCACCCCCGCCCGCCCGTAGACCGACTGCACCAGCGAGCCGCAGTCCCACGACTCCGGACCGGCCGTGCCCGGCGCGTACGGCAGTCCGAGGGCCTCCATCGCCGCCGTGACCGCGCCCAGCGTCTCGGCGGGCAGCACCAGCAGCGAGGCGGGTTGCCCGGGCAGCTGCGCGGCGCCGCGCTGGGCGCCACCCCCGCCGCGCCCACGGGGACCAGACCCGGCGGCAGCCCGGCGGGCGGGTCCCGGAGCGCGGCGGCCGGGACGGCGGCGAGGCCGGCCGCGGTCAGCTGGTCGAGGTAGGAGCGCCAGCTCGCCGCGGTCCGGTCGTTGACCTCGACCTGCTCCTTCTGGAGCGCGGCCAGCTGGCGGTCGACGGCGCCGAGCGCCTTGTCGAGCTCGTCGGTCACGGCGGACGCCGCCGCCTCCAGCTCCGCCACCCGGGAGCCGACCTCGGCGGCGCGGGCCCTGGCCTGCTCCAGCGCTGCCCCGGCCTGCCGCTGCTGCTCCAGGGCGGCCTGCCGGTGCTTCTCGGCCGCACCGATCACCTCGGCCGCGTGGCGGTCGACGACCTCGAGGAACCCCAGAGCGGCGAGCACGTCACCGGGATCCCCTCCGGTGAGCAGCAGGGTCAGCGGGGTCAGCGCGCCGCCGTCCCGGTAGACGGCCGACGCGTACGCGGCGACCACCTTCTGGTGGCCGGCCAGCTCGCCCTCGGCGTCGCCGAGCACGGCCTCGGCGTCGGCCACGGCCTGCTCCGCCTCGGCGAGCGCCTCGCGCGCGGCGACCACCTCGCCCTGCTGCTCCTGCAGGCCGCGCTGCACCTCGGAGGCGCGTTGCTGGAGGTCGTCCAGGGCTCGGCTGTCCAGGACGCCGGAGGTACCACCGGGCTGGTCGCTCGGGGCGGCGGAGGCGGGCGTGGCCGTACCTGCCAGCGCGAGGACGGCGAGCGGCACGAGCAGCCGCGCGGCGCGGGACGGCCGGGCGTGCGTCGTGCGCGCCGCCCCCGTCCGGGGGGTGCGCCACGGGGAGCGCGGGAACATCGGACCACCTCTGCGGATCGGGGCTGCGTGGCCCACCGGGGGGAATGTTGTCCCGGTCACGCGAGAAGCGCCAGGTGAGCGGGCCGGTTCCCCCCGGGCGGGCGATCCGGCCGCCACCGCGGCCCCCCGTCCACCGGCGCGGCACCCCGGGACTGTCAGAACCCCGACCTACCGTCCGCCCCGTGACCTCCTCCCCCGCTGTTCCGCGCTACGTGCAGGGAACGATCGAGGAACTGGGCACCCCGCTCGCGGAGGTCACCTTCGTCGTGGTCGACCTCGAGACGACCGGCGGCTCGCCCAAGGACAGCGCGATCACCGAGATCGGCGCGGTGAAGGTCCGCGGCGGGGTGGTGCTCGGCGAGTTCCAGACGCTGGTCGACCCGGGCCAGGAGATCCCGCCCTACATCAGCGTGCTCACCGGCATCACCACCGCGATGGTCGCCGCCGCGCCGCGGATCGGGACGGTGCTGCCCGCGTTCCTGGAGTTCGCCCGCGGCGCGGTCCTCGTCGCGCACAACGCCCCCTTCGACCTCGGCTTCCTCAAGGCGGCGTGCGCGGAGAACGGCATCCTGTGGCCGGCGGCGGCCTCGGTCGACACCGCGGTGCTGGCCCGCCGGCTGCTCACCCGCGACGAGGTGCCCAACTGCAAGTTGGCCACGCTCGCGCCCTTCTTCTCCGCCACCACCTCGCCGACCCACCGGGCGCTGGACGACGCCCGCGCCACCGTCGACGTCCTGCACGGCCTCTTCGAGCGGCTGGGCCCGCTGGGCATCTCCTCGCTCGAGGAGCTCACCGGGCTCACCCGCCAGATCGACCCCGAGCGCCGGCGCAAGCGCCACCTCGCCGACGCCGTCCCGCACGGTCCCGGCGTCTACCTCTTCCGCGGTCCCCGCGACGAGCCGCTCTACGTCGGCACGTCCACCGATCTGCGCACGCGGGTGCGCAGCTACTTCACCTCGGGCGAGCAGCGCAGCCGGATCACCGAGATGGTCGCGCTGGCCCAGCGGATCGACGCGATCCCGTGCGCCCACGCGCTCGAGGCTGCGGTGCGCGAGCTGCGGCTGATCGCCGAGCACAAGCCGCGGTACAACCGGCGGTCCCGCTTCCCGGAGCGGGCGCTGTGGGTGCGGCTCACCGAGGAGCCGTTCCCCCGCCTCTCCGTCGTGCGCCGGGTGCGCCCCGGCGCCGGCGTCTTCCTCGGGCCCTTCCCCGACCGGCGGGCCGCCGACGCCGCCGTCGCGGCCGTGCACGAGTCGCTCCCGCTGCGCCAGTGCACGGCGCGGATCCCCGCCCGTAGCCCGGCCGGCTCGGCGTGCGCGCTGTTCGACATGGGCAGGTGCGGCGCTCCCTGCACGGGCGCGCAGTCCGTCGCCGACTACGACGACGTCGCGGCCGTCCTCCGCGCCGCGGTCGCCCGCGATCCGGCCGACCTGGTCGCCCCGCTCCTGCGTCGCGTCGAACGCCTGGCCGCCGAGGAGCGCTACGAGGACGCCGCGGTCCTCCGCGACCGCATCGCCGTGCTGCTGCGTGCGGTGCGGCGGCGGCAGCGGCTGGAGTCGCTCGCCGCCGTCCCCGAGCTGGTCCTGGCCCGCCCCGACGGAGAGGGAGGCTGGGAGCTCTCCGTGGTCCGGCGCGGCCGGCTCGTCGCCGCGGGGGTCGCGCCCCGGGGGACCTCGGTCCGCGGCACCCTGGCCGGGCTGCTGAGCACCGCCGAGACCCCGGTCGCACCCGACGGGGAGTCGGCCGCGTCGGTGGACGAGACCGAGCTCGTCCTGCGCTGGATGGAGAAGCCGGGCACCCGGCTCGTCGAGCTCGACGGCACCCTGGCCTGCCCCGCGCCGGGCACCGGCGCCTTCAGCGAGTTCCTGGCCAGGGCCGTCGACAGCGCGGCCGGCCGCGACCCCTTCGCCGACGGGCGCTCCCTGGGCACCCGCGCCCGCCCGGAGCGCCTCACGGCGGGCGTGCGCGCCGCGGCCCGCGCACCGATAGCATCGCCGGCGTGATCACCGCCATCGTGATGATCGATGCCGCGACGGACTCGATCCCCGAGGTGGCCGGCGCGATCGCCGACCTCGACGGGGTCAGCGAGGTCTACTCCACCGCCGGCGAGGTCGACCTGATCGCCGTCGTCCGGGTGCGGGAGTTCGAGCAGGTCGCCGAGGTGATCGCCGGCCGCATCAACAAGGTGCCGGGTGTGCTCGAGACCGAGACGCACATCGCGTTCCGCGCCTATTCCAAGCACGACCTCGAGGCCGCCTTCGCGATCGGCTTCGACTCCGCGGACTAGCGGCGCGCCGCCTCGTCCCCCACGGCGCGGCTCACCGTCACCCAGCGGTCGAGCTGGGCGGCCGCCTGCCCGTCGTCGATGGCGGCCGCGGCCCGCTCCAGGCCGACCGCGAGCGCGTCCTGCAGCCGGCCGGCGCCCTCGTCGAACGCCGCCAGCGCGGCGGCCGCGTTGAGCACCACCGCATCGCGGACCGGCCCGGGCTCGCCGTCCACCACCCGGCGGAAGACGTCGGCGTTGTAGGCCGGCGATCCGCCCCGGAGCGCGTCGACGCCGGAGGCCGGGATGCCCAGCGCCGCGGGGTCCACCCGGTCGGGGACCACCTCGCCGTCGCGGACCACCCACGCCGAGGACGTCGTCGCGGTGGTCAGCTCGTCGAGCCCGTCGTCCCCGCGGAACACGACCGCTCGACCGCCGCGGGAGGCCAGCACCTCGGCCAGCACCGGGGCCATGCCGGCGTCCGCGCAGCCGATGGCGGCGGCCACCGGCCGGGCCGGGTTGGTCAGCGGGCCCAGGAAGTTGAAGACGGTGGCGATGCCGAGCTCGCGGCG
Organism: Candidatus Blastococcus massiliensis AP3; assembly: GCF_000582785.1. Lineage (GTDB taxonomy): Bacteria > Actinomycetota > Actinomycetes > Mycobacteriales > Geodermatophilaceae > Blastococcus > Blastococcus massiliensis. The sequence continues at coordinate 324,242 of NZ_HG931173.1, forward strand.
CGGCGTGGCGGCGTGCCGCATCCCCGGGTGGAACACCGGCGCGAAGAAGAAGCCGATGCCCGCCTCCTGGACGCAGCGGGCCACGCCGGCGGCCGGCAGGTCGATGACGACGCCGAGGGCCTCGAGCACGTCCGCGGCACCGGAGGACGACGACGCCGCGCGGCCGCCGTGCTTGGCGACCGGCACCCCGGCCGCGGCGGTGACGACCGAGGCCATGGACGAGATGTTGACGGTGTGCGCGCCGTCGCCACCCGTGCCCACGATGTCGACGCAGGCCAGCGGGAGCGTCACCGGCGTCGCCTGCGCCAGCATCTCGGCGGCCAGCCCGGCCACCTCCTGCGCAGAGGCGCCCTTCGCCCGCAGGGCGACGGCGAAGCCGGCCACCTGGGCCGGCGTGGCCTCCCCGGTCATCACCTCGCGCATCGCCCAGGCGGCGTCGGCGGCCGGGAGATCCTGACCGGACAGCAGGCGGTTGAGCAGCCCCGACCAGGTGGTCCGCGGCGGAGGAGCCGAACTCACCGCGCGGTCACCGGACGGCGGGCCGCCGCGCGGAGGCACGCAGCAGCTCCGCCACGACCGCCGGCGCCGTCAGCGGGTCGACCGGGAGGGGCAGCGTGCCCTCGGCCCGCGACCAGTGCGCCAGCCAGCGATCGGGCTGCCGGGCGATGAGGACGCAGACCGTCGGCCGGTCGGGCACCTCCTGGTCGAGCTGGCGGGCCAGCGCGAGCCCGCCGGTCGGCTGCGCCTCGCCGTCCAGGATGCAGAGGTCCACCCCGCCCGCGTCGACGGCCGCGACGACCTCGTCGCCGGTGGCGCACTCGATCCAGCTGAGCGGGCCGACGTCGGGCGCGGGACGCCGGCCGACCGCCGTACGCACGGCATCACGGGTCTCGGCGCGGGAGCTGTAGACCAGCACGGTGGCCGGGGCGTCGGGGGTTCCGGCAGGGCTCACGCTGGCGAGCCTAGTGGTAGGACGGCCGCCCGCCCGGGGAGGTCGCGGCCCCGGGTATCGGGATGATCACATCGCCCGCCACGCCAGGCGGCCCCGCGGTCGTCACTGGACGGAGCCGATGCCATGATGGCGGCGTGACAACGGCCCCCGTCGCGAGCAGCACCTTCGATCCGTCCCGGGTGCACTCCCTGACTCGACCGAACATGGTCAGCGTCGGCACGATCATCTGGCTCTCGAGCGAGCTGATGTTCTTCGCCGGCCTGTTCGCCATGTACTTCACCGCGCGAGCCCGGGCGGAGGGCGCCTGGCCGCCGGAGCCCACGGAGCTGAACCTCCCGTACGCCACTCTCTTCACGGTGATCCTGGTGGCGTCCTCGTTCACCGCCCAGTTCGGCGTGTTCGCGGCGGAAAGCGGCAACGTCTACGGCCTCCGGCGCTGGTTCGCCATCTCGTTCCTCCTGGGCGCGATCTTCGTCGCGGGTCAGAGCTACGAGTTCTACGAACTGGTGCACCACGGCACGACGATCTCCTCGTCGACCTACGGCTCGGTCTTCTACCTCACGACCGGGTTCCACGGCCTCCACGTCATCGGTGGCCTGGTCGCCTTCGTCTACATCCTCATCCGGTCCACCATGGGCCGCTTCACGCCGGCACAGGCGACCGCGGCGATCGTGGTCTCCTACTACTGGCACTTCGTCGACGTCGTGTGGATCGGGCTCTTCGCCACGATCTACCTGATCCGCTAGGGGAACGGTGTCCACCACGAACCCGCAGTCCGACGGTCGTCCCGACGTCGAGTCCACCGCCGCCACGCCGGCGGCCCGCGCGCGGAGCCGCAGGCGCAGCAAGCACCGCCGACGGGTGGCCAACGTGGCCGCGCTCATGGCGAGCCTGGTGCTCACCGGCGCGCTCTACTCGGTCCTCAGCCCGGCGCAGGCCGCCCCGGCGGAGAACACCGAGAGCGCCGCGATCGAAGCCGGCCGCGAGCTCTACGAGCGCAGCTGCATCACCTGCCACGGCGAGAACCTCGAGGGCGTCGCCGACCGCGGGCCCTCGCTGATCGGCGTCGGCGCAGCCTCGGTCTACTTCCAGGTGCACACCGGTCGCATGCCGCTGGTCCGCCAGGAGGCTCAGGCCCCCGACAAGCCGGCGGTCTTCTCGGACGAGGAGATCGACCAGCTCATGGCCTACGTGCAGGCCAACGGTGGCGGCCCCACGCTCCCGAGCGGTGACCTGCGGGACGGCGACGTCGCCGAGGGTGGCGAGCTGTTCCGGCTCAACTGCGCCTCGTGCCACAACTTCGTCGGCGAGGGCGGCGCGCTCTCGGCGGGCAAGTGGGCGCCCAGCCTCGAGGACTCCAACGACCTGGAGATCTACACCGCGATGCTGACCGGGCCGGAGAACATGCCCGTCTTCGGCGACAACCAGCTGACCCCCGAGGAGAAGCGCTCGATCATCGCCTACGTGCAGACGATCTCCGAGCAGACCGATCCGGGCGGCGCCGGCATCGGCCGCGTCGGTCCCGTCGCCGAGGGCCTGGTCATCTGGATCGTGGGCATCGGCGCCCTGATGTTCGGCATCTTCTGGATGGGGAGCAAGGCGTGAGCACGCAGGACACCCGCCCCGGTAGCACGGGTGGGTCGGACACCCCGGGACCGCTGCACGGCGGTCCGGACGACGACTACACCCCCGAGCAGCTCGCGGCGATGTCGCGCGAGGACCTCGACCGCCTCGGCGCCCGGTACGACGGCGTGGAGATCCTGCATGTCGACCCGGGCCCCGAGCCCGACTCGCGCGAGGAGAAGCGGGCCATCCGCCAGGTCGGCCTGGTCTGGACACTGGCCGGTCTGTCCGCCTTCGCGTTCCTGGTCGTCTACGCCGGCTCGGGCTGGTTCCTGCCCGACTGGAACTGGGCCGAGAACAACGGCGACACCTGGAGCAGCCTGTTCACCCCGTTCCTGGGTCTGACCATGGGCCTGTCCCTGACGCTCATCGGTGTCGGCCTGGTGCTGTTCACCAAGAAGCTGCTGCCGCACGAGACCGCGGTCCAGGACAAGCACGACGGCTCGCACTTCGACCGGGTCACCACCGGCGCGTCGCTCACCAGCGGCTACAAGAACAGCGGCCTGGCCCGGCGCAAGCTGCTCACCCGCTCGCTGGCCTTCATGGGCGGCGGCGTGGGTCTCATGCTGATCGCCCCGCTCGGCGGCATGATCAAGAACCCGAACAAGGGCAACCCGCTCGGCACCACCGCCTGGGCCGAGGGCGTCCGCCTGCTGCGCGACGACGGCAGCCCGGTCCGCCCCGGCGACCAGGAGCCGGGCTCCCTGGAGACGGTCTTCCCTGCCGTCCCGGGCGGCAACCGCCAGGCCGACGCGGCGACGATGCTCATCCGGCTCCGGCCGCAGCAGCTCGCGAACGACAACCCTCGGCAGGGCCAGGAGGACTTCGGCTACGGCGACTACGTCGCCTACTCGAAGATCTGCACCCACGCCGGCTGCCCGGTCTCGCTGTACGAGCAGGAGACCAGCCGCATCCTCTGCCCGTGCCACCAGTCGCAGTTCGACGTCACGCAGGGTGCCAAGCCGGTCTTCGGCCCGGCCACCCGTTCGCTGCCGCAGCTGCCCATCACCGTCGACGACGAAGGATTCTTCGTCGCTCGCAGCGACTACATCGAGGCCGTCGGGCCGACCTACTGGAACCGGGAGCGCATCTGATGGCTGCTACTGCCACGGCGCCGGGAGCCCCCACCACGAAGCTCGGCAAGGCCGCCACGGAGATCGACGACCGGCTGATCGTCGCCGGTCCGGTCCGCCGGACGCTCAACAAGGTCTTCCCCGACCACTGGTCGTTCCTGCTGGGCGAGATCGCGCTCTACTCGTTCCTCATCGCGCTGCTGTCGGGCACGTACCTGACGTTCTTCTTCGACCCCTCCCTGCGTGAGGTGGTCTACGACGGGTCCTACGCCCCGCTGCGCGGCGTGGAGATGTCGGCGGCCTACGACTCGGCGCTGAACCTCTCCTTCGACGTCCGCGGCGGCCTGTTCATGCGACAGGTCCACCACTGGTCGGCGCTGCTGTTCGTCGCCTCGATCGTGGTGCACCTGCTGCGCGTCTTCTTCACCGGCGCCTTCCGCCGGCCGCGGGAGACGAACTGGCTGATCGGCGTGGTCATGCTGGTCCTCGCCCTGCTGATGGGCGTGACCGGCTACACCCTCCCCGACGACCTGCTCTCGGGCACCGGCCTCCGCATCATCAGCGCGATCCTCCTGTCGATCCCGGTGATCGGGACGTGGGCGCACTGGGCGGTATTCGGCGGGGACTACGTCGGCGAGCTCATCATCGGGCGCTTCTACATCGCCCACGTGCTGATCATCCCGGCCATCCTGCTGGCCCTGATCGCCGTGCACCTGCTGATCCTGGTCAAGCAGAAGCACACCCAGTTCCCCGGTCCGGGCCGCACCGAGCACAACGTCGTCGGCAACCGGCTCTTCCCGACCTTCGCCGCGAAGGCCACCGGCCTGCTGTTCATCGTGTTCGGTGTGATCGCCGGACTCGGGGGCCTGGTGCAGATCAACCCGTTCTGGCTGTGGGGTCCGTACAACCCGGCCCAGGTGTCGGCCGGGTCGCAGCCGGACTGGTACATCCTCTTCCTGGACGGGTCGACGCGACTCTTCCCGGCGTGGGACATCAACCTGCCCGGCGACTACAACATCCCGGCGCTGTTCTGGCCGACGGTCGTGATCGCCGGCGCCATGTTCACCGTGCTGGCGCTCTACCCGTCGATCGAACGCAAGCTGACCGGCGACACCGCCTCGCACCACCTGCTGCAGCGTCCCCGCGACGTCCCTGTCCGGACCTCGCTCGGCGTCATGGGTCTGGTCTTCTACGGCATCCTGATGCTCTCGGGCGGCAACGACGTCTTCGCGGACAAGTTCAACGTCAGCCTCAACGCGATGATCTGGTTCGGACGCATCGGCGTGATCGTGCTCCCGCCGCTGGCCTACGTGATCACGTACCGGATCTGCCTGGGCCTGCAGATGCACGACCGCGAGGTGCTCGAGCACGGCATCGAGACGGGCGTCATCCGGCGTCTGCCGCACGGCGAGTTCATCGAGGTCCACCAGCCGCTGGGCCCGGTCGACGAGCACGGCCACGGCCAGCTGGCCTACGGCGGCGCTCCGGTGCCGAAGAAGATGAACCAGATCGGCGGCGCCCGCCGCGCGATCCGGGGCTTCTTCTCCCCCATCGAGGAGCCGTCGCAGGTCGAGCTCGAGCAGCGCGCGGAGGGCCGAGGGCTGGCCGCCTCCGACGACCGCGAGCTCACCTCGTCGGGCCGGCCGATCGAGGGCGGCCGGCCGCAGGAGCCGCGCGACTGACAGCAGGACCCCGTTCGAAGCTGGGCCCCGGTGGATCTCCACCGGGGCCCAGCTGCATCCGGCGACCTGCTGCATCCGGGGGCTCTGGCGGCGAGGCACCGGCCGACCAGCAGGATGGCGGCATGGGACAGCAGCGCTCACCGCTGGGCGTCGTCGAACTCCAGCTCCTCGCGGCCCGCGGCTGGAGGGGCGTCGAGCAGGAACGGCTCGGCGACTGGCTGCTGAGGACCGGGCACGGCGTCACCCGCCGGGCCAACTCCGCCCTCGTCGTGGGCGATCCGGCGCTGCCGCTGCCGGAGGCCGTCGACGCCGTCGCGCGCTGGTACGACGATCGCGGGCTGTCGCCTCGGGCCATGCTGCCGGGGGTGCAGGCCCGCCCGGCCGACGCCGCCTTCGCCGCGGCCGGCTGGGTGCGCGACGAGCCCGTCCTGGTCCTCACCGCCCCCCTCCCGGCCTCCGGGGAGCCGGACGTGCCGGTGGAGCTGCTGTCCGCGCCCGACGTGGGCTGGCTGGCCCGCTACGGGCTTCCGGGCGGACCGCCTCCCCCGGGCGCCCTGGGGGTCCTGACCAGCGGGACGGACGTCGTGTTCGCGTCGGTCCGGCCGGAACCCGCCCCGGCTCCCCCGGTCGCGATCGCCCGGGGCGTCCTCACGGACGGCTGGCTGGGGGTGGCCGCGGTCGCCGTCGCCGAGGAGCACCGCCGTCGCGGCCTGGCGACGGCGCTGATGGCGGCCCTGACCCGCTGGGCGGCCGGGCACGGTGCCCACTCGGTCCACCTGCAGGTGACGGCCGGCAACACCGCGGCCCGGGCGCTGTACCGACGGGCCGGCTTCATCGAGCACCACCGCTACCACTACCGCCGCCGGGCCTGAACGACTCCGGGGCCGGCTGTCCGGCCACGACGCGCGAGGGCTCCTCCCGCCATGGCGGGAGGAGCCCTCGGAGGCGCCGGAGGTCAGCTCTGGACGGCGTTCTGGCCCACGTAGTACTCGAAGAGCAGGCCGCCGACCGCGACGAGGAGGAAGACCCCTCCGAGCGCGATCAGCCAGAAGTACCAGAAGGCCAGGCCCAGAGCCGTGATGGCGATGCAGATGGCCACGCCGAAGGGCCAGTAGCTCGCCGGGCTGAAGAACCCGAGCTCGCCGGCGCCGTCGGCCATCACGGCGTCCTTGCGGTCCTCGGGACGGGCCTCGATGCGCCGCGACACGAACCAGAAGAACGCGCCGATCATGCCGGTGAGGCCGGCCGAGAGGGCCAGCGCGGTCGTGCCGATCGGCTCCCTGGCCCAGACTCCGTAGACCACGGCGGCCGCGACGCAGAAGAACGCGATGATGTTGAAGATCAGCGCCTCGACCTTCACGGTCGTACCTCCTCGGGCGTCGTGGCGGAGCAGCGTGCGGACCGAGCCCGGTCAGCCATCGTTGCCGGCCTGCTGCTGGTTGGCGTTCTTGTCCTGGAACAGCTCCAGCGGCGTCGTCGTCGTCGCCGCTCCGGGCTGCCCGATCTCGGCGAGCGCGTCGTAGGTGTTCAGACCGCCCTCGCGCGCTGCGAGGTAGGCGTCGTAGTCGTCACCGGACACCGCGCGCACCTCGAAGTTCATGTACGCGTGGTAGGTGCCGCAGAGCTCGGCACAGCGGCCCACGTAGGCACCCTCCTCGCGGACGGTCACCTCGAAGACGTTGTCGCGGCCGTTCTCGTTGCCCGGGATGACGTCGAGCTTGAAGAGGAACTCCGGCACCCAGAACGAGTGGATGACGTCGGCCGAGGCGACCTCGAAGCGGATCGTCCGGTCGGTGGGCAGGACCAGGACCGGGATCTCGGTGCTGCTGCCCACCGTGTTCACGGGGTCGCCGTTCTCGTCCTCCGTCTCCGGGTAGACGAACTGCCAGTTCCACTTGAAGGCGTTGACCGCGATCGTCTCGTCGGGGTCGTCGCTGCGCTCCTGCACCTCGTTCTGCACGACGACGGTGAAGAAGAACAGGCCCGCGATGATCAGGAAGGGCGCGATCGTGTACGCGATCTCCAGCGGGAGGTTGTACGCCGTCTGCCGGGGCAGCTCGTCGCTGCGCTTCCGGTGGGCGACCATCGAGTAACCGATGAGGCCCCACACGGCGACGCCGACGACGAGCGCCGCGATGACCGAACCGGTCCACAGCTCCCGCATCGACTGCGACTGGTCGGTGATGCCCTCCGGCCAGCCGAACCGCCAGAACTCGTTGTTGGGCATGTCGCACCCGGTGAGGGTCGACACCCCCAGGAGACCGAGCGCGGCCAGCCGCGCGAGCCTGCTGCCTCGAGCCACTGCTCGCTGCCTCCTCGTCCTCCGTCCGGAGCGCCCGGGACGGTCCTTCCAGCGGGCCGTCGGCCGGTTTCGGCAGACGGCGTCCACGCCGATCACAGTGTGAGGCGAGACTAGCCGACGGCGCTCGGCGGCCGGCCACCGGAGAGGGCTTCCCGGCGGGTCGCCGCCGGTGTGGACCATCACGCCCGCGGACCACGGGGTCTCTCGCAGCGGGCCGGTTAGAGTCGGGACGTGTGGTACCGGCTGCTGACCCCGAAGTGGGTGCTCGGGCACCTCGTGGTCGCCGCGCTGTTCGTCGCCACCTGGTTCCTCGGCTACTGGCAGCTGACCAAGGCCGAGGCCGGCGGTGGCGCGGTCAACTGGAGCTACGCCCTGCAGTGGCCGCTCTACGGCCTGATGGGTCTGTGGTTCTACGTGCGCATGGCGCGTGACGAGCTGCGGCGCGACCCGGACGCGGACCATCCGGGCAACGCCGTCGTCCTCTACCAGCGGCCGCGGATCGACACCACGGGTGACCCGGAGCTGGCCGCGTACAACGCCTATCTCGCCGAGCTCAACGAGCGGGCCCTCGGACAACGGAGCAGTCATGGCCGCTGAGCAGACCGCACAGCTCCCCGGCCGGGAGATCCCCCCGGCGCTCACCCGCTACCGGGTCATGGCGACGGTCGTCGGCGTCCTGCTCGTCGCGCTCTTCTTCGTCGCCGTCCCGCTGAACCACCTGGCCGACGTCCCGGGGCCGTCGAAGGTCCTCGGCACCGCCCACGGCTGGCTCTACGGACTCTTCTTCCTCGCCACGGTCGACCTGGCGCTGCGCGCGAAGTGGACGCTCAAGGGCTTCGCGCTGACCGTGATCGCCGGCACCGTCCCGGTGCTGTCCTTCTTCGCCGAGCGCCGGGCGACGGCGAAGACCCGCGCCGGCGTGCGGGTCTGACGCCGGCTCACCCTTCCCCGACCCTCCGGAGCCCCTCCCCATGTGCGGCCTGCTCGCCTACTTCTCGACCGACGCCAACCGGGTGGACGACGCCACCGTGACGGCGGTGCGCGAGGCCCAGCACTGCATGCGCCACCGCGGTCCGGACGAGAACGAGGCCTGGTGGGACGACCGGGCCGTCTTCGGCTTCAACCGGCTGTCGTTCATCGACATCGAGCACAGCCACCAGCCGATGCCCTACGCCGAGGGGCGCTACCGGATCGTCTTCAACGGCGAGATCTACAACTACCTGGAGCTGCGCGAGGAGCTGAAGGCCGCCGGCGCGACCTTCGCCACCGAGGGCGACACCGAGGCGATCGTCGCCGGCTACCACCTGTGGGGCGAGGACGTCGTCCCCCGGCTGCGCGGGATGTTCGCCTTCGTCATCTGGGACACGCAGACCGGGACGGCGTTCGGGGCCCGGGACGCCTTCGGCATCAAGCCCCTGTTCACCGCCCGCCTCGCCGACGGTGCCCTGGCGTTCTCGTCGGAGAAGAAGGCCCTGCTCGAGCTGCTGGGCGGCAGCGCCGGGGCCGGCGGGGTCGACCCCGCCTCCCTGCAGCACTACCTGACCCTGCAGTACGTGCCCGAGCCGGCGACCTTGCACCGCGGCATCCGGCGGATCGAGAGCGGGACGACGTTCACGGTCGCCGACGGCGAGCTGCACACGAAGCGCTGGTTCCACCCGCACTTCCGTCCGCAGCCGGTCCCACCGGGCGGCGAGCAGGCGCTGTTCGACCGCATCGCGGGGGTGCTCGACGACTCGGTCGCCAAGCACATGCGCGCCGACGTCACCGTCGGGGCCTTCCTGTCCAGCGGGATCGACTCCACCGCGATCGCCGCGCTGGCCCACCGGTACAACCCGGACCTGGTCACCTTCACCGTCGGGTTCCAGCGGGAGGCGACCTCCGAGGTGGAGATCGCCGCCGAGTCGGCGGCGGTCCTCGGCGTCCGGCACGTCCCGGTCGAGGTGACCGCCGAGCAGTTCGCCGAGGCGATCCCCACCGTCGTCTGGTACCTCGACGACCCGGTCGCCGATCCTGCGCTCGTGCCGCTGTACTTCGTCGCCCGCGAGGCCCGCAAGCACGTCAAGGTCGTGCTCTCCGGGGAGGGCGCCGACGAGCTCTTCGGCGGCTACACCATCTACCGGGAGCCGCTCAGCCTGGCCTGGGCGGAGAAGCTTCCTGCCGCGGGACGCCGGGCCATGGCGCGGCTGTCGCGGCTGATGCCCGAGGGGGTGCGCGGCCAGGACCTGCTCCGCCGGGCGTCCATCCCGCTGGAGGAGCGCTACTACGGCAACGCGCGCAACCTCAACGCCGACGAACTGGCGCAGCTGCTGCCCGGCCGCGACCCGGACCTCTCGCACGTCCAGGTCACCGAGGCGCTCTACCGGCGCACCCGCGAGGCGGGCTACGACGACGTGACCGCCATGCAGTACGTCGACCTGTTCACCTGGCTGCGCGGCGACATCCTGGTCAAGGCCGACAAGGTGACCATGGCCAACTCGCTCGAGCTGCGGGTGCCCTTCCTGGACGCCGAGGTCTTCGCGCTGGCCAGCACGCTGCCGCTGGACATGCGGACCCCCCGGAAGGGCCCGGGAGCCAGGGAGAAGGCCACCAAGTACGCGCTCCGCCAGGCGATGAAGCAGATCGTCCCGCCGAGGATCATGAACCGTCGCAAGCTCGGTTTCCCGGTACCGACGGCGGACTTCCTCGCCGGCCCGCTGCACGACTGGGCGCAGGACATCGTCAAGGACAGCCAGACCGACGAGTGGCTCGACCGCGCGCACGTGCTCACCCTGCTCGAGCGGCTGCGCGAGGCCGACGTGCCCAGCAAGCGCACGGCCCGTCAGGTGTGGGAGGTGCTGGTCTTCATGGTCTGGCACGGGATCTTCGTCGAGGACCGGATCACCCCCGACATCCCCGAGCCGGTCTACCCCGTCCGGCTCTGACGACGAAGGCCCGGTCCCCCGCGGGGGCCGGGCCTTCGTCGTCTGCCCCGCTCAGAGGAGAACGGGGCCCTTGTTCAGCTGAACGAGTCCCCGCAGGCGCAGGAGCTGCCAGCGTTGGGGTTGTCGATCGTGAAGCCCTGCTTCTCGATCGAGTCGACGAAGTCGATGGTGGCGCCACCGAGGTAGGGGCCGCTCATCCGGTCGACGATGACCTCCACCCCACCGAACTCGTAGGTCTGGTCGCCGTCGAGGAACCGCTCGTCGAAGAAGAGCTGGTAGCGCAGCCCGGAGCAACCACCGGGCTGGACGGCGATGCGCAGACGCAGGTCGTCGCGCCCCTCCTGGTCCAGCAGCGCCTTGACCTTGGCCGCCGCCGGGTCGCTGAGCAGCACGCCCGTGGATCCGGCCGCGCCACCGTCGAGAGTCGTGGTGTCCTGCACCGTCATGTCCGTGTCCTCCTGCATCCGAGGTGTCCGCTGCGCACCATCTGCGGCGGACCAACGCCGCCGTGGCGGAGCTTCTTCCACTGTACGGCGCCGACGCGCGATTCCCGAGGCCCGACCACGGTCGACGTAGACTCCCGCCCTGTGAAGCTCCGCCTGCCCGGCCGCCGCGACGCCGCCGAGACGACCGACCCCGGCACCCCGGACGCCTCGTCCGACCTCACGGACCAGCAGCTGAAGGCCGCCGGCAAGGGCCGTCCCACCCCGAAGCGCAGCGAGGCCCAGGGACGCCGTCCGGGGCCTCTCCCGCCGCCGCCCACCACGCGCAAGGAGGCCTACCGCCGCATGCGCGAGCAGCAGGCGTCGCGCCGGGCCGGCGCGCGGCAGGCGGCCGCACGCGGCGACGAGTCGTTCCTGCCGGCGCGTGACCGCGGCCCGGTCCGCCGGACGGTGCGCGACGTCGTCGACTCGCGGCGCAACGTCGGGAGCTGGTTCCTGGTCATCGCCGGTGTCGCCCTCGTGGGCACCTTCGCGCCGAACCAGGTGCTGCGCGGGTACGCGAGCCTGCTGCTGTTCAGCTTCTTCGCCCTGCTGATCGTCGACTCGGTCGTGCTCAGCCGGAAGATCAAGCGGAAGCTGGCCGAGCGGTTCCCCGACGGGACCGAGAAGACCCGCGGCGCCGTCTGGTACGGCATCAGCCGGGCGACGATGATCCGCCGCTGGCGCTTCCCGAAGCCCGAGGTCCCCCTCGGCGCCGACGTCTGAGGAACCGGCCGGAGCACCCGGTGGCGAACGTGCGGCTCGGCTGATGCGGGTCACCCTCCTCGGCACCGGCGCGGCCGACGGCTGGCCGAACCCGTGGTGCTCCTGCCGATCCTGCTCCGACGCGCGCACGAACGGCGTGACGCGGCGGCAGACCTCCGTCCTGGTCGACGGCGGTGTGCTGCTCGACCTCTCCCCCGCCCTGCCCCCGGACGGGCTCTCGCTGGCCGGCGTGCACACGGTGCTCATCACGCACAGCCACCCCGACCACTGCGCCCCCTTCGGGCTGCTGTGGCGGCACTGGGCGCGCCCGGACGACCCGCTGACGATCGTCGGCCCGGCCGACGCGCTGGAGACCTGCCGTCCGTGGCTCGCACCCGACGCCCCGGTGGAGCTGGTGGTGGCGGAGCCGGGCCGTCCTCTGCGGCGCAGGGACTACGAGGTCCGGGTACTGCCGGCCGAGCACGAGATCCCCGCCGTCCTCTACGACCTGACCTCCCCGGGAGGCGGGCGGCTGCTCTACGCCACCGACACCGGTCCGCTGCCCGAGGCGGCCGTCGAGGCGGTGCGCGGGGCCTCCTTCGACGTCGTGCTGCTCGAGCAGACCTTCGGCGAGAAGCTCGACCACGGCACCTGCCACCTCGACCTGGCCACCTTCCCCGTCCAGGTGGACCGGCTGCGGGCCGTCGGTGCCGTCACCGAGGACACCGCCGTGGTCGCCGTGCACCTGAGCCACCACAACCCCCCGGCCGGCGTCCTGGCCGGGCGGCTGGCGGCGCACGGTGCCCGGCTGCTCCCCGACGGAGCGGAACTGCAGGTGGGGGCCTAACGTCGGCGGACGTGGAATTCCGACGCCTCGGCCGCTCCGGCCTGACCATCTCCGAGATCGCCTTCGGCAACTGGCTCACCCATGGCAGCCAGGTCGAGGAGGACGCCGCCCACGCCTGCGTGCGCGCGGCCCTCGACGCCGGCATCACGACCTTCGACACCGCCGACGTCTATGCCGGGACGAAGGCCGAGTCCGTGCTCGGCCGGGCACTGGCCGGCCAGCGCCGGGAAGGGCTCGAGATCTTCACCAAGGTCTACTGGCCCACCGGCCCCGGGCGGAACGACCGCGGACTGTCCCGCAAGCACATCATGGAGAGTTGCACCGCCTCGCTGCAGCGGCTGCAGACCGACTACGTCGACCTCTACCAGGCACACCGATACGACTCCACGGTCCCGCTCGAGGAGACGATGACCGCCTTCGCCGACCTGGTGCGGCAGGGCAAGGTGCTCTACATCGGCGTCTCGGAGTGGAACGCCGAGGAGATCGCCGCCGGCGCGGAGCTCGCCCGCGAGCTCGGCATCCAGCTGATCAGCAACCAGCCGCAGTACTCGATGCTCTGGCGGGTGATCGAGGACGAGGTCGTGCCGACGTCCGAGCAGCACGGCCTGTCGCAGATCGTCTGGTCACCGCTGGCCCAGGGCATCCTGACCGGGAAGTACCTGCCGGGTCAGCAGCCGCCGCCGGACTCGCGCGGTGGCCACGCCGAGGCCGGTGGGTCGATGAAGCGGTTCCTCCGGAACGAGGAGCTCCTCACCCGCGTCCAGGACCTCGTCCCGATCGCGGCCGATCTCGGGCTGTCCATGGCCCAGCTCGCCGTCGCGTGGGTGCTGCAGAACCCCAACGTCGCAGCGGCGATCATCGGCGCCAGCCGGCCGGAGCAGGTCGAGGACAACGTCAAGGCCGCAGGCGTGACGCTCGAGGCCGACGTCCTCGCCCGGATCGACGAGGTGCTGGGCGACGTCGTCGAGCGCGACCCCGCCAAGGTCCAGCGCGGCGCCTGACGCGGCACCTGATGTGGTGCCTGGCGGCTTCCCCAATCGGTTCAGGAGGCCGCCAGGCCCATCGGGCCGTAGACCTCCCGGTCGCCCTCGAAGAGGGTCACCGTGGCGACGCCCCGGTCCAGCAGGTCGCGCCAGTTCTCCCCCAGCCACGACTCCGCGTCGCCCTGGTTGTCCGCGTCCGGGATCTCCACCCCCAGGGACGACGGATCGACGACCGCTCCGGCCGGGTCCTCCAGGCGCCAGTGCCAGCTCATGCACGCAGGCTAGTGCGCACCGATGCGGTGACGTGATCGACATCCGGGTTACCGCGGCGGTCGCCCGGGCATGGCCCCCTCGACTGAGTGCGAGCGGAGGACACCCATGACCGCAGCTGCCCCACCACCCTCGACCACGGGGGCCACCCGCGCCGACGCGCGCCCGGCCGATCCGGCCGACGCCTCGACCGGACAGCTGGTCACCCAGCTCACCGAGCAGATCAGCCGACTGGTCCGCGACGAGGCCCGGCTGGCCCAGGCCGAGGTCACCCAGAAGGCCAAGCGCCTGGGCGTCGGCGCCGGGCTGTTCGGCGGTGCCGGCCTGTTCGCCTTCCTCGGCCTCGCCGTCCTCGTCGCCGCCGCCGTGCTCGCCCTGGACCTGGTGCTGCCGTCGTGGCTGGCCGCACTGGTGGTCGCCGTCGTCCTCCTGGCGGTGGCCGGTGTCCTGGCGCTGGTCGGGAAGAAGGACGTGGAGAAGGGCAGCCCGCCGGTGCCGACGCAGGCGATCGCCGGCGTCCAGGCCGACATCGCGACGGTCAAGAAGGGACTCTCCCGGTGAGCGCGCCGGACGGCAGCGGCGACGTCGACGCGCTGAAGGCGGAGATCGACGCGACCCGGCAACAGCTGAGCCGGACCGTCGACGAGCTCAGCAACCGGCTCGACGTGCCGGCGCGTACCCGCGAACGGGTGGCCCGCACCAAGGACACCGCCGTCGAGACCTACCGTGAGAGCCCGCCCGCGGTGATCGGTGCCGGTGTCGCCCTGGTCGGCCTCGTGGTCGGATTCATCGTGCTGCGCCGCAGGCGCGCGAACGCGAGGAGGAAGCGTTGAGCAAGGGAGCCAAGCTCGCCTACCGGCCGATCGGCCTGATCGGCGGCATCGTTGCCGGAACCCTGAGCGGGATCGTCTTCAAGCAGTTGTGGAAGGCGATCGCGAACGAGGACGACGCGCCGGGCGCGCTGCAGAGCGAGTACGGGATGAAGGAGGTCGTGCTCGCCGCCGCCATCCAGGGTGCGATCTTCGCGGCGACGAAGGCAGCCATCGACCGCGCCGGCGCCCAGGGCTTCACCAAGCTGACCGGTTCCTGGCCCGGCGACTGAAGAAGGACCCTCCTGCCCCCCACCGCTCGCAGGCTCGCGGCGGGCCCCTGCAGGAGGGCCGACCACGGTCCATCCCGCATCGCGAAGGAGCTCTCATGACCGGCACGAGGCCGCGCGAGAGCTCCGTCGACCGCATCCGCCAGCGGGTCGAGGAGAAGGCCGCCCGCCGGGCGGCCGCGGCGAAGGCCGCCTCCGACGGCGAGCCCGCGGCTGATCCCCACCGGCTCCCGGCAGGCGCTCCCGCGGGCGACCAGCTCCCGGGGATCGACGCCGCGTCGCCGACCGCGATCCCCGCACGCGGCTGGAAGCAGATCGTGAAGCGCGCATGGGCCGAGCACAACGCCGACAACATGCCGATCATCGCCGGCGGCGTGGCCTTCTTCGCCTTCCTGTCGATCTTCCCCGCGCTGATCGCAATGATCTCCATCTACGGGCTGATCGTCAGCCGCGAGCAGGCGGCGGAGCAGGTCGCGGAATTCACGAGCGGGCTGCCCGACGCTGCTCGTGAGCTGATCACCGAGCAGGTCACCGCCATCACCGACGCCGGCGGGGCGCTGACGTGGGGCCTGGTCGTGTCGACCGTCGCGGCGCTCTGGACCGCCTCGGGTGGCGTCAACAACATGGTCAAGGCGGTGAACATCGCCTACGACGAGGTCGAGACCCGCAACTTCGCGAAGCTGCGCGCGCTGTCCGTGGTGCTCACCGTCGGCGCGATCGTCTTCGTCGTGGTGACCATCGGCCTGATCGCCGTGCTGCCGGTGGTCCTCGACGCGCTCGCCCTGGGCGCCGTGGGCACCGTGCTGGCCGAGATCGCCCGCTGGGCCGGCCTGCTCGTCGTCGTCGCGGGTTCGCTCGCCGTGCTGTACCGGGTCGCCCCGGACCGCGACGCCCCGCGATTCCGGTGGGTGAGCCTGGGGTCGGTCGTGGTGACCCTCGTCTGGGCCCTGGTCAGCCTCGGCTTCACCTTCTACGTCAACAACTTCGGGTCCTACAACGAGACCTACGGCGCCATCGCGGGCGTGATCGTGCTGATGCTGTGGCTGTACCTGACCTGCTACCTGGTGCTGCTGGGGGCGGAGATCAACTCGGAGGCCGAGCACCAGACGGGCCTCGACACCACCGACGGCGACCCCCAGCCGATGGGGCTGCGCGGCGCGGTGAAGGCGGACACGCTGCCCGAGAAGGCCGAGCCGGAGAAGGGCGACGACGACCCCACCCGCAAGAACGCGGGCTGAACGATCAGCGGACGTGCGAGGGCACGAACGGCGGCTTGACGACCTCGACCACCTGCGGGCGTCCCCGGACGTCGACGGCGAGCTCCGCGCCCTGCTCGATCCCGGCTCCGGAGTCGAGCAGCGCCAGGGCGATCCCCGTCTTCAGCGTCGGGGAGAACGTGCCGCTGGTGGTCTCGCCCACAGGCTCGCCGGCCGCGTCGAGCACCGCCATGCCCGCCCGCGGGATGCCACGGCCGGTGGCCTTCAGGCCCCACAGCAGCCGGGCCGGGCCGGCCTCGCGCTCGGCCAGCAGCGCCTCGCGGCCCCAGAACGCGGGCTTCTTCCAGCCGACGGCCCAGCCGGCCCTCGCCTGGACCGGCGTGATGTCCAGCGACAGCTCGTGGCCGTGCAACGGGTAGCCCATCTCGGTGCGCAGCGTGTCCCGGGCGCCCAGGCCGCAGGGACGGACACCGAGGTCCTGCCCCGCCTCCAGCAGCGCGTCCCACAGCTCGCCGGCCCGCTCCGCGGCGACGAGCAGCTCGTAGCCGTGCTCACCGGTGTATCCGGTGCGGCAGACGGTGACCTCCGCGCCGCCGGCGCCGGCGCCGGTCACGAACGACATGTAGGAGAGCTCGCCGGGCAGCCCGAGCAGCTCCAGCACCTGCAGGGAGCGGGGGCCCTGGACCGCGAGGACGGCGACCTCCTCGTGCCGGTTCTCCACGGCGACCCCCGCCGGCGCCTCCGCGGCCAGCCGGCCGAGCACGTCGGCGGCGTTCGCGGCGTTGGGCACCAGCAGCACGTCGTCGGGACCGTGCAGGTAGACGATCAGGTCGTCGACCACTCCCCCGGCCCGCGGATCGCCGTCGGGCAGGCAGCACAGCGTGTACTGGGCCTGTCCCGGTCCGATGCGCGACAGGTCGTTGGTCAGGCAGGAGTCGACGAACGCCGCCGCCCCGGGGCCGCGCACCGTGCCGGTGCCCAGGTGGGAGACGTCGAACAGCCCGACGCCCTCCCGGACGGCGGTGTGCTCGGCGAGCACTCCCCCGCCGGCGTACTCGATCGGCATGGACCAGCCCCCGAAGTCGGCGAGCTTGGCGCCGGCGGCGACGTGCCGGTCGTGGAGAGGCGAGGTCAGCGGGCTCACGCGGCCCAACGTATCGGGCGCTCCTAGGATGCGAGCGTGCCGCCGACGATCACCGCCACCGACCAGTCCCTCGAGCAGCTCACCGCCGACGCCGTCGTCGTCGCGGTCGGCAAGGGCCCCGACGGGCCGCTGCCCACGCCCGGGGCCGAGGCGGTCGACCGGCTGCTGGGCGGCCGGCTGTTCAGCGCCCTCGCCGACCTCGGCGCCCGGGGTGGCGAGGACGAGGTCACCCGCCTGCCGTCCTTCGGCAACGGCCCCTACCCCGTCGTGGCCGTCGTCGGCCTCGGTGCCCCCGACGCCGCGGGCAGCTACACCCCCGAGCAGGTGCGCCGCGCCGCCGGTGCGGCCAGCCGGGCGCTGACCGGCCGCCGTTCCGTGGTGACCCTGCTGGCCGCCGTCGGTGGCGCCCCGGACGCCGAGCGGCTGCACGCCGTCGGCGAGGGCGCCCTGCTCGGCGCCTACGAGTTCACCGCGTACAAGTCCGACCTGCCCTCGAACCGGCCGGTGCCGCCGCAGGAGATCACCGTCGTCGTCCCCGGTGCCGCGGAGGCCGAGACCGCGCTGCGCCGGGTGCGGGCGGTCGCCGACGCGGTGTTCCTCGTGCGCGACCTGGTGAACACCCCGCCGAACGACCTCTTCCCCGCCGAGCTGGCCGCCCGCGGCGCGGCCGCCGGCGAGAAGCTGGGGCTGGCCGCCGAGATCCTCGACGAGGACGCGCTGGCCGCCGGCGGTTACGGCGGCATCCTCGCCGTCGGCTCCGGCTCCACCCGCAAGCCGCGGCTGCTGCGGCTGACCTACACCGGCGCCGGCGCGCGGAAGAAGATCGCGCTGGTCGGCAAGGGCATCACCTTCGACACCGGCGGGATCTCGATCAAGCCCGCCGCGAAGATGGAGGACATGAAGAGCGACATGGCCGGCGCCGCGGCCGTGATCGCCACCGTGTGCCTCGTGGCCCAGCTCGGCCTGCCCGTCGAGGTCACCGCCACCGTCCCCATCGCCGAGAACATGCCGGGCGGCGCCGCCTACCGCCCCGCCGACGTCGTCACGTTCCGCAACGGCAAGAAGGCCGAGATCACCAACACCGACGCCGAGGGCCGGGTCGTCCTGGCCGACGCCATCGCCCGCGCGGCCGAGGACCAGCCCGACGCGCTGCTGGAGACCTCGACCCTCACCGGCGCGCAGACCGTCGCGCTCGGCGCCCGCACCTCCGGGGTCATGGGCTCCGACGACCTGCGCGACGCCGTCGTCGCCGCCTCCAAGCGCAGCGGCGAGAGCATGTGGCCGATGCCGCTGCCGCCCGAGCTGCGGCGCGGCCTGGACTCCTCCGTGGCCGACTTCGTCAACGCCAATGCCGACCGGCTCGGCGGCATGCTCGTCGGCGGGCACTTCCTCAAGGAGTTCGTGCCGGACGGCCTGCCCTGGGCGCACATCGACATCGCGGGTCCGGGCTACAACACGAAGGGCGCCTGGGGCTACACGCCCAAGGGCGGCACCGGCGTCCCCGTGCGCACCCTGCTCGCCACCATCGAAGCCCTCATCGCCGACTGAGCCGGCTGGGATCAGGGAACCTGATCATGGCGCGTCCTACCTCGGGGCAGACCGTGAGGGAGGACGCGCCACGGTGAGGGAGGACGCGCCACGGTGGAGGTCTACAGCCGGTTCTGCCTCTGGCGGGACGACCAGTCGCGCATGCGCTGGGGGTAGCCGGTGACCTGCGCGTCGTAGACGGGGATCGCCAGGTCGCGGGAGAGCTTCCGGGCGACGTCGGGGCCGTCGATGCGCCTGCGGGTCCACTCACCGTCGGCCGCCACCAGCACGATCGTGGTCTCGGTGACCGCCGTCCGCGGCTCGACGTAGCCCTCGACGCCGCGACGCGAGCCGACGAACTGCTCCAGGTGGGACAGGTCCGCGCGCTGCGACCCACGGTCGAGGGTGCTCCTCCGGCCGTCGTCGCGCCCTCGTGCCGGGCCACGCCGGCGCCGGCCGCGCAGTCGGTCGAACAGCCCCATGGCCTCTCTCCCGTCGTCCGTCCCTCGCCCTGACGCGCTCGTGATCACCGGCGCGCTCGGGAAGGCAACGGCGCTCCGGGCCGGGTCGTTCCCGGAGTGGCAGGATGGACCCGAGGCCCCGCCCGCTCGAGCGCGGCCAGCCACCGCAACAGAGGAGCAGCACACGTGAGCGCACCCACCTCCCCCGCCGACCTGGTCATCCTCGGCGGTGGCTCGGGTGGCTACGCCGCGGCGTTCCGGGCCTCGGAGCTCGGCCTGAACGTCGTCCTCATCGAGAAGGACAAGGTCGGCGGCACCTGCCTGCACCGCGGCTGCATCCCGACCAAGGCCCTGCTGCACGCCGGCGAGGTCGCCGACCTCGCCCGCGAGGGCGAGCAGTTCGGCGTCAAGACGTCACTGGCCGGCATCGACATGGACGGCGTCAACAGCTACAAGGACGGCGTCGTCGCCAAGCTCTACAAGGGCCTGCAGGGCCTGGTGAAGGCCCGCAAGATCACCTACGTCGAGGGCGAGGGGCGGCTGACCTCCCCGACCACGGTCGAGGTGAACGGCCAGACCTACGAGGGCAAGCACATCCTGCTCGCCACCGGCTCCTACGCCCGCAGCCTGCCCGGCCTGGAGGTCGACGGCACGAAGGTCATCACCAGCGACCACGCGCTGAACCTCGACCGGGTGCCGGCGTCGGCGATCATCCTGGGCGGCGGTGTCATCGGCTGTGAGTTCGCCAGCGCCTGGAAGTCCTTCGGCGTCGACGTGACGATCATCGAGGCCCTCCCCCACCTCGTCCCGCTCGAGGACGAGGCCGCCTCGAAGCTGCTGGAGCGCGCGTTCCGCCGTCGCAAGATCGGCTTCGAGCTGGGCAGCCGCTTCTCCGGCGTCCAGAACACGGAGAACGGCGTCAAGGTCTCGCTGGAGAACGGCAAGGAGATCGAGGCCGAGCTGCTGCTCGTCGCCGTCGGCCGCGGCCCGGTCAGCGAGGGCCTGGGCTACGAGGAGGCCGGCGTGCAGATGGACCGCGGCTACGTCCTCGTCGACGAGTACTGCTCGACCAACGTGCCGACCGTCTCCGCCGTCGGTGACCTCATCCCGACCCTGCAGCTGGCCCACGTCGGCTTCGGCGAAGGCATCCTCGTCGCCGAGAAGGTGGCCGGGCTGAACCCGGCGCCGATCGACTACGCCGGCGTCCCGCGGATCACCTACTCCGACCCCGAGGTCGCCTCGGTCGGGCTCACCGAGGCCCAGGCCAAGGAGCGGTACGGCGAGGTCACGACCCTCACCTACGACCTCGCCGGCAACGGCCGCAGCCAGATCCTCAAGACGACCGGCGCGGTGAAGCTCATCCAGGCCCCCGACGGCCCGGTCGTCGGCATCCACATGGTCGGCAGCCGGGTCGGCGAGCTCATCGCCGAGGCGCAGCTGATCTACAACTGGGAGGCCGAGGCCGACGACGTCGCCAGCCTCATCCACCCCCACCCGACGCAGAGCGAGGCGCTGGGCGAGGCCCACCTGGCTCTCGCCGGCAAGCCGCTGCACGTGCACGGCTGACCCGCACCCCCTTTCCCTGCCCAGCGCCACGAAGGAGTCCCGCCCCGATGCCGACGTCCGTCACCATGCCCGCCCTGGGCGAGAGCGTCACCGAGGGCACGGTCACCCGATGGCTCAAGCAGGAGGGTGAGCAGGTCGAGGTCGACGAGCCCCTCCTCGAGGTGTCGACCGACAAGGTCGACACCGAGATCCCCTCTCCCGCCGCGGGTGTGCTGACCAAGATCCTCGTCGCCGAGGACGAGACCGTCGACGTCGGCGCCGAGCTGGCCGTCATCGGTGGCGACGGCGACGGTGGTGCCGGCGGCGGCGACGAGGCCGCGCCCCCCGCCTCCGCCGAGGACGCCGACACCGGCCAGACCCCCGAGCAGCAGGTCGAGGACGCAGGCCCCGGCGACGCCGACGAGCAGCCGGCCGCGCCCGAGCAGGAGGAGCAGCCGGCCGCGCCGTCCGGTGGTTCCGGTGGTGGCGGCGGCGAGGGCACCCCGGTGACCATGCCGGCGCTCGGCGAGAGCGTCACCGAGGGCACCGTCACCCGCTGGCTCAAGGCCGTGGGCGACGAGGTCACCGTCGACGAGCCGCTGCTCGAGGTGTCCACCGACAAGGTCGACACCGAGATCCCGTCGCCGGTGAGCGGAACGCTGCTGGAGATCACGGTCGACGAGGACGAGACCGTCGACGTGGGTGCGCAGCTGGCCGTCATCGGAGCGGCCGGCGGCGGCTCGGCGCCCGCACCCGCGCAGGAAGCCCCGAAGCAGGAGGCCCCCAAGCAGGAGGCCCCGAAGCAGGAGGCCCCTGCCGAGGAGAAGCCCCAGGCCGCTCCGGCGGCCAAGCCCGCCGCCCCCGCCACCAGCCAGCCCGGTGGCGACTACGGCGCCAGCGGGGCCCAGCCCAGCCAGTCGCCGACGTCCGCGCCGCCGCCGCAGGTCGCTCCTCAGGCACCGGCCGGCCAGCAGTCCGGTGACGGCGGTGGTGACGCCGGCAGCTACGTGACGCCGCTGGTGCGCCGCCTGGCCGCGGAGAAGGGCGTCGACCTCGGCAGCCTCTCCGGCAGCGGTGTCGGTGGCCGGATCCGCAAGCAGGACGTCCTCGCCGCGGCCGAGAAGGCATCCGCGAAGGCCCCGGCCGCTCCCGCCGCCGCCGGCGGTGGCGCCCGCACGCCGTCGCCGGCCGCGATGCCCGACACCTCCATGCGCGGGCGCACCGAGAAGATGTCCCGGCTCCGGACGGTCATCGCCAAGCGCATGGTGGAGTCGCTGCAGATCAGCGCGCAGCTGACGACGGTCGTCGAGGCCGACGTCACCCGCATCGCGCAGCTGCGCCAGCAGGTGAAGGGCGAGTTCGAGGCCCGCGAGGGCGTCAAGCTGTCGTTCCTGCCGTTCTTCGCGAAGGCGGCCGTCGAGGCGCTCAAGGCGCACCCGTCGGTGAACTCGTCCATCGACCAGGAGGCCGGCACCGTCACGTACCACGACGCCGAGAACCTCGGCGTCGCGGTCGACACCGACCGGGGCCTGCTGGTGCCGGTCATCCACGACGCCGGCGACCTCGGCCTCGGTGGTTTCGCCCGCAAGATCGCGGACCTGGCGGACCGGACCCGGTCGAACAAGGTCACCCCGGACGAGCTGGGCGGCGGCACCTTCACGCTGACCAACACCGGCAGCCGCGGCGCCCTGTTCGACACGCCGATCATCAACCAGCCGCAGGTGGCGATCCTCGGCGTCGGGTCGGTCGTGAAGCGCCCCGTCGTCGTCGAGGACGCCGAGCTCGGCGAGGTCATCGCCGTCCGGTCGATGGTCTACCTGGCCCTGACCTACGACCACCGCATCGTCGACGGGGCGGACGCCGCCCGCTTCCTC
This sequence comes from Candidatus Blastococcus massiliensis AP3, assembly GCF_000582785.1. Classification (GTDB taxonomy): domain Bacteria; phylum Actinomycetota; class Actinomycetes; order Mycobacteriales; family Geodermatophilaceae; genus Blastococcus; species Blastococcus massiliensis. The sequence goes on from NZ_HG931173.1 coordinate 346,949, forward strand.
ACCACCGTGAAGGAGCGGCTCGAGGCCGGTCAGTTCGAGGGCGAGCTCGGGCTGTCCTGACAGCACCTCGACCGGGGCCTCGGCATCCGCCGAGGCCTCGGTCGCGTTCCGGGGGGATCGCGTTCCAAGGGGGATCGAGGGAGGTAGCTCGTGAAGGTCGCCGTGTCCGGCGCTTCCGGGATGATCGGCAGTGAACTCGTGCCCGCGCTGCGCGCCGACGGCCACGAGGTCCTGCGGCTCGTCCGCCGCACGCCACGCACCACCGACGAGCACCGGTGGGACCCCCAGGTGCACCGCATCGACCCGGCGATCCTGCAGGACGTCGACGCGGTCGTGAACCTGTCCGGCGTCGGGGTCGGCGACCGCCGGTGGAACGCCAAGCACAAGCGCGCCGTGCTCACCAGCAGGGTGGAGACGACCGCGACGCTCAGCCGCGCGCTGGCCGCAGCCGCCGCCGAGGACCCTTCCCGGCCGCGCGTCCTGCTCAACGCGTCAGCGGTCGGCTGGTACGGCGACACCGGTGATCGGGTCGTGGACGAGGACGACCCGGCCGGCCAGGACTTCCTGGCCCGTGTCTGCACGGACTGGGAGGCGGCGACGGGCCCCGCGGCCGAGGCCGGCGTCCGGGTGGTCACCCTCCGCACCGGGTTGGTCCTCGGGAAGGGCGGGCTGCTGGCCCGCATGCTGCCGATCTTCCGGCTCGGCCTGGGGGGACGACTCGGCGACGGCCGGCAGTACGTCCCGTGGATCAGCCAGCAGGACGAGCTGGACGCGATCCGCTTCCTGCTCACCAGCTCGGTGAGCGGCCCGGTCAACCTGACCGCACCCCACCCGGTGACCAACGCCGAGTTCACCCTCGCGCTGGGGCGCGCGGTTCGCCGTCCGGCGAAGCTCGTGGTGCCCGGCTTCGCGCTCCGGTTGGTGCTGGGCGAGTTCGCCCAGGTCGGTGCGCTGGCCGGGCAGCGCGCCGTGCCGACCAAGCTCCAGGCCGCCGGCTACCGGTTCACGCACACCGATCTCGACAGCGCGCTGCGCGCCGCCCTGACCTGACCCGGCTCATCCCAGCCGCTCCACGCTCTCGATCCGCCACCCGTCGACCGTGCGGAGCAGCACCATCCGGGCCGGCGTGGGTGCCCGCGCGGGCTCCGTGCGCAGCGCCGGTCCCTCCGGATCGTCCCGGGCGACGACCTCGTAGCTCGGCCAGCCGTCGGAGAACCGCAGCTCCGTCCGGTCGGGCGCGAGGGAGACGACCGCGACGTCGTGAACCGCGGGCGCGAAGCCGCGCAGCGCCTCCCCCGTGGCTGCCAGGGCCCGGGCGTGCTCCTCGTCCGCTGCACGCTGCGGACTGCCCTCGGCCCACACCCCCGCGAGCGGGTCGGCCGACGCCGACGCGAAGGCCTGCGCCCGCCGGCCGTACAGCCCGGTGACGACGTCGGTCCACTCCTGCGCGGTGACCGGTTCCCGGGCCGCCTGGTCCGGGGCCGCGGCCGGGGCGGTTGCGGTGACCTCCGACGTCCCGTCACCCTCCCCCTCCGCCCATCGCACGCCCAGCCAGCCGGTGAGACCCAGGACCGCGACGACGACGGCGGCGACGGCGACCGGCCGGAGCAGCGCAGCCGCCCGGCGGTCGTCCAGGAGCTCACGGAGCCGCTCCATCCGCCCGGCCGGCTCCCGAACCACGTGCGCCGGGCGCGGCCGGCGGCCCGGGACGACGTGCGTGAGCTCGGTGCGCGGATCCGAGCCGCGCCGCGGGGCAGCGGCGGTCAGCGCCACCGGTTCCGGCCGGCAGGCGTGCCGCAGGTCCAGGGCGAAGGCGGCCGCCGAGCCGCGCTGGTGCGGATCGGCCGCGAGCCCCCGGCCGATGACCTCGAGCAGGGCGGGCGGCGCCTCCGGGGCCAGCTCCGCGAGGTCGGGGAGGAACCCGTGCGCCGCGACGACCAGCGTGTCGGCGGGGGTGGCCGCGTTCCACGGCGCGATGCCGGTGAGGGCGTGGAAGGCCGCGGCGGCGACGCCGAACACGTCCGACGCCGGTCCCGGCGCGCCGCCCCGGGCGACCGCCGGGTCGACGTAGGCGGGTGTGACCTCGGCGGCCGACGTCTCGCCCAGGATCCGCCCGACACCGAGGTCGGTGAGCACCGGCCGGCCCTCGGCGGTGAAGACGATGTTCCCCGGCGAGAGGTCGCCGTGCACGATCCCGTGCGCGTGGGCGTGGGCCAGGGCCGCGGCCATCGGCGCGCAGACGGTCACCACCTCACCGGGGTCGAGCCGGCCGCGGGCGGCCAGCAGCGCGGAGAGGCTGCCGCCCTCGAGCAGGTCGAGGACGAGCGCTACGCGGGGGGCCCCGCCGCCGCGGCGCGGCTGGTGGACGACCTCGATCAGCCGGACGAGGTGGGGGTGGTCCAGCTCCCCGAGCAGCGCCGCCTCCCGTGCCTGCCGCTGGGGGTCGCCCTCCACCAGCACCTTGATCGCCACGGGTGCACCTCCGCGGCGCGGCACGGCCCGCCACACCTCGCCCGAGCCGCCCCGCCCCAGCGGCTCCTGCAGCGTGTAACCGGGGACGACGGGTGGCGCGGCAGCCGGTTCGGCGACGGACATGTCCGGGACCGTAAGCCGATCCGGGCGGACGGCGGGCCGGTTGTCCACAGGGGCGGGCCGGCGCGAGGCGTCCGAGGCGCCGGCCCCCGTCAACCGCCCGGTGGACGCGGAGCTCGGGTCCTCCGGGGCAGGCTCGACCTGTCCCGGCATCTGGCCGGGTCCCCCTCACTGCCCCCACGAGAGAGACCCGGCCATGGCTGACCCCTTGATGACCGTGCACGTCCTGGCCGGCACGGCCGGCTTGCTGCTCGGGCCAGGGTGGCTCCTGGCTCGCGCCCACGGGCGGGCCGCCCGGCGAGGCGCAGCGGCCTACCAGGCCTCGGTCGGCGTGGTCAGCGCCAGCGGCGGAGCCCTCGCGGTCACCACACCCGGATTGCTCTGGCTGCTCCCGGTGGCGGTGCTGACCCAGGCGCTCGCCCTCACGGGCGCGCTCGCCCGCCGGCGGGCCTGGCCACGGTGGCAGACCGCGCAGCCGCACCTGCTGGGCGGGTCCTACATCGCGCTGGTCACCGCTCTCCTGGTGGCCGAGACGGGAAACTGGCTCTTCTGGGTGCTCCCCGCGCTGGTCGGTCAGTTCCCCATCGCCGTGGCCAAGGAGCGCCTGCACGGAGCTCATCCGTCGGCTGATCGGGTCGCACCGGCCTAGGCTGGAGCGGTGACCGAACTGCGGGTGATCCGCGCGGGCCTCGTCCCCTACGAGCACGCCTGGGAGATGCAGCGGGAGCTGCACGGACAGCGGGTCGCCGGCACGGGTGCCGACACGCTGCTGCTGCTGGAGCATCCGTCGGTCTACACGGCCGGCAAGCGCACCGAACCGCACGAGCGCCCCGCGGACGGCACTCCCGTTGTCGACGTCGACCGCGGCGGCAAGATCACCTGGCACGGTCCCGGCCAGCTCGTGGGCTATCCGATCGTGGCGCTGACCGACCCCGTCGACGTCGTCGCGTACGTCCGCCGGCTGGAGGGCGCCCTCATCGAGGTGTGCGCCGGCTTCGGGGTGACCGCGGGACGGGTCGAGGGCCGCAGCGGCGTCTGGTTGCCGGCAGATCCGGCGACCGGCCGTCCCGAGCGGAAGGTCGCGGCCATCGGCATCAGGGTGGCTCGCGGGGTCACCATGCACGGCTTCGCGCTCAACTGCGATCCCGACCTCGGCGCCTTCGGGGCCATCGTCCCGTGCGGCATCCCCGACGCCGGTGTCACGTCGCTGTCCGCCGAGCTGGGGCGGGACGTCTCCGTCGCCGACGCGCTCGACCCGGTCGAGGCGGCGGTGCGCGCCGTCCTCACGACCACGGTCCCCGCCTGACGGGGTCCGGTCTCAGCCGAGCACGAAGTTGACCAGCCGGCCCGGGACGGCGACGACGCGGCGGACGGTCGCCCCGTCCAGGTAGCCGGCGATCTTCTCGTCGGCGCGCGCCGCCGCCTCCAACGCCGCGGCGTCCGCATCGGCGGGCACCGACACCTGCGAGCGCACCTTGCCGTTCACCTGGACGGCGACCTGCACGGTGTCCTCGACCAGCCAGCGCTGCTCGGCCACCGGGAACGGCGCCCAGGCCACCGAGCCGTCGTGCCCCAGCCGCGACCACAGCTCCTCGCCCAGGTGCGGCGCCAGCGGCCCGACCATCAGGACCAGCGGCTCCACGACCGACCGCGGCACCGGCGAGGAGGCGCCGTAGGTCTGGGTCAGGTGGTTGGTCAGCTCGGTGATCCGGGCGATGGCGATGTTGAACCGCAGCGTCGAGTAGCCGTCGCGGACGCCGTCGATCGCCCTGTGCAGCGCCCGCAGCGTCTCCTCGGCGGGCTCGACGTCGTCGGCCGCGCGGACGGCACCGGAGACCTCGTCCACGACCACCCGCCAGATCCGCTGCAGCAGCCGCTGCGAGCCGACGACGGCCTTGGTCTCCCACGGCCGAGACTGCTCCAGCGGGCCGGTGGACATCTCGTAGACCCGGAAGGTGTCGGCGCCGTAGGCGTCGATCATCTCGTCCGGCGTCACCATGTTCTTCAGGCTCTTGCCGATCTTGCCGTACTCGCGGTCGACCGGGTTGCCCTCGTGGAAGAAGCGACCGTCCTTCTCCACCACCTCGGCGGCGGGCACGTAGAAGCCCCGCTCGTCGGTGTAGGCGTAGGCGGAGATGTAGCCCTGGTTGACCAGCCGGCGGAACGGCTCCTCGCTGGAGACGTGGCCCAGGTCGAACAGCACCTTGTGCCAGAAGCGGGCGTACAGCAGGTGCAGCACCGCGTGCTCGACACCGCCGACGTAGAGGTCGACGCCGCCCGTGTCGCCCGGCTCGCGCGGCCCCATCCAGTAGCGCTCCAGCTCGGGGTCGACCATGCGCTCGTCGTCACCCGGGTCCAGGTAGCGCAGGTAGTACCAGCACGACCCGGCCCAGTTGGGCATCGTGTTCGTCTCGCGGCGGTACTTCTTGGGCCCGTCGCCCAGATCGAGCTCGACCGTGGTCCAGTCGGTGGCGCGGGACAGCGGCGGTTCCGGGGCGGAGTCGGCGTCGTCGTCGGCGAAGGTCTTGGGCGAGTAGTCGTCCACCTCGGGCAGCAGCACCGGCAGCATCGAGGTGGGTACGGCGACGGGCCGGTCGTCCTCGTCGTAGACGATCGGGAACGGCTCGCCCCAGTACCGCTGGCGGCTGAACAGCCAGTCGCGCAGCTTGTAGGTCGTGGTCGCCTCGCCGGCGCCCTTCCCGACGAGCCATTCGGTGACCCGGGCGATGGCTGCGGCCTTGTCCAGGCCGTCCAGCGAGATCTCGTCGTTCGCCGAGTTGATCATCGGGCCGACGCCCGTGTAGGCGCCGCCCTCGAAGTCGGCGGGCGGCTGCACGGTGCGGACGACGGGGAGCCCGAAGGTCTCGGCGAACTCGAAGTCGCGGGCGTCCTCACCGGGCACGGCCATGATCGCGCCGGTGCCGTAGCCGGTCAGCACGTAGTCGGCGATGAACACCGGCAGTTCGCGGCCGTTCACCGGGTTGACCGCGCTGACGCCCAGCCAGACGCCGGTCTTCTCGCGGCCGGCGTCCTGGCGGTCCAGCTCGGAGCGGCGGGAGGCCTGTCGCTGGTACTCGCGCACGGCGTCGGCCGGGGTGGCCGCTCCCCCGGTCCACCGGGGGTCGGCGTCGGCGGGCCACGCGGCGGCCGTCAGGGACCCGACCAGCGGGTGCTCCGGCGCCAGCACCATGTAGGTGGCGCCGAACAGCGTGTCCGGGCGGGTGGTGAAGACCTCGATGGTCTCCCCCACGTCTGATCCCAGGGCTTCGCCCCCACCCACCCGGAACCGGATCTTCGCGCCGGTCGATCGGCCGATCCAGTTGCGCTGCATCAGCTTCAGCGAGTCCGACCAGTCCAGCCGGTCCAGGTCGGCCAGCAACCGGTCGGCGTAGGCGGTGATCCGCATCATCCACTGCTTCAGCGGACGCCGGAACACCGGGAAGTTGCCCCGCTCGGAGCGCCCGTCGGCGGTGACCTCCTCGTTGGACAGCACCGTGCCCAGCCCCGGGCACCAGTTGACCGGGGCCTCGTTCAGGTAGGCCAGCCGGTGCGCGTCGACGACGGTCTTCTTCTCGCGCTCGTCCAGCTCCGCCCACGGACGGCCCGAGGGGTTGGTCCCGGCAGCGGGCTCGCGCGTGCCGGCGTCCAGCTCGGCGACCAGCTCCTCGATCGGCCGGGCCTTGTTCGCGTCCTCGTCGAACCAGGAGCCGAAGATCTGCAGGAAGATCCACTGCGTCCACTTGTAGTAGCCGGGGTCGATCGTGGCGAACGTACGCCGCTGGTCGTGGTCGACGCCCAGCCGCCGCAGCTGCGCACTGATCGCGGCGATGTTGGCCTCGGTGGTGACCCGCGGGTGCTGCCCGGTCTGCACCGCGTACTGCTCGGCGGGAAGGCCGAACGCGTCGTAGCCCATCGGGTGCAGCACGTTGTCGCCGTCCATCCGGCGGAACCGGCTGGTGACGTCGGTGCCCAGGTAGCCCAGCGGGTGGCCGACGTGCAGGCCCGCACCCGAGGGGTACGGGAACATGTCCATCGCGAAGAACTTGGGCCGGTCGGCGACCTTGTCGAAGCCCGCGCTCAGCCGGCCGGTCGGGTTCGGCGTGTGGAACGTGCCCTCGGCCTCCCAGCGGTCCTGCCAGCCGAGCTCGATCTGCTGCGCCAGCGCCGGGGTGTAGCGGTGGGGAGGCAAGTCACCGGCCGGATGCTCGGCGTGGTGCTGGTCGGCGGTCTGGCTCATCGCTGGTGCTCCCGGAAGTGTGCGGCACGCTCGTACCGGCGGCAGACATGAAGAAACCCCTCACGCAGGAGGGGTCGCCGTGCTGGTCCGGACTGCTCAGATCAGCACGGCCGGCGAAGCAGGAGCCGCCTGGTCACGCGGCCAGCCTACTCCGGCGCCCTCCCGGGACGTCGGACGGACACCGCCGGCGGCGTCTCACCCTTCCGGGTCGAACCCCTCCGGCGCCGGTCCTGGCCGGGCGTTCCCGAGCCGATGGACTCACCGTGTCCGGTCTCCGCGCGCTGAAGGGTGGACGGCGCCTGCTGTCTCCCAGCGGGCTGCTGGTCCTCACGGTCGTGTGCGTCCTGGCCTACGCCACCGGTGTCGGTCCCCGCCCCGCCGGCCCGGTCTGGGACGGCGCCTACGACCGGGTCCTCTACAACCTCGCGTACCTGCCCGTCGTCGCCCTGTGCTGGACGGCCGCAGGCCGCGCCCCCGCCGACCGCCTCGCCTGGCGGGCCCTGTCGGTGGCCTTGCTGCTCAGTACCGCCGGTAACGCGTTGCGCACCTGGCAGGCCGGCCCGGACGGCGCCGCGAACTCCACCCTGGCGGTCGACGCGCTCAACCTGGCCGGGTACCTGACGCTCTACGTCACGCTGGTGGCGCTCATCCGCGCCCGCGTCCCCCGCTTCCACCCGAGCATGTGGCTCGACGGCGTCATCGGCGCCCTCGGCGCCGCGGCGGTCGGCGTCGCCTTCCTCATCGGCCCCTACCTGGACCCCGCGCCCGGCCGGGACCCGGTCCCGCTGGTCCAGCTGGGGATGCCCGCCACCGACGTGCTGCTGGTCGCGATGCTCTTCGCCGTCGGCTCCATCCTCGGCATCCGTCTGGACCGCACGCTGGGCCTGCTCGTCCTCGCGCTGAGCTTCATCTTCGTCGGCGACCTGATCCTGTTCTCGCGCACCGTGAACGGCACGTACGTCGACGGGGGCCCCCTGGAGCTCACCTGGCTGTCCAGCGTCACGCTGGTCGCGCTCGCCGCCTACCTCGCCCGCTCGGCCCCGCCGGCCAGCACGGAGGACGGCGCCCGGCTGGGATGGCGGCTGCTCGCCGTCCCGCTGGTCTGCCAGCTGTCGAGCCTCGTCGTCCTGATGGTCGGCTGGGGCGACGAACTGCCCGTCGGAGCCGCCTGGCTGGCCATCGGCTGCAGCCTGGCCGCCATCGCCCGCACTTTCACCACGTTCCGCGAGGTACGTGCCTACAACGAGGTGCGCGAGCAGGCGCGGACCGACGAGCTGACCGGGCTGGCCAACCGCCGGGTCCTCCTGGAGCAAGGGCAGCGCGTGCTGGTCACCGCCACGGCCCGCCGTCCCGCCGCCCTGCTGCTGCTCGACCTCGACGGCTTCAAGGAGGTCAACGACAGCCTCGGGCACACCGCCGGCGACCAGTTGCTGCGGCAGATCGGCCCCCGACTGCTGCCGGCCCTGGGCCCGGACGAGGTGCTCGCGCGGCTGGGCGGCGACGAGTTCGCCGTCCTGCTGCCCGACGCGACGCTGGAGCAGGCCCAGGAGCGCGCCGAGCGCCTGCGAGCCCTGATCCTCCAGCCCTTCCCGGTCGAGGACATCCGGCTGCACGTCGGCGTCAGCATCGGCGTGGCCACCGCGCCGGTCCCGGCCGCGACGGTCCAGGAGCTGCTGCGCTGCGCGGACGTCGCGATGTACGCGGCGAAGGCTGCCCGCGAGGGCGTGCACGTCTACGTCCCCGATCCGCACGGCGGCAGCGGGGACCGGCTCCGGACGATGGAGGACCTGCGTACCGCGCTGCGGGGCGACGAGCTCCTCGTCCACCTCCAGCCGCAGGTCGCCTTCGCCGACGGCAGCGTCGTCGGCGTCGAGGCCCTGGTGCGGTGGCAGCACCCGGTCCGCGGGCTGCTCTCCCCCGCCGAGCTCCTGCCCGCCGCGGAGCAGGCCGGACTGCTGCGGCCGCTGACCGACAAGGTCCTCGAGCTCGCACTCACCGCCGCGCAGGGCTGGTGGTCGACCCACGGCGTGCCGATCTCGGTGAACCTCGCGGCCGCCGACGTGAACGACGTCGACCTGCCGGCCAAGGTGCAGGCGGCACTGGACCGACACGGCCTGCCCCCCGAGGCCCTGATGCTCGAGCTGGTCGAGGACACTCTGATGGCCGACCCCGAGCGCGGCCGGCAGGTGCTCGGCGCGCTGCGCCGCCTGGGCGTGCGCACCTCGATCGACGACTACGGCACGGGCTACAGCTCGCTGGCCTACCTGCGCCACCTGCCCGCCGACGAGCTCAAGCTCGACCGCAGCCTGACCGCGGACGCGACCGACGACCTGCGGGCGGCGACGATCATCCGGCACACCGCGGCACTCGCCCACGATCTGGGCCTGCGCCTGGTGGTCGAGGGCGTGGAGGACGCGGCGAGCTGTGCTGCGCTGGCCGGCCTGGGCTGCGACATCGCCCAGGGCTACGCCATCGCCCGCCCGATGCCGGTGGCGGACTTCCGACGCTGGCTGGAGCAGCCCTCGCACCCGCTGGTGGACGTGCAGCACTCGGGCCGGCACTGACGCCCGGTCAGACCGCGACGACCGGCCGCCGTGAGGGTCGAGGCGTGCGCGCCACGTCGGTCAGCGCGAGCCAGCGGGGCAGGGCCCGGCAGGCCTGCGGCTCCCCGAGCAGCTCGAGGGAACCCGACCGCAGCGCCGTCGCCCAGTCGACGTCGCCGCGCCACACGCGGGTCAGCGTCCGCAGGTCCGATCGAACGGTCACCCGCACCGGGAACCCCGGGTCGACGTCGCACACGTCCACGCCGTCGCCGGTGATCACGATCCACCAGCAGCGCTGGGCGGGGAGCTCCGGGAACTCGAAGCCGATGGCCGTCCGCCCGTCGGGCACCGCTTCCGCGTCGACGTTGCGGTGCATGTCCCACAGCAGCAGGTGCGGGTCGAGGTCCCTGTCGCCGAGCTCGGGCACCCAGCGCACCCCCCACCGGCCGACGGCCTCGACGATCGGTGCCAGCTCCAGGCCGGCGTCGGTGAGCCGGTAGCTGACCCGGTTCCCCTCCTGCCAGCGCTCCACGACCCCGGCCCGGGCCAGGGTCTGGAGCCGCTTGGAGAGCAGCGCCGGGGACATGCGCGGCACGCCGCGCCGCAGGGCGTTGAAGTGCCGGCTGCCCAGCATCAGCTCGCGGACGACGAGCAGCGTCCACCGCTCGTCGAGCAGCTCCATCGCCTTGGCCACCGGGCAGAACTGGCCGTACTCCGAGGGCATGAGCCCTCCCCTCACCCCGCTGGTGGGATGCGCCGACCGTAGGACTCCGGCCGCGCACGGGGAAGTGCCGCCGGCGCGGTACAGATGCAGTACCGGCCGGCTACAGATCCAGCACTGGGGACGGCGGCCGGTGCGGCGGGACCGTCGGTCCATCCCGATCCGCAGTTCTGGAGACCGCCATGACCGCCACCGCCCCCGCCCCCGTCACCGCTCCGCGCACGCTCGCCGAGACCGCGCCCCAGGTCCTCGCGCTCGTCGCGGGCTACGTCGGGCACCGCACCGTCTCGCTCGGCCTGCGCAGCGGATTGCTCCGCGCGCTGGCCGACCGACCGGGGAGCACCGCCGACGACCTCGCCGACGCCCTGTCCCTCGATCCCTTCTACGTCTCCGTCTGGTGCCGGGCCGCGTTCGGGGCCGGCGTGCTGGAGCGCGCCGACGGCGGCTACCGCCTGGGTGACCACATGGCGACGCTGCTCCTGGCCACCGGCTCCCCCGCCTTCGTCGGCGGTGTCTTCGGCGTCTGCGAGGCCGGGGAGGTGTTCGACCGCTTCGAGGCGTCGCTGTCCAGCGGCGAGCGCATGTGGTGGGAGGACACCAGCCCCGAGTGGATCGCCGCGGTGGCCGGGACCGGCACGCCGTTCTACACGCGCCTGGTACCCGGCGGGCTGGAGCGGGTGCCCGGCCTCGCCGAGCGGCTCACCGCCGGGTGCACCGTCGTCGACACCGCGTGCGGGGCCGGGGTGGGCGCCATCCGGCTGGCCACCACGTACCCGCGCTGCACGGTCGTCGGCGTCGACGGCGACGCCCACTCGATCGACCGGGCCCGCGAGCGCATCGCTGCGGCCGGCCTGGCCGGCCGGATCACCCTGGTGCACAGCGCACTGGAGGACATGGCACTCGGCGAGCAGGCGACGCTGGTGATCAACAACATCTCGATGCACGAGTGCCGCGACATCGACCGCGTGGCCGCGAACGTGATGGCCGCCCTCGAGCCCGGTGGCTGGTTCGTCGTCTCCGACTTCCCGTTCCCCGACACCGACGAGGGACTGCGGAGCACCCCGGGCCGCGTCATGAGCGGCATCCAGTTCTTCGAGGCGCAGATCGACGACCAACTGCTCCCCCGGTCGGCCTACGACGACCTGCTGACCCGGCACGGGTTCACCGACCTGGGTTCGGCGCAGCTCACGCCGATGCACGCCCTCACCTGGGGCCGCCGGCCGTGACCGGACGGGGGCGCCTCAGGACAGCTGGGGCGCCACCTCCGCGGCGACGAGGTCGAGGTGGTCGAGGTCGGCGAGGTCGAGCACCTGCAGGTAGATCCGCTGCGCGCCGGCCTCGGCGTAGCGGCCGATGACGTCCACCGCCTCGGCCGGCGTCCCGGCGACGCCGTGCTCGCGCAGCTCGTCGACCTCCCGGCCGATGGCGGCGGCGCGCCGGGCGAGCTCCGCCTCGTCCTTGCCGACGCATAGGACGAGGGCCGAGCTGTACACGAGCGACGCGGGGTCGCGACCGGTCTCGTCGCAGGCCTCGCGCACCCCGGCGAAGAGCCGGGCGTTGTCCGCGGCGGACATGAACGGCACGTTGAACTCGGCGGCGTAGCGGGCCGCCAGCCGCGGCGTGCGCTTCTTCCCGCCGCCGCCGACCAGGATCGGGATGCCACCGGACTGGACCGGCTTGGGCAGCGCCGGAGAGTTCGACAGCTGGTAGTGGCGGCCGTCGAAGTCGAACGTCTCCCCCGGCGGCGTGCTCCAGAGACCGCTGATGATCGCGAGCTGCTCCTCGTACCTGTCGAACCGCTCGCCCAGCGACGGGAACGGGATGCCGTAGGCGGCGTGCTCCTGGCCGAACCAGCCCGAGCCGATGCCCAGCTCGACCCGCCCGCCGCTCATCTGGTCCACCTGGGCGACGGAGATGGCCAGGGGCCCGGGGAGGCGGAAGGTCCCCGCCGTCATGAGCGTGCCCAGCCTGATCCGGCTGGTCTCGCGGGCCAGCCCGGCGAGGGTGACCCAGGCGTCGGTGGGGCCGGGCAGGCCGTCGCCGCCCATGGTCAGGTAGTGGTCGGAGCGGAAGAAGGCGTCGAAGCCGGTCTCCTCGGTGCGCCGTGCCACGGCGAGCAGGTCGTCGTAGGTGGCGCCCATCTGGGGTTCGGTGAAGATCCGCAGCTGCACGCCCCGACGCTAGCGAGGCGTGGGTCACTCCGCGCTCCGACCTGCGGTCTCGGGGTGTGCTCACCGCCGCCAGCGGGCAGGATGGCCCGAAGACGATCTACGAAAGGTGCAGCTCGTGTTCCGCAAGAAGACGCGCGGTCAGGTCATCGGCACCGAGCTCCAGGAGGGTTTCGCGCACATCGGGACGGCGGCGACCGAGGCCGGTCGCCTCGCCGTCGAGCAGCTCGGCCCGCGGATGGTGGCCGCCCGCGAGGCGGCCGCGCCCCGCATCGACGCCGCTCAGAAGGCAGTCGCGCCCAAGTTCGCGGCAGCCGCCGCCGCGGCCGCACCGGCCGTGGCGAGCGCCCGCGAGACGCTGGCCCCG
>NZ_HG931173.1:359601-433049 GCF_000582785.1 Candidatus Blastococcus massiliensis AP3
GTGGAGGCCGCCCGCGACGCGATCACCCCGCGGGTGGAGGCCGCTCGCGACGCCGCCGGGCCGAAGGTCGCCGCCGCGGTCCTCGCGGCGCAGACGGCGGCCACCAAGGCCGCCACCGACTTCGGGCCGCGCGTCGAGGTCGCCCGCGATGCGGCCCAGAAGGCGCTGAAGGACGACGTCGTCCCCCGGCTCGAGGCCGCCCAGGTGGCCGCACTGGCGTACGCCACCCCCAAGGTGGCCGCCGCCCGCGGCGCCGTCACCCCTGCACTGGAGAGCGCCCGCGGGACCCTGGCCGCCGGCGTCGACAGCGCGCTCAGCGAAATCGACGCCCGCCGGGCCGAGTTCGCCGCGACGGCGGAGAAGTCGACGCGCAAGGCCCGCAAGGGCGCGAAGAAGGCGCGCAAGACGGCCGTGAAGAAGCGGCGGGAGTTCGAGAAGGCCGCCGTCGCCACGGCCAAGGTCGTGAAGCGGAAGGCCGGCGTGGAGCCGGAGCCCCGCCGGTGGCCGTGGGTGTTCGCCGCGCTGGCCCTGGGTACTGCCGTGTTCGTCCTCGTGCGCCGCTCGAAGGACGACACCTGGACCCCGGCCCCCGCCGGTGACGGTCCGGTGCCCAGCTACCGAGAGGACCCCGTGCCCAGCTCCGACAGCACCTTCGGCAAGACCCCGTCCACCGCGGACACCACCGGGGACTCCGCCCCGGCCGAGTCCGACATGGGCGTGCGGGACGCGCAGCTCGCCGACGGCGACGGCCCCGACACCACGTCGGTCAACGGCAGCGACGCCCCTGAGCCCTTCACCTCGGGCAACGGTGGTTCGGATGCAGGCCCGACCGCCGGACCGGACGACCGACAGGTCTGAGCACCGGGTTCCGCCTCCGACGCCCCCGTCGCCTCGTGCGACGGGGGCGTCGGTCGTCCCAGGGGACGCGGTGCGTTCCGGGGGTACCGTGGAGATCATGAGCGACCCCGCCCTTCCGACGTCCTCCGCGGGATCGACGATCGAGCCGGCCGGCCGCAAGCTGCTCCGCCTCGAGGTCCGCAACAGCCAGGTGCCGATCGAGCGCAAGCCCGAGTGGATCAAGACCCGGCTGAAGACCGGCCCCGAGTACACGGAGCTGAAGTCGCTGGTGCGCCGCGAGGGCCTGCACACCGTCTGCGAAGAGGCCGGCTGCCCCAACATCTACGAGTGCTGGGAAGACCGCGAGGCCACCTTCCTCATCGGTGGCGACCAGTGCACGCGCCGCTGTGACTTCTGCCAGATCGACACCGGCAAGCCCGCCGACTTCGACGCCGACGAGCCGCGCCGGGTGGCCGAGAGCGTCGCCACGATGGGGCTGAGGTACGCGACGATCACCGGTGTCGCCCGCGACGACCTGCCCGACGGCGGCGCCTGGCTGTACGCCGAGACCGTGCGGCAGATCCACGCCCAGCTCCCCGGCTGCGGTGTCGAGCTGCTCATCCCCGACTTCAACGCCGACCCCGCCCAGCTGGCCGAGGTGTTCTCCTCCCGTCCCGAGGTGCTCGCGCACAACGTCGAGACGGTGCCGCGCATCTTCAAGCGCATCCGCCCGGGCTTCCGGTTCGACCGCTCGCTCGCCGTCATCACCGCTGCCCGCGAAGCAGGCCTGGTGACCAAGTCCAACCTGATCCTCGGGATGGGCGAGGAGCCCGAGGAGGTCGTGGAGACGATGCAGGCGCTCCACGACGCGGGTTGCGATCTGCTGACGATCACCCAGTACCTGCGGCCGTCGCCCCGGCACCACCCCGTGGTCCGGTGGGTCAAGCCCGAGGAGTTCGTGCAGTTCCAGCAGGACGCCGAGGAGATCGGCTTCCCCGGAGTGCTGGCCGGCCCCCTGGTGCGCAGCTCCTACCGTGCCGGCCGCCTCTACCAGCAGGCCATCGCAGCCCGCGGTCTCACGCCCACGATCTGAGCCCCGTCGATCCCGGCCCGCCGCAGGGGCCCGGCGGGAGCGTGCAGGGGCGGGGGGCGGTGGGTCCCTAGACTGGCTGCCATGGCACGCAGCAAGCCCACCTCCGGCTCCTCCCCCGCTTCCGGCTCGACGCCGAAGCTGGACAAGAAGGGCCGCCCCAAGGTCGGGCGGATGAAGAAGCTCGGCAACAACGCCCGCATGATCAAGCAGGCGTACACGCTGACGAGCAAGCACGACCCGAAGCTGCCGTGGATCCTGCTGATCACGTTCGTGCTGGTCGCGACCGCGGTCGAGCTCCTGGGCATCCTCTTCTCGATGCCTTTCCTGTTCATCCCGCTCGCGATCCTCTTCGGGCTGCTGGCCACCCTGATCGTCTTCGGGCGGCGCGCGCAGGGATCGGCCTACCGGCAGGTCGAGGGGCAGCCGGGTGCGGCCGCGTGGGTGCTCGAGGGTCTGCGGGGCGACTGGCGGGTCAGCGCCGGCGTGGCGGGGACGACGCAGCTCGACGCCGTGCACCGCGTGCTGGGCCGGCCCGGCGTCATCCTGGTGGCCGAGGGCGTCCCGTCGCGGGTGCGCGGCCTGCTGGCCCAGGAGAAGAAGAAGGTCGCCCGGGTCGTCGGCGACACCCCGATCTACGACATCCTCGTCGGTGACGACGAGGGCCAGGTGCCGCTGAACAAGCTCAGCACCCACGTCATGAAGCTGCCCCGCAACCTGACCGCCGCCGAGCTCAACGCCCTCGGCCGCAGGATGAGCGCGCTGGGCGGCCCGAAGATGCCGGTGCCCGGCGGTCCGCTCCCCGGCGGGCGGCAGATGAGCGTCAGCCAGCGCCAGGTCCGCCGTCGCTGACCGGAGTGCGACGGCCCGCTCTCACAGGCGGGCGAACGGCTCCGCGTAGCGGAAGGTCCCGGGGGCCGGTACCGGCCCGGTGAGCAGGCGGGCCTGGAAGTGCTCCCCCCATCGCGGGTCGGGCGCGGTGATGCCGAGGTCCGCGGAGGCCCGGAAGCCGAAGCGCCCGTAGTAGGCGGGATCCCCGAGCAGCGCGACGAGCGGCTCGTCGCAGGCCTCGGCCACCGCCAGCAGCGCATGCACCAGGACGGTGCCCACGCCCTGTCGTTGGACGGCGGGCAGGACGCCGAGCGGTCCCAGGCCCAGCGCCGGCGATCCGTGCGGCTCGATCCACCCCCGCGTGGCGATCACGTGACCGACGATCGCGTCGTCCGATACCGCCACCAGCGACAGGTGCGGCAGGAAGCCCGGGTCCTCACGGAGCTCGTCGACCAGCGGCGCCTCGACGACGTCCGCCGGCGCCCGTTTCCGCCCGGTCGCCGGATCGCGGGCGAACGCCGCCTGGTGCAGGGCGCGCACGGCACCGGAGTCGGCGGGGCGTTCTCGTCGGACGATCACCGGCCGAGTGTCGGCTCCCGCGCTGCTGCGGTCCACCGCATTGCGGCGACGTGCCGGAGCCGTCGGCCAGGGTCGAGCCCGGAGAAAGGTGGCGCCGGCTAGAACGGAGGTGGGTCGGCGTCGGTCTCGGCCGGCGGGGTGCCCGATGCCGGCGGCTCGGACGGTGACATCTCGTGCACAGGTCTCCGAAGGCCCGGTGGCCTGGTCGTCCGGCTGATGCCGCTCGGCGTCGTGACGTGCAGGGTGCCGTCGGGGTCCATGCGGACGTCCCAACCGCGGGCGAAGGTCTTCAGTCGGTGGTGCGAACGGCACAGGCAGCAGAGATTCGTGCAGGTCGTGGCGCCGTCGCAGGAGTGCGGGATGACGTGGTCGAGGTCGGTCCAGCCCACGCGCTGCCCGCAGTTGGGCATCCGGCAGGTGCGGTCGCGGGTGGTGACGAAGCGTTCCTGGCGTGCGGTGTGGGCGTAGGCCTCGGTGGCCGGCGGGGCGCTCAGGACCGGGCAGCCGCAGTCACCTTCGGGGTGCTGGGTGCAGCCGGTCTTCGCGAGGCGGAGCAGTTCGGCGACCGTGGTCGTCGCGAGCAGCCGCCCGTCGGTGTCGGTGAGCGCGAACGTCAGGCTGCCGTTCGGTGGGGGCTGCAGGCCCAGGGCGGCGATGCGCGCCAGCAGGGAACGGACGTGCGCGGCGGTGATCACCAGCCCGTTCACCGTCCCCGCGGCCGCGGTGCTGCCCTCGAGGGCGTCGAGCGAGGCGGTGATGGTCAGGTGCGCGGTGACGTCGGGCTGGCCGTGGCCGCCGGGGCGACGCAGCAGCAGGGAGAACAGCTCGGTGCGGATCCGGGCGACGGGCCGGTGATCGCCGTCGGCCTTGGCCATCCTGGCCAGGGTGTCGATGACGGCGTAGCCCTCGGTGGCCTCGTCGGCCGGTAGGTCCGCGCCCAGGGTGGCCATGCCGTCGGCGCCGGGCTGCAGGAACACGTCGGCGGACTGCTGCGCCTCCTCGCGTCGGGCCTCGGCGCCCGCGGCGTCCAGCTCCAGCAGCAGTTCGCGAGCCCGCTCCTTCAACGTGGTCACCGACAGGTCGACCGCCTCGGGCAACAGCCGACCCTCGATCACGGCGGCCAGGCCGGCGTCGACGGAGCCGAGCACGTCGGCCAGCGCGGCCGCCCGCGACTCGTCCAGCTCACCGCCCGACAGGGCGGCATAGGTGGCGGGCAGGTTCTCCCGCCACGCCAGCGCCCGCGCGTACCGGTGCGTGGCGGTGCCGCGGCCACGGTTGAGCACCATCGCCAACTCCCCGGCGAAGAACTCACTCACCCCACCCGGCTCGGGGGCCGCTCCCCACCCGGCGGTACGGGCACCCGGGCTGCCCGGTGGCGGGTCGTGCTCGTCGCAGCTCAGCTCGGCCATCCGCAGGATCAACGCCGCCTCGTACGCGGCGTCCATCGCCCGTCGGCGCTCCCGCCGCTGGAGCTCCGCGGCGACCTGCTTCCGGGACAGCAGTCCCACCGGCAGCCCCCGACCGCTCACCGGCTGGTCCAGCGACCAGTCGATCAGCACACCCTCCACGCGAGAGGAGCCGGAGATCCGAGGCACACCCCCACGCTAGGGCGGGGGTACGACAGTTTCGTGGCCCTGACCAGGGAGGTCGTCGTCAGGGCGACGTCATGGACGCGCGGGGAGGGCCCTCAGTCGCGGACGACGGCGGTGCCGGTCAGCCGGTCGTGCAGGCCGCGACCGTCGGCGTCGACCAGGAGGGCAGGCACGAGCAGGACGAGCAGCCCGGTGCGGACGACGGCCCGCCACACGGCCAGCCGCTCGCCCGGCCGCGGGTGGGCCAGTCGCAGGCCGAGCAACCGCATTCCCGGTGTCTGACCTGCGGCCACCAGCGACACCACGGTGACGATCGAGAACGACAGCAGGCTCCAGTTGCCGGGCAGGTCCGGAGCGGTGAAGAGCCCGGCAACCAGGGCCGAGGCGAACGCGTCGATCAGGAAGGCGCCGGCGCGGGTGCTGAACGCGGCCAGCGAGCCGGCGCCGTCGGCGGGCAGCCCCAGGGAGGCGCCGCGCGGGCGCTCCTGAGAGGGTTGCGGTACGTCCCTGACCATGACAGCAGCGTAGTGAGAGGACCTGCCGCCCCCGTCTGCCGAGGCCCGACGTGACGAGCGACACGTCCGGCGCGTTGTTACGACGCCGAAACAATCGGGACACGCCGGGGCAACTCCCCACTCGTAGCTTCCGTTCAGCCGTCCGCCCCACCCCGGAGGATCGATGTTCACCAGTCCCGACGAGGTCGCCGCCTACATCCGCGACAACGACGTCCAGTTCGTCGACGTGCGTTTCTGCGACCTGCCCGGCGTCATGCAGCACTTCACCATCCCGGCGTCGACGTTCGGCGAGGACACCTTCAGCGACGGTCTGGGCTTCGACGGCTCGTCCATCCGTGGGTTCCAGACCATCAACGAGTCGGACATGCTGCTGCTGCCCGACGCCAACAGCGCCTTCGTGGACCCGTTCCGCAAGCACAAGACGCTCAACATCAACTTCTTCATCCACGACCCGATCACGCGCGAGGCCTACAGCCGTGACCCGCGCAACGTCGCGAAGAAGGCCGAGGCGTACCTCGCCGCCAGCGGCATCGCCGACACCGCGTTCTTCGGCCCCGAGGCGGAGTTCTACGTCTTCGACTCGATCCGGCACGACACCGGCATCAACGAGGGCTACTACCACATCGACGCCGTCGAGGGCTCCTGGAACAGCGGCTCGCGGACCGGCGAGAACGGCGTCGGCCCGAACCTGGGATACAAGACCCGCCAGAAGGGCGGCTACTTCCCGGTCGAGCCGGTCGACCACCAGAGCGACCTGCGCGCCGACATGATGATGAACCTGACCCAGGTCGGCCTGGAGCTGGAGCGCGGCCACCACGAGGTGGGCACCGGCGGTCAGGCGGAGATCAACTACAAGTTCGACACGCTGCTGCGCTCGGCCGACAGCCTGATGCTCTTCAAGTACATCATCAAGAACACCGCGTGGGCCCACGGCAAGACCGCCACCTTCATGCCCAAGCCGCTGTTCGGCGACAACGGCTCGGGCATGCACTGTCACCAGAGCCTCTGGAAGGATGGGCAGCCGCTCTTCCACGCGGAGACCGGCTACGCGGGCCTGTCCGACATGGCCCGGCACTACATCGGCGGGCTGCTCAAGCACGCGCCGTCGCTGCTGGCCTTCACCAACCCGACGGTCAACAGCTACCACCGCCTGGTGCCCGGCTACGAGGCCCCGATCAACCTGGTCTACTCGGCCCGCAACCGGTCGGCGTGCACGCGCATCCCGATCTCGGGCGACAACCCGAAGGCCAAGCGCATCGAGTTCCGGGTGCCCGACCCGTCGGCCAACCCCTACCTCGCCTTCTCGGCGATGCTGATGGCCGGTCTGGACGGCGTGAAGAACAAGATCGAGCCGCCGGCGCCGATCGACAAGGACCTCTACGAGCTGCCGCCCGAGGAGGCCCTGGGCATCGACAAGGTGCCCGCGTCCCTGGACGCCGTCCTCGACCGGCTCGAGGTCGACCACGAGTACCTCATCGACGGCGGGGTCTTCACGCCCGACCTGATCGAGACGTGGATCGAGTACAAGCGCGAGAACGAGATCGACCCGATCCGTCTCCGCCCGCACCCGCACGAGTTCGCGATGTATTACGACATCTGAACCTCGCTCTCCCCTGACCTGCGGTTTCGTCCGCGGGCAGGTCCCGTAGTCCGCACAGAGTCCGCACGAGCCGCCAGAACCAGACCGACGGCGGCTCGTGCGGACTCGTCGCTGTCGGGCCACAGGTGGCCGTAGGTGTCCAGCGTCGTCTTCGCCGAGCCGTGCCGGAGTCGGTGCTGAACGACCTTCACGTCCAGGCCGCTGCCGATCAGCAGCGACGCCAGGTAGTGCCTCAGGTCGTGGAACCGGAACTCCTCGGGCAGGCCGGGCACCTTCGGCCGGGCGGCCCGCACGGCCCGCTCGATCGCCCAGGTGGACGTCTGGCGGCCGAGCCCGTCGGTGACGACGTACTCGCCGCCCCAGCGCTTGACCGCGGCGGCCAGCTCGAGCGCGAGCTCCTGTGGGATCGGCAGCGGGGTCTTCGACGTCTCGGTCTTGAGCTCCTCCCCCGCGCCCTGCACCGTCGGGTGCACCACGCCGCGCATGAAGTCGACGTCGACCAGGCGCAGCCCCACGGCCTCGGCGGTGCGTAGGCCCACGAACGCGCCGAGCAGGATCGCCGGGCGCAGATGCTCGGCGACGGCGTCGTGGAGCGCCCACACCTGCTTCGTGGTGGCCACGTAGGGCCGCTGCTTGCCCTTCCCCGGCGAGGTCCGGCGCGAGCACGGGTTCCGTGGGAGCAGCCCGTCGTGCACGGCGTCGCTCATGATCTGGGACAGCCGCGAGTGCAGCGCGTAGACGTAGCTGTCGGCCAGGCCGTCGGCCTTGAGCTTCGCCGTCCACGATCGCACCGCTGACGGCCGGACGTTCGCGAGCTGTTGCCGGCCGAACCCTGCCTTGATGTGCGCGATGTGCACCTCGGCCTGGCGCACCGTCCGCGGCCGCCGCGTCGCGTAGCCGGCCAACCAGGTGTCACACCAGTCGCTCACCGACGTCCGCGCGGTCTTCGGGTCCACGAAGGTGCCCGTGACCAGGGCGGTGGTCTGCTCGTCGAGCCAACGCTGAGCGTCGACCTTCCGCTTGAAGTGCCTGGCGTGCTCCTTGCCGTTCGCGTCGCGGAATCGCGGCCTGTACGTGCCGTCGGGCCGGCGGGCGATGCTCGCCATCAGTCCTCGCCCGCCCGCCCCGGCCGCGCCGGCCCCAACTTCCCCGCCTCTCGCGCCCGCTGTACCCACAGGGCCGCGGTGCGGTGAGCAATCTGAAAGCTTGAGGCAACGGCGAGCGTCGGTTTCCCTGTGCTCAGCCCCTCCCGGTAGACCCTCGCCACGTCGTCCAGGGATGGCCGGGTGCCGCTGCGCCTCCGCGCCCGCCTGGCGGCGATCGCCGCGCGTGCTGCGGCCTCGTCGTCTCCCAGGATCTCCCACACGCCGTCAGCCACCGGCTCGTAGCGCACGCCGACCGTCTCCGCTACCCGCTCCAGCACCGCGCTGACGTTGATCGCGCGGAAGTCAGCGGAGCGCAGGCCTCTCGTGCCCTCGGGTGCACGGAAGCACCACTGCACTAGTTCCGGCTGGCCCTCCCGGACTTCCACGAGTGCGCCGAACGACGGCGCGCCGCCCAGGCCCTCGAAGTCGACCTCGACCTTCATGGGCATCGCCGCGTCCGACCCGATGCCCTCGTGCTCGAGGGACATCTGCCGGATGGACACGTTGCCCGGCCACGGCCAGACCCGCGTGCCGCTGTGCTCTGCCGTCATGCTCGCAACCTCGCATCCAACCCACCTGCTTGCGTAGCAGACAACCTCGCACATGCCATGCAGGCTGTCAACAACTCGGAAGTTGTCCGGGCTTACACGAGAAGGAGATGACCACGGGTGAGCGAACTCCTGGACACGGACCAGGTAGCAGAGATGACCGGCCTGGCGGTGAACACCCTCCGGAGCTGGCGCTGGCAGGGCGTCGGACCGCGGTCGTTCAAGGTCGGTCGCTGGGTTCGGTACGAGCGCAGCGACGTCGTCGCGTGGCTGGCCGCACAGAAGGCGTCGACCTCCGCCGGCGGAGCGCCGGCGGCTTGAGTTGGTGTGGACCAAGTTGGGCGACGAGTTCAACGACGCCGCGGCAGACCTCTCCGACGCCGCGGCGCGCACCCACGTCGACGCGCTGCTGTGGTCGAACCGCCGGCTCCTCGACCTGCTCGTGCCGAAGCGCGACCTCCGACGCTTCGCCTTCTCCCCAGCCGTGGACGTCAGCGACGAGGACGGCGGCCAGGTCGTCGCCGAGCTCGTCGCGGCCGGCTGGTGGGAAGACCGGGGTGACGCCTGGTACATCGGCCTGCGCTGGCCTGAATGGCAGCTCGAGCGGGGCCAGGTCGAGGAACGCCGCGAGCGGGAGACAGCGAAGAAGCGGAGACAGCGAGCCCACGCCCGGGGTGACCACTCGCTGTGTTCGGCGCCTTGTTCTTCAGAGGTCCCCGTCCCGTCCCGGGTCCCGGGGGGTAGTCCCCGGGGGACAGTTCCCAGCATTGTCCCCCGGGGTGTCCCGGGGGGACAGCTCTGCCGCGAGCACATGCTCGGTCGCTCCCCTGACTCGTGCCCGGGCTGCGCCGCCGACCGGAAGGCGGCCGGATAGATGGCCGCCTACCGGGACCGCACTGGCGAGTTGCACGACGAAGAGCCCGCTGATCTACCCGAGCCTCACGACGCGCTGTGCCGCGGCGGCTGGCTTCCCATGACGACCGACGGTCGGGCCCGGCCCTGCCTCACCTGCCGTCCCCACCTACGCGGCCGCGCCGAGCGGCTGCGTTCCCAGCTGACAGGAGAACTGCCCTGAAGATCCAGATCCTCGGTGTGCGAGGCCGGCGCTCCAGCTCACCGTCCGTCGTCGCCACCGTCGACGACCACCTGGTCCAGTGGCGCCCCAGCGGCTGGCTCTGCGAGTGCGACGTCGACGACTGCCCCCACGTCGACGCGGTCGCCGAGCTGCTCGACCCTCGCGTGACCGGAGGGCACTGATGCCGTTCCGGTTCTTCTTCGCCTACACCGATCCCGAAGACACCCTCAGCAGCTGCGCTGTGGTGCCTCGGCAGGGGATCCTGCCCGACCGGTGGGCGCCGCTGCTCTCCCCCTGCCGCTTCACCACCTGGCCGGCCGGATGGGTGCGCTCCACCTGCGCCCAGTGTCCCGAGCCGCCTGGTGACCACTGCCGCTGCGGTCTGACCGTGATGACGAGAGGCGACCAGCTCGCCCGCTGGCTCCTGAGCGCCTACGGGCGGTACTTCATCCCACCCGCCGAGTACGGACGCCTGGCCGTCGCACGGATCTCGGTGCGAGGCCGGCTGGCGCCTCTCGACGACGCCTACCTCGAGCACGACCAGCGCCGAGCACGCAGCTTCACCGGCTGGGACGGCGACCTCGTGTCCACGCCAGATGAGTGGCGAGCCGAGCACGCCAAGGTCGTGGAGCTCTGGCTGCCCGCGGCCGCCGCGAGGTTCGAGCCGGTGCTCAAGAAGACGTACTCAGTTCCGGTGCACGTGAGCGCGCTGTCGGGTCACTCCTGGCTGCGAGAAACCTTCCCGGAGCCACGCCACATGGCGCTGATGGACGTCCTGGAGGCAGCGGACAAGCACCAGCACCAGCGTCGCGCCGCTGGTGCGGGCGCTGGTGATCCGGCTCTCGCGTTGGCGCAGTCGATCGCTACTCGGACGCGCCAGCTCCTCACAGAGCTCAGCGAGGGTGGGGGCGGGGACCCCTCCCCCGCCCCCGCTCGCCGTGTGACCGCCGGTTCTGCGGAAAATGCCCCGCGGGACTCTGGAGAACTCGCCCAACCGGCCGCGCCGCGTGCCGGGCGACGACCCCGCAGGGGTGGTCACTGATGGCCGGCCGCGGCTTCCCACCCAAGGACCCTCGCCTCCTGTCACGCCCCCGAGACAGCCGCCGGCGCGGCGAGGTTCAGGAGGTCGCCGCACCACCGGCCCGGCAACCCACCCTGCCGCGAGACATCGACTGGCATCCGCGCACACGCGCCTGGTGGCGGGACTGGAAGCGCTGGCCGCTGGCCGACTCCTTCACCGCCGGCGACTGGTCCTTCCTGCTCGACACCGCGCTCATGCACCACCGCATGTGGGCCAAGGGCGAGATGAAGTGGGCCTCCGAGATCCGCCTCCGCGTCGCCAAGTACGGGGCCACGCCCGAGGACCGCCAACGCCTTCGAGTCCAGTTCACCGATCCAGCGGCCCAGGACCCGCCCAACCAGCGCGGCGCCCGCGGCCGCGCCCGCACGCCGTCTCACCTCGCGGCCGTGCCCGACGACCCAGCAACTCGACCACCCGACCCCCGCTTGGTCCTGTACGCGACACAGCAGCCCGCCGAGCGGCCACCACACACCGAAGGAGACCCCCCAGCGTGATCACCATCCCCGACAGCGTCACCGACCCCGAGGCGCCCGACGGCGCCTGCCCCGTGCGCAACTGCGGGCAGCCGCCCGAGGATCCTCGCCGCCAGTGGTGTGAACTGCACGAGCTCGCGGGCCGGCTGCTCGCGATGGGTCGGGCCACGACGTGGCAGGACGCGCTCCAGCTCGCCGGCGGCTCTCCTCAGCACGTCCGTTTCGAGAGCGGCGTGCGCCTCCTCGAGGACGCCGACGGCCGCCCCGCCGGCGTCAGCGGGCGCACCGCCACGGCGACGATGACCTACCGACTCGACCCGAACAGGCCGCTCACTTGAGCACCCCCGCCTGCCCCGAGTGCGGCCGCGAACAGCTGGAAGACCACCCCGCGGGCCTGCTGTTCCAGCACTCCCAGGCCTGCACCCTGCTCGCGGCCGAAGACGCGCGCCGCGTCGCGGATGTCGACCAGGCCAGCCGCGTTGGCTGGCCCTTCACGCGCCCGGCCACCGCGGTCGAGCGCCAGCTCCTCACCGCGTCCGGGCGGAGCCTCCCCGCCGACGACGCCGAAGCCTTCGTGATCGTCGACTACGCGCTCGCCAACGCCGTCCGCCGCCGCACCTTCCCCACCGCCGAACCCATCACCCCCCAGGAGACACCGTGACCAACTCCGCTTCCCCGGAGACACCCGACCCCGACGACGCCACCTCGGCGCCGGCCGGCGACGAGCCCGCGGCCGCCGAGAGCGCCGAACCGGCCTCACCCACACCCGACCATCTCCCGACGGAGGACACCGACCCTCCCTCCGAGCCAGGCGACGGCAACGCTGAAGCAGCCCGGTACCGGAGAAGGCTCCGCGACGTCGAGAACGAGCGCGACGGGCTCGCCGCCCGCGTGGAGAGCTTCCGCCGCGCGGACGCCGAGCGAGCCGCCAGCCAGCTGCTCGCCAACCCCTCCGACCTCTGGCTGTTCGCTCAGCCGGCCGACGTCCTCGACGACGCGGGCGACGTCGACGAGA
Source organism: Candidatus Blastococcus massiliensis AP3 (assembly GCF_000582785.1). GTDB lineage: Bacteria > Actinomycetota > Actinomycetes > Mycobacteriales > Geodermatophilaceae > Blastococcus > Blastococcus massiliensis. The sequence goes on from NZ_HG931173.1 coordinate 371,983, forward strand.
CGCGGGTGCGCGAGCTGGCCACCGCGGTCGTCAGCGAGCGCCCCGGCCTCGGCATACCCCGAGTCCAGATCGTCGACATGGGACAGGGTCGACGCGTCGCCCCAACCTCGGGAGGCGGCTGGGCCAGCGTGCTGAAGGACTCACAGGGCACCGGGCGACGCAGCCGCACCGGCCGGATCTGAGCCGACCGTGCAGCCTGACGATGCCACCGTGGACCAGTCCTCCGAGCCCGCTCACGACGCCGCCGGCGCTGAGGCGGCCCGATACCGACGGCAGCTGCGAGACGCCGAGCTCGAGCGCGACGGGCTCGCCGCCCGTGTGGACGGCTTCCGGCGCTCGGCCGCCGAACGGGCCGCGGCCCGCGTGCTACGGGCTCCCGCCGACCTCTGGCTCTTCCACGACCCCGCCGACGTCCTCAACGAGCATGGCGACGTCGACGAGGACCTGGTGGAGGACCTGGCCCGTCGACTCACCGACAGCCGTCCGGGCCTCCGCCGGCCAGTGCCGCGTCACGGTGCCGGCGGACACCGCGCCGAGCAGGTCACCGGCTGGGACGGCGTGCTCAAGGGCTCGGGAACCTGACACGGGCCGCGCCGATGCGGAACTGTCGGTCGGTTCCGCTACCGTTCGAGGTGCTGCATCGGCGCGTGCCAGGTCGCTCCCCGCTGCAGCACGACGCCCCAGGAGGGCACCCCGGGTCGGACAGGCGCCCCCGGATGAGACCAGAGTCCTTCTTCCCTCCTGGAGAGCCCCGTGGCACAGACCACCACCACCGCGTCCGCGATCGTTCCCACCGAGACCGGCGAACTCATCGTCCAGCCGGTCATCGAGCAGTCCGTGGCCATGCAGGTAGCCACCGTCCGCCGGACGACGACCAAGACCCTCCGCATCCCGGTCGTCACCGCCGACCCCACCGCCAGGTGGGTGGCCGAGGGCGACGAGATCACCCCCTCGGACCCCACGCTCGACGAGATCGAGGTCACCGCGTCCAAGGTCGCCGGCCTGACCATCATCAGCCGGGAGCTCGCCGACGACTCCTCGCCCGAGGCCGCCGAAGTCGTCGGCGAAGGACTGGCCCGCGACATCGCCCGCAAGGTCGACCAGGCCTTCTTCGGCAACCTGCCGTCACCGGCCCCGGCCGGGCTCGGCTCCCTCCCGACGACCGCCGGCAACGTGCAGACCGTCGACGCCGGCGCCGACTGGACCAACCTCGACCCCTTCGCCGAGGCCCTGTCCAAGGCCGAACAGGTCGGCGCGGTCATCACCGCATGGGTCACCACGCCCGCCGTCGCCCTGAAGCTGGCCACCCTGAAGGAGGGCACCGGCTCCAACAAGCCGCTGCTGGGCAACGACCCCGGCGCCCCCACCCGCCGGCAGATCCTCGGCCTGCCGGTCTTCGTCAGCCCCGACGTCGCCGCCGACACCGTGTGGGGCATCCCCGAGGACCGCGCGGTGATCTGCGTCCGGGAGGACGCCGAGGTCGAGTCCGACCGCTCGGTGTTCTTCACGAGCGACCGCGTCGCGGTCAAGGCCACGATGCGGGTCGGTTTCGGCTTCGCCCACCGCGCCGCCCTCGTCAAGATCAGCGTCACGCCGGGCTGACGCCCCGGCGCCAGCTCGAGCACCTCTGGCCCCCGCCGGTTCCCAGGTGAACCGGCGGGGGCCAGAGTTCTTCTCGGTCTCTGGGATCAGCCGGGCGGGTGCGGCCGGCGCAGTCGAGACTCCAGCCGATCGGACTTGTCGGGATCCCCGAACAGGTTGAGCAGGCAGTGGGTGAAGTCACCGGCCCACAGCTCTCGGCCCATCCGGTGCTCCAGGCATCCGATGCAGAGCAGGCCGGTTCCGTCGCCCCCGTTCGGCCCGTACTCGCGCCAGATGTGGTCGTGAACCATGTAGTCCTCGGCGCCGGTGTCGTCGCCGCAGTCACTGCACGGGCCGCGGCTCAGCCGCCGCGACGCGCGCCGGGCAGCTCTGTTCACGCGCCTCCACCCCCGTCCGGGCTCGTCAACATCGCGGCGGCCATCACAGCGTTCCGCCGGGCGCTGCCCGGCACCGCGGTGTAGATCATCGTCGTGTTGACGTTGGCGTGGCCCAGGAGCTCCTGGACGGCCCGGTAGTCGCGCTCGGCGGCGTAGGCAGTGCTCGCGAACCGGTGCCGAAGGGTGTGCGGAGTCCAGTGGTCGGACAGCCGCTCGCGCATGAGCTTGCCCAGGTGCGCCGGCGTCAGGTGTCCTCCGCGGCCGTTGGGGAACAGCCATCCCCGCGAACGAGAAGACAGCCTCGCGCCCAGATCGTCCGGCAGGGGAACGTCTCGCTCCACGCCGCCCTTGCCCGTCACCCGGAGCCACCACCCGTCCGGGCGCTGCACCAGGTCCTCGGTGCGCACCCGGGCGATCTCCGATCGGCGCAGACCGGCGACAGCGCCCAGCTCGATCGCATCGGCCTGCCGAACGTCGGCGCCGTCGAGCGCTGACACGATCACCGCGTCAGGGGCGGGACGGGGTAGCGCCCGCGGGTGGCGCACGGCTGGCAGTTCCGCTGACGGGTCGACCGCGATGCGCGCGGTAGCCACTCCCCAGCGGTAGAAGGCCCGCAGGCTCTGCCTGGCCACACGCAGGGCTGCCGACCCGACGCCGAGCGATCCCATCCAGGTGGTGAGGTCGTCCAGCTCGAGCTCCCACGGCCCCCACTGAGGATGGGCGCAGGCGAGCCGGCGGAGTACGTACGTCCGCTGCCGGATCGTCTGCTGACTCTGGCCGGACGCCGACAGCCAGCTGGCCCACGCGTTGAGCTCTGCAGACCAGATTGCCGCGGCGGGTTGGTGCACCAGAGAGGCGTGGCGCGCGGGGGTGGGGGGTTGGTCGGTCCAGCCTTTCGTCACAGCGAACTCGTAGAACAGCCGGAGGGTCCGCATCCACGTCCCCCGGGTCTGTCGCGACCATGCCTGCTGCTCGGCGTAAGCCTGCAGGCGCTCACCCGTCACGTCCCAGGGCGATCCAGCGAAAGCGTGGGCCGCCCGACGGACCGAGCGCAAGCGGTCCCGGATCGTCCCCTCCGCGAAGCCGTCCGCCCGCAGTCGGGCCTCCCAGCACTCGATCGGCTGTCTCCACTGTTCAGGGAGCGACCTGGCGGTCATCGTCATGCCGCACCCCGCTCTTGCGCGAGCTGGTCCGCCAGGTCCGCGGCCGCGAGCAGCAGGCCGGCGAAGGTTCGAGCCTCCTGAGCGGTGAGCCCGGCTACAGGTTTGCCGTCCTGGAACTCGTCGACCCCTGCGGCCACCATCGGCGCGCCCAGCTGACGGGCACCGTCCCGGATGCGTTCCTCGGCGAACAGGTAGGCCCAGACGGGTGCATCGGCCGCCGGCGTCACCGTCGTCTCGTGGAAGCGGATCGGGAGGCCGGTGGCTGTCTCGATGTCCCACTCGTCCAGGTGGCAGCCGAGTTGGTAGTCGCACCAGGGCGGGCAGGGATGGGCGTCGGTGGCGTCGGGGTCAGTAGCGTTGCTCATGGGTCTCTCGTCCTTCTAGCCAGGGTGAGGGATCAAGGCCTCGTCTCGGTGTCCGCACACCGGGCGGGGCCGTCTTCATCTTGCTGGTCGGGTGCCGACGACTGCTCGTCCCACGGTTGAGCGCAGTCCGCAGAAAGTCCGCAGAACGTCCGCAGATCGGCACAACTCACCAACGGTCAGTTGGGGAGAAATCGCAGGTCAAGGCCGGTTGCGCACATCTCGGCACAACTGACCAACGGTGCGGCACGAGTTCGCGATGTACTACGACATCTGATCGCGGACATCTGATCGCGGACATCTGATCTCGCCTGCTGACACCGCGGCCCCCGACCTGCTCGCCAGGTCGGGGGCCGCGGTGCGTCCGGGCTAGGTGCGGTGCAGCAGGAAGTCCGCGGCCGTCCACGCGCCCAGGATCGCCAGTGCGAGGAGGCCGAGGAGGACGAGAGCGCACCCGGTCAGCGCCGCGCGATCGGCCCAGCTCGTCGGCGGCGCCTCGGCGTCGTCGGACCCGGGCGGCGGGGGCAGGGGCCGGCTCAGCCACTCCGCCGCGTGCTCCTGCGTGCAGAAGCCGACGTACCAGTCCCCCCATTCACCGTCCGGCCGCCTTCCGGAGACCTCCAGGGTCAGTGCGGTGCCGCCCTCGCTCGGCGACGGGGTCGCGCGGCCACACAGGTCGCACGTCCACTGCTCGTCGGCGCTGTTCTCGGGCACGGCGAGCCACCCTAGGTGGGACGGCGAACTGCCTCATCCGGATTTCTGCGGTCAGGCGCGGGAGCGGGACAGCAGGTAGACGAAGTAGGGCGCCCCGATGAGTGCGACGGCGAGGCCGGCCGGCAGCTCCGCGGGGGCGAGCACCGTGCGGCCGACGACGTCGGCGACGCCGAGCAGGGTGGCACCCACCAGCAGCGACACCGGGACCGAGCGGGCATGCCGCCCACCCACCAGCGCCCGTGCGAGATGCGGGGCGACCAGACCGACGAAGCCGACGACGCCGACCGCGATGACGCTGGCGGCGGCCAGCAGCGCGGCGACGGTGAGGACCAGGAGCCGCACCCGCTCGAGCCCCACCCCCACCAGGCGCGGGGTGTCCTCGTCGAGGGCCAGCAGGTCCAGCTCACGGCGCACGACGACGGCGAGCGGCACCGCCACCAGCAGCAGGACGGCGACCGGCAGGACCTGGCTCCACGAGCGCCCGTAGGTGGTGCCGGACAGGAAGGTGAAGATCCGGGGCGTGTCGAAGGGGTTGGCCCGCAGCAGCAGGTAGGTCGTCACGGCCATCGAGCCGTACCAGAAGCCGATGCCGATGAGGACGAGCCGGTCGGTGTCCAGGCCGCCGCGCCAGGCCAGGCCGTAGACCACGGCGAAGGCGAGCAGCGACCCGGCGGCGGCCGCGAGCAGGGTGGCGGTGCCGCCGGCCCCGGCGCCGCCGGCGACGACGACCGCGCCGAGGCCCGCCCCACCGGTGATGCCCAGGAGACCGGGCTCGGCCAGCGGGTTGCGGCAGGTCGCCTGGACCAGCGAACCCGACAGCGCCAGGGCGGCACCGGCGAGCAGCGCCGCCGCCACCCTCGGCGCCCGTTCGTCGAGCGCGAACCGGAGGAACGGCGAGCCCTCGCCGGCGAGCCACAGGGCGACGTCGCCCGTGCGCAGCCAGGTGTTGCCGGCCAGCAGCCCGAGGACGGCCACACCCGCGACCGCCGAGGCGCACAGCGCGAGCACGATCCAGAACCGGCGGGCGGTGCGCGCCATGGCGCCGGTGCCCGGGGGCTGCCGGGTCGGCCCCGAGTCGCGGCCGCGGCGGGCCAGGAACACCAGCAGCGCCGCGCCGAGCAGGGTCGTCGTGATGCCGGTCGGGATGGAGATGGCGCGGTCGGCACCGATCGCCGCGCGCATGACCGCGTCGGCCAGGACGACGACGAGCGCCCCCACCAGCCCGGCAGCCGGGATCAGCACGACGTGCCGCTGCAGGGCGGGGACCGCGCGGGACACCAACCGGGCGAGCACCGGCGCCGCGAGACCGACGAACCCGATGGGACCGGCCAGGGTGACCGCCGCGGCGGTGAGCAGCACGGCCAGGACCGTGCCGATCAGGCGCGTCGAGCGCACCGGCACGCCGAGGACGCCGGCGGTGTCGTCGCCCAGCCCCAGCAGGTCGAGGCGGCGGGCCAGGAGCAGGGCACCTCCCGTGGCGACGAGCACCACCGGGGTGGCGCGCTGGAACGCCTCCAGCCCGAGCTGGCTGAGCGATCCGCCGCCCCAGGCGAACAGGCCCGTCGTCTCCTGCGCGAACAGGATGAGCAGCGCGGCCGTGGCCGCCTGCAGGGCCAGCGCCACCGCCGTCCCGGCCAGGATGAGTCGGGTGGTCGACGTGCCCGAGCCGCCGGCCAAGCCCAGCACCAGCAGGGCGGCGAGCAGCCCGCCGGCGGTGGCGACCGCCCCGGAGGCGGCCAGTGGCACCGCCAGGCCGAACGCGGCCACCGCGCTGACGGCGAAGTGCGCGCCGGCCGTCACCGCGAGGGTGTCGGGCGAGGCGAGCGCGTTGCGCGCCAGCGACTGGAACAGAGCACCGGCGACGCCGAGCGCGAAACCCACCGCGAGGCCGGCGGCCAGGCGCGGGATCCGCGAGCCCACGAGGACGTCGCGGGTACCGGCGTCGATGTCCTCCCGGCCGGTCAGCAGCCCGACCAGGTCGCCGAACCCGACGGCGGAGGTGCCCTGGGTCAGGTGCCAGCCGGCCGCCGCGGCCACCGCGGTCAACAGCACCACGAGGGCCACGGCCGCCCCGGCGAGCCGCGCCGTCCCCGCGGGGGTCCGCGGGTCCTCCGGACCGGGCCGCGGAACCTCGACGTCGGCGCCCGCCGCCCCCGGGTGGACCCCGGGGGCGGCGGGCAGGTGGTCGGACCGGCTCACGGGAAGGTCAGTCCGTCAGCAGCTCGACGAAGGCCTCCAGCGCCTGCTCCGCGGAGCGCGGACCGCCGAAGGTCCAGATGCCGGCGGGGAACTCGTAGACCCGTCCCTCGGCGACGGCCGGGATGGAACTCCACGCCGGGTTGCCCTCCAGCAGGGGCGCGAGCTGGTACTCCTCGATCTCGGTGCCCGTGTAGAAGAAGGCGGCGTCGCCGACTGCTCGCATGCCCTCGATGTCGGTCGAGCCCAGGCCGTACGCCTCGTCCACCGGTCCGGTCCAGGCGTTCGTGAGGCCGAGCTCCTCACCCAGCTCGCCGAACAGCGAGCCCTGGCCGAACGGGCGGAACGCGACGTTGCCGCCCTGGGCGTACCCGTCGAAGTAGACGAACTCGGTGACCCCGACGTCGCTGTCGGCCACCGCCTGCCGCGACTCCTCCAGCGTCGTCCCGAACTCGTCGAGGACCTCCTCGGCGCGGGCCTCGCGCCCGGTCACCTCGGCGATGAGGGTGAACGTGTCGCGCATGTTCCGGATGGGGTCGCTCGCATCCGCGCCCACGGTGGCCAGCACCGGGACGTCGTACTCGTCGAGCTGGGTGAGCACCGGGTCGTCCTCCCCCGTGGCCTCGACGATCACCAGATCCGGCCGGGCGGCGAACAGTGCGTCGAGGTTGGCCTCACCGCGGGTGCCGACGTCGTCGACGCCCTCGGGGAGCTCCTCCGCGGTGTTCCACTGCCCGTAGCCCTCGACGTCGGCGACGGCGACCGGGGTCAGGCACAGCGAGAGCACCATCTCCGTCTGCTGCCACTCGAGCACGGCGACCCGCTCGGCGGGGGCGTCGAGCTCGACGGTGCGGCCCAGGTCGTCGGTGACGCTGACCGGACCGTCCGAGGTCTCGACGCCGTCGCAGCCCTCGGCCGACGGGCTCCCGGCGGCCCCGCCTGAGGCGGCCGGCTCGGGGTCGCTGGTCCCGCAGGCGGTCAGCGCCATCGAGGTCACGACCGCGGCGAGCGTGGTGCGGGTCAGCAGGGGGCGGGCACTTCTGGACATGCTGGTTCTCCTGGAGTGAGGCGGGTCGTGCAGGGGGCGGTGGTGGAGGGGGGTTGGTGCGGCGGCGGCGCTCAGGCGGTCGCCGCGAATGGACGACGGCGCCGCTCGTGGTGGCGCGCGCGCGGCTCGATGCGGAGCAGCCCGGTGTCGGGGTCGTCATGGACCGCGATCGGGAGCTCGTAGACCTCGGACAGGTGCTCGGCCGTGAGCACCGCGGCCGGCTCCCCCACGGCGGCGACCCGGCCGCGGTGCAGCAGGACGACGGTGTCGGCGACCGTCGCGGCGTGGTTCAGGTCGTGCAGCACGATCCCGAGCGCCGTCCCGTGGTCCGCGGCGAGCTGGTGGACCAGGTCGAGGATCTCGACCTGGTAGCGCAGGTCGAGATGGTTGGTGGGCTCGTCGAGGAGCAGCACACCGGTGTCCTGGGCGAGGCAGGTCGCCAGCCAGACCCGCTGCAGCTCTCCGCCGGAGAGCTGGTCGACGGGGCGGTCCGCCATGGCCTCGACACCGGTGAGGCCCATGGCCGAGGCGATCGCGGCGCGGTCGGCGTCGTCCAGCGCGGCGAAGCGCCGCCGGTGCGGATGCCGGCCGAAGGCCACGACGTCGCGGACGGCGAGCCCGGAGGGGTGCGGCCGGGACTGGGAGAGCAGGGTGACCCGGCGGGCGAACTCCCGGGCCGAGAGCGGCGCGGCGTCCTCCAGCCGGCCGGCGTCGGCTCCCCCGCCGACGCTGATCCGGCCGGACTCGACGGCGTGCAGCCGGGCCAGCGAGCGCAGCACGGTGGACTTCCCGCTGCCGTTCGGGCCGATGAGTGCGGTGACCTCTCCGGGAGCCATCCGGACCGAGACGCCGTGCACCACGGTCGTCCCGGAGTAGCCCAGCACGAGGTCGTCACCGCGGAGACCGGTCGCCGTCATGCAGGTGAGGCTAACCTAACCTCTGACGCCGCAACCACCCCCCCTACCGCGGCGGCTCGCCGCTGACCTGCACGGTCACTCGACGCGGGCCTCGACGACCCGGCGCGCCGTCCGCCGGATCCAGTCGATCCGGCGGGAGAGGGTCAGGTCCAGGAGCCGGTTCACGGGGCTCACCTCACCCAGTCGCGCCGCCCCCGCCCACCGCGGGACGGCGACCGTCCGGGACCACGGGGTGGTCAGGCACCCGCCGATCGCCGCGGCCACCCGCTCCGGGGCGACGCCGCGGGAGAGCCGGCCGCGAGCGTCGGCGTCCGACACCGGCGCGTGACCGTGCCCGCGGGCCAGCCACTCGGTCTCCACGAAGAACGGGTTGACCGTGTGGACCCGGACCCCGCGGGCGGTGACCTCGCGGCGCAGGCCCTTCACGAAGCCGTCGAGACCGGCCTTCGTCGCGGAGTAGACGGTGAGCGGCGGCACCTGCGTCCAGGCGGCCACCGAGGACACCGCGACGACGTCCCCCCTCCCCCGCTCCCGGGCCGCGGTGAGCAGGTGCGGCAGCGCCAGCCTGGCCACCTCGACGGCGCCGGTGAGATTCAGCGCGACGATCCCGGCCACGACGTCGTCCGGCATGTCCTCGACCAGCCCCGCCCAGCCGAGGCCGGCGTTGAGGACGACGCCGTCGAGGCGGCCGTGCGCGGCCAGCGTCGTGTCGACGAGGCGGGCGCGGTCGCCGGCGTCGGCCATGTCGGCGGCGAGTCCGGTGACCCCCGGCAGCCCGTCGAGGGCCTCGGCCAGCCGGTCGCCGTCCCGGGCGCAGGTGACCACGCGGGCGCCCCCGGCAACCAGCCGCTCGACGGTCGCGCGGCCGATCCCGGCGCTACCGCCTGTGACGACGACGACGCGATTGCTCAGATCGGGCATGTGCCTGTCCTACCCCCGGGGGACACCGCATGCCCCCAGGCATCGAAATCGCGGACCGTGGGCATGGGCGCTGACATGCACCTGCCCTCTGCCCGCGGCCCGCTCAGCGAGTCGCTCACCGCCGATCTCGCCACCCGCTCGACCCTCTCGTCCCGGACGCTGGAGCGCGCCGCCCGCCTCGCCGACGCCCCGACCGCTCCGCTCACCGACGAGGACCTGCAGCTGTCCCTGGCGATCTGCTACGAGCTGCACTACCGCGGGTTCGACGCGGTCGACGAGGAGTGGGAGTGGAACCCGGAGCTGATCCGGCTGCGGGGCGGCCTCGAGCGGCTGCACCTGTCCGCGCTGCGCGGTCTGGTCGGGCCGGTCCCGGTGACCGACGAGCCGATCGACCGGCAGCTGACCGCCGCCATCGCCGAGGACGATGGCCCGTCGCTGTCCCGGTACATGTCCCGGCACGGCACGCTCGAGCAGTGGCGGGAGTACCTGACCCTGCGGTCGGTGTACCACCTCAAGGAGGGCGACCCGCACACCTTCGCCATCCCCCGGCTCTCCGGCCGGGCCAAGGCGGCCATGGTCGAGATCCAGGCCGACGAGTACGGCGGAGGCTCGGCCGCGCGGATGCACAGCGAGCTGTTCGCGGGGCTGATGCGCGACCTCGACCTGGACTCCACGTACGGCGCCCTCTGGGACGACGCCCCGGCGGCGGCGTTCGCCAACGTGAACACGATGTCGCTGTTCGGCCTGCACCGCCGCTGGCGGGGCGCCGCCCTCGGTCACCTGGCGACGGTGGAGATGACCTCCTCCGAACCGAGCCGCCGCTACTCGGCCGGGCTGCGCCGGCTGGGCTTCGACGAGTCGACGACGGTGTTCTACGACGAGCACGTGGAGGCCGATGCCGTCCACGAGCAGATCGCCTCGGTGGACATGTGCGGCGCGCTCGTCACGGAGGACCCCGAGCTCGCCGCCGACGTCCTCTTCGGGGCACGCAGCGCGCTGGCCATGGACGGAATCGCGGCGCGGCACCTGCTGGGCGCCTGGGAGGCCGGCCGGTCGGCGTTGCGCCGGGAGCCGTCGCTGGCCGCCTGACCCCCGGTCAGGGTTGCGACTGCTCCTCGCGGAGCTGCGCTGCCGGGCGAGGTCGGCTCGGCGCGCTGGCCGCGGTGAACCCGGCCTTCTTGTGGGTGCCGTCGCAGAAGGGCTTGATGCCGGACTTCCCGCACCGGCACAGGGCGATCGTGGTCCGGCCTGGGTCGATCTCGGCGCCGTCCTGGTCGACCAGACGGAAGTCGCCGCGGACGATCAACGGCCCGTCGCGGTAGGGCGTGATCGTCGCGCCGCCGGCGGGACCGGCGTCGGCGTCGGGCTGTTCGGACGGGGCAGGCTGTTCTGACGGGGAGGGCTGTTCTGACGGGGAGGGCGTCGGCTGCACGCACCCACACTGCCCTGCGCCCCGGGCGGGCACACCCGCTGCCGGATCGGTCACCCGCCGGGGCGACCCGCTCAGCCGGTGATCTCGATGGTCCCCATCATCCGGTCGAGCATCCGCACGTTCCGCGCGTAGTCGAACTGAGGCAGCCCGACGGTGTCGACCACCAGGGTGCGCGGCCCGTCGTCCGTGGGCTCGAGCTGGACGACGTAGCTCGTGATGCGGATGCCCGGCGGGTACAGCCCCTCCCCGAGGGTCACCTGCTGGATGCGGACCGCCCGGCGCCCGTCGATCGTCGTCTCCTGCCGGCTGTCCGGCGCGGCTCCGGTCGACGCGACCAGATCGAACGGCATCGTCTGCACCGAGGCGGTGACCGAGCCGATCCGCGCGTCGGTGGCGGGTGGCACGCGGAAGGACTCGGGTGCGAACCGCGTGCACGCGGGCACGGTCTCGCCGACGTTGACCGACCAGCCCTCGGGATAGGAGATGGCGAAGCCGGCGGGGCTCTCGCACCGCAGGGACAGCGGCGTGGAGGACGTCGGCGGCTCGTCGAGCAGATCGACCACGATCCGCTGCGGGTCGGTCAGCAGCCCCACCGCGAACTGCCGCTGCTCCGCCAGGCCGGCGAAGAAGGCGTACCGCCCCTCGAAGAGGTTGTCGGAGACCAGGGCCTCGAGGACGGCACCCCCATCGGGTTCCTGGCTGTCGGGACCCGACCACGGCCGCACACCGGAGGGCGCGTCGCCGGGCATCGCCAGGTTCGTGAGCGTGATCCCCAGGACCGCGTGACCGGGCACCTCCACCGGCTCGCCCGAGCCCTGGGACCGGGGTGCGCCGGTGTATCCGACCTGCCAGCCCGCCCGCCCCTCGCCGGCGAGCTCGAACACGATCCGGTCGAACCCCTCGTGGGCACCGAGCCGGACGTCGGTGAGGACCACCGGCGGGCCGTCGGCGTCGGCCTGGGACTCCACGACGTCGCCGGTGGCGATCGGCCGGGCGGGCCGGTCCTCCGCCGGATCGGCCGTCGCGGAGGAGGTCGCCGTGGCCGCTCCGGTGTCGCGAGGCTGCCCGGGCGGGTCCCCGGAGGTGCCGCAGGCGGTCAGCGCGAGCACCGCGCACGCACCGGCCGCGAGCAGACGCATCGCCGACCCACCTGCCTCTCCCGTCGGGATCTCCTCCCTGCAGACTTTCCAGCACGGGCCCGGCCGAACGTGCGCGGTCGACACGTCACCGAATCGACATGTCCACCGGGCGGCGGCTCGCGGTCAGCCGCCCGGCTGCTGGCCGTAGAAGGCCTGCTCCACGACCGTCCGTGCGTGCCGGGTGGTCCGCTGGTAGTCGTCCAGGAACTGCCCGGGGTCGGTGTCGGGCCCGTACCCGCAGGCCCGCGCGACCCCGTCGAGCTCCGGGCCCGGGCGGGGAAGCTGGTCGCTGGGCCGCCCCCGGACGAGGAAGATCGCGTTCCGGGCGCGGGTGGCCAACTCCCACGCCGCCCGCAGCGCGTCGGCCTGATCCGCGGGCAGCAGACCGTTGTCGCCCAGCGCCGCCAGCCCCTCGACCGTGGACAGGACCCGCAGCGCCGGCAGCTCGCCGGCGTGCTGGAGCTGGAGCAGCTGCACCGTCCACTCCACGTCGGCGAGACCGCCGCGGCCGAGCTTGGTGTGGGTGGCCGGGTCGGCGCCGCGCGGCAGCCGTTCGCGTTCCACCCGTGCCTTGATGCGGCGGATCTCGGCCACCTGCTCCTGGCCGAGCCCGCCCTCCGGGTAGCGCAGCGGATCGATCAGGGCGACGAACTCCGCCGCGACCTCCTCGTCGCCGGCGACCGGGGCCGCCCGCAGCAGGGCCTGCACCTCCCAGACCGACACCCAGCGCGCGTAGTACTCGCGGAACGCCGACACGCTCCGCACCAGCGCGCCCTGCCGGCCCTCGGGTCGCAGGTCCGCGTCGATCTCGAAGGCCGGGTCGGGCCCGGCCTCCCCCAGCAGACGGCGCAGCGTGTGCGCGACGGCGTTCGCGGCGGCGGTCGCCCTGCCCTCGTCGGCGCCCGCCCGTGGCCGGTGCACGAACAGGACGTCGGCGTCGGAGCCGTAGCCCATCTCGCCCCCACCGAGCCGGCCCATGCCGATCACCGCCAGGTCCGCGGGGAGATCGGCGGCCGTCGTCCCCGTCTCCTGGGCGTGCGCCCGGACGGCGGCGTCCAGGCCGGCCCGCAGCGTCGCGACGGCGACGTCGGTGAGGGCCCGGCCCACGCGGAGGGCGTCGAGGCGGCCCAGCAGGTCCGCGCAGGCGATGCGGAGGAGCTCCTGGCGGCGCAGCCCGCGCAGCACCCGGATGCCCTCCTGGGGGTCCGGCGCGCGCCCGGCCGCCTGCCGCCACGCCTTGGTGAGCACGGTGACGTCGCGGGGTTCGAGCTCGGCGTCGGCGGCGAGGACCCGCAGCGCCTCGGGGGTCCGGGTCAGCAGCCCGGCGACGTACTGGCTGGAGCCGAGCAGCCGGGCCAGGCGCTCGGCCACCTGTCCCTCGTCCCGGAGCAGGCGCAGGAACCACTGGTTGCCACCCAGCGCCTCGCTGACCTGCCGGTAGGCCAGCAGCCCCGCGTCGGGGTTGGGGCACGCGGCGAAGGTCTGGAGCAGGACCGGCAGCAGGTACTTCTGCATCGAGGCCGACCGCGAGACCCCACCGGTCAGCGCGGCGAGATGCCGCAGCGCCGCCTCGGGGTCACCGAAGCCCAGGGCGCGCAGCCAGTCCCCCGCCGCCTTCGAGCCCAGCTGCAGGTGCTCGCCGGGCACGCGGGCCACCGCGGACAGCAGCGGCCGGTAGAAGAGCTTCTCGTGCAACCGGCGCACCTCGCGGGTGTGCAGGTTGAGCTCCGCCTGCAGCACGTCGACCGCCCCGCCGCGGGCGTCCGGCTTGTACCCGAGCGATCGCGCCAGCCAGCGCAGCTGCTGCTCGTCGGTGGGCAGCAGGTGGGTGCGCCGGAGCCGGAGCAGCTGGAGCCGGTGCTCGACGGTGCGCAGGAAGCGGTAGGACGCGATGAGCGTGGCGGCGTCGTCACGGCCGACGTACCCGCCGGCGGACAGGGCCATGAGCGCGGGCAGCGTGCCGCCCACGCGGAGCGAGGCGTCGGCCCGTCCGTGCACGAGCTGCAGCAGCTGGACGGCGAACTCGACGTCGCGCAGGCCACCCGGGCCGAGCTTGAGCTCGCGGTCGGCCTGGGTCGGCGGGATGTGCGCCTCCACCCGGCGGCGCATGGCCTGCACCTCCGCGACGAAGCCGGGCCGGTCGCCGGCCCGCCACACCAGCGGCCAGAGCGCGTCCACGTAGGCGCGGCCGAGGTCGGGGTCGCCCGCGACCGGGCGCATCTTGAGCAGCGCCTGGAACTCCCAGGTGCTGGCCCACTGCTCGTAGTAGGCCTGGTGCCCGGCCACGGTGCGGACCAGCACCCCGGCCTTGCCCTCCGGGCGCAGGGCGGCGTCGACCTCCCACGCGGCCTGGCGGCAGATCCGCATGAGCGCGGCGGCCACGCGGGTGGCGCTGCCCAGCGCGGCGCTCTCGGAGTCCGAGGGGTCGACCGGCTCGCCGACGAAGACGACGTCGACGTCGCTGACGTAGTTCAGCTCCCGGCCGCCGGTCTTGCCGAGCGCGATCACGGACAACCGGCAGGCTGCCGCGTCGTCGGGCTGCTCGGCGACGGCGAGCGCCAGCCCCGCGGTGAGCACGGCGGCGGCGATGTCGGCCAGTTCCGCGGCCGCGTCCTCGGCGGCCAGGCCGTCCCCGAGGTCCCGGCCGGCGAGGGAGAGGATGGCCCGCCGGTAGGCCAGCCGGAGCCCGGCGACCCGTTCCGGCGAGGCGTCCGCGGCCCCCTTGCCCAGCCGGACCCCCCACGGCGGGTCGTCCGGGTCGGCGCCGACGGCGACCAGCATCTGCCGCTCGAGCGCCTGGGGCGTGGGCCGGGTGTGCCCGACCCCGTCGGCGTCGAGCACCGTCCAGTCACCGGGGTTGGCGGCGAGGTGGTCGGCCAGCCCCGAGCTGGCACCCAGCACCGCGAGCAGCCGGCCGCGGAGGACGCCCGACCCCCGCAGCCGGGCGAGCAGCGAGGCGGCGGAGCCCCCGGTCGTGTCGGCCTCGTCGAGCGCCTCGATCAGCCGGTGCAGCGAGCGCACGGCGAGATCGGGGTCGCCGGCCCTGGCCAGCGCGGCGACCACCGGCCCGGCCTCGGGATCGGCCGGCTCGTTGCGGTCGAGGTCCCACAGCCCGATGTCGGGGTGGGACAGCAGGCGCGCGGCGCGCTCGCCGTCCTCGAAGCCGAAGCGGACCAGCCGCACGACGGCACGCCGCGGGATCTCGGGCTCGGGTGTGGTCACCGGGTCACGCCGCCGGCCCGGCGTGCGCCCGCACCAGGTCGGCGAACCGGGCCGCGAAGGGGGCCCACGTCTCCGCGAGGTCGTCGTGGACGGCGTCCGCGCGGGCGCACAGCGTCGCGACGTCGAGCCCGGAGGCGGCCACACCCACCGCGTCGCGGTCCGCCCATCCGCGCACCATCTCCGGCGTCGTCTCGACGTGGAACTGGACGCCGTAGACGTGCGTGCCGACCCGGAAGGCCTGGTTCGCGTAGGCGGGGTTGCTGGCCAGCAGTGTCGCGCCCGGCGGCAGCGCAGCGATCTCGTCGTGGTGCCACTGCACGACGTCGGGGGCGAGCGGGAGCGGACCGAAGACCGGGTCGGCGTAGGCGGCGTCCCGCTTGGCGACCAGGGTGGCGCCCACCTCCGGCCCCTCGACACCGGACCGCACCGCACCACCGCCCACCTGGGCCAGCAACTGGGCGCCGAGGCAGACGGCGAGCGTGGGGTGGTCGGTGGCGATCGCCTCGCGCAGCAGGGAGCGCACCCCGACCAGCTCGGGGCTCCTTGCGTCGTCGTCGGTCGCCGACTGCGGGCCGCCGAGCACGACCAGGCCGTCGTGGCCACCGAGGTCCGCCGGCAGCGTGTCCCCACGGCGGAGGTGCCGCTCGTCCAGGACCAGACCGGCGTCGGTCAGCCACTCCCCCAGCCGCGCGGGCGGGTCGCTCTCGCTCGGGACGACGACGAGCAGGCGGCCACCGACGGATGTCACGCCGCCGAGGCTAGTGCGCGCTCCGCGCCCGACGGCTCCAGGCCGGTGTCACGGCCCGTCCTGCGGCCACGGGGTGCCGACGACGACGTCGAGGACGCACAGCCGGGACGACGCGGGGCCGGCGGTCCGGACCTCGACCTCCCCCTCCTGACCGGTCACCACGAAGAACGCCTGCCCCGCACCCGGCGGCAGGGCGAGCTCCCGCTCGTCGCCGCCCACCGACAGGACCAGCGTGACCGGGCTCCCGGCCAGGTACCCCAGGCGGACGACCTCGGGCGCCTCGGCCGGGCCGGACAGCTCGCCCAGCGACCGGCCGGCCGCGCCCACCGACCAGCCGCAGCCCGGCGCGGGGCCGGCCCGCTGGAGACGGGGTGCCAGCACGGTCACGGGCCGGAGCTCGGCCGACCCGTCGAACATGAAGAGTTCGGTCCCGGGCCGGTCGAAGCTGCGCTCCTGGCCCAGCGTGCGGAGCATGCCGTCCAGACGCGGGCGGCCGAAGATGTTGACGTTCCACGGCGGCTGGCTGCTGACCACGGGCACGCCCGGGTCGGCGTCCATCGCGGCCAGCACGCCGTGGACGTAGTCACGGGACCCCCGGTGCTGCAGCTCGCCGGCGACGAGGGTGGTGGTGACCAGGCCGCTGGCGGCCAGGAGGCCGCTCGCCGCCAGGGCGGGGCGCAGCGAGCCACCTCCGTACGGGAGCCTCCGCGCGGTGGTGGCGCGCTCGACCAGCGGCCCGGTGAAGGCGGCGCAGCACCCGATCGCGATCACCGGCAGCGCGTCGCTGATGTAGCGCGGATCCCGCGTCACCAGGTCCAGCAGCTGCCCGCGGCCGATCAGCACGAGCGCGACGTCCGCGGCGAGGTACCCGGCCACCAGCGCCCACCCGTTCAGCGCCCGCCTCCCCCGCAGCCACAGGCTGCCGGCGACCACGCCGAGGGCCAGCAGGGCGACGACCACACCGGTCGCGGCCCCGACGCCGGGGAGGCGGGTCTCCTCCGCCCCGGCCGCCGTCCAGGGGCCGCCGAAGACGCCGGGCAGCACCATCCCGGCCACCGTCTCGCCGGTCCACGAGAGCGCGGCGCCCGCGTCCAGGTCCAGCGACGCGGTCGAGTCCACCACGACGACGTACAGCGGGAGGTAGGCGAGCACGAGCAGTCCGTGCCCGAGCAGGTACCGCCGGCTGCGCGCCAGGGACCGGAGCCGGCGGCCGAGCGGGTGCCCCGCCCCCTCGACGAGGAGCAGCACGCCCAGCAGGACCGGGAGGATCAGCAGCGCCTTCTCGTAGAAGAGCAACCCCAGTGCATGGCCGCCGACGGAGATCGCCGCCCAGCGCCAGGAGTGCCGCCGGATCGCGCGGACCAGCCCGAGCAGGGCCAGGAGCATCCCGATCTGCACCGGCAGGGCCTCGAGCCCCGACGCCGTCCAGGTCGCGACCGCGAGACCCAGGGGCGTGAACAGGTAGCCGGCGAGGGGCAGCAGGATCCACGGCGACCGGCCGAACAGTTCGCGCAGGACCGCCAGCAGCAGGCAGGACGCGACCACCTGCAGCCCGAGCAGCCAGAGCGCCGCAGGGAGGAACGACAGGCCGGCGTTCCGGCCGATCAGCCAGTAGACGACGTTCGCGCCGATCTCCAGGTGGCCGTTGTGGTCACGGATCAGGAACTCGCGGGACAGCCCCAGGCGGCGCGCGAGGTCCAGGTGGACGAAGTCGTCCTGCCAGTAGTACGAGCGGACCACGATCAGCGCCCGGACGACCGTCTGCCCGGCCACCAGCAGCATCCCGGCGAGCAGCACCGGGTCGCGGCGGAACCGGGTCCACGCCTCCGTGCGGGCTTCCGGGGTCACCGGAGCATCTTCGCCCCCAGCGTCCCGGTCTGTCGGAGGATGGATCCGGTCCGCCGCGTGCCTAGACTCCCGCGACCGCACCGATGAGGAGAGCCGTGAACCACGCATCGGACGCGGCCGTCCACGGCGGAGCCGACGCGCCCGCCGGCCGCGCTCCCGACCGCGAGGCCGAGGGGCTCCCGACGCGGCCGGGACTCCGCGCCTACGTGCTGGTCACCGCATGGCTGCTCATCGGCGCCCACCTGGTGCTGCGCGCGTGGACGCTCGGCGAGCGCCACTTCTACGCCGACGACCTCATGTACGGCGGCGAGGCCATCGCGACGCCGCTGCTCTCGGCCGAGTACCTCGTGGAGAACCGCCACGGCCACGTCATGCCGGCGGCCGTGGTGCTGCACGGCGTCCTGTACCGGCTCTTCCCGCTGGAGTGGGGGCCGTTCGCGGTGACGCTCCTGGTGCTCTCCGCGGCCGCCGCCCTCGCGGTGCTGCGCCTGCTGCGGGTGCTGCTGGACGACCGGCCGGCGCTGCTCGCCCCGCTGGCGGTGTTCCTCTTCTGCCCGCTGACCCTCGGGCCGGTCACCTGGTGGTCGGCGGCGATCAACTCGCTGCCGCTGCAGATCGGGATGGCCTGGGTGGTCGCGGACGCCGTCCTGCTGGCGCGCACCCGCCGGCGACGGCACGCGGTCTCGGGGACGGTGGCGTTCGTCGTCACGCTGCTGTTCTTCGAGCGCGCGGTGTTCGTCCCGTTCCTGGCGTTCGCGCTGGTCGCGCTGCTGCTGCACCTCCACGGCGCCCGTGGGCCCGTGCGGAGCGCCTGGCTGCGGGCGTGGGAGCTGTGGGCAGGACTGCTGGTCGCCGTCGCCGCGTGGGCGGTCGTCTTCCTCGTCGCGGTGCCCGCCGAGTCCGTCGGCACCGCGACGGCCGGGCAGGTCGCCGACCTCACCCGCATCTCGGCCACGGCCCTGGCTCCCGCTCTGCTCGGCGGCCCGTGGCGCTGGGTCGACGTGTCCGGCCCGCCCCTGTCCGACGCCCCGTCGTGGGCGGTCCCCGCGAGCGTCGCCGTCCTCGTGGCCCTGGTCGCCTGGTCGACCCTCCTCCGGCGGGGCGGCGGCTGGCTGTGGGTCGTGGCCGCCGGCTACGTCCTCGCCGGCGCGGTGGTGGTCGGCATCGGCCGCGGAGCGACCGAGTTCGCCCACGTCCTCCCGCTGACCTACCGGTACTTCGCGGCCGAGGCGGTGCTGGCCGCCGTCGTCGTCGCCTTCCTGTTCCTCCTGCCGGCCCGCCGGGCGGGCGACCGGCGGCCGGCGGCCGGCGCACGCGCGGGTGTCGTCACCCTCCTCGTCCTGGCCTTCGTCGCGAGCTCGGTCCTCTCCACGGTGACCTACCGGCGCGCCTGGGCCACCGAACCGACCGGCGACTACCTCACCGCGGCCCGGGCGTCGCTGGCCGGTGCCGGCGACGAGCCACTGCTGGACTTCGACGTGCCCGACACCGTGCTGTGGGACTTCTGGTCACCCTGGAACCAGGCGTCCCTGCTCTTCGCGGGCCTGGAGGACCGGCCGCGTTTCGCCGCCGCCACCCACGACCTGCGGCTGCTCGACGAGGCCGGGAACCTGCGGCCGGCCGCGGTCGTGCCCGTCGCGCGCGTCGCCGACGGGCCGCTGCCCGGCTGCGGGTGGTCCGTCGCCGGAGACGGGCGCACCCCCGTGGCCCTCGCCGGCCCGGTGCCGGCCCGGGAGTGGACCGCGGAGCTGAGCTACACCGCCGACATCGACGGGACGGTCACCGTCTCCCTGGACTCCGGGAAGCCGGTGCACGTGCCGGTCAGGGCGGGCAGCCACACGGTGCACGTCCGCCTTGAAGGCGGGGGGCAGACGCTGCACACGACGGCGCAGACCCCCGGGCTGGGGCTGTGCATCGGCGCCGGCGCCCTGGGCGACGTCGTCCCCCAGGGCGGGTGACCGACGCCGGGGTCAGAGCCCGGGCAGGTAGCGCTGCAGCTCGAACGGCGTGACGTTCTGCCGGTAGGAGTTGAACTCCTCCCACTTGTTGCGGAGGAAGAACTCGAAGACGTGCTCCCCGAGCGTCTCGGCGACCAGCTCGCTGCCCTGCATGGCGGTCAGCGCCTCGCCCAGGGAGACGGGCAGGTCCTCGTAGCCGGCCGCGCGGCGCTCGGTGTCGGTGAGCGACCACACGTCGTCCTCGGCCTCCGGCGGGAGCTCGTAGCCCTTCTCGATGCCCCGGAGTCCGGCGGCGAGCAGGACGGCGAAGGTCAGGTAGGGGTTGCAGGCCGAGTCCGGCGAGCGCACCTCGACGCGGGCCGACTGTGCCTTGCTGGGCTTGTACTCCGGGATGCGCACGAGGGCCGACCGGTTCGCCCGGCCCCAGGTGGCCGCGGTGGGGGCCTCCGTGCCGGCCAGCAGCCGCCGGAAGGAGTTCACCGTCTGGTTGGTGACGGCGGTGTACTCGCGGGCGTGGGTGAGCAGCCCGGCGATGAACTGCTTCCCGGTCGTGGACAGCCGCATCGGGTCGGCGGCGTCGTAGAAGGCGTTGCGGTCGCCCTCGAACAGCGACACGTGGGTGTGCATGGCCGAACCGGCGAGCTCCGTGAACGGCTTCGGCATGAAGGTGGCGTACACGCCCTGGGCCAGCGCGACCTCACGGACGACGTGCCGCAGGGTCATGATGTTGTCGGCCATCGAGAGGGCGTCGGCGTAGCGCAGGTCGATCTCCTGCTGCCCGGGGGCCACCTCGTGGTGGCTGAACTCCACCGAGATGCCCATCGCCTCGAGCGCGAAGACCGCCTCCCGGCGGAAGTCGTGCGCCACGTTGTGGGTGGAGAGGTCGAAGTAGCCGCCGTTGTCGGCCGGCTCCGGCGGGGCACCGTTGGCCGGCAGGTCCTTCAGCAGGAAGAACTCGATCTCCGGGTGGGTGTAGAAGGTGAACCCCATGTCCGCGGCCTTGGCCAGGGTCCGTCGCAGCACGTGCCGCGGGTCTGCCCAGGACGGCGAGCCGTCCGGGAGGGTGATGTCGCAGAACATCCGCGCGGTGTCACTGGGCCGCCCGTCGCGTCCGGGCATGACCTGGAAGGTGCCGGGGTCGGGCTTGGCGAGCATGTCCGACTCGTAGACCCGCGCGAAGCCCTCGATCGCGGAGCCGTCGAAGCCGATGCCCTCCGCGAAGGCGGCCTCGATCTCGGCCGGGGCCACGGCGACGGCCTTCAGGTACCCCGACACGTCGGTGAACCAGAGCCGCACGAACCGGATGTCGCGCTCTTCCAGGGTGCGCAGGACGAACTCCTGCTGTCGGTCCATGTTCGCCATGATCGCGTCCGATCGTTTCCGGGATGTGTCGCCGCCGTCGTTCCGCCTGCAGCCTGCCCCTTCCGGATGAACCGCACACGGCTAACGACCGGAACGTCGCCTCGTGTCGGGGTCGCCGTCCCGGGCCCGTTGCGCGGCGAGCGCGAGCGCGGCCTCCAGCGCCAGGAAGGCGCCCGTCGGCCAGGGCCGGAGCCGGCGGGCGAGGACTGCACCCCCCAGACGGGCCAGCGCCATGCCGGCACTGGCGTCCCGGACGGCGGAGAGCACGCCGTCGCGATACCTCGGTGACCTCCCGGCGGCACGGAGGACGGCGACGGTGAACGCCAGCGGGATGCCGGCGTAGACGGCGCGCACCTCCGTCCGGGCCTCCGGCGTGACGGCCGCACCGCCGAAGACGGCGGGGACCGCGGCGGGCCGCACCGCCGCACCCACGCCGATCGCGGCGTAGATCCCCGCCACGAACAGCTCCGGACCGGTCCGCTCGGTCATGCCGCGGAGGCTAGCGCCCGCGTGCTCCCCGGGGCACCCTCGCCGGTCCGGCCTCACGCGGCACACCGGCGAGTGATCTTGTAGACAGCTGCCCCGTCTGGCCCCCTCCCCCGCCGGGCCGACAGACTGATCACGTGACCGATCAGCAGCCGGTGCAGATGCGGGTGGCGATGGCCCAGGTCGACACGAGGGTGGGCGACCTCGAGGGCAACGCCGACCTCGTGGTGCGGTGGACGGCGAAGGCCGCCGGGGAGAGCGCGCACCTCGTGGTCTTCCCGGAGATGACCCTGACCGGCTATCCCGCGGAGGACCTCGTGCTGCGCGAGTCCTTCGCCCGCGCCAGCGAGCGCGCCGTGGTCGACCTCGCCGCGAGTCTGGCCGACCAGGGGCTCGGCGGGATCGCCGTCGTCGTCGGGTACCTGGCGCACACGCAAGGCGCAGGGCCCGCGCCGGTCGACGAGCCTCCGACGGACGACGACCGGCCGGGCGACGCCAACCCGCGCCGGGGCGCGCCGCGGAACGCCGCCGCCCTCCTGTACGGCGGCGAGGTCGTGGCGCGGTACTACAAGCGGCACCTGCCCAACTACGGCGTCTTCGACGAGGCGCGCTACTTCGTCCCGGGCACGGAGCTACCGGTCGTCCGGCTGCATGGGATCGACGTCGCGCTGACGGTGTGCGAGGACCTCTGGGTCGAGGGCGGGCCGTGCGGGGTCGCCGGGCAGGCCGGTGTGGACCTCGTCGTCTCCCCCAACGCCTCGCCGTACGAGCGGGCCAAGGACGACCTGCGGCTGCCGCTGGTCCGCCGCCGCGCGGCCGAGGCGCGGGCGACGATCGTCTACTGCAACCAGGTGGGCGGCCAGGACGAGCTGGTCTTCGACGGCGACTCGATGGCCGTCGCGGCGGACGGGACCCTGCTGGCCCGCTCCCCGCAGTTCGTCGAGCACCTGGGCACCGTCGACCTGGACCTCGATCCCTCGTCGGTTCCCGATCGGCGGGACGGCCGGATCGGGTCCATGACCGTCACCCGGCACGTCGTCTCGCACGCGCCGCTGCCGGCATTCGAGCGGCGGGCCGCGACCGTCGCGGAGCCGCTGAGCGACTGCGAGGAGGTCTGGCGCGCGCTCGTGCTCGGCCTGCGCGACTTCATCGACAAGAACGGCATGCCCTCGGTGGTGCTCGGCATGTCCGGCGGCATCGACTCCGCGCTGGTGGCGGCGATCGCCGTCGACGCCCTCGGCGCCGACCGGGTGCACGGCGTCGGGCTGCCCTCGAAGTGGTCCAGCGACCACTCGCTGGCCGACGCCGAGGACTCGGCGAAGCGCCTCGGCATGCACTACTCCGTCGTGCCGATCGCGCCGATGGTCGACGCGTACGAGGCGTCGGTGGAGCTCTCCGGCGTCGCCGCGGAGAACCTGCAGGCGCGGGTGCGCGGCACGCTGCTCATGGGGCTGTCGAACCAGCACGGGCACCTGCTGCTGGCCACGTCGAACAAGAGCGAGGTGGCCGTCGGCTACTCCACGCTCTACGGCGACGCGGCCGGGGGTTTCGCGCCGATCAAGGACGTCCCGAAGACGCTGGTCTGGGACCTGGCCCGCTGGCGCAACGCACACGCCCGCGACCGCGGGGAGACCGAGCCCGTTCCGCAGAACTCGATCGACAAGCCGCCGTCGGCCGAGCTGGCCCCCGGTCAGCAGGACAGCGACTCGCTGCCGTCCTACGACGTCCTCGACGCCGTGATCGCCGACTACGTCGACCGCGACCTCGGCATGGCCGAACTGCTCGACCGGGGGCACGACCCCGGGGTGGTGGCCCGGGTCCTCCGGCTGGTGGACGCCGCGGAGTTCAAGCGCCGGCAGTCCGCACCCGGTACCAAGATCAGTCTCAAGGCGTTCGGCCGCGACCGGCGGCTGCCGATCACCAACCGGTGGCGGGAGACCCTGCCCACCGTCCGAGAAGGAGCATCGTGAACGAGCTCGCGAGTTCAGCAGGGGGCAGAGCGTGACCGAATCGGTGCTGTACGGCGGGACGTCGACGGCGCGGGTGCGCATACACCACCTGCAGCAGGCCAAGGAGCGGGGCGAGAAGTGGGCGATGCTCACCGCCTACGACACGTTCAGCGCGGCCATCTTCGAGGAGGCCGGCATCCCCGTCATGCTCGTCGGCGACTCCTCGGGCAACGTCGTCCTCGGGCACAGCAGCACGGTGCCGGTGACCGTCGACGACCTGCTCCTCATGACCAAGGCCGTCACCCGCAGCACCAAGCGGTCGCTGATCGTCGCGGACCTGCCCTTCGGCTCGTACGAGTCCGGCCCGCAGCAGGCGTTCGACACCGCTGTCCGCATGATGAAGGAGGGCGGCGCGCAGGCGGTCAAGCTCGAGGGCGGGCTCCGGGTGGCTCCGCAGATCAAGCTGCTGCACGACTCCGGCATCCCGGTCATGGCGCACATCGGTTTCACGCCGCAGAGCGAGCACGCCCTCGGCGGCTTCCGGGTGCAGGGACGTGGCGCAGGGGCCGAGCAGCTGCTCACCGACGCGCGCGCCGTGCAGGAGGCGGGCGCGTTCGCCGTCGTCATGGAGATGGTGCCCGCGGCGATCGCGGCTCAGGTGACCAAGGAGCTGGTCATCCCCACGATCGGCATCGGCGCCGGCCCGGACTGCGACGCCCAGGTGCTCGTCTGGCCCGACATGGCCGGGATGACCAGCGGCCGGGTGCCGAGGTTCGTCAAGAAGTACGCCGACCTGCGGTCCGAGCTGCTGCGGGCGGCCCAGGAGTACGCCGACGAGGTGCGGGGCGGGACCTTCCCCGGCCCCGAGCACTCCTTCGAGTAAGCCCGCGTGCGGTCAGCGGGTCGGTGCTCGCAGGGTGGCCTGGATCCGGTCGAGCAGTGCGTCGACCTGGTCCTCGTCGTAGCCACGCTGTGCGAACGCCGGCTTGCGGAAGATGACGTCGCGGACCTCCTCCGCCGTCAGCTCCGGCGTGCGCCCGAGCGAGCGCGCGGTCAGCGCCTCGGTCGCGCGAACCAGGAAGGCGTCCACCTCGCCCGGGGCGTACCCGCGCCTGCCCATGGGCGGCCGGCCCAGCTCGACCGCCCGCAACTCGTCCGCGGTGATGGCGGCGCCCTGGCGCCAGGAACCAGGGGCATCCCGGAGCGTCCGCTCGACCTGCTCGAGCAGCGCGTCGACCTCGTCCTCGTCATAGCCGCGCCCCTTGCCGAGGCCCGGCTTGCGGAAGACCGCCCGGTGCACGTCGTCCGCGGTCATGCCGGGCGCCCGCCCGCCCGCGAGGGCATCCAGCGCGTCGGCGGCCCGCGCGAGGAAGGCGTCCACCTCGGTGGGCTCGTAGCCCTTCTTCCCCCAGCCCGGGCGCCCCGGTCGCGCCGCTCGCACGGCGGCGCCCGTCAGGCCCGCCATCAGACGTCGGTGACGCGGATGCCGGCGTGCACCTTGTACCGGCGGTTCACCGACACCAGGTTCACCGTCAGCGCCTCGACCTGGCGGGCGTTGCGCAGCCGGCCGGCGTAGATCCCGCGCATGCCCGGCAGCCGCCCGGCCAGCGCCTGCACGGTGTCCATCGACGCGCGGTCGTCGCCGACCACCATCACGTCGCCGTCGATCGTGGGCTTGGAGAGGTCCTCGAGCAGCCGCGCCGACAGGTGGTGGAAGGCGCCCACGACGTGCGAGTCGGGCAGCAGCGCGGCGGCCTGCTGGGCCACGCTGCCCTCCTCGACGTCGAGGACGTAGGCGCCGAGCTCGTCGAAGCCCATGGGGACGACGCAGTCGACGACGATCTTCCCCGCCAGCGGGGCGACCAGCTCGCGCAGCGTGTCGGCGTGCCCGGCGTAGGGGACGGCGACGATCACCAGGTCGGCGGCGCCGGCGACGTCGGCGTTCGATCCGCCCTGGACCGACACCTCCGCGCCCGCCGCGGCAGTGCCGGCGCGGGTCGCGACCTCCGCGGCCACCTCGGCGGCACGCTGCGCGTCGCGGGACCCCAGGAGGATCCGCTGCCCGGCGGCCGCGAGGCGGACGGCCAGTCCCCGGCCCTGCGGTCCGGTGCCACCCAGCACTCCGACGACGAGTTCCTCCACCGCACGACCCTCGGTCACGTCAGCCCCCTCCGCGGTGCCGGACGGCCCGGCCTCCGGTCCCGATCATGCAGGGGACCGGAGGACGACCGTCAGTCGCCCTCCCACTCGCGGTCCTCCTCGGTCAACTGCTCCTCGCGCTCGGCCACCGTCGCCAGCGCGCGCTCGGCCTCCTCGCGGGTGGCGTACGGGCCGAGCCGGTGGCGTTCGGCGCAGCCGTCCCGCGGCTCGACGGCGTTGTGCTTCAGGCAGTAGAACCACGACCCTTCGGCCATGCCAGCTCCTCTCGGTGGGGGCTCCGGTCCGCGCAGCGTACGCCCGCACCGAGCGACGGCTCCGCCACGGACCGTGCGACGGAAAGCCCCGAAATGCGGAACGGTGCTGCATCCTGCTGCCGTGACCGGCCGGCCCCCGCACACCGCTGCGCCCGGTGAGAGCCCTGCCGAGCCGGCCGCGGCCACCGGTGCGGACAGCCGGGTGGCGGCGCTGTCCCTCGCGGCGCTCCTGGTCATCGGGGCGCTGATGGGCTCGGCCAACCTGCTCGTCGACGGCGTGCTGCGGGACGGCCCGGCACCCTGGGCGTACGGCACGACCATGCTGGCGCTGCTCCTCCTGGGCGCCGATCTGGCGTCGCGGCGGCGGATCGGTCGCCTCCAGACCGTCGCCCTCGTCCTGCTCGGTGACCTGACCTACCTCGTCGTCGTCCTCTGCATCGCGGACCCCCTGCGCTACGCCACTCCCCTGATGCTGCTGTTCCCGAGCCTGGCCGCCGCCTGGTTCCTCGACCTGCGGCCGCTGTGCGTGCACCTGTTCGTGACCACCGCCGTGTGCGTGGCCGCGCTCTGGCCGAGCTACGACAGCACGCTCGGGCTGCTCGTCCAGGCCGGCGTGAGCGCCTGCACGCTCAACGCCGCGGCGGTGGGGGTCTTCGTCCTGCGCCGACGCGTGCAGCGGCTCCTGGCCGCCACCCAGGCCCTCAGCCGCCGGGACCCGCTCACCGGGCTGCACAACCGCCGCTATCTCGACGAGCAGGCACCACGGCTGTGGCGGCAGGCGCGGCGCGAGGGCACCTCCGTGAGCGCGCTGGTGCTCGACCTGGACCACTTCAAGCAGCTCAACGACGAGTTCGGGCACGCCGTCGGCGACTCCGTGCTGGGCGCCGTGGCCGGAGCGCTGTCGGCGACGGTCCGGCCGGCCGACCTCCTGGCGCGGACGGGCGGTGAGGAACTGGTCGTCCTCGGCGCGGTCGGCGACGTCGCGGAGGCGCGGCGGCTGGCCGAGCGGCTCCGCACGGCGGTGTCCGCGGTCCGCAGCCCGGACGGGCATGCGGTCACCGCCTCGGTCGGGGTGGCCGTGGCCCGTCCGGCCGACGGCGAAGATCCGGTCGCGCGGCTGTGGCGGCTGGTCGACCGGGCCGACATCGCGATGTACGAGGCGAAGCGCGGCGGACGCGACCGCGTGGCCGAGGCGGTGTCCGACCTCCCCCGCGCCCTCGGCGTCCGGGTGCAGGAGTCCGCGCGGACCTAGCGACCACGCCGTCGACCGGTGGACCGGGCGGTTGTCTGTTTCGCTAGGGGCATGTCGCTCGTCCTGCCCGATCCCACGCGGCGGGTACCCCTGCCCCTGCGCGAGCAGGCCGACGTGCGCGACCGCTGGCTGACGCAGCGACTGCTCGACCTGTTGCCCGGCCTGATGGACCGCGCCGGCATCGACCTGTGGATCGTCGCCGGGCGCGAGTACAACGAGGACCCCGTGCTCGGGACGCTGCTGCCGGCGACCTGGCTGTCGGGCCGGCGGCGGACGATCCTGCTCCTGCACCGCAGCGACGACGGCGTGATGCCGGTCGCGGTGTCCCGGTACCCGATCGGCCAGTTCCTGCCGGCCGCCGTGCTCGCGGACTCCGGAGCCGGCGGTGACTGGGGCGTGGTGCGCCGGTTCGTCGAGCAGGCCGACCCCGCGCGCATCGGCATCGACGTCTCGGCCGACTTCGCCCTGGCCGACGGCCTGTCGCACACCGAGCACCGCCTCCTGGTCGAGGCGCTGGGTCCCTACGCCGACCGCCTGGTGCCGGCCGAGCGGCTGGCGGTCGGGTGGCTGGAGACCCGGCTGCCCGAGGAGATCGCCGCGCTGCACGCGCTCAACCGGCTCGCGCACGAGGTCATCGAGGAGGCCTTCTCCGGCGCCGTCGTCGTGCCCGGCACGACCACCGCGCTCGACGTCGCCTGGTGGTTGCGCCAGCGACTGCACGACCTCGGGGTCGAGCCGTGGTTCCAGCCCTCGGTCACGCTGCAGCGCGCCGGGGTACCGCTGGTCGAGCA
The DNA here is from genome assembly GCF_000582785.1 of Candidatus Blastococcus massiliensis AP3. Lineage (GTDB taxonomy): Bacteria > Actinomycetota > Actinomycetes > Mycobacteriales > Geodermatophilaceae > Blastococcus > Blastococcus massiliensis. The sequence continues at coordinate 399,884 of NZ_HG931173.1, forward strand.
GAGCGGGGCGCTCCTGCCCGGGGTCCCCTACGACGCCGTCGTCGAACCCGGCGACCTGCTGCACTGCGACGTGGGGCTGACCAGCCTGGGCCTGCGCACCGACACCCAGCGCAACGCCTACGTGCTGCGGCCGGATGAGGACGCCGCTCCCGAGGGCCTGCGCGCACTGCTCGCCGTGGGCAACCGGATGCAGGACCTCACCACCGCCGCCCTCGAGGTGGGGCGCACGGGCAACGAGGTGCTCGCCGCGGCCCGCGAGGCCGCCGCGCGCGAGGGCATCGACGCCGACGTGTACTCCCATCCGGTCGGCGTGCACGGTCACGGGGCCGGGCCGGCGATCGGGCAGTGGGACGCGCAGACCGGGGTTCCCGGTCCGGGCGACTACCCGGTGCATCCCGACACCGTCTACGCGCTGGAGCTGGCCGTGCGGCGGCCGGTGCCCGAGTGGGGCGGGCAGTGCGCCCGCATGGGTCTGGAGCAGGGCATCGCGCTGACGGCGGCGGGCGTGCAGTACCTCGACGGCCGGCAGACCGAGCTCCTCCTGGTCCCGGCCGGCTGACCGTCGGAACGGCTACTTCTTCGACTTCTTGCGGGCGTCCGCGGTCTTCTTGTCGCTGGCCTTCTGGATCGCGTCGACCAGTTCCTTCTTCTTCATCGTCGACCGCCCCGAGATGTCCAGCTTCTTGGCCAGCTTGCGCAGGTGCTCCTTGGTGGCGTTGGCGTCGACGCCGCCCTTGGTCTTCCGGTTCGTGCCGCGGCCGCCCTTGGCCTGCTCGTCGGAGGGGCCCTTCTTGCCGCCCTCCTTGGGCGCCCAGTGGTCGCCGACCTTCTCGAAGGAGTGCTTGACCGCGGCCCACGCGACCTGGTTGGCGCGGCGTTCGTCGCCGTACTCGTCGGCGGCGGAGTCGTGCGCCTTGGCGAACGTGCGCTGGGCCTTCTTCGGCGACCGCTGGAGCGTGCTGGGCAGCTCCGACTTCTTGGCGTCGCCCTTCTTCGTGGTCTTCGGCATGACCTCTCCTCCTCGCGTGCTGGCTCCGCCCCTACCCGGTGCGCGCCGCATGATCACCTGGGCGGTCACCCGATCGGTGGGGCGAGCGACGGGACGAAGATGCCCGTCCCGTCGCACCCTGGCGTCAGGGCATGTCGGCCGTGTCGGACGACTGCCGGTGCCCGCCCTGGGCGTCGTCCGCGTCGGGATGGAGCGTCCGCTCCTCCGACTCGGCGAGGATGATCTCGGCGGCGACCTCTTCCATGCCGCTGCCCCGCATCTCCTCCTCCTCGGGCAGGAGCTCGGCGCGCGTCTCGATGTTGCCCTCGGTGACGTTGGCGAGGGCCTCGGGGCTCGGCTTCTTCTGGGTCGTCATCAGAACCGCTGCTGCTCGGTGCCGATGCCCAGCGCCTCGGCGACCTCCTGGACGTTGCCGAACTGCTGGCCGGCGGGGAGCCGGCGCAGGTCGGCCAGGACGCCGTCTGCGTCGGCGGTCTCCTGGGCCTTCGCGATCAGCTGGTCGCGGTCGGCCGGCCAGATCTCCTTGCCGAGGACCTCGGCGATCGCGGCCCGGCGCTCGATGCCGCCCTCCGAGGTGCCGGGTGAGGTGGCGGGCTGGTGGGGGTCGGTCACGGGGTGCTCCTTCGTCGTGGGGTGCGGGCTCATCGGCCTGCGTCGGTCGAGTCGTCGGTGTAGCGCAGGATCGCGGCCACCGGCGCCCCGCCGAGTGCCGAGCGGGGCGCGATCACCACCGCGGCCGCGCTGGCGACGGCAGCCTCGACGAGCGCCCGGTCGGCGGGGACGACCTGGCCGTGGATGCCGAGGGCGTCCATGTCCTGCTGCTTCACGCCGAGCTCCAGTGGCGAGCCACCGACCAGCAGGGTGTCGTCCTCCTGCTCGTCGGCGAGGACGAGCGTCTCGACCTGCCCCTTCCTCAGTGCCTCGACGACGTGTTCGGTGCCGGTGACCGACAGCCCGTGGGCGCTCGCTCCCTGCACCTTCTCCACGGCCTCGGCGACGTCGCGGGCCTCGTGCTCGGCGACCAGCTCGGCCGCGCGCCGGTCCACCGGCTCGCGGTCGGCTCCGGCCGCCCGGCCACCCTCCTCCATGGAGACGACCAGGTCCGACCAGCCGGCGGCCGCCGTGTCCGACAGGATCTGCCGGGCCCGGACGTCACCGGCGAGCAGGACGAACCGGAGGGGCAGGCGGCGCGCGAGGGAGCCCACCTCGTCGGCGACCCGGCCGAGGTTCTCCTCCCACTGGTTCTCCGCGGTGTGCATGTAGGTGTTGTGCGCCCAGCCGCCGACCTTGACCTTCCGCATGTGGAAGGTGTCGCCCTCCACCTGCTTCTCGTCGACCTCGCCGGATGCTCCGACGACCGAGACGTCGGCACCCACCCGGTCGGCCACGACCACGGCGTGCGGCACCCGTCCGGCGAGCCGCCGCAGCACCGGGAGGAGGTCCGGCTGCGGCGACCACACCGCCAGCGCCTGACCCGGCGCGTCGGCGAGGACCTCGTCCAGCACCACGGAGCCGTCGGCGGACACCACCACCGCCCGGCCGCGCAGCGTTCCGGCCGCACCGCCGTCGTTGCCCTCCAGCAGCCGGGCGCGCACCGCCTCGACGACGGCCTCCGGGGCGCCCTGCTCGGTGAGCTGCTCGGCGATCGCCCGGACGCGGAGCTCGAGCTCGGCGTCGGCGTTCTCGGTCGTGTGCGTCACGTCGGCGCACACGGTGGCGTAGGGCCCGGAGGCGGCGAAGACCGGCTGCAGGAAGGACACGTCCATGACGTCGGGGCAACTCCTCGATCGAACGGCTGACGCGGCGCCCGTGACCGGGCCGCGGCGTCGGGTCTGAGCCGCCTACCCACCGACCCGGGGCTCACACCCCGTGTCGGATCCGGGAGGCCCGGGTAGGCGGGTCGGCATGACCGAGCACGACCAGTTGCCGATTCCCGACCACGACCAGCTGCCGGTGGGAGGGCTGACCTCGCGGATCCGGACCCTGGACGCGCAGGGCCTGCAGACGCTGCTCACCTACGAGCGCGGGCACGCCAACCGCGTCCAGGTGGTGCAGATGATGGAGCACCGCCTGAAGGGGCTGGAGGAGGGCGGGCAGCCATCCGGAGGCGATCCGGCCGCGGCCGCCGCCGACGACCCGACGCACGCGTCGGCCGGCTCGAAGGTCTCCGAGGCGACCACCGGGCCGCCGGTGAACCCGCCGTCCCAGGGCGACCCGACCAACCCCGCCCAGCCGCGGTAGCAGGAACGGGGCAATCCTGTCGTGCCGAGTGGGGGCCGAAGGCCTCCGCGCAGGCGCGACGAAGCGGCTCATCTCAGGTCGGGGACGGCTCGTGGTGGCGGTGTCGTCCGGAGGACGACGATGTGATCGCCGCGGTGTCGTCCGGAGGACGACCGAGTCACACCGTCACAGCACTCGCATGAGCTCCATGACGGCCGGTCCGACGACGACGATCATCAGCGCCGGGAGGATGCAGGCCATCAGCGGGAAGACCACCTTGACGGGGATCTCCATGGCCTTCTTCTCGGCCCGCTGCCGGCGCTTGTCCCGCAGGTCCTCGGCCTGGGCGCGCAGCACGTCGGCCACCGCGATGCCGTAGGAGTCCGCCTGGTTGACCGCGGCGACGAAGCGGCGCAGGTCCTCCACGTCGGTGCGCTGGGCCAGCGCGGCGTACGCCTCGCGCCGGGGGCGACCCACGGTGATGTCGTGCAGCGTGCGGGACAGCTCCTCGGCCAGCGGCCCCTTGCCGTTGGCGGCGGCCCGGGTCAGGGCGGCGTCGAAACCGAGGCCGGCCTCCACCGCGATGGTCATCTGGTCGAGGGTGTCGGGCAGCGCGTTGCGGATCGCGTCCTGGCGCTCCGTGCCCCGGCCGTAGACGACGAGGTCGGGCACGAAGTAGCCGCCGACGGCGAGGCCGGCCGCCACCAGCAGGGTGAACGGCCCCGGCGTCGCCGCGAAGGTCAGCAGGCCGATGACCGCGCCGGTTGCACCCACGATCAGCTTGGCCCACAGCGCACGGCTCATCCCACGGCCGCCGGCGAACCCGGCCAGCCCGATGAGCCGGCGCATGCGTGCGGCCGCGCGATCCGGCGTCAGCACGCGGAGCAGCGCGTCGAGCCCGGTGCCCCGGGACTCCAGCGAACCGACCTCCAGCACCCGGGCACCGAGGCCCCAGGTGAGGTTGCGCCGCGCGATGGCCAGGGTGCGGCCCGACGTCGCGAAGGCCTGGTTCACGAGGTAGGCGGCGGGCGCCACCACGAGCAGCACGCCCAGCAGCACGGTCGCAGGCATCAGAACCTCACCTTCACGGTCGAGCGCAGCCACAGGCCGCCGACGGTCATCAGGCTCGCGGCCAGGAGCAGCAGCAGCTGGCCCGATCCGGTGCCGGTCAGGGGGGCCGTGTAAGCGGGCGAGACGATGCTGAGCAGGACGAACACCGCCACCGGCAGGACCATGAGGACGACGCCGGACAGCCGGCCCTCGGCGGAGAGGGACTCCGCGTGCCGCCGGATCTGGTTGCGCTCCCGAATGGTGGTGCTCACGCCGTCGAGCACCTCCGCCAGGTTGCCGCCCACCTCGCGGTGGATGGCGATGGCCTGGACCACCCAGGCGAAGTCCTCGCTCCCGGTGCGGTCGGCGACCTCCTGCAGCGCGACGTTGATGTCACGCCCGACGCGGGTCTCGTTCACCACGCGGGTGAACTCCTCCGACGTCGGCGCCTGGGCGTCGTGGGAGACCGCGTCGACGGCTCGCAGCACGCTGTGGCCGGCCCGGAGGCTGCTGGCCAGCAGGTGCAGCGTGTCGTCGAGCTGGTCGACGAACGCGGCCTGGCGCCGATGGCGGTACCGGTCGACGACGACCTTCGCCACCAGGGGCGCAAGCAGCGCGAACAGGACCGCGAGCAGCGGACCGCCCAGCACCACGCCGACCATGGCGGCGACGACCGCGCCGGCGGCCGTGAGGACGACGACCTCGGCCGGCCGGCGGGTGATGCCGGCGCGCTCGAGCGCCTCCTCCAGCAGGTGCTGGCGGCCCGCCCGCTTGAGCAGCCGGTCAGCCACCGCGGTCGCGTCCTGCAGCGCTCCGGCCAGACGCGAGGAGGCCGGGGCGGCGCTCGGGTCCAGCCGGTGCAGCGACACCCGTGCCCGACCGGCTCCGGCGACCAGCGCGATCGCGATGATCAGGCCGGCTCCGAGGCACAGCAGGCCGACGAGCTCGAGGCCGCCCATCAGCCGGCCCCTCGCACGCGCGGCCGCTCCGCCGACGCACCGAAGACGCGGGGCGAGAGGGAGATGCCCAGATCGGCGAACTTCTCCGCGAAGCGCGGCCGCACACCGGTGGGCACGGCCTTGCCCAGGAACCGGCCGTTGAGGTCGGTGCCGGCCGAGTAGTCGAAGAGGAAGGCGTCCTGCAGGGTGACGGTGTCGCCCTCGAGACCCTGGACCTCGGTCACGTGGGTGACCCGACGGGTGCCGTCCCGCAGCCGGCTGATCTGCACGATGACGTCCACGGCGGAGGCCACCTGCTCGCGGACGGCGCGCAGCGGCAGGTCCATGCCGGCCATGAGCACGAGCGTCTCGAGCCGGGACACCGCGTCGCGCGGGGAGTTGGCGTGCACCGTCGACAGCGAGCCGTCGTGGCCGGTGTTCATCGCCTGGAGCATGTCCAGGCTCTCCCCGCCGCGGACCTCACCGACGACGATGCGGTCCGGCCGCATGCGCAGCGAGTTGCGGACCAGCTCGCGGATGCCGACGGCACCCTTGCCCTCGATGTTCGCCGGCCGCGACTCCAGCCGGACGACGTGGTCCTGCTGCAGCTGCAGCTCGACGGCGTCCTCGATGGTGATGATCCGCTCGTTCGCCGGGATGAACGACGACAGCACGTTGAGCAGCGTGGTCTTACCGGTACCGGTACCACCGGAGACGACGATGTTCAGCCGGGCTTCCACGCAGGCGCGCAGCAGCTCGGCCATCTCCGGCGACATGGTGCCGAAGGCGACCAGGTCGCTGACCTGGAACGGCTTGCGGGAGAACTTCCGGATGGTCAGCGACGACCCACCGAACGCCAGCGGCGGGATGATCGCGTTGACGCGGGAGCCGTCGGCGAGCCGGGCGTCCACCAGCGGCGAGGACTCGTCGATGCGGCGTCCCACGCGGGAGACGATGCGCTCGATGACCCGGCGCAGGTGGTCCTCCGAGGCGAAGGCCACCGTCGACCGGGTGAGCTTGCCCGCCCGCTCGACGTAGACCATGTCCGGCCCGTTGACCATGATCTCGCTGACCGTCGGGTCGTCGAGCAGCGGCTGCAGGGGGCCGTGGCCCAGCACCTCGTCGGTGACGTCGGCGCTCAGCCGCTGACGGTCCTCGGCGGTCAGCGGGGTCTGCTCGTTGGCGAGCACCCGCTGCAGCTCGGCACGCACCAGGGCGTGCAGCTGCTCCTCGGGCATGTCCGGGTCGTTGAGCTTGGTGCCCAGCCGGTCGAACAGCGCCAGCGTGGCCCGCTCGCGGAGGCGGTTGAGCCCCTCCCCCGGCGAGTTGACCTCGGTCGCGATGGACCGGCCGGCGTCGCCGTCGCCCCGCTGCTTCGGGACCGATCCCACCCGCGCAGCCAGGCTCTTGGCCTCCTCGGCCGCCGCCTCGCGGGCGAGCCGGACCGGGTCGGCGCCCAGTGCCTGCTCCCCGCGCGCCTCGGCCAGGCGCTCGTTGAGACTCATCGGGAACCCACCCGGAACGGCAGCCGGCCGAGCAGGCCGGCCGGGCGCTCGTCGGCGTCGGGCAGGAAGCGGGCCAGCAGCTCGCGCAGACCCCGGCTGACGGCGTCGCGGTTGCTGTCCTGCAGCAGCGGGACGCCGGTGTTCGTGGACAGCGAGACCGTCGAGTTGCGCGGCAGCACGATGTCCAGGGGCTCGCCGACCGCCTTCTCGACGTCGGCCAGCGACAGCCCGTTGGCGGGGTCGGTCATGTTGAGCAGCAGGTGCAGCTCCTCGGGCACCAGGCCCAGCTCGCGCAGGACGTCGAGTTCCTTGCGCAGACCACGCACGCCGGGCACGTCCCCACTGCTCATCAGCACCAGGTCGGTGGCCCGCTCGAGGGCCACCAGCGTGTGGTCGGACAGGCCCGGGGCGGTGTCCACGATGACGTGCCGGAACTCGTGGCTCAGCGTGTCCAGCAGCCGGGCGACCTGCTCGGCGGAGACCGCGTCACCGGAGGCCGGCGAGTCGCTGCCGGCCACGACGTAGAGACCCGTCGGGTGCCGGCTGAGGAAGGTCTTCAGCACCAGCGGGTCGGTGCTGGCCGCCCCGTGCACGGTGTCCGGCAGGGTGTAGTCCGGCACGAGGGCGAGGGCGCTCGCCACGTCGCCGAACTGCATGTCCAGGTCGACCAGCACGGTCGACCCCATCCCGGACTGCGCGAGCCCGACGGCCAGGTTCGTCGAGACGGTGGTCTTGCCGACCCCGCCCTTCGGCGACGCGACCACGATCAGGCGGTGGTCGGGCTGCCGCGTGGTCTCCTGGATGGTGGCCTGCAGCCGGGTCTGGGCACGCTCGTCGGCACGCTCCAGGACGGCGGTGACCTCCGACAGCTCCGCGTCGGGAGTGAGGACGTCACGGACGCCGGCACGCATGGCGGTGACCCAGAGGTCGGCGTCGGCGTCGGCGACGATGACGACGCTGGTCGCCGGCCGGGCGAGGTCGACGGCCTCGGCGAGCTCCAGCGCCCGCCCGAGGGCCACGTCCGGCCCGAGGACGACGACGTTGGGGAAGCCGGCCTCCTCGACCCGCGCCAGCAGCCCGCCGTGGACGTCGAGGTGCTCCACGGTGAGGTGGACGAGGTCGCCGTCGGTGGCCCGGGCGAACTGCTGCTCGAGCGCGGTGTCCGCGCCGATGATCAGGACCTTGGTCACGTCAGTCTCCCGGGGTGGTGTTGGGGGCGTCGTCCAGCGACAGCCACACGGCGTTGTCGTACATGCCGGCGATGACCGTGGCAGCCTGCTCGGCGGTGAGCGCAACGGTCACGGTGACCATGGAGCCCAGCGCGGCGGAGCCGTCGACCTCGTTCACGCGGATCACCTCGACGTCGCCGTACACGCGCTCGCTGGCGGTTCCGGCGTCGGTCGCCCGGGTGAGGTAGACGGCGACGCGGTCGCCCTCCTCCAGGTGGCCGCCTGTTGCCCGCTGCGCCTCGAGGGTGAGGCTGACCTGCTCCCGACCGTCGCCGACGGGCTTCGCGGCGGCGGCGTCCGGAGCGAATCGCTGCTGAGTGAGTCGGTCACCCGGCAGCATGCCGGTCGAGGTCGGGGTGTCCCCCAGCTCTGCGAGGTCGGTGAGCGGCTTCTCGTCCCTTCCCATCAGCCGCTTCGGCACCTCAGCGAGCGAGACCTTGGCCTCGAGCTGGTTGGCGGGGGTGCCCCTGGGTATCGCGGCGTCGGCGACGAGGACCTGCACGGTCTCCTCGCTGGCGCGGGCCCGCTCGTCGGCGCCGCCGACGTAGCTGATCAGCAGCACCGCGCCGACCGCGGCCAGCACGAAGGCCGCGACAGCGGCGAGGATTCGACGTTGCATGGCAATCACCGTTCCGTGAGGAAGACGGATCGGGCACCCAGGTCGGGAGCCGATGTGGGACGGGGTGCGTCGGAGAGTTCGACGTGAGTGGTGAAGTGGCCGTCGATGCCGAGGCCCTTGGGGCTCGCCTCGGTGCCGGTGAAGAGCCGGATCAGGAACTCGATGACGGCCCAGAACTTCTCCCGCGGGGTCATCTGCGACCACGGCTTGTCGCCGCCGAGGTCGTAGCCGGAGACGTGGAAGGCGGCGAAGCCGTACACGCGGTCGACCCCGCCCACCGCCTCGATCACCGGCAGCAGGACCGTCTTGCCGGCGAGGCCGAACAGGTGGTCGGCCTTGCCCTCGCAGGCATTGGGCATGCGGGTGGCGCCGGCGCTGGACCGGGTCACCTGAGCGCCGACCTGGGTGGTGGTCCGGCAGACCGAGCCCGAGTCCGTGTTCAGCCAGACGAACCGCAGCGTGGTCTGACCGTCGCCCGTGCAGCCGGAGTTGCTGGCCTCCATGTTCACGGCGGGCCGCGTCCGGTGCTTGTCGTACTCGCACCGCGCGATCGCCAGGGGCAGCTGCGCCGTCGCCCGGCTCATCCCGCTCCAGGCCGCCGTCGACGTGGCGGCGACCGTGGAGGAGTCGTGGCCGAGGACCGGCGCGAACCAGTGATTCTGCCGCGCAGTCGCCGTCACCGTGACCGTCTGGCCGAAGGGGTCGGCGGGGGCGACGGCGACGGTCGAGGTCGGCGTCGTGGCGCCCACCTGACCGGCATTGCGGACGACCAGCGAGCTCGCCGTCGCGGCCGTGTCGCCGCCGCAGGTGGACGGGTTCCAGGCGCAGTCCGTGGCGATCGCCAGTGCGGCGGCGTCGGCTCCGTTGCGCAGCTGCTGCTGCTCGGAGCGCAGGGCGGAGACGTCGATGGCGATGGCCGCGCAGCCCAGGAGCGGGACGAGCATGAGGGCGACCATCACGCCCACCGCACCGCGCTCGTCGCGGGCGCGTGCGCGCCAGCCGCGGAAGGTCAGGCGCCGCATCGCATGGCCGCCTTGCCGGTGAGTTCGACGCCGGCGCCGCCGAAGAGGCCGGCGACGAAGGTCTTGCGATGACGGACCGTCACGGTGACCGTGGTGCGGCTGCCGGGCGCGACGGCCGCGCAGGACGCCGGCGACACCGAGATCTGCGAGTCACCCAGGGTCAGCCCGTTGGCGGCGGCCCGGACGGCGTCACGCGCCTGGGCCGGGGTGTCTCCGAGCGCCATCGACCGGGCACCCTCGCGGGCTGCGGCGGAGAGCGACGCCTGGTCGTGGAAGGCCTTGCTGAACTCGACGATGCCGAGCAGCAGGAGGAGGAGCACCGGCGCGATGAGCGCGAACTCGACCGCGGCGGCACCGCGCTCGCCGAGCAGGCGTGCGGCGACCCGGCGGCGGCCGGGCACATGCGTGCGGATGGGGCTGGACATCGCGCGGGCTCCTTCCTGCGTGCGAGAGGGGTGCTCGAGGGGCGCTGCGTCGCCCGGGGACAGGGGGCGGCGCGGGGGCGTGGGGCGGCGCGGTCACTGCGGAGCGACCGCGCCGCCGGCCACGACCCGGGGCGACTCGGTTCAGCTGGCGCCGGTGCCGGTGCCCCCGCCGCCGCCCAGCGAGATGCCGTTGAAGAGGGCGGTGATCTTGCCGCCGAAGATCGTCATCGCGCCGGCGATGACAGCGGCGACGGCCGCGACGATCAGCGCGTACTCCACCGCGGTGGCGCCCTTCTCGTCGTTCTTGATCGCCTCGAGGCGGTCCTGGGCCAGGTAGCCCAGCAGCTGCAGAGCGATGAACGGGTTGATCACGGTGATCTCCTAGGAGGTCCGCCGTCGACTGATCGGGCCGTGGTGACCGGGGTCGCGGCTCCATCAAGATCGGGCTCCGGGAGCCAAAGCGGCAGGGGTTCGGGGGACGCCGTCACCCTGAGGAGGGACCTCCGAGCAGGGGGTATCAAGGTCGCCGGACGTGACCGGCTAGCCCGATCGGGCGTCCCCCGGACGCTCGATCCGGTGACCCACAGTCACGGCAGAGGGATCAGAACAGCGGGTCGAGGCCGATCCATTCACCGCTCAGGACGGCGGCCACCAGGGCCCCGGCGAGCAGCGCCGGACCGAACGGCAGCTCGGTGGAGCGCCCCGCGCGCCGCACGGCCAGCAGGGCCAGCCCGAGCACGGCCTGGAGCAGGAATCCGACCAGGAATCCGAGCAGCACGACCGGCCAGCCCAGCCATCCCAGGACCAGTCCGAGGAGGGCGGCGAGCTTGACATCACCCATCCCCAACCCGCTCGGGGAGATCAGCGCCAGCACCAGCCCGACCCCGAAGGAGACCGCGCCGGCGAGTGCCGCGCGCAGCAGATCGGGCCAGGCGTCGTCGACCGCCGCGGCGACGGTCAACAGCACGAGGACCGCGAGCGTGGCCGGGAGGAGGACACGGTTGGGGAGCAGCTTCGCCCGCAGGTCGATCACGGCGAGCACCAGGCCCGCGCTGACGAAGACCAGCCACGCGGGCAGCTGCGCGGTGAGGCCGAAGCGCAGCAGGACCACCGCGAACAGCGCCGCGCCGAGCACTTCCAGCCAGGGGCCCGGAACCGCCCGCTGGGCGCTGCCGCGCTCTCGCTCCGCCCACGGATGGGCACCGGCCAGCTGGTTGGCCACCGCGCCGGCGCCCAGGCCGAGCCCCGTGAGGGCGACGAGCGCGATCACGGAGCGCACGGGAGGGAAGACGGCGGCACGGCGGCCACCCTGGCACAGCGCCGTCCTGCGACCGGGGAGGTGGCGGGCAAGCGCCCGACCCGACGCCTCCTCGCCGCGTTGCCGTGCAGGTGTCACATGCGCGCTCGGACCCCTGGTCCGGCGGAGCGAGGTGCGCCAGGCTGACAGGCACGGGGATCCCACCCAGTTCTGCTGCGGGAGGCACCGTGAAGGAACTCAAGTGCCGCGACGCCGGATTCGACTGCGACGCCGTCGTCCGCGGCGACACGATGGACGAAGTGATGGCTCAGGCGCGCCCGCATGCCGAAGAGGTCCACGGACTCGAGGTCACCCCGGAACGGGCTGCCCAGATCCGGGGCCTCGTCCGCGACGTCTAGACCGGCGAGGCCTCCGTCGTCCGCGTCACGACGAGCTCGCCCACCTCGAGCCGGCCCACCCGCAGATCGCGGATGTCGGCGCGGCCGATGGCCAGCCGCCCCACGGCCAGCGCACCGACCGCCGCAGCTCCGACGGCGAGCGCACCCACCGCGAAGGCCCCGGTCGACGCGGCGCCGAGTGCCACCGCGCGGACGGCCACGGCCCGGACCGCCACCGGTCGCGCGACGACCACCGGCCGGTCCCTCCTGCTGACGTGCCCCGATCGAGCCTGGTGTCCCATGGCGATCCCCTTCCGTCCGGGACGGACGACCAGGATCCCGCCCCGGTGCCTCGCAGGGAAGACGGTCGGTCGCGGAGCGGAGGACGACGGACGAGTCGGCCTGTACGCCGGGTTCTGTCCACGGGTGCCTTGCGGCCTCCCGATGGGCGGTCATCCATCTAGGCCTGCCGTTGCCGGCAGGCTCGAGCGGTCTACCCGCAGGCTCGGGCGGGCCGCCCTCGAACGCCTGCGCAGGACGGCGGCGAACCGTCGTCCCTCTTGACCTTGCTCCGGGTGGGGTTTACCGAGCCACACCGGTCACCCGGTGTGCGGTGGTCTCTTACACCGCCGTTTCACCCTTACCAGCCGCTCTGCCGAAGCAGCACCGCTGGCGGTCTGTTCTCTGTGGCACTGTCCCGCGGGTCACCCCGGGTCGCTGTTAACGACCACCCTGCCCTGTGGAGCCCGGACGTTCCTCGGCGACGGGGTCTCCCCCGCCGACGCGACCGCCCAGCCGACTCGTCCGTCGTGCCGGCCAGTCTAGGCGCACGTCAGCCCCAGTAGAGCCGGAAGCCCACGCGGCGCCGTCCGTCCTCGGTCAGGGTGGACATGTCCACGATCTGCCGGGCCTGGTCCTCGACGGACTCGTCGGAGAGCAGCTCCAGGTACCGCCGGTGCTCGACCAGGGACGCCACGGCCTGCTCGACCTGGTCGGCGACATCCACCTCGTGCGGTGGGTCGAGCAGCTCCCCCACCGCGATGTACTGCACGCCGCTCCACCGCTCCTCGGGCAGATCCGGGAAGATCCACTCGTTCCCCGCGTCCGCCACGGCGTCCAGCACGCTCTGGCCGAGCGCCTGGTGGTCGGCGGAGTTCAGGTAGGCCGGCGAGACGCCCGGCGGCGTCCACGTCGGCCCGAAGTACCCGGTGACGACGAGCTCCGGCCGGTGCCGCCGGATCGCCCCGGCCAGGTCGCGCCTCAGGTCCGGCCCGGGCACGAGGACGCCGTCCCGGTGGTCGAGGAACTCCACCTCGCTCACGCCGACGACGGCGGCCGAGCGGCGCTCCTCCTCTTCGCGGATCGGCCCCGCTTCCTCCGGCGGGACACCGGCCATGCCGGCCTCACCGCGGGTGGCCAGCAGGTAGTGCACCTCCTTGCCGGCCGCCGTCCACACCGCGACGGCCGCCGCGATGCCGTACTCGATGTCGTCGGGATGGGCGGCGACGACGAGGGCGCGCTGCCAGTCGTCGGGCAGGGGCTTGGGTGGCATGGCCCGAGTCTGGCGCAGGATGGGGACATGGTCGACGACGCCGATCGCGCGCACCTGCGCCGATGCCTGGAACTGGCCCGGGCCGCACTGGACGCCGGCGACGAGCCGTTCGGCTCCGTGCTCGTGGACGCCCGGGGGCAGGTGCGCTTCGAGGACCACAACCGCGTGGCCGGCGGGGACGCCACCCGGCACCCGGAGTTCGAGATCGCCCGGTGGGCGGCAGCGCACCTGACCGCCGAGGAGCGGGCGGCCGCCACCGTCTACACCTCCGGGGAGCACTGCCCGATGTGCTCGGCCGCGCACGCCTGGGTCGGGCTCGGTCGCATCGTCTACGCGAGCTCCGCGGCGCAGACCAGCCGGTGGTACGCCGAGTTCGGTGCTCCCCCCGCCCCCGTCCGGCCGCTGCCGATCACCGAGGTGGCCCCCGGCCTCGTCGTCGACGGCCCCGTGGCCGGGCTCTACGACGAGGTGCGCGAGCTGCACCGGCGGTTCCTGGCGAGGTGACCGAGGGCGGGCCGTAGGCTCGCCGCTCGTGTCCGCCCTCGATCTGCTCGTCGCGGCGGCGGTCGCGATGATCGCCGGCGGCATCAACTCCATCGCCGGCGGCGGCTCGCTGATCCTCTTCCCCACCCTCGTGGCGCTCGGGCTGGGCACCGTCGAGGCGAACGTGACCAACTCGGTCGCGCAGTGGCCCGGCTACCTCGGCGGAGTGGCCGGCTTCCGCCCCGAGTACCGCGGCCAGCGGTCGCGGATCGTGCGCCTCGGGCTGGTCGCCGTCCTGGGCGGCACCGTCGGCAGCGTCCTCCTGCTGACCACACCGACCGAGGCCTTCGACGTCGTCGTCCCCGTGCTGGTGCTGCTGGCGAGCTCGCTGCTCGCCCTCCAGCCGCTGGTCACCGCGCGGCTGCGCCGGCAGGACGACGACGCCGCCGCCGGGGACCCCGTGTGGCTGTACGTCGCGCTGTTCCTGGCCACGGTCTACGGCGGGTACTTCGGCGGTGCCCTCGGGGTGATCCTCGTCGGCGTCCTCGGCCTGGCCCTGCACCGGCTGAAGCTCGCCAACGCGCTCAAGTCGGCGCTGTCCGCGGTCACCGCCTCGGTCACCGTGGTCGTGTTCGGACTCTTCGGCGACGTGCACTGGGGCGTGGTGGCGGTGGCGGCACCGGCCGGCCTGCTCGGCGGCTTCGTCGGCGCCCGCATCGCCACCCGCATCCCGACGGCCCCGTTGCGGGCGTTCATCGTCTGCTTCGGCGTCGCGGTCTCGGTCTACCTGTTCCTGCGCATCTGATCCCCCACCGCACTGCCCCGGAGGGGTGAGCCGCCCGGGCTGGCGTTCATCGGCTCCCGGCACCGGCCGATATGTCCCCCATGCCTGCTCCTCCGCGCATCCGGCTGCTGCCGGGAGCTCCGCGGTGGCTGCTCGCCCTCTTCCTGCTCGTGACCCTGCCGTACCTGGGACTGGCGATCACCCGGCTGATCACCCCGGACGCGGTCGGGGGCCTCAGCGCGCGCCTCGACGTCCCCCTGATCGTCGCGATGCACCTGCTGCTTCTCGCCCTGCTGACCTGGAGGGCCCGGGCCGTGGCGTCCGAGCGGCCGCTGTGGAACCGGCTGGCCCTCGGTGCGGCCGTGTTCGTCACCGCGATCGCTGTCTCGCTCGTGCTCGCGCTCATCCCGGCCAGCGAGTCGGTGGCGCTGGCTCCGCTGTACTGGTCAGGCGTCGCGGCCTTCCCGTTCTGGTACGGCGGCCTCGTGCGCTGGAACCGGCACAGCACCAGCCTGGCCGACCCCAACGACGTGATCAACGGCGTCGCCGCGGTGCTCGCCGTCGCCGCGGTGCTCAACCTGTGGCTGGGTGCGCGAGGGCAGTTCGCTCGCCGCCCTCCCGTGGTGGGAGGTGCAGGCCGCGGTCGCCCAGTTCGCCGTCTGCTTCGTCATGCTCGGCACCACGCTGACCCTCCCGTTCCTGGGCGCCATGGGTCGCGACACCCGGATGTGGCTGGTCACGGTCTCCCTGACCGCAGGCGTGCTCGGCGCCGTCGGCACGCTGGCCGCCGGCGGCCAGGGGGTCGGCTGGGGGGCGGCCTTCCACCCCGTGTTCCTGCTGGGCCTCGCCGTCGCGGCCACCCTCCGCTCCCGCCGGTCGGCGCCGCGGCCCACGGACCCCACGGCGGCGACCATCGGCGCCTACGTCGTCATCGTGGGCTCGACCGCCACGCTGGCCCTGTGCGCGCTGACCGACGGCCCGGACATCGCCACCTGGTGCGCCGGGTTCGCCGTCGTCGGCGGCGGCCTGCGCATGGCCGTCAACGTCCGTGAGCTGGCGCAGCTCGCCGTCAGCCGGCGGGAGGCCCTCACCGACGAGCTGACCGGGCTGGCCAACCGGCGAGCGGTGCTGCGCCGAGCCGAGGAGCTGTGCGCCGAGCGCATGCCCCTGGCCCTCGCCCTCCTCGACGTCGACAAGTTCAAGGAGGTCAACGACGCCCTCGGCCACGCCGCCGGTGACGACCTCCTGCGCATGGTGGCCCAGCGCCTGGAGTCCGCGCTGCGGCCCGGTGACCTGCTCGGCCGGCTGGGCGGCGACGAGTTCGCCGTCGTCGCCGTCCTGGGCGAGGCCGACGCCCCCGAGGACGCCGCCCTGCAGCTGGCCACCCGCCTGCACGACCGGCTCGCCGAGCCGTTCGCCGTCGGCGGCCTGTTCGTGCACGCGTCCGCGAGCATCGGCGTGACGACGACGGCGACCGCCTGGCTCGACGCGTACGGTCCGGCCCGCCTGCTGCGCCAGGCCGACGTGGCCATGTACGACGCCAAGCGCAGCGGCATCGGCGTGGCCCTCTACGACCAGGACCGCCACGCCGAGAGCAGCGGGCACCTCGCCCTCGTCGAGGACCTGCGCGCCGCCCTGGCCGGTGACCAGCTCGTGCTGCACCACCAGCCGCAGATCGACATCGACACCGGCCGGGTCACCGGCGTGGAGTCCCTCGTGCGGTGGACGCACCCCACGCGGGGGCAGGTCGCACCCATGGAGTTCCTCCCGCTGGCCGAGGTCCACGGCCTCATGGGCCCGGTCACCGAGGCGGTGCTCGGACAGGCCGTCACCCAGCTCGCCGACTGGCGCCGCCGCGGCCTGCACCTGCGGATGTCGGTCAACCTGTCCGCGAGCAACCTCCTGGACACCGGGCTGCCGGCCCGGGTGTCCGAGCTGCTGTCGCGGCACGCCGTCCCGCCGGCGTCGCTGGTGCTCGAGGTGACCGAGAGCGTGCTGCTCTCCGACCCGGACCGCAGCCTGTCGGTCGTCCGCGCGCTGGCCCGGCTGGGCATCACCGTCAGCATCGACGACTTCGGGACCGGCTACTCCTCGCTGGCCTACCTGCGCGACCTGCCCGTGGCCGAGCTCAAGCTCGACCGCTCGTTCACCGCCGACCTGGTCACCTCCGCCCGTTCGGAGGCGATCGTCGCGAGCACCATCGAGCTCGCGCACCGGCTCGGACTGCGCGTCGTGGCCGAGGGCGTCGAGGACGACGTCACGCTGCAGCGGCTGCAGTCACTGGGCTGCGACGTCAGCCAGGGCTATCTGCACGCCCGCCCGCTGCCCGCCACCGAGCTCGAGCAGTGGCTGGCCGACCGGACGGCGACCCTCCCCGCGCTCTGACGTCGCTCTGGCTCAGCGCAGGTGCGCGGTGTCGTTCACCAGCCGCACGGACGTCCGGCCGTCGGACGACCAGGCCACCGTGCACAGCGACGCCGCCTCGAGGAAGACCCGGTGGACGACGTCGTCGCCGGCACCCAGTCCCGCGGCGAGCATCAGCTTGATCGGCGTGACGTGGCTGACCACGAGCACTGTCCGGCCGGCGTACCGTTCCAGGATCCGACGGCGCGCCCGCGCCACCCGGATGCTGACGTCGGCGATGGACTCACCTCCGGGCGCGGCCACGGTGAGGTCGGACATGAACCGGCGGACGGCGAGCGGGTGCTTCGCGCGCGCCTCCTCGCCGGTGAGCCCCTCGAGGTCGCCGAAGTCGAGCTCCTGCAGGTCGTCGTCGAACTCCACGGTCAGCCCCAGGACGCCCGCCACGATCTCGGCGGTCTCGCGGGTCCGGCGCAGCGGCGAGGCGACGACGGCCTCGATGCCCAGCCCGGCCAGCCGGTGCGCGGCCGCCTCCGCCTCGGCGCGGCCGATCCGGGACAGCGGCAGGTCGTTGCGGCCGCTGTAACGACGCTCGGGGGTGTGCTCGGTCTGCCCGTGCCGGAGCAGGTGCGTGACCGTGGTGACCACAGGCGCCGGCTCCTCCGGCTGCACGTCGGTCTCGGTCACCGACGGCTCGGCCGCGATGTCGCGGTGCACGGGCGTGCCGTCCATCGCGCTGTTCGCCAGCGCGTCGGCGGCGCCGTTCTGCGCGCGCGGCACCCAGGTGTAGCGGACGCCGCCCAACTTCGAGGCGATCGCGCGGGCCTGCAGCGCGAGCTGCCGCATGTCGGGGTGCTTGATCTGCCAGCGGCCCGACATCTGCTCGACGACGAGCTTGGAGTCCATCCGCACCTCGACCTCGGCGGAGGCGTCCAGGTCGAGCGCGGCCTGCAGACCGGCGACCAGCCCGCCGTACTCGGCGACGTTGTTGGTCGCCCGCCCCACCGACGCCGCCCGCTCGGCCAGGACCCGGCCGGTCTCCGCGTCGCGCACGAGGGCGCCGTAGCCGGCCGGACCGGGGTTGCCCCGCGAGCCGCCGTCGGCCTCGACGACGAACCGGCGCGGGCTCACCACGCGCTCCAGCTCGGGGTCACAGGCCGGACTCGGCCGTGCGCACCAGGATCCGGCCGCAGTTCTCGCAGCGGACCACCTCGTGCGGGTCGGCGTTGCGGACAGCGGCCAGCTCGCGGCCGTTGAGCTCGATCCGGCAGCCCTGGCACTGGCGCGCCTTGAGCATCGCCGCGCCCGTCGTGCCGGTCTGGGTGCGGATGCGGTCGTACAGGCTCAGCAGCGGCGCGGAGATGCCGCCGGTGACCGCCGCCCGCGCCGACTCGTGCCGGGTGGTGCCGTCGGCGATGTCGGCCAGGGCGTCGTCGCGCAGCTGCTGAGCGCGCTCCAGCTCCTCCCGGGCACGCACGTGGCCCTGCTGCGCCGCCGCGAGGGCGGACTCGGCCGCCTCCAGCCGCTCCATCAGCTCGAGCTGCTGGTCCTCCAGGTCACCCTGGCGGCGGGCCAGGGACTCCATCTCGTGCTGGAGCCCGGTCATCTCCTTGGGCGTCGCCGACCCGGAGTCCAGCCGCTGCTGGTCGCGGGTGGCGCGCTGCCGCACGGTGTCGACGTCGGACTCGAGCCGCTTGACCTCACGGGTGAGGTCGCGGACCTCGGTCTCGGCCCGGACGACGTCGGCCGAGAGGCTGCGCTCGGACTCCTCGGCCGCCTCCACCGCCGCGACCTCCGGCAGCGTCCGTCGGCGGTGCGCCAGCTGGGTCAGCGCGACGTCTTCCGCCGCGAGGTCCAGCAGCTTCTGCTGCTCGAAATGGTCCACCTTCACGCAGAGGAACCTACCCGTGGTTCCTGCTGGGTTCGGCCCGCGTGCAGGGGCCCGCCGCGAGCGAGGGAGCCGTGGGGGGCACGGGGGTCCTTCTGCTACCCGTGGAGCGGAGGCTCTCCAGCCACGTCCGCCGCATGCCCCACGGACCGGGTCCACGGGTCGGTCCGCAGCCGGGACACCGCCACCTCGACCGCGCCGCCCAGGTCGGCGCGCAGCGCCTCCGCGGCCACCGGCAGCCACGGCCACTCGCTGGCGAAGTGCGCGACGTCGCACAGCGCCGGCCCCTCCACCTCGAGCGCGTCGGACGCCGGGTGGTGCTTGAGGTCGCTGGTCAGCAGGACGTCGGCGCCCGCGGCCGCCGCGGCGGCCAGGAGCGAACCGCCGCTGCCCCCGCACACCGCCACCCGGCGCACGATCCGCTCCGGATCCCCGGCCATGCGCACCCCGCCGGCGGTGGCGGGCAGGACCCGGGCGGCCAGCGCGGCGAACTCCGCCAGGGTGAGCGGTGCCGGCAGCTCCCCCACCCGGCCCAGGCCTGCTCCCTCGACGCCGGGTGCGGGCTCGAGGGGCACGGCGCCGGCCAGACCGAGGACGTCGGCCAGGGCGGCGTTCACCCCGGTGCCCGGAGCGCGGTCGGCGTTGGTGTGCGCCACGAACAGCGCGGCCCCGGCGCGCACCAGCCGGTGCACGAGCCGGCCCTTCGGGTCGTCGGCGGGCACGCCGTGGACCGGCGCGAGGAACAGCGGGTGGTGCGTCACCAGCAGATCGACGCCGCCCGCCACGACCTCGTCGACCACGGCCGTGGTCGGGTCGACGGCGAACAGCACCCGCCCGACGGGCTCCGACGGGTCACCGCAGACCAGCCCCACGGCGTCCCACGGCTCGGCCAGCGCCGGGTCGTATCGCGCCTGCAGCGCATCGATCACGTTCCCGAGCGGCACCGTCACGGACCGGACTGTAGGTGAGCGGCCGGTCGGCCGAGCCGGTGCCGAGCTTCTCGTCGTCGTCGCCGGTGGGATCGAGCACGCGCCGACGCTGAGCGCCTGCTGTTGCGCCCCGCCCTCGGATGGGCCTGGGATGTGCGGGTGCCCGCCGACCCCGTCCCCACCCTGCCGCCGCTGACCGGCCCGCCCCCACCCGGCTCCCGCACGGTCCGCACCGACGACGGCATCGACCTGCACGTGGAGGTGGACGAGGGATGGGCGGGTGACGACGCAGCAGAGGTGACCGTCGTCCTCTCCCACGGCTTCACCGCCCGGCTCGCCGAGTGGGAGCTGCAGCGGGAGGCGCTGCGGGGGCGCGCCCGGCTGGTGCTGTGGGACCAGCGGGGGCACGGCCGGTCGGCAGTCACCCCGCTGCCCGACGCCACCATCGACCGCACGGGGCGTGACCTGGGGCAGGTGCTCGACGCGGTCGCCCCGTCCGGACCGGTCGTGCTGGCCGGGCACTCCATGGGCGGGATGAGCGTGATGGCGCTGGCCCGGCAGCGCCCCGAACTGTTCGGGGACCGGGTCGTCGGCGTCTTCCTGCTGGCGACGTCGGCCGGCGGACTCGTGGAGACTGGCGTGCTCGGCCGGGTGGTCAAGGTGATCCGGTGGCTTCGGCTGCTGCCGCTGTACCTGCGCGCGATCCAGCTGGTGGCGCCGGCCCTGGAGCGGTTCCGCTGGCGCGGGAGCCCGTTCGGCCGCTGGTTCACCCGCCGGCTGCTGTTCGGCCGGGACGACGCCGACCCCGCTCGCGTGCGGCTCGTGCAGCAGCTTCTGGAGGAGACGCCGTACCCGGTGACCGCGGCGTTCTACGCGACCTTCCTCGACCACGACGAGTCGGCCGCGCTGGAGGTGCTGGGGCGGGTCCCGGTCACCGTGGTCGCAGCCACCCACGACCGGCTGACCCCGGTCGCCCACGGCCGGCGGATCGCCGAGGAGACCGGCGCGGAACTCGTGGTCGTCCCGGGCGCGGGACACAGCGTGAACCTCACGCGGACCGCGATCGTGGACCGTGCCTTCCTGGACCTGCTCGACCGGGTCGACACCCGCGCACAACAGGCCGGTTGAGCAGGGCCTCTCCGGGGCAGGGCAGTGTGGTCCCGGTCACTGCTGCCATGTTGCAGTGACCGGACGACACAGATAACTTCAGCGGCCACCCGACGACGTGGATGACCCCTCGCCCGAACAGCGGTACCGAGGGGCGGCGAGGAGCAGAACGTGGACCGGATGAGTGCGCTCGACAGCGGGTTCTACTTCGCCGAGAGCGAGAACACCCCCATGCACGTCGGGTCGGTGGCCGTCTTCGACGGCCCTGCGCCCACCTACGGCGACGTGGTGCGGCTGCTGCTGAGCAAGCTGCCGCTCGTCCCGCGGTACCGGCAGCGCGTCCGCGAGGTGCCGATGCAGCTCGGCCGGCCCATGTGGGTCGACGACCCCCACTTCCAGATCCTGTACCACGTGCGGCACACCGCGGTGCCCCGTCCGGGCAGCGACGAGCAGCTGCGCAACCTGGCCGGCCGCATCCTCGGCCAGCGACTGGACATGTCCAAGCCGCTCTGGGAGCTGTACCTGATCGAGGGCCTGGCGGACGACCGCTGGGCGATCATCTCCAAGGTCCACCACTGCATGGTCGACGGCGTCGCCGGCAGCGACCTCATGCAGCTGATGTTCGACCTCTCCCCCGACGCGACCCACGACGAGCCGCGCGACTGGTCGCCGCAGCGGACCCCGTCCAGCGCCGGCATGGTGGCCGGCGCCGTGGCCGACGCCGTGGCCAATCCGCTGCGCCAGCTGTCGACGGTGCCGGCTCTGGGCGGGCCGCGCCGGATGGCCCAGAGCCTGCTCGACTCGGGCAAGACCCTCGCCTCGACGGTGCCCTCGCTCGCGAAGCAGGCGCTGACGCCCACCGCCCGCTCGCTCAACGGGCCCATCGGGCCGCACCGTCGCTGGGCCTGGACGTCAGGGAAGTTCGACGAGCTCAAGGAGGTGCGCACCGCGCTCGGTGGCACCGTGAACGACGTCGTCCTCACGGCGATCACGGCCGGGTTCCGCGACCTCCTGCAGGGCCGGGGCGAGCTCTCCTCGGAGAAGCTGGTCGTGCGCACGATGGTGCCGGTGTCCGTCCGGGCCGAGAACCAGCGCGGCACGCTGAACAACGCCGTCTCCTGCGTCTTCGTCGACCTGCCGGTCGGCGATCCGGACCCGCTCTCCCGCATGGAGTCCATCCGCGGCCAGATGGACGAGTACAAGAAGGCGATGCAGGCGGTCGACGTGCCGTCGATCATCTCCATGGGCGACTTCGTCGCGCCCACGCTGCTCTCCCTGGGCGTCCGGGCCGCGCTCTCCGCCGGGCAGGTCTGGTGCCAGGCGGTGACCACCAACGTGCCCGGCCCGCGCGTCCCCCTGTACGTCCTCGGTCGCCGGATGTGCTCGGCCTACGCCTACGTGCCCATCGCGGGCGGGACGCGCTGCTCGATCGGCATCTTCAGCTACCTGGACACGATGACCTTCGGGATCAACGCCGACTTCGACGCCTTCTCCGATGTCGACGTCCTCTCCGGTGGCATCCGCCGCGGCATCGAGGAACTCCTCGAGTTCGCCCGCGCCGAGAAGGGCACGCCGGACGTGGAGCAGCCGCCCGCACGCAAGACGAGCGGAACGGGCGGGAAGCCGCGCAAGCGGTCGGCCTCGGCCGCCGCCAGGTGAGCCCGGCGAAGCAGCGCGGCGGCGGACGCCGCCGCGCCGGTGACCGTGACCTCACCGTCGCGGTCACCGGGCCCACCGGCACGTTCGGCGCCGGGCTCATGCCGCTGCTGCAGGACGACGACCGGGTCACCCGCGTCATCGGCATGGCCCGCCGGCCGTTCGACCCGGCCGAGCGCGGCTGGACGAAGATGGAGTACCGGCAGGGCGACGTCCGCGATCCGGACGCCCTCCACGAGGCGTTCCGCGACGCCGACGTCGTCGTCCACCTCGCGTTCCTGATCACCGGCAACGCCTCGCGCGAGACGACGCGGGCCATCAACGTCGACGGCACCCTCAACGTCTTCCGGGCCGCGGCGTCGGTGGGTGCCCGCCGGTTCGTCTACGCCTCCTCGGTGGCTGCCTACGGGTTCCACGCCGACAACCCCGAGCTGATCACCGAGGACTGGCCCACCCGCCCGGCCGCCCGGCTGTTCTACGCCCAGGAGAAGGCCGAGCTCGAGCAGCTCCTGCAGCAGGAGGCGGCGACCGCGCCGGACCTGGCCCTGTACCTGCTGCGCCCGCCGGTGGTGCTCGGCCCGAACGCGATCGGGGCCAAGGACGTCCTGCCCGGCCCGCTGGCCCCGATCGGCCGGAGGCTGTTCGGCCGGCCCCGGCGGCTCTCGGTCCCGGTGCCACTGCTGGTGCCCGAGCACCCGCTGCAGTTCATCCACGAGGAGGACGTCGGCCGGGCGCTGCAGCTGTGCGTCGTCGGCGCGGGCCCGCCGGGGGCGTACAACATCGCCGGCGACGGCGTGCTCACCGCGGCCGACGTCGCCCGCGAGTTCGGGGCGTGGCCCATCCCCCTGCCGGCCGCGCCCGGCCAGGCCGCCGCCCGGGCGATCTCGCGGCTGCCGTTCCTGCCGCCGGTGGCGGAGTGGATCGAGGCGGCGAGCCAGCCGGCCCTCATGGACACCACCCGGGCCAAGGCCGAACTGGGGTGGAGTCCGCGGTACACCGGCCTGGAGGCACTGCAGGACACGCTGCGCGAGCGGCCCTCCTGACCGGCCGGAGGTCTAGCCGGTCCGGATGCTGCCGATCTCGGCCAGCCACGGCAGGACCTCGTCGGCGAGCCGCTGGGGGCACTGCAGCTGGGGCACGTGCCCGACGCCGTCGAGCTCCGCGTAGCGCCAGTCCGGGTGCCGATGGGCGACGTCCCGGGCGGCCTGGACCGGGATGAGCCGGTCCAGGTCCCCGTGCACGAGCAGGACCGGCCGCGCGAGCTCCTCCATCGCCCGGCGGTAGCGCCGCGGGTCCGCCAGCTGCACCAGCAACGAGCGTGCAGCGGTGAGGTAGGCCTTGTCCATGCCCGCGTGGTCCTCGCGCGCCTCCAGCAGCGCCACCGACCGGTCGATGACCGTCGAGGGCAGGGTGTCGGGGTCGACGCCGACCAGCCGCAGCATCTCCCGCACGCGCTGCAGCGGCGTCTGGCGTGCGCGGCGCAGCCAGAGGAAGCGCTCGCCGACCACGGGGAGCGCGTAGAGCGCGAACATGGCGGCGACCAGCGGGTCGAGCGCGCGCCGCGGCCCGGGGATGGCGGGATCGAGCAGGACCAGCCCGCTCACGGCCTCCGGGTGCGCGTGCGTCTGCAGGATCGAGATCATCCCGCCCATCGAGTTGCCGACCAGGACCGCGGGCTCACCCGCGACCTCCTGCAGGAAGCGGTCGAGCACCTCGACGTTGGCGTGCACGGTGGCGCGGCGCCCGCCGGGCTCGCTGCGGCCGAAGCCGGGGAGGTCGATGGCCAGCACCCGCGCGTGCGGCAGCAGCAGCGGTGCGAACGTGTCCCAGTTCAGGTGCGAACCGCCCAGTCCGTGGACGAGCACGACCCGCGGGGCGTCCTCCGGCCCGCCGAAGTCGACGTAGTGCACCGGCCCGTCCAGGTCCACCGTCCGGCTCTCGCCCGGCACCTGTTCCTCGGTCATGCCACTCCCCCGGTCGACGTCCTGACCCACGGTCCCACGCCACCCCGGCCTCCCCGCCCGTGCACGGTATGTGACAGAGAGAAGCGG
Source organism: Candidatus Blastococcus massiliensis AP3 (assembly GCF_000582785.1). GTDB lineage: Bacteria > Actinomycetota > Actinomycetes > Mycobacteriales > Geodermatophilaceae > Blastococcus > Blastococcus massiliensis. The sequence continues at coordinate 424,347 of NZ_HG931173.1, forward strand.
AGTCGGACGCACACGTCCGATATGACCCAGGACACATTTAGGCAACATTCGCCCGCGCTGCGTGAACGGCGAGTGTGAGCCAGACCGCATCTTGGTACAGGCTCGTCCACGCAGTCCCACCAGGGAGGTCGATGTGGCACGACGACAGGACGACAGCGCCGGACCGGGGCTCCCGCTCTACCTGAGCGAGCCCGGGCGCGCCGTCGCGGACTTCGGTCTCTACCTGGCCGCCAAGCCGCTGACGCCACGCCTGCCCAAGGGCGACGGGCATCCGGTTCTCGTCCTCCCCGGCCTGCTGGCCGACGACGTCTCCACCATCGCCCTTCGCAAGACCCTGCGCCGGCTGGACTACCGGGTGCACGGCTGGGGTCTGGGCCGCAACATCGGCCCGACGGCGCTGTGCGTGAACGGGCTGCGCGACAAGCTCGACTACCTGCACGGTCGCTACCGCCGCCCCGTCACGATCATCGGCTGGAGCCTGGGCGGGATCTTCGCCCGCGACCTCGCCCGCCGCTCCCCCGACGCCGTGCGCCAGGTCATCACCCTGGGCAGCCCGTTCCGGCTGACCAAGTACAGCCAGACCCGCGCCGCCAAGGTCTTCGACCGGTACTCGCACCTGCACGTCGAGCAGCGCACCCTGCCGCTGGAGCCCGAGGGCGTCCCGCTGCCCGTGCCCGCCACGTCGATCTACTCGCACTTCGACGGCATCGTGCACTGGCAGACCTGCCTGAACACCCCGGGCGAACGCTGCGAGAACATCGCCGTCACCGCCAGCCACCTAGGCCTGGGCCACCACCCCGCCGCCATCTGGGCGATCGCTGACCGCCTGGCGCAGGCGGAGGACGCGTGGTCGCCGTTCAAGGCGCCGCTGTTCCTGCGGCTGGCGTTCCCGAGGCCCGCGGAGCCCGCCCCCTGCTCCCCCGTCGCGGCCGTGCAGGGCTCCGCGGCCTGAAGAAGGACCCTCCTCCTCCCCACCGCTCGCAGGCTCGCGGCGGGCCCCTGGAGGAGGGCCGTTCCAGGACGGTCACGGGGTGGGCGCGGCAGGGTTCGAACCTGCGACCACTCGCTTGTAAGGCGAGCGCTCTACCGCTGAGCTACGCGCCCCCGGAGCGCCAAGGGTACGGGCGACGAAGCCCTGTTCCCTTGCACGCCGGCCCCCTCCAGAGGCTCGTCCCGGGCTTGCGAGGGACGAGGAGGAGGGGGTTCTTCGTCAGGCGGCGAGCTTGCCGACGGCGTCCTTCCAGCCGGACTGCTCGCGGGCGTCGCCGGGCTGGTTGACCTCGGCGAAGGCGACCTTCCCCTCGGCGTCGATCAGGAACGTGCCGCGCACGGCCATCCCGGCCTTGTCGTTGAAGACGCCGTAGGCCTGCGCGGTCGCGCCGTGCGGCCAGAAGTCCGACAGCAGCGGGAAGTCGAAGCCCTCCTGGGCCTTGAACGCCTTGAGGCTGAACACCGGGTCGGTGCTGACGGCCAGCACCTTCACGCCGGCGTCGGTGTAGTTGCTCAGCTCGTCGCGGAGCTGGCACAGCTCACCGGTGCAGATGCCGGAGAAGGCGAACGGGTAGAAGACCACGAGCACGGGCGTTCCGCGCAGCTCGGCGAGGGAGACGACCTGCTTGTCCTGGTCGGGAAGGCTGAACTCGGGCGCGACGTCGCCGACGGAGAGACTCATGCCCCCGATCGTGCCGTACGCCTCAGCGGCGGCTGCGGGCGGTCTTCGGGCTGACCAGGCGGATGCCCGACCAGTCCTTGGCCGCGGACACGCTGCTGGTCTGCTGCAGGCCCGCCGTCGGGGCGACCTCGGTGACGTCACCGGGCTCCACGTGGCCGGGACGGCCCGACTTGGGCACGAGCAGCCAGACGACGCCGTCCTCACCCAGCGAGGTGATCGCGTCGGTCAGGGCGTCGAAGAGGTCGCCGTCGTCCTCGCGCCACCAGAGGACGACGACGTCGGCCACCTCGTCGGTGTCCTCGTCGACCATCTCGCCGCCCGAGACCTCGATGATCGCGTCGCGCAGGTCCTCGTCGGCGTCCTCGTCCCAGCCGAGCTCCTGCACGACCATGCCCGGCTTGATGCCCAGCCGGGCCGCCATGCCGGCGCTGTCGACGCTCATCCGTGCTGCTCCTCCATGGGTGGACCTGCTGCTGATCGATCGTGAGATGGATGCTGCCCTGTCGGCGGGCCGCTCGCGCGCGGACGCCTCACGGGCGTGCGTACCGGTTCGGACTCGGACGCCCATCGGGCGCGGCACGACGGCGTGCGAGCGCGGACACGACCGGCGGGAGAGCTCCCCGCAGCCTGGTCATGTCACCCCTCTCGTCCCACCGCTCGGCCGGTGCGGCCGTTCATCCGGTACGGGCCCGGTCACGCCGGGCCACGTTGGGCGGAAGCGTAGGGCATGACCACGGTGACGCAAGCCCGCGCGCACGGACGGTCGCCCGCACACGCTCCGCACGACTTCCGCGCCGACCCGCCCCGCGGACGTGACGGGGGCCCTCCGGAGGGGAAGCATGGGGGCCATGAGCGCATCGCAGCAGCCGGACGGCGACCCCGCCCGCGGATCTGCCCCCGAGGCCAGTGCACCCCGAGCGGTCATCACCGACGGACTGCCGAGCCAGCTACCCGACATCGACCCCGACGAGACGCAGGAGTGGATCGACTCGCTCGACGCGGTCGTCGACCACGCGGGACGCGAGCGGGCCCGCTACCTGATGCTGCGCCTGATCGAGCGCAGCCGAGAGCAGCAGGTCGGCGTTCCGGCCCTGCGGAGCACCGACTACATCAACACCATCCCGCCCGAGCGGGAGCCGTGGTTCCCCGGCGACGAGCACGCCGAGCGGCGCATCCGTGCCTACATCCGCTGGAACGCCGCGATCATGGTGCATCGCGCCCAGCGGCCGGGCATCGGCGTCGGCGGGCACATCTCCTCGTACGCGTCGTCGGCGTCCCTGTACGAGGTCGGCTTCAACCACTTCTTCCGCGGCAAGGACCACCCGGGCGGTGGGGACCAGATCTGGTTCCAGGGCCACGCCTCCCCCGGCATCTACGCGCGCGCCTTCCTCGAGGGCCGACTGGACGAGCAGCAGCTCGACGGTTTCCGGCAGGAGGTCAGCCACCCCGTCGGTGGACTGTCCAGCTACCCGCACCCGCGGCTGATGCCCGAGTTCTGGGAGTTCCCCACCGTGTCCATGGGCCTGGGCGGGATGAACGCGATCTACCAGGCCCGGTTCAACCGCTACCTGCACGCGCGCGGCATCAAGGACACCTCCGACCAGCACGTCTGGGCCTTCCTGGGCGACGGCGAGATGGACGAGCCCGAGTCACTGGGGACGATCGGCCTGGCCGCCCGGGAGGAGCTGGACAACCTCACCTTCGTCGTCAACTGCAACCTGCAGCGCCTCGACGGCCCGGTCCGCGGCAACGGCAAGGTGATCCAGGAGCTGGAGTCGTTCTTCCGCGGCGCCGGCTGGAACGTGATCAAGGTGATCTGGGGCCGGGAGTGGGACCCGCTGCTCGCCGGCGACCGCGACGGCGCCCTGGTCAACCTGATGAACCAGACCCCCGACGGCGACTACCAGACCTACAAGGCCGAGGACGGCGCCTTCGTCCGCGAGCACTTCTTCGGCCGCGACCCGCGCACCCGCAAGCTCGTCGAGGGCATGAGCGACAAGGAGATCTGGGGCCTGTCCCGCGGCGGGCACGACTACCGCAAGGTCTACGCGGCCTTCAAGGCGGCGGTGGAGCACAAGGGCCAGCCCACGGTGATCCTGGCCAAGACCATCAAGGGCTGGACGCTGGGGAGCCACTTCGAGGGCCGCAACTCCACCCACCAGATGAAGAAGCTGACCGCGGAGGACCTGGCCGGCTTCCGCGACCGGCTCTACCTGGACATCCCGGACTCGGCGCTGGACAAGACCCTGCCGCCCTACTACCGGCCCGACCCGGACTCCGACGAGATGCAGTACATGCTCGAGCGACGCCGGGCCCTGGGCGGCGCGGTGCCGCGCCGGCGTGCGGAGTTCAAGACGCTCAAGGCGCCGGAGGACAAGGCGCTCGAGGTCCTGCGCCGGGGTTCGGGCAAGCAGGAGGTGGCGACGACGATGGCGTTCGTCCGCCTGCTCAAGGAGCTGTTCAAGGACTCCGAGCTCGGCCCGCGCTTCGTGCCCATCATCCCGGACGAGGCGCGCACCTTCGGGATGGACTCCCTCTTCCCGACGCAGAAGATCTACAACCCGGCCGGCCAGCGGTACACGTCGGTCGACCGCGAGCTGATGCTCACGTACAAGGAGTCCGAGCAGGGCGTGATCCTGCACGAGGGCATCAACGAGGCCGGGTCCACGGCGTCGTTCACCGCCGTCGGCACGTCGTACTCGACGCACGGCGAGCCCATGATCCCGATCTACATCTTCTACTCGATGTTCGGGTTCCAGCGGACCGGTGACTCGATCTGGGCGGCCGCCGACCAGATGACCCGCGGCTTCCTCCTCGGGGCGACCGCCGGGCGGACGACGCTCAACGGCGAGGGGCTCCAGCACGAGGACGGCCACTCCCTGCTGTTGGCCGCGACCAACCCCGCCGTCGTCTCCTACGACCCGGCGTTCTCCTTCGAGGTCGCCCACATCAGCCGCGACGCGATCGTCCGGATGTACGGCGAGGACCCCGGAGCGCCGCTGGGCGGCTCCCGCTCGCCGGACGTCATGTACTACCTGACCGTCTACAACGAGCCGTTCCACCAGCCGGCCGAACCGGACGGCCTCGACGTCCAGGGCCTGCTGGCAGGGATGTACCGCTACGCGGAGGGACCGGGGATCGACGGCCCGAAGGCCCAGGTGCTCGCATCGGGTGTGGCGGTGCCCTGGGCGCTGCGGGCGCAGGAGCTGCTCGCCGACGACTGGGGCGTCTCGGCCGACGTGTGGTCGGTGACGTCGTGGACGGAGCTGCGGCGGCAGGCCGAGGAGGTGACCGAGCGGAACCTGCTCCACCCGGAGGAGGAGCCGGCCACTCCCTACGTCACGCAACGACTGCAGGAGACCTTCGGTCCGGTCGTCGCGGTGTCGGACTGGATGCGGGCGGTCCCCGACCTCATCGCGCCCTACGTCCCCGGCGGGCTCTCCTCGCTCGGCACCGACGGCTTCGGGCTGTCCGACACCCGCCCGGCGCTGCGCCGGCACTTCCACGTCGACGCCGAGTCGATCGTCGTGCGCACACTGGCGTCGCTGGCCGACGAGGGACAGGTCGACCGGGCCCGGGTGCGGGAGGCGGTCGAGAAGTACCAGGTCCGCGACGTGCAGGCCGCCCCGGCGGAGGATCGCAGCGACCCCAGCCCGGCTACCTGAGGGCGTCCAGCGCCATCTGCGCGTAGAGGGCGACGCCGGCCGGCAGCGCCTCCTCGTCGAACACCACCAGGTTGGAGTGGTTCGCGGGGGCGCCGGCCGGCTCGACGCCGGGCGGGCACGCACCGAGGAAGGCCATCGCGCCGGGGACCCGCTCCAGCAGGTAGGAGAAGTCCTCGGCACCCATGACCGGGGCGGGCATGAGCCGAGCCTGCTGTTCCCCGAGCAGCCGCGCCGCGGTGTCGAGGACCTGCGCGGCCACGCCGACGTCGTTGACGGTCACGGGGTACCCCGCGATGTGCTCCCAGGTCACGGTCATCTCGTGCGCCGCGGCGACGTGGGTGGCCACCCGCTGGACGGCCTCGACCACGTCGCGGCGGCGCTCGGCGGACAGCGTGCGGATGGTGCCCTCGAGGAACGCCGTCTCCGGGATGACGTTGTCCCGGGACCCGGCGGTGATGTGCGCGACCGTGACCACGGCCGGGTCGAACACGTCCACGCGACGGGTGACCATCGACTGCAGAGCGAGCACGATCTCCGCCGCGACGGGGATCGGGTCGGCGGCGGAGTGCGGCATCGAGGCGTGACCACCGCGGCCGCGGACCGTCATGCGCCACTGGTCGGCGGCGGCCATCATCGGCCCCGGCCGGACGTTGATGGTGCCGCTGGGCATGTTCGAGATCGTGTGGACGGCGAAGGCGCCGCTGACCGGGGCCTCCGGCACGACGTCGAGCAGGCCCTCCTCGAGCATGTACCGGGCGCCGTGCTGTCCCTCCTCCCCCGGCTGGAACATGAGGACCACCTGCCCGGCCAGGAGGTCCCGCCGCTCCGCGAGCAACCGGGCCGCCCCGAGCAACATCGCGACGTGCGTGTCGTGGCCGCAGGCGTGCATCGCGCCGGGGATCTCGGAGGCGAACGGCAGGTCGCTGTCCTCGAAGACCTGCAGAGCGTCCATGTCGGCGCGCAGCAGGTAGGTGGGGCCGGGGCGCCCGCCGCGCAGGACACCGACGACCGAGCTCAGCGACTTCCCGGTGGTCACCTCGATCGGCAGCTCGGCGAGGGCGTCGAGGACCGTGGCCTGGGTCTGCGGCAGCTGCAGCCCGATCTCGGGGTGCCGGTGGAGCCGGCGGCGCAGGTCGATGGTGCGGTCGGCGTCGTCCCGGGCGGCGGAGAACAGCTCTGCTGGGTCGTTCGGCATGCCCCCCACTCTCACACGGTCGGCACGCCGCTACCGCCTAGTCCTCGGCCCAGGCCGGGCGGCCGGTCTCCAGGTGCCAGACCAGCACCGTCGCCGCCTCGTCCAGGGTCAGCGGCCCGCCGGCGTGGGCCCGCACCTGCGTGCGCTCGCCGGCCACCAGGAGCAGCCCGGCCGGGGGCGACAGGAGCTCGCCGGCCGGTCCTCGCCCGACCCACAGGCCGGCGTCGGCGCGGCGGAGGTCCACCGGCCCGGCCGCGGTCCGGTGCACCTCGTACGACGGAGGCGCCTCCGGGTCGTCCGGCCGGAGGTAGCACTGGAGCACCCGGGCGCCGTCGTCGCCGGCGGACTCGTCGTGGACCAGCCCGCTGCCGGCCCGCAGCACCGCGACGTCGCCCGCGGCCAGGACGGCGCCGTCCCGCCACCGGTGCCGCAGTGAACCGGCGAGCAGCACGGCGAGGACGTCGACGGCGCGGTGCTCGTGCCCGCCGTAGCCCTCCCCCGGTGCCAGCCGGTCGTCGGAGACCCGCAGCAGGGGGCCGAGCGATCCGTCGTCGGGCGCGAGCACGGTGTGCTGGTCCGGCCCGCTCACGGCCGTTCCTCCCGCAGCGCGGGCAGCACGCCGAGGACGACGGCGGTGAGCAGGGTCCAGCCCACGCCGAGCGCCCAGCCCGCGACGACGTCGGAGAGGTAGTGGACGCCCAGCCACATGCGGGTGAGCCCGACGAGGACCACGAGCAGCAGGCCGAGCGCCAGCCACAGCCGCCGCCGGGCCTCGACCAGGTGCGGCCAGGCCAGCACCAGGCCCATGGTGACGAGGGTGGCGATGCCCGAGGCGTGACCGCTCGGGAAGCTGAGGCTGTCGTACGCGGCCCCGCCGTCCTCGAAGGCCGGGCGGACGCGGCCGTAGGACTCCTTGAGCGCCGACGTGAGGTGCCTGATGAACACCGCGGCGACGACGACCCAGGCCACGGTCCGCCACTCGCGCCGGCGGAACAGCCAGACGAGCACCGGCACCGCCAGGACGTACCGCACGACGGACAGACCCGGAGCGGTGAGCACCTCCAGCAGCCCGTCGAGCCAGGCGCTCCGGCCGTCGCCCGCGTAGAGCGCCTCGCTCAGTCGGGTGTCCAGCTCGAGCTGCGCGTCCAGGCCCGCGCGGACGCCGGCGCCGAGCAGCGCCACGAGGGCCGCGCACAGCGCGATCACCCAGAGGACCGGGGCGGGGGCACGCGTCCGGGTGACGGGGGTGCCGACCGGGGGAACGCTCACCGCCCTACTCTCCCCGACCGGCGGCACCCGTGACACGCTGGCCGCGTGAGGAGCCGCGTGAGCAGCCGATCGCCGACCGCCGCGACCCTCCGGCGGCTGGAGCGTTCGTCCGGGGCACTGGCCACCCAGGCCGTGGCCCGGATGGACGACGAGCTGCCGTGGTTCCGCGCGATGCCCGCCGACCAGCGCTCGTGGGTCACCCTGGTCGCGCAGGCGGGGCTCGCCTCGCTGGTCGAGTGGTGCCGCGATCCCGGCCGGCCGCCGCGCCTGACCGGCGAGGTGTTCGGCGCCGCCCCGCGCGAGCTCGTCCGCGTCGTCGCGCTCAAGCAGACCGTGGACCTGATCAAGGTCACCGTGGAGACCCTCGAGGACCACGTCGCGTCGGTCGCCGAGCCGGGCGACGAGGAGACCCTGCGCCTGGCCGTTCTGCAGTTCAGCCGCGAGGTGGCCTTCGCGACCGCGCACGTCTACGCCAGCTTCGCCGAGAACCGCGGGGCGTGGGACGCGCGGCTGGAGGCGCTCCTGGTGGACGCGCTCGTGCGCGGTGAGCGCGCCGAGGAGCTCTCCGCTCGCGCGGCCGCGCTGGGGTGGTCGGCGACGACGCCCGTGACGGTGCTGATCGGTGCGGCACCGGAGCGGGTCGAGGACCCGCATGCCGCGGTGCGCCGGGCCGCGCGGTCGCTGCGCAGCGACGTCCTCGTCGGCGTGCACGCCGACCAGCTCGTCGTCGTGCTGGGTGGGCACGGGGACCTGTGGGCGGTCGCGGAGCGGGTGACCGAGGAGTTCGGCCCGGGACCCGTCGTCGCCGGACCGGTGGTGGACGGGCTCGGCCGCGCCGGGCAGTCGGCGGCCGCGGCCCTGGCCGGGCTGCGCGCGGCCCGGCGTGGCCCGAGGTCCCCCCG
>NZ_HG931173.1:433074-495256 GCF_000582785.1 Candidatus Blastococcus massiliensis AP3
CGAGGCCCCCCGGCCGGTGGGCGCGGACGCGCTGCTGCCCGAGCGAGCGCTCGACGGCGACCCACTGGCCCGCGCGGCGCTCCGCGACGAGGTCGCCGTCCCCCTCCACGCCGCCGGGGGCGAGGTGCTGGAGACCGTCCGGGCGGTGCTCAGCAGCGGCGGCAACCTGGAGGCCAGCGCCCGCGCGATCTTCGTCCACCCCAACACCGTGCGGTACCGGCTCAAGCGGGCCGCCGAGCTGACGGGCCTGTCGGCGACCGACCCGCGGGGCAGCTGGACGCTGCAGGTCGCGCTGGCCCTGGCGTACCTGGACCAGGACCGATCGCGCCGGGACTAGAGGATCCCTCCACACGCCCCAACCGGCGCCGCTCGCCGTCGGCGCATTACACCGGCTCAGTGGTATCCACCACCGACGACGGCTTTTCGGGGGTCCGAACCAGCGATCTCTGTAGGAACCCACCAAAGATCACCGGTGTCCTTTCGTGCCGCGCGTCACCGCGGACCGCCGCGGTCTTTGGCACGGTGAGAGAGTGCTCGCCGTCCTCGCCCCGGGTCAGGGTGCTCAGAAGCCCGGAATGCTCACCGACTGGCTGGATCTGCCCGGCGCGGAGCCGTTCTTCCGGTGGGCCGGCGCGATCGCCGACGCCGACCTGCTGACCCTCGGCACCACCGGGGACGCCGAGGCGATCACCGACACCGCCGTCACCCAGCCGCTCGTCGTGGCGATGAGCCTGCTCGTGGCCCGCGAGCTCGGCGGCCTCCCCGGCCCGGTCACGCACGGCCCGCACGACGGGCGGGACGTCGTGATCGCCGGGCACAGCGTCGGCGAGCTGACCGCCGCGGCACTGGCCGGCGTCCTCGGCGTGGAGGCGGCGATCGCGCTCACCGCCGTCCGCGGCCGGGCCATGGCCGCGGCCTGCGCGCAGACCCCGACCGGCATGTCCGCCGTCCTCGGCGGGGATCCCGACGAGGTGCTCGCCGCCATCGAGCGGCACGGCCTGGCGCCGGCGAACCTCAACGGCGCCGGCCAGATCGTCGCCGCCGGGCCGCTCGACGGACTGGCCGCGCTCAAGGCCGACCCGCCGGCCAAGGCGCGGGTCATGCCGCTGTCGGTGGCCGGCGCCTTCCACACGCCGTTCATGGCCTCGGCCCGCGAGGAGCTCGAGGGTCTGGTCGATGGGCTGCGCCCGGCGGACCCCAGCCGGCTGCTGCTCTCCAACGCCGACGGAGCCGCGATCGACTCCGGCGCCGAGGCGCTGCGGCGCCTGGTCAGCCAGGTCACCAGCCCGGTGCGGTTCGACGCCTGCCTGGCCACCCTGCGGGAGCTCGGTGTCACCGCGGTCATCGAGCTGCCGCCGGCCGGCGCGCTCGCCGGGCTGGCCAAGCGCGAGTGGAAGGGCGCGGGCATCGAGATCCTCACGCTCGCGGGCCCCGGGGACCTCGACCGCGCCCGGGAGCTGATCGCCGCCGAACGCGGCCGCGCGGAGGCCGAGCACTTCCCCGACTGGCGGATGGTGGTCGCCCCGGCGCGCGGCACGGTCAGCCCCGCGCAGATCGCCGAGGGCACCGCGCTGCCCGCCGGCACCCCGCTCGGCTGCATCCGCGGCCGCCGCGAGGAGGTCAACGTCTCCGCCGCCTACGACGGCGTGCTGGCCGAGTGGCTGGTCCACGACGGAGACCTCGTCGACGCCGGCGACCCGATCGCCCGTCTCTACCCGGAGGTGCCCGCGTGACCAGCATCCAGTTGCCGACCGGGGCGCCGGGCGCCCGCGTCCTCGGGCTCGGCGGCTACCGCCCCCGTCGGCGGGTCACCAACGACGAGCTCGCCCAGGTCATGGACACCAACGACGAGTGGATCCAGAGCCGGGTCGGGATCGCCGAGCGGCGCTGGGCCGGCGAGGACGAGACCCTGGTCGAGATGGCCACCGCGGCCGGCGGCAAGGCCCTGGCCGCCAGCGGCCTGGCGCCCGACGAGGTCGACCTCGTCGTCCTGGCCAGCGCCAGCCTGCGCCAGCCCATCCCGGGCATCGGCCCGCAGGTCGCCCACCGGCTGGGCATCCCCCGGCCGGGAGCGTTCGACCTCAACGCCGGGTGCGCCGGGTTCTGCTACTCCCTCGGCCTGGTCTCCGACGCGATCCGCTCGGGCTCGGCCCGTAACGCCATGGTCATCGGCGTGGAGCGGCTCACCGACGTCACCGACATGGACGACCGCTCCACCGCGGTGATCTTCGCCGACGGCGCCGGCGCCGCGGTGATCGGGCCGGCCGACGAGCCGGGCATCGGGCCGGTGGCCTGGGGCAGCGACGGCGACCAGCACTCCGCCATCGAGATCGCCGCCGGGACGTCGCACATGGCCATGGCCGGCCAGGCGGTCTACCGCTGGGCGACCACCAAGCTGACCGAGACCCTCCACCAGGCCATGGAGCGGGCCGGCGTCACGGCCGCCGACATCGACGTCTTCGCCCCGCACCAGGCCAACCTGCGCATCATCGAGTCGATGACCAAGCGGCTCGGCTTCGGCGAGAAGACCGTGATCGCCCGCGACATCGTCCAGTCGGGCAACACCTCGGCCGCCTCCATCCCGCTGGCCCTGACGGCGCTGCTCGAGTCGGGCGAGGCGAGGTCCGGAGACCTGGCGCTGATCCTCGGCTACGGCGCGGGGCTCACCTTCGCCGGCCAGGTGCTGCGGCTCCCATGACCGCGCACCGGAGCGCTGCCGCTCCCCCCAGTCTCCGGGGCACCACGTCCCGGACGTCGAACGGCCGCCCCGCACCGGGGCGCCGTCCCATGCGAGAGAGAGGACCCGCCGCGTGAGCAGCACCCAGGAGATCCAGTCCGGTCTGGCCGAGATCCTGGAGGAGGTCGCCGGCGTGACCCCCGCCGACGCCACCCCCGAGAAGTCGTTCACCGAGGACCTCGACGTCGACTCGCTGTCGATGGTCGAGATCGCCACCGCCGTCGAGGACAAGTTCGGCGTCGCGATCCCCGACGACGAGCTCGGCAACATCAAGACCGTCGGCGACGCGATCAGCTACATCGAGAAGAACCAAGGCTGACCCAGCCGACCCCCGATCGCCCTGCGCAGCACCAGGAGGAACCGCCATGAGCACGTCCGACGTCGTCGTCACCGGCCTCGGTGCCACCACGCCGCTGGGCGGCGACGTGCCCAGCACCTGGGAGGCGCTGCTCGCCGGGCGGTCGGGGGTCACCCGGATCACCGACGACTGGATCCAGGAGTACCCCGCCCAGCTCGTCGCGCGGCTGGCCACCGACCCGGCCGACCAGCTCGACCGGGTCCGCGCCCGCCGGCTCGACCGCAGCCAGCAGGTCGCCGTCGTCGCGGCCGAACAGGCGTGGGCCGAATCCGGGGCGGCGGACTCCGGCGTGGCGCCGGAGCGCATCGCCGTCGTCTTCGGCACCGGCATCGGCGGCGCGCTCACCCTCCTCGGGCAGGACGACGTCCTGGAGGAGAAGGGCCCCAAGCGGGTCTCCCCCTTCACCATCCCGATGCTCATGCCCAACGGCCCGGCCGCCGCGGTCGGGCTGTCGATCGGGGCCAAGGGCGGGGTGCACGCGCCGGTGAGCGCCTGCGCCTCGGGTGCCGAGGCGATCCGCTGGGGCCTGGACCTGCTGCGCTTCGACCGCGCCGACATCGTCCTCGTCGGCGGCACCGAGGCGTGCGTGCACCCGCTCCCCATGGCCGGGTTCGCCGCGATGCGGGCGATGTCCACCCGCAACGACGAGCCCGAGCGCGCGTCCCGCCCCTTCGACAAGGCCCGGGACGGCTTCGTGCTCGGTGAGGGTGCGGCCGCGATGGTGCTCGAGCGCGCGGACTCCGCCGCCGCGCGCGGCGCCCGCGTCCACGCCCGTCTGGCCGGGGCTGGCGCCACCGCCGACGGCTACGACCTGGTCGCCCCCCACCCGGAGGGCGAGGGCGCCGGACGCGCCATCGCCGCGGCCCTGCGCGACGCCGGGCTGGAGCCCTCCGATGTCGGGCACGTCAACGCGCACGCCACCTCGACCCCCGTCGGCGACACCGCCGAGGCGGCCGCGATCCGCTCCTCGCTCGGGGACCACGTCCTGGTGAGCGCCACCAAGAGCCAGACCGGGCACCTGCTCGGTGCGGCAGGCGCGCTGGAGGCGGTCTTCACCGTCCTCGCGCTGCGCGAGCAGATCGTGCCCGCCACGGCGAACCTCGACGACCCGGACGACGACGCGAACGTGCAGTCCCTCGACATCGTGCGGCACGAGCCCCGGCGAGCCACCCTCACCGCCGCCGTCAACGACTCGTTCGGCTTCGGCGGCCACAACATCGCGCTCGTCTTCACGACCGCCTGAAGAAGGACCTCGCTGCCCCCGCCACTCGCACGCTCGCGCCGGGACCCTGCAGCGAGGCCGAACGCCCACTTCCTTGTATGGAGGAACCCGTGACGACAGCGCCCGCAGCTCCCCTCCTCACAGCGCCGGACCCCCGCGACCCCGAGGACCGGTTGTCCCGGTTCTTCGACCCCGGCTCCCTGCGGCTGCTCGCCGCCCGGGACACCTCCGGTGTCCTGGCGGGCCGCGGCACGGTGGCGGGCAGCCCGGCTGTCGCCTTCTGCACCGACGCCACCGTGATGGGCGGCGCGATGGGCGTCGACGGCTGCCGGCACATCGTCGACGCCATCGACACCGCTCTGCGCGAGCGCGTGCCGGTGATCGGCATCTGGCACTCCGGGGGTGCCCGCCTCGCGGAGGGCGTCACCGCCCTGCACGCCGTGGGCGAGGTCTTCGCGGCGATGGTCCGGGCGTCGGGCCGCGTCCCGCAGATCTCGGTCGTCCTCGGCGCGGCCGCCGGAGGCGCGGCCTACGGGCCCGCGCTGACCGACGTGGTGATCATGGGACCGGCCGGCCGGGTGTTCGTCACCGGCCCCGACGTGGTCCGGTCGGTCACCGGTGAGGACGTCGACCAGGAGACCCTCGGCGGGCCGGACACCCACGGCCGGCGCTCGGGCGTCGTGCACGTGGTCACCGACAGCGAGCCGGCGGCCCTCGAGACCGCCCGGCTGGCCGTCGACCTGCTGGCCGCCCAGGGCAGCTTCGCCCCGGCCGCCGACGAGCCCGACGTGGACCTGGGCACCCTGCTGCCCGAGCAGCGGCAGCGCGCCTACGACGTGAAGCCGCTGATCAGCTCGGTCCTCGACGAGCCGGGCCTGGAACTGCACCCGCGGTTCGCGCCGAACGTCGTCACCACGCTGGGCCGGCTGGCCGGGCGCACCGTCGGGGTGATCGCCAACAACCCCATCCGGCTGGGCGGCTGCCTGGACTCCGCGTCGGCGGAGAAGGCCGCCCGGTTCGTGCGGATGTGCGACGCGTTCGGCGTGCCGCTCGTCGTGCTCGTCGACGTCCCCGGCTACCTGCCCGGCGTGGGTCAGGAGTGGGACGGCGTGGTGCGGCGCGGCGCGAAGCTGCTGCACGCCTTCGCCGAGGCCGTGGTGCCGCGGGTGACGCTGGTGACCCGCAAGTCCTACGGCGGCGCCTACATCGCGATGAACTCGCGCTCGCTGGGGGCCACCGCCGTCTTCGCCTGGCCCGGCGCCGAGGTCGCCGTCATGGGCGCCAAGGCCGCCGTCGGCATCCTGCACCGCAAGAAGCTCGCCGCGGCCCAGCCGGGCGAGCGGGAGGCGCTGCACACGCAGCTGGCCGAGGAGCACGAGCGGATCGCCGGCGGGGTCAACAGGGCGCTCGAGATCGGCGTCGTCGACGAGGTGGTGGAGCCGGCGCACACGAGGCGCAGGCTGGTGACGGCACTGGCCGCCGCCCCGCTCGGCCGCGGAGCGCACGGCAACATCCCGCTCTGAGCCTCGGCGGGGATCAGGTGACCTGATCCCCGAGCGTCCTACCCTTCCGCCCACGGCGAGGGAGGACGCTGCACGGCGAGGGAGGACGCTGCACGGCGAGGGAGGACGCTGCACGGCGAGGGAGGACGACGGGCGCACGGGACAGAGACGTGGAAGGTCGCCCGGACGCCGCTTCCCCGACGGCGTCCGAACGACCGGTTCCAGGCTACGACGCGACCGGCCGGAGGCCGAGACGTCGTGCTCGTTCTGTGACCCTCAGACCACGTCGACGGTCCGATTCCGCGCCCCGGCCCGCCCCTCGCTGCGAGGCTCCCGGGGCTGTCCTCAGACGACCTGGTGCAGCCAGGTGACCGGGCTGCCGTCGCCGGCGTGCCGGTAGACCTCGAGGTCGGCGTCCCAGGCCGCGCCGAGCAGCTCGTCCACCCCGTGCCGGAACGCCTCGATCGAGGACGCCGTCGCCGCGAGGTGCCGGAGCTGCTGCTCGCTGATCATGATGTCGCCGTTGGCGCTGGTCGGCGCGCGGAAGACGCCGTGGCCCGGCACGTAGGACATGCGCTCGCCGTCATTGCCGTGGCTGGCCTCTTCGGTGACCTCGAAGCGCAGCATCGGCCACTGGCGCAGGGCAGCCACCAGCCGGGCACCCGTCCCGGGCGCACCGGTCCAGGCCACCTCCGCACGGAACGAACCGTGCGCAGCGGGCTGCTCGTCCCACGACAGGGAGACCGGCGCGCCGACGACGCGTTCCAGCGCCCACTCGACGTGCTGGCAGAGCGCTTTCGGGCACGCGTGCACGAAAACGACACCCTGGGTTGACCGTCGCTGCACGGGGCACCTCCATCGACTCGATCGGTCTCGTCTTCCCCTACGGACCCATCGATTCGGTGACGCGCTGTGTTCGGCAGTGACGGAGCAGGACTACCTCGACCAGTCTGCACGATGGTGACCCGATCGCGCCAGCCCGGATGGGGCGGATGTGCCGGATGTGACACACGAGTCCTGAACGGCCGCTTTCTCGCTGGTCAGCGGCATTACCACGGCAGGCCGTAGCGCGTCTACCGGATCGCGCGCGCTCCCTGGCCCGCTCGCCGAGGTCCCCGCGTGAGCTCCCCCGACGGTCAGCGCGCCCGATCGGCCAACCCGACCACTTCGTCACACACAGTAGCGAGAGGTCGCCACGGACAGTGGTGACCGACGCGCGGACGGCGTGTCGCGGGGGCGGCTCGCGGAGGTCAGGCGGGCTGGTGGACGACGCGGTCCCCGCCGGCCGCCTTGGCCCGGTACATGGCGTCGTCCGCGCGGTGCAGCAGGTCGGCGCTGCCGTACCCGGCGCGCACCTCGGCGACGCCGATGCTGGCCGTGACGCCGACGGCGAGGCCCACCCGGGCGACCGCCGTCCGGAGCCGCTCGGCGAGCATCTCGCTGGAGAAGTCCTCGGTGACGTCGGCCAGGACGGCGAACTCGTCCCCGCCGAAGCGCGCCACGGTGTCGGTCTCGCGCACCGCCGTCCCGAGCACCGAGGCAACGGACTGCAGCAGGGCGTCGCCGGCGCCGTGACCGGCGCGGTCGTTCACCGCCTTGAAGCCGTCGAGATCGACCAGGCAGACGACCGCCCGGGCACCCGACGCCGCGGCGTCGACCGCGTCGGCCAACCGCTCCAGGAACAGCCGCCGGTTGGGGATGCCGGTCAGCGGGTCGGTCGCGGCGAGGGCCCTCTGGGTGCTGATCAGCAGCGTCTGCCGCTCGTGGGCGGCCCAGGCGTTGACCGACGCCATCGTGCAGATCAGGGTGAACGCGATCAACAGGACGACGAAGAACGCCGCGGAGCTGGTGAGCCCGGAGAGGCCGAAGGCGAGCACGTAGCTCACGGTCATGGCCGTGCCCATGGCCACCACGCCGTGCGGCGAATAGGTCACGGCCATGTAGGTCAGGGTCAGGAAGAGCATCGCGTCGAGCGGGCTCTCGGCTCCGCCGTCGAGGGCCGTGGCGATGATGATCACCGCGGTCGTCGCGAGGGTCCACAGGTAGAACATCACCGGGCCCCGCCGGTCCAGCAGCATGTCCCGGAGCGGCAGGAGGAGGATCGGGGGGCAGCCAGCCACCACCACGGCGGCGAGGGCGAAGATCCACGGGCTGTGCCGCGCCTCGGTCTCGGTGAACAGCGAGTAGATCAGCACGGCCAGGGCGCTCAGCTCGCTGAGCACGATGCCGTAGCGGATGTGCCGGACCAAATAGGCGACGCGGTCGTCGTCCTCGGCCAGTGGCCGGAAGAGGCCGGAACGCAGCGCGGCGAGGCCCCGGCGGAGCCGGCCCGCGAGGCGGACCTCCGCCGGTGCTGCGCCGCTGCTGCGGCGGTCGCCGGACACTGCGCTGGTCACACCGCTGCGATCGTCCTCCACCGGGACGTCCTTGACCCCGATCTCACCCCTTGGGAGGGCAGGGGTTGCGGATCGAGATTGGTACGTAAATCACGCCTGCCGGACCGGCGACGGGGTAGTCCGCGCTGGTGGAGCGACAGCAGGGTCTGGCGGACGCCGGACGGGACACGGTCAGCGGCATGGTGCTGGGTGCGTGGGACGCCTTCCTCGCCCAGGCCGAACGGGTCGATCTCAGCCGTCCCTCGCGGCTGCCGGGGTGGCGCGCCCACGAGATCTGCGTCCACCTGGGCTGCTGGGAGGACCACGCGGCGATGGCCGACCTCATCGCCTCCGCCCGCTCGGCCGGTGCCGGGAGCCAGCCGGATCCCGACGCGGTCAATGCCCGCGTCACCGCCGCGCACCGGGATGCCTCCCGCGAGGAGGTGCTCGCCGCGCTGCACCGCAACCGCGAGGCCACGGTCCGCTACCTCGCCGACGAGCCGGTCGAGCTCGACACCGCCCCCACCGTGTCCGTCGTCGGGCGCCTCCCGCTGCTCAGCGTCGTCCTCGGCCAGGCCTACGAGCTGGCCGTGCACGGCCTGGACCTGGTCCCCTGCGGCGCGGAACCACCACCGGCAGAGGTCCTGCAGTCGGGGCTGGCGGCGCTCACCGATGTGACCGGCGCCCTGGCGTCGTCCTGCGGCATCACCGGCGGGGTCACCCTGGCGACGCCGGACGGCGGCTGGTCGTTCGCCGCCGATCCCGACGGCTGGGTCGTGCGGTCGGTCCCCGGCGGCGAGCACGAGGGCCCGGCGGTCGAGGGTGCGGCCGACCTGCTGCTGGAGGCGGCGTCCGGGCGGATCAACCCCGTGCCCGCCGTGGCCACCCGGAAGCTCAAGGTCCACGACGTCGGCGGGCTGCTGCAGCTGGCGCCGATCGTGCAGAAGGTGCCCGGCATCCCCGGCGGGCCGATCCTGCAGCTGGCGGCACGCACGGTGGGCGGCCCGGCGGCCGCGCTCGGCCGGCTGTTCAGGAGGGGCTGACGCGCGGGCGGCGGCGTCGGAACCAGACGACCGCGACGGCCAGCAGCGCCACCACCGCGACCGCGACCGCCGCCGTCGCGCTGGAGACCAGCGCCGGCGCCGATGCACCGACGCCGACCTGGACGACCGTGGTGGGCAGGATGCCGAGCGCCGTCGCGCCGGCGTAGGGCAGCAGACGCATCGCGGTCAGCCCGGAGGCGTAGCTGAGGACGACGAACGGCACGACCGGTATGAGCCGGCCCACCAGCAGGGGCACGAAGCCACGGTCGACCAGCAGCCGGTCCAGCCGCTCGAGGCGCGGCCCGGCCAGCCGGGTCACCGCCTCCCGGCCCAGCCACCGGCTCACGCCGAAGCTGAGGACGGCGCCCAGCATGGCGCCGGTGAGCGCCACGAGGAGGCCGGGGACGAAGCCGACGACGAGGCCGAGCAGGACCGAGACGGCCGTGCGCGGCACCGGCGCCATCAGCACCAGGCCCACCCCGCCGACCAGCGCGGCCCAGCCCGCCGGCCCCGCGGCGCGCAGCCAGCGACGGAGGACGTCGACCTCGGGCAGGTCGACGGTGAGGGCGACCACCGCCCCGGCAGCCAGCACCAGCACCAGGAGGGCCGCCCGCACCCAGGCGGTATCAGCTCCCCCGGTCCTCGGCACCCGCCCATGATCGGGCACCGACCCGCCCGTCGGGCTCAGCAGCCGCCGAGAGAGATGCCACGTGCCTTCAGCCACGGCACCGGGTTGGTGCGGTTGGCGTAGAGGCCGCCGGTGTGCACCTCGAAGTGCAGGTGCGGCCCGGTGGACTGGCCGCGGTTGCCGACCTCGGCGATCCGCTCGCCCGCGGCGACGACCTGTCCCGGCGTCACGAAGAACTGGTTGACGTGGCCGTACAGGGTGATCGAGCCGTCGCCGTGCAGGACGGCGACCGCCAGCCCGAAGCCGCTCGCCGGGCCGGCCTGGAGGACGACGCCGCTCTCCGGCGAGTACACCGGCGTGCCGATCGGGGCGGCGATGTCGACGCCCGCGTGCAGGGTGCCCCAGCGCGAGCCGTAGCAGGAGGTCACCCGGCCGTTGGTCGGTGCGACGGCGCCGCCGGGCGCGACCGAGACGGCACTGGCCGCGGCACCGGCGGCGAGCCGGGACACCTGCTGCGCCTCCCAGGCAGCCGCGGCGTCACGGGCGCCCTGCATCTCCAGCAGGCGGATCTCGGCGCCGCGCAACTGCTGGTCGAGGCTCGCCTTCTCCACGGCGAGCGCGTCGAACTCGGCCTGCGCGCCCGACAACTGCGCCTCGGCGGCGTCGCGGGCCTCGGCCGCAGCGCGCGCGGCCCGGTCCCGCTCGGCGGCGGCCTCGCGCGCCTCGCGCTCCGCGCGCGCCTGCTGCGCCTCCACTACCTCCATGGTCGCCAGGATCTGGGCCCGCTCGGCGCCGAGGACCTCGAGCGTCGCGGCCTGCTGCAGGAGCTCGCCGGGCCCCTTGGCGTCGAGCAGCAGGTCGATGTCCCCGAAGGACTCCTGGCGGCTGCCCATGTAGGCCTGCCGGCCGACGGTCGCGACGTCGTCCTGGGCGCGGTCCACGGCCTCGCCCGCTTCGGCGAGGGCGGTCGCGGCCAGCCAGGCGTGCCCGTTGGCGGCGTCGAGCGCGGCCTCTGCCGCCAGGGCCTCACCGCTGGCGGCCTCGGCCTCGATGGTCATCCGCTGCAGCTTCTGCTCGGCCTCGGCGACCCGGGCGCCGAGGGCAGCCACCTCCGCGGCGACCGCATCGTGCGCGGAGCGGGCGTCCTCGACCCGGGCGTCGTCCGCGGGCGCGGCGGTGGCGGTCGGCGCGGCCAGGAGTGCCCCGGCGAGGAGGCCTGCCGTGACCAGCGAGGTGCGCAGCCGGCGGGGCCGGCGAGGAGAGGGCGGGGCGGTGGTGTGCGGGTGGTGCAGGGTCGCCAACGCGACGGTCTCCGTTCCTCACGTCCGCCTACCGAGTTAGCTGACGGGTTCGGGCCGTTAGGTGCCCTACCTCCCTGCGCCCCCGTGCGCAGGGAGGACTCACCCCAGAACTGCGGTGGGTCCCCGGTCCCCCCGGCCATCGGGCCGGCGGGTTCGGCGGGGTCCGGCCGAGGCCCTCGGTTGAGGACGGAGCTCGGTGGACCGCAGGCGACGGTACAAGCGGATTCGCCTTATGTCACAGGGAGGTAACGGCCCTTGTGGACGGCGGCCGGCCGACTCGCCGACGCGACCAGCAGGCCTGCCCTCCCTGGGTTTCTGCGCTGTGAGGCATGCCTCTCTGGCAGGCTGTCGGCGCCGGGGCGGTAGCTCAGCTGGTCAGAGCATGGGACTCATAATCCCTGGGTCGTGGGTTCGAGCCCCACCCGCCCCACCACCAGGCAATACTTGGGTACTGGATCCCGCACAGCGCTCCAACAGAGGAGGATTCCGCTAGGCTGTAGACATGTCTTCAGCCCCGTCTCCGCGTGTCGCGGTGGCCGTCGATGACCTGGCGGTGCTGCTGCCCGACTGGCGCACCCACCTGCGCGCCCGCAATGTTGCCCCGTCCACCATCGCCAGCTACCTACGCGTTGGCGAGAACCTGGTCGGGTACCTGCGTGAGGCGGGGATGCCGACCACCGCGGGCGCGATCACTCGCGACCACGTTGAGGCCTTCTTGGCCGCCCTCATGGAGCGCGTGTCCCCCGCGACCGTCGCCAAGCACTACCGATCCATGCAGCAGCTCTTCCGCTGGCTGACCGAGGACGGCGAAATCCCACGATCCCCGATGGAGCGGATGCGCCCGCCAGCCGTGCCCGAGCAGCCGGTCGACATCCTCACTGACGACGAGCTACGGGCCCTGTTGGACGCTGCCCGCGGCAACACCTTCGAGAACCGCCGGGACACCGCGATGCTGCGCATGCTCATCGACACCGGCATGCGCGCCGGCGAGCTGGCCGGGCTCAATGTCGACGACCTGGATTCCGAGCAGAGCGTGGCCCTGGTGATGGGCAAGGGACGGCGCGGCCGTGCAGTGCCGTACGGCGCCAAGACCGCCGACGCCTTGCGCCGCTACCTGCGCGCCCGTGCAACACACCCCCAGGCCGCCCTCCCGGCGCTGTGGCTCGGCAAGAAGGGAAGGGTGACCGACTCCGGCGTCCGGCAGATGCTCGAACGTCGCGCCGCCGAAGCCGACGTTTCCAACGTGCACCCACACCGCTTCCGGCACACCTACGCCCACACCTGGCTGGCCAGCGGCGGACAGGAGCAGGACCTCATGCGGCTCGCTGGTTGGCGCTCGCGAGAGATGGTCGGCCGTTACGCTGCGAGCGCTGCCGACGAGCGGGCCCGTGCCGCGTTCCATCGCGCCGCCCTGGGCGACCGGCTGTAACGAACGTTCTGCTGAATGTCGCCGGTTGCACCGGCTGCAGCGGAGCAGCACGGGCGGCATACCCATATCGCTGGAGTCGGGCCCACTACGTGCCCGCGGTCAGCAGGGTCACGCTGGCCGGAGAACCGACTCCGTCGTCCGAAAGGCTCACATCCCGGGCAAGGACTGCTCCGGCAAGCGTCAGCAAGACCGGTGCGGCGGCGATCTCGCCAAGTCTCGTTGCCCACTGCCGCGGCGGGCCAGCCGGCGGATGCGCAGCCTCGGGGCCGGAAGGGCACGTGGTGGGGCGATACTCGGTTACCGGACGGGTGCGCTCCGGTGAGGGTGAGGGAGAGCCCCCTGGAGGGTGAAAGTCAGCCCTCGGCAAGTGGCGCGCCGCGAGACCTATGCCTCGCCTGCAGCCGAAGACCTCGAACCGCCACCGCCGTTGCGCCTCAAGCCACGAGCGTGGCTTGAGGCCAGCGCAAGACGGACGAAGTACGCCTTGCGTGCATGCTCAGCCCGACGAGCTCGCTCACGGGGATCAAGAGATCCGTCGGGGTCCACCTCCCGTTCGAACCGAGACAAGAACGCAGCCCGGGCAGGCGCCGTATGTGCTGCGGCGTCCCGCACCCTGGCATGGAGCTGATGTGCTGCCATGCGCGCCCGTAGCGCCCGCTGGCTGACAGCGGACGGGCTTCCAAGGTCGCGGTTGCGTCCGGCCCCACCGGCGCCAGCAAGGTGGCACTCGCGATCCTGCGACGACGACTGATGACCTGCCATGGCAACTCCTCGATCCGCTGGTTTGCGTCAACATGGCGGCTCAGCCGTCTCTCGTCGGCGTCCGCTGCCTTCACGAGGAGAAGGCGCTATTCAAGGCCGTTTAGTGACACCACTTGAGCCTCTTGTGCAGGTTTCCTACGTGCCACGATTGCTCGCCCCGGCTCGCTGTGAGTGCAACCGGCTGCGCCGGACGGCGCGGTGACCCCCACCGCCGCGGCCCGTCCTCTTGGCACATAACTGATCCGCGCCACCCGGAGATGGCGCCGAAGATGGCGAAGCCGGCGGTGAGGAAGATGGGCCCCAGCCGTGAGGTCTCACCCTCGTGCGCCTCTCCGATCATCTCCTCGACCACGACGGCGGTGAGCGCGCCACCGGTCAACGCGAGGACCGACAGCGTGACGATCTCGGGAGCGTCCCGGAGGGCGAAGTAGCCGAGCGTGGCGCCGAGGAAGATCGGGACGGCGAAGCCTGCCGCGAGCAGCACCCGCCGACCGCGGCGGATGCCGGCCCTGCGCATCGTCGCGATGGCCGCGAAACCCCCCGGGACATCGGCGGGGACCTGCCCCAGGGCGAGGAGAAGACCGAGAGCCGGGTTGAGGACCGTGCCGGTGCCGATCATGACGCCGTCACTGAACAGGTCCAACGAGACGCCGGAGAAAATCCCCAGTGCGCTCCCCTGCTTCTCAGCCCCGCCCATCCTCGCCTGGATGAAGCCGATGGCTCGGTCCAGGCCGATGAGGGCAGCACCTCCGCCCACGAACGCCAACAGCGGCACCCACGGGAGACCCGCCGCCAAGGCCTCAGGCATGAGTTCGAGGCCCACGACGGCGAGAACGATGCCGGCCGCGAGGTGCACGCGAGGCTCAGCGTGCGTTCAGAGACGCGAAACGTCTCGGCGAGCACTCCCCCGGCGAAGTTCCCGGCCGCGGGCAGGGCCGCGAGGCCGAGGACGAGCAGGTATCCGCTCACGTCTCGTCCTCGTCGTCCTCGACCAGCTGGCCCTCCCAGGCTTGACGGCTCTCGTAGACGGCGAAAGCTGGGATGAGGAAGCCGGCCACCGGGTCGAGCCAGGGCCATCCCACCACGGCGTAGAGGCCGAGCAGGGTGGAGATGCTCAGCAGCACGCAAATCCGGGTCTCGGCGGCGTCAGCCAGGATGAGCGGGTCCCGCAGCCGCTCACCGACGTGGCCGCTTGGCGCGAGCCAGGAGCGGCATCACGACGATGGAGGCGGCGAGCAGTACCAGAGCGACACCCGACGTGTCGGGCTCTTCCCCGTCCACGAGGCTGCGGATGCCCTCGAACGTCACGTAGGCGGCCAACACGAAGAACGTGACGGGCCACCGCCTTGAGGGTGCGGCGCTCCTTCGCCTCATCGGCCTCGCCATGGCGCAGGCGCGCAGCCAGGCGCAGGCCGACCAGTACCGCCGCCGCCGACTCGATACCCGAGTCGAACCCGAAGCCGATCATCGAAACCAGGCCGGCGAGGATGCCGACCGTGACGGCGACGGCGCCCCTCGACGACGTTGTAGGCGACAGTGAACTGTGCCAGGCGCACCCCCCGCCCGGTGAGCCGTTCGATCTGGACCGGGCTCATGGTGGCATTCGTGCCGGTCCCGGTCCCGGTCCCGGTCCCGGTCCCGGTCCGGACGGCCGCAGGGCTGAGCGGGCCGATCACCGGGCCTGTTCCCGGATCGTGATCTGGAGGGGCCCGGGCGCCGGCGCGGCGCGGGCCCTTCTCAGCGGAGGGTCAGCACGACTCGTTCGTGTTCGCTGAGGCGGCCGTCGGCGACGAAGGCGACCCATCCGCCGCGCTGGATGACGAGTTCGATGAGCTCGTCGACAGCGTCGTCGATGACCTCGGGGTGGTCGACATCCGGGGCGGGGAAGAGGAAGTCGCCGTCGTCGCTGATCCGCGCGGGGTAGACGAGGCTTTCCTCGACGGCCAGCATCTCGGGGCGTTCGGCGCGTGCGGCCAGCCAGGCCGAGGGGATTCCGTCGACGACCTTGTTGCGGGACCGGCGGTGGTCGATGAGCTGCAGTGCCTCGTCCTGCCGGGACAGCAGGTAGCGCTCGAGCACCAGCCGGATGCGGGGTACGAGGTCGGTCAGCGGGGCCTGGGTGAGGCTGCCGGTGACGGTGCCGGCCAGCCGGGCTGTGTTGCGGGAGATGCGCTCGAACTCGGAGAGCGTGCGTTCGGTGCCGACCAGGACCAGGGGGGCCGGGTGCAGGCGCAGGTAGGTGGCCAGCGCCCGGTCCACCTGCCGAAGGAAGTCGACCGCCGGCGGGCTGCGTCGCGCGGGGGTTTGGGGCACGACGATGGGGAAGCCGGATCGCGCTGGCGCGGAGAGCCGGTCCCCGGAGCCGTCGAGCAGTCGTGCCTCGCGCTCGGTCAGCAGCAGGACGACGTGGCGGGGGGTGCGGTGCAGCCCGCGGACGAGGTCCCGGGTGGCGAAGGTCGGGTCGATCACCACCCGATCGGTCACCGGAACGGGGAGCCGCACGATCTCGCGCATGTGGGCGTTGACGAAGATGCCGATCGCCCGCCCGGTGGGTCCGGCCAGGGCTCGGGACACCGTGGAGTCGAGCGCCCTCAGCACCTCGTCCCCATGCTCAGAGGACTCGGCTCGCAGCCGCTCCGTGGCTTCGGCAGCCAACCGGGACACGGTGCGCGCGTCGGCCCCCGACATGCGGCGGCCCGGTGTCGTGGATGCCAGCAGGGAGACTGACGGATAGCTGCGGACCGACTGGAGCATCACCACGGCGTCGGGGGAGGGGCCGGCGGGCTCCCGCGCCGGGCGGGACGGACGCGAGACGATCGTCATGCCGCCCACGTCCCCAGCGGCTGGGCGTCGTACCGCCGGGCCAGGCGCTTCACTGCGCGTTCGAGCACCTTCTCGCGGCGTCGGCCGCGGAGCCCGCCCAGGAGGTGGACGCTGATGATCGGCTTGCCACTGACCTTGGCGGTCTTGGCCAGGACGAGCTCCAGGAGGTCCGTGGTCTGGCGGTCGCACTCATCGGCGAGCAGCGCGCTCAGCGCGACGTTCCTGGTCCAGAGCGGGCGCGGTCGTATCACGGCGACGCACAGCTGGCGGCTCTCGCGCGTCGCCAGTGCGATCGCGGCCGGAAGCGTGATGTGGACGTCGTCCCGGTCGAGGATGACGGCCAGGACGCGCGGCGCCCGCTCGGCGGGCGGCGCGGCGGTCGCAGGTCCAAGGAGGGTGCGCGGGCTGAGGTGGGCGGGCACGGGGAGCTCCAGGAGCTTGTCGGCGAGGTCTTCCCCGGTTCGAAGGAACCGGCCGCGGCCCGGGCCTGGCGGCCGGGACTGTCGGGCAGCGGCACCGCGGATGCGGTGGGTACTCCCCTCGTGCGAATGAGTTTACCCGAAAAGCACTTCGCTTGCAACCGAGAGTGCCTGTAGCAACGAGAAGGCGCAAATTCGCCGCGCCCGGGGAGTGCCGGAGGGCGCGGAGGTCAATTCGGCGAAGGGCTACGCCTCTTCGCTGCTGAACGACAGGAACTGACCCACGGTGCGCACATCGCACACCTCGCCCCCTACTCGAGTGTCGGGGTGGATGGTGTAGCGGTTCCGGCGACCCACCCGCACGCGGTGAAGAACGTTGGCGTCCTCGAGGTCTCGGAGCAGGGTGAGGGCGGCGCGAGGCATCGCCCCCACGACGCTGGCTTGGTCGGCGATGTGCTGGCCACGTCCCGGCCGATGCGGCGCATCACGCCGGCGCCGCACCCGAGCGATCCGCTGCCGCCGCGGAACCTCGCGGGATACCCGAGCGGGATCGGCGTGCTCGAGGTGCTCGGCACCGGCATCGCGCACAAGGAGCCGGTCGGGGGGCATATCGGCGCCGGCATCGACGCCGCTCCCGCGAGGTGTTCACGCAGGCCGCCCAGGCCCTGGCCGAGCCGTGCGGCACCCGGTGAGCCGCACCGCGCTGGTCGCCATCGGCGGCAACGCCCTGGTCCTCGACGGCGAGGCCGGCTCCATCCCGCGCCAGCAGGAGCGGGCCGCGGCCTTCGCCGAACAGGTGGCCGATCTGGCCGCCGACGGCTGGGTGGTTCTGGTCACGCACGGCAACGGCCCTCGGGTCGGCTTCATCCTGCGCCCTGGGGGTGCTGGTCGCGCCTGAGGCCGACATCGAGGGCCTCCCGGAGCTGCCGCTGTGGTTGGCCGTCGCCGACTCGCAGGACGGCATCGGCCACATCCTCGCCGTGGCCATCGACAGCGCCCTGCAGCGGCGGGGGCTTGCAGCCCGGGCGGTGGCCGTGCTCACCCAGGCCGAGGTGGCCGCCGACGACCCGGCGTTCACCGAACCGACCAAGCCGATCGGCTCGCAGCTGACCGCCGACATGGCCCGGATGCGGGTGGCCGAGGACGGATGGACGGTCGCCGAGACGTCCGCAGGCGTCTTCCGCCGGGTGGTGGCCAGCCCGCGCCCCGTGCGGATCGTCGAGGCCGAACAGATCCAGGTCCTGGTCGACGCCGGCGGCGGCGGCATCCCTGTCCTGCGCGAGAACGGCGAATGGCGCAGCGGAGGCGCGGTCATCGACAAGGACCGCGCCTCCGCCCTGCTGGCCATCACGGCCGCCGTCGACACCCTGGTGCTGGTCACGGGGGTCGACCACGTGTACGTCGGCTTCGGCACGCCCGGGCAGCGGGCGCTGGCCGAGGTCCACCCCGGCGAGGTGCGCGCGCTGCTCGAAGCCGGCGAGTTCCCCGTCGGGTCGATGGATCCCAAGGTCGAGTCGGCGCTGTCCTTCCTGGCCGGCGGCGGGCGCCGCGCGGTCATCACCTCGCTGCCCCGGCTGCGTGACGCCCTCGCCGGCCGGGCCGGCACCCCCATCACGTCGCCGGACCACCCCGGGCCGGCGCTGTCACCCAGCGCCTCGCGCTGAGGCATCAGGAGAAGCACGATGATCACCTTCCAGCGCAACCCTTCCCGCACTCCTTCAATCCGGCTCACGTCGCGCTGCTGTGCATCGACTTTCAGCGGGACTTCGTCGAGCCCGGCAGCTTCGGCGAGTCACTCGGCAACGACGTCTCACGGCTGCGCACCGCCGTCGGGCCCACCAGGGCCGTCCTTGCCGCCTTCCGCGAGCGCGGCTGGCCGGCCATCCACACCCGCGAGGGCCACCGGCCAGATCTGACCGACCTGTTTCCCGCCAAACGCGACCGGGGCGCCATCGTCGGCTGGGTCGCCACCTCCACCGACCTGCTCGGCGCGCTCGACTCAAGCCCAGTACCCGCGAAGGACATGTGATGAGGACGACCCGCCCCTCCCGCCGTCGGTCGGGCCGCCGGACCCAGGTGGTGGGTCAAGGGTGACTGGAATGGTCTTTTCGGCCTGGGCACGAACGTGCTGTTCAACGTCATCGTGCTGACCGGTTTCTGCCTGGCCGTGGTGAACATCCCGAGCGAGACCGTGTACGGCCGGATCCTGCCGGCGCTGGGCATCGCCCTACCGCTGGGCAACATCTGGTACGCGTTCCTCGCAGGCAGTCTGGCCAAGCGCGAGGGCCGCTCCGACGTGACCGCGTTGCCCTTCGGGCCGAGCGTGCCGCACACCTTCATCGTGGTCTTCGTCGTCATGCTGCCGGTGGCCCTCGCGACCGGTGACACCCTCGCCGCCTGGCAGGCCGGCCTGGCGTGGGCGTTCATCATCGGTTGCATCGTGCTGCTCGGCGCCGTGTTCGGCCCCTGGATCCGCGAGTGGACTCCTCGGGCGGCGCTGCTCGGCGCGCTGGCCGGGATCTCGATCACGTTCATCTCGATGAGCCCGGCCGCGCAGATGTGGCAGGCCCCATGGATCGCGTTCATCGCGTTCGCGTTCATCCTGATCGGCTGGCTGGGGGGACGGAGGCTGCCCGGCGACGTGCCGGTCGGGCTGGTCGCCGTGTTGCTGGCGACGGCGGTGGCCTGGATCGCGGTGCTGGCCGGGTGGAGCGGGATCCTCGAGCCAGCGCGGTGGGCGAGTCGATCACCAACCTGGCGGTGAGCCTGCCCTTCCCCACCGGTGACGTCCTCACCGGCCTGAGCGACATCGCTCCGCTGTTGGCCTCGGCCATCCCGCTGGGCATCTACAACTTCACCGAGGGCATGACCAACGTGGAGTCCGCCGCGGCGGCCGGCGACCGGTACTCGGTGCGCCAGGTGCTCTCCGCCGACGGCCTCGGCGCGATCATCGGTTCGTTCCTCGGCTCGCCGTTCCCGCCGGCGGTCTACATCGGTCACCCGGGGTGGAAGGCGGTCGGTGGCCGGATCGGCTACTTGTTGGTCACCGGCATCGTGGTCGCCGTCGTCTGCTTCACCGGGCTGGTCGGCACCTTCCTGGCCCTCTTCCCGATGCAGGCCCTGGTACCGGTGCTGCTCTTCATCGGTCTGGTGATCGGCGCCAAGGCGTTCAAACGTCAGCGCCCGTCGTTACGCCCCGGCGCCCGTGCTGGCGATGATCCCGAGCCTGGCCGAGTGGGCCACCGGGCTGATCGACAACTCCCTCGCCGCGGCCGGGACGTCCGTACGGGAAGTGGGTGTGGCCAACCTCGTCGCCGGCGGAGCGGTGTACGACGGGCTCAAGCTGCTGGGCCACGGCGCGGTGCTCGTGGGCATCGTGCTGGGCGCCATCGCCTGCTTCGTCATCGATCGGCGGATGTACGCCGCCGCCATCGCCGCGGGCATCGGCGCGGCCTTGTCGTTCGTCGGGCTGATCAACGCGCTCGAGGTGGGCTGGAACGCCTCCCCCGGCGTCAGCCTCGGTTACGCCATTCTCGCGCTGCTGCTGGCCGGCTTCGGCTGGTACTCGCGGCGGGAGATCGACATGGCGCTGCACGACGAGCTGCTGTCCGTCAACGGGACCCTGATGCGCGGACTGGAGCTGCACGGCAATCTCGCCGGGGCCGAGCTCCTGGAGGAGACCGCCACCGAGCCGCGGTACCGGCTGCACAGCATCGGCGGCGTGCACCCCGGCATGTACGAGGTGGGCGAGGACGAGGAGGGTGCGTCGATCAGCGGCGAGCTGTACCAGGTGCCCACCGACGTGCTGCTCAAGGTGGTCGAGAACGAGCCGGCCGGCCTGCACCGCGGCCCGGTCCAGCTCGCCGACGGCCGGGTCGTGCCGGGCATCCTCTGCGCCCGGGAGCTGGCCGAGCAGCACCCGGACATCACGGTCCACGGCGGCTGGCGCCAGTACCGCGCTACCGTGGCCCCCGTGTCGCACTGAGCACGGGCGACCGCGCCACCGGGCGGGCTCCGGGTGGCGGCGGGGCTCGCGCCTGGTCCGACGGCCACCAGTCGGCCCCGGCGGGTCACCGGCTGCGTACCCGGGCGTCGACGATGTCAGGAGGAGCAGCGTGGCGACCTCCGGATAACGCGGTCCGCCCCGGCTTGCGGGGGCACGCTGGGCTCGCGTTCCGACCCCCGGCGAGAGACAGAGCCCGTCGACCTTTCCCGGGTCAATCCGGTCGGTGTAGCAGACCCCCTCGGCGCGGTCGCCCTGGCCCCCGGTGAGACACCGCTCCACCCGAGGCTTTACACGAGCTCCTTCGACGTGGTGGTCACCCCGAACCTCTACGGCGACGTGCTCTCCGACGTGGACGCCCAAATCGCCGGCTCGGTCGGCCTGGCCGGCTCGGCCAACATCGGCGACCAGGTCGCCATGTTCGAGGCCATCCACGGCTCCGCGCCACGCCGGGCCGGCCAGGACGTCGCCAACCCCTCCGGGCTGCTCATGGGCGCGGTCATGATGCTCGTGCACATCGGGCAGGCCGAGGTCGCCGAGCGGGTGCACAACGCATGGCTCGCGACACTCGAGGCCGGCGCGGCCACCTACGACATCAGCCCCGCCGGCCGCGCGCCACTCGGGACGCGGGCCTTTGCCGACGCGGTCGTCGCCCGGCTGGGCGGCCGCCCCCGCACCCTCAACCCCGTGCGCTATGCCGCGCTCCCACCGGCGGTGCCGCGTCAGAGACCCGCACCGCGCACGCCCGAGCGCAAGACCATGGACGGCGTCGACGTCTTCGTGCATGACGCCGGGGTTTTCCCGGACACCCTCGCTGTCATCCTGCGCGAGGCGTCGAAGGACTCCTATCTGAAGCTCCAGATGATCTCCAACCGGGGGGTCAAGGTCTGGCCCGACGGGTTTCCGGAGACCTTCTGCACCGATCACTGGCGAGCCCGGTTCCTCGCCCCGGCACCCGGGTGCGCCCACCACAAGCACGTGCTGCAGCTGCTGTACTTCCTGGAGGGGGCCGGGGTCGACTTCATCAAGACCGAGGGTCTCTACCGATTCGGCGGCCAGCCGGGCTACTCGCTGGGACAAGGTCAGTGAACGCCGCAGTGGCGGAGCAGCGGCGCGCCACCGGGTCCAGCGGCTCGCCGTGCGCCTACTGCCCGGATCCCGCAGTTTTCCCGCCGCCGCCCTGCTGGGTCGCCCAGGCGCCGCAGCGAGCCCGCCTGGAGCTGGCAGCCGCCGTCCTCCGGCGGCACGGCATCCTGGCGACTCCGGCCCCCGGCCGCGATCCGGAACGGACACGCCGCCAGTTGGAGGAGGAGCTCGGCCGCCGCTTCCCGGACGGCGCCCGGTCCTACCTCTTCTGGACGGTGCCGGACGGCGAGCGCTGCTTCGACGATAGCGGCGACCAGGTCGATGACCTTCCCCTGCACCACCCGACACACCTCGCCGCGGCAGTGGCCGCCGTGCTGGAGCAGGTGGGCATCTCCGCGTCGCAACTGCCGGACGGTCGAACGACGGTCGCCCGTCGCCTCGCGAGACCACCGGCGGAACCGAGCCGCGACCGGTAGGGAGGACCACTCGATGACGCGCACCCGACGAGCCGGCACCGTGGCAGTGCTGCTGCTGACATCCGTAGCACTGAGCGCCTGCGGCGCCGGCCAGGTGACGCAGACCGCCACGCAGGACCGCGACCGGACCGGCGGCCACGGCCGGATCGGGGACATCACCATCCGCGCCGTCCAGCTGGCGTACCCGGCCGATGGCGTGCACGACCCGGGTGACCCCGTCGAGCTCACGATGGCGATCGTCAACAGCGGGCGGGGAGCCGACGAGCTGATCGGCGTCACCGGTGACCCGTTTGCCGGCGCGACGGTCAGCGCAACGGGGACGTCGGCGGGAGCCGACGGGACGCCTGCAGACGGCCCGGAGGCGCCTCCGCCGGAGCAGTCGGCGGTGAGCATCCCTCTGCCGGCCGACGAGACCGTGCACGTGGGCACGACGGACGACCCCATCCTCCTCACCGGACTGACCGAGCCGCTGGGATCAGCCCACTCCGTGCCGCTGCGGCTCGTCTTCGCTCGGGCGGGCGAGCTCACCGCCCTCGCGGTCACCGAGCCCGCGCCGGCTCGCCCGCGCAGTCCCGCCTTCGATTTCCACGTACCCGAGTGAAGACCCGGGCAGCCCTGCTGTCGAACCGATCAGAGGAACTCACGTGGACCGGATCGCCTCCACCAGCGGCTCGTGGGTCGCCCCCCTCGCCGCCTGTCTGCGCGAAGACCTCCACCTGGCACCGCGGATGACCGGGTGCCGATACCCCGCTGTCCGGCCTACGCCTGTCGTGGCGTTCGGCGCGCGAGCTCGGCCGCGTCGGAGATTCGTTCGCTAGGAACCGTCGCCGCCGTCATCGTGCCGCGCGACGGCCGTACCGCGGTGGCGGCGCCACTCGTACAACACGAGGGTCAGCAGGCCCAGGCCCGTCAGCGGGAGCACGAAGCCGATCATCGTGGCGCTGAACGCCGGCAAGGCGTCGTGGCCGCTGGCGTCCAGCAGCAGGTAGCCCACGTAGGCGCCGTAGTAGGCGACGAGGAGTGCGCCCTCCCAGCGGCGGAGCACGAACCCGGTGAAGGCCACGGGAAGCAGGGCCACCGCCACCGCCAGCGCCACGGGGAGGTCGAAGCGGACCACGCTCGCCGCGACCGGCACGCCACCGTCGCTGACCACGGCGGCGACGCCCAGCACCGCGCCGATGTTGAACATGTTGCTGCCCACGATGTTGCCCACGGCGATGTCCCGTTCGCCGCGCAGCGCCGCGATCACCGACGTCGCCAGTTCGGGCAGCGACGTTCCGGCCGCCACGACGGTCAGGCCGATCACGAGGTCGCTCACGCCCAGCGCGCCGGCGACGGTGACGGCGGCCTCGACCAGCCATCGTGCCCCGACGACGAGCAGCGCGACGCCGACGGCGATCAAACCCACGCTGGCCAGCACCGCTTTCCCGCGGGGCGTGCCGGCGGGATCGCCGGACCGAGGACCGGCCGCTGCCGTTTTCTCGCTACGACGGCCGATGCGCATGATCCAGCCGGTGTAGGCGACCAGCAGCACCAACAGCAGCGCGCCGTCCAGGACGGAGACCACGCCGTCGAGGGCGAGCGCGAGCAGCACCACGGTCAGGCCGATCATCGCCGGGATGTCCAGGCGGACCAGCTGCGACCGCACGATCAGCGGGGCGACCACGGCCGAGGCGCCGAGGATCAAGAGCACGTTGAGGATGTTGCTGCCGACGACGTTGCCGACGGCCAGGCCGGGGTTGCCGGCCAGGCTGGCGGCCACGGTCACCGCCATCTCGGGAGCCGACGTGCAGGCGGCGACGATCGTCAGCCCGATGACCAGCCGGGACAACCCGACCGCGCGGCCGAGGTTGCTCCCTCCCCGGACGAGCAACTCGCCGCCGAGGACGAGGACGGCGAACCCGCCCACCATCAGCACGATCGTCCCCGCCGTCACCCGGCGACCCTAGCGGCAGTCCCCCTTGCCGGAGCAAGCGCGAGCGCGCGAGGATGCGCGGCGTGGAGTCCGCCGTTCTTGCCGCCGCGGTCCTCCTGTTCGCCAGCACGGCGGTCGCCGTGGTCCGGGTCGTCCGCGGCCCCACCGACACCGACCGGATCGCCGGGGTGTACCTGCTGAGCACCGGAGGCGGCGCGACGCTGGCGGTGCTCGCCGACGTGGCCGGCGAGCGGGCCTACCGGGACGCGGCCCTCGTGCTGGTGCTGCTGTCGTGCGTGCTGTCCGCGGCCTTCGCCGCGCGGGAACGCCGGGACGGCGTCGCGACTGCCGCGGCGGAGGGCCCGGCAGCGACCGGCGGGCACGACGAGGCAGGTGGCGGGTGATCCCGGTCCTCTCCGTCGCCCTGCTCCTGGGTGGCGGGCTCGTCGTGGCCGCGGCCGCGGTGGGCCTGCTGCGCTTTCCGGACGCCACCGCCCGCCTGCACGCGCTGACCACCGCGGAGAACCTCGGCCTCGGGCTGGTCCTGACCGGCCTGGCGCTGCGGGCGGACTCGGTAGCGGCCGCGCTCAAACTCGGCCTGATCTGGGTGGTCGTCCTGGCCACGTCGGCGACCACCGCCCAGCTGGTGGCCGGCCGCGCCCGCGATCGGGTCGACTCCCGCGGCGCTCGATGAGCGACGGCTCAGTGGGGACGCTTCTCGACGGCGTGCTCGCGGTCGCCGCCGTCGCGCTGGCCGCGTCCTCGCTGCTGGCGCGGGGCCGCTTCCCCGCCGTCGGGTTGTTCATCGGCTTCGGCGTGGTGGTGGGGTTGATCTACGCGCGGTTGGCCGCTCCGGATCTCGCCATGGCCGAGGTCGCCATCGGAGCGGCGGCGACCGGCGCGCTGCTGCTCCGGACGGTGTCGGCAGCCGCCGGAGAGGCCGCGGCGAGGACGTCGCCGCGCAGCCGGGTCCGCTCTGGGCCTCCGCGAGTCGCCGCGGTCGTGGCTGGGGCGGTGACCTCGGCCGCCGTGCTGGGCGTCGCGCTGGCCGCCGTGCTGTCCGTACCGCCCCGTACGAGGCTGTCCGCCCTGGTCACGGAGCGGGTGCCCGACAGCGGCGTGGAGCATCCGGTGACCGCCGTGCTGCTGGCCTTCCGGGGGTTCGACACGCTCCTGGAGGTGGTGGTCGTGCTGGTCGCGGCCGTGGCGTGCCTGGCGCTCGCCCCGACACCGCAGGCCGGCCTGGCGCCCGTGCCACCGGCCGCGGCGGCTCCGTTGTCGTTCCTGGTGCGGGCCGCGGTGCCGGCTGGGATCGTCGTCGCCGGCTGGGTGCTGTACATCGGCACGTACGCGCCGGGAGGCGCCTTCCATGGCGGAGCGGTGCTCGGGGGCCTGCTGCTGCTGCTCGTGCTCACCGGACGGCAGCCCCCCGTGCTGGGGCCACGGGTCCTTCCGTCCGGCCTCGCCCTGGGCGCAACGGTGTTCCTCGCCGTGGGGATCGTCGGCCTGCTCACCGGCGGGGCGCTGCTGGATTACGGCAACCACGCAACCGTCGCCATCGTCACCATCGAGTCCTCGATCGCCGTGTCGGTCGGGGTCACCCTCGCCGCGTTCTACCTCGCCCTGGCTCCCGGCCCGCACGGCGCGCTCCGGTGACCCGGGCCGTCCTGTTCGTCGCGACCGGCGGTGTCCTCACGATCGTGGGGCTGGTGGGTCTGGTCGCAATCGGTGACCTGGTACGGCGGGTCGTCGCGGTGAACGTCATGGGCACCGGCGTGTTCGTGGTGCTCGCCGGCCTCGCCTGGCGTACCGACCCCGAGAACCCCGACCC
Source organism: Candidatus Blastococcus massiliensis AP3 (assembly GCF_000582785.1). Taxonomy (GTDB): domain Bacteria; phylum Actinomycetota; class Actinomycetes; order Mycobacteriales; family Geodermatophilaceae; genus Blastococcus; species Blastococcus massiliensis. The sequence goes on from NZ_HG931173.1 coordinate 458,985, forward strand.
GATACCGCACGCCCTGGTGCTCACCGGCATCGTGGTGACGGTCAGCATCACCGCGATCGCGCTCGCCCTGGTGCAGCGGGTCGAGGCCCTCGAGCGGCAACCCGACGCGCCCCCACGGAGCCCGGGGCCTGCCCCGTGATCGCCCCGAGCCTGGTCGTGGCGGTGCCGCTCGCCGCGCTCCTGCTCACCACCGTGCTCCAGACCCGGCGCGCGGAGCGGACCGTCGCGGCCGGTGGCGCCGTCGCCACCGCCGCGGCGGTCGGCGCGGTCGTCCTTGCTCCGCGGCCCACGGCGATGCCCACCGAGCAGCTCGGCGGGTGGGAGGTGCCGCTGGGCATTCCCCTGGCCGTGGACGGGCTGTCCGCCGTGCTGCTGGGCATGACCGCGGTCGTCGGCCTGGCCGTGACCGCCTACGCGATCGCCGAGCGGCGGACGGGGGCCTTCTGGCCGCTGTGGTTCGGGGTGTGGGTCGCGCTCAACGTCATCTACGTCGCGGCCGACGCCTTCACCCTCTACGTCGGCTTCGAGGTGCTCGCGCTGTCTGCGGTCGGGCTCGTCGCGCTGGCTGGCGGCGTCGCGCTGCGGGCCGCCCTTAGCTATCTGTTCGTCGCGGTTCTCGGGTCCCTGCTCTACCTGCTGGCGGTCGCCCTGCTCTACGCCGACCGGGGAACGCTGGCTTTCGCCACGCTGTCGGAGACGGCCGGGTCGGCTCCGGTCGCGGCTGTGGCGCTGGCCCTGGTGACCGTCGGCATGATGCTCAAGTGCGCGCTGCTGCCGCTGCACGGCTGGCTGCCCGACGCCCACGGCGGCGCTCCGGCGCCGGTCAGCCCGGTGCTGTCCGCGTTGGTGGTCAAGGGCGCGCTGTTCGTCCTGGTGAAGGTCTGGTTCACGCTGCTCCCCGGAACCGGTGGGGTCACCGCGGCCGGGCTGCTCGGCGGGTTCGGCGCGCTGGCCACGGTGTGGGGCGCGTGGATGGCGTGGCGGCAGGAGCGGCTCAAGCTCGTGGTGGCCTACTCCACGATCGCCCAGATCGGGCAGCTGTTCCTGATCTTTCCCCTGGCCACATCCGTCGGCGACGCTGACCCCGGCGGGTTACGCACGGCCTGGACAGGAGCGCTCACCCTCCTGGTGGCCCACGGCCTGGCCAAGGCGGCGATGTTCCTGGCCGCGGGTGCGCTGGCGGCCGGTCACGGCAGTGATCGGCTCTTGACCATGGCGGGGGCCAGCGCGCGACAGCCCGTGGCAGTGGCGGCGTTTGCCCTCGCCGGTCTGAGCCTCGCCGGCCTGCCACCCAGCCTCGGTTTCACCGGAAAGTTCCTGCTGCTGGAGTCCAGCGTGCAGACGGGCCGCTGGTACTGGGCCGTGCCGGTCGTCGTCGGCGGGCTGATCTCCGCCGCCTACGTGATGCGCGTCGTCGGGCTGACTTTCGACCTCAGCCCCACCGACGCTCCGCACGGCGCCCGCCCGGCGACGTGGAGCCGTGAGGTGCCGGCGGTCGTCCTCGCCGCGCTCGTCGTGGTACTCGGTCTGACCGGTGCCGGCGTGCCCGATCGCATCGCCGAGTCCACCCCGTCGACGGCCGCGGCGTCGATGACCGGCAGCGGAGCGGATCGGTGACCTTCGGCGGGTTGGTACCGCTGGCCCTGCTCGCCACGTCGCTGGTCACCGCGCTGGTCATCTTTCCGCTCGGTGAGGAGCGGCACCGCGCGCGGACCGTGGTCAACCTGGTCGGCGCGACGCTGAAGGTCGCGATCGTGGTCGCGGTCTTCGAGCCGGTGCTCGGCGGTGCGCAGTTCGCCTGGACCTCACCGCTGGCGCCCGGGGTCGAGCTGGTCCTGCGGTTCGACGAGCTGTCCCTGCTGTTCATCGCCTTGTCGGCGGCCCTGTGGCTGCTCACCACGGTGTACGCGATCGGTTACCTGGAGGACTCCCCGCACCGCAGTCGGTTCTTCGGGTTCTTCTGCCTCTGCGTGACGAGCACGGTCGGCATCTCCCTGGCCGGCAACCTGGTGACGCTCCTGATCTTCTACGAGCTCCTCACGGTGGTCACCTATCCGCTGGTGGCGCACCGTGGCACCCCGCAGGCCTTGGCGGGGGCGCGGACGTACCTCCGGTACACGATCGGCGGCGGCGCCGTGCTGCTGGTCGGGGTGGCGTGGCTGACCGCTCTCGGGGCCGGCGGCACCTTCGAGCCCGGCGGCACCGCCGCCGTGGCCGCGCTGGCCGCCTCGGAGCCGCTGGTCATGCAGGTCGTGTTCCTGTTGCTCGTCGGCGGCTTCGCGGTGAAGGCGGCGGTCTTCCCGTTGCACGGCTGGCTGCCCCGGGCCATGGTGGCGCCGGCCCCCGTGAGCGCTCTCCTCCACGCGGTCGCGGTGGTGAAGGCCGGCGCGTTCGGCATCGTCCGGGTGGTCCACGATGTCTACGGCCCGGCCGTGGCCGACCGCCTGGGCGTGCTCCTGCCCCTGGGGGTGATGGCAGGGATCACGATCGTCTACGGGTCGGTCCGGGCCCTGACCCAGGACGACCTCAAGCGCCGGCTGGCCTACTCCACCGTCAGCCAGGTGTCCTACATCGTGCTGGGCATGGCGCTGGTGGGCGCGGTGAGCACGACTGCGGCGGTCGCTCATCTCGTGCACCAGGGCCTGATGAAGATCACCCTGTTCTTCTGCGCGGGGGCCCTCGCCGAGACCCTCGGCCTGCACCGGGTCTCCGAGCTGCGCGGGGTGGGCCGGCGGATGCCGATGACCATGGCAGCCTTCACCGTCGGCGCGCTGGGGATGATCGGCGTGCCGCCGGTGGCGGGGTTCGTGACCAAGTACTACCTCGGTGTGGGCGCGCTCTCGGCCGGCCAGCCGTGGGTGATCGGCGTGCTGGTCGTGAGCACGCTGCTCAACGCGGCCTACTTCCTCCCGATCGTCGTCGCGGCCTGGTGGCGCCCACCGGAGGCCGGGGTGGCCTGGGCGGGGCGGCCCCGACCCCGCCGTGAGGGCTCGTGGCTGCTCGTGATTCCGCTGGTCGTGTCCGCGGTCGCCTCGCTGGCCGCGGGGCTCTTCGCCGGGGCGTGGTGGAGCCCGCTGGCGCTGGCAAGGGAGATCGCCGAGCGGGGTGGCGGATGACCTCGCTGTGGACGACCTGGCTGTGGGTGGCCGCGCTCGCCGCGCCCTTGGCCCTGGCCGCTCTCCTGCTGCCGGCGGTGACGCGGGCCGCGGCCGTGCGGTGGTCACCCTTGGCCTGCCTGCCGGCCGGGCTGCTGGCCCTCGCCGGGCCGGCGGACGGCCTCTCCGTCCCCTGGCTGCTGCTCGGCGTGAGGCTGGATCTGGACGACGTCTCCCGGCCGCTGCTCGGCGTGACGGCCCTGCTCTACGCGGTGGCGCTGGCCGTGTCGCCGGCGGAGCGGGCCGGGGACCGGCGGCTGCCGGCCTTTCTCGCGGTGTTCCTGGTGGCCTACACCGGTAACGTCACCCTGCTCATCGCCGCCGACATCGTCACCTTCTACGTCGGCTTCGCCGTCATGTCGCTGACCGCCTACGGGCTGGTCGTGCACTTCCGGACCGACCGGGCGATGCGCGCCGGCCGCGTCTACCTCGGATTGGCCCTCGTCGGCGAGGTGTTGTTGCTCAGCGGACTGATGGCCGCGGCGGCGGCCGCCGGAACCGATATGGCAGCGGTCCGCGAGGCGCTGGGCGACAGGGCGAATCTGCCGGCGGCGGCGCTTGTCGTGGCCGGCCTCGGCGTCAAGGCGGGATTGGTGCCGCTGCACGGCTGGCTGCCCGTGGCCCACCCGGCCGCGCCGGTGCCCGCCAGCGCGGTCCTGTCCGGGGCAATGGTGAAGGCCGGCCTGGTGGGGTGGCTGCATCTGCTGCCGATCGGAACACACAGCCTGCCCGAGCTGGGCTCCTGGCTCGTGGCGCTCGGGCTGGTCGGCATCTTCGGTGCGGTCGCCCTCGGCCTTCTGCAGGACGAGCCGAAGGTCCAGCTCGCCTACTCGACGGTCAGCCAGATGGGCTATCTGGCGGTAACAGTGGGGGCCGGGCTGCGCGAGGCGTCGGTCGGGGCCGCCGCGGTCACCGTGGCCGTCGTCTACGCGGTTGCTCACGGCACGGCCAAGGCGGCGCTGTTCCTCTCCATACCGGTCGTCCAGGCTGCTGCGCCGGGCGCCCGGCGATGGATCGCGCTCGGCGGGGCGGGCGTGGCCGGGTTCGCACTCGCCGGCCTTCCACCGCTCAACGGCTTCGTGGCCAAGTACGGCCTGAAGGATCTGGCTGCCGCGGCGGGAGTGTCCGAGGTCGTGTTGTCCCTCGGAGCCGCCGGCACCGTATTGCTGATGGCCCGGTTCTGGCTCGCCCTGGCCGCCGGCGACAGTGTCCCGCGACCGTGGAGCGTCCTGCAGAGCGGATGGCTCGTCCTGCTCCTGGCCGGTCCGGCCGGGGTATGGGCGCTGACCGCGGCGGGCCCGGCGGTGGACGTGTCCACGACCGTGGCCAGCGTGTGGGCGGGGGTCTGGCCGGTGCTGCTCGGCCTCGTTCTAGTGGTACTGGCGGTGCGTGGGGCCGCCCGGTGGCCGCTGCGCCGGTCAGCGCGGCCGCCGGCCGGTGACGTCGTCGTCGTCCTGGAGCCCGCTGCGGTGGGGGCGCTGCGTGCCCTGGACGAGGCCGGCCGCCTGCCGGGGCGAGCGGTCCAGGCCGTCGTCACCATCGCCGGACACGCCGCGTCCCGGTGGCCCGGGGGAGCCGCAGAGCTCCTGCGCCTGCCGGGCTGGCAGTCGGTGGGGCCGCTCGCCGTGGTCGTCCTGGTGGTGCTCGCGGGGGTGCTGCTGTGGTGACCGCGCCGGTGTGGTGGGTGGCCGAGTCCGTGGGCCGTGGCGTCGCCCTGGCGGCGCTGTGGTGGATCGTGAGCGAGAGCAGCACGCTGGTCGGCCCGGAGCTGGCGGTCCTGGTCGTCGCGACCGCCACGGCCGCCAGCCTGTGGGTGTCGCCACCGCATCCGCGCCGCCCGGCACACCCGCTGCGACTCGCCGGCGCGCTGGGCTGGTTCCTCCTCGCCTGCGTCCGCGAGGGCAGCCGCGTCGCCGCGCGCGCGCTGCGACCCGGGCCTCCGGTCGAATCGGTGGTGGTGGTCCACCGACTACGGCACCCCGACCGCCCCGACCTGGCGATCCTGCTGGCCGACGTGATCAGCGTGCTCCCCGGAACGCTCGTGCTCCGCATCGACGACGACGCGCTGCTGGTCCACGTCCTCGACCGCGACCGGCTCGATCTCGCCGACCTCGCGGCGACCGAGCGGCGGCTGGCCGCTCTCGTCAGCAATCGCTCGACCGCGCTGGAACGGTAGACCGTCGCACGCGGAAGCATCCCCACTCCCTGGTGACTCATGTCAAGATGCGCGCGTAGCGGCCTTCGTTGACTCGTGAGCGGATGCGCGCGTGGAGAGGGCCTACACTTGGGGCTTGGCCGCGGCGCGGGCCTTGCTGGTGGTCAGGGTGAGTAGCTCGGCGGTGAGGGCCTGGATCTGGCGCTGGATCGCGGCCGGGTTCAGACCGACGTGGGTGTCTTTCATGATCGTCTTGTCCTCGGCGGTGACTGCGTCATGGCGCTGGGCCCGGCGGTGTGGCGTGGTCGGGCGGTCGTAGCGCTTGGTGACCTTCGCGCCGTCGCGGACCTTGGAGATCAGCTTCTGCTGGGCCAGAAAGTAGTAGGTCTTCTGCGACTGCAGCACCCAGATCTTGTTCAGCAGCCGCAACTCGGCGGGGGTGTCGTAGCGGTGTTAGCCGACCACGGTGCGCACCACCGCCCAGTTCTTCTGCTCCACGTGCGCGCCGTCGTTGGAGCTGCCCGGACGGGACCGGGTGAAGGTGATGCTGCGCTGCTCGCACCAGACGAGCAGGTGATGGTTGATGAACTCGCTGCCGTTGTCAGAGTCCACGCCCGGCAGCGGGAACGGCATGATCTTCGCGACTTCTTCCAGTGCGGCGATCACACACTTGCGGGCCTTGTTGGGCACCGACCGGTTCTCCGTCCAGCCGGTGGCGATGTCGGTCACCGTCAGCGTGTAGGCGTGGTCGCCAACGGCGTTGCCGCCCTCATGGCCGACCAGGTCCATCTCCACGAACCCCGGTACGGCGTAATCCCTACGCCCAGGTGCGGATCGGGATCGAGTCCTTCAGCAGCGACCCGGGCTTGGTGTGACTACGCCCCCGCAGGTCTAGCGCGGCCCGGTACTCGGCCAGCCGCCGGTCCATCGTGGCCGGCGACATCACCATCAGCGCCGCAGCCAACTCGTCACTGACGTCGAGCTCGCCGAACCGCCGCAAGGTGGGCACCAGCTCGCCCATCACCGGGGCCAGCCGCTTGCCCGTCGGCGCGCCCAGCACCGCCCAGCAAAACCGCAGCGCCAGCACGACGTCGGTCCCGTACTTCGGGGCCCGTGGCTGCCGGACGCGCACCACCTTCGGCATCAGCGCCGAGGCCAACGCCTTGCGCGCGTGGTTGCGGTGCCAGCCCGTCGTCGCGCACAACTCGTCGAGGAGCGCGCCCTTCTCCGCCCTGCTCGCCCGCCGATACCGAGTCGCGATGGCCCTGGTCACTGCCTGCCGCTGGCCCATCGTCAGTCCCATCACCGGGGCCTACCGGCGGGCCAGGGCCCCGCCCGGCAGGCGCGCTCCACGCGCGCACATCTCGATGAGTCAACGACCCCACCTACGCGCGCATCTTTGGTGAGTCAACGCGACCCCTTGCGTGCCGACTAATCTTTCGCGTAACATTTTTCGCACGAGGAGAGTACCCGCCGCCTCCGCGGCGCCATCATCCGACAGTCACGGCCCCTCCGGGCCCGGGTGCAGCAGTTCCAGCGGGAACTGGGGAGACCTCGAACCAACCCAGGAGCTCCCACGGTGTCCTCCCTTCCCGCACCCCTCCCGGTCCACGACTCCAGCACACCTGCAACTACGGGCCTGACCTACCGGGTGCTCGCCGTCATCCTCGATCGCGACGACCTCGTCGAGGTCCTTCCGGCAGCCCTGGCGGCCGCCCGAGACGACCACGTCGAGCTGCACATCGCACTGATCAGGCCGGAGCCACCAGAGACGCTAGAAGGTGCACTGAATGCCGCCCTGCTCGAGCACACCGCACACGAGGTCGTCGAGTTGCGGCGGCGCGCCCGCGCCGCTGCGGCCAACTCCGGCGTCGGCTGGACGATCGACGTGCACTTCGTCAGCGGGCTGCGTGGTCGCCGGCGCCACGAGGTACTCGAGCACGCGGTCGACGAGCTGGCCTGGCGGTACGATGCGCGACCGCTGGGCCGGTGGGCCCAGTGACCGCTGGAGCCCGAGGGCCGCTGCGCACCTACCGGCGCGCCGCCGGCCCGACCCCCGAGACGGTGCTGCTGCTGCAGGCGGTACGCAGCTACCCGTCGGTGTCCCTGCTGGCGACCACAGCACCGGGCACGCGGATGACGGCCCAGGATGCACGCACATTGCACGGGCTCGCCGAGGAGGCCGCCGACCGGCTCCGGGCGGAGGACTCGCCGCAGAGCACCGTCGTGCTGGACGAACTGGGCAAGGCGTTGGCTCGGGCAACCTCCGGACCGACCGAGCAGGCCATCGGCGTGTTCGTAAACGCGGGAATGCAGAAGATCGTGCACCTCTCGGTGCCGGTGACCGACCGCGCGGTCGTCGACCCGGCCTTCGCCACCAGAGACCTGGTCCGCGGTCTCCACCGCACTCCGCGACACGCCGTCCTGGTTCTTACCGAACGGGAGGCCCGTCTGTTCGAAGGTGTCGACGACCACCTGGTGCCACCGGCGCGGTCGGGCTTTCCGCTGACTATGCCGGAGAACCGCGACGCCAATAGGGCACAGGTGACTGCTTTCCTGCGCATCGCCGACCGGGCCTTGGGCATCTACCTGCGGCTGCACCCTGCGCCGCTGGTCCTGGTCGGCGCCCAGCAGACCGTCGCCGAGTTCCGCCGGATCTCTCTCAACACCGGCCGACTGGCCGGCACCATCACCTGCAGCTTCCCCTCGATCCCGTCGGCCCATCTGGCTCCCCGCATCCGCGGCGCGCTCGAGCGGTACCTGCTGTCCCGGCAGGACGAAGCGCTCCAGCTGGTCGAGCGCAGGCGGCCCGACGACAAGGTGGTCGAAGGCCTCTCCGCCGCCTGGCTCGCCGCCCGTCGGGAACGCCCCGAGATGCTGGCGGTGGAAGAAGGCTACTTCTTTCCGGCCCGAATCAGCGACGCCGGCGACCACCTGAGCGCGGCCGAGGACACCACCCATCCCGATGTCGTCGACGACGCCGTCGACGAGCTCATCGAGACGGTGCTCCTTCGCGGCGGCTGGGTCGCCTTCGTCGACGACGGCCGACTGGCCAAGCACGGCCGGGTGGTGCTGACCACCCGGTGACCGCACGCCTCGTGGCCTGAGCCGGGCCGGGCCGGGCCGGGCCGGGCCGGGGTGACCGTACCCACGGCCCAGCGCTCGCTTTCGGCTCTTGTCGGACTCCTCGTTCTGGCCCGGCGACGACACGCCGACGCCTCCCTATGAGCGCCCCCGCCGAGTAGACGCCTGCCCGGCTACTGTCGGCGCGCCGTTCCCGCTGGCCGCAGGCACGCTCGTGCCCTCCGCCGGCCATGAACGCATACCGGTGCGAGGAGAGGTGGGCGAGAAATGGACGTCACCGGGCTCACCTGGGCAGTGACCGTCGGGGCGGTGGTGGCACTCCTGGCCGTCGACCTGGCCGTCGCGGCGGCCAGACCGCACCGCGTCGGCTTCCGGGAGGCCACCGCGTGGTCGGTGTTCTACGTGCTGCTGGCTCTCGGGTTCGGCGCCTGGCTGGCCGCGTCGTACGGCGGTGACTTCGGCGCCCAGTACTTCGCCGGCTACGTCGTCGAGAAGAGCCTGTCGGTGGACAACCTGTTCGTCTTCGTGATCATCATGACCACGTTCGCCGTCCCCGACGAGCACCAACACAAGGTGCTCACCTTCGGCATCATGCTGGCGCTAATCATGCGCGCGGCCTTCATCGCCGTGGGTGCGACGCTGATCTCGTTGTTCTCCTTCATGTTCCTCCTCTTCGGCGCGCTGCTGATCTGGACGGCGGTGCAGCTGTACCGGCACCGCGATGAGGACCCGGACATCGAGAGCAACGTGCTGGTCCGGACCGCCCGGCGGGTGCTGCCCGTGACGCCGGACTACGTCGGCGGCCAGCTGCTGGCCCGAGTCGCGGGTCGCCGGATGGTCACCCCGCTGTTCATCGTGCTGATCGCCATCGGCAGCGTGGACCTGCTTTTCGCACTGGATTCGATACCGGCGGTCTTCGGGGTGACGCGGGAGAGCTACATCGTCTTCACCGCCAACGCCTTTGCCCTGCTCGGCCTGCGGGCGCTGTTCTTCCTGGTCAGGGGGCTGCTCGACCGGCTGGTCTACCTCTCCGCCGGGCTGGCGTTCATCCTCGCCTTCATCGGCGTCAAGCTGATCCTGCACTGGGCGCACGTCGACATCGACGAACGGGTGCCGGAGATCCCCACCCCCGTGAGCCTCATGGTCATCGGCGTCACGCTCGCCCTGGTCACGGTCGCCAGCCTGGCCAAGACCCGCCGCGATCCGGAGGCCAAGGCACACGCCGGTGCACTGCGGGCAACCCGCCCCCGCGAGGACCAGCACCGCTCGTAGGCCGCGGTCGACCTTCCTCGACCGCGGTCCCACAAGCTGGTGAGGGGCAACAGGGCGCGGGCCCCGAACAAAACCGACACCACCTCGGCAAGCGTGGCGAACGGGTCGGAAAACCTCGAGAGCGCGGTAAGAGTCGGACTCATCCGGTGGACGGCCCGACCGCCCGGTCGGGCGCAACCGGCGACACCTGCCGCTGGAAGCCCTTGCTCGACCGGGGGCGGGGCTCGTAGAGGCTCCCGTTGGGGAAAGCGAACCCTCGAACGGCGCGGGCCGACCGACTGAGCAGCGAAGACAGTCGTCCGGTCGACGACGCCACTGACCTCACTCGCGCCATGACTCCTCGCCATCTGGGCCTCAGCGGCGGGCACACCGGCGATCACCGCTGAGCGGGGTGCCCGGGTGTTCAGCCCTCCGTGTTGCCTCACACCATCCGGACCTGGTTTTACGAACTGGCTTTCGCTATTCTTGGGCCCGAGCCGGAGAGTAACCTCCGCTGGCGATCCCGTGAGCCCGGCACCTTCCCGGCATCGCCGCCAGCAAGGGTGGGCGAGCCCGCCTCCGTCAGACAGTGCTGCACAGCGACGCGAGGAGTGGAACATGGCGGACGACGTGACGCGCCCCTCGCTGCGGGCACTCGTGGCGCAGACACCGGAGAGCCGGGACCGGGTGGTCGACCTGCTGCGGGCGGCGGCGATCCTCACCGTGGTCGTCGGGCACTGGCTGGCCGTGGTCATCGTCATCCGCGACGGGCAGCTGAGCGGAACTAACGCTCTGGGGCTGTGGCCACCGGCGGAGTGGTTGTCGTGGCTCCTGCAGGTCATGCCGCTCTTCTTCCTCGTCGGCGGGTACGCCGGCATGGCGTCCTGGCAGTCGGCCCGCGCCCGCGACAGGCCGCCACTGGGCTGGCTGGAGGACCGGCTGCGCCGGCTGTTGCGGCCGACGACGGTCTTCCTGGCCGCCGTGCTCACCGGTATCGTCGTCGGCCAGCTGGTCGCCGATCCGGACCTGGTCGCCACGGCTGCCTGGTTGGTGGCCATCTCGCTGTGGTTCCTGGCCGTCTACGTCGCTGTCGTCGCCACCACCCCGCTGCTCGTCACCGCGCACGAGCGCTGGGGGCTACGGGTGCCACTGGCGCTGGCGCTGGCAGTGGCGGTCTCGGACGGGATCCGGGTGGCCTCCGGAATTGCGCTGGCAGGGGCACTGAACTTTCTGCTCGTGTGGCTGTGCCTCTATGCGCTGGGCGTGGCGTGGCGATCCGGCACACTGCTGACCTGGCGCTCCATGCCGGCCGCAATGTTCCTCGTGGGTGGACTGCTGGCTGTCGGATTGGTAGCGCTCGGTCCCTACCCGGTCTCCATGCTGGGCGTGCCGGGTGAGGCGTTCCAGAACACGGCGCCGCCCACGCTGGCGCTGCTGGCCTACGGCGTCGCTCAGGCCGGACTGGTCCTGCTGATCCGTGGCCCGCTGGCCCGGCTCGCCAAGCTGCCGCTGGTGTGGACGGCGACGGCCGCGGTCAACGCGACCGTGCTGACCGTCTACCTGTGGCACATGGTGCCGGTGCTGGTCGCAGCGCCGACCCTGTACCTGACCGGCATTCTTCCCAGACCCGAGCCGCTGACCGTCGATTGGTTCGCCCTGCGCCCCGTGTGGGTGCTCGCGTGCGCGGCCGTCCTGGCGATCCTGGTCGCCGCCCTTGGACGCATCGAGCGACCGAACGGCCGGCGTCGCCCCCCTGCGGCGGCGGTCACCCCGCTTCGTGCCGGCGCCGCAGCGCTGGGCACTGGGTCGATCTGCGCCGGCCTGGCCCTGCTGACCGCAGCCGGTGTCGACCACGTCACCCGGCCGGCCACCGTCGCCGCGACCGTGGTGCTGTATGTAGCGGGCCTGGCAATCGTCCGGGCTGCGGTGCGCACGGGACGAAATGCGAAGGTTGTTTCACGAGAACCTATGCAGTAGCGTCGTAACGCGGCGCCGGGGCATCCGGCGACCGGCGCCGAGAGGGGGTGCCTCCGTGTCCGATCTGGTCCCGTGGCTGGGCCTAATTGTGTGGTGCGTCGCCATCGGGCTGCGCCTGCACCCGAGGACCCGGTCGTGGGCGCCGCGCGGCATTGCAGGAAGAAGCGCTCTCCGGCAGGCAGGAATCGTTTCTCAGCCCCCGGCACGGCCGGCTTCCGGCTCCGCCGCCGACTACGCCCTCCAGGCCGCAGTCCCTAGCCCCCGTGAGTCCGTCCGCCCCCGTACCAGCCCGTTCCGAGAGGTGTCTCGATGACGCAGTCGCCCCCGTCCGTTCCGACGGTCGGCCTGGATGACCTCCAACTACAGGATCCGTACCTGCGTCCAGCGACAACGGTGGCCGAGGCGCTGGCGGTGGAGCCGGCACGCGGGTTGAGCGAGGAGGAGGTAGCCCGTCGCCGGGAGGTCTTCGGAGAGAACCGCCTGGCCGAGCGACCGCGGCGGCCGGCCTGGCTCCGGTTCCTCGACCAGTTCCGCAGCCTGCTGATCCTCATCCTGCTGGGCGCCGCCCTGCTGGCAGGTCTGGTTGGCGACCTGAAGGACACCATCGTCATCCTCGTGGTGCTGCTAATCAACGCCACTATCGGCTTCGTCCAGGAAAACAAGGCCGAGCGCAGCCTGGAAGCACTGCGGGACATGCTCGTGCCCACGGCACGCGTCCGCCGGGGCGGCGAGGCACGGGTCGTGGACGCCGGGGAGTTGGTGCCCGGCGACCTGGTGCTGCTCGAGGCCGGTGACCGCGTGCCGGCCGACGGCCGTTTCCTGGTGGCCCAGTCGGTGGAGGTCGACGAGTCGGCGCTGACCGGCGAGTCCCAGCCGGTGGCCAAGGACACCGCCCCGGTCGGCGCCGCGCCGGGTGAGAAGGTGCCGCTGGCCGACCGCACCGGCATGGGCTACATGAACACCACCCTCACCCGCGGCCGGGCCGAGCTCGTGGTGACCGCGACCGGCATGCAGACCGAGGTCGGCGCCATCGCCGAGCTGCTGAAGAGCGGAGAGGACCCCAAGAGCCCCCTGCAGGTCCAACTGGACTCGGTGGGCAAGCGCATCGCCGCGATCGGCGGTATCGCCATCGCCATCTACGCGACGATCGCCCTGATCCGGGGCGAGTCGCTCGGGGAACTGGCGCTCTCCGCAGTCGCCTTGGCCGTCGCGACGGTGCCCGAGGGCCTGCCGGCCGTTCTCGCCCTCACCTTGGCCCTCGGTGTGGCCCGGATGGCCCGCCGCGGTGCCATCGTCAAGCGGCTGGCCTCGGTCGAGACGCTCGGCTCGGCGACGGTCATCTGCAGCGACAAGACCGGCACCCTCACCCTGAACCAGATGACCGCGCGGGCGCTGGTCTTCGCCGGCCGTCGGCTCCGCGTCGAAGGGGAGGGCTATTCACCGCAGGGCGCCATCATCGACGAGTCGACCGGCGCGCCGGCCGGGGACCTCGACGGCCTCCTCAAGCCCCTCGTCCTGTGCAGCGACGCCACACTCGCCGCCCCGGCCGCGGGCGGCCGGGCGGGCATCGTCGGGGACCCCACCGAGGGAGCGCTGGTGGTCGCGGCCGCCAAGACCGGCATCTCCGCGCCGTCCCTGCGGGCCGCGGTGCCGCGCATCGCCGAGCTGCCCTTCGACAGCGCACGCAAGTTCATGGCCACCGTGCATGACGACGGCGGCCGGGCGCGCGTCTACGTCAAGGGAGCCCCGGACGTGCTTCTCGCCCGCAGCGCCGCGGTGCTCACCGAGGAAGGCGTCCGCGAGCTCGACGCCGCCGAGCGGGAGCGGCTCGCTGGCGAGGTCACCGCGCTGGCCTCCCGTGGCCTGCGGGTGCTGGCTGCCGCGACCACCCTCCTGGATGACCTGCCCACGAGCGGGGACTCCGCCGCCGCGGAGGCACTCGCCGAGCGGCTCACCGGACTGACCCTGCTCGGGTTGGTGGGCATCGCCGATCCACCTCGCCCACAGGCCAAGGACGCCATCGCCCTGGCGCACCGGGCCGGCGTCTCGGTCAAGATGATCACCGGCGACCACCGCGACACCGCGGCCGCCATCGCCCGGGAGCTCGGCATCCGCGGCGAGGTGGTCACCGGCGCCGAGCTGGACCTCATGACACCGGAGGAGCTGTCGGAGCGGGTGGAGCAGGTCGGCGTCTTCGCCCGCGTCGCACCCGAGCACAAGGTGGCCATCGTCTCGGCGCTCATCGCGCGGGGCCACGTCGCCGCCATGACCGGCGACGGCGTCAACGACGCCGCGGCGCTGCGCTCGGCTCACATGGGCGTCGCTATGGGGATCACCGGCACCGAGGTGACCAAGGAAGCCGGCGACATGATTCTCACCGACGACGACTTCGCCACCATCGTCGCCTCGGTCCGCGAGGGCCGGTCGATCTACGACAACGTCGTCAAGTTCGTCCGCTTCCAGCTGTCCACCAACATCGGCGCCATCCTGTCCTTCCTCGGCGCGACCGTGGCCGGCCTGGCGGCGCCGCTCACCGCGATCCAGGTGCTCTGGGTCAACATCATCATGGACGGCCCCCCCGCCATGGCCCTCGGCGTCGACCCCGCCCGGCCCGGCCTCATGGACGACCCGCCCCGCAAGCCGGAGGAGCGCATCCTCAACCGCACCAGACTGCTCCGGATGTTCCGCGCCGGCGCCATCATGGCTACCGGCACCCTCGCGGTCCTCGCCCTAGCGGAGGACGCCTACGGTGCCGCGGTAGCGGCCACGATGGCGTTCACGACCTTCGTGCTGTTCCAGTTCTTCAACGCGCTCAACGCCCGGGCCGAGCGGGAGACGGTGTTCACCCGCCATCTGTTCACCAACCGCTGGCTGTGGATCTCGTTCGGCGCGGTGGTCCTCCTGCAGGTCCTCGTGGTCCACGTACCGTGGCTGCAGGGGCTGTTCGACACCACGCCGTTGACGGGCTCGCAGTGGCTGGTCTGCACCATGGTGGCGGCATCCATTCTCGTGGTGGAAGAAGCCATCAAGCTGGCACGGCGGGTGACAACCCGACGCTAGGCTTACCCGTCTCAGCAAGCGCGCGCGACCGAGGAGCGAGCCGATGCCCAGCGATCAGCAGCGTAAGCAGATGCTGCGTTGGTGTCGGCGAGCCGGGTCCGCGCAGCAGCTGTGCCGCAACAGCAGAACGTGCTGGCCTACGCCGGGGGGACAGCGCTGCCGCTGTCGGTCCGGTGGGCCGGGCTCAGGGCGGCCGTAGGCAAGTGGCGCGCACGGTCGGTCGCCGATCCTCGCGACAGCTCGCCGACGGCGCCCAGCCGGGGCGACCGCCATCGCAGAGTTCGGTCCGGCTACGCCCTGGATCACCGACCCGGTGCCTTGTCCGGCCGACCGAAGGCGCCGGTAGCCCTGCGCCGCGTACACCGGCTGTTCGCCGCGATTGCCGCCACCGCGACCGAGCCCATGGCAGCGCGACCGCCCTGAGCCGGAGTAGGCGTGGCGGTCCTCGGCCCGGGGGCCCGGCCAGCCGCCGACACGGAGTGGACCGAAGCGACGTGGGTCGACGCCACCGCGACCGCGCGTCCGGCAGGGCCATCCAGGTCGCACATCTTCCCGCGCTCGAGGTGGAGCGTGACTCACTGGTCCGCGTCATGGCACCCGAGATCGTCCGGGCCGAGCCCCGCCGCATCACCGTTTCACCAGCCACGCCACCGCCCTTGGAGGGCCACCGATGACGCTTCCCTCACCGCCGACCCGCGGCTCCTGCGGCTCTCGGGCTGAGGCAGTTCAGGGCAGGGTGTCGGATGCGCTCACCGAAGACGCCCTCCGGGCGTCCTATGCGCGGCTCGGGCGGACCGTCGATGATCTGCCGACGCCGTTCTACATAGCGCACCGTGGCGGCTCGCTGATGGTGCCGGAAGGAACCATGGAAGGGTACCGGGTGGCCGCCGCCATGAAGGCGCAGGCCCTGGAAGCCGATGTGCAGCTTCTGACCGACGGCACCGTCGGGGTCATGCACGACGCCACTGTGGATCGGACGACGACGTCCACTGGCAACGTCGCCGATCACAGCGCCGTCTCCTTCGGCCAGCTGAACATCGACGCGTCCACCTACCTCGGTGGCGGCTGGCCAGACAACCTCCGACCGGCGATGGTCGACGCCTGGCTGCGCGAGTTCGGCAACCACATCGTGCTCATTCCCGAAGCCAAAAGCGCCGGCTCGGTCGGGCCGCTGTGTGACCTGCTCGACGCGCACCGGATCCATCCCGACCGCGTGATTGTGCAGTCGTTCTCGGCCGCGGACTGCGCAGTCGCTGCGGCGCGGGGCTACCTGGCGTGCTTCATCGGGTCGACGAGCGTCGCGACAGCAACAGCGATCGGCGCTGCGTGGATCGCCCCCCATCACACGCAGATCACCGCCGGCTTCGTCACCGAGGCGCACGCGGCTGGCCTGAAGGTGGCCGCCTGGACAGTGAACCGCCGCTACAGGCGCGACCCGCTCGTGGCGGCCGGGGTCGACGCCATCTTCTCCGACGACCCTGCGTACCTGCAGGACGACACCCTGCTGCGCACCACCGACCCCTTCAGGTCGCAGGCCTGGTATCCCGGACTGCAAGCCAATGGCCCGTCCGGCTGCGATCGGGGCAAGTTCTACCCGGACGGGTCGTGGGGCTGGGACCCGGCCGGCGCCAGCGTCAACTTCGCCCTGCACGGCTACCTGCGACCGCCGGATCCGTCAAGCTTCACCATGGACCTCGACCTGCGGATCGACGGTGGCAGCGGCGGGGACCCCACCCGGTGGGCCTCCGTGCTCCTCACCACCGCGGACTACCCGTACGCTGACGCGCCGCACGAAAGCATCGACGGCTACCACCTGGTGATCCGGCAGCAGGGGCAGCTGGAGATCCACCGGGTGCCACCGGGCACTAGCGCTTCGCTGATCGGCACCTTTCACTCGGGAAGCGGAACAGACCTCGTCCTCGGCGCGTACACGCCGTACCGCATCACCGTCACCCCGAGACAGATCACGCTCGCCCGCCGGGACCTGACCGCCGAGACGGTGACCGCGACCGACAACGCCGCCCGGGGCTCGTTCATCACGCTGGGACGCAACCAGGCGGGCGTCCGCTTCAGGGAGATCACGCTGTCATGACCGAGCACATCGACCCCACCAGCCCCTACGGGCAACCCGGCCACGGCCCCGCCGATCCACCCGGCTACTTGATCGAGCGCGGCCGCGACGGATGGCATTGGACCCGCCGCGCCGATGACCACACCGAGTCCGGCTACGACAGCCACACCGAAGCGGTGGAGGCTGCCGAGGCCAACCGTCAGGCGAGTGAGTCGTAGCGACCACGAGCGCAGTTGCGACATGCCCGCACGCCACTGTCGGAGTGGGCGGTCCAGGTCGGCCAGTTGCACGGTCCGGCGCTGCGACGGGAACGCCCACGCAACGCGGGCCACGAGCGGCGACCTGGCGGCAGCTGCGCCCTCCCGAGCCGGTCGTCGAGGCGGTGCGTCCGGTGCTCGCCGCCGTCGGCGCAGCGGCACCGGATGTCGGCCGTCACCTGGCCCACACCCGGGGTCCCCGGCCCCGATGTGCCGGTACAGGGTCGCATGCGGTACGCCGATCAGCCCGTCGCGCTGCCGCTGACCGAGAGCTTCGCCGTCACCGATCAACTCGCCATTGGCGGGGCATCGGTGGAGGGCGGCGTAGTGCGGGTCGTCAGCGAGGACCGGGCGCGCAGCCCGGTCGCACCGATGCCCTCGACGTCCACCACTCACGTGTCGGCCGACGACCTGGCCGGCATGTCGGCGGGGGACCACCGCCGCGCGTTCACCGCGTTCGTCGCCGGCCTGCTCAGCGACTTCGACTGCCATCTAGCCCGCGGGCACGTCGACTTCTCCCCCGACACCGTCGGCTACCGCGGCGCGGCCTGTGGCTGTCCGACGTGGTGCTGGGCGCCATGCTCGGGACCTGGAGGCCGTCGTCGGCTCCTACCTCGGCAACGACCCCGCAGAAGGCGGCGGCTGTCCACCACCGTGCTCAGCCAAGAAATGGGCCGGTCGCTTCCGGTGGTGAGCACGGGCCGCGCACGCAGGCCCGGAGCCCGAGGTCGACCCCAGAGACGTAGCCGCGCGCCGGAACGTAGCCAGGTCGGACGCCGGCGGCCGCTGCGTCCTCGAACGGCGGCGCATCCCTAACCGGCAGCCATGTGACTGCACCTGACAGCGGTGAGCTGACGTGCAGAGGTGTGCGGGCCGCTGGGACCGTCCCCTGGACGGCCACCTTGGCCGACACCAAAGTGCCACGCCGACCACCGCCTCACCATGCGGCGACCGACGGTCATCGCCTGACCGAACCCTCCTGGGACCCCGGACTCGGTCAACCGGCGCTCGAGCGGGCCGCAGGCCTACCCGCTTGATGTGCCGCCAATCAGGGGCGCACGCTGCCAGTCATCCGGCCCGGGCTTGCGGACGAATCATTTTCCTATAATTTGGTTCGTACGGGGGAGTACTCGCCGCACACTGCGGTGCTGCGTTCGCCAGTCCCGCCCCCCGCGGCCCGGACGCAGCCGGTCACTTTCGGACCGGAGAAGACCTCGCCGACACGCCGCGGAGCGCACAGTGCCTCTCCAGCTCACCGCGTCCTACTCCCCCACCCTCGTCTCGCCGACGTGGCCGCAGCAACAGCGCCCGGTGCTGACTGTGATCCTGGACCGGGACGACGTCGAACTCACCTTGCCCGCGGCTATCGAGTCGGCGACACCGGAGGGCCGACGGTTGTGCGTGGCCATCATCCGGCCCCGACCGCGGTGGTCGAGGGACGCCGTCCGGTACGCCCGGCGGACCGAGGAGTCGGATCGGCAGATCGTCGATCTTCTCCACCTCGTCACAACCAAGACCGCCAGGGTCAGCGGCAAGTCGATCATCGGCGTCCACCTCATCGCCGGGCTGCGCGGCCGATGCCGTGCCAAAGTGCTGGAGCGCGCCGCCCGCCGCTACGACGCCCAGCCGCTGGGGACGGAGGCCACGTGACCGCCGGCTCCCGCGCCGGCCTGCGCGCTGGGCGGCTGGCCGGTCCGGCCCCCGAGACCGTGGCGCGTCTGCAGTCGGCGCGCTGCTACCCCTCGGTCTCCCTACTGGCCACCACGACCCCAGCCCGGCGCATGACCGCCACCGACGCACGCACCGTCTCCCGACTGGCCGAGACGGCGTTCGAACGGCTGCAGGCCGAGGCCGGAACGAACGACGTCGTGCTGCACGCACTGGACAGAACCGTCTCCAGGGCCCTCGCCGGCCCCACCGGCCGGGCGATCGGCATCTTCGTCAGCACCGAACTGCAGGACATCGTGCCGCTGCCCGTGCCGGTCAGCGACCGGGTCGTCATCGACCCGACCTTCGCTACCCGAGACCTCGTCCGTGCACAACAGCGCAGCCCACGACACGTCGTGCTCATGCTCACCGAGCAGGAAGCCCTGCTACTGGATGGGTCCGGCGAGCAATTGGCCGCGCCACCCCGATCCGGCTTCCCGATCATCGCGCCGACCGGCCCGGACCAGCGCACACCGGAGGCGCTGGACGCCTTCCTCCGCCAGGTCGACCGAGCGCTCGTCACCTATCTGCGGCTTCATCCAGCACCGCTGATCCTGGTCGGCGCCGAACGCACCCTCGCCACGTTTCAGGGGCTCTCGCGCAACAACGCCCGACTGGCCGGCACCGTCACAGGCACCCTCACCGAGGCACGCTTGATAGATCTTGTGCCCCGGATTCGCGCGGTCCTCGGGCGATACCTGCTCTCGAGGCAGGACGACACCTTGACCCTGATCGACCACCGCCGGTCCCGTCACAAGGTCGTCGACGGCATCGCCGGGGCCTGGCGGGCAGCGCACGCCGAGCGCCCCGAGATGCTGGCCGTCGAAGAGGGCCTCGCCTATCCGGCACGGATCAGCCCGGACGGCGGCTCTCTTGTGCCCGCCAAGGACGCCGATCACCCGGAGGTCATCGACGACGCCGTAGAGGAGCTCATCGAGCTGGTCACCAAACGAGGGGGCTGGGTCTCCTTCGTCGCAGACGGCCTCCTCGGCGAACACGAGCGAATCGTGCTCACTCTCCGCTGAGAATCACGTCATCGCTTTGCTCACCGCACCGATCAAGGCCACCGACGACGGAGCACTCCGGCAGATGCCCCGCTCCGTCGGAGGGACGCACAGTCGCTACCGTCCGAGTCGTGGCACCTGATCCGGCGCCCGAGACCGCCGACGGGGAGCCGAGCGATCGGGAGGTCGGCCGACGCTTCGCCGCGGGCGGCGGGCAGGGACTCGCCTGGGCCCACCAGCGGCGGGCCGCCCGTGTGCACGGCATCGCGGTGCGCGCCTTCGGCCTCGGCCCGGACGCCGGGTGCGTCACACAGCGGACCTTCGCTTCCGCGTGGACCGGCCGGGCCGGTTTCCGCCCTGATCAGGGTCCGCGGTCCGGGTGGCTGGTCGGCATCTGCCGGCGCACGATCGCCGACACACAGGCGCGGGAGCAGGAGCGCCGCGAGAAGGAGGCACCGTTGCCTCAGAGGGTGTTGGGTAACCGGCGTTGAGCTGAGGGTGACGGCGTGAGGGCGGGCGCTCGTTCCAGCGGCGTGGCGGCTGGTAGCCCGCAGCGAGTCGGTGATGGTCCGGTGGATGTGTGTCTGTACATGCCAGCCGCGGTCTGCGGCTCTTCCCGGCATGACAGCTCGCTGACCGACGGCCAGTGGGCGCAGATCGAACCGTTGCTGCCGGTGGCCAATTCCCGCCACGGCGGCCGGCCGTTGAAGTTCGACCGCCGGCTGATCCTGGACACCATCCTGTATGTGCTGCCCACCGGCGGTGCCTGGCGGCTGGTGCCACACGACCTGGTCCCCTGGGATGCCGCCTACCGCTGGTTTCGGGCCTGGAGCGCCGATGACACCTGGCGAGAGGTGCACGAGGCGCTGCGCGACCGGGTCCGTGGAGCCGACGGGCGCGACGCCCAGTCCACCGCCGCGGTGTTGGACTCCCAGTCGGCCAAGAGCGTCGGGGGCGGCGAGGCGATCGGCTATGACGCCGGCAAGCGGGTCCGCGGCCGCAAGCCGCATCTGCTGGTGAACAGCAACGGGCTGCTCCTGCATCGGGTGGTGCACTCGGCCAGCGTGCAGGACCGGGCCGGCGCCAAACTTGTGCTGACCGGCATGCACGAGCAGTTCCCGCAGCTGCACCTGGTCTGGGTCGACGGCGGTTACGTCGACGTCGTCGATCAGGGCCTGATCGGCTGGGCCGACCACCACGAACAGCTCCAGATCGTGGTCGTGCCCCGCAACGCCGACGTGAAGGCTTTCAGGTACTGCCCCGGCGCTGGGTGGTGGAACGGACCTTCGGCTGGTTGACGAGGTGCAGACGGTTGGCGCGCGACTACGAACGCAAGACCACCCACACCGAGGCGATGATCGACGTGGCGATGATCCGGCTCATGGCCGCCCGCCTCGTCGGTGACGACATCGAGCCCCGGGGCCCGATCGAGACCGAGGCCGCTCGACGCCTCGCCGAGGACCTCAACGACCAGAAGTAGTCAGCCGGTTACCCAACACCCTCTCAGGCCCCGGCCCCGGCCCCGGCCGCGGCTGCCGGCCCTGCGGTTCCGGCGCCGGCGCGGTGGCAGCTGATCGCTTGCTGATCCTCTCCTAGCTTGACCGCCTGGACCGGTCCGAGCGGGCGGTCATGGAGCTGGCGCTCTTCGAGCACCTGACCCACGTCCAGATCGCCGAGCGCTCCGGGATGCCGCCGGACCCCCGTCAGGCGTCGCATCCGGGCGGGCTTGGGCCACTTGGGCGCCCGGTGACCGAGCCACCGAAAGCCAGGACGTGCCCCCCGGGGGTCGGTGCGGCGTGCAACCGCCGGGATCGAGCGCGCCGACGAGGGGATCACTCGAGAGGCGAAGGATCCGACCGCTCCCGACACACGGGTGGCCCCGGCCGTCCCGCGACCTTGACGCCGATGACCGTGGGCGCCGGGCTCACAGGGATGGCACCACAGCACTGCTTGGTGTGCGCATCTACCCAGAGCTGCGGCTAAGCGGATCCACGGATCACGGACAGCCTTTTCGGGCGCACCGTTGTTGTCGACACGTCTCCTATGTCGAGTGATTGAGCGCCACGCCCGCGTCCACGCCGCCATGCCCTCTGTGAGAGAAAGTCATCGGGTTTGCGCGAACTGTCATCCTCGGGTCGAAGGAGCCGAGACGACTCGGACCGCGCCAGCGGCTGTCGAGCGTGCGGCGGCGGCATCGTTGACCAGCGAGAGGAAATCACCCACCCGGACGTGCTCCTCGAGCGGGTGCCGGAAGCGGCTCTGATGGACCACCGTGTACTGGTTTCGGCGGCCTACCCGATGGCGCACGATGTAGCCGGCCTCCTCCAGGTCCTTGACGATCATCTGCACCGCGCGTTCGGTGATGCCGACCTGCATGGCGACGTCCCGCATCCGGGCCTCCGGATCGGCAGCCAGCGCGACAAGGACGTGCCCGTGATTCGACAGGAAGGTCCACCCTGTCGTCGGCATTGCAGTCATGCGAAGCATCATACGCGCATCCCGCGCCCGTATACCTATTGCACGGTTCCTCCGTTTCGCGTAATCTCCTTCGTACGCGGGGAGTGCCCACCGCACCCGCGGTGCCGCCGCCCGACAATCCCGGCCACGCAAGGCCCGGGCTGCAGCCGGTCCGGACCAGGACCGGGGGAGACCTCGCCGAACTCCTGGGGCTCCCGTGCCACTCCAGCACATGCAACGACTCTCCAGCGTCCTCCCTCCCTGGTCTCGGACGCGACAGGCGCCACGAATCCTGGCCGTGATCCTGGACCGGGACGATGTGGAACTGACCCTTCCGGCTGCGATCACGGTGGCCACCAAGGAGCGCCGCGAACTCTGCGTGGCCATCGTCCGGCCGCGTCCGCTGTGGTCGATGAACGCCGCCCTGTGCGCTGCGTTGGCCGAAGAAACCGACCGGCAGCTCACCGATCTCCTCGAGCTCGTGCGCGTCAAGACCGCCAGGCTCGCGGGTGAGCCGCGGATCAGCGTGCACCTGGTCGCCGGGCTACGGGGCCGCCGCCGCCAGAAGGTGCTCGACCGCCTCGTCGGCCACCTGGCCCGTCACTACGACGCCCGACCGATGGGGACGTGGGCGGCATGACGACCACCGCTCCCCACGCCGCCCGATCGCCGCGGCCACCAGCGGGGCCCTCCCCCGACACGGTGGTGCTCCTGCAGTCGGTCCGCAGCTACCCGTCGGTGTCCCTGCTGGCCACCACGACCCCGGCACGCCGCATGTCCGCCACCGACGCCCGCATCGTCTCGCGGCTGGCCGGCGAGGCCATCGAGCGTCTGCGGGCCGAACCGGCAGGAGAGGCCGAAGCGGTCGTGCGAGCACTGGACGGCACGGTGGCACATGCGCTCGCCGGACCCACCGGCCGGGCGATCGCCATCTTCGTCAGTGCCGCGATGCAGGAAGTGGTCTGCCTCCCCGTCCCCGTGACCGATCGTGTCGTGGTCGATCCGACCTTCGCCACCCGCGACCTCGTCCGCGGACTGCATCGCGCCCCGCGCCACGTCGTGCTCCTGCTCACCGAGCGCGAAGCCCGGTTGCTGAGGGATCCGGTGACCGGCACACCCCTCCTGCGAGCTCGAACTTCCCCATCACCGCCCCGGCCACTCCCGAACAGCGCACCCGACAGGCGGTCGAACGGTTCCTGCGCCAGGTCGACCGAGCCCTGGGCACCTACCTGCGGCTGCACCCCGCTCCGTTGGTGCTGGTCGGTGCCGAACGCACCCTCGCCGAGTTCCGCCGCTACTCGCGCAACACCGGCCGGCTGGCCGGCGTAGTCACCGGCAGCCTCAGCCAAGCACCGCTGTCCGATCTCGCGCCCCGCATCCGCGTGGTGCTCGAGGAGTACCTGCTCTCCCGACAGGACGAGGCGTTGAACCTGATCGACCAGCGCCGCTCCCGCGGCAAAGTGGTCGACGGGGTGGCCGCTGCCTGGCTAGCGGCACGCGCCGAACACCCGGAGATGCTGGCCATCGAGGAGAGCCTCGTCTATCCGGCCCGGATCAGCGAGGACGGCGACTTCCTCTCTCCCGCCGACGACACCGACCACCCCGACGTCATCGACGACGCCGTCGACGAGCTCATCGAGCTGGTCATCCAGCGCGGCGGCTGGGTCTCCTTCGTCGCCGACGGACTCCTCGACAAGCACGAGCGCGTGGTGCTGACGCTCCGCTGATGCCATCGATCACTCGCACCGGCCGACCGTGGTGCGTCAGGCGCTGGACGTTGCAACGCGAAGGAGAGCCTCGTGGCCACGCGCCCGCCTGTGCCGGTGCCGATCGTGTCGCGCCGCGCGAAGCTGGTGATCGGCGCCGTCGCCGCGCTGTTTCGCGTTGTTTACGATCATCAGCACGTTGACGAACGTCTACGTGAACTACCTGTGGTTCGACGAGACCGGCTACACCGAGGTGTTCTGGACCGAACTCGAGGCGCGGGCGCTGCTGTTCGGCGTGGCCGGCGTGGGTACCGGTGGCCTGGTTGCGCTGTCGATCTACCTGGCCTACCGGTTCCGGCCAACGTTCCGGCCGATGTCGCCGGAACAGCAGAACCTGGAGCGCTACCGGCAGTCGCTGGAGCCCCGCCGCGGCCTCGTGCTCACCGCCGTCGCCGTCGTCCTCGGCCTGTTCGCGGGGGGCACCGCGCACGGCAACTGGGAGACGTGGCTGCAGTTCCGCCACAGCGCCGACTTCGGGCAGGTGGATCCGCAGTTCGGCGTCGACACCTCGTTCTTCGTCTTCGACTACCTTTTACCGGCTGCTGCTGGGCTTCGGGTTCGCGATCGTGCTGCTGGCGCTGATCGGCTCACTGCTCACGCACTACGTGTTCGGTGGCCTGCGGGTGCAGACGCCGGGGCAGAAGCTCACCGCCGCCGCCCAGGTGTAGCTGTCGGTACTGCTCGGCCTGTTCGTGCTGCTCAAGGCAGCGGCTTACTGGCGGGACCGCTACGGGCTGGTGTACTCCGACCGCGGTGAGGTCTTCACCGGTGCCAGCTACACCGACGTCAACGCGCTGCTGGTGCCCAAGACGATCCTGGTGTTCGTCGCCGTGGTCTGCGCGCTGGCCTTCATCGCCAACGTCCTCGTCGGCAAATTACTGCTGCTGGTCTCCAGCCTCGTCATCAGCGTTGCCTATCCGGCGATCGTGCAGCAGTTCGTGGTCAAGCCCAGCGCCGACGAGAAGGAAGCCCCCTTCATCGAGCGAGCGATCGAGATGACCCGGCAGGCGTACGGGCTGTCCAAGATCGAGTACGTCGACTACGCGCAGGAGACCACCGGCGACGACGTCGACCCCGAGGTCGCGCTCGCCGAGTTGCGCGCTGACACGGAGACGATCCCCCAACGCCCGGCTGCTGGACCCGAACGTGCTGGCCGACACGTTCACCGCACGCCAGCAGATCCGGAACGTGTACGGGTTCCCCGAGAAGCTCGACATCGACCGCTACACGATCGACGGGGAGACCCGCGACTACGTCGTCGCCGTCCGCGAGCTGAACAGCGCGGGCCTGTCGGAGAACCAGAGCACCTGGATCAACCGGCACACGGTCTACACGCACGGAAACGGCTTCGTCGCCGCCCGCCCGCGAACGAGGTCGTGGCCGGCACCAGGGCGGCGAGCCGAACTTCACCACCCGGGACCTGCCGGTGCAGGGCGACATCGAGGTGGAGCAGTCGCGGATCTACTACGGCGAGCTGATTCACGACTACTCCGTCGTCGGCGCGCCGGAGGGCGCGACGCCGCGGGAGTTCGACCGGCCCGAGGGCGGGTCCGATGACGGGCAGATCAACAACACCTACGACGGCGAGGGTGGCGTCTCGGTCGGCAGCTTCTTCCGGCAGCTGACCTTCGCGATCTACTACCTCGAGCGCAACTTCCTTCTTTCCAACGCCGTCAACGAGGAGTCGAAGGTCCTCTACGAGCGCGACCCACGCGAGCGGATCGAGAAGGCCGCACCCTTCCTCGATGTCGACGGCGGTGGTCGAGGGGGTCAAGGCTGAAGGGCCTGTTGCTTCTGCTCCCTATCGGCGTGATGGAACTGCGCCGCTGGCCCAGCCGCCCGCGGTCGGCATGGCCTGAGCGCATGTCGGTGGCCGCGTGGCAGACGCGCCGTGCACAGCGAGGAAGGAGTCATCTGCCGGTGGCCCGGGATCTCGCTCGAACCGCGATGCTCGATGGCGACCCGACTCACAGCGTGTACATCTTGGCCAAGAGATAGACGGCTCCGGTATGTGACGCGGTAGCGGCCGCACCGGTGTCCCCGTACACATCGTTACGGAAGACGTGATGGTCGAGCCTGAGCACAGCGAGTGCTCGGCGTAGCCAGCAGCCTGCGTCCTTCAGCGACACGGTCGGGCCGTGCCCAAGCGCCATCCGATAGGTCAGGCTGATCGCCCGCAGCCCGCTTGCGTCTCAGGAGTGCAGATCGTGCGCCTCGATCACCCAGAGGCGACACCAGCGGCGGCCAACTCTCGAGCGGCATCGGGCAACTGGTGTGCGGTATGCCGGTCGAGCTCGCCCGCCAGGATTATCCGGCCGGTCTCCAGGTCGAGCGCGACGGTCGGCCGCTGCGGGGGGAGCTGGGGGCGAGCATGCATCGGCAGAAGCGGGGTCGCACGCCAACACCTTCCGATGCACGCCTCACAGGGGCCTGCACCGGTCGAGGGCGACCAGGGAGTGCACCGTGCGAGTTCTCGCCCGCCCTGTTGAGTTGGCTCCTGAGCGCGGAGGATACCCAGGTGGCTTCGAGCGGCCACTCACCCGCATTGTGGTGTCGGCCGCCGCGGCGAGCCGGAGAGCCTGTCGGTCTCGTACCGCACCACGAACATCAACGATCGGCACCCTCCGCTCGCCGGGCGGCCGATCGCATCCTCAGCTGCTGCGTTGCGTGGGAGCGCCGAGTTGGTCGGCGTGCCCGGCCTGGAGGGCCTCGATGAGCTCGCGTTCGGAGTCACGACTCAGGTTGGTCTGGATGACCGTCGGGTTGTACGGCCTGATCGCTTCGATCACCCGATCGACGGTCGCGTTGCGGGCCAGAAAGAAGACCGCCGCCTTGCCCGGCTGCAGCGCCTTCCCGATCTCCTGGATGAGGTCGTCGTTGATGCCGATGTCGGTAAGGCTGCCGGTCAAGGCTCCGGAGCCGGCTCCCACGCCAGCGCCGACGACCGCGCCCAACAGCGGATTGAGGAAAAGCAATCCGATCAGGCTACCCCACAGCGCACCAGTCGCGGCGCCGTAGCTGGCCGCGGTGGCGGTTAGGTTGACAGACTGGTGCAGTTTCACCGTGCCGTCCGATCGGCGCTCGACCCAGGCGGCGTCGGCGAGCTCAAGCAACTCTTGCCGATCGAGCTCCCCGGCCAGGTCGAAGATCCTCTCCGCGGTCTCTCGGCTGTCGACTCCTAAGACCAGCAGCTGCGCCACGACGGCCACCTCCTAAGGGAACGGCTATGCGGACGTTGGCGAAGCTACCAGCCGCACGGCGCTCCTACCGTGCCGGGTGATGCCGGGCCCATGGCGTCTGGCGGGACAGCCGCCGCGGCGCTCAACCAGTTCCGGTGCCGACCGACCGTGGCGACGTCGCCGTGCGCCGGACCGGTCGGGCGGCCAGTGGCCTAGTCTAGAGATCTCAGCAGCAGGGAGGTGGCCGCGAGGTCGCCGAAACGGGAATCCAGCATGAAGTCACCAGCGGCCGCGGTCATGCGGCCAGTGACCACGATGAAATCCTCGCCTTGAGGGACCAGCGCAACGCCGGCGCGAAGCCGTCCGGACCGGCGCCAGCCCGATCGGCCGCCCACCATCCGGTGGCGAATCTTGTTCCGTTGGCCACCGCCGCCAGGCCAGCGCCGTCAGCCGCACCGTCGCAGACCCGAGTGGGGTCGATCTGTGAACCGGAGCACGCGCAGGGGGCCGCGCGAGGAGCTCACGAAGGGGACGGAGGACGGCCGCTTTGCACGTTCGGCCTCGATCGGTCGATGCCGATCAGGAGCGCGGTAACCCCCGCCGAGACCGGGGGCAGCCGCCGTCCCACGGATCGCCCAGCGGGTTGATGATCATCATTCGTCCTCCAGTGAGGCCAGCCGCGGAACCCGGCCGATGGTCACGGGCGCCAGAGGCGACGAGACTGGCGGTCATGACCAAGCCGGTGACGGTCAACGAGGTCCTGGACGGGAGACCTTGCCAGACACCGACCGGCCGGACGAGCCGCGGGCGCTACGGGGATTCAGGGTTGTCCACGTCTTCGACATCAGCCAGACCGAGGGCGCACCGCTGCCCGAGATCCGCCCGCAGCTACTCACCGGCGACGCCCCCGCCGCGCTGTGGGGCGCGCTGGCCGCCCAGGTCACCGCGCCCGGCTTCACGCTGATACGCGAGCACTGCGGAGACTCCAACGGACGGACCGACCCCACGACATGCGTGGTGCGGGTACGCGCGGATATCGCCGGGGCGCAGGCGGTGAAGACCCTCGCCCTCGAACTAGCCCACATTGAGTGCGGCCATACCGGCGACGCGTTCGACTCCACCGGCTGCCGGGGACGGGCCGAGGCCGAGGCCGAATCGGTCGCCTACATCGTCACCGCCTGGGCCGGGCTGGACTCCGGCGCCTACACCGTGCCCTACGTCGCCGGATGGTCTGGCGGAGACACGGCGATACTGCGCGCCGCGGCAGCGACCATCACTGCCGCCGCCGGTCGCATCCTCGCCCTCCTCGAGGACGACAACGGCGGGGAAGACCCGGCACCGACCAGCCAGGCCAACCAGCCCGACCTACTCACCGCCGATGTCCTGCGCCGCGCGGTGTGATGGTGGGTGCGGTCATGCTCGCCGTCCTCCCCGCCGCCCGCGCGGCCGCCGTCGAACCGGGGCTGTCCCCGGCTTGGACCGGCCTCCAGCTGCTGATCATGAGGCCGCCGCCAACCGGTGCCCGCTGGACATCGGCTCCCCCGCCCGCCCACCGCCGTCGCCCTGATTGGCGCACTCGCCCGACTGGCCGCCGCCGACCTCGCCGTCGCCGTGGTCGTCCACCCCGCCCCGGACGGCTGGCAGCTACGGGCCGTCCTGCCCCAGCTGTCCGGGCGTCGCTGGTGGCCTTTTTGCGCCACCCGTACACCGCGGGCCGCGCTGTGACCGCGCACCGCGGCCCGCATCCCATCAAAACCGACACCGACACCGACACCGACACCGAGCAAGGAGAACCCCGCCATGACCGCCACTAACACCACCTCGACCACCACCGGCAGCGCGGTGGCCCTCGATACCGGCGCCGGCCGACCGTTCAGCAGGTCGACCCCCGCACGCTGCTGGTCGACGCCAACGTGCGCCGCGACGCCGGCGTCGACATAGACCTGGTCGCCAGCGTCCGTGACCTGGGCGTGCTGGTGCCGATCGTCGCCGTGCGTACCGCCGAGGGGCGGCTGCGGGTGCGGTTTGGGCACCGCCGCACCCTGGCCGCCATCGACGCCGCCCTGTCCACCGTGCCTGTCGTCGTCGCCGCCGACGAGGCTAGCGACGATGCCGCCGAGATTGAGCGGCTGGTCACCCAGTGGCCGAGAACGAGCACCGAGCCGGGTTGAGCACCGCCGAGCGGGTCGGCGTGATCGCCCAGCTCGCCGCGTTCGGGCTCAGTCCCACGCAGATCAGCAAGCGGACCCGGGCCAAGCGCGGCGGGGGTCACCGCCGCCGCCGCGGTGGCCGGGTCCTAGCTCGCGCAGGCCGCGACCGTCCGCTACGACTCTCTCGACCTGACCCAGGCCGCCACCGCCGCGGAGTTCGAGGACGACCCCGAGGCGGTCAAAGCGCTCGTGGTGGCCGCCAAGGGCGGGCAGTTCGACCACACCGCGCAGCGGCTGCGGGACGCCCGGGCCGAGGGCGCCGAGCGGCAGCGCGTAGTTGACCAGCTGCGGACGGCCGGCGCCCCGGTGATCGACCGCCCCGTCTCCGGTGATCCCGCCACCGACCTGCAGCGGCTCACCGCGCCGGCGGAACCCAGCTGAGCGAGGACGCCCATCGGGGCTGCCCTGGGCACGCCGCCTACGTCTCCACCCTGGCCGGCTACGTCAGCCCCGGCGCCGAACTCCCGACCCACGCCGCCGACAACCCCGACGACCCGGACGACGGCGGCGACCCAGAGGACTGCGACGAGCCGCAGGAAGCCGACCCGGACGAGGCCTGCCCCGACGAGGTCGAGGAGAGGGGACGGAAGTCGCGGCCGGTGTGGCGATCCTGGATCGGCGCGCGCTACGTCTGCACCGACCCCGCCCGGTACGGCCACCGCGACTGCGCCCACCGGAATCTGGTCTCGGCAGGTAATCCCAGAGCGGACTTGTCCCGCGCCGATGATAGCCAACTCTTGCGGAGGAGTGTTGAGGGAGCGCCTGTCTGGTCAAGCCGCTCGTACGGTTCACCCGCTTGCACCCACCGCCTGACAGCGCGGCGGGTACATGGGACATCGGGTCACCTCGTCGCGTGGCCGCGCCGGCCCTTGCCTGCCGTGAAGCGGTACACGGCGCGTAGCAGCCGACCGCCTGGTGACGCCCGCCCCCCACGCGGTGAGCGCATCGAGGGCGGTTCGGGCGCAGCGCGACGGCAGGGACTACGAACGCCTACCAGCACACTCCGAAGGGATGTTAAAGTCCGCCGCTCGGGCTGATGACCACCGTCTCGCGCCCGCGTCCAGCCGCCGTCCTTACAACCGGTACGCGCCGCCCACCGCCTTTCCAACACCTCGAGAGAGACCTGCCGCCGCCGGTTGCCGCCGGTGTCGACCGCTACGACGGGAGATCGAAATGATGCGGCAGGTCGCGGGCGGGATTTTGTGGGTCGGGCTGTTCGTCGGGATCTGCGTGGCGCCGCTGGTGTTCGCGCTGATCGGAACCGCCCGAGCCGGGCAGGGGTTCTGGACCGACTTCTCCGTCGCACTCGGGTTCGTCGGGCTGGCGCTGCTGGGGATCCAATTCGCACTAGTGGCACGGGTGCGGTCCGTCTCCGAGCCGTTCGGGACCGACGCGGTGATCCAGTTCCATCGGCAGGTTGGCGGCGTCGGACTGGTGTTCGTCCTGACTCACGTGGCGCTCTCCGCGCAGTGGAGCGAGCTGGTCCGCTTCGACGTGAGTGACACCCCGGCACGGGTGTGGTTTGGTGCGGCGGGAGCCTCCGCGCTCCTCCTGCTCGTCGCCTCCTCGCTGTGGCGCCGCCGGCTCCGGCTCTCCTACGAGATGTGGCAACGAGTGCACGCGGCCTTGGCTGTGGTTGCGGTCCTCGCCGCGGTCACTCACGTCCTGCTGGTCAGCTACTACGTCGATAGTCTCTGGAAACGAGCGCTGTGGATGGTCATGTCAGCGGCGTTCCTCGGGTTGCTGGTGTGGGTGCGGCTGCTGCGACCGCTGCGGCTGCGACGACGGCCGTGGACCGTGCATCGCGTGGTACCCGAGCGGGGTACCACCACCGTCCTCCAGCTGCGCCCGGTCGGACACCCTGGGTTGCGGTTCGAGCCGGGACAGTTCGCCTGGTTCAGCATCGGGCGCTCACCTTTCCACCTCACGTCCCATCCCTTCTCGTTCTGTTCCAGCGCCGAGTCCGAAGGGCAGATCGCCGTCGCGATCAAGGCGGCCGGCGATTTCACCTCCACCGTCAGGGACGTCGAGCCCGGCACCACTGTCTACGTGGACGGTCCCCACGGGGTGTTCTCCATCGACCAATACGAAGGCGCCGGATACTGCTTCCTCGCCGGCGGCGTCGGCGTCGCCCCGATCGTGAGCATGCTGGGCACTCTCGCCGATCGCGGTGATGCCCGACCGGTCGTCCTCTTCTCGGCGCACGGGTCCTGGGACTCCGTTCCGCTACGAGACGAGGTCGAGGCATTGACGAGACGGCTCGATCTACGGGTCGTACATGTACTCAACCAGCCGCCGCCGGAGTGGACCGGGGAGACCGGCTACATCTCAGCAGAGGTGCTGCGACGGCACCTACCGTCCCGCTACGACCGGTTCCAGTTCTTCATTTGCGGGCCGAACCCGATGCTCGACGCCATGGAGGACCTGCTGAATCAACTCGGCGTCCCCCTCGACCGCATCCACACCGAACGTTTCGCCTGGGTCTGACCGACCCGTTCAACACCTCGGGAGCGCCCCATGCGTCACGTCGTCATGACCCGTATCGCAGTGCTGACCAGTGCGCTGCTTCTCCTTGCCTGTCTTACGTTCGCGGCCATCCAGAACTGAACGCTGGCACCAACTCCTGGGCATGTCCGTTCTCGTGAAGGAGGCCTCGCATGCAGCAGCCGCGGAACCTGAAGATCGAAATACTCGACCGCGTGGCACTGGACAACCTGCTCGGCTTGATCGACAACGCTGCGACTCAGCCCGGCGCCGCGGAGCGAGTGGAGCACTGGCGGGCGACTCACGGTCACGAGCACGCCCCCTGGGAATCCCGGTCGTTCGTGGTCGTCGGCAAAGTTCTGATGTTCGTCCATCCTTGCCCTGACGGGGTGCTGCTGCCGTTCGCCGCCTACCCCGATGGCACCATCAAGGTGTACACCGACGCAGCCCACGCCGGGGAGAGCTTCTACCGCGACCCCCCAAGCGAGGCGAATACCGTTGGCTTCACTGACAGCGGCAGCACCGGGGAGGCATGAACGGGACTGCCCAGACTTCAGTTGACTCGGTTCGGTAGGGGCAATCAGGCCGCGGGAGCGGCCTGAGTCAGTGTCTCGAACTCGATGGGGGTCATGCGGCCGAGGGCGTCTTGGCGCCGGCGGCGGTGATAGGTCTTCTCGAAGACGATCGCCAGGCGCAGTTGCTCGCGGCTGGTCCAGCGCTGGCGGTTGAGGACGTTCTTCTGCAGCAGGCTGAAGAAGGACTCCATGGCGGCGTTGTCAGCACACGCTCCGACTCGGCCCATCGAGCCGCGCAGCTGAGCGTCGCGCAGCGCCCGGACGTAGGCGTGCGAACGGAATTGGCTGCCCCGGTCTGAGTGCATGATCGCTCCGACTGGGCCTCGTAGGGCGATGGCGTTGCGGAGCGCGTTGACCGCCAGCTCGGAGGTCATTCGGGTGTCGATGGAGTAGCCGACGATGCGCTTGGAGCTGGCGTCCTTGATGGCGCAGAGGTAGAGCTTGCCCTCGGCGGTGGGGTGTTCGGTGATGTCGGTCAGCCACAGCTGGTTGGGACGCTCGGCGGTGAACTCGCGGCGCACGAGGTCGTCGTGCACCGGCGGTCCGGGCTTGCGGTTCAGGCCGCGCTTACGCGAATGCACCGACCACAGCCGCTGCGACGAGCAGAGCCGGTTGACCCGGTTGCGCGAGGCCCGCACGCCCTGATCGGCAAGCTCGTCGGCGATGAACCGGTAACCGAACTCCGGATCATCGGCGTCGATGCCCGCTCCCGCCTCGGAGACCCCGGACGCCTAGCTTCTCGCCCACGTGTGCGCTGGACCCCGTCAGGGCCGGTGGACGGTCGAGCAATGGTGGGCCACGGCGAGAAGCTGGAGTACCTGCCGAAGGCGAGCTCGCCTCCATTGGACCGCGGAGTCGGACCATCGAGGAAGGCGCAAACCCATCTACTTCTGCCGGTTCAGGAATGAGAAGGGGTGGGATCGGAGCGCCGGGCACTTGTCGCTTCGGGCGCGACCAGATCACGCAGACAGCGTCTGCTCGTTGGATGCGCCCGCGAGGACGATGCACTCCCCCGGCACGACGGCCAGGTCCTGGACACCCCGCGGCTCCCACACCGACAGTGAGTGGCGGTGACGGCGGGATCGACGGTCGCTGGTCGTCTCCCGGCGTACAATCGCACAGCCGACCCCTTGACACCTTGGTTTGCACTCCACGGCGTCCAGGTCGAGGCTCCAACCGACCGGTCCTCGCCCCCCGGCGGCCGACGTCGAGTGCGTGGAGGAGGCGGACATGCGCGCTGGACACGGCGTCCCGTGCCTCCACCGCAAGCTTCTGACCGACGCCGTCCTGCGGCTGCTGGATGCGTTCGCCGAGAGCTATGACCCCGACAGCGCGAAGGAGTCCCGGCGGGCACTCCGCCGGTCCCCTCCCGGCCCGGGATCGCCGCCGCCGACCGCGGACACCGGTCCCGGAAGCCCGACCGTGAGGTCCGTCGGCTCCGCTCGGCAACGGCGGACCTCATCGCCCGAGCGACCCTGCGCGGGGGCCCGGGTCCTCGTGCCCCGACCTGGCCGACACGTCCCCGCGGAAGTGGCCGCAGTTGGGCACCGATGCCCGCCCGGCATCGAGGGGTCCTCGCCTTCCCGCTGCAGGTCGGCGGTATCCGCCCCGGCGCGCCCCACCTCTACCGGAGCACCGTCGGCGAGCTGTCCCGAGCGAAACCCGTCGACGCGGTGACGTTCGCCGACGTCGGTACCCGACTCCGCTGGGGACCGAAGGCCGCCCAGGACACCGCCCCGCCAATCGGCTCCACGCTCAGTAGCCGATCGTGGCGCACCGGCCGAGGCCGGGGCAGCGCCACGAGTGACCGCCACCGCCCCCTTCCGGAACCCTGTGCGTCCATCCCACGGATCCGGGGGTGGCGGTGACCATGTCGCCGCCCGCCGATCGTCCACAGAGCCACGATGGCTCAGGCTCTTCGCGGCCCACCGGGCGGTTGCGTACGCACAGCGCTGGAGCGCCGCTGGGCCGGGTCAGTGTCGGGCGGGTCGTCCTGTTGCTGCTCTTCGGGGTCTCGCTGTACCTGCTGGCGCCGCAGGTCGCCGACATGCTCGCGTCCTGGCCGCAGCTGTCCGACATCGCACCGTGGTGGTTCGCCGCGGTCGCCACGGGGCAGGTGCTCAGCGTCGCCTGCCTGGTCCTGCTCCAGCGGATGGCGCTGCGCACCTCGAGCTGGTTCCCGGTCACCACCTCCCAGGTGGCGAGCAACGCGTTCAGCCGCATCGTGCCCGGCGGCGCAGCCGCAGGAGCCACGCTGCAGTTTCGAATGCTGGGCCACGCCGGCATCGACGCCCCCACTGCGGTCACCGGGCTGGCCGCCTTTTCTCTGCTGCAGACCGCCAGCGTGCTGGCGTTGCCGGTCCTGGCCCTGCCTGCGCTGATCGCCGGCGTCTACGTGCCGCACGCCCTGCTCCAGTCCGCGGTGCTCGGTGGGGTCGCCTTCGCCCTGGTCGTCGCCGTCGGCGCCGTACTCATGACCGCCGACCGGTCCTTGACCGCACTGGCTCGGGCCGCGCAGTCGCTGCACAACCGCGTGGCGAAGCGCCGCCCGCCGGTGACGGGGTTGCCGCAGCGACTTCTCGACGAGCGCAACGCCGTGCGCTCGTTCCTCGGCAGCGGCTGGTGGAAGGCGCTGCTGGCCACCGCCGGCAAGCTCGGTTTCGACTACCTGTCGCTGCTGGCTGCCCTCGCGGCCACCGGCAGCCGTCCCCACCCTTCGCTGGTGCTGCTCGCCTTCGCGTCGGCTCTGTTGCTCGGCATGATCCCCATCACCCCCGGCGGCCTCGGGTTCGTCGAAGCCGGCCTGTACGGAACCCTCACCCTTGCCGGCGTCGCCACCGGGGACGCGCTCCTTGCCACGCTGGTCTACCGGCTGGCCTCCTACTGGCTGCCCATCCTCGCCGGACCGATCGCCTACGTGCTCTTCCGCCGACGCTACGGCTCGATGCGCTCCACGACCGGGGGTGAGACTTGAACGGCGTGGGGGTGGCGCAGGCGGCGGGGCTCGGGCGTCGGGATGGCGGCCGCGGTTGACGCCCGTAAGGTCGGCCGGCGCCGTGTGCAGCCGGTCGGTGACGTCCACGGCGGCCGGCGTGCCGCCCACATGCCGCCATGTCCCTTCATCGGATGGAGTGGCTCGCGCGTCGGAGGGTCTCGACGCTGCCCTCGAACGCCTCACGTTCCGGCTCGGTCATCTGCGGGTGGTGCATCTGCTGAACCCAGTGGCGACCCAGTACCGCCAGCGGCGAGAGCGTCCACCCCGTGGTCGGGCTCGTCCGCGGCCACGGAGAAGATGGACCGTCGGCGTCGAGCGGTCGTTTCTGCCCTGGCGGTGGCGGGCGCCGCGGTCGGGTCGGTTGGTCTCGACCAAGCGGTGGCCGTGCTCGCGTAGCTGGCGCACCCGGCCGGCGTCCCAGCTGCCGATTCCCTCGATGCCGAGGGCGTGGATCCGGCCGAACTACCGTGCCCATGACTCGAGCTGCCGGTAGCACTGCGGCGTGGTCGGGATCGTGGTGGTGCCGAGATTCCGTCCGAGCTGATCCAGCGCGACGGCCACGTGGATGTCGTCATGGATGTCGACGCCGACAGTGACGATCCGCTCTCCAGCGGTGCGAGCGTGGGCTGTGCCATTTGCTGCTCCATCAGGCGGCGGTGATGCAGCACCGGGTGGGGGCAGCGGACAGAACTGCGCTGGGATCTCTGGCCAGGCTCCTATCAGGTCACCCCGCTCTCGCCCGGCGCTGGTGACAAGCGTGCTTCCCCGGGCGGTTGACAATTCGGCGACAAGGCACCCGCCGGGCCGGTTGATCTACGGGTCAGGCCGCCCGGAGAAGCACGTCCATACCCTCGCAGTTGGTCTGTGGCCGGCGGACTTGGGGGG
>NZ_HG931173.1:495281-685984 GCF_000582785.1 Candidatus Blastococcus massiliensis AP3
GGGGCCAACGGGGTGGTGTGTGTTTCCTGGCAGCAGGTCTCGGTGGGCAAGCACCATGCCGGCGCGCGCTGTGACGTCCAGGTCGGGGAGGAACTGCTGCAGTTCTGGATCGGCAACGAACTCTGCAAGTCCGTGGCTCGCACCAGTCGAGGGGAGGTCCGCAAGAAGCGGGCATCAGTCCCGCACCAGACGACCTGAGCGTCAAGGATCAGCCGAAGACGATCCGTCAACCATCAGCCGACGCTGGACAGCCCCACCGACTCACCGCGAGCCGATGTAGCACTGCGCTTCCGACCACGTCTCCTGCTTCTGGACGCAGCCCGTGATGACGGTGGCGCTCGCGTCGAAGGTCAGGTGGATGCCCGGGCCGTAGTGCTGCACGAAGAGGTCGGCCGGCACCTCGAGGACCTCTGAGCTCATCGGTCCGTCGGGTCCGGCGAACCATCGGCGGATCACCCCGGCGCTCTCCAGGACGAACAGCTGCTCCGCCGACCCGTAGGCGATCGGCTCCGGGGCCGTCGCCAGGTCGGGGTACCGCAGGTAGGGCCCCCTCTCCACCCAGCCGGAGGCAGCCGACCACACCGGACCGGGAGCGGTTCCTCCGCCCGCGTGGACGCCACCACCCCTGCACGTCCACCCGTAGAGCTCGTCATAGGTCAGGCCTCGACCGGCGTCCGGCACCGGCGCCCACGCGCCGTCGACCAGTCGCCGGATCTCGACGTCGTACACCGGGCCGGGACCCTCCGCGGGGATGAACAGTTCGCCTGCGAAGTAGTCCTCGTCGACCACCACGAGGGTGTAGAGCCCGTCCGCCAGGGCGCACACCTGGCCGCCCGGCTCAGCCGCTTCGGCGACCGTGGTTCCTCCGGTCGTGATGTCGTAGCCGATCAGCTGCCCAGCGTTGCGGACCCAGACGACGTCGTCCTGGACGCCGATCAGCTCGACCCCGGGGCCTTCGCCGCCGCTGACCAGACCGCCGAACTCGCGCGCGAACTGCCCCTCGGCGAACGTCGCTCCCCCGCGGTCCACCACGGAGACCTCGACTGCGGTCTCCTCGCAGTCCTCCGCAGCACAGGCGCGGCGCGTGACGACGACGCCGCCGCGGTAGGGCGCCAGCTCGAAGCTCTGACCGGGCAGGCGGACGACGTCTGTGGAAGCACCCGTGTGGTCGATCCGCGACAGCGCCGCGCCGGATCCATCCGGCGTCAGCACCCATGCCTGCCCGTCCCCCGCGACCAGCCCGATCAGCGACTCGACGTCGAAGGTCGACGTGAACTCGTTCGGCGCTTCGGCGACAGCCCGTTTTTCCCCGCCGCGCTCGTCTGCGGGGCTCCCACTCCCGGTGCACCCGGCGACCAGAGCGACCACGAGGGCGCCCGTTCCGAGCGCGAGCCGGCCGGCCCCACGCCGAGTCATCGCACCGCGCTCACTGCGAGTTGATGGAGCACGAGGCCGGCGGCGGGGGCCATGAATCGCCGAACTTCAGGATGCATCCGACGAGGACGGTCGAACTCCTGTCGACCACCAGCCGCGGAACCGGTTCGAACTCCTGGAAGAAGATGTCGGCCGGTACGTCCAGGGTGTCCACGCTCATCGGCCCCTCGGGTCCGGCGAACACCCGGCCGATCACTCCGGGGTTCTGGAGGACGAACCGTTGGTTCCCCTGGCCCTCGGCCACTGCCTCGGGTGCCACCGCGACATCCGGGGGCGCCGTGTAGGGCTGCGCGTCCTCCCAGCCGGAGGCCGGCGACCACGCAGGGCTCGCGGTGTCGGGCTCACCGGTGCGCAGGGCGTCGCCGACGCATTCGCTGTTCAGGAACTGCAGCAAGGGGAAGGTTCGCTGCGTGTCGGGGACCGGGGTCCACTCGTCGTCGACCATGCGACGGATGGCGGTCTCGAACGAAGCGTCTGCCTCCAGGTTGTTGAGGTCCTGGTCAGCGGGCGGCGGCCAGTCGGGCGACACGAGGGTGTAGAGGCCGTCGGACAGGAGACACACGACCCCCATCGGACGCTCCGCCTGGCCGGCTGTCCGCCCGGCCTCCGGGTCGTAGCCGATCAGCCCCTCGGCTGACGTATCCATCCAGATGACTCCGTCGAGGACGCCGATCAACGTGACCGAGTCGACCGTCCCTGACTCGTTGTCGGGAGGGCCTGGTTCGCGCGTGATCTCCTCCTCGGCGACAGTCGATCCGTCGCCGTCCAGGACGAGGACCTCGGTGACCGTCTCCTCGCACTCATCGCCGTCGCAGGCGACATGCGCGACGACGACACCGTCGCCGTAGGCCGCGATGTCGTGCGACTGTCCGGTCAGGCTGACGAGCTCGGTCACCTCGCCGGTGTGATCGACCCGGGACAGCGCCGCACCGTCCTCGTCCTCGTTACCGGTCAGGACCCACGCCTGCCCCTCGCCCGCGACCAGCTCCATCGGCAGCTCGACCTCGAAGGTCGCGTCGAAGTCCGGGGGCGCGCTGGGGCGGGCCTCGTCCTCCGCGGCGTTCCCGTCCCCACCGCACGCCGTCACCAGGGCGAGCACACAGGCAGAGAACCCCAGCGTGAGCAGGCGCGTACCTCGACGGGACATCGGACCTCCGCAGTCGCCGGGCACCAGTTCTACCGCGCCGCCCCACCGGAACGCCTGGACGATGCAGAACCGCAACCGGGAAAGACCAGGCCAGGGCTGCGTTCAGGGCGCCGGAGCTCTCGGGAGGCGAGGAGAGCCGACTCGGGCGAAGCTGCAGTCATGATGACCACGCCTGAGAACGACACCCCGCAGCCGCGCGACATCGCCCTGGAGATGGAGACCCCGGAACAGGCCGCCGAGTTGGAGGAGCAGAGCGAGGCCGAGGGCGACGCAGAGGGTCGCTCCTAGTCGGTCCGGTCTGGTCAGTCCGGCCGGGGGCCGTACTTCTCCTCCAGCGGTGCCCGCTCGGACTCCTGGCCGAAGCTGACCACGCGGCTGACACCGGCCAGCGGTTCCACCGGGTCGTTCACGTACACGGCGAACGAGGTCAGCGGATCGAGGTCGCTCTCCCAGATCAGTCGCGAGCCTTCCTCCGAGAGCGCCTGCGCGTCGGCGCCGGGCGCCACGGTGATCCGCGCGGTCACCGTCGACGGATTCGAGAACTCGTCGAGGTAGTCGACCTCCGCCTCGGCGACGTCCTCGCGCGCCGCGAGCGTCTCCTCGATCTCGGCGGCGATCTCCTCGTTCGACGGCCCAGGCCGGTCCGGCTCCTCGTCCGCGCAAGCCGTCACGAGCAGCAGCGTCGCCGACAGGACGACTCCGCTCAGCAGGCGCGGGGCCACGGGCATGGTCGCTCACTTCCGGCCGATCGCGTAGACGTGCGCCACCACGGTGACCTCCTCGCCCGGCCGGACCAGGAACGCGTCGGCACTCGCCCGGTACGCGGCGATCGAGGGGTCCTCGCTCTGGTCCACGGCCTGGGCGCCGATCCGGTAGGCGTCGCGGATGCTGTGGTTGCGTCCGACGTCCCCGTTCTGGAGGTCGAAGGTCACCGTGGTGACGTTGGCGTCGTCGTCGTTGTCGCGCCCGTCGAGGTGCGGGACGACGTCGGTCGCGTTCTCCAGGGCCAGCACCTGCACCGAGTCGGGGATGCCCGCACGGGCCACCGGTGAGCCGGCCGTGACCACGTTGGTCACGTTGAAGTCGAAGTCGGCGGTGCCGGCGTCGTGCGCCGCCTGCGCGGCGACCATGCCGCCCTGGCTGTGGCCGACCAGCATCACCGGGTCGGTCGACGACGCCCCCGCCCGCCGCAGCGCCTCGGCGATCGCCGCCTGCCGGGTCGTCACGTCACCCCCGAGCACCCGCACGTTGGTGCCCAGATCGTTGGTGGCCGGGTTGACGCCGCCGCCGGGCATGGTCCAGTCCTGCGTGCCGGGGATGTCGACGATGTAGGCCCTCGTGCCGTCGGCCCGGGTGAGCACCCGCACGCCGATCTGGTCCTCCCCCGCGGTCGCTCCCTTGCCGTTGCGCGCGTCGAGGCCCCGCATCAGGTCGGCGATCCCCCGCGGCGGGGCGACGACGTCGAGGTCCGTGTCGTCCGGGAGCGT
This sequence comes from Candidatus Blastococcus massiliensis AP3, assembly GCF_000582785.1. GTDB lineage: Bacteria > Actinomycetota > Actinomycetes > Mycobacteriales > Geodermatophilaceae > Blastococcus > Blastococcus massiliensis. The sequence goes on from NZ_HG931173.1 coordinate 499,350, forward strand.
GGTGACGACGGGGCTCCCGTCGGGCCAGAGCCGCCCCAGCCGGGCGGCCGCGGCGCGGACGTCGCTGCCGCCCAGCCACGGGAGCCCGGGCACCAGCGTGCCCACCAGGCCGGCGAGGCCGGGTGCGGCGTTGGCCGCGGCGTCGACCAACCCGGGGTGCTCGGTGAGCCAGCGCTCCGGGTCGTCCAGGAAGGTCGCGACCTCGAGGGTCGCACCCACCGGGTCGTGCGCGGCGGCGCCGAGGAGTCCCAGCAGCAGGGCCGGCACGGTGACCGGCGCGAGGTAACCCGCCGCCCAGTGCAGCCCGTCTGCCAGTTCGGCCAGGGCTGCGTCGGCGGCCTCGTACGCGGCGGCCGCGGCCTCCAGCGTGACGGCCCGGGCGGTGAAGGTCAGCGCCAGGACGGTCAGCCCGCGCGGTCCGTCGAGCGCCTCGAGCAGCGCCGCCTGGAAGCGCGCCGTGCCCACCGGGTCGAGCAGCGCCGAGGCCAGGACGTCCGGGTCGACCAGCACCCCGTGGCAGCTGACGCCGGTGGAGGCGAGCAGCTCGGCCAGGTCCGCACTGCTGCGGGCCAGCGTTCGCAGGTCGGCGAGCTCCGCCTCGATGCCTCCGGCGCCGCCGCTGACCGCGAGCTCAGGACTGCTCATCGGAGCCCTCCAGCAGCGCGGCGAGGGTGGGCGCCAGCCAGGTGCCGAGGTCGGCGGGTTCCACGGGCACCAGGTCGACCATCCGCTGCGGCGAGCCGTCCGGGCGCGGCCGCAGTCCGACCCAGCCCGCGTCGGTCGCGAGCCAGGAGACCTGCCCCGCCCCCACCTGCTCCCCCGTGCGCCCGAGGACCAGGCAGGTCAGCGAGCCGGCCGTCCGCCGCTCCAGGTCCTGGACCAGCGCCAGGTCGTCGGCGTCGGCCGCGCGGTGCGCGTCCGGCTCGTCGGCGAGCACCACCCACGGAACGCGCCCCGCCGGTGGCCGGGATCCGGCGGACTCCTCCCCCGCGCCGGTGACCGAGGCGGCGTCGGGCACCGCCCGGGCCAGCTCCTCGCCCAGCCGCACCGCCGGAGCCACGGACAGCTCGACGCCGCCGTCGACAGCCGTCAGCACGCTGACCACGACACCGGAGCCCACGGCGATCCACGTTCGCCGGGCACCGCCACGCCCGTCCACGTCCAGTCGCACGGTCACCGCCGGCCGACGCAGCACCACCAGCTGCGCGGCCACCGCCGGCACCGGCTCCGCGTCCGGGGTGATCACTCCACGCTCGACCAGTGCGGCCACCGCGGCCCCCGCGTCCACCCGCTCGATCTCCGCCGGCCCGAAGCCGGGGGGCGCGTCGGGCAGGCGCCCGTCGGCCAGCACCGTCCACTCCGCGGCGCTCAGGACCAACCGCCGGGCAGGCCGCGCCTCCGTCGACGGGCGTCCGACGCGCAGGGACGGCAGCGGGCCTCCGGTCGGTGCGCTCACCACAGCCCCCTCCTGCTCAGCTGCCCGGCGAGCCCGCGCCAGGCGTCCGCGCCGGCCTCCGGCAGCGCGCCGAGCAGGTCGCCGACGTCCTCGAGCTCCTCTCCACCGCGCTGGACCTGCTCGGAGAGCCATCCACGGACGGCCTGCTCGGCGCGGGCGACCGCGGCGAGCCGCTCGCGCACATCGTCGGCGTGCCGGCGCAGCAGGTCCGCGGCCGCCTCCAGCTGGTCCGCCGCGGCGTCGACCGTCGCGCAGTCGGCTGCCAGCTGCCGCCGGTAGGCGGACGCGGCATCGGAGACCCAGCGGGCGCGATGGGCCTGGGCGCGGTGCTCCTCACCGGCCGCGCGCACCTGCCGGGCGCGCTGGTCGAGCTCGGCGGCGAGCGCGTCCAGGGCAGCGGGATCGCCGTACAGCCCCATCGCCACTCCCTCCCGCTCGGACGCCGGGGAGCCTATGTGGATACGGCACGGCACGCGGTCGGATCACCGCCTGCCTGGGGACGGCCGGAGCCTGTCCACAGCGCACTCGTTCGCGCCCCGCACGCGTCCTGAGCACCTGGTTCGGGTAAGGGGCCCCCGTGAGCGCTGACACCGGACCACCGCCCCGCGTCGTGGCGGGCCGCTACGCGCTCGGCGAGATGCTCGGCCAGGGAGGCATGGGCACCGTCTGGCTGGCCACCGATCTCGTCCTCGAGCGGCAGGTGGCCGTCAAGGAGGTGACCTTCTCCATCCACGTCACCGAGGAGGAACGGGCCCTCCTGCGCGAGCGCACCATGCGCGAGGCGCGCGCCGCCGGCCGCCTGGAACACCCGCACGTCGCGACCGTCTACGACGTCGTCGAGGAGGGCGGCAAGCCGTGGCTGGTCATGAAGCACGTGCAGGCGCGCAGCCTGCAGGAGATCGTCGAGGAGCGCGGCGCGCTCCCTCCGGCCGACGTCGCCCGCATCGGGCTGGACGTGCTCGACGCCCTCGGGGCCGCCCATGCCATCGGCATCGTGCACCGCGACGTCAAGCCGGCCAACGTGCTCGTGGGGCCGGACGGCTCGGGGTGCCTCACGGACTTCGGTATCGCGACGACGACGGGTGACTCCAGCCTCACCACGCAGGGCGCTCTCATCGGCAGTCCGTCGTACATGGCGCCCGAGCGGGTCAACGGCGCGGAGCCTCGGCCACCCGTCGACCTGTGGTCCCTCGGCGCGACGCTCTACGCCGCCGTGGAGGGTCGCCCGCCGTTCGACCGCGGCGACGCCTGGCCCACCCTGATGAGCGTCGTCTCCGAGCATCCGGCGCCGATGCTGCGCGCCGGCGCCCTCGGACCGGTGCTGCTGGGCCTGCTGACCAAGGACCCCGCGCAGCGCACCACCGCCGCCACCGCCCGGTCACAGCTCCGCGCTGTGGTCGACGGGCGCGCCCCGGCGCCGGCCGCGGCCCCGGCGCCGGCGCCGCCACCTCCACCGCCGCCGGGACGGATTGCCGGGAACTCCGTGGAACGGATCGACGCCGCCGACCTGCTGGCTCTGGCGTCGGCCTCCCGCTCCCTGCTGGGTTCGGTGGCCCGCGGCGCGCGGGAGCAGGTGCGCGACGCGGCCGACCGGCGCCGCGACCGCAAGGCCGAATCCGCCCCGGCGCCGCCGATGCCCGTCCTCGCGCCCCCGCCACCGCGTGGTCGGCGGTTCAAGCGCCGCTGGGTCGTCGTCCCGGTCGTCGTCACCGTGATCCTGCTGCTGGTCCTCCTGATCGGAGTGGCCCTCGTCCTGGGCGAGTTCTTCGAGGTGGACGACGTCGGGGACCTGGACTAGTCCGGCCGTGCCCCACGTCGCCTCGGGGGCGATTCCGATCCGCACACCGAGCGGCCTGCCCCGCGGCGTCGTAGCGTCCGGCTCGTGAGCGAGCCGAGCACCGACTTCTACGCCCTCGACGATCTCCTCGAGCCCGAGGAGATCGAGATCCGCGACCGGGTGCGGGCCTTCTGCGCCACCGAGGTCACCCCGCACATCAACGAGTACTGGGACCGCGCCGAGTTCCCCTTCGAGATCGTGCCCAAGCTCGCCGGGCTCGGGATCGTCGGCGGGACGATCGAGGGCTACGGCTGTCCGGGCATGAGCGCGGTGTCGGCCGGACTCGTGGCCGCCGAGCTCGCCCGCGCCGACGGCAGCGTCGGCACGTTCAACGGGGTGCACAGCTTCCTCGCGATGCAGTCCATCGCCCTGCTCGGCGACGAGGAACAGCGCGAGCGGTGGCTGCCGGCGATGGCGCGGCTGGAGACGATCGGGGCCTTCGGGCTCACCGAGCCCCAGCACGGCTCGGACGCCGTCGGCCTGGAGACCTCCGCGCGACGGGACGGCGACTCCTACGTGCTGAACGGTCAGAAGAAGTGGATCGGCAACGGGTCGATCGCCGATCACGTCATCATCTGGGCGCGCGGCGAGGACGGCGCCGTCGGCGGGTACGTCGTCGACAAGGGGACTCCCGGCTACGAGGCGACGGTGATGACCGGCAAGACCGCGCTGCGGGCGGTCTGGCAGGCCGAGATCACGCTGACCGACGTCCGGGTGCCGGCGGAGAACAAGCTGGCCAACTGCCACTCGTTCAAGGACGTCTCCCAGGTGCTCGACCGCACCCGCTACACCGTGGCGTGGCGGGCGCTCGGCCTGGCGACCGCCGTGTACGAACTGGCCCTCGCGCACGCGATGCAGCGCGTCCAGTTCGGCCAGCCGATCGCCGGCTTCCAGCTGGTGCAGGACAAGCTGGCCCGCATGCTGGCCGAGATCACCTCCATGCAGCTCATGTGCTGGCGGCTGTCGCGGCTGGCCGACGCGGGCAGGATGACCGCCGCGATGGCCTCCCTGGCGAAGATGAACCACGCGGCCAAGGCCCGGGCGATCGTCGCCGACGCGCGCGACATCCTCGGCGGCGACGGAATCCTCATCGAGCACCACGTCGCCCGCCACCACGCCGACATGGAGGCCGTGTTCACGTTCGAGGGAACCGATTCGGTGCAGGCGCTCATCGTCGGCCGGGAGATCACCGGCCTGTCGGCGATCAGCGGCCGGAAGCCGAGCTGATCGGCGACGCCTGCGTCAGCGGGCGGAGGTGAGGGTCCTGCCGACGGCGGTCAGCCGCGCACACGTGGGGCAGGCGGTGCGCCCGGCGCCCACCCGCTCCCAGCGCTGGGATCCCCAGATCTGCACGATCGCCCCGCAGATGGCCAGTTCGATCTCCCCGTCGAGCTCGGCGGGTGCGCGGTGCGCCTCCACGGCGTGCCAGGGGTGCTGTTCCTCGGCCGGCTCCCCGCCGGACCAGCGGTCCGGGCGGGCGAAGCCGACGGCGTACGTGTCCACGAAACCTTGTGTGCCCGGCTTCACAACTGGTCAACCCCCGTACGAGGGCGAATTCGGCTCCGGTCCGTCCGCCCCGGCGCCAGGGCAGGATCGCGGGCGCGCAGTGGCACCGCCGCGCTACCGTCGGAGCGGCCGGCGAAGGGAGTGCGCACGTGGATCCGCTGACACTGCTCGTCGGTGGCGCGCTGCTCGCCTCCGGTTTCGTCGCGGGCCGGCTCGGCCGCAGACGGCCTGCCCCGCCTCCCCCGGTGGCCCCGGTGTGCGGCTGCGGCCACCCGCTCAGCCAGCACGACCGCGACACGAACACCTGCTACGCCGAGCTCAAGCGCGACAGCTACGACAAGCGCGGCCGCTGGGCCGGGCACAGCTGGGTGCCCTGCACGTGCCGCCAGTACGTCGGCCCTCGCCCGATCGACGAGGTCTTCGCACCTCGCCTGCTCCCGCCGTCGGCCGACTGACGCCGTGACCGAACGCTCCGCGGTGCCGCCGCGACGACGTCGTCGTCCGGGTCTGCTGGCCGCCACCGAGCCCGTGCGGGCGCTGGCCAGCGCCGGCGCGTTCGCCGCCGGCCTCCCACTGCTCCAGCTCGCCCCGCGCGGGGAGCCGCACCCGGTCCTCGTGCTCCCCGGACTGATGGCCTCGGACACCTCGACCCGGGTGCTGCGCATCTGGCTCCGGCGGCTCGGCTACCCGGTCGTCGGGTGGGAACTGGGCCGCAACCGGGGCCCGACGCAAGAGATCGTCGACGCCCTCCCCCGCCTGCTCGACCGGCTGGCCGCGGAGCACGGGACGGCGGTCAGCATCGTCGGCCAGAGCCTCGGCGGGATCTACGCCCGCACCCTGGCGCGGCGGGTTCCGCGGCAGGTGCGCCAGGTCATCTCGCTGGGCTCACCGTTCGGCAGCGGGAACGTCGACGACACCGCCGCCGCGCGGGTGTACCGGCGCTACTCCTCCCAGCACGCGCCGAATGCACGGACGACGCAGCGCCGCTCGACCGCCCGGGGCTCCCTGGCCGGCCCCCTGCCCGTGCCCAGCACCGCCGTCTACTCGCGGTGGGACGGCGTCGTCGACTGGCGGGCGTGCCGCCAGGAGCCCGGCCCGCGGAGCGAGAACGTGGCCGTGCACGCCAGCCACCTCGGCATGGGCCACGACCCGGCCGTGCTCTGGGTGATCGCCGACCGGCTCGCCCAGCCCCGGCACGAGTGGCAGCCGTTCCGCCGGCCCACCCGGTTCGGCCTGGGCGCGCTCTTCCCGCCGGAGGGCTGACCGGCTCAGCGCACCATCGTCAACGACCCAGGCGCCGCGCCAGCTTCCGCACCCCGAGGACGGCCGCACCGGCACCGGCCACCCACGGCCCGGCGACGATGACCGGATCGACCAGATGGTGTCGGGCGTCCACCCGGCCCTTCCGCGAGCGCAGGCCACCGTGGGTGAACTCCGCTCGCACGCCGGTCTCGGTGATCGGGTTGTCCGGCCTGGTGGTGGCGAAGGAACGCAGGTGCTCCTCCATCGCGTCCACCCGGTCGCCGAGGACGAGCAGCAGCCAGTGCGCCAGGCGCCCCTCGCTGAACCGCGCGTAGGAGAGCCTCCGGATCGCCCCGGAGAGGCCCTTCGGGGGCTGCCCCGTCCCGAACACCGGGGTGACGAACGCGTGCTCGATCGACCGTTCCCGCGGCCACTTCTCCGGCTGCCGCTCGGGGAAGTCCCAGTGGGCGCCGGTCGTCTCCGGTGCGTAGTGCAGCTTCGGGTGCGAGGGGCGGTCCGCCGGGTCGAGGTCGACGCCCCATCCGGGGATGCGGGCCCGTAGTTGCTCTGGGGTCTCGCGGGTCGTCCGCTTGTCCCTGACGTACGCGCTCGGGATGCCGGGCTCGGTCATCGTCGCTCCCTCAGGCCGCGCTGGGCAGGATCAGCGGCTTGATGCAGCCGTCGAGCTTGTTGGAGAACACGTGGTAGGCGTCGGCGATCTCCTCGAGCGGGAACCGGTGCGTGACCATGTCGGCGGGCTTGAGGTAGCCGTTGCGCACGTGCTCGAACAGCCGGGGCCACTGCCGCTTCACCGGGCACTGGTTCATGCGCAGCGTGAGCCCCTTGTTCAGTGCGTCACCGAACTTGACCGCGTTCGGGATCGGCCCGTAGGCGCCCATCACCGAGACGGTCCCGCCCTTGCGCACCCCGTCGATCGCCCAGTTCAGCGCGACCGCCGAGCCACCCTGCAGCTTCAGCTTGGCGCCGGTCACGTGCTGCAACAGGTTGCCGTCCGCCTCGGCGCCCACGCACTCGATGGCGACGTCGGCGCCCAGGAAGTCGGTCTGCTTCTTCAGTTCGACGACGATGTCGTCGTATTCGGCGAAGTTCAGCGTCTCGGCGTGGGCGAACTCGCGCGCCTTCTCCAGCCGGTAGTCCAGGTGGTCGACGACGAGAACCCGGCCGGCGCCCATCAGCCAGGAGGACTGCGCCGCGACCAGCCCCACCGGGCCGGCCCCGAACACGACCACGGTGTCGCCCTCGGCGATGTCGCCGAGCTGGGCGCCGAAGTAGCCGGTCGCCGTCGCGTCGGTGAGCAGGACGGCGTCCTCGTCGCTCATCCACTCGGGGATCTTCACCGGGCCGACGTCCGCGAAGGGCACCCGCACGAACTCCGCCTGCCCGCCGTCGTAGCCACCGGTGGTGTGCGAGTAGCCGTAGATGGCGCCGACCGCCGTGGCGTTGGGGTTCACGTTGTGGCAGTTGGAGTACAGACCCCGGGCGCAGAACCAGCACGAGCCGCAGAAGATGTTGAACGGCACCATGACGCGGTCCCCGACCTGCAGGTTCTGCACGGAGGAGCCCACCTGCTCGACGACGCCGATGAACTCGTGGCCGAAGGTGTGCCCGACCCGGGTGTCCGGCATGAGGCCGTGGTAGAGGTGCAGGTCCGAGCCGCAGATCGCCGCCAGCGTGACCCGGACGACGGCGTCGTTCGGGTGCTCGATGACCGGCATCGGCTTGTCCTCGACCCGGATCTTGTACGGGCCGCGGTACGTCATCGCTCGCATGCAGCGGTGACTGTCCCCCGACACCGCGCGCTAACCCTGCTCCGGGAGGGAACCTCCGGCAGGGCCGGTCAGCGCAGCCGCTGCGGCAGCCCCGCGGTGACCAGCCACACCCGCTGCGAGTGCGCCGCGACGCGGGTGTTGAGGACGCCGAGCTCGTCGCGGAACCGCCGTCCCGAGGGGGTGGCCGGCACGATGCCGCTGCCCACCTCGTTGCTGACCGCCACCACCCGGCGGCGAGTGCCGGACCACGCGGTCACCAGCCCGTCGACAGCAGCGGCCAGCCGCCCGTCGGCGCCCGGCGTCTCCGCCCACACCCCGCACTCGTCCATCGTCCCGGCCAGCCACGTGGTCAGGCAGTCGACGAGGACCGGCGGGCCGGAGCGGTCCAGGACGTCGGGCAGGTCGAGCGTCTCGACCGTGCGCCAGGACGCCGGCCGGCGCTCCCGGTGCAGCGCGACGCGATCGGCCCACTCGGGATCGTCGTCGTCCGGCCGTGCTCCGCAGGCGACGTAGTCGACGGTCCGCTCCCCCGTCAACAGTTGCTCGGCGTACGAGGACTTGCCCGAGCGCGCCCCACCGAGCACGAAGACGCGGCGTGGACGGCGGAGCAGCACATGCGGAAGTCTGCCGCACGCGTCACCGGGACCTCGTTTGCCCACGACGACGGCGAGGGCATGGAGCCGGGATGCATGCGGAGCAGGTGACCGACCCGGTGGCGTACCACGGGGAGGGACCGGTGTGGTCGCCCTCCTGGGGCGGGCTGCGCTGGGTGGACATGCTGGCGGGCGACGTGCTGTCCCTGGCCGAGGACGGCTCGGTGGACCGCAGGCACGTCAGCGACGTCGTCGCCGCGATCCGGCCCCGCCGGGCAGGTGGCGCGGTCCTCGGGATCGAGCGGGGCTTCGCCCTGGAGGACGCCGACGGCGAGCTCACCCTGCTCTCTCCGGTCTGGGACGACGAGCGGATCCGGATGAACGACGGGGGCTGCGATCCCGACGGCCGCTTCTACTGCGGCTCGATGGCCTACGACCAGCGTCCGGGCGCCGCCACGCTCCACCGGCTGGACCCCGACGGCACCACGACCGCCGTCGTCGGGGGCGTCACCGTGTCGAACGGGCTGGACTGGAGCCCGGACGGCTCCCGCGCCTACTACGTCGACACCGCGACCCATCGGATCGACGTCTTCGACTACGACCGCGACCGCGGGCTGCACGGCCGGCGGACGTTCGCGGAGGTCCCCGATGGCGGCCTGCCCGACGGACTCACCGTGGACGAGCACGGCGGGATCTGGGTGGCCCTCGCCGACCGCGGCGAGGTGTGGCACTTCTCCGCCGCGGGCGTGCACGACGAGGTGGTGGAGGTGCCCGTCGGCATGGTCACCGCCTGCACGTTCGGCGGCGCCGACCTCGACCAGTTGTTCATCACCACGTCCCGGGAGAACCTGCCTCCCGGCGCCGATCCACTGGCCGGCTCGCTGTTCCGGGCGGCGGTCGGGGTCCGGGGACTTCCCGTGCGCGAGTTCGGCGGCTGATGCCCGCCCCGGCCCGGCCCGATGTGCCAGGCTGCTCCGGGTGAGCGACGTCCAGGTGATCACCAGTCGTGATGTTCCGCTGGGTGGGCCGCGCGCCATGACCGTGCGCCGCACCCTGCCGCAGCGGGCGCGGTCGCTCATCGGTGCCTGGTGCTTCGCCGATCACTACGGCCCGGACGACGTCGCGCACACCGGCGGGATGGACGTGCCCCCGCATCCGCACACCGGCCTGCAGACGGTCAGCTGGTTGTTCAGCGGCGAGATCGAGCACCGCGACACCACCGGCGCCCACGAGATCGTGCGCCCCGGCGAGCTCAACCTGATGACCGGCGGCTCCGGCGTCGCGCACTCGGAGGTGTCCACGCCGGACTGCGGCACGCTGCACGGTGTCCAGCTCTGGACGGCGCTGCCCGAGTCGGCCCGGCACGCCCCGCGGTCGTTCGTCCACCACGTGCCGGAGGTGCTGCAGCTCGACGGCGCCACCGCCCGGGTGCTGCTGGGGACGCTGGCCGGACACACCTCGCCGGTGCCCACCCACAGCCCGCTGCTCGGGGCGGAACTGGTGCTCGAGCCCTCGGCGACGGTCGTCCTCGACGTCTCCCCCGACTTCGAGCACGGGGTGCTCGTGGACGAGGGTCCCGTCGTCTTCGGCGACGTCGAGCTGGCCCGGGCGGAGCTCGGCTACCTGCCCCCGGGTTCCGCGCAGCTGAGCACCCGCAACCCCGGGGACCGGCCGGCGCGGGTGATGCTGCTCGGCGGCGAACCGTTCCGCGAGCCGGTGGTGATGTGGTGGAACTTCATCGGCCGCACCCACGAGGAGATCGCCGGCTACCGCGCGGAGTGGGAGGCCGGCTCCGCCCGGTTCGGGCAGGTCGAGGGGTACGGCGGCGAGGTGCAGCACCTGCCGGCTCCGCCGCTGCCCACCGTGCGGATGAAGGCCCGGATGAACCCTCCGGCGCCCGGTGACCCCAGCGCCTGGGGCTGACCTTCCGCCGGGTGCGCCGCGCCGGCTACTTCGGGACCTGGCGCATGAAGATCGACGGGTGCAGCCCCTCGGCCAGGGGGCGGAACTCCTTCTCCATCTGCTGCCCGAGGTCCTCGAGATCCCACGGCCCGTCGGAGGAGATCGAGGCCCGGACCTCGGGGTTGTTCCACAGCGTCACGCCGTAGCCGGCCGCGCCGAGAGTGCGCCCGGAGATCCAGTCCGAGGCCTCGCTCGCCAGGTAGCTGACGAGCGGCGCGATGTTGTCCGGCGACCTGGAATCGTCCTCTGCCGGCCGGTCCCCGCTGAGCCGCTTCTCCTGCGGGATGGTCGCGGTCAGGCGGGTGGCCGCCCCGGGCGCGATGGCGTTTGCGGTCACGCCGTACCGCCCCAGCGCGTTGGCCACCGAGGCGGTCAGGCCGATGATGCCCATCTTCGCCGCCGCGTAGTTGGGCTGACCCGGTGAGCCCTGCAGGGCCGAGTCCGAGGTGAAGTTGATGATCCGGAAGTGCCCGTCCGGGTTGCGCTGCTGACGCCAGTAGGCGGCGGCCGGCTTGATGGTGCTGAAGTGCCCGCGCAGGTGGACGCGGATCACCGCGTCCCAGTCCTCGTCGTCCAGGTTGAAAATCATCTTGTCGCGGAGGATCCCGGCCACGTTGACGACGACGTCGAGCTTGCCGTAGGTGTCGAGCGCCAGGTCGACCAGTCGCTTGCCGGTCGCGGTGTCGGCGATGTCGCCGCCGTCGCTGACGGCCTCTGCCCCGCCCCGCACGATCTCGTCGGCGATGTCGCGTGCCGGGCCGTCGTCGCCCCCCGTGCCGTCGGGGCCGGCGCCGAGGTCGTTGACGACCAGCTTCGCGCCCTGCTGCGCGAACAGCCGGCTGATGGAGGCACCGATGCCCCGACCGGCCCCGGTGACGATGACGACCCTGCCGTCGAGTGTGCGGCTCATGAGAACACGTTCTACTACTTCGTGACGGCGGCCACAAGGGTGCCTCCGGGCGATTGACAGCCCGCGACACGAGCCCGGATGCTTCGGCAGAACTTGTTCTCTTTGCGCTCGTCGAAAGGACGGCCGATGCCCGGGCCGACACCCGTTCCCACGCCCGACACCGCCCCGTACTGGGACGGTGCGGCGGCCGGCGAGCTCCGCATCCAGCAGTGCACCGGCTGCACCGAGCACTACTTCTACCCGCGGCCGTTCTGCCCGCGGTGCGGCTCGGCGGACGTCGAGTGGAGGACCACCAGCGGCCGGGCCACCCTCGTCTCCTACGTCATCAACCACCGGCCGCTGCCGCCGTCGGAGGGGCCGCTGGTCATCGCCCTCGTCCAGCTCGAGGAGGGCCCCCGGATGATGTCCAACGTCGTCGGGGTCGAGCCGGAGCCTGCGAACCTGCCGCTCGGGATGCCCTTGCGCGTGACGTTCGAGCAACGCGGCGAGCACGCCATCCCCGTGTTCACCCCGGCGGAGGCGGCCCGATGACCTCGATGCACGGCGGTGACATCGCGATCGTCGGCGCGGCCGAGACCACGGAGATCGGCAGCCTGCCCGGCGTCTCGATGCTCAACCTGCACGCCGACGCCGCCCGGAACGCCCTCGCCGACGCCGGGCTCACGGCCAAGGACGTCGACGGGATCGCGACCGCCGGCCCGCTGGCGATGGAGGTCTCCCACCACCTCGGCATCACCCCGCGCTGGCTGGACGGCACGATGGTCGGCGGCTGCAGCTTCATGCTGCACGTCCGCCACGCCGCCGCGGCCATCGCAGCGGGGGCTGCCGACGTCGTCCTGGTGACGCACGGGGAGTCGGGGCGGTCACGCGTCGGCGTGGGGCCCCGCGGCCCGAACCCGTCGTCGGCACAGGGTCAGTTCGAGGCCGTCTACGGCGCGCAGACCCCGTACTCGACCTTCACGGTGCCGGCGCTGGCCTTCCTGCAGGAGCGGGGCCTCGAACGGGAGGCGCTGGCGCAGGTCGTCGTCGCCCAGCGCGCGTGGGCGGTGAACAACCCGCGGGCGTCCCGCCGGACGCCGACCACGGTGGAGGCGGTCCTCGACCAGCCGCCGATCGCCTGGCCGTTCACCAAGGACATGTGCTGCGTGGTCACCGACGGCGGTGGCGCGCTCGTGCTCATGAGCGCCGAGCGGGCGGCGGACCTGCCGGCCGCCGACCGGGCCGTGTACCTGCTCGGCTCGGGTGAGTCCGCCGAGGCCCCGATGGTCTCGCAGATGGCCGATCCCGGGTCCTTCGAGGCGTTCCGTCGTGCGAGCGCCGAGGCCTTCGCGACGGCGGGCATCACGCACGCCGACGTCGACCACCTCATGGCCTACGACGCCTTCGCGCACCTCCCCCTCTACATGCTCGAGGACCTCGGCTTCGTCGGGCGGGGCGAGTCGCGCGACTTCATCGCCGACGGGCACACCGGCAAGGGCGGCAGCCTGCCCATGAACACCAACGGCGGCGGGCTCTCCTACACCCACACCGGCATGTACGGCATGTTCGCCATCCAGGAGGCGGTCCGTCAGCTCCGGGGCGAGGCCGTCGAGCAGGTGCCCGGGGTCGGGATCAGCTTCGTGCAGGGCGTCGGCATGTTCTTCGCCGCCGCCGGCAGCCTCGTCCTCGGCAACCGCCGGCCATGACCGAGCAGGTGGAGGAGCGTCTGTCCGGGCGCACGTCGGAGGCCCAGGCGGCCCGCACCGACCGCATGATCCGGGCGGCGATCGAGCTCGCCGGGCAGGGCGGGTACGAGGCGGTCCAGATGCGCGAGGTGGCGCGGATAGCCGGCGTCGCCCTGGCGACGCTCTACCGCTACTACCCGTCCAAGAACGAGCTGCTGCTCGCGGCCGTGCGGTACGAGATGGGCAAGCTCAGCGACGACGTCCACACCCGCCCGCCCCGGGCCGCGACGCCGGAGCGGCGGGCGGGTGAGGTCTTCGCCCGCGCTTTCCAGGCGATGCGCAACGACCCCGGCTTCGCCCACGCCGCCCTGTCCGTCCGCCAGTCGCCGGCCCCGTTCGGCGCCCACGAGGCGACGCAACCGGCGCCGACCGGCACCGAGTACACGTTCGTCGACATGGCCGCCCGTGCCGCGTGGGGCCGCGGCCACCGGGTGACGGCGGCGCAGCGCCTCGCCCTCCAGATGGTCGAGTCGCTGTGGATCAGCGGCACGATCGACTGGCTCAACGGCCGGCTGACCGCCGACGCTGCGGTCCAGCGCATCCGACTCGCCGCCGAGAAGCTCCTCACCTGACCTCCACCGCGGGCTCCTTGACAGCCCTCGGAGCCGGTATGACGATGACCACAACCCCGCAGGTAGAACGCGTTCTATCAATCCCGCAGGAAGGCGCCACCAGCATGTCGACCGAAGAGTTCCGGGCCAAGGCCCTGGCCTGGCTCCAGCAGAACGCCAAGCCGTTCGACGAGAACGAACCGGGCGGCGGTGGCGCGACGCTCGAGGAGTCCAAGGCCTTCCAGAAGGGCCTGTGGGAGGCCGGCCTCGCGGGCATTACCTGGCCGAAGGAGTACGGCGGCCAGGGACTCGGCACCGCGGAGCAGCTGGCGTTCAACGAGGTGGCCGCCGACTTCCGGCTGCCGGTCGGCCCGTTCGTCATCGGGCTCGGCATGCCCGCGCCGGTGCTGCTCGAGTTCGGCACCGAGGCGCAGAAGAAGCGCCACATCGAGCCGATGCTCAAGGGCGACGAGATCTGGAGCCAGCTGTTCTCCGAGCCCAGCGGCGGGTCGGACGTCGCCAGCCTGCAGACCTCCGCGACGAAGGTCGAGGACGGCTGGCTGATCAACGGCCAGAAGGTGTGGACGTCGGGCGCGCAGTACAGCGACTTCGGCGCCGTGCTGGTCCGCACCGACCCGACGCGGCCCAAGCACCAGGGCATCACGATGTTCATCGTCGACCTGCACCACCCCGGTGTCACCGTGCGCCCGCTGGTCGTGGCCACCGGCGACGCGCCGTTCAACGAGGTCTTCTTCGATGACGTGCACGTCCCCGACGACGCGGTCATCGGCGAGGTGAACAACGGCTGGGCCGTGGCCGTGGCGATGCTGCGCTACGAGCGGGTCACGATCGGCACCGGTGTGCGCGGGCGCTCCAACCCGCTGGGCTACGACGCGCTGGTCGAGCTGGTCCGCGCACGGGGTCTGGACTCGGACCCGTCGGTGCGCCGGACCCTGGCCCAGGTGTACGCGAGGGAGAGCGCCATGCGCACGTACGCCTCGGTGCTGCACCAGGAAGCGAAGGCCGGCGTGCCGATCGGCGCGCGCGGATCGGCGGCCAAGCTCGCCGGCGCCACCTTCCCGCTGTGGGTCTCCGACCTCGTGCAGGACATCTTCGCCGAGGAGCTCGCGCTGCAGACCCCGGACACGCTGCCCCTGACCCGGGCGATCCTGGCCGCTCCGGGCTACGCGGTGGCCGGTGGCTCCAACGAGATCCAGCGCAACATCATCGCCGAGCGCGTCCTGGGCCTGCCCAAGGACGCCGGCGTCGACAAGAACATCCCTTTCAACCAGCTGAAGCTGTCCAAGTGACCGCCGCGCCCGCCCGAGGAGCAAGCGACGTGACCCTCATCGACACCGACGACCAGCGCGACCTGGCGAGCAGCGTCTCGCGCTTCGTCTCCGGCCAGGCGCCGATGTCCGCCGTCCGGGAGACGCTCACGTCGGGGGCCTCCTTCGACCCGGCCATCTGGCGCCGGCTCAGCCAGGAGCTCGGCGTCGCCGGCCTGGCCATCCCCGAGGAGTACGGCGGCGCCGGAGCGTCGTGGTCCGACCTCGTGGTCGCCGTGCGCGCGCTCGGCGCGGGGCTCGTGCCGACGCCGCTGCTGGCGACCAGCGTCCTGGCCGCCGGCACGCTGCTGACCCTCGACGACGAGGACGCCCGGCGCGAGTGGCTGCCCCGCTTCGCCGAGGGCACCGCGATCGGCACGCTCGCCGTCAGCGAGGGCGGCCGGGGCTGGACGCCCGCCCGCTCGTCCGTCGTCGTGTCCGACGGGGCGCTCACCGGCACCAAGACCGGCGTGCTCAACGCGGCGGAGGCCGACGTCCTGCTGGTCAGCGCGGCCGACGGGATCTACCTGGTGGAGAAGGACGCTCCGGGTCTCACCGTGGCGCCGGTCGAGGGCCTGGACCTGACCCAGGGCCTCGCGACCGTCACCCTGGAGAAGACGCCGGGACGACTGCTCGCCGGGGACGCTCCGGCCGCCCTGGACTCGGTGCTCGACGTGGCCAACCTGGTGCTTGCCAGCGAGCAGGCCGCCGCCACCAAGGCCTGCCTGGACATGACGACCGAGTTCGCCAAGATCCGCTACAGCTTCGGCCAGCCGATCGGCATCTACCAGGGCGTCAAGCACCCGCTGGCCAACATCTACACCGACTGGGCGCTGACCGATGCCGCCGTCCGGAAGGCGTCGGAGTCGCTCGCCGCGCGCAGTGAGAAGGCCTCGCTCGACGCGGCCGTCGCCCGGCACCTGGCCTCCACCGGATACGTCGAGGCGGCCAAGCAGACGATGCTGCTGCACGGCGGCATCGGCTTCACCTGGGAGCACGACGCGCACCTCTTCTACCGCAATGCGATCACCGGCAACGTGCTGCTCGGCGGACCGACGTCCCAGCAGGACCGCATCGCCGAGAAGCTGGGGGTCTGACACCCATGTATCCCGGAGCCTGGGCGCAGAAGACGCCGGAGAAGACCGCGATCGTGATGACCGGCTCGGGCCGGTCGCTCACCTATCGCCAGCTCGACGACAACAGCCGACGGACGGCGCACTTCCTGCGCGACACCGTCGGCCTGCAGACCGGCGACGCCGTCGTGGTGCTCAGCGACAACGTCCCCGAGGCGCTGGAGCTGTACTGGGCCGGCGTGCGCATCGGTCTGTACGTGACGTTCGCGAACAGCCACCTCACCGCGGCCGAGGCCGACTACATCATCGAGAACTCCGGTGCGCGGGTGCTCTTCGTGTCGGCGAACCTGGCCGACCTCGCGTCGCGGCTGCAGGCCCCGGGCGTGCAGCACCGGCTCGCCTTCGGCGGCGAACTGGCGGGCTTCGAGAGCTACGAGTCGGTGCGGGACGCCTCCTCCGACGCGCCGATCGAGGACCAGCCCCGCGGCGACACGATGCTCTACTCGTCCGGCACCACCGGGCGGCCGAAGGGGATCAAGCGCCCCCTGAGCGGTCAGCAGGTGGACGAGATGAGCAACATGTCGGCGGTCCTGCAGCTGCTCTACGGGATGACCGAGGAGACGGTCTACCTGTCGCCGGCGCCGGCGTACCACGCGGCGCCGATGGCGTTCATGGCCGCGGTCCAGTCGCTCGGCGGGACCGTCGTCATGATGGAGAAGTTCGACCCCGAGGGTGTGCTCGAGGCGGTCCAGCGGTTCGGCATCACCGAGACGCAGATGGTGCCGACGCACTTCGTCCGGATGCTCAAGCTGCCGGAGGAGGTCCGCACCAGCTACGACCTGTCGTCGCTGAAGATGGTCATCCACGCGGCCGCGCCGTGCCCGCCGGACGTCAAGCGGGCGATGATCGACTGGCTCGGGCCGATCATCATGGAGTACTACTCCTCCACCGAGGCGGCCGGATCGACGTTCATCGACTCCGCCACCTGGCTGGAGCACCCGGGCTCGGTGGGCCGCCCCACCACCGAGGGCTCGCTGCACATCTGCGGTCCGGACGGCAGCGAGCTCGGCCCGGGCGAGGTCGGGATCGTCTACTTCGCGTCCGCGACCGGTGAGCGGCCGTTCAGCTACCACGGGGACGAGGAGAAGTCCGTCAGCGCTCAGCACCCCGAGCACCCGGGCTGGACCACGGTGGGCGACCTCGGCTACGTGGACGAGGACGGGTTCCTCTACCTGACCGACCGCTCGACGTTCATGATCATCTCGGGTGGGGTCAACATCTACCCGCAGGAGATCGAGAACGTCTTCACCCTGCACCCCAAGGTGTCCGACATCGGCGTCATCGGCGTACCCGACGACGAGATGGGCGAGCGCGTGGTGGCCTTCGTGGAGCCTGCTGCCGGTGTCGTGGGCGATCCGGAGCTGGCCGCCGAGCTCGCCGCGTTCGCGCGCGAGCACCTGTCCGGCTTCAAGGTCCCGCGGGAGTTCCACTTCCGCGACGCCCTGCCGCGGACGCCCACCGGCAAGATGGTGAAGGGCAAGCTCCGGGACGAGTACGCCACCACGGTGGTCTGACCCCCGTCACCGGCCTGCTGGCCGCGGCCCTGCGCCGCGGCCAGCAGGCCGAGGGTGAGGACAGCGGTCAGGCGCTGCGGACCATGTCGGTCTCGTGACGATGCCGCGGAGCCCGGACGTGCACAACCGATGTTCGGTAGGTTCGCGATCCAGGTCACAGCTCGCGCCGCCGATCGGAGACGCTCGTGCAGGAGTACTCCAGCCCCGCCACGTTCGACGTCCCGCCCACCGCCGCACTGCCGGACGCGGTCACCGAGCACGCCGCTCGGACGCCCGAGCGGGTCGCCCTCAGCCGCAAGGTCGGCGACCGTTGGGCGCCGGTGACCAGCGCAGAGTTCGCGAGCCAGGTCACCGACCTGGCTCGCGGGATGATCGCCGCGGGCGTCCAGGCCGGCGACCGGGTCGGCATCCTGAGCAGAACCCGCTACGAGTGGACCCTGAGCGACTACGCGGTCTGGACCGCCGGCGGCGTCCCGGTACCCATCTACGAGACGTCGTCGGCCGAGCAGGCGCAGTGGATCCTCTCCGACTCCGGTGCGGTGGCGGTCGTCGTCGAGAACGCGGCCCACCAGGCGCTCGTCGAGTCGGTGCGCGCGGAGCTGCCCGGCCTCCGCGAGGTCTGGCAGATCGAGGCCGGGGACCTCGACGCCGTGTCGGCCCGCGGTGACGGCGTCGGACCGGAACAGCTGGCCGAGCGGCGGGCGACGCTGTCCGTCGACTCGCTCGCCACGATCATCTACACCTCCGGGACGACGGGGCGGCCCAAGGGCTGCGCGCTCACGCACGGCAACCTGCTCTACGTCGCCGAGTTGGCACCCACCGTCATCCCGTCGATGACCGACACGGACGCGAGCTCGCTGCTGTTCCTTCCCTTGGCGCACGTCTTCGCGCGGATCATCGAGATCAGCTGCGTCCAGAACGGCGCCCGCCTCGGCCACACCAGCGATCTCGCCGACTTGCTCACGGACCTGGACACCTTCAAGCCGACGTTCCTCGTCGCGGTCCCGCGAGTCTTCGAGAAGGTCTACAACGGCGCGCGCCAGAAGGCGCACGCCGGCGGCAAGGGCGCGATCTTCGACCGGGCCGAGCGGGTCGCGGTGTCCTGGTCGAAGGCACAGGACGCCGGGGGCCCCGGCCTGCTCCTGAACCTGCAGCACAAGCTGTTCGACGCCCTCGTCTACGGCAAACTGCGGGCGGCCATGGGCGGTGAGGTCCGGTACGCGCTGTCCGGTGGGGCCCCGCTCGGCGAGCGGCTCGGCCACTTCTTCCGAGGCATCGGCGTGACCATCCTCGAGGGATACGGGCTCACCGAGACCAGCGGCCCGGCCACCGTCAGCGGACCCGACGCCCTCAAGGTCGGGACGGTCGGCCGCCCGGCACCGGATTCGGCGGTCCGCATCGCCGAGCACGGGGAGATCCTGGTGCGCGGCCCCCAGGTGTTCCCCGGCTACTGGAACAACGAGAAGGCCACCGCCGAGACGATGCGCGATGGCTGGTTCGCCACCGGCGACGTCGGCGAGATCGATGCCGACGGCTACGTGAGGATCACCGGCCGGATCAAGGAACTGATCGTCACCGCGGGCGGCAAGAACGTCTCCCCCGCGGTCCTCGAGGATGCGATCCGTGCGCACCCCCTCGTCAGCCAGTGCATGGTCGTGGGCGACAACCGGCCGTTCATCGGTGCGCTGATCACCCTCGACGTCGAAGCGCTCCCCGGCTGGCTGGAGAGCAAGGGGCGCCCGGCGGGCACGGCACTGACCGAACTGGCACACGACCCGGAGGTCGTCGCGGAGATCCAGGCCGCCGTCGAGACCGCCAATGGCCGGGTGTCGAAGGCCGAATCCATCCGCTCCTTCGAGATCCTGCCCACCGAGTGGACGGTGGAAGGCGGTCAGCTGACGCCGTCGTTGAAGCTGAAGCGCTCGGTCGTCATGAAGGAATTCGCCGACGAGGTCGAGAAGATCTACGCCGGCTGACAGCGCCCTCGGCGGGAGAGGACCGACGCTGGACCGGGGTCGTGGCACCTTCCCGCGTCCGCCAGGGCATCCGCACGCCCTGGCCGTCGGTAGGGAGGTCGTCCCGGCGAGCGTGGATCTCCCGGGGTGCGGCACGATCGCGAGATGTCACCTGACCCAGAGACTTCGTCGCTGCCGTTGCCGGAGTTCGTGAAGTGGTCGATCTTCCCGTTCGAGGGTGAGCTCCGGGTGCGACAGCCCAAGCCGCTGTACCCGACGGACCGGCCACGCACGGGCGAGCCGGGCGGGGGACCCTGTACCGCCTGTACCGCTGCCGATGACGAGTACATCTGGGTCGATCAGCACTGGCGGGTCAGCGCAGCCAGGCCCTCAGGGGTGCCGGTGCAGGTGTTCCTCGAGACCCGTGAGCACCTCGACATGGACGACCTCGACGACGAGCGGGCCGGCGAAATGGGGCAGATGATCGTCCGGCTCGACCGGGCGATCCAGGCCATCGGTGGCATCGGCCGGGTCCATGTCGCCCGCTGGGGCGACGGTGGCTCGCACTTCCACATGTGGTTCTACGGCCGACCCCGCGGCGCCGGACAGATGCTCGGCTTCTGCCTGCCGATGTGGGCGGAGATCCTGCCGCCGACCCCGGAGGAGCTGTGGCAGGCCAACATGGCGGTCGTCGCCGCCGAGCTCGCCACGGTGAGCGGCACGGCGATCGCCAGGCCGTAGCGGCGGCGCTCCAGTGCCCCCACGGGGCCTGCCAGGTGACGGGACTGCGGAAAAAGCCCCTGATCGGCGTCTCCGCCGGCCAGAGGCTTGCCTGCTCCCCCGACTGGACTTGAACCAGTAACCCTGCGATTTGATCTTGAGGCGTTTGCTCGCGTTGACCCGCGCTGAACGCGCAGGTCAGAAGCGGTTGGGAGCGTTGGCTGCGACGGTTACGCGCGGCTGCTTGCGGGAGTATTGGGTGCCTAAAGAGTGCCTGTGGCAGGCCCCCGATGCCAGTGACGATCACCGGCCCGGTGCCTTGGTGAGCCGCCGTGGCTCCACTCATCACCACTGACTCCACCCCTTCCTCGACGGGCTCCTGCGGGACGCAGCGTGATACCAGCGACTGACGTCCCGTCGTTGCGACCGAGACGGATCCGGAGCCCGCGCCGGCGCTCCGCTCACGGACCTCGAAGGCCTGACGTCAACCACCCCGACCGCAGCTTCGACACACATCTGGTTGAGCGCCTGCCGCATTCAATTCTCCGCGGGGTGTCACCAAACGGCTCCGAATAACGCCTTCTCCCGGTGAGAGCGATCACTCACCAGCGGGAGCAGGGATGTGCGGTCAGCCGGGACGACGGACAGGGGCAGGCCTTGCGTCGGCACCGTCCCACGTCTCCTCTGCTTGCTGCGGCGTGCTGCAGAGCCTCGTCGACAGCTACGGCGGCGACACCCACCGGCTGCTCACCGACCTGGCCGACGCAATCGGCGCCAGCATCGCCTACGTCGACCGGCCCACCGTCGAGGCCCACCTCGAGCGGCCCCTGTCGGACCGGGAGTGGGCCGCCACCGCTCAACGGTTCACGGCCATGGCCTTCGACGACCACGTCGGAGACGCCGGCTGCCTCCGCACCGACTGGATCGAGGACGTCCTCGCCCGGGCCGGCGTACCCGGTTGTGGCCACATCGGTCAGTCGGTCGCCGCATCTCCATTGGGCGGGGCATGAGCGCCACCCGGGCCTGCCCGGCCTGCGGCTACAGCGGCACGTACGCCAGCGACGCCCTCGCCGACGTCCACCACGCGCGCCATTCCTGTGCGAAGCACCGGCAGGCCATCGAGCGAGCACGTCGCCGCGTCCAGCGCACCCAGGGTCGGGTAAGACGGGACTGCACTCATCCGCGTGCTCGGCACGTGCACGGAACCCGTGCCGCCTATGTGAAGGACCGCTGCCGATGCACCGACTGCACTGCCGCCAACACCGCGGCCGGCCGTGCCGTGCAACGCGCGCAGACCTTCGGCCGATGGCGGCCGTTCGTAAACGCCGCCCCGGTGCGCGAGCACATCCGCGCGCTACGCGCAGCCGGCATCGGCGTCGAGCAGATAGCCGTGCTCGCAGGCATCTCTACCAGCCACGTCCGCGAGCTGGCCGACCCCGGGCGCAACGGCAACCCACGCATCCGGCGGGTCCGGCCCGAGACCGCCCACCAGGTCTTGCGCATCCGAGTCGACCAGGCCAACCGGGCGCCGCGCAGTCACGTCATCGCCACGGGCACTCGTCGCCGGCTGCAGTCCCTGATCGCCGTCGGCTGGCCTCCCGACGAGCTGGCCGCCAGGCTCGGCCGAAGCTCTGCCGGCCTCCGACGCAGCATGCTCAGCCGCTCCGTCACCGCGCAGACCGCGCAGGAGGTCAGCGCCCTCTACGAGCAGCTATGGAACCTGCGCCCACCGCAGTCCACCGACCATCAGCGCGCCGTCGTTGACGCCGCCCGAGCCTTCGCCGCGGAACACGGCTGGCTCCCACCTCTGGCCTGGGACGACATCGACACCGACCCAGACCCCCGACACCACACCGAGCACGCTGAGACGGACGACGGCCTCGACGAGATCGCGATCGAGCGCGCCCTCGCTGGCGACGGCGTCCGCCTCGAGCACCTGACCCCGGCTGAGCAGGACGAGGTCGTCCGGCGCCTCACCGAACGCGGCAAGTCCATCCAGGACATCGCCCAACAGCTCGCCACGACCAAGCGCACGATCTCTCGCCGGCGTGCCTCCATCAAGGCCGCATGACAATGTCCCGACCAGGTCGCCTTGGGATGCCGGTAGCACGGTGCTAAGCGCGTGCTCGCACTGGCTCTGCCCGGAGTTCTCGGAACCGCTCGAGCAGCCAGGCGGCAGCGACTCTGGCGGACTGTTCGACGTCAGGCATGTCGGCGTACCGAACCCCATCGGCGGCGTACTTCCAATCCAGAGACAGGGACGGTAACGGCCACCGACGCCACCTCTAGCCCGGCCGGGCGGCCAGCAGCACCCGGTGCAGGAGCTGGGCGTCGGCGGGCGCGGCGGCCAGCCACTGGTCGAAGGTGCACTCGGGCAGGCCTGCGGCCCGTTGCGCGGCCGCCAGGTGGGCGGTCAGCGCCGCGCCGGCCGGCCCGCAGCAGGGGTCGGGGTCGCCGCTCATGCGCAGCAGCTGGTCGGCTTGTCGCCGCGGTAGAGCCCGGCGGCGATGCGCAGCGCCTCGCTCATCGTCAGATACGGCGCCCAGGTGTCGGCGATGTCGTCGATCGTCATGCCTGCCTTGATCGCGTAGGTGGCGGCGAGCATCACGTCACCGGCGCCCTCCAGGGCGGCGTGCACGCCCAGCACCCGCCCGGTGTCGGCGTCGGCGACGATCTTCAGCGCCCCCAGGGTGTCCTGGTTGGTCAGCGACCGCGGGATGTCCTGCCCGCCGAGCACCCGGCAGTCGCAGGCATGCCCGGCGGCCAGCGCCTGCGCCTCGGTCAGCCCGGCGCTGGCCAGCTGCGGGCGGGTGAAGATGACCGCCGGCAGGCCGGTGTAGTCGACCTCGTGCTTGCCGCCGAGGGCGTTGACCGCGGCGGCGCGGCCGGTCGCGGCGGCGACGTACACGAACTGGGGTGCGCCGGTCACGTCGCCGGCCGCCCACACCTTCGGGTTGCTGGTCTGCTGCCGGGCGTCCACGGCGATGAACCCACGCTCGTCGACCGCGACGCCCGCCGCGGCCAGGTTCAGCCGGTCGGTCTGTGCCCGGCGTCCGGTGGCCACCAGCAGCCGCCGGCCGGTCACCGTCTGCCCGGCGTCGGTGACCACCTGCACCCCGCCCGCGGCCGCGGCCACCCGCACCGCGTGCTGCTCGAGCACGGTGATGCCGGCCCGGGCGAACGCCTGCCGCATCAGCTCCACCAGCTCCGGCTCGGCGCGCGGCGCGAGTCGGCCGACCAGGGTCACCCGGGTGCCCAGCCCGGCGAACAGCTGCGCCTGCTCCATGCCGACGTAGCCACCGCCGATGACGATCAGGCTGTCGGGCAGCTCGGCCAGCTCCATCGCGGTGGTGGAGGTGAGCGGGTCCGTCTCGGCGATGCCGGGCAGGTCCGGGTTCGCCGGCGCGGCGCCGGCGGCCAGCACGTAGGCGGCGGCCGGCAGCGGCCGCCCGTCGACCAGCAGCGTGTCCGGATCGGCGAACCGGGCCTCGCCGCGGCGGATCTTGAAGCCGTGCGCGGCCGCCACGTCCACGTACTTCTCCGCGCGCATCCCGGCGATCAGCGCGTCCTTCTGCGCCACCACCGCGGCCAGGTCGACCGGCCCGGCGCTGGTCGGCACGCCGCGGAACGGGTTGTGCAAGGCGTGCGCGCGCTGCCCGCCGGCGGCCAGCAGCGTCTTGCTCGGGACACACCCGATGTTGACGCAGGTGCCGCCGACCACGGCCCGCTCCACCAGCACGACCGACCGCCCCGCCCGGCGGGCGTGGATGCCGGCGGCCATCGCCGCGCCGCCGCTGCCGACCACCACCAGGTCCAGTTCCTCGCTCATGCCCGGACGCTAAACCCTCCCCTGCGCTAGAGGGTCAAGCCGTAGTCTGGGCGCATGCGCATCGGTGAGCTCGCCACCAGGACCGGGCTGACGGTCAAGGCGCTGCGGTTCTACGAGGCCGCCGGCGTGCTGCCCGCGCCGGAGCGCCGGCCCTCGGGATACCGCGACTACGACGAGGCCGCGCTGACCCGGCTGCGGTTCGTCAGGGCCGCCCAAGCCGCCGGCCTCACCCTCGCCGAGATCCGGCAGATCGTCACCGTCCGCGAGCACCACGGGCCGCCGTGCCGCCACGTCACCGCCCTGCTCGAGGACCACGCCGTCGACCTCGACCGGCGCATCGCCGAGCTGACCGCGCTACGCGAGGAGGTCCGGCGGCTCCGCGACCGCGCCGACCGCCTCGACCCGGCCGACTGCGACACCACCGCCGTCTGCCACGTCATCCCGACCGACGGGTGAACGGGCGGGGCGCCCGGCACATCCCGTGCGGGCGCCGTCGGCGAGCGGTCATCGACCGCTACGGAGGGACAGCTGGCGGCGGTGGTGCTCGAAGTGCCGGGTCGGGTAGCGGTACACCTCCGCCAGCGTCAGGTACCCGAAGTACGGATCCCAGCCGGCCGGGAACGGCATCCCGCGGCGTAGTGCGGCCTCCGGCTCCCGCGCCAGGTGCCGCTGCAGCGCGGCGATGGTGCGGTCGGCGAGCGGCCCCATCCGGACATAGTTGAACACCCGAGCCGCGCCGACCGACCCCCAGAAGTTGACGACGTGGAACGGCCGGGTGGCGGAGTTCAGCAGCGCCGCCCAGCCGCGGCCGCCACGATCAAGGCAGCCATCGAAAGCAGCGCAACCACGTCGCCCTCCTCGCCTTCCGACGGGATCAGCAGGGACTGGGCCGCGAGCGGCACAGCATCCGCACGAACGTCCGGGTGTGGCCGACTGTAGGGGTGGCAGAGGACGTTCGCGCGGCGACAACCGCCCCCGCCTGGCAACTGCGCCGGACCCGACACGCCAACTGTCAGTCGTCGTCCGGCGCCGCTTCCGAGAGAACGACCAACTGACGCAGGCAGTGCTCTCGCAGTGGCTCGGGGAACCCCTCTGCCAAGCGGTAGTACACGACGCGCCCCTGCTTCCGGTTGGTCACCAGTCCCGCCGTGCGCAACAACCGGAGCGCGTACCCCACGGCGTCCTCGTTGGCCTCCAGGGCCAGCGCGAGATCGCCGACGCAGAGCTCTTCGACCATGTCGAGGGCGAACAGGACCCGGGCCCGGGTGGGGTCGGCCATCAGGCTCAGCACGCTGGTCAGCTGGGCGGCTTCCTCTCGGCTAGGCAGCCGGGCTCGGGCATGCGCGACACGCTCCGGGTCGACCGGATGGGCGTGGCCAGGTTCAGTCATTCGAGAAACACCTCCGGACCATTCATACCCGTACGGGTCTGCGGGTACGCCGAGTTCGTCGGCGACAGTCCCGAACGGCATCCGAGCCGTTCGGCGCCGGGAACCCGAGGAGTAGCCATGACCGTGGCAGCCCAGATGCTCGACACCTACCCCAAGGACCTCGGCGGGGTGGACAAGCAGAAGCTGCTGGTCTGCATCGAGGCCTGCTTCGAGTGCGCCCAGGCCTGCACCGCCTGCGCCGACGCCTGTCTCAGCGAGGACATGGTCGCCGAGCTGACGAAGTGCATCCGCACCAACACCGACTGCGCCGACATCTGCGACACGACCGGCCGCGTGCTCTCCCGGCACACCGGCTACGACGCCAACCTCACCCGCGCCGTCCTCGAGGCCTGCGTCGCCGCCTGCAAGGCGTGTGGTGACGAGTGCGAGAGCCACGCCTCGATGCACGAGCACTGCCGGGTGTGCGCCGAGGCCTGTCGGCGCTGCGAGCAGGCCTGCCGGGATCTCATCACTTCGCTGGGCTGACCCACCACGGGCCGACGGGGCGCCCGACAGCACGCTGTGCGGGTTCGGGCGCTCTGAAACGCTTACGCCCCCGGCCGTGACTGCTTTGGCCGGTGAACCTCCTGGACTCGACGAGGGGCGATTACGAACGCCGAGATTAGCGGTGCGGTCTGGCAGCCGGCCGCTACTGGAACTGGCTCCGGCCGGTCGTCTCGTCGCGAGGCCGCGGCAGCGGAGGCGCCAGATCGGGCGCGCTACGGGGCGCGTAGTCGAGCCGTGCCCACACGTGCTTGCGGTCGTCCTGAACCATCCAGCCGTGCGCGGCACTGAGCCGGGCGACGAGGTAGAGACCCAACCCACCCTGGGCAGCGTCCCGGCCGACCGCCAGCGTGGGCGGGCGGTCGGCCGCGGCGTCGCTCACGTCGATCAGCCGCCCGGTTTGGATGGTGGTGACCACGACCCGCACCGACGTTTGCCCGTGCCGCAGCCCGTTGGAGGTCAGTTCCTCGAAGACCAGCAGCAGTCTCTCGATGTCCGCGTCGTCGGCGTCACCACGGCGGGCGGCATCAGCGAGCCCTCGCGCAGGTGCAGGCGCAACTCTGTGACGTCGGCGAGAGTGCCGGGTTGCCCGTCCCAGACACCGAGGGAGTCCACGGGGCCGGCAGGCAACGGCCGCCGCTGGCTCCACATCGCTTCGTTCATGGACCTCTCCCGGGTCGAGCTCACCCCACCTGGGCCTCTATCTCTACTGACCGGCGACGACCGTGACAGGAAATCCTCCGGCACCTGAGCAGTGTGTCCGATCCACCGCTCGGTTGTCCCGAACCCAGAGCGACTGGGCGGCGGACGGCCGCGCCCGGGCCGACGGCCGAACTGGCTCACTGCGTTTACCCGTACGACCGTACGGGCATGCGGACGGCCCGGCATGACCAACACCGCGCACGGGGCCCGACGTCCGCATTGAACGTCGCCAAGGCAACCAGGCGCATGCGCCTTCACCGGGCGCGGCGAACGGCTCTCGTGGCGATGAAGTGACTGACCTGCGAATTCCTCGCCAACCGACATCAAGGACGGAGATTCGATCCATGGCGACGAAGAAGAACGACGAGGCAAACGAGCACGGTGACGGCGGCAAGATGTCGCCCGACATCAAGATGTACTTGCGCTTTGGGGCCATGATCTTGACGGCCATGGTCGTGATGTACGGGGTCATGTTCGTCAGCTCTTATGAGTGGAGCCACATCCGCTTCAGTCAGAGCCGCATGTTCATGGCGATCACCATGGGCGGAACCATGGGGCTGGTCATGCTCGGCTGGATGCTCAACATGTACAAGAACATGAAGGGCAACATCGCCATCGTGGCGGCGAGCCTCGTGCTGCTGGGAGCGGGAGTGTTCCTCGACCGCAGTCAGACGACCGTCCAGGACGGCTCGTGGATGAGTGCGATGATCCCTCATCACTCGATGGCCATCACCCGGTCCGAGCGAGCCGAACTGTCCGACATTCGCGTATGCCAACTGGCCGTTGAGATCAGCGAGGCGCAGCGGCGGGAAATCGACGAGATGGACTGGCTGATCGAGGACATCGAGCGCAACGGAATCGCCAGTACGCCCGAGGAAGCCGAGGCTCGACCTGTCCCTGACTTCCAGGCGTCCGCAGAGCGGAACTGCCCCCCAGAGTGACCGCGGCGGAACCAGATCAGCGACGTCCGAGCGTGGCCGGCTCTTTGGCAGACGTCTTCTGGCGCGGCGACCCATCCGTCCCGGCTGCGGCGACGCTGGCCTCGGGGCTCAGGTCGAGGCGCCGCAGCAGCTGGGCGTTGAGGGCGACGACGACGGTGGACAGCGACATAAGGATCGCGCCGACCTCCATCGGGAGAATGAAACCGATCGGGGCGAGCACGCCCGCGGCCAGCGGAACCGCAGCGAGGTTGTAGCCGGCGGCCCACCAGAGGTTCTGCTGCATCTTGCGGTAGCCGGCCCGAGAGAGCTGGATGACCGAGAGCACCGAACGGGGGTCGTCGGAGGCAAGGATGACTCCGGCCGAGGCGATCGCGACGTCGGTGCCCGCGCCGATCGCGATGCCGACGTCGGCCTGCGCCAAGGCCGGGGCATCGTTGACCCCGTCGCCGACCATCGCCACCGCACGACCCTGGTGCTGCAGCGCGGCGACCTTTTCGCTCTTGTTCTCCGGTCGTACGCCGGCGAAGACCTGGGCGATGCCCAGCTCGGCGGCCACGGACCGGGCGACCGGCTCAGCATCCCCGGTGATCATCACGACCTCGACGCCGAGGCGGTGCAGGGCGTCGACCGCCTCCCGGGACTCCTCGCGGATCTCGTCGGCCAGCGCCAGCGCCCCGACGACGGCGCCGTCGACGAGGACGTGCAGCACCGTGGCCCCGGCCTCGACCCAGGGCTGCGCGGTGGGCAGCGGCGGCAGGTCGTGTTCGGTCAGCAGGTGCGGGCCTCCGACGGCCACGGTGCGACCGTCGACGGTGGCGGTCACCCCGACGGCGGCCGATGCCCGGAAGTCGGTGGCCGGCTGGATGCTCAGCCCGCGGTGCCGGGCTGCGGCGACGATGGCCCGGGCGAGCGGGTGCTCGCTATCGGCCTCCGCCGCTGCGGCCAGCGCGAGGACCTCATCGTCGGGGGCGCCGGTGGTGGCGACGTGGTTCAGCGCCGGCTCACCCTTGGTCAGCGTCCCGGTCTTGTCGAACAGAACGGTGTCGATCGTGCGCATCCGCTCCAGCGCAGCGCGATCCTTGACCAGCACGCCGCCCCTGGCTGCGCGCTCGGTCGAGATGGAGACGACCAGGGGGATCGCAAGGCCCAACGCGTGCGGGCAGGCGATGACCAGCACCGTGATGACCCGGACCAACGCGCTCTCCGGAGCCCCGAAGGCCGACCAGACGACCGCGGTGATCACCGCCGCCACCACGGCGTACCAGAACAGCCACCCGGCGGCCTTATCCGCCAGCAGTTGCGCGCGGGTGGAGGAGGACTGGGCCTCGGCGACCAGCCGCTGGATCCCCGCCAGCGCGGTGTCCTCTCCCACCGCGGTGACCCGCACCCGGATGGCAGTGTCGGTGGCCACCGTGCCGGCCACCACCGAGTCGCCCGGTGCCCGACGGACCGGCTTCGACTCGCCGGTGATCATCGACTCGTCCACGTCGGCGGTGCCCTCTACGACCTCGCCGTCGGCGGGCACGCGCCCGCCCGGCCGGACGACGACCACGTCGCCGGTGACCAACTCGGCAGGGGCCACGCTCACGACGCGGTCGCCCTCGACCTTCTCCGCCTCGTCGGGTAGGAGCGCAGCCAGCGAGTCCAGCGCGGAGGAGGTCTGCGCCAACGAGCGCATCTCGAGCCAGTGCCCGAGCAGCATGATCACGATCAGCAGGGCGAGTTCCCACCAGAAGTCCAGCTCATGGGAGAGCACACCCAGGCTGGCACCCAAGGACGCGACGAAGGCCACCGTGATGGCCATGCCGATCAGCAGCATCATCCCGGGCTTGCGGGCCCGGATCTCCCCAACGGCGCCGGTCAGGAACGGGCGCCCGCCCCAGACGTACATCACCGTGCCCAGCAGCGGGGCAACCCACGTCAGGCCGGGGACGTCTGGCAGGGAGTAGCCGACGATCGAGGCGAACATCTCGCTGAGCAGCACCGTCGGCACCGAGAGCGCCAGCATGATCCAGAACAACCGCCGGAACATCGCCACGTGGTCGTGGGCGCCGCCGTGTCCACCGTGCCCGCCGTGCCCGCCACCGCCTGTGTCGCCGTGGTCCCCGTGACCGCCTTCGTGCGCGGCGGGCATATCGCCGTGAGCGTCGCCGGTGTGCCCGGCCGCTGCGTTCAGTGGATCCTCGACTTCCGAACCGACAACGGCCGCGTCGGCCGTGTCCGGCATGCCCTGCCCGTGGGTGGATCCGTGATCGCCTCCCGGCGTGGCTTCATCCCCGTGCCCCGAGTGCTGGTGACCAGAACGGCTCGTGCGTTCAGACATGACCGTGCAACCTTCGCGTTGAGAGTCTTCGATCCGATGAGCTCCCCGTGCCGACGATCCGGCTAGGGGTGCTGCCGAGGTTTTAGGGGCGTCGACCGGTCATCGTTCCGCCTTCAACCCTGGCGGTGCCCCGTGACCGGCTTCCGGGCGCAGACTGTCAGCTGCAGCCGCAGCCACACCCGGACGTCTGGCCGCCAGCCTCTGCGAGCAGGTTGGCGGGCTCGGCTACCTGATAGCCGGCCTCTTCAACGGCGGCGCGCACGGCACCGTCGTCCACATCGGCCACCGTGCTGACGGTGAGTCCACCGGTGGCGAGGTCGACGTTGACGTCGGTGACGCCGGGAACCTGGCTGACCTCTTCGGTCACGGAGTTGACGCAGTGGCCGCAGGTCATGCCGACGACCTTGTACGTGGCGGTGCTCATCTCGGATGGTCCTTTCGATTCCTTGTGGGCGTGCATTGCCGTGGGTGTTGGTTCGGGTGGTTCCGTCTCAGGAGCGGACCAGGCGGGCGATGGCCTCGGTCGCCTCGCGGATCTTCACGTCGGCTTCGGCGCCGCCGACTGCGGCCGCCCGCACAACGCAATGAGTCATGTGCTCCTCGATCAGTCCGAGCGCGACTGATTGGAGAGCCTTCGTGGTTGCCGACACCTGCGTGAGGATGTCGATGCAGTACTGCTCCTCTTCGACCATGCGCTGGAGGCCTCGAACCTGCCCTTCGATCCGGCGAAGGCGCTTGAGGTAGTCGTCCCTGCGCTGGATGTAGCCGTGAGCACTGCCCGCCCCTGCGTGGTCCATCTCATCCTCCTGCGCCGGTTCGGATACCCCCCACCGGTATCGGCAAGGCGAACGTTATACCCCCGGGGGGTTAAAGCGCAAGACACTCTCAGCGCTCCCCGAGGAGGACCCGTGCGGCACGGTCCCGGAGGGCTTGCGCGGGCGCCCTGCAAGGCGCCCGGCGCCCCGCCATGCCTCAGTTCTGCAGGACGACATCGAAGGTCAGTCCGCCGTCGTCCGACTCCATCAGCGCCGTGGTCGTGACGACGGCGATCCGCAGCGAGCCCCCCGCCGAGGAGGTCGCCGCCACTGCCTGAGGGGGTGATTCCAGATCGGGCCCCGCCTGCCAGGTCACGGCTCCGTCGGCGCTCGTCCACACCAAACCGGAGGGGTCCACCCCCGCGACGTTCATGCCGTCGTCAGCCCAGTCGACCACCTGGAGGAGCGGCGCACCGTCGTTCCGGACCCACGAGCCCCCGCCGTCGAGGGAGCTGAAGAGACCTCGTTCAGTGGTGGCGAGGACCGTCCGACCGTCCGGTGCGGCGGCGAGTGTCGCCGGAGCTGCCGGAATCCGTAGTTGCTCCCACTCGTCGCCGTCAGAGCTACGCACGAGTGAGCCGTCGTAACCGAGGACCCCCGCGTCGCTGACCGTCAGCGCATGAAAGTCGGACTCGCCCTGCCGGGATCGCGGTTCCCACGTCCGGCCACCGTCCGTCGACTCGATCAGCCCGACCGGCTCTGGCAGGTCCACGTCCGGTCCGGGATGCCCGGAGGCGAGGAAGTGCCCCGGTCCGCGGACTGCGAAGCCCATCAGGTCGATGACCGGCCCGATATGGGTCGACTCTCCGTCATCGCCCACTTCGAAAAGCCCGTCGTGCGTGGCCAGGAGCAGTCGCCCGTCAGCTGGGTCGATCGCGACACCGTGGATGTGGCTGGACGGCAGCATGCCGGCCGCCGCTCCAGTTGCCTCGGCTTCCGACTGCGCGGACGAGGAGGTGCAACCAGCGACGAGCAGCGCGGTGGCGGCCGCTGCTGCCGTCACCGCCAAGGGGCGCCGCAACATCCCCGCCAGCGAGTACTTGTCGGTCACAGAAATGACTCTCCCCATCCCGTGGCCGCGAGCCATGCCCGAAGCCAGAACATCAATCCATCCCAGTACCCGCTGACGAGCAGTAGGCCGAGCACGATCAACAGGCCGCCGCCGATCCGTGTCACGGTGCGAGCATGTCGACGCGCCCAGGCCGACACGCCCACGACGCGGCGGGCACCGAGCGCCATCGCCACGAAAGGGATTCCCAAGCCGAGGCAGTAGGCCAACCCGAGCACTGCACCGCGAAGCGCGGAGGCCTCTGCGTAGGCGAGGGTGTTGACTGCGGCGAGCGTGGGCCCCAGGCACGGCGTCCACCCCAGCCCGAAGACGACGCCGAGCACCGGCGCGCCAGCCAGGCCGCCGGAGGGCCGGTGGTGCAGACGGCGTTCCCGCTGCAGCCAGGGAAGCGCGCCGAGGAATGCCAGCCCCATGCCGATGGTCACGACACCGGCCACCCGGGTCAGCACCGGTGCCCACTCCAGCAGGAGCCGACCCAGGCCACCGAACAGGGCGCCGAAAGAGATGAACACTGCGCTGAAGCCGGAGACGAAGAGCAGGGATCCGATCAGCATCCTTCGTCTGCCGGGGCTGCGGACCGCCGTCCTGACGGCGCCCGTACCGGCCTCAGCAGCTGCGGCTACCGGTGTTCCTGTCCCGGGAGCGGGTCCGGCCCTCCTCCCCCCCGGTTCTTCCGCTTCGACGGCCGTTCCGGCAAGCCCCGCGATGTAGCCGACGTACCCCGGGACCAGGGGCAGACAGCAGGGGGAGGCGAAGCTGATCAGTCCGACCAGCGCCGCCACGGCGAAGGCCACCAGCAACGACCCATCGGTGACGATGCCGGCGAACATGTTTCCGAGCTCGGTCATCCTCCGGTCTCCTGCAGGAGGCTCGACAGCACCGACTGAAGGTCTTCTCGTGCCACGGCCCCGGTATAGACACCAGCCACTCGTCCCTCCGTGTCGAGCACGATGGTCGACGGGACGACGTTGGCCGGGAAGCCACGGAAGGCCATGGCGACCTCGCCCCGCGGGTCGAACATCGACGGATACTCCGCGCCCACCTTGGTCATGAAGGCGCTGGCCATCTGCCGGTCGTCTTTCACGTCTACGCCGAGGAACTGCACGCCTTCGTCACGGCGCTCGGCGTAGACGTCCTGGAATTCGGGAGTCTCGACGCGGCAGGGCGCGCACCACGATCCCCAGAAGTTGATCACGGCGATATCCCCAGCCAGGTCGGCCGAGTCGAACGGGGTGCCATCGAGAAGTTCGCCACTGAAGGAAGGCGCGACCGCGCGACTGGTGGCTTCGATCGCCTGGCCAGCAGGGGTAGCGCCGTTGAACTCGTACCGAGTCCCGGGCGTCGTCTGGTCTACGTCGCTGGACGAGCAGCCGGTGAGGGTGACGAACAGGGCCGAGACGGCCACGAGTGCGAGACGGCGAGACGCACGAACAGATCCAGCTGGGCGACGCATGTCAGCGCGCATGGGTAGTCCTTCGAGACGGAGAGGCCGACGTTGAGGGAGCGCTCCGGCTCTTCGGCCGAAGCGCGCGAAGCTGTCGACGGGTGGCGCTGTCCCGAATCCGGAACAGCGCCCCCCGTCGCGGCGTCAGCCGCCCAACTCGGTCAGCAGCGTCTGCATCTCCTCGATCTCAGCGGTCTGGGACTCGACGATCTCCCGGGCCATATCGACGGCGTCCGGATTGGAACCGTCGGCGATCTCGGTCTCGGCCATGTCCACGGCGCCCTGGTGGTGCGGAATCATCATCTCGAGGAACATGCGATCGAACTCAGCGCCGGAGGTGGAATCCAGCGCTGTCATGTCCTCCTCGGTCATGCCTTCCATGTCCATGCCGCCGGAGCCGTGGTCCATGCCGCCCATGTCCTCCTCGGGCAGCGGCTCGCCCCACTCCTCGAGCCACCCGGTCATCGTCTCGATCTCCGGCCCCTGCGCGGCCTCGATGCGATTGGCCAGGTCGATCACCCTCGGGTCGTAGGCCCGGCCATCGGCGAGCTGAGCCATGCGGAGGGCCCCCTCGTGGTGCGGGAGCATGCCCTGGACGAAGGCCACGTCGGCGTCGTTGTGGGCGGTGGCGTCGTCGGCCGAGGTGTCGGCGGCGGCGCTGCTCTCGGAGCTACTCCCGGTGCTGGAGCCTTCGCCGTCGTTGGAGCAGCCCGCCAGCACGATGGCGCCTGCCATGAGGCCGCCGGCAAGGCGGACAAGTCGAGCGGTGGTGCGCGTCATTGCAAGTCTCCTGGGTTGGTGTCATAGGCGTGCAGAACGGACCCGACCGAGCACATGGGCTGGCGGGTCTGGGCACTCGGCCTAGATCCGGAGGAGACAGAGAGCGGAGAGATCCGGTGGCCGCGGGAGCCTGGACCACCAGGTGTGCCACAGCGCAGAAGGCGCCCTGGCGCGGACGATGGACACTGGCGCTCGTCGGACCAGCGCAGCCACGCCGAGCAGGACCACGCCGGTCAACAGCACCGCGAGACAGACCGCCCCGACGGCGGCACCGGGCATCAGCGGATTTTCGTGCGGCAGACCGGACATGGCGGCGACGGAGACCCCGCCCGGGACGACGCCGGACAACTGATGCCCCACGACCGCGGACGCCGGCCAGAACGGCTCTGCCAACGCGGCGCCGTGGACCACGGTCATCGCGGATGCCGCCGTCCCGTGGCCGGCGTCCATGTCGGCCGCCATGCACTGAACACCGTGCATGGAGAAGACAGCAGCGAGCAGCAGCAGCACCCACATATGTCGCGCCGACATGCCACCTCCCAAGACCGCCCCAGACTACTAGGCCGCGTAGTACTTACATCGCCAGGAGGCGGGCCGGCGAGGCGGTCCGTCGTATGGCGACTGTTCTCGGCCCGGCCCTCAGACGATGCGTCGCGCCCCCGCGTAACCCGACATGTCGACGGAGCCGACCTTGACGGGTTCACCGAACGTAGATGCGTGGACCATCTGTCCACCGCCGATGTAGATGCCGATGTGGCTCACCGGGCTGTAGAAGTAGACGAGGTCCCCCGCCTGCAGCTCGGCCCTCGAGACCGCCTGACCCATGGTGGCCTGCATCCTGCTGGAGTGCGGCAGCGAGATCCCCGCTGCGGCGAAGGCGTATTGGGTCAGCCCGGAGCAGTCGAAAGAGTCGGGTCCCGCTGCGGCCCAAACGTAGGGGTCCCCGAGCTGGGCCATCGCGGTGTCGACGGCAGTTTGCGCCGCAGCGCTGTTGGCCACCACTTCACTCGGCGGCGGTGCCGCCAGCGTCCGTCCGCCGTGCGCGGCGTCGGCCTCTTCCTGCTGAGCGGCTGTCAGCGCCGTGTACCGGGCCTGGTACTCGGCGATCTCGGCCTGGAGGTCCGCCTGCTTCGCGGTCACCTCGTCAACGTGCCGCTGAGCCTCGGCTGCGGCCCGCTCGGCCGAAAGCTGCGCTTTCTCGGCCACAGCCTGGGCGCTGGCAACCCGGTCGACCACATCGTTGTGGTGACCCGCCACTGACTCCAGGAGGGCGACTCGATCGAGGAACTCCTCGGGGGATCCGCTGGTCATAAACGCCCGGAGGGCGCCGAATCCGTCCCCGGTGTATGCGGTCTGTGCGACGCCTGCCAGTTGCTCACCGAGCACGACTAGCTCCGCCTCCGCCGCGGCGACTTCGTCCTCGGCCGCCGCCGCGGCGGCCTGCTGGGACTCGAGGTTCTCCCGCGCCTCGTTGAACTGCTCGGTGAGGACTTCCAGCTGATGGCCGCGCTCGGCGACGAGAGAAGCTGCATCCTCGGCTGTGACGGGGTCACCCGGGGCCGCTGCGGCGGCAGGGGCGGAAGCGAGATCGATCCCGACGACGGCGATGACAGCAAGCAGCAGGCTGCGCTTCCGCCAGTGTCGGGTGGATCGGAGAGAAGGCGTGCAGGGGCGGTGGGCAGTCGCCACGATGGGCGGCTCTCCTGTCTTCCAGTGCCGCCTACCGAGTTAGCTGACGGATTCGGGCTGGAAGACGCCCTACCTGCGGCCGGCAGTTCGGCGCGCAGGATTCACCCCAGTACTGCGATGGGTCCCCGGTCCCGGACGGTCGCCCATCCTGGGTTCGGCGGCGCCCGGACGGGCCTCCATGTGCGGAGGACGACTGCCGAACCGGGCTTGGCCAACATAGGTCCGTGACCGTTCCGTGACAACTATGCGGGGCAAATAGTTGTCGCTCAGTTCGCCCGAGTTTCGCGACCGCCCTGTGCGTCCCGCCGAGGCCCTCTTGGGATGAGGTCCTCTCTCACTGACTGCCAGTAGGGTGCGACGACCGATGAACCGCCGGGCGCACACGCCCGATCCGGACACGACTCCACCGCTCCATCGCATGGAGAGCGTGCTCGGGCACTCACGAAGGAGCACCGGTGCCACCGCTCGGCAAGCTGGAGGCGGCCGTCATGGGCGTCCTATGGTCGGCCGACGGCGCACTGACTGTGCGGGAGGTTCTCGAACGGCTGCCCGTGAAGCGGAACCTGGCCTACACGACGGTCATGACGGTGTTGAGCA
This sequence comes from Candidatus Blastococcus massiliensis AP3, assembly GCF_000582785.1. Classification (GTDB taxonomy): domain Bacteria; phylum Actinomycetota; class Actinomycetes; order Mycobacteriales; family Geodermatophilaceae; genus Blastococcus; species Blastococcus massiliensis. The sequence goes on from NZ_HG931173.1 coordinate 535,693, forward strand.
CGCTGCACCGCAAGGGGATGGTGGATCGCGAAGCGGTCGGCCGCGCGTACAGCTACCTCCCGGCACGGAGCCGGGAAGCAGCGGCTGCGGCGTCACTGCGAGAAATTCTCGAGGCGTCGGAGGATCCCCGGTCGGTCCTCCTGCACTTCGCCGAAACCGCGACCGACGAGGAATCCGAAGTCCTGCGTGACGGCCTCGCCAAGCGGAGCTCCGAACTGTGACCGGGCTCGTTGCTCTCGTCGCCGGCACTCTGCTGTTCGGCTGGCACGGCCACCGCGTGCTGATGTGGCTCGCGGATCGGCGCCTGGATCCAACGATCCTGCTCACCGGCTGGGTTCTGTCGACGCTGGGCTTCGTCGCCTCGCTGTTCGTCATGCTCAGCCTGGTGGCCCTGCCCGTCGACGAGCATCATGCCGGCGCCTTCGGTCTGGCCGGAAACTGCTGGATGGCCCTCTCCTCCGGAGTCCTGCCGGGGACCGCGGAGGCTGTCGCCGCCGCGGGCGTGGTGACTGCCACGTTCGTCCTCGTCAGAGTCGGCCTCGTCATCCACGGGAGACTTCAGCGTCGGCGACGCAACGCCCCATACATGCAGCAGCTTCGCCTGCTGGCCGCCGGCTGCCGGGCGCATGACCCACTCTGGATCGAGGACGAGCGCCCCATGGCACTCTCCATCGGCGGACGCTCCGGTCTGATCGTCATGAGCCGGGGATTGCGGGATCAACTGACGCCCGCGGCCGTGCACGCCACCCTCGAGCACGAGCGCGCCCACCTCAGGGGCCGACACCACCTCATCCTGGCCATCGTCGAGACGCTCGCCCTGGCTCTGCCGTGGTGCCCTCTGCTGCGTGCAGCGCCCGAAGCGGCGCGGGACCTCGTCGAACTGGCCGCGGACAGCCGGGCCGCCCGCACCTGCGGGCCGTCCGCGGTCCGCGAGGCCCTGTCTCGTCTGACTGGTCAGCCGCTGCCCGTCGGAGCTCTCGCCATGGCCGGGCGCCTGACTGCGGCGCGACTCCAGCGGCTCGCCACAGGCAGCATCGGGGGAAGCGGCCTCAGCCGTCTGGCTGGCTGCTCCGCGGTCGCGGCCGGCGCACTCCTGTTGCCCACCGCCGCGGCAACGCTCGCCGTGAGCGCCGTGCAGTGTGCCTTCGCCTGACCCACCCCGCGCTCCATTCGACCGGAACGGCCTGAACCGACACTCGAGTCACCTCAGCAGCCCGTGCGCCACTCGGGCGGCTCGGGCTCCGGCTGCGGCCGTCAGGAAGTCAGCGTCGCGACCGGCTGTGCGGCAGCGGGCGATGGTCGGTCGGCGGCCTTCACCAGCCGCCGAACCTCGGCGGTGTCCAGCTCCAGTAGGGCGGCTGCCCGCTCTGCGGGCACGTCCTCAGCGAGCAAGGAGCTCAGCGTCTCGCCGAGCGCCGCCGTCGCCGTCGCCAAGGCCCGCTCGGCCTCGTTTCGCGCCTCCAGGGCCACCAACGCCTCCGCCGTTGCCTCCTCGACCCGACGGTCGTGCTCATCGCGGGCGGCGTCCAACGCCCGTCGTCGCTCCCGCGCCTTCGTCAGCGCCGCCGCCTGCCGACTCACCGTTCTGGCCACCGCTTCCTCCGCTCGTCCAGCTGACCGACCGCCGGATCGTCACACGGCCTCATGACACGGCTGCCGACCCGAGCGTCACCCCCAACAGCCCGCCGACCGGAGCAGACGTCACCCCACCCCCTCCGACCTGACACACCTCATGCATCTCAGGTAAGGATGGCCCTCGCCCCGGCGCGGTCGGGGTCCGCGCCGCCGTCGGGAAGGCTCTACCTTTTGCTGCCCGGCTTCGGCCGAGGCTCTCTTGAATGGGTGCCTCCCGGCGGCGGTTCAGTCCGGGCAGGTGACGCTCGATAGAGGCGTGGGGGCGCCAACCGTGACCCCTTGAGATGCCTGCGCTCTGCCCGGCAGCGGTTCTTCCGAGCAGTGGAGGTTCGGTGTTCGCAGGGATCGATAGCCACAAGGACACGCTGGCGGTCGCGGTGATCGACACCGCCGGGCGGGTGGTCACCGCGCGGCAGATAGCTAACGAGCCCGACGGCTTCACCGTCCTGGCCCACCTGGTCGCCGAGCACGCGGTGGTGCGGGTCGGGATCGAGGGGTCGACCAACTTCGGCTGGGCCGCCGCCATGCACCTGGTCGCCGCCGGCGCGACGGTGGTGGAGGTGCCGCCGCTGATGACCTCCCGGGAACGACTCTCCCGCCCCGGCCAGGGCAAGACCGACCCGGTCGACGCCGTCGCGATCGCGCGCATCACCGCCCGGGAGCCGTTCCTGCCGCCGGTGCGGCCGATGGACGGGCTGCCCGCCGACCTTCGGGTGCTGATGGACTACCGCGAGCAGCTCATCAACGAGCGCACCGCGCTGGCCAACCGGATCCACGCCGACCTGGGCTGGCTGCGCCCGGGCTACCAGCACAAACTCCCCCGGCTCACCCAGCCCGCGCATCTGCAGTCCGGGCTGGCGCTCCTGGAGAACGACTCGAGCATCCGGGCTGCGGTGACCCGCCGCCGGCTACAGCGGATGGTGGAGATCAACGCCGAGCTGGCCGGCCTGCGCAGCCAGATCGCCGAGCTGGTGCAGCAGTCGGGCACGACGCTGACCGGCATCTACGGCGTCGGCGTGTTCGTCGCCGCCCGCTTTCTGGCCGAGGTCGTCGACGTTCGCCGCTATCCGACCCGGCACGCCTTCGCCGCGGCCAACGGCTCCGCCCCCATCCCGGCCTCCTCCGGGCGGACCGTCCGCCACCGCCTGAACCGCGGCGGCAACCGGCAGCTCAACCGGGCGCTCTACACGATCGCGATCACCGAGATCCGCGCCGACACCGAAGGCCGCTCCTACTACGAGCGCAAACGCGCCGAAGGCAAGACCAGCCGCGAGGCGCTGCGCTGCCTCAAGCGCCGGCTCTCCGACGTCGTCTACCGCACCCTCCGCGCCGACCAGGCGGCCGACAGACCGCTTCCGCTGGCCGCTGCCGCCTGACCTCTGGGGCGGTGGACGCGAGGTCGGCAACGGGACGCGACTAACGGCCAAGGCCAGCTGCGCGACAGGACTTGCAGTCCCGATCCTGCTCTTCGCTCAAGCCAGACACCCGCGCCCACCGCGGTTTCAACCTAGACCGGAACGGCGCTAGACATAGAGGCCCATCACGGCCCGATCCGCCCCTTATCGATGCGCCGCGGCGCCGGAGCGTGGCAGAGGTGCTCGCGAATGTCGGGTCGTGATGACGCTGCACAAGCTCACCGCGGGGGACGGATACACGTATCTGACCCGCCAGGTTGCTGCGCACGACGCCACGACCCGCGGGTTCGACAACCTGGGCGACTACTACAGCGAGAAGGGCGAGGCTCCGGGCCTCTGGATGGGACGCGGGCTTGCCACCGTGCCTGATTATCCGGTCGGTGACAGGGTCACCGAGGCCCAGATGGTCGCGCTGTTCGGGGAGGGGCGGCACCCGAACGCCGATCAGATCGAGCGCGACGCGCAGCTGGCCGGCAGGGACCCCCAGCAAGTCGATCGGGCGAGCCGCCTGGGCGCGCCCTACCGCATCCACGAGCAGGCCAACGCGTTCCACCGCCGCTCGGCCGGGGCGTTCCGCGACCACAACACCGCGCTCGGCCTGCCCGCCGACACTCCCGTGGCGGCCGAGGAACGAGCCCGCATCCGCACCGAGCTGGCGTCGACGATGTTCGTCGAGACCTACGGGCGTCCGCCGGCCGACGCCCGCGAACTCTCCGGTCATCTGGCCCGCATCTCCCGGCAGGCGACCACCGCGGTCGCCGGGTACGACCTGACATTCAGCCCGGTCAAGAGCGTCTCCACGCTGTGGGCGATCGCCCCGCCAGAGGTCGCAGCCGTCATCGAGCAGGCGCACGCCGACGCGGTGGCAGACGCCCTGACCTGGTTGGAGGACCACGCCGCCTACACCCGCACAGGCCGCAACGGAGTGGCGCAGGTGGAGGTACGCGGGCTGATCGCGGCGGCGTTCACCCACCGCGACTCACGCGCCGGCGACCCGGATCTGCACACCCACGTGGCCGTCAGCAACAAGGTGCAGACTCGCGACGGGCGGTGGCTGGCTTTGGACGGTCGACTGCTCTACAAGAACAACGTCACAGCCTCCGAGCGGTACAACACCCGCCTGCAGGCCCTGCTCACCGAGCGGCTCGGCGTCTGCTTCGCCGACCGGCCCGGTGCGGATCCGAACAAGCGGCCGGTGCGAGAAATCGTCGGCGTCGACGGTGAGCTCCCCCGCCTCTGGTCGTCGCGGCGGGCCTCGATCGCTAACCGCCGCGCGGTGCTGTCGGCACAGTTCCAGGCCGACCACGGGCGACCGGCGACGCCGAAAGAGGCCGTATTCCTGGCGCAGCGGGCCAACCTCGAGACCCGGCAGCGCAAGCACCAGCCCCGCTCCTACGCCGAGCAGCGCGCCGCCTGGCGCAACGAGGCGCTGGCGGTGCTGGGCGGGGAGACCGGCCTGAGCGACTACCTCCGCGGTGCACTCAGCCCCCGCCGCGGACCCCAGGCGAAGCGCCCGACGCGTAGATGGGTCGACCAGACCGCCGAGCACGTGCTCTCGACGGTGCAGAGCTCGCGCGCGACCTGGCAGGTGAACAACGTGCGCGCCGAGGCCGAGCGGCAGGCCCGCGCCGCCGCGATCCGGCTGACCGACCTCGACCGAGCCATCGACGCCGTCGTCGACAGGGCGCTGTCCCTGTCCACGCCGTTGGGCAGCCGCGAACCGGTGACCGAGCCCGCGGCGCTGCGCCGCTCGGACGGCAGCTCCGTCTACACCGTGGCCGGCTCGACGCTGTACACCTCGACCACGATCCTCGCCGCAGAGCGGGCCATCCTCGCCGCGGCCGGACGCCGCGACGGACGGGTGGTGCCGGCCGCGACCGTCGACGTCGCGCTGCTGGAAGCCACCGCCAACCAGGTCGAGCTCAATCCCGGCCAGGTGCAGCTCGTCCGCGAGCTGGCCACCTCCGGCGCCCGTGTGCAACTGGCACTGGCCCCGGCAGGCACCGGCAAGACCACCGCCCTTCGCGCGCTCGCTGCGGCGTGGCGGGCCGACGGCGGGAACGTGGTCGGCCTTGCTCCCTCGGCAGCTGCGGCGGCGGTGCTGGGTGAGCAAGTCGGCGGCGACACCGACACCCTCGCCAAGCTGATCCACGCACTGGCTACCGGCAACGCCGTCCCGCCCTGGTTCGAGCGCATCGGCCCGGACAGCCTCGTGGTCATCGACGAAGCCGGCATGGCCAGCACTCCCGACCTGGCCCGGGCGATCGCGTTCGTCAACGAGGCAGGCGGGTCGATCCGGCTGATCGGTGACGACCAGCAGCTGGCCGCGATCGGCGCCGGCGGAGTGCTGCGCGACATCGCCGTCACCCACGGTGCCGTCACCCTCTCGCAGGTCCTGCGCTTCACGGACCCCGACACCGGCGCCCCCGACCACGCCGAAGGCGCCGCGTCCCTGGCACTACGCGACGGTGACCCGGCCGCCCTCGCCTACTACATCGACCATGGACGGGTACACGTCGGCGACCTGGCCACGGCCACCGACGACGCCTACACCGCCTGGTCGACCGACCGAGCCGCCGGCCGCGACGCCATCATGCTGGCGCCCACCCGCGAGCTGGTCGCCGAACTGAACAGCCGCGCCCAACGTGACCGCCTCGCCCTGCAGGACGGCCCGGCCGGATCCCAGGTCACCCTCGCCGACTCGTCGCAAGCCTCCGCCGGCGATGCGGTCATCACCCGCCGCAACGAGCGCACCATTGCCATCAGCGCCACCGACTGGGTCAAGAACGGCGACCGGTTCACGGTCACCGACGTCCGCGACACCGGCGCCCTCGACGTCGTCCACCAGCGCACCGGACGGCGCGTCACCCTGCCTGCCGACTACGTCACCGACCACGTGAGCCTCGGCTACGCCACCACCGTGCACGGCGCACAAGGCCTCACCGCCGACACCTGCTACACCGTCGCCACCGGCGAGGAGTCCCGCCAGCTGCTCTACGTCGCCCTGACCCGAGGCCGGCACGCCAACCACCTCTTCCTCACCACCGCCGGCGATGGCGACCCGCACAGCGTGATCACCCGCGACGCGCTGCTGCCGCCCACCGCCGTCGACGTCTTGACTCGCGTGCTGGCTCGCGACGGCGCCCCGACCTCGGCCACCAGCCAGGCTCGCGAACTGACCGATCCCGCCGCTCTGCTCGCTTGCGCCGCAGATCGGTACTACGACTCGCTCAATACCGCCGCGAAGGACCGCCTCGGGCGGAAGGCGCTCGAAGCCATCGACGCCGCCGCCGACGCTGCGATACCGGGCCTGACGACGCAGGCGGCCTACCCCGTCCTGCGCGCACACCTGGCGCTGTGCGCCGTCTCCGGTCGTGACCCCTCCGACGTCCTCCGGCAGGCCCTGGCCTCGGATCGACGTCTGGACGACGCCCGCGATGTGGCCGCGGTCCTGGACTGGCGTATCGACCCCACCGGGCGACACTCACCCGCGACCGGCCCCCTGCCGTGGCTGCCTGGCCTTCCAAAGACGCTCGGCGACGACCTCGAGTGGGGCCCCTACCTCGCCGACTCCGCCGACCAGGTCAGCTCACCGGCCGTCGATGTCGCCGCCCGTGCACGCGCCTGGACCCCCACCAGCGCTCCCGCGTGGGCGCTTCCGCTCATCGACCGCGATCCCCAGCTAGTCGCCGATCTCGCCGTCTGGCGCATCGCCCACGGCGTTGACGACGCCGACCGCCGTCGCACCGGCCCGGCGGTGCCGCGCGCCACTGACGCCCGCGCCCAGCGGGCGCTTGACGACCGCGCCACGCGGCTGCTCGGCGACGGGCGCGCGCTCACCGCGCGCTGGGCGCCGCTCGTCGACAGCATCGACCCACGCATCGCCGGCGACCCCTACTGGCCGGTCCTCGCCGAGCGGCTCGCCGCCGCCGACCGCGCCGGCATCGACATCACCGCGCTCACCCGGGGCGTCGCCGCCGAACGTCCCCTGCCGGACGAGCAGCCCGCCGCCGCGCTGTGGTGGCGACTGTGCGGGCACCTCTCCCCTGCCGCGATGACCGCCACCGACTGCTCCGTCTCCGAGGCGCTGCGCCCGGACTGGATCCCGGTTCTGGCCGACGTCGTCGGCCCCGCAGCCGCCGAGCGGGTGGTCGCCGACCCAGCCTGGCCCGCGCTGGTCGCCGCCGTCACCTCTGCCGGCGACGCCGGCTGGCAGCCCGACCAGGTGCTGTCCACAGCACATGACCTGCTGCCCGCCGGTCATCCCGACGACGACCAACTGCGCCCGGACGAGCTGGCCACCGCCCTGGTGTGGCGCGTCGGCGTGCTCATCGACCCGGCATCCGCCGCACGCCCTCACGCGCCGACGCCGCCGGCCGACCTCGACCAGCTGCCCTCTGCAGATGGAGTTGCCGACGACGACTGGCTGGCCAGTCTTGTCGAACCCGACGACATCGAACTGCTCCACGAGGAGCTCGACGGCGACGACCCAGCCACTGCCGAGCATCCCGTCTCGACAGAACTCAACGATCGAACTGTCGACGCCAGTCGCCCACCCGCAGCCGACAGGGCGGACGAAGAGGGCATCGGATTTGGCAGGGAGCGCCTCCTGCAGCTCAACCATCAAGCAGCCGACTTCTTCACCGCCCGCTACCGCGGTTCCTGGGCACCGGCCTACCTCACCGACCGGCTCGGCACCGATCTGTCGGGAGACGACCGGTTCACCGTCGGCTACGCACCCGATCGCTGGACCGCACTGACCAGCCACCTGCGCCGCCTCGGCGCCACCGACGCCGAGATCGTCGCCGCCGGCCTGGGTAGCTACGCCTCCACCGGACGGGTCATCGACCGCTTCCGCGACCGGCTCGTCTTCGCCATCCGCGACGGCGACGAGGTCCACGGCTGGATCGGCCGCCGCAACCCCGACCACGACCAGGACGGGGACCGCGCCGTCCCCAAGTACCTCAACACCGCTGAGACCGAGCTGTTCACCAAGGGCCACAAGCTGTACGGCCTGACCGAGGGCGCAGCGGCGCTAACCGCCGGCGCCATTCCTGTCCTGGTTGAGGGCCCCTTCGACGCGCTGGCAGTCACCCTGGCCGGCGACAGCGACTACGTCGGCATCGCCCCACTGGGCACCGCCTTCACAGACGCGCAGGCCGAGGCGCTACGCGCATTTCTCGGCGACGGAAAGCCTGGCGTCATCGTCGCCACAGACGCCGACCGGGCCGGACAGCAGGCCGCACAGCGCATCTTCTGGCAGCTCGCCGCCCGTGGCGACGATCCCCGCTCCCTCGACATCCCGACCGGCAAGGACCCCGCCGAGCTGCTGCAGACGACCGGCGCCACCGCTCTGCGTCAGGCCCTCGCGGCCTCCCCCAGCCTGGCCAGCGCGCTCATCGACGGCCACATCGACGCCTACGCCGACCGGCTGGACACCGTCGAAGGCCAGGTGCACGCCGTCCGTCGCGCCGCCGAGGTCATCGCCGTCGTTCCGTCCACCAGTTGGCCGGCGCACCTCACCCACGTGGTGGCCCGCACCGGCATCGCGCCCGACATCGCGCTGTCAGAAGTCTTCGACGCAGCCCGGGGTCGGACGAAGGATGTTCACGCGCCGGCGCGCACAGCGCTGCGCGGCGGAACGCCCACACCTTCTACTGACCCGGGGACGGAGCTCTCCACCTCTGTGACATCTGCAGCGGAGCTAGGGCGAGGGACGCTGACCGACAGCCAGCAGGCGGCCCGGCGTGCTGCTGCCGCAGCACGCCGTTCGCGCGTCTCAGCCCCGCCGAGGCCACCCCGACATTAGAGGGATCGGCTCAGAGCATCAGTCTGCTGTGAGTCGCCTCGGGTAGGAATGTCGGCCCCGCCTGGTACGACTGCAGCCGTGCCACGTCCTCCGCTCACTGACCGCCCGGCATGAGGTTCCTGCGCCGTCGTCCTCACGGCCGCCCTGCTCCGGAGCCGATCCCCGACGACGTCCCGGTCGAGGTTGATCCCGCCCGCCCGTGGGAGGTGCTCAGCTTGGTCAACGAGTGGGTCCGCCATGCAGAGGCCAAGGCGGGCACGATTCTCGCGGCGGCCGGCGTCGTGGCTGGCGTGCTCTACAGCTTGCTCGACAAGCAATCCCAGCCGCCGTGGACCTTGACTGTTCCGGCCGCAGCCTGCGGGCTACTGGCAGCTCTGGCCGGATTCATGTCGATCATCGCGCTGTGGCCTCAGCTGCGGGCACGGGAGGCGCCGACGAGCCTGTTGTATTTCGATCACATCGCGCGGGCTTACAACACCCCGGAGGCGTACGGGCGAGCCTTGCGGGGATTGGTCACCTCCGGCGAAACCGAGTTGCAGCAGGTGGCTCAGCAGGTGTGGGTCAACGCAACGGTCGCTCGACGCAAGTACCTCTGGGCTGGCCGCGCTCTCGTCTTACTCATCGCATCGATCGTCGCCTGCAGCTGGACAGGGACATATCTTGCTCTCAATTCGATTGGACTGATCGGTGGATAGCAACTACAAGACCTACAGCTACACCAACTCGTTCAACCGACTGGACCAGTACCTCGATGCACCGGCAGGCAACTACGAGGAAACCGACTCCCTCCCGAGTCGGGACAAGCTGACGTACGGCAACGGCTACTACGCCAATTGCGCGGCAATGTTCGTCGATCTCCGTGATTCATCGAGCCTGCCGGCTAGCTATAAGAGACCCGTCCTGGCCAAGATTTATCGATCGTTCATCTCTGAGGTCGTCGCAATCATGAACAGCGACCTCGATGCGCGAGAAATCAACATCGTTGGAGACTGCGTCTGGGGGGTCTTCGATACGACCTTGAAGACCGACGTCGACGACCTCTTCTCAAGGGCGGCCGAAGTCAATTCGATGATGAAGGTGCTGCGCTACAAGATGGAGAAGAAGGATTACAAGACTCCAGTCAAGGCGGGCATCGGGCTCTCATACGGCCGCGCGCTCATGATCAAGGCCGGCTACAACGGCAGCGGCATCTCCGATGTCGTCTACATGGGGGACGTGGTCAACCAGGCAGCCAAGCTGGCGGCCCAAGGCTCCAAGGGCTGGAACCAGCCCATTTACGCCGATGGCGTCTTCTACCAGAACCTTAACGAGTACAACCAGGGCTTGCTGAAGCAGATCACCTGGGGCGGCCCCTACTCGGGATGGGTCGTGAATATCGCGATGGAAAACTGGTACACCGAGAACTGCAAGTAGCGCCTAACTACGAGGCGGAGTGGGGATGGCCACACGAGCGAACTCGCGGCAGCTGCGATGGTCCCGTAGTAGAATACCGTGGGTACACGCTGTCGATGTGGATGCGATCAGCCAGAGCAGTCGATAGTCGTACCGTCACAAGCGCCATGGATGGATGGTCCTGGGGTCAGGATGCTTAGGGAGGACCATGCTCCCTCGAGCCAGCTCACGGTGTGAGACGAGTACAGCTGGTACGCCCTGGCGCGCAGCCCCTACGGCCGGCTGGTCAGCAGGTTGGCCACCGTGCTGGTCGCCTGAAGGTGCTGGCCCAGTTGGGCATCGAGACGGGCGGCGAGGCCGAGCATGTCGGCCAGCCGACCAGCGACGTCGGTGGACAGCAGGGGTTCGTGGTGGGCCACGCGGTTGCGCAGTTCGTGCAGGCGGCCCACCGGGCCATCGACATGAAGGGCACGGTCGGTGCCCGGCGGGAAGGCGCGGTGCAGCGCGGGCACCCACAGCGTCTTCTCGTGCGCCGCGGAGCTGAGGTAGCGCCAGAAGCCGAACATGAGCTCGGCGACGATCTTCCCTGGCGGGGCGCCCGTACCGCCCGCGTTGGCGATGGCGTGGCGCAAGCTTTCCCGCGGCCTTTCGTTGACGTCGACGCGGCGTCGTCCGCGCCTGCGATAGACCGGAGCGAAGACGGCGTCTGCAGCCAGCGCCCAGTGCGGAGGCCCGGGCCAGTGAGCGGACAGTGCACCGTCGTAGGCGTTGCGCAGCCCGACCTCCACGTGCGCCAGGTCGTGCATCAGCGCGGCGCTGAGCTGGGCGTTCCACTCATACAGGGCCAGCGCCCGGTCTCGGTCCACGCCTGTGGCGGCAAGGTAGACCGAGAATCGCGGGCTGCTCAGCCAGGCCTCCACCCAGGGACCGGCTGGTGGGAGGCCCGGTGGCGTCGGCATTGTCATCCCGCCCCATCCTGGCGTAGAGTGGCCGTGAAAGCCCCGGTGGACCGCTGACCTTTGGTCATGTCGCCGGGGCTACGTCTTTTCCTGGGCTCCGTCCGCCCTCGCCCTCGCGTTAAGCCGTTGGCGCCTGCGCTGATCGTCCAGGGGAGGCGTCGAGGAAGGCGGTGTAGCGGCTTTCGGCGGGCCAGTCCTGGTGCCGGCCGGTGCGGCAGGTGCTCTCCCCGAGTCGTTGGGCCATGCGGTCACAGAACATCGGGAAGGCGTAGCGGTTCCACTCCTCCATCAGCTGAGGACCCGCGGCGTTCTCTGCTTCCCACCGCAGCACCGCCAGAACGGGCAGCTCCCGGGCGATGTGGGCGTGATGGGACCAGCAGGCCGGGACCATCTGCGCGGGCCGCCACGCGTACTCGTGATTGATCCATGCGACGACGTCGCGACACCAACTCCAGACCGCTGCGCTGAGCTCGCCGCTGCAGCTGGCCGGCTCCCAGGGGCGCTCGAGGTCAGCCACGCCGCCAGCCTCTGCCACTCCCCCGCGAATACTTTGACGCGCGCTTTCCAGGAGCTCCAGCGCACGCAGCAACGCGAAGGGTGGCGCCGGGAACGGCAGGACGATCACCAGGACCGCGTCCCGGAGTGCGGTGCGGCCGGCGGGTCGGCCGGATCGACGTGTCGGCTCGGGACGAGCCGGTGGTCGCGGGCGTAGGCCAGCGCAGCAGCCGTGCGCTGCTCGACGTCGACATCGTCGGCACGGGCACCGTCGACCCGGGCGCGGGCGGCGTCGAGCTCGGTGGCGAGCTGCTGACCGGCCTTGCCGTCGAGGCAGCGCCTCAGCCGGGCGATGATCGGCGGCGCGGTGCCTGCGACGACGAGAGCGTGCCGCTCAGGGATGCGACGGATGTCGCCGGGGCGCAGCACCCGCACGTCTTCACCCGAGCGGGACGTGCCGATGCCGCCGGGCCCGTCGGTGACGGTCCGCCGGCTGATCCGCACATCGTCGAGCAGGTCGGACAGTTCCCGGTAGAAGTGGACGTCCTTGCCGCCGCCGAAGATGACGAGGTTGTTGGTGAGCCCGAACAGCGAGCGGGCCTCGTCCTCGCCGTAGGAGACGACCATCTGTTTCCAGGTCTGGGCGGCGTAGATGAACGACAGACCGAGCGCGCGCTCGTTCGCCATCCGCACCCGCAAGGTCGGCAGCGGCGTGGTGGACGGCAGTTCGTCGAGACACGCCAGGAAGGACGGCGTCAGCCGCCCGTGCGGCGAGGTGGTGGCGACGTGCAGGGCGGTGTCGAGGACGTGCTCGGCGACCGCGGTCATCAGCGGTGCCGCCGAGGCGTAGGGGTCCTCCCGGCCGAGTAGGTACACCGTTCCCTGCCGGGCGATCAGGTCGGCCAGATCGGTCGTCGGCCGCCCGCGCGAAGGCACACAGCGAGCCCTGATGTCCGGCTGGAAGAACAGCGCCATCGCTTGCTGGACCGTGGTCACCGTGTTGCCAACGGTGTCCGGGCTGCCGTGTAGGGCGCCGATCAGCAGCCCGTCCCAGAACCGAGCTGCGTGCGGATGCTGCTGCAGGATCTCAGCGGGCTGCTCGGCGGCGACCGGGTTGGCGACCCACTCCAGGACGTGCTCCAGGGTGCGGCCGGTGAGTGCCGCCGCGTGCAGGAATCCCTGCAGAACCTTGGCTGTCTCCGCGGCGTAGAACCGGGCGGCGTTGTCCTGCCGGCCTCCGGTGACCGCGCCGGCGACGGTGCCGGCGGCGAACGCCTTGGCTCGTCGCTCGGCGATCCGAGGATCGACGCAGCCGGCGACCGGATCCCACACCAGCTCCGGCAGCCCCGGGGCAGCGCCGAAAGGATCCAGGACCGCGACCGGGCGCGACGGCTCGTGGGGGCCAGAAGGCCGCTGCCGCCGCCCGGCGGTCAGCAGCAGGTCGTCGACCTTGGTCAGCGTCGCCAGCCCGGCGCCGCGGTGGGCCAGGAGGGCGGGAGCGAGCAGGTCAAGGGTCTTGCCGGAACCCTGCTCGCCGTAGACGCCGGTGGTGCGGTCGAACCGGCACCACAGTTCCACCCCGTGCGGCTGGACGGAGCGGCCCAGCCGCCAGCCGACGTCGTTCGGGTCGAACCCTGATCTGAGCATCCGACTCCCCTTTCAGCGTCCCCGGCTGGGCCCGGGCCGCTGGGCTCGCGCCGCCTGCAGCTGCTGGTGGGCCTGCTGAATGGCCACGCCGAGCGCGACCGGCGTCTGCGGGTCGTCCAGCAGCGCTCGATTTGCAGCCCAGGCCCGGCGCGGGAAGCCGGCCGTCGTGCGGGCGTCCGGACCGGCTGCCCGGTCGGCGACGGCGAGGGAGAGCAGTCGGGCGTTGTGCAGAGCGCCGGCGACCGGTTGCAGGTCGGTGGCGTTGACGCGGACCAGCCCGCCGGGCTGATATCCGCGCAGGTAAGCGGCCACCCGCTCGTCCCGCGGAGGTACGTCGCGGGCGTAGGCAATCAGGGATCCGTTGTCGGCCCAGGATCGGACGGTGCGGTACAGCAGCTGCGTGGCGAGAGTGGGCAGGTGCTGGGCTGCGGACGTGACCGATGCGCGCAGGGACGCCGTCCAGGTGGCCGGGTCAGGTTCGGCAGAGCGGAGAGCGGCATGGAGTCGACCGGCTGCGGTGACGCCGGATGGTGCGTGCTGGTGGAAGTGGCGGCTGCCGTCGTCGTACGGACGCAGGGATGCTCGGACGGCACGCCAGGCGTCGGCCGCCGTCGTCTGACCTGCGAGTGGTGGCGCGTCGGTGGAGCCGAGGCGCTCCGCGGCTGAGCTGAGTGTCTGGGCGGCGATTGTGTAGGCCAGGACCTCGGTGACCGACGGCGGATCATTGGCGCGGGCCGTGGCCTGGAGAAGGACGCCGATGGCGTCGGGGACCACGCGTGCCGGATCCGCGGACGTAACGACCGCGGGTCCTGGAACGGGGCGGTCGAGGATGGCGACGTCGGCACGCGTCGGCGGTTGCAGCGCGGCTGACTGCTGGACCAGAGCCGCCTGGCGCTCAACCTCGGCGTGCCACTGCGTCGCCGGACCGGCAGGCAGGCGGTGGGCGACCACCTCGGCCAGCGGCGTCACTGTCTCGGCCACGGCGGTGGCGACGGCCCACCGGCTGGTCACGGAGGTGTGGTCGTACAGGACGCCGACGGTGTCGGCGGCGGCCGCCGCTAACCGGGTCAACGCCGACTCGGTCGCTGGAGCACGGACGCCGAGCTCGGTGCAGGCGACAGCCAGGGCGGCGACCTGCTGTTCCCGGCGGTCGCCGGCGAATGGGGAGACGCCGTCGTGGCGCAGGTGAGCCAACGCCCGGCCCAAGTGGCCCAACGCGGTGCCTGCATCGGCGCGCGCGGCTGCGCTGTCGTCCGTGGTCCGCGCTGTGTCGGCGAGGGCGTCGAGCAGCTGCCCGAGCGAGGTAGCCATCAGCGTGGCGCACGCAGCGCTCGGTGGCCGTGCTGAGCGGCGGCGAGGACGTCGGGGTGCGCGAAATCAGCGGCAGGCAAATTGCCGAGGATGCGCAGCGCCTGCTCGACGAGCCGGTCGGGGTCGATGGCGTCGTCCGTCGCGGGCACGGGGGCGCTGGGCGCGCGGAGGGCGGTGGCGGCGGCAAGGCAGTGCAGCTGCGCCGTCGGCCCTGCCTGGTCGTTGCGGGAAGCGGCGGCGAACAGTGCCGCAGCCTCGGCGCGGGCGGCCAGTAGGTCGGAGTTCTGGCTGTCGTCGGTCGAGCTCATCGCGGGTTCTCCTTCACGGTGCGGACGGGTGATGCCTGGGTCGACGGTGCTGGGAGGTCGGTCGGGAACTGGGGCTCTGGGCGGATCTGTGGGTACGACCGCGGATCGCGCCGCCGCCTGTGGACAGGAATCGATGAAGGCGTCCTTGTCTGCCTCTCGACGGGTAGCGGTCCGGGCGGATGACCGCTCGCCCGGCGCGAAGCTGGCGCAACCCCAGGGCTTGCTCGGCCTCCCTGCGGGTGGCCATGCCGCCGCGGGCGTCGCCCGGGCGTCGGTAGCGGGTGACCAGGGCAGCGGTGATGACCGCGGCGGTCAGCAGGACGAGCTCGGCGGCGGCAACGCACGCGTACACCGGGATGGGCGCCGCGACCTGACCCAGTTGGTCGGGCGGCAGGCCGCGGCCCGGTTTCCCCTCCAGCAGTCCGCCGAGGACGCGGGTGATCGTCTCGGTGCCCCGCGGCCACACCCAGCCACCGCCCCACAACGCCGAGGCGAGCCCGAGGCCGAGCAGGGCCGTCAGCGCGACAGCGATCAGGGCGCCGCCGGCCGCGGCGACGGCCAGTTCCCATCCCCGGGCGATCGGCTGCGGATCGCGACGCCGGAAGGGCGTGGTCACGCGGCGACCCTGGGTCGGTGATGGATGTCCACGTCTTGATTCCCTCTCTGCCGGTCAGCCCGCGACGGTGGCGGCGTGCAGGTCGACGCCGCGGTCGGCCAGCCACGGCACGGGATCGACGGACGCGCCGTCGAGGCGGACCTCGAGGTGCAGGTGGACGCCCGTGCTGTTGCCGGTGGACCCCTGGAAACCGAGCAGCGCCCCGGCGCTGACGCGCTGCCCGGCCGTAGCGGTGTAGGCCGATAGGTGCGCGTAGCGGGTGGTCACCCCGCCGCCGTGGTCGAGTTCGACGAGGTTCCCGTAGCCGGCCAGGCTCAGGCTTCCGTCGCGGTCGCAGTAGGCGCTGGTGCACGCGGCGGTGACGACGGTGCCGTCGGCTGCGGCGTAGACCGGGGTGTCGCGGGGTCCGGCGATGTCGACCCCGGCGTGCAGGGCGCCGCCACGGGGCCCGTAGCCGGAGGTGACGCTGCCGGCGGTGGGGCGGATCCACGACCCGGCAGGCACCGGCAGGTCCGGGCAGACGCCGGCCACCGTGCCGCCCGGGTCGGCCGCGGTGGCCTGGGCGGCCGGCCACAGCATGGCGGTCAGCTCGCGGGCGAGCTGCGCCCAGCGAGCGTAGGCGTCGCCGGCAGCCGAGATCTGCACGGCCTGTGCGGCCTGAGTGAGCGGGACGGTCTGCCAGTCGGGCACCTCGACCAGCCGACGGTAGAAGGCCTCGGCGGCGTAGACGGGGTCCATCAGCTCGGCGACGGTGCCCCAGCCGGCGAGCCACCGCTGCTGAAAGGTGTTGACGCTGTCGTGGTCGGAGCCGAGCCCGTCGTGCGGGTACTGCAGGCTGGTGGCGGTCACCGCGGCCTGCTCGCCGGTGAGTTCGTGGCTGCTGCCGTCGTTGGCCAGCATCCGGATGCGGGACTCCTGGTAGGCCGTGGCCAGCGCCACCGTGGCCGCGTAGGCATCGAGCCCGCGGGCCGCAGCGACGTCCGCGATGGTTCGCGCGTGGCCCATCTGGACGGCGTCCAACTCGATGCCGGCGACGGTGGCGCCGGTGCCGCCGATCGAGCAGGCCGCCGACGCCGCCGCCGTCGACGCCGCCGGAGCGGCGAGAACCGCGAGAGGGATCAGCAGCAGCGTCAGTACGCAGAACATCGGGACGGCGACGGGAGCGGCGGCCTTCCACAGCCACCGCTTCGCGTACGCCCGCGCCAGTCCTGCCGCCGTCCCGCTCATGCCGGAGGTCCTGTGAGGGCGTCGTTGGTGTCGGTCAGGGCCAGCTCGGGCGCCGTGAGGACGGTCTGCACCTTGAAGGCCCGGTCGCCGACCAGCCACAGGGCACGGCCCTTGCCGGCGATCGCCCAGCCGGTGACCACCCGCTGGGCGATCGGGGCCAGCCCGAGCATGCTGCCGAGCTCGTCGGCGACGGCCTGGTCCTGGCCGTGCAGCACCTTGACGTCGCACAGGTGCAGCAGGTCGCGGGCGATGGCCACCGCCTGGGAGGAGGCGTCGCCGGCGGTGAGCATGTCCGAGGGCTTGTGCGCCAGCAGGATCTGCACGTCGGCGTCGCGGCGGGACAGCCGCAGGTTGGCGTCCAGGCTCTTCATCGCCTCGGCGCCCAGGCGCATCTGCCGCCACGTCTCGTCGCGGACGACGATGCGCAGGTCACCTGGGTCGGCGATCTCCCGCATCGCCTGTCCCCAGGAGTTCAGGCAGGTCAACGCGATGCCGACGGCCTGGTCACCGAGCGGCTCCAGGCGGGACAGCGACAGCGACTGGATCGGCGCGCGCCAGTCGACCTGGATCGACGTGTGGTCGTCGAACAACCCGGTCAACGAGCCCTTGACGAGGGAGCCGAGAGCATCGCGCAGGGTTCGCGTGGCGTCGAGAAAATGCCGCCGGTCGGCGTAGCGGCAGCAGACGACGAGTTCGTCCGTGGGCTCGTCCAGGGCTTGCCACAACTGCGGGATGGTGGGCTCGGTCAGCCGGGTGGCTCCGCTGCGGTAGCCGGTGAGCAGTCGCAGCGCCTCGCCGACGTCGGTCTCCTCCACGGGGCCGAAAGGGACGTTCTGCGAGCCGACGAGGCCGCGGATCAGCACCAGCCAGCGGGCGAACATGATGGCCTCGCGGCGGCGGGCCTCGGCGGCGCCGAGATGCTCCCAGCCGTGGCCGAGCGGGCCGAAGGCCAGTGGGTTGACCCGGGCGGAGAGTCCGTGACCGATGACGAACGGCTCCACGCCCAGCGCGCGGCACAGCGGCTCGTACTCGTCCTTGGTGTCGCCGAGGACGAGGGTGCGGTAGCCGTAGGCCAGCATGCGCAACGCGAAGGCCTTGACGGTGGCGGACTTGCCGCGGCCGGGCTTACCGAAGACCACGACGTTCGGGTTGGTGACCGGGATGTCGTCGTCGGTGACCCAGCCGACCGGATCGCAGTAGAACGCCCCGCCCGACAGCAGGTCGATGCCCATCTGGGCGCCCGTAGGCGGTAGCCCGCTGCTGGCGATCAACGGCCACACCACCGGCGTCTGCTCCGACGTCATTCGCCACACCGACAGCGGCGCCGGTGTCGCCGCCCGGCCGCGGCCCCGCCCACGCGGCCCACGGCGGGGCACCAACTCGATGAACGGCCCGCGCTCTCGTCGCCCCGCCTCCACGGCGGGGACGACGGGGAGCCGGTGACCGAAGTCGTCGAGCAGGACGGCGACGTCCCGGCCCCGGCGAGAGCCGCGGCGGTTCATCGTCGTCCCCTGCGATCGGGCAGCCCGACGCCGAGGGGAATGGCGGCGGCGGCGAAGCCGGAGTCCTGCGCCAGGTCCAGCCGCAACGGCACGAAGCCGGCGGCACGGATGGACGCGGCGAGCCGGCGGCCGTGCTCGTCCACCGGCCAGGACGCCGGGACGGTGACACAGGCTGCGACGGCCGGGCGGACCAGCGCACGCCCGGCGGCCAGCTTCTCGTCGGCGGCACCGATGCGCTCGGTGTCGCGCCGCTGTCGGGCCCGCTGCCGAAAGCCCATGCGGGCGCGCAGCTCGTTGCCGGTGGTGGCACTCATGTCCTCCCGCCCGACCAGCCGGGTGGCCCGGTCCAGCGGCAGCGGGGCGAGGAACACCGTCAGACAGCGCCGCTCCCCCGCCGTCGTCGGCACCAGCACCGGGGCCAGTGCGCCGAGCACCGCGCCGGAGTCGGGCAGCAGGATCGTGTCGGTGACCGACGCCCACGCGTCGTGCACGTAGTGCCGCACCTCGGCGCGAGCCTGGGTGGGTCCGGCGGCGGCCATCGGCACCCCGGTCGCCATGTCCGGGTTCTGAGCTGCGGCGAGGTCTGCGGCGATCATCTGGCCCCGGTCGCCGGGGGCGAAGCCGGTGCGGACCGCGCCAGCGAGTGCTGCTGAGTCCAGCCAGGTCACCGCGGTGCAGCCGACCGGGCCACGCAACGCACTCTCGACCTCGGCCATCACCCCGTGCAGCACCCGGGCGCGGCCGTCCACCCCGCCGCCGGACTCCTTCGCGGCACGGCCGATCCGTCCCTCGCCGACGACGACGGTCACGAAGGCCTCGGTACGCACCGCGGCCGCGGTGAGCGTGGCACCAAGCAGCGCATTCACCCGGACGGCCAGAGGGGCGGCGTCGGACCGGGTGCGGGCTCGTTCCCACGCGGCGCGCTCGGCCCCGTCGTCAGGCACCGTGCGCACCTGCAGGGCCAGCACGTCGATCAGTTCGGTGCGCGCGGCGATCTCGCACAGCTCGGCCAGGCCGGCGCCCATCCGGTCCCGCTCGCCCGGCTCGGCCAGGCCGATGCCGGGATGGTCGATCCGCGCCACGGCCGCCCACGTGCGCGCCGCGGAGTTCTGCACGATGACTGGACGGGTGAACAGCTGCCCGTAGGGCGGTCCGTCGTGAGTGCGGATGCCGGCGAGCACTCCGGGCAGGTCCGCCTCGGACAGGTCCTCGGCCGTCCCGGACGCGGCCCGGGAGCCGAACAACGTCCAGCCCGTCGCACCTCCGATCGCGTGCAGGCAGAGATCGGCAACCCAACGGCCCGCGGCCCGTCCTCGGATGGAAACCAGCAGCACGGTGGCCAGCAGCGCCCACACCGGCAGCCAGATGGCGAACAGCACCCATGCCTGCCCATTCAGGGCCAGCAGCGCCGGTACGCCCGCGAGCGTGACGAGGGCCAGCTGGGCACCGGTCATCCCGAGGAACCAGCCTGAGACGTCGCGGGAGTAGTCGCCGTAGCGAACGGCGTTCATCGGGCGTCGTCCTGGTGAGGACCGCTCGGACCATCCTCGCCGGGCCGGTCTGGTGCCATGCCATCGAGGCGTTCGACGGGCCAGCTCGCCGGAGGGCCGTCCTCGAGGTGCTGGCCCCGCCCGTTCTCGGTCCGTCTCGTCGGCATTGTTCCGCCGTCGTCAGGACGATGGCCACTGCCCTGCCCGCCGCCGGTCGCCGCCCCTCCGGCGGCGCCGTTGGCGCGCGCCGCCACCCGGGCGGGCAGCGGCTGCCCGTAGTAGGGGTGGGTGTGCCCGACTCCGGCGCCCGACAGCACGTCGGACGCCGAGGCGGCCACCCCCGCGGCCAGTCGGCCGGCCGTGGAGGTGCCGGTGGTCAGCGCACGCAGCGCGCCTGCGAAGCGGCCGCTGGTCGCCGCGTCTGCGGTCGACTCGCCCTGCGCGCGGTCACCGGCCTGCTGCGCCGCGGCGCCTGAGGCAGCCACCCCACCGGATGCGGCACCCGCCGCCGCGGTGGCCACGGCCGCTTGCCCGCCACCAGCCTTCTGCAGCGCGCCCATCACTCCGCCGGACGCGGCCAGCGAGGAGCGCAGCGCCGCACCACTCGACGTGCCCGGGTCGACGAAGGCCAGCAGCCGGAACAGCGCCAGCGGACAGATGGCGCCGAGCAGGATCAGCAGGCAGCCCACCACCGCCATCCCGACCGCGGCCTCGGTGCTGGTCTCCTCGGCCCCGGTGACGATGCCCTCCGTAATGGTCACTCCCACGCCGAGCACGAGCACGGCCACCGGGGCGACCAGCAGCGCGGCCAGGAACCAGCGCAGGCTGCGCCAGAACCAGGTGCTCGAGGACTGCGCGAGCAGGCCGCCGGCCGAGATGGCCGAGGTCGCC
This sequence comes from Candidatus Blastococcus massiliensis AP3, assembly GCF_000582785.1. GTDB lineage: Bacteria > Actinomycetota > Actinomycetes > Mycobacteriales > Geodermatophilaceae > Blastococcus > Blastococcus massiliensis. The sequence continues at coordinate 556,390 of NZ_HG931173.1, forward strand.
GCCAGCACGATCAGCGCCGCCTCGCGGACCAGCATCACCAGCAGGTAGCCGACGCTGGCGGGCACCAGCAGGAAGATCGAACTGACCCCGAGCACCGTGGCGACCGTCCCGTCGACCAGGTCGCGGCTCACGCTGATCGACGGGTCGAAGGCGGCCATCGTGTCGATGTCCAGCAAGCTGCGCAGCAGGGCGGTGGTCAGTCCGGAGACGCCGGTGACCAGCAGCGCCGCCACGCCGACATAGCCGGCCCAGACCAGCCCGAACTGCACCAGCCCGATCAGCAGCCGGCCCAGGGTCTGCCCGTCCCGGCGCACCGCTGCCGCGCCCAGCTGCACCATGGCCATCAGCGCGGCCACGGTCGCGCCGATGCCGAAGGTCACCGGGTATACCGCGGCAAGCGGACCGCCGGCGGACAGATCCGGAGTGGCCAGAGCGTCGATGACCGAAAAGGCCAGTCCGAGCAGCCAGAGCCCCGCCTCCCACAGCGACAACATGGCGTTGACCCAGACGTCCTCGACCACCGCGCCGGCTGCTTCACCGACCGCGCAGAACGGATTGATCGGCAGGCACGGCAGCGAGCCGCCCACCCCTGGAACCGCTGGGAAGGCCATCACCGTCTGGTCCGCGGCCGCCGCCGGACCTGTGGACATCAAGCAGATCGCCAGCGCCGAAAGAAGCACCGCTCCCACTCGGGGACACCAGCTGCTACGCCCTCCGCGTCGCTGCTCAGACATGGCGCAGGTCCCGATAGCCGGCTGCGATGGCCGCGTCGGTGCCTGGCCAGACCGAGGGGGCCGGCGCTGGCTCCTCCCCCGGGCCGATGAGCCACCGGTCCCCGACCCAGGCCATGCGCTGGCAGTCGGCGATCGCGATCCGAGACGTCTGCTCAACGGTGACGGTGAACTCAAAGTTCACGCACACCACCGCGAAGTCTTCGCCCACTGTGCCCTTGATCAGCCCCATCACCGGACGGACGACGATCGCCAGCTGCGGCGACCCCGCACTCGACAGGCCGGCTGCAGACAACAGGTTGGCCATTCCGTCCGCCCCGGACCACGTCTCTGAGGTCGGCCCGCCAGGAGCGGCCCACTCGGCGATCACCCGCCGCACGCCGTCCATCGAGCCGCTCTGCATCGCCGTCACGTCGATCGCCGCCAACTGCGCCAGCGCACCCTCCGGAGTTCGCGGAAAGCCGGTGGGCACGTCCGCGGGGCCTACGCCGGTGGCGCGCGGCAGCTCGAGAACGCCCGCAGCCTGCCTGGATACGGGGCCAGGCAGCGCCTCATCAGGGTCGGCGGTCGGCATCGGCGCCGCGGCCAGCGCATCCTGCCGCGACATGTCCGGTGAAGGAGCCGCAGCCTGTCGTGCGGCGTTCCTCTCATCGGGCGCCTCGATCAAGCCTCCGATAACTGCCAACACCAGGCCGGCCAGCACCGCCAGCGCCACCACCGCGCTGACCACGAGCACCACCAGGAGACGCGCCGGGCTCCACTCCGGCGCACCGCTCCCCCGGACGTCGGGACGGCGGCGCATCAGGTGCACCCACTGCCGGTAATGGAGTCGAGGATGACCAGGATGACCGTGTAGGTGATCGCCACCATCACGACCACCGCGACGCCCATCGCCCCAAAGCGGGAAGCATGCGGATGGGAGAACATCCGGCCAACCAGGACCGAGCCCAGCGACACGACCGCGGCGATTCCGATCAGCGCCAGCACGCCCCACTTCACCCACGCCGTCACTTGATCGGCGAACGCCTGCACTCCCGGCGGTGCCTCCGGGCAGACCGCCGCAGTGAGCTCGACCGGCGCGGCGGTGGCGGGCCCCGCCGTCAGCACGACCAGACCCACAGCGACGAGCGGGACGGTCGAGACCGCCCGTACCGCTGCTTTCCTGTAGGGGCTCACTGGGTCTCCCCCGCCGCGCCCGGCTGGACCGCTGCCGCCCGATGCCGATGCCGATGCCGCGGTGGCACGGCCGGCATCAACAGCGCGGCCAGCGACCGGCCCGCGGCCTCCACTCCTCTGGGCAGCCGGTCCCCCGTCAGACCGGCGGTCTGCAGTCGTCGGTCGATCGGAACTCGGACCACGCGCCCCTGCGACCGCAACTCGCGAAGCCGCGGACCGCAGTTGGCGTGCACCGCCGGGGGCCAGCGCGCCGGGCCCACGACGGCCACCACCACCGGCTGCTCGGCGAGCTGGCTCAGAGCGTGCTCGGTCAGTCGCATCCCGGGCACGGTCGGCCGACAGACGACGACGGTGCGCGTGCGGGCGGCGGCCAGTTGGGCCAGGTTCTCCGGAGCAGGCAGCCCGAGATCGAGGACAGTGACCGTCGGCTCCTCGCTGATCGGGAGGGCCGGCCAGCCGCCAGGCTCCACGTCCGCGACGCAGCGGTCGATCGTGACGCGGCCGCGGGAGCCACGTCGCCACGCGCCGGCGGCGTCGGTGCCCAGCTCCGCCGACGCCGCGGCAATCAACCCCGACCGGCGGGGATGCGCGGTCTCCACCAGGTGCACCCGCCGGTCGGTGGTCGCGGCAGCGTCGCTGATGGCCAGCGCCACCGTGGAGGCGCCGGCACCGGCGTGTGCCGCTATGACCGTGATCCAGCCGGCCGCCAGCACGTCGATGTCACCCCTGCGTAGACCAGCCGCGGGTGCGCTGTCACCCCTGCTCACGCCTCGCTGCAGCGCTCTGTCACCGCTGCCAGTCCACAGCTCTTGGAGACGCGTCGGCGCGGCCGGCCTGCTTGCGGCAGGTCGCGGACGATGGGCACGCAGCTCGCGGAAGGCCTGCTGGATCTCCGCAATCGACAGCAGTCGCTCCTCTGGGTCGACGTCGCCGCCATTGGCAACACCGCCCGTCACGGCGTAGGCCTCATCGACGTCCTGCAGCAGAGGGCTCACGCGACGGCCGCCAGATACTGCGGAGCCACACCGCGCAGGGCGGTCAGCGTGCGGTTCCGCCGGCGGTACAGGGTGCGCGTCGTGATGCCGTGTGCGGCGGCGACCTTCTGGTCGGCGCGCCGGTGTCGACGGTCGCGGTTGCACTCGGTGGCAATCAGCAGTGCAACGTCCTCGGGGTCGACCCCTGAGCGCACCGCCCACTGCAGCAGGTCGACGACGTCGAGGTCCTCCCCCTCCTCGCCGGCGGTGACAGATGCAATCCGAGTGATGTCCCCCGTAGCGGTCAGGACCTCGACCCGGTCGGGGTGGTAGCGGCTGCTGGGGCGCAGTTCGGCGAGTACCGCCCGCCGGGTCTCGGCGCGCAGGTTCGCCGCGATCGCACGGGGCCGGCGTCGCCACGGGTAGCGGCGGATCTGGCAAGCGAGTTCGCCGACGACCACGGCGAGGATGTCGGGGTTCAGGTCTGCGAGCTGCCTGGCCATCGTCCGCACCAGACCGCTGAGCAAGTGGAGCGTCAGCAGTAGCGCGTCGTCGTCGCGACCATTGTCGACAGCGGCCAGCCGGACGAGCGCGGCGAGCACGACGTCGCGGCGCTGCTCCCCGCTGCCGTCGGCCCAGACTGCGAGCAGGTCATGGACGCTGCTCAGCCCGGCGAGGGCCGGCTCGGTGGCGGCCCAACGGACGAGGATTTCGTCGCCGTCCAGGCGTGCCGCGAGCGCCGGCCAGCTGCCGACGATGGTGGGGTCGTGAAACATGTGCGGTCCTCCGGCATCGGTGTGATGCCGTCGACGCTCCGCAGAGACGTTCAACGAGCCGTCACCCTCGGCAGGGGTGACAGTGCTGGTCACGTCATCGCGCGACCAGTTGTGTGCCGCTATTGCGTCCGGGGACGCCTCGGCGTCCGCGGACGAGGGGTGACGCACGCCGAGGCGTGACGACTAAGGCGGCGCGTCTAGGGGTGACGCTCCACCGTGTGCGAAGTCGGCGCGTCGCCCTATACGCCGAAGGTTGCTCGCCTACGGCGATACCCGATCGGCGCTGCTGCACGACCGAGAAAGAGGGCGGCCCCGATTGACATCTGACACCGGCCGATGTGACATGCACTAGTGCGAGTAGTAGACGATCGGAACATCAGTGCCGGTGCTCTCGATGCCATCCTCGCCGTTGACGGGCTCGCCGTCATCGGAACGATCGGCTTCTTCGGGCCAGCGGCCGTCCTCCTCGCAATCGTGACGGGCGCAGTAATCCGGGACCGCCGTCTGGCCGCACGCGAGAACGCGGAAGCCGAGCAGCGCAGCGAGGCGCTCGAGTGAACCGGAATCTGCTACGTGCCATCGTCGAGACTGTTCTGGAGCCCACTCAATGACTGCCTCCACCGCCCGGTTCCGCCGTGTGCCGGCGGCCCTGCTGCTCGCGTCCGTCGTTTCCCTCACCGGCTGCGCTGGAACCGACGAGTCGGAAGCAGGCGCGCAGACCAGCGCTAGCCCGCCGGCCAGCTCTGCGGCGAGCACTACCCCATCGGCTACGTCAGCCGCCCCCAGCACCACCCCTGCGCCGGCAGGCACGAACGTCGCCGTGTCATACATGGGCGGCCAGGTGACCGGAGATACCGGCCGAATCCCGGTCGCTTCTGGGGACCAGGTGACGATCACCGTCACGAGCGATGCGACGGACGAGATCCACCTGCACGGTTATGACCTCTCCGCGCCTGTCGGGCCGGACGCGCCGGGCACGTTGACGTTCCAGGCGTCGATTCCGGGAGTCTTCGAGGTGGAGCTGGAGGAGCTCGGCACGCTCCTGTTCACCCTTCAGGTCGGATGACGCTCCTCGCCCACGGGGTCGGCTCCAGAACGGACCTGCCCATCCCACTGGGACTCGCGCTCTACGGCGGCGGGGCTGCTGTCCTGATCAGCTTCGCCGCGCTGCTGCTCTTCTGGCGCAAGCCCAAGATGGGCGGATCGTCTTCCGGTCGAGCGCTGCCAGCCGCGGTACAGGGGGCCGTGGACAGCCCGGCTGTACGCCGGGTGCTCCAAAGCATCGCGCTGGCGGCCGCAGTCTTCGTCACGGTCGTCGCCTTCGCAGGGCCGGACGAGACCTCCCGCAACATCGCGCCGTGGGCGGTCTACGTCACCTTCTGGGTGGGTCTTGTGCCCGTGAGCCTGCTGTTGGGTCCCGTGTGGCGGATCGTCAATCCGCTGCGGCTGGTTCACCGGGTGCTCCGTGGCATCGCCGGCCCCGCTCGCGGAGCTGAGACGCTTCCCCGGCTGGGCCTGTGGCCGGCAGCCGTGTCCCTGGCGGTCTTCGTGTGGCTCGAGCTCGTCCCGCCGCAGCGTGCCGAGCCTGCGACCGTCGGCTGGTTCCTGGTTCTGTATGCCGCCGTCCACACCGCTGCCGCGCTCTGGTTCGGCGAGGGTTGGTTCGCCCGTGGTGACGGCTTCGAGGTGTACTCGGCTCTGCTGGGTCGCCTCTCGCCGTTCGGACGGCGGGACGACGGGCGCTTGGTGTTCCGCAACCCCCTCACCAATGTCCTGACGACGCCGGCCGAGCCGGGCCTCGCCGCCGTCGTCGTGGTGCTGCTCGGCTCCACCGCCTTCGACGGCCTGTCGCGAACGGTCTACTGGCAGACCGGCCCCGGGGAAGCGGACGACGTCTTGTCCGGAACCCTGGGTCTGCTAGCGATGATCGCCCTCGTCGCTGTGCTCTACGTGGTGGGCACGCGGCTGTCCGGCCGCCTCGGTCGGGTACCGCTGGGGCCGCAACCTCGCCTGTTCGCGGCCACGGTCATCCCGATCGCCCTCGGCTACACGATCGCCCACTACTTCAGCCTGCTTCTTCTCGACGGCCAGAGCACGTGGATCCTGGCGAGCAACCCCTTCGGCCTCGACGGAGTCGACCTGTTCGGGACCTACGGCAACCGAGTCGACCTAACAGCCGTGTCAGCGGACACGATTGCTTATGTGCAGGTCGGCGGGGTGGTCATGGGCCACGTCCTGGGAGTCACGCTGGCGCACGAGCAGGCCCTCCGTGTGGCGCCCCGCGCCCCGGCCTCTGACCAGTTGCCCCTCGTGGTCGTGATGGTCATGTTCACGTTCGGCGGTCTGGGACTGTTGTTCGGCTTCTGACCCGGCCGTGCGCAGCAGTACCCAGCACTCGCGTCACCTCCGGCGGTGCGCTGTGGCTGCTCCGCCGGAGGTCACGCGATAGCGACCCAGCCGGTTCAGGTCGTGGTGTGCCGCCGAGCCGAGAGCGCCAACACGAGCCCTGTCAGCCCAGCCAGTAGTCCGGCGCCGCCGACGACGAGCGCGGTCACCGCCAGTCCCGAGCCATCAGAGTTGTCGGCGCTGTCGCTCCCATCGGCCTCGGTCGCCACCCCATCCGCCTCGTCGCCGTCAGCTGCGCTGTCCACGAGGGACAGCACGGGTGCCGGGTCCTCGGGCTCGGGCTGGCCGTCGAGCGTGGGCTCGATCCACGCGGACTCCTCACCGTCGTCGTAGGTCTGCAGCGTCGGGAAGGTGATCGTGTCGACGTCCGGGAAAGGGCCGCCGTTGATGGCGAAGGTCTGATACTGACCCGGGCCGATGCCCGCCCCGGGGTCGGCGGTCCAGACGATCTCCGTGACGGCTTCGCTGACCTCGGTGCCGTGCACGTCGACCGGCGGATCGATCGGGCTCCGCGTCAGGGTCGCGGTCCACCCGGGAACCGGCTTCGTCCGCACCGATGCCAGCGGCGTCTCGGCCGGGATCTGGACCCGCAGCGAGATGGTGGAAGCCGTCTGGCTCTCGTTGGGCACCCGGAGGGTCACCTCACCGAAGCCGCCGGGCGCAGCGTCAGCGGAGCTGACGCCCACGTGAGCTGACGCGGAGGTCACACCGAGGGCCAGCACGGCCGACATCGAAGCAAGGCCGACGGTCATCGTCCGGGCCAGTCGGGTTGTCACGAGTGCGCTCCTTCGCCTGAGTCGGACCCGGCCGGCCGCCGAGCCCGTCCTACTAGATCAGTTAGTCGCTGCTGCTCACGAAGCAGTTCCCGCGATGACTCAGATGTGATGCAGGACATGCCGCCTGGCAGGATGTGACATCGAGAGGTGTCACATTGATGGGCACGGGGTATCTATGACTCACGTTCACGTCTACATAGGCGTTACCACTATTGAGACGAGAGGCAGGCACGATGACCGCCGCCGACATCGCCACCACCACGACGCGCGAAGGCTCCGTGGCCGAACGCCTATTGGCATCGAGCGCCACGCTCTCCTACGACCCGAGTGTCGAGGTTGACTGGGACAGCCCCCTTGACCCCGGCCACCACGGCGCCAGCCCTGAGTGGTCGACGCTCTACGGAACTCCCTACTGGCAAGAGCTGAGCGAGAGCCAGCGGGCCGAGCTCACCCGTCAGGAGTCAGCGTCGGTCGCGTGCACCGGAATCTGGTTCGAGATCATCCTGCAGCAGATGATGCTGCGGGACATGTACACCGCCGACCGCACGTCGCCGGAGTTCCAATGGGCGCTCACGGAGATCGCTGACGAGTGCCGCCACTCGATCATGTTCGCCCGTGGTGCGGCGAAGCTGAATGCACCGGCCTACCTACCGAAGAGGCGGGTCGTGGAACTGGGACGTCTGTTCAAGACGATCGCCTGGGGCGAGACGGCCTACGCCGCCATCCTGGTCGCCGAGGAGGTGCTGGACGTCATGCAGCGCGACTGGATGCGCGACGAGCGGGTGGCACCGTTCGTCCGGACGATCAACAACATCCATGTCGTCGAGGAGTCCCGGCACATGAAGTTCGCCCGGGATGAGGTGGTCAAGCGCATGCAAGGCGCTGGGCCTCTGCGCCGGCAGGCCACCGCCCTGCTCGTCGCTGCATCCGCGTACCACATCGTGACGAGCATGGTGAGCGACCGCGCCTACGCCGAAGCGGGCTTGGACGTCGCACGCGCCAAGCGGGAAGCGGCCGGCAACGAGCACTACAAGTCGATGCTTCGCTCGAGCTGCCGGGGCCTCATGGAGTTCCTCCACTCGGCCGGACTGCTGACCGGCCCTGCGTCGGCGATCTACCGGAAGGCCAACCTGCTGTGATTTCACGCTGCGGCGCGGGATGCGATCTGGGGCCCCGGCACTCATGACCTACGTCATCACGCAGAACTGCTGCAAGGACGCCTCCTGCGTCGCGGTCTGCCCGGTCAACTGCATCCACCCGGCACCCGGCGAGAACGCGTTCGGGTCCACGACGATGCTCTACATCGACCCGAAGGTGTGCATCGACTGCGGAGCGTGCGCCGACGCCTGCCCCGTCGACGCTGCCCTGCCCGCGGACGTCCTGAGCGGCGCAGACCGGATCTACGTCGACCTCAACGCCGAGCACTTTGCGCGATCGACGGAGCCTGCGGGCCAAGGCGCCTCTCGCACAGACCCTCTGTTCCACGCATGGGATCGACCGGCCTTCGACTGGTCCCTGCCCAGTGACTTCCGCGGCCTGGACGTCGCCGTCGTCGGGACCGGCCCGTCCGGCCTCTACGCGGCCGAGCTGCTGCTGTTGCACACCCGCTCGCGCGTCACTCTCATCGACCGGCTGCCGGTGGCGGGAGGCCTGATCCGGTACGGCGTCGCGCCGGACCACCCTCGCACCAAAGGCATAACTCACAACCTGGGCCGGCTCTACACGCATCCTCGGGTCAGGCTGCTGCTGGGCATCGATGTGGGCGCTGACCTGAGCGTGGACACACTGGCGCAGCACTTCGACGCGGTGATCTACGCCGTCGGCGCGGCCAGTGGCAAGCCGCTCGGCGTCCCAGGGGAGCGCCTACCCGGTAACCACACAGCTCCTGAGGTCGTCGGCTGGTACAACGCCCACCCGGACATGCCCGCCGACGCAGTCCGCCTGAGGGACGAGCGGGCGGTCGTCGTCGGCACGGGCAACGTAGCTCTCGATATCGCCCGGATTCTCAGCCGCGATGCCGACGAGCTGGCACGCACCGACATGGCAGACCATGCGCTCGCGGCCCTTCGGGCAGCGTCAGTGCGCGAGGTGGTTCTGCTCGGCCGGCGCGGTCCAGAGCACGCCGCCTACTCCGCGCCGGAGCTGCTCGCGCTGCGCCACCTCCCTGGGGTGGAGCTGGTCATCGACGACACCGATCCACGCACCGGGGAGGCCATCGACGCCGCGCCTCAGGGCAGCCAGCAGGACCTGCTTCGCGGGCTTCCGCGCGCGCTGCTCGACTACTCATCCAGTCCTCAGCCGGGACGGCGCATCGTCCTGCGATTCCACAGCACCGTCGAACGCGTACTGGGTGATTCCGTCGCAGAGGGGGTCCGCCTGGTCGACGGCACCGATGTCCTGGCCAGTCCGGTCGTGAGCGCCATCGGCTATGGCGGTCGGGCGATCCAGGGCTTGCCCTTCGAACCCTCCACCGGACGGGTTCCGCACGTGGCGGGCCGAATCGACGGGGCTCCGGGAGCCTATGCCGTTGGTTGGTTCAAGCGCGGGTCCACCGGCGGCATCGGAGACAACCGAGTGGATGCCGCCGAGACGGTGCGCACGTTGCTGGACGACGCGATCGCCGGCCGGCTATCCACCCCTCAACGGACACCACGTGCCCTCATGAGGTCCGTCCGTCGTTCTCACTCGGGCCTGGTCGACGCCACCGGGCTGGATCGGATTCTCAGCCGCGAGCGTGCGCGCGGACAGGCAAGCGGCCGACCCGCCGTCAAGTTCGCCACTGTCGAGGACCTGCGGCGCGCCAGCCGTCAGCGTTGACTCCGCGTGGGGCACGGCCGTGTCGCGGGCGCGCCAGCAAGGACAAAGAGCAGCCACAGGCCGATCACGGCGGTAGATGGAGCCGCCGGGTCGACGTCCCCCGTAGTCAGGTCTCCCGGCGGAACATCGACGTGAGTCCCATGACGCCCAGCATCTGGTCGAAGTAGGGGTTGTCGCCTCGGATGACCGCGTGGCCGCCGGCCCGAGAGGTGCGCTTGGCCCACCGCTGCAGGGGTGGGAACGCCACGGAGTCGATGTAGGTCAGTCCGCGGACATCGATGGCCACAACCGCCAACTCCTCCAGACGCCGCTGGAGCCCTAGTCGGTCGACGGCCGGAGCGTCGATCTCACCCCGCAGGTGAACCACCCAACCGTCTCGCTCCTGTTCCACAGAACTGGGGGCCTGCTCGACGGGAGCAGCTTCCCGCTCGACGGCGACGACGTCGCTGCGGCGCTCGGACAGCCAGCTGACGTGATCCGGCAGCTTGGCCAGCTCCGAGTCCACGGTCTGCTGCACCATCCGCTGCATCGCCTTGCGCTGCAGCACCTGCCGTAGGCGATTGCCGCCCTGGGAGTCGTGAGACACGGTCACCGTGACGCGCGTGACACCCGGCGAGGCGTCAGCGAGTTCGACGCGGGTCTGCCAGTTCTCCGACGCCAACTCCAACCGGGTCCCGATGCGTTCCTCCGCGACCCATTCGACGACTTCCCCGCTGACCGCGCCCGGAGGCGGCGGCATATCGTCCAGCCGCCCCTGCGCGCAGACGAAGCGAGTCCCCTTGCCCATGACCGCGTCCGCGTCTGTCCCTACGCCCTCCGAGAAGACGTAGGAAACGTCGCACACCGGGCAGTACGCGGTTAGGGCGGTCAGTGCCCGCCACACGGACTGCCGAGCGAACGGAACCTCGCGTGTTCCTGAGGCGGTCGTCATCCCGTTCCTTCGACTTCGAGGGGCCGGTCAGATCTCTGGGCCGGCACTAACAAGACTAGTAGGAGCTGGCGACACTCCCCTATGCCGACTCTCGCTCGTCTACGATCCACGTTAGGAGAATGTGGATCAGCGCCGTGGAGGAGGTTCCGTGGAGCACGGGCGACACTCGGGCATGTGGGTGCCCGACGAGCCACCGACGTGGGGGCGGATGTTCCTGCCACACCTGGAGGCCTCGTCGGTCCTGGCAGTGCTGAGCCTCGTCGCGCTGGTGGTGTACCTGGCCGCGGTCATGCGGTTGCGCCGAACGGGCGTCTCCTGGCCCTGGTGGCGAACGCTCTCCTGGCTCGCCGGGACTGCGTCTCTGTTCGCCGTCACCGGCACCTGGTTGAACGGCTACAGCATGGTGCTGTTCAGCGTCCACATGACCCAGCACATGGTCCTGTCACTGATCACGCCACTGCTGCTCCTGGTCGCCGCACCGGTGACTCTCGCGCTGCGGACCCTGCCCCGAGGCCAAGGCGTGTCCGGCGTCCCGCGGGCACTGCTCCTCAACGGGCTACACAGCCGCCTGGCACGGCTTCTCGCCCACCCGCTGTTCTCTATCCCGCTGTTCCTTGCGAGCCTCTACGGCGTCTACTTCACGCCACTCTTCGACGCTTTGATGAGCAACCCCGCCGGGCACCAGCTGATGTTGGCGCACTTCGTCGTCACCGGGATCCTGTTCTTCGGGCCGATCGTGGCGCAGGATCCCTGGCCCCGGACGCTGAGCCACCCCGGCCGGATGCTCGAGCTCTTTCTGCCCGTGCCGTTTCACGCGTTCTTCGGCGTCGCGATCATGATGGCCAGCTCACTGGTCGTCGACACGTTTGCCCAGCCCCCGGCCGGTTGGGGCATCGACCCGCTGCGAGACCAGGGCGAGGCCGGCGGCATCGTCTGGGCCTTCGGAGAACTGCCCACCGTGCTGGTACTGGCAGTCGTCTTCTTCTCCTGGGCCAGTTCCGACGAGCGGCGCGGCAAGGCCCTGGACCGGGCAGCCGACCGGACCGGTGACGCCGAGCTGGCGGAGTACAACGCTCGACTTCGCGCCATGGCGTATTTGAACAGGTGAGGCGCGGCGGCGCCGTTCCAGACAGACGGGCAGATTCGAGACCAGGACTTGGCCCCCGCCGGGATCCGAGCCCGCGGGGTACGTCAGCCCCCGCAGGCACCGACAGAGATCCCACGAGCGTTCAGCCACGCAGCCGGGTTTGAGGCTCCGCTGTACATGGCCCCGTTCGGATGCACCTCGAAATGCACATGCGGCCCGGTCGAGTTACCCCTGTTTCCCACCTCGGCGATCTGCTCGCCGGCCACCACACGGTCGCCGGCGCGGACGAAGTAGTCGTTGATGTGCCCGTAGACGTACACGGCACCGTCGTCGCCGAGCAGGTAGACAGCCAGCCCGAAACCGGTGGCCGGCCCAGCACGCTGGACGGTTCCCGAGATGGGGGCGTAAAGCGGCGTGCCGATGGGAGAGGCGACGTCTAGCCCGTTGTGCGAGGTTCCCCAGCGTGCGCCGAAGCAACTGGTGACGCGTCCGGAGAAGGGCGCGGTATAACCGGAAGACCCGCCGGAGCCAGCATTGCTGGGCCTGTTGCTCCGCGCCGCCGCCGCGGCCTCGGCGACTTTCCGGGCCGACGCCTCGGCTGCGGCAGCGGCGGCGGCCTCCTCGGCCTGCTTTTGGGCCGTCCACTGCTGATAGGCGTTCCGTGCCCCCTGCAGCTCGAGAACTCTGATCTGGGCGGCCTTCAGGTCCACCTCGTGCGTCGCCCTCTGTGCGGCCACCTCGGCGTAGACACCTTGCTGGGCGGTCAGCTGCGCGTCCGCCTGCGCTTTGGCGGCCTGGGCCGTCTCCTCGGCGGCAGCCATCTCGTCGCGGGCGGCGCGAGCGGAGGAGTCGGCGTTGGTCTGAGTCACCTTGGCGAACTGGAGCTGGCCGAGAACGTCCACCTCGTTGACTGCGACGTAGTCGAGCAGAGCGGCGCGCTGGATCAGTTCGCCAGGTCCCTCGGAGCTCAACAGCGCGGCCGTCCTGGAGATCGTCGACCCGTTCATGTAGCTGTCACGGGAGAATTGGGCGATGCGAGCTTCCGCTACGGAGACGGCAGCCGCCGCTGCTTGGAGCTCGGCTGCTCGCTGTTCAGCCATCGCCTCGGCCTGCAGGAGCGCTTCCTCGGCGATCATGTAGGCGGTCCCTGCGGCCTCGGCCTCGATGCCGACGCGTTCGAGCTGGGCTTCGGCGACCGCTACCAGGCCGGCGATACGGCCGACCTCGGCCGCCGCAGTCGCCTGCTCGGCCTGCGCGGCACCGATCTGGCCGTCCGTGGGGTTGGGAGGCGCGGGCGCGGTGAGACCAGGCGTTGCCAAGCCGACGAGCGCAATGCTGGCGAGCACACCGATCAGCGTGCTCCGCACCGGACGGCGACAGCCCGGACGACTCACTGTCGGCCAGCGGTGACCTGGCCGTCCAGCGACTGTCGGGCCGGCCCGTCGGAGAGAACGGTGATGGGACATGGCTCGCTCCCTGGGGAAGAGGGTGGCGGTATGGATGAGCCAGAGCAGAGTCCCACTAACTCAGATAGTAGCGATGGCAACACGCGGCACACATGTCACTCACTTCCCACCGCTGAGTCACGCCTTGGGCACTCAGAGTGGCCGCCATACCGCGTCGGCTGCCCCGGGGTCCTGCGCACACCCGTGCGACCCGGTGCCACGTCGTCTCTCGACGTGGCTACCGATCAGCCACAGCCGCCACCGAGCGTGATGCCGCGGGCCCCCAGCCACGGCGTTGGATCGACGCGGTCCTGGTAGAGCCCATTCCGATGGGTCTCGATGTGCAGGTGGGGTCCCGTCGACTGCCCCCGGTTGCCCACCTCGGCGATCTGCTGACCGGCAGTGACCACCTGACCCGCGTTCACGAAGTACTCGTTGATGTGGCCGTACACGGTGATGGTGCCGTCCCCGTGCTGGATGTAGACGGCCAGGCCGAACCCGCTCGCAGGCCCCGCGTCCAGCACCACTCCGTCATCCGGTGCATAGATGGGCGTACCGATGGGAGCGGCGATGTCCACGCCGTTGTGCTTGGCGCCGGACCGGCTTCCGTAGCAGGACGTCACCCGACCGGCCACGAGCGCGGCGGTGCCGGCGCGCGCCATCGCAAGTTCGCCTCGCTGCTGCTCGTCCCGCGCGGCAACCGGATCTGCCACTCCCTGCGCCCCCAACAGCTTGATCTCCGCGTCGCGGAGCTGCGCGTCGAGGGCGAGCTTCTGGCCAGCAGCAGCGTCGTACGCCTGCTGAGATGCCGCGAGCTGCGCCTGGGCTGCAGCCTCCGCCTCGACCGAGGCGCGCACGGCCGCATCGCGCTCCGCGACCGCAGCCTGGGCCGCCCGATCAGCGCGCTCCTGCCGCCCCTGGATCACCTCGAACTCCTCGAGCCGCTCGGCGCGGTCCTCACCCAGGAGGTCGAGCATCGCAGCCCTCTCCAGCACCTCGTCAGGTCCGGCCGCGTCGAGCAGCGCGGCCGCATCGCCCAGCGAATCGGCACCCATGAAGGCATCGCGGCCGAGAGCGGCAATGCCGCCCCGAGCGGCATCGACCGCCGCGCGAGTCGCCTCCAGCTCAGCGGCAGCGGCAGCGGCTTGCGTCTCTGCATCCACAAGCGCAGCCTGCGCAGCGCGGGAGGCGTCGGCCGCAGCCTCCGCTTCCACGGTGGATCTCTCCAGATCCTTCTCAGCCGCGGTCACCAACCCCGAGATCCTCTCGACCTCAGTACTCAAAACAGCCTCCTCCGACTGCCCTTCGGCGGGGGCAGCAAGTGCCGTCACGGCCGACAGTCCGATGACAAGCGCTGCCGTGGCGGCAACAAGGCCGGTGCGCCGGTGGCGGATGATCGCGGAACCGACTCCGGGGAGACCCGTTCGACTGTCTCGGCGGAGTCGATCGGAGCGGACTACGGACGGGACGACGGACGTGCGGACGGATCGGTTGTGCAGCGTCGCCAAGGCGGCGGATCTCCGTTCTTCCTCGCCGCCTACCGGGTTAGCTGACGGGTTCGGGCGGGAAGGCGCCCTACCCGCGTGCTCGCAGTCGCGCTCACGCGGGATTCACCCCAGGGGAACGGTGGGTCCCCGGTCCGTCCGGCCGTGTGGCACGGGCAGTTAGGCGGGGTCCGACCGAGGCTCTCCGGTCGAGAGGCACAGCTCGGTAGGACCGCCCGGAACCGTAGTACGAAGTTCCTTAGTTGTCACGGTTGCATAACGACGGCTGACGAAGCTGCTGGTCAACAACACCTGCACCGAGGACATCCCAGGGGCCGTCGCGCTCACGAGACGCCGCCGTAGGAGTGCAGACCGGTCGACACCAGGTTCACGAACAGCAGGTTGAAGACGAGGCTCGCGAAGGCGACCAGGTTCACCCACGCGGCCGGGCGGCCTCGCCACCCGGCGGTGGTTCGGGCGTGCAGGTAAGTCGCATACAGAGCCCAGGAGATGAAAGCCCAGGTCTCCTTCGGGTCCCATCCCCAGAACCGCCCCCAGGCGCTCTCCGCCCAGATCGCGCCGGCGATGACCGCGAACGTCCAGACGGGGAAACCGAAGACCGCGGTGCGGTGCGCCACCCGGTCGAGCACGGCCACACTGGGCAGCTTGTCGGCGATCCCCCCGCTCCTACGGCCGCCGTCCCCCAGCGTCCTCTCGCGGTGGACCGCGACCAGGTACAGCGCACTGGCGACGGCGCTGACGATGAAGATGCCGAACGAGATGATGGCCGCCGAAACGTGCACGGCCAGCCAGTCCGAACGCAGGGCGGCAATCAGCGGACCGGATTCCGCGTAGAGGTAGAGCCCGATGAGAACCAGCCCGAGCACCACGGGCCCGAGCACAAAGGCTCCGATGCGTCGCACCGCCGGCACCCGGACTGCGAACACGAGGTAGGCGACCACGCCGGCGAGTACCGAGGCAGTTGCGAACTCGTACATGTTGCCCCACGGCACCCGCCCGGTCGCCGCGCTGCGGGCGACGAGCACACCGGCGTTGGCGAGGGCGCCGGCACCCGTGAGCCCGACGCCCAGGAGCCCCCAGCGGCGACCGGCCGAGCCGGACGCCGCCGCCGGCGGCTGGGCTCCGTCCTCCGGAGAGGACAGGGACGTGCCGACACCGACGGTGGCCAGCTCCTGACTCGGCCGGAAGGCGCGCCTTCCGAACGCGAGCTCGCCACAGAAAGCGAGCGCCGCGAGGGCATAGATGATGATCGAGGCGCTGAAGAGGGAGTCGGACAGGGCAGAGAACTGGTCGGATGTCATCGGGATCCTTGCTTGTCGGTGTGGACATCGCGTGGCACGGTCTCGTGGCGAGCGCTCGAGGGCACGTTCGACCGATGTGGCTCACGTCGGCGGAGCACGACGGCGGCGAGCAGCGCGGCCAGGCCCGTGGCGGTGGCGGCCCACTCGGCGCCGGCGCCGATTCGGCTCGCCAGGGTGGTGTTCTGCCGCAGGGCGATGGCGCCGCTGAACAGGTAGGGCGTGAAGAGTTCGGACCGGTCGATGACAGTGCCGTCGGGTGCGACGACCGCGGAAATCCCGCTCGTTGCGGCGACGATGACCGTCCGGCCGTGCTCGATGGCACGCAGGCGGCTCATCGCCAACTGCTGCTCGCTCTCGGCGGTGTAGCCGAATGTCGCGTTGTTGGTCTGCACCACCAACAGCGAGGCGCCGCCGTCCACGACGTCGGACACCAGTCCGTCGTAGGCCACCTCGAAACAGATGAGGTCTCCGATCCGCACTCCCCCGACGTCCAGAACGCCGGGCTCATCCCCCGCGACGAAGTCCCGACGCAGGCGATCGACCTGATCGCTGAACAGCCGGAAGAACGAGCGGGCCGGCATGTACTCGCCGAACGGCACGGGATGCCGCTTTGCGTAGCGCTCGCCAGGACCCTCCACCGGATCCCAGACCACACCGACGTTCGTCAGCTTCTCCCCGGGCCCGTCCAGGACGGCACCGATCAGGATCGGCACGCCTACTGCGCGCGCCGCTCGGTCGATGGCGGCTGCCGCGTCCGGGTTCTTGTAAGGATCGATGTCGGAGGAGTTCTCCGGCCAGATCACGAGGTCCGGCCGCGAGGCCGTGCCGGCAGCTACCGCTTCGGCCAACTCCAGCGTCTGCTCGACGTGGTTGTCGAGAACTGCGCGACGTTGGGCGTTGAAGTCCAGGCCGGCCCGGGGCACGTCGCCCTGGACAACAGCGACCGTGGCCGTCGGCCCGCCGGCCGTCAGGCTGGACCCGGGCAGCGGTAGCCAGGCAAGCGCCCCGACCACCGGGACGAGTAAGGCTGCAGCGACGAGTATCGCGACGGCGCGAGGCTGGCCGGCGCGGCGTTCACGTCGCCCGAGCAAAGAGCGCCAGACAGCGCGGGCGAGCAACGTGCCGGTGAGCGCCACGGCGAAGGTCACCAGCGCCACGCCGCCGTACGCGGCGAAAGAACCCAACGGCCCGTCGGCCTGACTGAACCCGAGTCGTCCCCACGGAAAGCCCCCGAACGGAATGCGGGAACGGGCGGCCTCCTGCCCCACCCACAACGCCGCCATCCAGACCGGAGCCGCCGGAAGCCGACCGACCAGTGCCGACGCGCCCCCCAAGGCGGCGTAGAAGACCGCTTGGAAAGTCGACAGCGCCAGCCAAGGAAGATCGCCGACGAAGACGCCGGTCCAGCTCAGCAAGGGGAACAAGAAGCTAGAGCCGAGCAGCATCCCCAGCGCGGCGCCCCACCGTGCACTACGGCCGCGCGTCGCCAGCGCGAGGGCGAAGGGACCACCCACAGCGAGCGGCCAGAGTCCGTACGGCGGGAAGGCCAGCCACAGGCACACCCCGCCGCCCGCGGCCAGGAGAGCGGCCACCGGCCATGGGACCACCGCCTCGACCCGGCCCTCGTGGGTCCGCACGTCACCCCCGTCCGCAGCACGCCTGACGCCTTCACCTCCAGACATTCCTACGTAGGGTAGTAGATGCGATCGACACGCAAACGCCCACGAGCAGACTGGCGACGAGCCAACCGCCTGTACCCTCCTAGGCAGCTTCGTAGAGCGGAGCTTCCAGCTAGTCGGCCGGCTACACCCGCCGGATGGCCGCGGTCGGCGCTCGATCCGCCGGACCGGATCAACGAGGAGAGCGGTTGAGCACCAACCTGAAGATTTCCGCCGCGCTGGTGGCGGCCTTCGTCGTGACCGTCGCCGTCCTCCTCGGGGTGAACAACTCCGGGGCGGACGACACCGGCACGGCCGAAGCAGGCGGCGCGCCCGTCGTGCGCGAAGACAGCCACCAACTCTCCGCCGCCGCCGACGACAGGGTCACGCTGGTGGAGTTCCTGGATTTCGAGTGCGAGGCCTGCAAGGCCGCGTACCCGTTCGTCGAGCAGCTTCGCGACGACTACGACGGGCGGGTCACCTTCGTCGCCCGCTACTTCCCGATGCCGGGCCACGCCAACGCGGAGAACGCGGCCGTGGCGGTCGAGGCCGCAGCCCGACAGGGCCGGTTCGAAGACATGTACCACCGCATGTACGAGACGCAGACGGAGTGGGGGGAGCGGCAGGACTCTCAGGCGGATGTCTTCCGCGGCTTCGCCGAGGGAATGGGCCTCGACATGGCCGACTACGACGCAGCGGTCGGCGATCCCACCACTCTCGAGCGGGTGCTGCGGGATCGCGAGGACGGTCTCGCGCTGGGCGTGGAGGGCACACCGACGTTCTTCCTCAACGGGGAAAAGGTCGAGGCGCAGACCACCGACGAGTTCATCGAACTGATCGATGCTGCGCTCGCCGACTGAGACGACCCTGACCGTCACCCCCACTGAGCACTCGAAGCAGCTCTCCGGTTCGAACGGCCGGGAGGCGCCGTCGGAGCGCGGGCTGGCTTGGCTGCTCCTGGTCGGCGGGCTGCTCGGGCTCGTTGCGTCCTTCGTTCTCGCCGTCGAGAAGTACGCGCTCCTGGCTGATCCGTCCTACGTGCCGACGTGCAGCCTCAATCCCGTCCTGAGCTGCGGCTCCATCATGTCCAGCGCTCAGGCCGAGGCCTTCGGTTTTCCCAACCCGCTGCTCGGCATCGCCGGCTTCGCCGTCGTGGCCTCGACCGGCGCGGCCCTTGTCGCCGGGGCACGGGTCGCGGGCTGGTTCTGGGGCGGCCTGCAGGTCGGCGTATCCCTCGGCGTCGTCTTCGTGCACTGGCTGATCTTCAGCAGCCTGTACCGGATCGGCGCACTCTGCCCGTACTGCATGGTCGTCTGGGCGGTGACGGTTCCGATGTTCTGGTACGTCACCGTGCACAACGCCACCGCAATCACATCGCGATTGCCGCCTTGGCTCGCCCGCGCGGTGGCGCGGGCACGAGCCCATCACGGTGTCGTGCTCACGATGTGGTTCCTCTTCATCACCGCCGCCATCCTGGAGCGGTTCTGGCTGTACTGGAGCACTCTCGTTGACTGACATCGGATCCCGTCGCGGAAATCTGGCGCTCTGCGGCCTGATGATCGCCGCCGCCCTGGCCGGCTGCTCCGGAGAGAGCGCTACCAACGCCAGCACGGCCACAGAGAGCTCGGGAGACTTCGACTTCGCGGGCAACACGCCGCTCGGCGAGGTCATCCCTCCGGCAGAGCGGGAATCGGCGCCGACCTTCACCGGAGAGCTCCTCGACGGGACTGCATTCGAATCCGCGGAGTTGGCCGGCGAGATCACGGTGCTCAACTTCTGGGGATCGTGGTGCGCGCCCTGCCGCGTGGAGACGCCGGAGTTCCAGGCCGTGTATGCCGACGTTGCCGATTCGGGCGTGGAGTTCCTCGGCGTCGACGTGAAGGACAACCGCCAGATGGCGCAGGCCTTCGTCGAATCCGTGGGAGCGGAGTACCCGTCGCTCTTCGATCCACGAGGAGAGGTGGCGATGGCCTTCCGAGGCTTCCCGGCCAACGTCGTGCCCAGCACCATCCTCATCGACCCCGCCGGCCAGGTGGCCGCCGTCTACGTGGCGGTCGTCCCGGAAGACGACCTGCGGCGGGCGATCGATCGACTCCTGGCCGAAGAGACCCCACGGTGAGTGAGCTCGGCGACGCGTTCGCCACCATCGTCAGCGACGGCTCACTGCTGCTCGCCGCAGGAGTCGCCGCACTGGTCGGCCTCATCAGCTTCGCCTCGCCGTGCGTGCTTCCGCTCGTCCCCGGCTATCTCGCATACGTCGCCGGCCTGACCGGCGCCCAGACCGGCGCCGCTGCAGCACCCGCCGTCAACCGCAGCGAGGCCACCGCGGCGGGCGACCGTCCCGGCTCGACCATCACTGCACCGCCCGGTCAACGGCGCCGAGTGGTCACCGGCGCCCTGCTCTTCGTACTGGGTTTCACCGCAGTCTTCGTGTCCTTCGGAGCACTTTTCGGGGGCCTCGGCCGCCTGCTCCTCGAATGGGCTCCCCTGCTGACCCGACTCATGGGCGTCGTCACCATCATCATGGGGCTAGCCTTCCTCGGCGGGCTCCACTGGCTGCAGCGCGAGCGACGCATCACCCGGCGCCCTCCGGCCGGCCTCCTCGGCGCCCCCGTACTGGGCGTCGTCTTCGGGCTCGGGTGGACGCCGTGCCTAGGGCCGACGCTGTCGGCGGTCAACACGCTGGCCTACACCGAGGCCTCGGCCGCCCGGGGCGCCGTTCTGGGTCTCGCCTACTGCCTCGGCCTGGGAATCCCCTTCGTGCTCGTCGCACTCGGCGCCCGCCGCGCCCTCACGCTGTCCTCGTGGGCCCGCCGGCACGCCCAGACCGTCATGCGGATCGGCGGCGTGCTCCTCATCCTGCTCGGCATCCTGCTGGTCACCGGCGGCTGGGACCACATCATGGTGTGGCTGCGCTCCTGGCTGGCTTCCACCGGCTTCGGCACCTCTGCCTTCTGACCGTCGAGCGCGCGGTCAGGACACGCCCACTACTAAGCTGCTTAGGTTACCGTTCGATCACGGTGTGCTGTTATCTCTCTCGGAATCAACGGCGAGAGCATCGGGACGGTGAGCGGTGATCGGGCGACTGCGCAGGCCGGCGATTGCGACATCCCGGCACTCCCGGCCCGCCCCCGGCCTGCGTCAGCGGCCGCGACTCCTCCTCAGCACGATCGTCGTCGGCGCTGTAGCAGCAAGCCTCTGGGAAGGCGGCTGGTGGCTGGACACTCCGGTCGCGCACGCCCACGAGGGTCCGGCCGGGTCGGTGGTGCTCACAGAAGGAACGCTCGACATCCTGGCCGACGAAGCCGCTCGGCCTCAGATCGCAGAAGCCCAGATGGCTGCGCGCAGCCAGGAGCTAGCCGCTTCTCGTGCTGCGCGGGAGGAGGCAGCGCGACCCAAGGCTGTCATGCCCGTGGAGGGGCGCCTGACCAGCGCCTACGGACGCCGATGGGGCTCGATGCACTACGGACTGGACATCGCGGCGCCCATGATGACCCCGGAGTACGCCGCCGCGGATGGCGTCGTCCTGCGCGCAGGGTCCGCCCAAGGTTTCGGGCTCGCGGTCTACATCCTCCACGACAACGGTGATGTCACCGTGTACGGCCACATGGAGCAGATCCTGGTCGACGACGGCCAGACCGTCAGGGCCGGTGACACCATCGCCCTGCTCGGCAATCGCGGCCAGTCGACGGGCCCGCATCTGCACTTCGAGGTGTTCGAGGGTGGGCTCGACGGGCGCCGCGCTGATCCGGCCTCATGGCTCCGCGAACGGGGCGTCGACATCTAATAGGTCTCGAGGGAATCGCAGCCGGATAGACCGCAAGGACAGTATTGGCTGTATTCAGCTAACGCTGTACGGTGATGTCGTGATGCCTGTGCTGCACGCTGAAGTGCTCGCCCGCTTCGGCCACGCCCTGTCCGACCCCACCCGTACTCGTCTCCTGCTCGCGCTGCGCGAAGGGCCGGGGTACCCGTCCGAGCTGGCCGAGATGCTCGGCGTGACGCGACAGAACCTCTCCAACCACCTGGCTTGCTTGCGCGGGTGTGGCTTGGTTGTGGCGGTTCCGGAGGGCAGGCGCTCTCGGTACGAGTTGGCGGACGCCCGGCTCACTCACGCCCTCGGTGATCTGCTGGGCGTCGTCCTGGCCGTGGATCCCGACGCCTGCCCGACCGCGGCGACGGACGAGTGCTGCTGATGCTCCCTGCGCCCCGGTCAGGCACCGATCGCTGGCTTGTGCGGCTCACAGGCAGCGGCCGACGGTCTCATCCGGTCGGGGCCGCAGGTCATTTCAGGTCCGCCGTCCGACCCGGCGACGTCCGATCCGGCCGGGATGGCTGCGCAGGCCCCGCCGACCTTCAGGGGGTATGACATGTCCGACCTCTGCTGCGGTAGCGACGACGAGCGCCGCCCGGCCGTCGGCACAACCGGGCGAACGAGCACCAAGACCGCGATCTCGCTCGGGCTCGCGCTGAGCCCAGCAGTCGCCGACGCGCCGCCCGGCTCGGAAGGCTGCGCGGACGGCTGTGCCTGTTGCGGCCCGACAGCGACGCGGCCAGGAGACACGCGGGTGCCCCCCGCGCAGGGCGGGGACGGCTGCGGGGACCCCACCTGCTCGGCGCCGGCACCGGGCGGCGATGAGCAGGCGGAAGCGACCACGCTGTGGCGGTCGCGTTCGGCGCAGCTGGCGGGCCTCGCCGGGTTGCTGTGGCTGTCCGCTCAGCTTCTCGCATGGGTGACCGACGACGGGGCCGCCGCTACGGCGTCGACGGTGCTGGCGGCAGGTGCAGTGCTCAGCGGCGGTGCAACTTTCGTGCCCGGCACTGTCCGCGCGCTACGGCGTGGCCGGCTCGGCGTGGGCACGCTGATGACCGTGGCGATGGTCGGGGCGATCGCGCTGGGTGCCATCGGCGAGGCCGCGATGCTGGCGTTCCTGTTCTCCATGGCCGAGGCGCTGGAGGACTATGCGGTAGCCCGGACCCGCCGCGGGCTGCGCGCACTGTTGGACCTGGTTCCGCCCCGAGCGACGGTGGTGCGCGCCGGGGTCGAGTTCGATGTCGATCCGGCCGAACTCGTGGCCGGTGACGTGCTGGTGGTCAAGCCCGGTGAGCGGCTGGCCACCGACGGGCTCGTGCAGACCGGGCGCTCCGCAGTCGACACCTCGGCCGTCACCGGGGAATCGGTGCCGGCCGAGGTGGGCCCCGGTGACGAAGTATTCGCCGCCTGCATCAACGGCGGCGGCGTTCTGCAGGTGGTGGTCACCGCCGGGGTGGCAGACAACTCCTTGGCCCGCGTCGTGCACATCGTCGAGGAGGCCCAGGAGCGCAAAGGCGCCGCGCAACGTCTGGCCGCCCGCATCGCCCGGCCGCTCGTGCCTGCCATCTTCGTCGTCGCGACCGCGATCGCCGTCCTCGGCAGCATCCTGGGCGACCCCCAGGTGTGGATCGAACGCGCTCTGGTGGTGCTGGTTGCTGCCTCACCGTGCGCTTTCGCGATCGCGGTCCCGGTCACGGTCGTCGCCGCCATCGGCGCGGCTACCCGCGCCGGCGTGCTCATCAAGGGTGGGGCAGCGCTGGAGGCCCTCGGCGGAGTGCGCGCCGTGGCGCTGGACAAGACCGGGACGCTGACCCGCAACCGGCCTGCCGTGGTCGCCATCGAAGCTCTGCCCGGGTACGACCAGCGTCGGGTCCTCACTGTGGCGGTGGCGCTGGAAGCGCGGAGCGAGCATCCCCTGGCCGGAGCCGTGCTGGCCGCCTGGCCGGCGGACGAGCCTGCAGTCGAGCCCGCTGCGGACACCCAGGCGCTGGCTGGCAAGGGCGTCACCGGCTCCATCGACGGACGATCGGCACGCCTGGGCAAGCCCGGCTACATCGACCCCGGACCGCTCGCCGCGGTCGTGACTGCCCACCAGGACGCCGGAGCCACGGTGGTGCTCGTGGAGCTCGACGGTCGTCTGCTGGGAGCGCTCGCTATCCGCGACGAGCTCCGTCCCGAAGCTGCCGAGGCCGTCCGTGCACTGCACCGGCTGGGCATCAGCACCAGCATGCTCACCGGGGACAATGGCCGCACCGCCGCGCAACTAGCCACCGCCGCTGGGATCGAGCAGGTGCACGCCGAGCTTCGTCCTGAAGACAAGGCCACCCTCGTGGAGCAGTTGGGCCGCCACGGCAGGGTCGCGATGGTCGGCGACGGCATCAACGATGCACCCGCGCTGGCCACTGCCGACGTGGGCATCGCCATGGGCGCCATGGGCACCGACGTGGCGATCGAGACCGCCGACGTTGCGCTCATGGGCGAGGACTTGCGCCAGTTGCCCCGGACGCTCGCGCACGCCCGTCGGGCGCGGCGAATCATGCTGCAGAGCCTGCTGCTGTCGGCGGCGATCCTGGTCGTACTCATCCCGCTGGCCGCCTTCGGCGTCCTCGGACTTGGCACTGTCATCGTCACGCACGAACTTGCGGAGGTCCTCGTCATCGCCAACGGCGTACGCGCCGGCCGGCCGCAGGCCTACCGGCGGCCACTTGCCCACGCGTTGGCGCCGACCACCGCCTACGTCACCCAGCGGCAGCCCGCCAGTAACGGAGTTCCCCAGTGATCGCTCGACCCGGCACGTCAGCTGCACTGCTGCCCGCGCGCCATGACGTACTGAGCAGAACATGGCTGGCGACGGCGGTAGCAGCCCGGTGAGCGGCGGACATTCCCACGGGCACGACCACGGAGGGACCGCGGGGAACGCCGCAGGTCACCGTCGCAGGCTCGCGATCGTCCTGGCTCTCACCTCCACCGTCCTCGTGGTCGAGGTGATCGGTGCACTCATCTCGGGCAGCCTGGCGCTCCTGGCAGACGCCGCACACATGCTCACCGACGCTGCCGGGCTGGCGATCGCGCTCATTGCCGCAACTCTGGCGATGCGCCCCGCCACAGCGAAGCGCACGTGGGGCTACCGCCGCGCGGAGGTCCTCGGCGCCACGCTGCAGGCGGCGGCGCTGTTCGCCGTGGGCACGTACGTCCTCATCGAAGGCGTCAGACGACTCTTCGAGCCCGCGGAGATCGCTACGACACCGGTCCTCGTCTTCGGCGTCGTCGGCCTCGTCGCCAACGCGATTGGCATCGTCATCCTGACCAGGGGCGGACGCAGCTCGAACGTCAACATGCGGGCGGCGTTCCTCGAGGTACTGAACGACACCCTTGGCTCGGTGGCCGTCATCCTCTCCGCCATCGTGATCGTGCTGACCGGATGGCAGCAGGCGGACGCCGTCGCCTCCTTGCTCATCGCCGTGCTGATCATCCCGCGGACGATCAAGCTGCTGCGGGAGACCATTTCGGTGCTGCTCGAGAGCACGCCGCCGGGGCTGGACCTCGTCGACGTCCGTGGTCACCTGCTGGGTGTTCGGCACGTGCTGGACGTACACGACCTGCACGCTTCGCAGATCACCAGCGAGCTGCCCGTGCTGACGGCGCACGTGGTGGTCGAGGACTCCTGCTTCCAGGACGGGCACGCGCCGCAGGTGTTGGACCAATTGCAGGCGTGCCTGGCCGAGCACTTCGACGTGAGCATCGCGCACTCGACGTTCCAGCTGGAGACCCCGGCGCACGCCTCACACGAGCTTGCGGCGCACGACTGAGCGTGACCTCGTGAAGCTGTGGTCACCCTCGCGCCCTTCGGGGAACAACGCGACGTCTTCCCCGTTGACGCGACACCGGCACGCATCAACGGCAGTACACCTGCCGCCGTTCATGCCAATTGCCGAAACGTCGGGGTCGCGCGAGGTGTAGAGCTCGGTTGGCGAGACATCGGCTCTACCAGAAAGGGCGCCGCGCAACTGCGATCACAAGACCGCATCGCTGCCGTAGGAGACGGGCACCTGCTCGGCCGCAGCCGCGGTCGCGTCGACAACGGGCGGGGGCGTGGGGGTGCGCGCCAGCCCGACGGCGAGCCCGATGGTGGCGGCGAAGAGGACCACTTCGACGCCGGCCAGTCTCAGGAACGCCCGCGGTTGACCCGCCCGCAGCGCCGGAAGGGCCCGCCGGCGGTGCCATGCGGCCAGCGCCAGCAGTCCCACGAAGGCGACGATCTTCGCCAGCAGCACGATCCCGTAGCCGGTGTCGACCACCTGGCCGAGGCTGGAGAAGCGCGTGAAGGCGGTGGCGGCGCCGCTGCCGGCGACGACCACGGCCAACGGTGCGGCGAGGCGGCTGAACCGTTCGACCGCGGTGGTCCGCGCCGGGCCGGTGAGCCTAGCGGCGAGCATCAGCGCCAGCAGGCCACCGGCCCACAGCACGACGCCGAGCACGTGCACAGCGACGGCGGTGACGGCGAGGTCGTGGTCGGCCTCGTCGGCGGAGTGCGAGGTGAAGGCCGGCGGAACAGTCGCGGCCAGGGCTACGAGGAGCAGCACCCGCGCCCCGGCCGGGCGCCACACGGTTCGGGCGAAGATAGCCACGACGGCGGCGAGGGCGGCGACCACGACCAGGTCCCGCCCCTGCTCGACGCTTTCGACGAAGCTCCAGACGCTGCGCAGCGAGATCGCCGAGAACCCCGTGCCGAGGAAGTCGGCCAGCAGCACCGGCAGAGAAGCCAGCGAGGCCAGGCCCCACGCGACTGCACCCCAGCCGGCCAGCCGCACCCACCGGTAGCCGACCGTACTCAGAACCGTGTCTCCCGGCACGAGAACCACGGCTCCGAACAGGCAGCCCACGGTCAGTACCGCTGAAGCGTCGGCGATCAGCCGCAGGGCGGGGACCAGCCAGGCGACAACCGCCGGCGGGGCCGGAATGCCGGGGACCGAGACGACGGCGGCCGCGCCGCCGGCCCACAGCGTGAGCGCACAGACCGCGATGGCCACCAGCGCGGAACCGAGGACCAGGAGGCCTCGGCGCACCGTCGCCGGCGGCGAGGAGCTCTCGTCCACCCGCGGCTCAGCCACCGGTGTCGCTGCGCCGGCGCAGCGCGAGCCACGTGGCCACGATGAACAGCAGGCCCACCGCGGCGAGGAGCAACCACAGGCCCCAGCTGCTGTCTGCGTCGCTGTCGACGGCCGGGGAGACCGCGCTCGCCGTGTCCGGGCTGGGAGCGGGCGTGGTCGCCAGAGTCGGCTGAGCCGGGGCCGTCTCCGTCGCCGCACCGCCGGAGCCCGTCAGGGTGAAGGTGAGCTGGCCGGACACGGGGTGGCCGTCATCAGAGACGACCCGGTAGGCCACCACGTAAGCGCCGTCACCGCTCGTGCTGACCGGCTGTGACACGACCGCACCGTCGATGGCGGCCTCCCCGGAGGTGACCGACTCCCCATCCGGGCCGGTGACAGCCACCTGGGCGAACTCCGAAGCGACCGCCGAGGAGAACGTGAGGCTGATCGCGTCCGGAGCGACGGTCAGCGTCTGCCCGTCAGCCGGCGTCGAGGACTGCAAGCCGGTGTGGGCCGCAGCCGGACCGCCGCTGAGGACGAGCAGTAGCGAGGCGAGGACCGTCGCAGCGGCTAGAACGAGACTGCGTGGAACAGACGACACCATGGGGGCCTCAGTAGCGTTTCGGATAGGAGCGGGCTGAGCGTGAACGTGATCTGGCGAGTGGAAGCGGTCTGGCTACCTGCGTCCGTGACGTCAGGCTGACGTGACGGTCATCGTCCCGATCTGGCCCAGAGCGACATGGAACGAACACTCGAACTGGTAGTCGCCCAGCTGGTCCACGGGGAACTCCATCGTGTCGCTTTCGCCCGGTGCCAGGATGGGAATCTCTTCGGCGATCTCGGCCGGCCCGACGCCGGGCGTGAACCGGAAGTTGTGCGTCAACTCCTTCGCCTCGCTGATGAGGGAGAGCCGCACCCGCCCGGTGGTCACCGTGAACGCGGCAGGGTAGAAGTCGTAGTCGTCGCGCACCAGCACTGTGACCTCCTGGGTCCCGTCCGGGGCGATGGAGACCGTTCCGTCGACCGCCACGTCAGCCGGCGCGTCGTCGGACGACTCGTCCGGGTCCGAGCCGCAGGCGGACAACGCCATGGCGCCCACCCCCGCCAGACCGGTCAGCAGCACCGTTCGCCGGCTCACGATCAACTCAGCCATTGGTCACTGCCACCCCGGTCGCTGTCACGGGATGTTGCAGATGTCGCTCAGCGCGGCACACACGGCGGGGTAGCCGGCGATGAGCAGCGGCGCTACGACGACGGTCAGTGCACCGACGACAGCAACGCGGTACCGCCACGGATTCAGCGGCGGCTCCGGGGACAGGAGGCGTGAGACACGAAGAACCGCCGCATCCTGAGCCATCGCCAGGGCAGCAGCAGGTGCCTTCATCTCGGCAAGGCTCACGATGGCCGAGGCCAGGTTGACCCGGTCGACCCGCTGCAGCGCCGCGTCGTCCGCCAGCAGCTCGATCAGCTGCCGGGTCTCCCGGGTGGCCACCTGGAACAAGCGGACACGAGGGAAAGCGCGCGCCAGGATCTGCGACAGCGCCACAGCCAGGTTGTGGCGGCCACGGAGGTGAGCCGCCTCGTGGGCCAGCACCCCATCCAACTCACAGCTGGACAGATTGCTCAGCGCTCCCCGTGTGACCACGATCTGCGCCGACCGTCCCGGCAGGCAGAAGGCGGCAGGGGCGGGCGTCTCGATGACGGAGATGCCCAAGCCGGCGTCCGTCTCGGTGATGAGGCTGAGAGAACGGCGTAGCTGACGGCGACTCCACCAGCCACCGCCCAGAACGCGCACTCCACAGATCAGCACCCACATCGGGAGCGCACCGGCCAGAAAGGCACCGAAAAGCTTCCCCGGCAGCAACTCCGACTCGCCATAGGCGTCCGCGACACTCATGGCACAGGCGTGCACGACTGCGCCGAGATCGCCGGCAAGCGCCGTGATCGGGATCAACAGGGTGACGCCGGCGAGGACGACCGTGATCACCGCGCTGATGGTCAGAGCCTGCCAGGTGAAGATCGCCACGCGCGGTGCCTGCCGGGTCCAGGGCGCCGATGCCAGCCGCGGACCCACCAGGAGGATCGCGGCCGCCACGCAGAGCAGACTCAGGCTGGCGATCATGGTCCGCCGCCCTCAGCCTGCTGACCGCGCCGGCGCGCGCTCTCCACTGCCGACCTGAGCTGGGTGACGCTGTCGGAATCCAGGTCGGCGACGAAGTGCATGAGCACCTCCTGCCGATCTGCGGACTCCGCCAGCACGTCTTGAAGCAGGGCCGCTGCGTGCTGGGCCTGCGTGCGCACTGGCCGGTACAGCCACGCCCGGCCGCTCATCTCACGGGTCACCTGACCCTTGCGGTGCAGGTTGTCCATCACCGTCATCACGGTCGTGTAGGCGAGTTTGCGGGACGTGCTGAGCGAGGCCAGCACATCTCGGACGGTCGCAGGCTCCGCTCGCTCCCACAGATCCCGCATGATCGCCGCCTCAAGTTCTCCGAACGGTCGCATGGACCCACTTCCTCTCGCCGCGACTCCGCCGAAGCACCGTGACGGCCGCACGCAGGGGACGCGCCCCTCGTCGACCCCTTCTACGATCCTACTTAGGAGATACCTCTACGATTCAGCTTAGAAGATCGATCAGCTCGCCGGGCGCAGCCCCAGCTGATCGTCGGCCCCCGCCTCCGTGAAAGTGAGCCGCGACGATGACGATCGCCCCAGCCCCGATCGTTTCCCGGCCAAGTCTGGCTCCGCCACCGACCAAGGGGTCGCGACTGACCAGCCTGCTGCGAACCACCGACCACAAGACCATCGGCCTGATGTACATGGTCGCGTCGTTCGGGTTCTTCATGATCGGTGGCCTGATGGCCATGTTGATGCGCGGCGAGCTAGCCCTTCCGGGCCTTCAGTTCACTTCCCCCGAGCAGTACAACCAGCTGTTCACCATGCACGGCACCATCATGCTGCTGATGTTCGCGACGCCACTTTTCTTCGCGTTCGCAAACCTGATCATGCCGCTGCAGATCGGTGCCCCCGACGTAGCGTTCCCACGGCTGAACGCGCTGTCGTTCTGGTTGTTCCTCTTCGGCAGCCTGATCGTGGTCTCCAGCGTCGCCACCCCCGGCGGGGCCCCGGACTTCGGCTGGACAGCCTATGCACCGCTGTCGAGCGAGCTGCACTCCCCGGGCGTGGGCGGTGACCTGTGGATCACCGGCCTGGCGGTCAGCGGTCTCGGCACGATCCTGGGTGCGGTCAATTTCATCACCACGATCGTGAGCCTCCGCGCCCCCGGCATGACGATGTTCCGGATGCCGATCTTCGTCTGGAATACGCTGGTCACCAGCATCATGATCCTGCTGGCCTTCCCGATCCTGACCGCGGCGCTACTCGCCTTGCTCGCCGATCGCAACCTCGGGTCCCTCATCTTCTCGGCCGAGAACGGCGGGCCGATGCTCTGGCAGCACCTGTTCTGGTTCTTCGGCCACCCCGAGGTCTACATCATCGCGCTGCCGTTCTTCGGCATCGTCACCGAGATCATCCCGGTCTTCGCCCGCAAGCCGCTGTTCGGCTACAAGGGCATGGTCGGGGCGACTCTGGCCATCGGCTTCCTCGCCCTCGCCGTCTGGGCGCACCACATGTATGCCACCGGCGCGGTGCTGCTGCCCTTCTTCGCCTTCCTCACCTACCTGATCGCGGTACCCACCGGGCTGAAGTTCTTCAACTGGATCGGCACCATGTGGCGGGGTCAGATGACCTACGAGACGCCGATGCTGTTCTCCATCGGTTTCATGGTGACCTTCCTGCTCGGTGGTCTGACCGGTGTGCTGCTGGCCTCCCCGCCGCTGGACTGGCAGGTGCACGACTCCTACTTCGTCGTGGCGCACTTCCACTACGTCGTCTTCGGCACCGTGGTGTTCGCCGCCTACGCCGGTATCTATTTCTGGTTCCCCAAGATGTGCGGCCGGATGATGGACGAGCGACTGGGCAAGCTGCAGTTCTGGATGACCTTCGTCGGCTTCCACGGCACGTTCCTCGTGCAGCACTGGCTGGGCAACCAGGGCATGCCGCGCCGATATGCCGACTATCTGCCCACTGATGGGTTCACCACGCTGAACATGATTTCCACAATCTTCAGCTTTGTGCTCGGCGCCTCGGTGATCCCGTTCATCTACAACGTGGTGCGGTCCTGGAAGTACGGAAAGCTCGCCCTGCGCGACGACCCGTGGGGTTACGGCAACTCGTTGGAGTGGGCGACGTCGTCCCCGCCGCCGCGGCACAACTTCGTGGAGCTTCCGCGGATCCGCTCCGAGCGCCCCGCGTTCGAGGCGCACTACCCGCACCTGGTCGAGCGGCTGCAGGACGAGGCGCACGCGGGCAAGCGCCACGCCCCCTACGTCAGCGAGCTCATCCCAGGCACGGGAAAGCGTCAAGGCCCGAACGACCCTGACGTCACCTGAGCCACTGGGAGGAACGACACCGACCATTCGCCGGCGCCCCGGTCCGCCTGTCTCGCCCCGGGTTCAGTGGAGACTCGGAACTGACGCGGCGACGGTAGTCGCCACGGGGTTGTGCCGGTAGAACTGGTCCTCGTGCTCGGCCGGTGGGATCAGGCCGATCTCGCCGTGTAGGCGTCGGTGGTTGAACCAGTCGACGTATTCGGCGACGGCGATCTCAAGGTCGTCGATGCCCTTCCAGGGGCCGCGGTTGCGCACCAGCTCGGCTTTGAACAGCGAGTTGAACGCCTCAGCCAGCGCGTTGTCATAGGAGTCGCCGGTCGAGCCGACCGACGCGACCGCGCCGGCCTCGGCGAGGCGCTGGGTGTAGCGCACCGCGACGTACTGCACGCCCTTGTCCGAGTGGTGAATGAGGCCGCCGAGGTCCCGGCCGGTCCGCCGGCGGGTCCAGATGCCCATCTCCAGCGCGTCCAGCGCGAGGTCGGTGCGCAGCGAGCGGGACAGCTGCCAACCGACCACCCGGCGGGAGTAGACGTCGATGACGAAGGCGGCGTAGACCCAGCCGGAGAACGTCCGGCAGTAGGTGATGTCGGCAACCCACAACTGGTCCGGGCCGGTCGCGGTGAACGCCCGATCGACCAGGTCCGGGCGGGTGTCCGGGCCGGAGCCGGGCACGGTGGTGCGCGGGCCCTTGGCCCGCGTGATGCCGCGCAGGCCGGCGGAGCGCATCAGTCGCTCGACGGTGCAGCGAGCCACGGCGTGGCCCTGTCGACGTACTTCGGCATGGACCTTGCGGGCGCCGTAGACGCCGTAGTTGTCGGCGTGGACCTTCTCGATCACCGCGGTGGTTGCGGCGTCGGTGACCGCCCGCGCCGACGGCGGCCGGGTGCGGTGGGCGTAGTAGGTGCTCGGGGCGATCTTCGCGCCGGCCTCGGTGAGGACGCGGCAGATCGGCTCGACCCCGTGTTCGAGCTTGTGCTGATCGATGTAGTCGACGATCAGCGGGAGGGGCGGTCGAGCTCCGCCGCGAAGAAAGCCGACGCGCTCTTCAGGATCGCGTTCGCCCGGCGCAGCTCCCGGTTCTCCCGTTCGAGCTCGGCCAGCCGAGTGGCGTCATCGGTCGTTGTCCCGGGCCGGTGCCCCTCGTCGACCTCGGCCTGGATGACCCAGTTGCGCAGCGTCTCGGGGTTGATGCCCAGCTGCTCGGCGATCCGCTTCAACGCTCCAGTCCGAGTGGCCGGGTCACGCCGGGCGTCGACCGCCAGCCGGATCGCCCGCTCCCGCAGCTCGTCGGGGTACTTCCTCGGTGCCGCCATGACTCTCATCCTCACGTGGATTGAGAGCCTCCATCAAACCCGGGGCGAGACAGCCTTTCGAGACGGGGTGGGTCGCTGCAGGCCCACCCCGCCCGCTCGACCCGCTGCACGGGCATTGACTGCGTCCGCCCCGTGGCGCCTGCTGTTGACCCCTCGGTAGCGCCTCGGCAAACCCGTGGCGTAGGCGGTCAAGCCTCGAACAGAGTCCTTCCCCACCAGTCGTCGGCATCGCGAGCTCCCGGCGGGCAGGCGAACACGGCGGAGGACCTGTGCTGGATGAACCGGTTGAGCGCATCCGCGGCAAGGTTTCGCTGCACCTGCACGAAGCCGGTATCCGGGTTGCGCTGGTAGGCAATGAAGAAGAGGCCGGCATCGAGACGGCCGGAATCGTCTGTGCCGTCCACGAAGCTGTACCCACGCCGCAACATGGCCGTTCCTGAATTGGTGGGATGAGACAGGAATACATGCGAGTTATGCGGGATGGCCGGACCATCGCCCCTGACGGCGCCGAAGTCGGTCGGGTCGAATTCCTTTCGCTGACCCAGCGGCGCGCCCGCGGTCTTCGTGCGTCCGATCACCGCCTCCTGGTGGGGTGCGGGCACCTGGTCCCAGTCCTCGATCAGCATGCGGATCCGACGGGTGACCAGATAGGAACCGCCGGCCAGCCAAGCGACGTCGTCCTCCCCCACCCATACGAACTGCTCGAGTGCGCTGCCGTTCTCGGCCTTGAGGTTGGCCGTGCCGTCCTTGAAGCCGAGGAGGTTGCGCGGCGTCGCCTGCGCCGTACTGGTGGATGACGTGCGGCCGAACCCGAGTTGGGTCCAGCGCACACGCACCACCCCGACGCCCAGGCGCACCAGGCTGCGCACGGCGTGCACCGCCACCTGGGGGTCGTTGGCGCACGCCTGGACGCACAGGTCCCCCCCGCTGATGGAGGGATCGAGCGCGTCGCCTGGGAACACTGGTAGCTCGACCA
Source organism: Candidatus Blastococcus massiliensis AP3 (assembly GCF_000582785.1). Classification (GTDB taxonomy): domain Bacteria; phylum Actinomycetota; class Actinomycetes; order Mycobacteriales; family Geodermatophilaceae; genus Blastococcus; species Blastococcus massiliensis. Next base: position 589,617 of record NZ_HG931173.1, read on the forward strand.
GGGATTTCGGGCGACGAGCCGCCAGTTCGAAGCGGTCGACTCCATCGCCCGTCATGAACAGCGTCGGTCCGAATCCGACGGTCAGCGTGAGGCCGGACGGCGGTAGTCCCTGCGCCTCACCACTGTCGTCCGGGCCGACGATCTCACCGGCGGTCAGTCGCCGGGCGGCCGCCGTCCACGACGCCAGCATTGCCACGAGCGCCTCACGGCTGTCGGTGACGACGTCGAACGCGACGAAGTGGAGCCGGTCCTGCGCCGGCGTCACGATCCCCGCCTGGTGAGTACCCGTGAACTCGACCGGCGTGGGAGACTCCCGCGCTGTCGACGGCGACACGACGGGCGACGGCGGCCTCGCGGCGGTCGTGCGACCTACTACTCCCCCGACTGCCCCGGACGCCAGGACGCCCGCGGTCCCGAGCCCCGCCATGCCGAAGAGCTTTCGACGGGACAGGCCGCGCTCCTGCCTCTCCGCCGGTCGGTCCGCCGGCGGCGACTCGTCAGTCACGACAGGATCCGCGGAGCTTCGCACGTTGAAAACTGAAGGGCGCACACCACGGCCAGGCTACTATCCGACATAGGAGTCTGGTCCGCTCGGCACCCAGACTTAAGGCGGGCTGATGATCGGGTCGGGCAACGCCGAGGCCAGTTTGGCAATCGCGACAATCCGCGACCGCGGATTCGTGCGGTGACCTGCGTTGCGGGCTGCGACACGCCGCGGCCCGCTCTCGGCCCAACCAGAGAGGAACGCCGGCAGCGAGCCGTGCCGGCGTGCCGCATCGACGGCTACTACCTTGACTAGTCGTGACGTCTACGCACTCCAGGACGATGGGACCCACTTGTTCCGGCAACACTTGGGCCTACCTCGACGCTGACCTGCGGACCGGTGCACGACAGCGGGAGACCTGATGATGGATGGAATGTCGCAGGTGCAGTCACGCATCGCCGAGATTCAGGCGCAGCTCGCGCCACTGGGTGCGCGACCGCGCGCGACCGCGGCCGACTGGATGTCCGCTGCGACCGCTGCCGGTCTGGTGGACGCCTCACGGCCGCCGGCTGTGGCCACGAGTTCGCCTGCCGGCGCGACCGATGCGGCGCCGATGGTCGCCGGAACGGACCGCGAGTCCGCCATCACGGGAAAGGCGCTCCAGTATCTCGGAGTGCCCTACCTATGGGGCGGCACCGACCCCTCGAAGGGTCTCGACTGCTCCGGATTCACACAGTTGGTCTACAAGAGTCAGGGCGTAGACCTCCCCCGCGTCTCCTCTCAGCAGGCGACCGCTGGACGAGCTGTCCCGTCGATGGCGGAGGCCCGCCCGGGGGATCTGCTGTTCTTCGACTACTCGCCCGAGAGGCCAGGTATCGACCACGTGGGGATCTTCATGGGTGACGGCAAGATGATTGCCGCGCCACAACCCGGCGAGGTCGTCAAGATCCAGTCGGTGGGCGATCCCACCGTGATTCGCCGGGTGCTCTCGTAGGCAGTCGCCTCGAGCGAGGAGACAGCTTCGTCGGACGGCGCTGACAGCAGGTCCCGCCTCTGCTCGCTGGCGCAAGTCTGCTCACCTCGCCGAGACGCTTCTGGTCGATGAAGACGGCCCACCGCTGCATCCCGCCACACCGACTGCGTGCACTTCGGCTCTGCGCTCCAGCGATCCCGCCCGCAAGTCGCATCGAACCGATGGACCGCATCGGTGCCGTCTGCGCGGCTCGCCGTCGGTAGCTGATGACCCGTCGCTCCTATCTACTAAAGCGCATCGTAATCTATCGGCGGTCGGCACTCCCACCAGCGCTCGACCACGCCGTCGGCCACGGTCCGCATGGACCGCGGCGCGCGCAGGCAGCCTGCAAGAAGGAGCCGCAGTGAGTTGGTGCTCGAGCGTCCGGACGAGTTCAACGACCCCTCTTCAAGGCACGGGTACAGCGAGGACGGCATGACCGACCTGCAGACCCAGCCCGACCGAGCATCGGTCGCCGCCCATCAGAACTCGGTGCTGCGCCGACCTGGACGGTGGCTGGTGCGCCGCTGGCGGTGGTTGACCAGCATGCGGACGGCGGTGGTGCTGCTGTTCCTGCTGGCGCTGGCGGCTGTGCCCGGCTCGCTGTTCCCGCAGCGGTCGTTGACCCCCAGCGCGGTGGCCCGGTACTTCCGAGAAAATCCCGACCTGGCGCCTGTCCTCGACAGGTTGTGGATGTTCGACGTCTTCGCCAGCCCGTGGTTCTCGGCGATCTACCTCCTGCTCTTCATCTCGCTCATCGGCTGCCTGGTCCCGCGCTGCACCGAGCACCTGCGGGCCCTACGGGCCGAGCCGCCGCCCGTACCTCGGCATCTGCACCGGCTCCCGGTTCACACGGAGAACACGGTGTCACTGCCCTCGGAGACGGTGGCTGAGCAGCTCGAGGCCGATCTGCGATCGGCGCGGTTCCGGGTGTCCCGACGCAGCATCCCCGGTGGTGTGGAGATATCGGCCGAGCGCGGTCGGGTGAAGGAAACCGGCAACCTCGTCTTTCACGTCTCGCTCTTGGCCCTGCTCGTCGCGCTGGCCGGCGGCAAGTTGTGGGGCTACGAAGGCAGCATCCTGGTTACCGAGGGAGACGGCTTCTGCAACTCCTTCCAGCAGTACGACCGGTATGTCGCAGGGCCGTTGGTGGATCCGGACGGCCTGACGCCGCTCTGCTTCGACCTGGAGGATTTCCGCGCCACGTACGAGCCGAACGGCACGCCGGCCTCCTTCACCGCCGACATCGGGGTGCAGGCAGAGCCGGGAGCGGCCACGGAGCAGACGACGATCGGGGTCAACGACCCGTTCCGCTCCGACGGGGACCGTCTGTACGTGACGGGGCACGGCTTCACACCCCTTTTCACAGTGACGCTGCCGGGCGGTCAGGTCTTCGAGCAGCTGTCGGCACCGTTCCTGCCCCGGGACAGCACGACGTTCGCCAGCGAGGGGGTCGTGAAGTTGCCGGATCTCGGTGACGGCTCCGGTGACGGGTTCGCCCTCGAGGGCTTCTTCGCTCCGACCGGCCTGATCCAGGGCGGCGTCCTGACCTCGGTGGATGCGCGGCCGCTCAACCCGCAGGTCGCCATCGTCGGCTATCGCGGCTACCTGGGGCTGGACAGCGGTGCGCCACAGTCGGTCTTCACGCTGGACCAACGACAGATCGACGTCGGTGCGCTGAACCAGATCGGGGAGGCGAACTTGGACATCGGCGAGAGCGCAGAGTTCGAAGACGGCACCGTCGTCCGCTTCGACGGGTTCCGTGAGTTCGCGGCCCTGCAGGTGTCGCACGATCCGGGGCAGGTCGCTGTCCTCATCAGCGCCATCACCATGCTGCTCGGACTTCTGGTCACACTGCTGGTGCGCCGGGAGCGGGTCTTCGCTCGAATTGCCAGCTCGCAGGTGTCGAGCTCTGTCGACGACCGGTCGACGACGGTGTCGATGGCGGGACTCGCACTGGGTGGGAACGGTGACATCCGCGAACGACTCCACGGACTCACCAGCAGCCTGCTCGGTGACAGCCAGCCGGGACAACACCACGGCCGTTGAACCGCGAGGCCGTCCGCCCTCCCATCCCGCGCCTTAGCAGCAGAAGCGGGACTCCGGGCTCACGGAGGTCGTCCACCGGAGGCGTCGTGAGCACGCCACTGACGTCGTCGTCTGTGCCGGGACGCCATCAGCCGCCCACCGTCACGTCGTTGAACGGAAGGCGCGGCTCCATCCACGGGAAGACGACGAACAGCAGCAGCGCGCAGACCACAAGCACCAAGGCCAGCGCGGTCACCGCCCTGGTCGCCGTGCCACCGGGCAGGTGACGCCACATCCAGAGGTACATGCGGGTCCTCTCAGCTCTCGCGCAGGGCCGGCGGGCCGTCGGGCATCTCGGTCTTGGTCAGGCCGTCGCCCTCCAGCCCGGCGTGGATGATCAGCCGCTGCCGCGCGGAGTACTTCGGATGGCACGTGGTCAGCGTCAGATATGCCCCGCTCGGTGGACCGTCCTCGGCTCCATTGGGCGTCGGCGAGATCACTTCGATGTCGGACGGACGGACGATCTGTTGGCCGGGAATCCCGCTCGGGTCGGTGGTGAAGTCGCCCGTCACAGGGTCCCCGAGTACCCGATAGACGAACCAGCGGTCGGCCGTCTCGATGACGATGGGGTCACCCGGACGCAGCCGGTCAAGATCCAGGAACGGCGACCCTTGGCCGACCCGGTGACCCGCGAGCGCCACGTTGCCCTGCTCGCCCGGCAACGCCGTCCCCTCGTAGTGGCCCGGCCCCTGCGCCAGCTGCTCCTCGGCGGTGCCCTCGAGCACGACCTGCTCGTAGTCAGCACCCAGCCTTGGGATGTGCAGAACGGCGAACGCGTCGCCCAGGATGCTGACGCGCGGCGCCGGACGGGCTTCTGCCTCCGCCGTCCATCCCTGACGCAGATCCCTCTTCAGCTGGTCCTGCCTGCGGTCAGTGAGCACGTCGGTCACGAACAGCTCGTAGACGACGAATAGAAGCACCACGAGGCCCCCGGTCACCAGGACCTCTCCGATCGAACGGGCAACGGTGCGCCATCGAGACTGAGCGCTAGTGGATTGCGTGCCGTGCACTCAGTGCTCCTAGGTCGGATGCCATGTAATCGAATCGCGTTGTGAGGCTGCTGGAACGACGAGGCGGGATGCCCAAGACGTAGAAGAACGAGCCGCTTGTCCGCGTACCTGGCGGCCCGCCGACATCCCCCTGCACAACATCCACTACGACGGATAGTAGTAGCCGAGCTGTTCAACGCGTTGGATCTCGATGCCCCGGGCGGGAGCGCGTCGTCGCGGCGTGGTCCCCCGACGATCCTGCGAGACGCGATCCCGTCCCCGGACACCACGCCGTCGGGATCTCTGTCGCCGCCCACCACACACCCATCGCACCGCCGGCCGGTCGCCTCACACGGCGGGGCACCGTTGCCGCTCCGCCTGCAACGCCGGCGTCACCGGAATCACGCTGCCGCCGACCGCCCTGGTCAGCTGGCTCGGTTGGTCCACCGACGGCGGAAGAGGATCTCAGCGGTTCTGGGTGGAAGATCTTCTTCGACCTCGGCGTCGTGGTTGGCCAGGATGCGAGCGACGTATGCATCGGCTTCGGCCCGGTTGTCCAGGGCATCGCAGGCGGCGACCAGGTCGAGCAGCGGCACGTCCTCGTAACTGCCGGCTCTCAAGGCCACCTTGGCGGCGGCCGCAGCGAGCTCGGGCTCGCCGGCGGCAAGGTGGTGCGTCGCGACGGTGTGCGCCACGTCAACGATCATGGCGGCGTACTCGTGGTCCAGCCGGGAGTTTTCCTCGACCAGCCAGCTGTAGCCGCCGGGCGCACCCTGCCGCGACGTGGGCAGGTCGAACGGCTGCCCGGTGACCATGTCGAGAGCGGCCTGTAGGTCTGCTATCCCGTCGACACCGCGGGCCAGCCCGCGGACTCGCAGTCGACGGAACAGCTCGGCGTCGATGAGGACATCGTCGATGCGGTAGCGGCCAACTCCGCCTGCGGTGACCCCTGACGGGAGGTAGTCCGCGCCGGTCACGGGGTTGGTGCCCAGCCATGCGCGCACGATCGAGATCGACTGCCGCACCTTGGTCTTGCCGACGACATCGGGCTCGTTCGGCCAGATCGCGGTGGCGTAGCGCTCGCTGGTCACGCTGCCGGGCCGGGTGGCCAGGTAGGCGATGATCTCGGTGTAGAACTGCCGCCGCGGGTTGCGCTCGGGCAGCGTGCCCTGCGCCCGCACTTCGACCGGTCCGAGCAGGGTCAACTTCGGCCGTGGACACGACGGGTCAGCCCAGTCGGCGAGGTCGGCGTCCAGGGCGGGATCGGCAGCCTCGACCTCGTGGCGGATGCCCACGTCGGTAGCGGGAGCCAGTGCCTGCAGATCCTGCTCGGTGGTCGCGGCGCGGTCCAGATAGGTCTGCTCGGACAGCGGTAACACCGAGTTGGTCATCCACGGCGAGGTGTCTGCCAGGCCGGACACCGGGCCGACGTCCGCTCCGGCCGTACCCGACGGCTGCAGCCGCGCGGCGCGGGACAGGTCGACTCGAAGGCCACCGCAGGCGTCGGCGTGCTCGTCCCAAGGCTTGTCCCCGTGGGCCGGTGGCATCGGCCGGTCGTCGGTGACGGCCGCCAGCGCGAGCACCTCGGCCAGCTGCGCGGCCTCGTCGGCCGGGATCTGCTGCGCAATCACCTCTAGGCCCAGCGCCGGGATGCGGAGTATCCCGGCCACATCGATCGTCAGCTGCCATCGGGCGGCGTCCCCGAGGGCCGGGTCGTCGATGAGCACCAACGCTACCGCGCCGCGGCCGCGCTGCTGCTGGATCGCAGCCATCAGTCGTTCCAGCCCGGCGTCGTCCTTGGCCACGTCCGGGGCGATGAGCAGCACGTGGGGCGCCCACGCATCGCCGGCCACATCACGCAACCGGCCCGACAGCACGTCGACGTCGGCGACATGCATGGCGTCGGTGACCGACTCGAGCTGGCCGCCGAGCACCGCGATCGCCTTCTCGACGTCGTCGGTGTAGGTCAGCCGCTCGGGATTGATCTGGGCCAACTCCTGGCCGAAGCCGACCAGGGTCACCTGCAGCATCTCCGACCACGTGTTGTGCGCCAGCTCGGCAGCGAGGAACCGGGCCAGGTTGAGGCAGCGTTCGACGTCCCCGGACAGGGACAGGGTTGCGACCCGTTCCAGGTCGACCAGCCAGCGCTCGCCCTCAGCCGTGTAGCCCACCGACGCGAGCATGGGGAACGGTGCAAAGAAGTAGGCCCGCTGCTGCTCGTCGTAGGTCAGCGGGTCGTCGCGCCGGATCGACCAGCGCGTGCCAACCGGGTCCACCGTCCACGGCTCCGGGGCCTCCAAGGCCGGCTCGGTGAGTACCAGAGTCAGGACGTCGTCGGTCATGCAGACCGCCACCACGTCGGGCAGGCGAGCACCGTCGACCCTCGCCAATGCCTGCACCAGGGCCCGCAGCGTCTGGTCCAGCCAGGTGACGTCCGCACTGCCGACACTGCCGGCCACCTGCAGTGCTCGTTCGACGTGCAGCAGCTCTGGTGGTGTGCTGCCGATCGTGCGGCCGGGACGTCGCTGCCGGAACTGACTGCGGCGGTAGCGCAGCAGCGCGGTCAACGAGGCCCCGGCCAGCAGCAGCCCCCCACCGGCAGCGAAGGCGATCGTCGGCAGTTCCGAGGTGCTCCCCGTCGGGGTCTCGTGAGGCTTCGCGGACGACGGCTCGACGCTGTTCGGGGCAGCCGTGGGAGACGAGGTGGGGGCGTTGGTCGCCGGACCCGGCGCGGGCGGAGGCGGCGCATCGGTGCCCGGCGGGGTCGGGTCAGCGGCAGGCGCGGTGCTCGGGGCTGGCGCCGATGGCGGTGCCGGCTCGCTCGTGGGCGGTGCCGACTCGTCTGGAGGCTGCCCGGGTGCGCCGGGCGCGGGCGTCGCGGGACTGGTTGCGTCCGGGATGCTCAGCGTCCACCCCGGTCGGATCAGCGACGGGTCGGTGAAGGTGGCGCCTCCGGGTTGGGTGCGTCCGCGGTTGAGCTCCCAGGCTTGGTGCCAACTGTGCCCATTGCCGGTGATCTCCTCGGTGAGGTCCCACAGGGTGTCACCGGATTCCACCGTGACGTCCTCTACAGTCATCGCGGTGGTCGGGGCTGAGCCAATCGGCGGCAGGCCGACCGCGTCGGGCGGCAGGACCAGCACCGTGCCCGTGAAGATTTCGTTGTCCGGACCGACTGCGGTCGGGTTGAGCCTGGCGATCTCCGGATACCGCAACGGGTCCCCGAGATGCCGCTCGGCCAATGCCCACAGGGTGTCCCGGCGCTGCACCTGGTAGGTCGCGGTCTCAGCCGGGGGCGCTTGCTCGTCCGGCATCGAGTACGTGACCGGCGCCTGCTCCGTGAAGAGCGGGCTGGCGTACTCCACCGAGGGCGGGACGGCGGTGGATGTGGCCGCGACCGGCAGTGGCGGCGCCGTGGTGATGGATGCGGGACCGCCGGCGGCCAGTGGAGCGACAGTAAAGCCGACCGCGACGGCGGCGACCAGGGCGGCGGCCGGCCGCTGGAAGATCCCGAGCCCGGGCAGCGCCCGAACCGGCCGCGCGCGGGCGAACGCCACGACCTCCGCCACTGTCGCGACGGTGAACAGTGCCCAGCACACCCACACGCCGGCCGCGAGGACGAGTCCGACGAGCTGCCCGTCGTCGCGAGACGTCAAGAGGGCGCCGATCTCGTCCAGCGACGGCAGGCTGTCCGGAACCAAGTGCAGCACCGCCATCAGCACAGGTACGCCGACGACGACGGCGAGCAGCGCCACGAGGGCACCCACGGCCTTGAGCAGGCGGGCGGCGTGGCCCGTCACGACAGGCCCTCACCGGAGGTGACCCCGACCAGCAGCTGTGCGGTGTGCGCGCGAGTCTGGCTGACCGGGATGCCGAGCATGGGTGTCGAGTCGGTGACGGTCACGCTGACCTCGACGATGCCGGGACCGGTGATGATCACCGTGCCGGTCGCGCCGGCTTGGTCGAGGTAGGAGCGGGCCGCGGTCGCCGCCAGTTGCGCGTCGATGCCGCCGCCGGTGGGCACCGGCCCGATGGCAATGCTGGCTGCGCGGGCTGCTTCGGCCGAGTACGTGTCGGCACGGTTGGCGGCCTGGATGGCGGTCCCGGCGTCGACAAGCGCGGTGACCAGGACGCCGACGATGAGCACGATGAAGCAGAACAGCACGGCCACCGACCCGCGGTCGTCCCGGAGCCGGGCGCGGGCGTGCGGGCGGGGTGTCACGACAAGTCCCGAGCTGGGTCGAGCGGGCTGGTGGCGCTGTCGGTAAGAGTCCGCGAGCCGGGCAAGCCGGCGACGCCGACGTCGGACAGGTCGACGGTGCACGACACGGCGACGGTGACCGATGCCGAGGTGCCCGGCGGCGCGGAGAACCCGGAGGTATCGACGCGGACCTGGACGTCGATGCAGTGCAGGCCCTGGCTGGTCAATGCGGCGGTCGCGGTGTCGGTGGCCATCTGCTGAGCTGCGACGGCCGATCGGGCCAGCGAGGCGTCCCGCGCCGCTATCCCGGCTACACCGCTGATGCGGTCGCCGGCCAGCGCGATACGAGCGCCGACCACCAACATGGCCACCAAGAGAAGTCCAATCGGCAGCAGGATCGCCAGCTCCACCGACTCCGAGCCGCGGTCGTCGCGCCACCACCATCGGCGGCGGTTCGTGGCCGGCTGCAGGTCGCGGCTCATGGCGAGTCCGGGGTGGTGAAGCGCTCCTTGCCGCGCACCACGATGACGTCGACGGTCGGGGCGAAGCCGGGCAGCGGGATCACGTTGGGCACGCTGGCGGTGACGTGCACCGAGACCGTGGTGGCGGTGCCGGACTCGGTCACCGAGTAGCCGGTGATCGTGCCGGTACCGAGGCTGTCCAGGTACGTGTCCGCCGCCGCCCGCCCCACTCCCCCGGCCGCCCCGTGAACGCTGGCGGCGCGGGCTCCGGCGTGCGCCGCGGCGTCGGCCGCTTCCCGGGCGAAGTACCACAACGCAAGCTGCGGGCCGGCCAACAACAGCGCGACGATGACGGGGAACAGGATCGCGAACTCGACGCTGGATGAGCCCCGCTCGCTTCTGCGGCCGCGGTCTCGGCGGGAACCTGAGCGCGCCACGGGACCGCGCGGCGAGGACGCCGCACGGTTCGGAGTACGCGCCACGAGCATGGGATGGCTGCCGGTTCTACTGGAACAGCGACGTCTTGCTGGCCACGAACGCAATGGCCGCTGCGCTGACCGCGCCGCCAAGAGCGATGGCCAGGATCACCATGAACGCCTTCTCCGAGGAGTCCGAACCTCTGTCGTCGGTGACGCGTTCGGCCCGCAGCCAAGACAGGACCGACAGGGCCATGACAGGCAGGGCCGTGACGCACTGCGCCACGACGGCCTGAGCACCTCGGCGGATGGTGGGCTGGAGCATGGGAAACCTCCCGGTAGGCGGTGCAGTCAGGACGAGATCCCGAACATGCGGAGCATGAAGGGGACGAGCACGAAAAGGGTCAGTCCCGTGACCAGCAGGGCCAGCGGACGGGACATCCGCTCACTGACCTGGTTGGCCTCGGTACGGGCGTCGGATAGCTCGGCGTGGCGAAGCGTGCGGGCGCTGGCCAGCAGGGTGTTGTAGACCGAGGCGCCGTCGGCGGCCACTGCCGCGATGTCGGCGAGGTTGCGCAGCTCGGCGACCTGTAGCTCCTCACCGAGGTCGCGCAGCTCGCCCCACGGCTTGCGGCCGGACAACGCTGCGCGTCGGATGGCGCGGCGCATCCGAACGAACGGCATGCTTCCCGAGATCTCGGCGGCCTCCTCCAGCGCCTGCTCCACCGAGCCCCGCGCCCGACGTTCACCGGCCACCAGAGTGAGGAAGGACTCGAGGTTGCTCCGGAACTCCACCCGCGCCTTGTCCGCCGCCTCACGGGCCTCGGCCGAGGGCAAGAACCACCCGACGACGGCGATCCCGAGCCCAACCGCGGCGGGCAGGACGAAGGGCACCGGAACGTCGACCAACACGAACACCAGGCCGAACAGCGACGGAGTGAGCAAGCCGGCGAGTGCCAGGGTCAGCTTGCGGGCCGCCAGCTCAGCGCGGGTCCAGCCGATAATCGCCAGGTCGGCGTCCGAGACGCCCAAATGCCCGTCCAGCACCCGCGCCACTGACACGGGCAGCCAGTCCCACCGGTTCTGAATGGACGCCGGCACCGACGGCGCCGTTCGCACGGTCGGCTCGGCCGCCAACTGCTCCAGTGCGGCCACCAACGACGGCGGCGCCGGACGCAGGGCACGGACCCCGAGTAAGAGGCCGCCGGCGATCAGCATCCCGGCGAGGGTTGCCGTCTGCAGCCCGGTCACGGACTCACCGGAGCCGGGGCCGGATCGAAGAGCACCCGCGGGGGCTTGACCGGCTCGGACAACCGGCGCATCCACCGCAGCGACGTCGCGAAGATCGCCACCACTGCCAGCAGGGCGATCTGCCCGACCGGCGTCGAATAGCCCGACAGGAAGGTCCGGGCGAACAGCGTCATCCCGACCACCAGCACCAGGGTCACCACGACGATGGTGCGCATGTTCGAACGCGGCTTGGCGCGTTCGGCCTCCACCTCACGGACCATGCGGGAGCGGTCGTCGAGGTCTGCAGCCAGGGCGGTGAGCACCTCGGCGAGCCCCGGCCCGCCGTTGCGCTCCCGCAGGATGAGCACCATGGCGATCTTCTCGGCGGCTGGATCGTCGATCTCGCGAGCGAACTGGCGCAGCGCGGTCTCGGTGCCCTGCGGCCCCATCCTGGTCACCAGGTTGGTGACCGCCGGGGCGAGCGGCTCCGGCACCGAGCTGAGGGAGCGGCGCAGAGCATCGCGCGTCGAGCCGGCGGCGCCAGAGCTGATCAGGTCGGCCAGCCGCCGCGTCCAGTCCGCCAGCGCCTCGGACGTAGCTATCAGTCGCTTGGCTGCCTGACCGCCGCCGAGCACCTTCGGGATGAATACGACGCCGCCCGCGGCGCCCAGCGCCGCGGCCGGCCAGCCCGTAACAAGCAGAGTGAGAACGCCGGCGGCCAGCCCACCGAGGAGCAGTGGAGTGGCTCGCCGCCGGGAGGACGAGCGCACCGACGGCGAACGCTCCGGCAGGAAGGAGACGCCGCGCACCGCCCCGACGACGCCGACCAGGCCGGCCGAGAGCAGCAGCCCGGACAGGGTCAGCAGCAGCGCGCCGGCGGTCACGACGCACGCTCGCGGCGGTGGAAACCTGTGCGCCAGTCCGAAACGCCCGGCTGCAGCCAGTTCAGATCGAAGCCGACCGCGGTCAGCCGCTCGGCCAGCGACTCGCTGAGCATCCCCGGCCCCGTGGCCTGCGCGCGCCCGTCCTCGGCGCGCGGCGCAAAGATCGGCTTGAGGTCGGGCCGACCGGAGTCGCCGATCGGGCCGAGTTCGTATATGCCCGAGACATACCGGGCGTAGTCACGGTCGCGATGCACGTGCACGACCAGGTTCAGGGCGGCCAGCGAGCGCAGCACCAGCTCCGGGGACGGGGCCGGATGCGCCTTCAGCGCGTTGATCAGCACCTTGTCGAACACACCGGCGGCCGACGGCGAATGGATCGTGCACATGACCGACGAGATGCCGCTGGTCGCTGCCTCCAGCAGATAGGTGACATAGGCGCCGCGGACCTCGCCCACGAGCACCCAGGTCGGGGACGCGCGCAGCGCCAGGTGCAGCGCATCCCCCATGTCGAACCCGCCTCTGCCTTCGGCGTTGGGCAGCCGGGACTCGAACGGTCGGCACACCGCGTGCCGCCTGACCAGCTGCCGGCGCTCGGGATCCCACCGAGGCAGGTGCAGACCCAGCTCCCGCTCGTCCTCCACGGTGATGACCACGTTGTTCCACGGGATCGCGTTGCCCAGCGCACGCAGCAGCGTTGTCTTGCCGACCCCCGGCGCTCCGCTGACCAGCGGCGATGCGCCGGCAAGGATCGAGGCATGCAAGAAGGCTCGGACCGGTGAGTCGACCATGTCCATACCGTGCAGGTCGTCGAGGCTCGGATCACTGAACCGGTGCACCCGGATCACCCCGGCCGGGCGCGGCAGCACGTCCATCGCCGCCTGCAGTCGGGCGCCCAGCTCGGTCACGCCGTTCAGCCGCACGTTCAGAATGGGGTTGGCCGAAGAGAACTCACGGCTGGTCTGCCCGTCGTCCGACCGGGAACCGATCGACCGCAGCAGCTGCTCGAGCTCCTCGTCGCTGGAGGCGATCGCCGGCCCGGGCACCAGTTGGCCACTGGCCATCCGCAGCATCGTCGGCTCGCAGCCCTCGAAGTGGATGTCCTCCACGTCGTCCATGGCCATGAGGGGAGCCAGCCGCCCCAGCCCGTCCAGCTCGGCCAGCACGGCCGCAAAGATCGTGTCCTCGGTGGTCACCGTCGGCGCCGGACGGCCACGGTTGGCCTCGTGCAGCAGCCACTGGTCGTACTCGTCCCGGATCAACTTCCGCGTCAGCTCTCGCCGCGGTCCCGGGGCGTAGTTCCTGTCCTCCACCGTCAACCGGGTCGACACCCGGTCACGCAGTTCCACGACGACGCGGTACTCCGTGCTGTTCAGCTCCCCGGTTTCGTTGGGCGGAGCGTCGACCGGCCCGGCCGCCGGCCGCAGCACGTCACGGCCGGGCGGGACTTCCCACTGCGGTGACGCGGTGTCCGCGCTGCTCATCCGGCCACCGCCTCGGCGACACGAGACGCCTCCACCGGACTGGTCAGCGTCTGGCCCAGGGAAGACGCCGCGCGCAGCAGCGCGGACCGTCGCAGCGTCTTCGGACTGACGGTCGCGCCGTCGGAGAGCGCCTGCGCTGTAGTCCGGTCATAGGGCAACGTGCCCGCCAGCGGCAGGTCCAACGCCTTGGCAACTTCGCCGGCGGAGTACGGACCATCCCCGACCACGAGTGCGGAGACCTTCGCCAGGTCGCCGAGTTCGTGGCGCAGTCGTTGCGTCGCATCCTGCGCCGCGTGCACCGACCGCACGCTGGGCCGCACCGCCAGCAGCACCCGATCGGCGGCCCGCAGCACCGGCCAGCATCCGCGGTCGGTCACCAGTCGTCCGGCGTCGACCAAGGCGTCCCGCCCGATCGACGCACTCGACGTGTGCAGGGCCGACGCCAGCCGCTCCCATGCCTCGGCGGTGAACGAGGTGCCCTGCGCGGCGGTCGTCACTCCCGGAACCAGCCACACCTGCGGCTGCTCGGGGACCTCCACCGCATGCTCGACGAGCATCGTGGCGGCCTGCCTCGCCGGGACACCCCGCCGGGCCGCCGTCGACCATGACAGCAGTCCCCGGTCGACGCTGACCCGGCCGGCCAGCAACCCCGGCGCCATGTCCCCGCCGGCCGGGTCACAGTCGGCCACCAGCAATGGCCCGGGCCACGCCAGGGCCAACGCCCAGGTCGAGGTGGTCACCCCAGGCGCGGCCTTTCCCGAGGTCACGACGGTGAGCATCGGTTCACCGCCCCGCCGGCAGCACGATCAACGCCAGGTTGCCGGTCGATGCGAGTTCGGCCACCCGCACGCCGTCGTCCGCGCTGACTCGCACGTCGACCACCGTCACTTGTGTGGCCTGGTTCAGCGGACCGACCTCGGCGACCGTCGCGTCGACCTGCTGATCGCGGGCACCGTCCGTGTCCGCAGCCGGGGTACCGCTGCCGATGGTCGAGCCGGTGCTGCCGGGCGTCGCCACGATCAGTACCTGCTGGCCTGGGCTCAGCCCGCCGGCCGGAAACTGCCCTTCCTTCAATGGCAGGGCTACCAACATCTCCCCCGCCGTGAACCCGCTGTCCGGGCCGACCTGCGCGCCGGTCAACAGCTCTCCCCGGCTCAGTGGGACCTGGGCGACCATCCCAACGATCTGGGACCGCTGCGACGCAGGGATCGGCGACAGGTTGGGATCCGACGTCACGTTCGCGACCGCCAGGTCCTCCGTGGTGATCGTCGAGCCAAGGGGCACGTCATGGGCGACCGCCAGCACCTCCGTGCGCGCGGTCAGCATTTGACCAGCGGCGAGAGCCAGCAGCCCCCCGAGCAGCACAAGCAGCACGCTCAGAACCAGCGACTTGCGGCTGGTCCGTCGTCGCGCCGCGGCGCTACGCACCGGAGGAGCCGGCGGCGGCGCGACCTCTGGCGCCGGAGCCGGATAACGCCCGGCCGCCGACGACGCCATCCCGTCGACCCGCGTCGTCACCTGATCACCACCGACTGCACCTCCGCCACTGCGAACGCCGCGTTCGCGGTCGTCGTCAGATCCGGCAGCGTCCCGGTGGCCCCGGTCGACGAGGTCCAGGTGACCGACCACTGGATTCCGTACGTCGCCATCACCCGCCCATCGGGCTGGTGGATCGACGAGTGCGGGTACCGGTAGTCGCAGCCAGCCGGCGACGGGGTCCACACCCCGTTGCCCGGCCGCCAGGCCACGCCAGGACCGGGGCACGACACCGCGGCGGCCCCATCGCCCGGCGTGAAGGACAGCGCCGCCGGAGTCACGCTCACTTCCGCCCACACGCCTCCTGCGTCGGCACGCGCGGTCAGCGCCCGGAACGACCCCGGGTCCGTCCAGAACCAGGTGTAGGCGTTGACGACCGTGAACGGCTGCCCGTCCTGCAGCGTCCCAGCCGGATACCGGCCCGTTGTCGGTGACGGCACCGTCAGTGTGCTGAGCGCCTGCTGCGCGAGCTGCGCTGGATCGATCACGGGCGGAGCCGCTGGCGGGGTCGCCGACCAGAAGCTGAAGCCGTTGGTACCGGGGAACGCCCCACCGCCGGTATAGGAAAGGCAGCTGTAGATGGCACCATCCGTGCGACCGCCCCAGATGGGCGAGTCCTTCGGAGGCTGATGCGTCATCGCCTCCACGTAGCACTGCATGTCCTGTGCCCACCATGCTTGGCCGTCCTGGCATGGAATGACGGTGCCGGAGGGGCTGACAGTGCAGACAGCCGGCGAGGTACCGCCACCGGCGGCGGGAGTTGTTGCGCCCGGTGGGGCCGCCGTCCCACCGTCATCCTCGGCCGTCTCGACTTCGACCACACAGATGCCGTGTGAGTCGTACTGCTGGCAGGTCGCCGGATCAGCGACAGCAGCCGGCGAGAGGACCAGCGAGGCGCCGACGCACAGCAGCGCACCCGCCAAGGCAAGAGCTACTCGTCGCATGACTGCGCCTGCCGGTTCGGAGCCTCGCTGACCCGCCACGACGACGTGTCCGGATAGTTCGGGTTCACCACGGTGAGTTGCTGGATGAGGTATCTCGGACGACCTGACGGCACGATTGACGACCCGGAGGCATCGATCGCGTCCACCTCGCCCACGTCGACGCAGGCGGTGACGACGACGGTCGGCAATACGGGTGACGGCGAAGCAGCGGGACTGTTCGAGAGGTCGGTGCTGGCGGCAGACGCGGTCACCAGCTGCGACCGGCCGGTCTGCCGGTAGCCCTGAGAACGGAACTTGCCGATCGCTGTGGCCTGGGCTGTGGCTTCCGGAGCCACAGCGACCTGGTGGATCCCGTCGAGCGGGAGCGACGGGTCGAGGTACAGGTCGTCGATGGTCTCCAGGTAGTCCGGAACGAGCGCGATCGCCAGTGCCTGCGCTTCCTCGACGGGGCCTGGAGTGGGCGGTGAGGGGCTCGGCGTCTGGGAAGGCGCTGTCCCAGACGTCGGCGAACTCGACGAGCCAGGGTCGGACGACGACGAACAACCCGAGGCCGTCAGCGCCAGGAGCACCGCGGCTGCCCCCGCCGCCGTCCGTATCACCGTCACGCCTGATCACCTCCCAGCACGTCACCGTCCGTCGACCGAGGTTGCCCTCCCGGCCGAGCGGACGTGTGACCGTCGTCTCGTTCCCACCCTTTCGGGTGACAGGTTGTCCCTGAGTCCGTCACTCGTCCTCCGCGTCTGGATGTATCGCGTGGTCCTGACACGCTCCCGCACCGGAAGCTGGGATGGCGCAGATATCCACAGGGCTGCGCAGCGAAGGGCAAACAGACCCCTGGAGCTCGAGGGTGGCCGCCAGCGGATGAACGGCACGTGGATGGCGGCGTCGGCGGCGGCAGCGTTGATCGGCGCCGCAACCACCCCCTGGCTTGCTTCTCGTGGGCTTGCGCAGCTCGCGCGGCTCGACGCTGCCCGTCCGGGCCTGGCGCTGGCCAGCGCCGTCGCCGGCGGTGGGGCGGGAGCCGCTGCGATCGTGGCGTCTCACCGTGCGGGGACGTGGTGGCTCGTGCCTGCCCTGATGGTCTGGGGATGCGCCCTGGTCGCCGCGGCCTCCTGCGATGCGGTCACCCAACGCATCCCGACACCACTCGTCCGCCAGGCCGCCGTCGGCACCGGCGTGCTGCTGACCGTCGGTCTCGCCGTGCACGGTGACTGGCGCGGTCTGCTGCTCAGCGGCGTCGCTGCTGCGGCGGCGGGTGCCGTCCTGCTGGTGTGCTGGCGGTTTGCGGGAGCGGGCTTCGGTGACGTCCGACTGGCGACCCTCGGTGGGCTAGGCCTTGGACACGCCACGCATCACGGCTTGTTGTTCGCGCTCGTCGCGTTCACCGTGATCACCTCGACGCAAGCCGTGATCACGTTGATGCGTGGCGGGGACCGCCAGAGCACCTTTCCCTACGGCCCTGCCCTCACGGTGGGCTTCCTGCTCGCGGCCACCTTCTGACGGTGACGTCCATCCGGGACCGGGGCAGCGGGTTCCCTCAACGTCTATGGCACGGCGGCAGGGCGCCGATCCCCACAGGGCGATCCCATCGCGGATTCCACAGGGCGCAGCGGCGAAGGACCGAGCCTGGCCACGCTGCTCCGGTGTCAGTCGCGGGTCTCTCCGGTTCCTGTGGCCGTGCTCTCGCCTCGGCGCCGTGCGCGTCCCGCGGGTGACTGGGGGCGCCGCGTCTTGGTAGTCACGGCGTTGTCGAGTCTGGCTTCGGCTCGGTCGGCTCTGCTGCGCTGCACGCGGGCTTCATCGCGCGCCGTGTTGAGCTCGCCGCGCAACTCGGCGAGTTCCTCGCGCAATCGTCGGTTCTCCTCGTCGTGACGGGCACGCAGGTCCTCGACTCGCTGGTGGCCATGGGTCTTCTCGCGCTCGGCGTCGTGTATGGCGGCATCACGCTGCGCGGTCATCGCCGCCAGCTTCTCGCGCAGATCGCTGATCTCGTCACGGAGGTCCGCCCCTCGCCGTTCAGCCTGCGCCAGGCCCCGGCGTACGGATTCGACCGCATCCTCAGCTCGGGCAGCGCGCGCCGACTCGGCGTCGGCCCGTTCAACAGCGTTGCGGGATCGCTCTTCCGCCTCGGACTGCGCAACCATCGCGGCTTCCGCTCGTCGGATCGCAGCGTCGCGGTCGCCGTGTGCCTCGACCAGCCGCGCTTCGACGGCAGTCAGCTTCTCTGCAAGATCGATCAACTTCGCGGCGGACTGCTTTCGTTCTGTGTCAACGGCCGCGAGGGCGTCGGCCAGCTCGGCGTTCAGCCTGTCTCGCTCGGTTTCGGCCTCCGTTAGCCGCTGGCGAGCCTCTACGAGCCCGGTACGGAGCTGCTCGCTCAGGGCAGAGGCCTCCTCAGCAGCGGAGTCAGCCTCCGCGCGCTCGGCCTCGGCGCGCTGTCGCGCTTGCTCGGCCCGGCTGGCGTGAGCCGCGGCGGTCGCCACCTGCTCTGCCGCCTCGCTCGTCACAGCATCGATCTGTAACTCGGCGGCCTCGGGATCGGCCACCGTCCGCAGCTCCTCGAGCAACACTTTCAGCTGCTGATTCAGGTGCTCAATCATGCCGGCGACCTGGCCGTGCAACTCACTGGCCCGCTGTCGCGCGGCATCTATCGGCCGCTGCTCCATCCCCGCCGCGTGCCCGGACTGCTCTGTCCGCAGCCGGCGGCGGGCGTGCCAGGCGGCGGTCCGATTGTGCGCGCTGTCGTCGCAGTACTCCGGCGGGCGGCCTGCCCCGGATTGCGACTCCGCCGCCGGACGACGGCAGTCCGGGAATCGGCAGATTCGCTGTTCGGTCTCCGTTGCGTCGCTCATAACGTAAAGCTGCACCGACGTAATGACGACAGAACGCTTCTCCAGCGGTCTGTGGACAGTGAGCCTGCTTCCACATCTCCGGATGCAAGGCGCCTTCCGCGCCTGTGCCGCGTCGTTGCTAGAGCCCGAAGGCACCACCCTCGACAAGAATGACGACACCGAGGCCGATGAGGACCAGCGGGAACAGCACGTGCTCCCACCGCTCGAGGAACTCGGCGATCGTCTTGCGGGTGGCGACGAACCGGGCGGCGACGACCAGCACGGCGACCAGGGCCAGGAAGACGACGCAGTAGGCGACGATGCCGGCAGGACCCACGGTGGCGAACACCGGCACGTAGACGCCGATGTTGTCCCCACCGTTGGCGAAGGTGACCGCGGCGACGGTCAGCGCGCTCACCGACTTGCCAGAGACCTTGCCCTCGTCGTCGTCGTCATCATCGTCGTCGCGCCATGCCCGCCACGCGGCGAGCAGGCCCAGCACCAGCGGGATCAGCCCGAAGTACGGGATCGCCTCCTCGGGCAGGAAGCTGCGGGCGCCGAGCGCGACGAGGACCGCGGCGGCCAGGATGGCGCCGAAGCCGAGGTACTGCCCGGCGAGGATCGCCGCGGTGGTGCCGCGCCGGCCGGCGCCGCGGGCGTAGAACAGCGACAGCACGATGATGTCGTCGATGTTGGTGGCCACGAACAGGCCCACCGCCTGCAGGACCCAGGTGGCGATCTCCACGTACTGCTCTCCGATTCTGTGGGGCGCGGTCTGCGCCGTCAGGCACGGCCGCGACGGTCAGGCGACGGTCAGCTGGGGCCGTGATCGGACCGGCGTGCTCGCCGGCGGCGAATGGATCCGGCGGTGACGGTTCCTCTGCCCTCCGGCCTCCGCGGCCGGTGGACGGCGGTCAGCGGTGCGCGGCGAGTTCGTGATCGGCGTGTGTGCGGGCTTCCAGCTGGAACGTCGAGTGCGCGACGCTGATCGGGAAGTGCTCGGCGAGGCAGTCCTGCATCTGGTCGAGAAGCTGCGGTGCCCGCGCGTCCACGAAGCAGGCGTCCTCGACCACCACGTGCGCCGTCAGGACCGGCAGGTCGTCGCTGATCTGCGAGGCGTGCAGGTCATGGATTGCCACGACCCCGGGCAGCTCTTCCAGATGCGCGCGGACTGCCTCGAGGTCCAGGCCCGGCGGAGTGCTTTCCAGGAGCACCGACACCGTTCGCCGCAGCAGCCCGATGGTGCGCGGCACGATCATGGCTGCGATCAGCAGCGAGGCGACCGAGTCCGCGGCCTGCCAGCCGGTGACCGCGATGACCGTGGCGGCGACCAGCACCGCGACCGACCCGAGCGCGTCGTTGATCACCTCCAGCAGCGCCGCCCGCATATTCAGGTTCCCGTTGCGTGCACCGCCGCGGGTGAGCACCCAAATGCCGAGGGCGTTGGCCGCCAGGCCGATGCCGCCGAACACCAGCACCGGAGTCGCCGCCACCTCTGCTGTCCCGGGCTCGAGCAGCCGGCCGACCGCCTCGACGGCGACCAGCACGCCCACGGCCAGCAGCACCGCCGCCTGCAGGGTGGCGCCGAGCACCTCGGCGCGCCGGTAGCCCCAGGTGCGCCGGGCCGTCGGCGGGCGCAGCGCCAGGGTGGCCGCGACCAGCGCGATCACCAGGCCGGCGGCATCAGTGGCGGCGTGCGCGGCGTCGGCGAGCAGCGCCAACGATCCCGACAGCAGCGCGCCGACCACCTGGACGACCAGCACCGAGGCGGTCAGCGCCAGCACGACCGCCAGCCGCCGACGGTTGCCCGCCGCGCCGCTGGAACCGTGCGCGTGGTCGTGGCCGCCGCTCATCGCTGCGCTCCCTGGGTCGCCGGCAGCCGGCCGATGCCGGGCAGGAACCGACCGGCACGGGCGGCGTAGGCGTCGTACGCCCCGCCGTGCACCGAGCGGAGATAGGGCTCTTCGACGGCCCTGACCTGCAGCTGGACGGCAGCCACCAGCGCAGCCAGCGCCAGCACGCTGACCCACGTGGGCACCATGAGCACCACCCCGGCCTGGGCGGCGGCCATCCCGGTGAAGATTGGATTGCGGACGTGCGCGAACACGCCGCCGGTCACCAGCTCGGTGCGGTCGGCCGAGTCGACGCCGATGCGCCACGAGGCGCCCATCCCGGTTTGAGCCGCCAGCGTCGCGGCGAAGCCAGCCAGCGCCAGCACCAGGCCGACGATCTGCACCGCGATCGGCGGATCGGCGGTCACGACGTCGGCCACCGCCAGCACCGGTCCGGCCAGGCCGAGCACCATCGCGGCGGCGAACAGCACCCCGCCCCACCAGCCGGCCTCGGCCGGGGTGCCGGAGATGCCGACGAACCCCGTGGACCCGGTACGGCGCAGCTGGATCCACGACCGCACACCGAACAACACGACGAGGGCCACGACGTAGAGGACGAGCGCGGCGGCGGTCACGCCGAGGCTCCCGCTCCGTACACGGGGCAGAGTGCGACCTGGTCACCGGTCGCGGCCAGCAGCTTCTCGGCCGAGGCGAGCAGCTCGAGCAGCTCGGGCTGGGTGCTCAGTGACCACAGCGACGCCCGACCCTGGGGCTGGCTCTCGGCAAGGCCGCAGTCACGCAAGCAGGCCAGCGCCGCGGACACCGAGCTCTGCGCGGGTCCACCCAGGTGACGGGTGAGGTCCACAACGCGATGCGGGCCGAGCATCAGGTGGCGGACGATCGCCAGCCGCATCGGGTCACCCAGGCTGCGGAACAGGCACGCGGCCGTCGACAGCGCAGCAGCCTCATCGACCGGCGGCTCGCTCGCCTTCGGCGTCGTCGTGGTCACCACGGTGTCCGCTCCATTCATCGGGTAATTCCGATGATAGCGCCATTAGGGGAAAGATCAACACTCGCCACTCCCAGACCGGCTGGACAGGCAGCAGGGACTTCCCGCTAGAGGGCGCGAGGCGGACGAGCTGTCCATCCCTCGCCCTACCTTGCGGTGCAGGGCCTCCCCCGGGCGGCGTCACGAGACCAAGGAGGTTCGTCATGGACAACCCCGATGACCTGCTGACCACGGCCGAGGTTGCGCAGATCATGCGCTCGCCCGTCTCCACGCTGAGGTACTGGCGACACCTCGGCACCGGCCCGCACAGCTTCCGTGTGGGCCGGCGCGTGGTCTACCGGCGCGCTGACGTGACCGCGTGGCTGAATGAGCAGGCGGAAGCAGGGCGCGCCGATCGAGCCGGGTGAGCGGCGGCAGCGAGCGCCGCCCCGCCGTTGTGCCAGGACTTCACAGCGATCCAGCTCAACGGTTCAGCACCCGCGCTGCCTCGGCGCTGACGACCTGCCGGCCGAAGTAGACGTCGAGCGTCATCGACGGGTTGGCATGGCCCAACTGGTCGGCCACCTGGCGCGCGGTGAGCCCGGCCTCGTCGAGTCGCGTGGCGACGGTCTTGCGGAAGGTGTGCGAGGTGACCCACGACCACGGCCCCTCCTCGCAGCGGATGCGTCGCCCGCCCGCCCCCGCCCTGAAGGAGCCGTCCTCATCGAGCTGATAGCCCGTTCCCCCACAGGCCTCGCACTGGAACGAGTCGAGCAACTGGCGGAGGTCTCCTGAGACGTTCGACGGATCCCGCAGGGCGCCGGCCAGCGGCGAAGTGAAGACGACCTCAGCGTCCGTCTGCCGGCGGGAATTCACCCGCCGGTCCTGCAGCATCCGGACGGCGAACTCGGGCAGCGCGATGATCCGCCAGCCGGCCGTGGTCTTCGGCCGCGGCTGGACCGTCAGCCCGGCGCCTGGAACGCGGACCACGGTGGCATTCACCTCCCATGTCCCGGCTTCGAGATCGAGGATCGGCTTGCCGTCGCCGTTGATCCCGTACCGCAGGGCCAGCGCTTCGCCGATCCGGCAGCCGGTGGCGAGCATCCAGTCGACGATGTCGGGCAAGTCGATCTCGACCGCGCGGTCGCTGGTCCGGAACAGCTCGACGAGTCGTCCGGTCTCTGCCGCAGTCAGTGCGCGCGGCGCTCGCTTGCCGGTACTGATCTTGGCAGTGGCGTCGCGGACCGGATTGACCGTGACGGCGCCGTCCTGGATCGCCATCGCGAACATCCCGGAAAGGCACGCCCGCGCTGTCTTGGCCGCCCCCGGTCCGCTGCTCTTGGCGATGGCGGCCAGCGCCCGGCTGACCACGCCGGGGGTCACCTCGCGGATGCAGAGTTGACCGAAGGCCGGCTTGACCTGCTTGCTGACCACCGAGCGGTAGGTGCGCTGCGTGCCGGTCGACCAGCCGTGGTCGGCCTCGATCCAAGCTTCGGCCAACGTGGCCATTCGTGTTGCGGCAGTGATCGCGCCGACGCCGCCGGGCGCCTGGCGGCTGGTGAACTCAGCTTTCAGCGCCCGTTCGGCGGCGGCGCGCGAAGGCCCCACCTTGGACACCAACCGGACCCTGCCGTCGTAGTCGCGGAACTTGACCCGGGCTCTGACCCGACCGTTGGGCAGCGTGGCGAACAGGACCTTGCCGCTGGTGCCCAGCGGCAGCGGGGGACGGCCCACGAGGCACCTCCGGCACCGAAGTAAAGAGTGCCTAAAGAGTGCCTGACCCCTCTGACAGGGACAACAGAAAAGCCCCCGACCGGCGTCTCCGCTGGTCAAGGGCTTGATGTGCTCCCCCGACTGGACTTGAACCAGTAACCCTGCGATTAACAGTCGCATGCTCTGCCAATTGAGCTACGGGGGACGAGCGGGCGCGAGCACCCGCTGGCCCGACGAGACTACCTCAGCCGGGCGGACCGATCCCGCCCCCCTCGGCCGTGTCCGGGGCGACGACGCTCACAGGTAGCGTGATCGCCGGTCCGCTCCCCGCTGTCCTGGAGGTCCCCGTGGCGAAGCTGTCCTTCCTGGCCGGATTCGGTGCCGGTTACGTGCTCGGCGCACGCGCCGGACGTGAGCGGTACGAGCAGATCCGACGCGGCTGGGAGCGCACGAAGGACGACCCGCGCCTGCAGAGCCTGGCCGGGATGGCGCAGGCCCGCGCCGACGACGCCCTGTCCTCGCTGCGCGCACGCATGGGCAGCGACGCTCCCCGCTGACCCGTAGCGGTCAGTCCGGCAGTTCGGCTGCGACGATGTCGGCGAGCTTCCGCCGGGCTGCCTCCCGCGCGGCCGGATCGGCGCGCTGGGCGTCGTCGTCGAACACGACGGTCCACTCGCGCACCGGCTGACCGGGGATCCTGCGGGCCACCAGCAGCACCCCTCCCCCGCCGGGCAGCGGTGAGCGCTGGCTGGCCACGACCGTCTGGTCGACCCGCCGGCGCACGACGACGGGCAGGTCACCGGCCTCGGCGAGCACGTGCCGCTCAGCGGGCAGCCGCGCCTGCACCCCCGGCTCCACCTCGGTCAACGGGGTGACGACGAACGTGCCCCCGGCGCCGGCCGCCGTCCACGTGGCCGACCCGATCTCGTGCCACGGCAGCGGCTCTCCGGCGACGCCGTCGCCGCCGATCCGGCGCAACCCGCGGTGGGTGGCCACCAGCCAGCCCTCGTCGCGGGTGAGCAGGCCCCACGCCAGCGCCTGCTCCTCGCCGGACAGCGCCGCGCGTACCGCCTCGGGCGCCCGCGCGAGCTTCCGGCGTACGGCGTCGAGCAGGCTCACCCGAGACCTCCGATGGCCCGCTTGCGCAGCGAGATGGCCAGTTGCTCGAGATCCATCAACTGCTTGAACGCTCGCATGTACTCGTCGCCGTTCTCCACCGGGTTCATCCGCTGCAGCCGCCCCTTGAGGGCCGCGACCTCGCGGACGGTGGCCATCTCCTGCAGCCGCGCCATCACGGCGGTCACGTAACCGGCGTCGGCCTCACCGGTCGAGCGCAGCGGCTCGACCGCCAGCGCGGTCAGCATCGCCCGCGCGCTCTCGCGGTCGCACTGCTCGGCGACCAGGTCCAGCCAGGCGGGACCGGTCACCGTGGCCGACGCCGCTCCCCCGGTGCCCGCGACCGCCGCGGCCACGGCGGCGTAGTCGGGGTCGGTGTAGGCCTCGGACGGGACGGCGTCGAACGCGGGGCCGGCGAGTTCGGGCACCTGCAGGGCGGCCTTGACCGCCTCCCGCTCGATCGCGACCGCGGCGTCGTCGGGGGTGCGCTGCGGCGGCCTGGGGCGACGACCGCGCGACTGCTGCTGGCCCTCACCGGTGTGCCGGCGCACCCGCTCGAGCACGTCGGACTCGTCGGTGTCGCCGATGAGCGAGGCCAGCCGGCGGGCGTAGGCCGGGCGCAGGGCGTGGTCCTTGATCTGGGCCAGCAGCGGAGCGGTCTTCTCCAGCGCGGCGACCCGGCCCTCGACGGTGTCGAGGTCGTACCCGGCCAGCGTCGTCTTGAGCACGAACTCGATCAGCGGCGAGCGGCGCGCGATGAGGTCGCGCACGGCGGCGTCGCCGTGCTCCTGACGCAGCTCGCAGGGGTCGTGCCCGTTGGGCTCGACGGCGACGAAGGTCTGCGCGACGAAGCGCTGGTCCTCCTTGAACGTCTTCATTGCGGCCGCCTGCCCTGCCGCGTCGCCGTCGAAGGTGTAGACCACCTCGCCGCGGAACTCGTCCTGGTCCATGAGCAGCCGCCGGAGCACGCTGATGTGCTCGCCGCCGAAGGCCGTTCCGCACGAGGCGACGGCGGTGGTGACACCGGCCAGGTGGCAGGCCATGACGTCGGTGTAACCCTCGACGACGACGGCCTGGTGCCGCTTGGCGATGTCCCGCTTGGCCCGCTCGATGCCGTAGAGAACGGTCGACTTCTTGTAGAGCGGCGTCTCCGGGGTGTTGAGGTACTTGGGGCCGGGGTCGTCGTCCATGAGCTTGCGGGCGCCGAAGCCGATGACGTCGCCGGTGATGTCGCGGATGGGCCACACCAGCCGGCGGTGGAAGCGGTCGATCAGCGTGCCGCGGGAGGACTCCTTGGCCAGCCCTCCGGTGATCAGCTCGCTCTGGGTGAAGCCGGCGGCACGCAGGTGCCGGGTGAGCGCGTCCCAGCCGCCGGGTGCGAATCCGCAGCCGAAGTCCAGGGCCACCTGCCGGTCGAATCCGCGCTCGGCCAGGAACTGGCGGGCCGGCGCCGCGTCCGGGGCGCCCAGCTGCTCGGCGAAGAAGGCGGCGGCAGCGGTGTTGGCCGCCACGAGCCGGGCGCGCTGACCGGCGTGGGCGCGGTCGGGGCCGGCCGTCTGCCGCCCGGCGTCGTCCTCGTACTTCAGGTCGATGTTGGCCCGACCGGCCAGCAGTTCGACCGCCTCCGAGAACGTCAGGTGGTCGATCTGCTGGATGAAGGAGATGACGTCGCCGCCCACCCCGCACCCGAAGCAGTGGTAGAGCCCGCGACTGGGCGTCACCTGGAAGGAGGGCGACTTCTCGTCGTGGAACGGGCAGAGCCCCTTGAGGCTGCCGCCGCCGGCGTTCTTCAACTGCAGGTGCTCGCCGACGATCTCGTCGATCCGCGACCGCTCGCGCACCAGCGCGATGTCGGCGGCCCGGATGCGTCCCCGGCCGGCCATCAGGCCATGCCCCCGACACCCGCACCTGCGGTCACCACGGCGAGCCCGGCGGTGTTGCGCCGGCTGACGACCAGCTCCAACCACAGCAGGAAGACCTGGTGGTCGAGGGGCACCTCCGGAGCGGCGGTCAGC
This sequence comes from Candidatus Blastococcus massiliensis AP3, assembly GCF_000582785.1. GTDB lineage: Bacteria > Actinomycetota > Actinomycetes > Mycobacteriales > Geodermatophilaceae > Blastococcus > Blastococcus massiliensis. The sequence continues at coordinate 615,835 of NZ_HG931173.1, forward strand.
GTCGCCAGCGGCGACCAACCGCCGGTGGAGCCGCTGTGCGCGACCTGCTGCCCGCCAGCGAGGAAGCGGTGGGTGGCCTTCCAGTACGACAGGGTCGCCACCTCGACCTGCGTGCCCTCGAGGTCGGCCGACCAGGTGCCCTTCCAGTACGAGACCTGCCGCGCCCGCAGCCGCGCCGTGCCCTGGGGGTCGACCGTCCAGCGGCCGGCGAGCTCGCCCTTCCGCCTGCTGAACAGCCACTGGCGCACACCGACGACCGCCGTGGCCTGCTCCTTCCAGTTGGACGTCCGGAGGGCGGCCACGACGGCACCGTCGCGGAGGACGGGGACGACGCCCTTCTCCGTGCCGGCCGTGCCGGCCCTGCCCACTTCGAGCACGCCGTCCCTCCTCAGCCGATCCCGGGCGCGCCGGCGACGCTCTCGCCGGTCGCGCGGTAGAGCAGGTACGCCGCCGTCTCGCGCATGATGTAGCGGAACTGCGTGACCCGAGTCTGCACTGCGGGCCCCTGACGGGTGGGTGAGCTCTCGGCCGCGATGCCGGCATCCTCCGCCATCCGCTCGGCGCGCATCGCGTGCCACGGATCGGTCACCAGGACGGCGCTGGACCAGCCGCGCTCCGAGAACGCGGCCGACACCACCCGCATGCTCTCCAGGGTGTCGACACCCTCGGGCACGGCGAGCAGCGCGTCCGCCGGGATGCCGGCCTGCGCCAGGTAGTCGCGGCCGGCCTCGGCCTCGGTGAACGCATCGCCGGCCGCCTTGCCGCCGACCGTCACGATGACCGGCGCGACACCGGCCCCGTGGAGAGCGAGGGCGTGCTCGAGCCGCGCCTCGAAGATCGAGGACGGCACGCCGTTGTACTGCGCCGACCCCAGCACCACGATCGCGTCGGACGCCGGGCGGGAGTCCTGCCGGGCCGTCCACCAGATCGCCAGCGCGGTAGCGGCGACGAGCAGCACCGCCGCCAGGACGGCGGCCACGACGACGCGACCCACCAAGCTCCGCACCCCCACGCGTCATGGGTACCACGCCGGTCCGACCGGATGGGGCGCATGAGGACGGCGAGGCGCACCCTCGATGTGAGAATGGTTCTCATTATCGGTTACGGTGCCTCCGACCCGTTCCCCCGATCGACCGGAGCACCTGTGCGCACCCGTCCCCTCTCTCCCCTCCGTGCCGTCGCCCTGTCGGCAGCGCTGCCGCTCGTCCTGGCGGCGGGCTGCGCGTCCGACGACGGCGACGAGGCCGCGGCCGCCCCCACGAGCGAGGCCGCCCCGCCCTCGACCGCTCCCAGCGAGGTCGGCGCCAGCGCCCCGCGGCTGGCACTGACGTACGACGGCGGCGTGCAGGTCCTCGACGCCATCACGCTCGAGGTTCTCGCCGACGAACCGATGGAGGGCTTCAACCGGCTCAACCCCGCCGGCGACGGCCGCCACTTCCTGATCTCGACGCAGGGCGGGTTCCGGCTGCTCGACGCCGGCGCCTGGGCCGAACCGCACGGCGACCACGACCACTACTACACGGCCGCCCCCCAGCTCACCGACGTGCAGTTCCCGGCCGAGAAGCCGGGGCACGTGGTGGCGCACGCCGGCCGGACGGTGCTCTTCGACGACGGCACGGGCGAGGTCACCGCGTTCGACAGCGCCCACATCGCCGACCCCGACGTCGAGATGCGGCAGTTCACCACGCCGGAGCCGCACCACGGCGTCGCCGTCGAGCTCGAGGACGGCACGATGCTCGTCTCCGACGGCACGGAGGAGGAGCGCGCCGGCGTCCGCGTCCTCGGCCCCGACGGCGAGGAGATCGCCGCCCGGGACGACTGCCCCTCCGTGCACGGCGAGACCGTGGCCGGGGACGAGGCGATCGTCATCGGCTGCCAGGACGGCGCCGTGCTGTACAGCGGGGGCGAGCTCACCAAGATCCAGAGCCCGGACGCGTACGGCCGCATCGGCAACCAGTTCGGAACCGAGGACTCACCGATCGTGCTCGGGGACTACGAGCGCAGCGCCGACGACCGGTCGAGCACCGTCGCGCTGATCGACACCACGACCGCGTCCCTGCGCCTGGTCGAGCTCCCCGCGCCGTACTGGTACCAGTCGTTCGACCGGGGCCCGCACGGCGAGGGCCTCGTGCTCACCTACGACGGCCACCTGCAGGTCATCGACGTCGTCACCGGCACCGTCACGCGATCGATCCCGGTGACCGGGCCCTGGGAGGAGTCCGACGACTGGCAGGACCCGCACCCGCAGGTCGTCGTCGTCGACGGCATCGCCTACGTGACCGAGCCCGCGACCCGGCGGATCCACGCCGTGGACATCGAGGGCGGCACGATCTGGAAGAGCGCCGACCTCGAGGTGACGCCGAACGAGCTGTCCGGCGTCTCCGGGGACGTCGAGGAGCACGCCGAGCACGAGCACGAGGGCGAGCACGACGAGTGACGCCGACCCGGACCCTCGGCGTCGCCGCCCTGACGGGTTGCCTCGCGTGCGGGCCGGCCGCGTGCGGCGACGGCCAGGACGGCGGCGCCGAGGGCCGGGTGCAGGTGGTGGCCACGTCCTACCCGCTGCAGTACGTGGCCGAGCAGGTGGGCGGCGACCTGGTGGCGGTGACGAACCTGACCCCGCCCGGCGGGGACAGCCACGGGCTGGAGCTCTCCCCGCGTGCCATCGCGACCCTGGGCGAGGCTGACGTCGTCGTCCACCTGTCCGGTGGTCTCCAGGCCTCGGTCGACGACGTCGTGGCCCAGGAGGAGCCCGAGCACCTGGTGGACGCAGCACCCCTGGCCGACCGCGGGGTCGATCCGCACTTCTGGCTCGACCCCGCTCGGCTGGCGGAACTCGCCGACGAGGTGGCCGACGAGTACTCGGCGGTCGACCCCGACCACGCGGCCGACTACGAAGCGCGGGCCGAGCGCCTGCGGTCCTCGCTGAGGGAGCTCGACGAGGAGTACACCGAGGCGCTCGCCCCGTGCCGCGGGGCGACCCTGCTCGCCTCGCACGAGGCGTTCGGCTATCTCGCCGACCGGTACGGGCTCGAGCAGGTCGGCGTGGCCGGCCTCGACCCCCACGTCGAGGTCTCCCCCGCCCGGCTCCGCCAGGTGGCCGACGAGGTGCGGGACACCGGGGCTCGCACGCTCTTCTTCGAGGCAGCGGCGGGTCTGGGGGTGGCGGAGACGCTCGCTGCCGAGCTCGACCTCGGCACGGACGTGCTGCACCCGATCGAACGGGTCGCCCAGGACGACACCTATCCGGAGCTCATGACGGCCAATCTCGCCGCACTGGAACGCGGGCTGGTCTGCGGGGGCTGACGAGGGGCGTCCGCCGACCCTTTTCTTGATCCGCTCCAGGAGCATGCGGGAAGCTGGGGGCATGCCGACGCCCGGACGTTTCGAGGCGATGCTGCGCGAGGCCGCGCTGCGGGTCACCCGGCCGCGGCTGGCCGTGCTGGCCGCCGTCCACGCGCATCCCCACGCCGACACCGACTCCGTCATCTCCATCGTGCGCCGGGACTCGGGCGAGGTCTCCCACCAGGCCGTGTACGACGTGCTGCGCACCCTCACCGACGCGGGGCTGCTCCGGCGTTTCCACCCGGAGGGATCCGTCGCCCGCTACGAGGCCCGCGTCGGAGACAATCACCACCACCTGGTCTGCCGGTCGTGCGGCGCCATCACCGACGTCGACTGCGCGGTGGGAGAGTCCCCCTGCCTGGCGGCGAGCGACGACGGCGGCTACACGATCGACGAGGCCGAGGTCATCTACTGGGGCCGGTGCCCCACGTGCGCACGTCAACCCGTCCCCTGACCTTCCCAGACCATCCAGTACAGAGAGGGACACCGTGAAGGACGAGACCAACAAGGTCCAGACCGACAGCACGAGCGAGAGCGAGAACCCGGCGATCCCGTCGCCGGAGTCGCACACCGGCGGGCGTCCTCGCACGAACCGGGACTGGTGGCCGAACCAGGTCGACCTGTCGGTGCTCAACAAGCCCTCGAAGGACTCCGACCCGCTCGGCGCGGACTTCGACTACCGGGCCGCCTTCGCCGAGCTCGACGTCGAGGCCCTCAAGAGCGACCTCCGGCAGCTCATGCGCACGTCGCAGGACTGGTGGCCGGCCGACTGGGGGCACTACGGCCCGCTGTTCATCCGCATGTCCTGGCACGCGGCCGGCACCTACCGCATCGCCGACGGCCGCGGTGGCGGCGGGCAGGGCGCGCAGCGCTTCGCCCCGCTCAACAGCTGGCCGGACAACGCGAGCCTCGACAAGGCCCGGCGCCTGCTCCTGCCGATCAAGCAGAAGTACGGCCGCAAGCTCTCCTGGGCCGACCTGCTGGTGCTGGCCGGGAACGTCGCACACGACGACATGGGCCTGCCGACCTTCGGCTTCGCCTTCGGCCGCGAGGACACCTGGCAGCCCGAGGAGGTCTTCTGGGGCCCGGAGGACACCTGGCTCGGTGACGAGCGCTACGCCGACAGCGACGCGCTGAACCTCGACGAGGGCCCGCTCGCGAACGTCACCATGGGGCTGATCTACGTCAACCCCGAGGGTCCGAAGGGCAACCCCGACCCGGTCGCCTCCGGCCACGACATCAAGGTGACCTTCCGCCGGATGGGCATGACCGACGAGGAGACCGTCGCCCTCATCGCGGGTGGCCACACCTTCGGCAAGGCGCACGGCGCCGGCGACCCCTCCCTGCTCGGTCCCGAGCCCGAGGGCTGTCCGGTGCACGGCAACGGCCTCGGCTGGGTCAGCCAGTTCGGCACCGGCAAGGGCGCCGACACCATCACCAGCGGCCTCGAGGGCGCCTGGACCCCGACGCCCACGACGTGGGACAACTCCTACTGGGAGACGCTCTTCGGGTGGGACTGGGAGCTCGTCGAGAGCCCGGCCGGCGCCAAGCAGTGGCAGCCGAGCAACCCCGAGGCCCAGGGGCTCGTGGACGACGCGCACATCGAGGGCAAGAAGAACCCGCCGATGATGTCGACGGCCGACATGGCGCTGCGGATGGACCCCGAGCTGCGGGCCATCTCGGAGCGGTTCCGCAACGACCCCGAGTACTTCGCCGACCAGTACGCCCGGGCCTGGTTCAAGCTCTTGCACCGCGACATGGGCCCGAAGACCCGCTACCTCGGCCCGGACGTGCCGAGCGAGGACCTGATCTGGCAGGACCCGCTGCCCGCGGTGGACCACCCGCTCGTGGGCGAGACCGAGATCGCCGACCTCAAGCAGCGGCTGCTCTCCTCCGGCCTGACCGTCGCGCAGCTGGTGCACACCGCCTGGTCGGCCGCCGCCTCCTACCGCGGCACGGACAAGCGCGGCGGGGCCAACGGCGCCCGCATCCGGCTGGAGCCGCAGATCAACTGGGCGGCGAACGAGGGCGTCCGGGACGTCCTGCCGGTGCTCGAGCGGGTCAAGGCCGAGTTCGAGCAGCAGACGGGCGGGAAGGTCTCGCTCGCCGACCTGATCGTCCTGGGCGGCAGCGCGGCGGTGGAGAAGGCCGCGGCGGACGCCGGCGTGCAGGTGACGGTGCCGTTCTCCCCCGGTCGCACCGACGCCTCGCAGGAGCAGACCGACGTCGAGAACTTCGGCTGGCTGGAGCCGAAGGCCGACGGCTTCCGCAACTGGATCGCGCCGGGCAGCAAGCTGCAGCCGGAGACCCTCCTGGTCGACCGGGCCTACATGCTGGAGCTGACCCCCAAGGAGATGACCCTGCTCGTCGGTGGCCTGCGCGTGCTCGGCGCGAACACCGGCGGCGTCCGTCACGGCGTCTTCACCGACCGCCCCGGCGTGCTGTCGCAGGACTTCTTCCGCAACCTGCTCGACCTGGGTGTGTCGTGGTCGACCTCGGCCGAGGCGGAGGGCGTCTACGAGGGCCGGGACGCCGACGGGAACGTGGTCCGCACGGCCACCGCCGCCGACCTGGTGTTCGGCTCGAACTCGATCCTCCGCGGCATCGTCGAGGTCTACTCGGCCGACGACGCCCAGGAGAAGTTCGTGCAGGACTTCGCCGCCGCGTGGGTCAAGGTCATGGAGCTCGACCGCTTCGACCTGCGGTAAGCCTCCGCACCCGGATGCCCCGGCCCGCACCCGCGGGTCGGGGCATCCGCGCGTCCGGACTCCGGTGGGGGCGGCCCCGAGCGACACGACAGGCACGACAGCACCGCGCGCGTTCCGGGCACTTCAGGTAGGCAGGGGGTCTCTCGATCCCAGGAGGGTGTCCCGTGGTGATGCGCAGTGCGATCCGGTGGGCCGCGACGCACGGTGCGATGCGGTTGGCCATCGGCGCCCAGGCGCGACGGGGCAACCCCGACGCCGAGGTGCTCCGCGATGCGGTCGTCCGGGAGGACCCGTACCAGCACTACGAGCGCCTGCGCACCGACGCCCCGTTCGCCGGCGGTGCGTTCGCCCGGGTCAGCGTCCACCACGACGTCTGCACCGAGGTCCTGCGCAGCGACGACTTCGGGGTGATCGGCGGCGACCGCACCAAGGGGCTCCCCCCGTTGCTCCGGAAGGCGCTGCGCCTGGCCGGCCCCCGGCCGAGCATCGGTCCGCTCGACCCGCCCTCGATGCTCGCCGTCGACCCGCCGGAGCACACCCGCTACCGCCGGATGGTCAGCCGCGCCTTCAGCGCCCGCGCCGTCACCCACTTCCGAGAGCGCACCGAGCAGATCGCCGAGGAACTGCTCGACGACCTCGCGCGCGACGCCGTGGGCGGGCAGCCGGTGGACCTGGTCGCCCGCTACGCCAGCCTGCTGCCGGTCACGGTCATCTCGGAGATGCTCGGGGTCCCGGTGGCGATGCGCGAGCAGTTCCTGGCGTGGGGCGACGGTGCCAGCCCCAGCCTCGACATGGGACTGACGTGGTCCACCCACCGCAGCGTCGAGCGGAACCTCGCCGAGCTCGACTCGTGGTTCCGCGGACACCTGCGCCGGCTGCGCGCGGACCCGGGCGACGACCTGTTGTCCCAGCTCGTCGTTGCCGCCGACGACGACGGCAGCGGCCTCAGCGAGCAGGAGCTCGTCGCCACCGCCGCACTGGTCTTCGGGGCAGGCTTCGAGACGACGGTCAACCTCATCGGCAACGGCACCGCGCTGCTGTTCGGCTCCCCCGACCAGCGTCGTCTGCTGGTCGACGACCCGTCGCTGTGGCCCAACGCCGTCGACGAGATGCTGCGGGTGGAGTCACCGGTGCAGCGAACCGGACGGCGGGTCAAGCGGGACACCACCGTGCACGGCGTGCCGCTGCGCGAGGGCGAGCTGGTGCTCCTCGGGCTCGCGGCGGCCAACCGCGACCCCGAGGTGTTCCAGGACCCGCACACGTTCGACGTCACCCGCACCAACGCGCGCGACCACGTCGCCTTCTCCAGCGGCATCCACTTCTGCCTCGGCGCCGCGCTCGCGCGGATGGAGGGGGAGGTCGCCCTGCGCGCGCTGTTTCAGCGGTTCCCCGACCTCGGCCCCGCCGGCGCCGGACGGCGGCGCGGCACGATCATCCTGCGCGGCTACGAGTCGCTCCCCGTGACGCTCGGCCACCCCGCGTCCGCACCGTCCGGCGAGCGCTCGACCGCCGTCCCCGGCTGAGCTCAGGAAAGGCCCGCCTCACGACCCGGCGAGTGCTGCCCGCCCGGCCTCGAGCCGGGCGACCGGCACGCGGAACGGGGAGCAGGACACGTAGTCCAGCCCCACCTCGTGGAAGAAGTGCACCGACTCCGGGTCGCCGCCGTGCTCGCCGCAGATCCCGAGCTTGAGGTCCGGACGGGTGGCCCGGCCGGCCTCCACGGCGATCTGCACGAGCCGCCCGACGCCCTCGCGGTCCAGCGACTCGAACGGCGAGACGCCGAAGATGCCCTTGTCCAGGTACTGGTGGAAGAACGCCGCCTCGACGTCGTCCCGCGAGAAGCCCCACGTCATCTGGGTGAGGTCGTTGGTCCCGAAGGAGAAGAACTCCGCCGAACCGGCGATCTCCCCCGCGGTCAGCGCGGCGCGCGGCACCTCGATCATCGTGCCGAGCAGGCCGTCCACCTCGCAGCCCTCGCGCTCGAACACCTCGGCGAGCACCCGCACCGACTCGTCGCGGATCGCCTCCAGCTCCTGCACCGCGCCGACGAGCGGGATCATGATCTCCGGCCGGGGATCGCCGCCGGCCTTCTTCCGCTCGCAGGCGGCCTCGGCGATCGCGCGCACCTGCATGGCGAAGAGGCCGGGGACGACCAGGCCCAGCCGTACGCCGCGCAGCCCCAGCATGGGGTTGGACTCGTGCATCCCCCGGACGGCGGCCAGCAGCCGGAGGTTGCCCTCGTCGGGCTCCCCCCGTTCCTCGGCCAGGGCGACGCGCACCGAGAGCTCGGTGAGGTCGGGCAGGAACTCGTGCAGCGGGGGGTCGAGCAGCCGGACGGTGACCGGCAGCCCGTCCATCGCCTCGAAGATCTCCAGGAAGTCCTGCTTCTGCAGCGGCTCCAGGGCGTCCAGCGCGCCCTGCCGCTCGTCGTCCCCCTCGGCGAGGATCAGCTTCTCCACCAGCTGGCGCCGGTCGCCGAGGAACATGTGCTCGGTCCGGCACAGGCCGATCCCGCGGGCCCCGAACCGGCGGGCGCGGGCCGCGTCCGCGGGGGTGTCGGCGTTGGTGCGGACGTCGAGCCGCCGCACCTCGTCGGCGTGGGTGAGGATCCGGTGCACGCTGCGCACCAGATCGTCGGTGTCCTCGGCGTCGGGGTCGAGCTCGCCCTCGAAGTAGCGCACCACCGACGACGGCTCGACCGGCACCTCCCCCAGCCACACCTTCCCGGTCGAGCCGTCGATGGAGACGACGTCGCCCTCGTTCACGACGGTGCCGCCGGGGGCGGTGAACCTCTTCGCCTTGGTGTCAACCTGCAGCTCCTCGGCACCACACACGCACGTCTTGCCCATGCCCCGCGCGACGACGGCGGCGTGCGAGGTCTTGCCACCCCGGCTGGTGAGCACGCCCTCGGCGGCGATCATCCCGGAGAGGTCATCGGGGTTGGTCTCGCGGCGGACCAGCACGACCTTCTCCCCGCGCTGCGCCCACTGCACCGCCGTCTCCGAGGAGAAGACCGCCTTGCCCACGGCCGCGCCCGGCGAGGCGTTCATGCCCTGGGTGAGCTGCGTGGCATCCCCGCCGGCGACGAATCGGGGGAACATCAGCTGCGCCAGCTGGTCGCCGGTCACCCGGCGGACCGCCTCGTCCATGTCGATGAGGCCCTCGTCGACCAGCTGGGTGGCGATTCGGAAGGCCGCCCCCGCGGTGCGCTTGCCCACGCGGGTCTGCAGCATCCAGAGCTTGTTGCGCTCGACGGTGAACTCGATGTCGCACAGGTCGCGGTAGTGCGACTCCAGCCGCGCCATGATGCCCATCAGCTCGTCGTAGGCCGGCGCGTCGATGCTCTGCAGGTCGACCAGCGGCACGGTGTTGCGGATGCCGGCGACGACGTCCTCGCCCTGGGCGTTCTGCAGGTAGTCGCCGTACACGCCCTGCTCGCCGCTGCCCGGGTCGCGGGTGAAGGCGACCCCGGTGCCCGAGTCCATGCCGAGGTTGCCGAAGACCATCGAGCACACGTTGACCGCGGTCCCGGCGTCGCTCGGGATCCGCTCACGACGGCGGTAGAGGACTGCCCGGTCGGAGTTCCACGAGTCGAAGACGGCGTTGATGGCCATGTCCATCTGCTCGCGCGGGTCCTGGGGGAAGTCCGCGCCGGTGTGCTCGCGCACGATCGCCTTGAACCGGGTGACGACGTCCTCGAGGTGTGCGGCGTCGAGGTCGAGGTCCAGCTCGGTGCCCTGCTCCGCCTTGACCGCGTCGAGCGCGTCGTCGAAGAGGTCGCCGTCGATGCCCAGCACGGTCTTGCCGAACATCTGGATCAGCCGGCGGTAGGAGTCCCAGGCGAACCGCTCGCTGCCGGACTGGGCCGCCAGCCCCCGCACCGACTCGTCGTTGAGGCCGACGTTGAGGACGGTCTCCATCATCCCGGGCATGGACGCCGCGGCGCCGGAGCGCACCGAGACCAGCAGCGGGTCGGAGGGGTCGCCCAGCGACTTGCCCATGGCCCGCTCCAGGGCGCTCAGGTGCTCGGTCACCTCGTCGGCCAGCTCCGGCGGGGTCCGCGCGTGCTCGAGGTAGAAGCGGCAGGCGTCGGTGGTGATCGTGAAGCCGGGCGGGACGGGCAGGCCCAGGTTGGACATCTCGGCGAGGTTCGCGCCCTTGCCTCCGAGCAGGTCCTTCTGCTCCTTGCTGCCCTCGCTGAAGTCGTAGACCCACTTCGTCGCGCCGCTCATGCCTCACCCCTACCCGCTCGACCCCACCGTTGGTCGAGATCGTGCCGTACGGGCGTGGGGTCGGCTCGCTCGCCGTGCCCTGGTTCCCTCGTGCGATGGACCGGGTCAGCGGTCAGGCGACGCCGCAGATCCGGAGGCCGTCCTCACCGATCACGGTCAGCTCGGTGGTCGCGCCGTCGGACCAGGACACGGGCACGATCCGCGCGTCGCCGTCGGTCCGCGGGTCGCCCAGCTGCGGCTTCCCCTCGCCGAGGTAGTCGTCCGCGATCTCCGCGGGAGCGAGTCGGGCCCGCTCCTCCTCGCAGAGCAACCCGGAGGCGGTCTCGGTGTCGTCGGCGGCCAGGGCGCTCAGGAACACCCCGCTGACCTCCTTCGCCTGGTCCGAGCCGGTCCCCTTGATCGTGACCGTGAGCACCACCATGAGGACGGCGACCAGCACGGTGGCGCCGAAGATGAGGGCCATCCACTTGCCCGACCGGGTCGGCGCGCCGGTGTGCAGGGGCTCGGGACCCTCGTCGTAGAGGAAGGGCCCTGGGGTGCTGGTCATCCGCCGCTCGTCTCCAGTTCTGCACCGGCCGGGGGCCGGGGGTCGTCGCGGTCGGCCAGCCAGCCCTCGGGCAGGGCGACCGGCCGGGGCGGGGTGGTCCGCCCGCGCGGAGCCCCGAGGACGGCGACCGGGTAGGGCTGGTCGGGGATGCCCGCCAGCAGGTCGGCCAGCTCGTCCAGGCCGCTGACCATCGCCAGTGCCCGGCGGATGTCGGAGCCGACGCTGAAGCCCTTGAGGTACCAGGCGACGTGCTTGCGGAAGTCGCTGCAGCCGTAGAGCTCTCCGTGCTCCTGGGTGAGCAGCTCGGCGTGCCGGTGCATGATCGCGGCGACCTCGCGGAAGGTCGGCAGCACGCGCGCGGTGCGGCCGGCGAAGGCGGCGGCGAGGTCGCCGAACAGCCACGGCCGGCCCAGGCAGCCACGGCCGATGACGACGCCGGCGCACCCGGTCTCGGCGACCATGCGCAGCGCGTCGTCGGCCTCCCAGATGTCGCCGTTGCCGAGCACCGGGATGTCGACGGTCTCGACCAGGCGCGCGATCGGCGCCCAGTCCGCGGTACCGCTGTAGAGCTGGTCGGCGGTGCGGCCGTGCAGCGTGATGGCGGCGGCGCCCTCGTCCTGCGCGATCCGGCCGGCGTCGAGGTAGGTGACGTGGTCGGCGTCGATGCCGATGCGGGTCTTGATCGTGACCGGGACGTCCTTCGCCGCGCGCACGGCCTCGCGGACGATGTTCCGCAGCAGCACGCGGTGCCAGGGCAGCGCGGAGCCGCCGCCCTTGCGGGTCACCTTGGGCACCGGGCAGCCGAAGTTGAGGTCGATGTGCGCCGGGCGGGTGCCGGCGACGCCCTCGTCGACGAGCAACTCCACCGCGCGGCCGACGGTGGCCGGGTCGACGCCGTAGAGCTGGACGGAGAAGGCGTCCTTCTCGTCGGCGGTCGCGCGGATCATCCGGAGCGTCTTCTCGTTGCGCTCCACCAGCGCCCGGGTGGTGATCATCTCGCAGACGTAGAGGCCCGCGCCGAACTCACGGCACAGGGTGCGGAAGGCCGGGTTGGTGATGCCGGCCATCGGCGCGAGCACGACGGCGGGGTCGACGGTGAGCGCGCCGAGCCGCAACGGCGGCAGGGCCGTCGTCGTCGGTTCGAGCGTGGCGGTCACGCCACCCAGCGTAGGCGGCGAGCTGCGTCACTCCGGGCGGCGCCCGGCGCGGTGAGCCGCAGGACTTCCGGACCGGTCGACGACGCCACTAGGTTGCCGCCATGACGAGGTGGATCGCGTGAGGGCGGTCCTCCAGGACCGTTACGGTCCACCCGAGGTGCTGCGCGTCGAGGACGTGCCCCTGCCGACGCCCGGCCCGGGGCAGGTGCGGGTCGAGGTGGCCGCGACGTCGGTCAACCTCAGCGACTGGGAGGGACTCGTCGGCTCACCGGGCTACGCCCGCCTCGGTGGTCTCCGCGCCCCGAGGATCCACACGCTCGGATCGGACATCGCCGGGACGGTCGACGCCGTCGGTGAGCGCGTCACCCGCTTCCGCCCCGGTGACGAGGTCTACGGCGACAACCTCCGGATGAAGGGCGGCTTCGCCGAGTACGCGATCGCGCCGGAGACGGCTCTGGCCCGGAAGCCGCCCGAGCTGTCCTTCGCCCAGGCGTCGGCGATCCCGCAGGCCGGGGCGATCGCGTCGTCCGGGACGCGAGGTGTCGCTCTCGGTACCCGGATGCTCATCAACGGCGCCGGTGGCGGGTCGGGGGCGTTCGCGATCCAGCTCGCCAAGCAGCTCGGAGCGCACGTGACCGGCGTGGACAACGCCGGGAAGCTCGATTTCATGCGGTCCCTGGGCGCCGACGACGTGATCGACTACCGCGCCGACGACTTCACCCGCCATGGACCGTACGACCGGATCCTCGACCTGGTCGCCCACCGCTCGGTGTTCGCCTACCGACGCGCGCTCGCACCCGGAGGGCGGTACCAGTGCGTCGGCGGTCCCGTCCGTTCCCTGCTGCGGGTGCTCACGGTGGGACAGGTGGCCGGCCTGCTGACCGGTCGGCGCCTGGGCGTGCTCATGGTCGAGGAGGGGCCGGCCGCCTTCGAGCCGGTGGCCGCCCGCTGCGTCGCCGGGGACGTCGCCGTCCACATCGACCGCACGTTCCCGTTGGACGAGGTTGCCGCGGCGCTGACCTGCGTCGGCGAGGGACGCGCCCGGGGCAAGGTCGTCGTCGAGATCCCCTGAGGTCTGGCAGCCTGCCCGCATGGGTGTCACCGACTGGAGTCACAACAGCTGGTACCACTCACTGCTCCTGCGCCAGATCCCCCAGAGGGCGGAACGGGTCCTGGACGTGGGGTGCGGCTCCGGCACTCTCGCCCGCCGGCTCGCCGCGACCGTGCCGCAGGTCGACGCCTTCGACTCCTCGCCGGTCATGCTCGCCGAGGCCCGCGTGGGGGCCCCGGCCAACCTGAGCCTCCAGGTCGCGGACGCGCTGACCGTGGAGCTCCCGGAGGACGCGTACGACGCCGTCGTCAGCGTCGCGGTGCTGCACCACCTGCCGCTGGTCGAGGCTCTGCCCCGGATGGCCGGGTGGTTGCGGCCCGGCGGCGTGCTCGCCGCCGTGGCCCTCCCCCGCGCCGACCTCCCCCGCGGGCTGCCGGTCGAGGCCGCGGCTGCGGTCGCCCACCACGGCCTCGGACTCGCGTTCAGCGCCCTGCGCCCGATGACCGGAGCGGACCTCTTCCGGCACGAGGACAGCCACGGCGACATGCCCGTGTCCGACGGCGCGCTGACCACCCGCGAGGTGCGGACGGCCGCCGAGGCGGTACTCCCCGGCGTGCAGGTGCGGCGGCTGCTGTTCTGGCGCTACCTGCTCGTCTGGCGCAAGCCGCTCTGACCCGGAGGGACTTTCGGCGCCGAAAGTCCCTCTCAGCAGCCGGGGAGCTTGGCCCCGAGGTAGGACTCGACCTGGTCCAGCGCCACGCGCTCCTGGCTCATCGAGTCCCGCTCGCGGATGGTCACGGCCTGGTCCTCGAGGGTGTCGAAGTCGACCGTGATGCAGAACGGCGTCCCGACCTCGTCCTGCCGGCGGTACCGGCGGCCGATGGCACCGGCGTCGTCGAAGTCGACGTTCCAGTTCCGCCGCAGCGCGGTGGCGAGATCCTTGGCCTTCGGCGAGAGGTCGGCGTTGCGCGACAGCGGGAGGACGGCGGCCTTCACCGGCGCGAGCCGCGGGTCGAGCTTGAGCACCGTTCGGGTGTCGACGCCGCCCTTGGCGTTGGGCGCCTCGTCCTCGCTGTAGGCCTCGATGAGGAAGGCCATGAGCGAGCGGGTGAGGCCGGCCGCGGGCTCGATGACGTACGGCGTCCAGCGGGTGTTGCTGGCCTGGTCGAAGTAGGACAGGTCGGTGCCGGAGTGCTCGGTGTGGGTCTTCAGGTCGAAGTCGGTGCGGTTGGCGATGCCCTCGAGCTCACCCCATTCCGAGCCCTGGAAGCCGAAGCGGTACTCGATGTCGACGGTCCGCTTCGAGTAGTGCGACAGCTTCTCCTGCGGGTGCTCGAAGTGCCGCAGGTTGTCCCGGTCGATGCCGAGGTCGGTGTACCAGGCGGTGCGCTGGTCGATCCAGTACTGGTGCCATTCCTCGTCGGTGCCCGGCTCGACGAAGAACTCCATCTCCATCTGCTCGAACTCGCGGGTGCGGAAGATGAAGTTGCCCGGCGTGATCTCGTTGCGGAACGACTTGCCGATCTGGCCGATGCCGAACGGCGGCTTCTTCCGGGCGGCGCCCATCACGTTGGCGAAGTTCACGAAGATGCCCTGGGCGGTCTCGGGACGCAGGTAGTGCAGGCCGGACTCGTCCTCGACCGGGCCGAGGTGGGTCTTGAGCATCATGTTGAAGTCGCGGGGCTCGGTCCAGGCGCCCTTCGTGCCGCAGTTCGGGCAGGAGATGTCAGCGAGCCCGTTCTCCGGCAGCCGGCCCTTCTTCTCCTCGAAGGCCTCCTCGAGGTGGTCGGCCCGGAAGCGCTTGTGGCAGCTCTGGCACTCGGTCAGCGGGTCGGTGAAGACGCCGACGTGCCCCGACGCCACCCAGGTCTGGCGCGGCAGGATGACCGAGGAGTCCAGGCCGACGATGTCGTCCCGGCTCTGGACGACGGTCCGCCACCACTGCTTCTTGATGTTCTCCTTGAGCTCGACGCCGAGCGGCCCGTAGTCCCACGCCGAGCGGGTGCCGCCGTAGATCTCGCCGGACGGGAAGACGAAGCCCCGTCGCTTGCAGAGGTTCACGACCTTGTCGAGGCGGGCGGGGTCGTGCTTGGCGGTGCTGTCGCTCACGGCGAGAGGCTCCATCCGGCTGGCGGTCGGCGGTTGACCTGCCCACGGTAGTTGCCCCTGGCGGACGGGCGGCGACCGCCGTCGGGGCCGGTGCGCTCAGACCCCGTCGAGCAGGACCACCCAGGCGATCGCGGAGCCGACGATGATCAGGATCGGCAGCAGGGTCAGCACCACCCACGACCACCGGCGAGGGGTCGAGCCCACCTGCACCGGCTCGATCGGGCGGTGCCGCATCTCGGGCGACGTGAAGGCCAGCGTCCGCTCCCGGCCCGAGGCGGCGGGCTGTGGCGGGAGCTCGTCGGTGCGCGCCCTGGCCAGCCGCTGCCCCTCCACCTGCTCCTCCGACGGCTCCTCCACCGACGGTTCCGCCGCCTCCGGTTCCGCTCGCGTGTCTGCCTCGCGTGCCAGGTCGGCCGGCGGCCTCGGTCCCTCGGGAACGGCGGTGGTCGGAGAGTCGAGCGGCGAGACCGCGGGACGCAGCCCGGCCCACTCCTTCGGCAGCGCGGGCGGGGGCCGGTCCGGGAGAGGCGGCAGTGCGATGTCGCGGGTCGGGTCGGCGAGCGCACCGGGATCGTCGGGCGTCCGATCGGTCATGCGGTGCTCCATGCCCCTCCCCGGGCGCCCTACGCCTCGTGGCCTGCCGGTTCCCGCTCGTCGACGTCGTCCGCGCGATTCCTGTCGTCGGAGAACTGCTGCGCGAGCAGCATGCGGACCTCGGCGTGCCGCACCAGGAAGGCCCGCTCGTCCAGCCGCTTGCGCCGCAGCCAGCCGGTGACCTCGTCGTTGCACTTGCTGGCGTTGCAGGAGCCGCAGGCAGGGGCGATGTTGTCCAGCGTGTACCGCCCGCCGCGCGAGAGGGCGAGCACGCAGTCCCGCTGCAGGGGGACGCCGGTCGCGCCACAGTAGGCGCAGCCACCCCACACCTCCTGCAGGATGGCCCACTGCTCCGGACTCAGATCGTGCTCGACGGCGTCCATCCGACGCTTGCGCCGGCGGGCGTACCGAGCGGTGCGGGTGCGGCTGACCACCGGCCGACCGTAAGGGCGAACAGGGGCGTGCGGTGGGACCGCCGCGTCACTCCCGCACGTCGGCCGGGCCCTGCGACGTCGGGAGACCGGCGGCGATCCACACCTCCACGCCACCGACGAGGTCCGTGGCCTGGTGCAGGCCGATCGCCCGCAGCGAGGCGGCGGCGAGGCTCGAGCTGTAGCCCTGCCGGCACACGACGACGATCTCCAGGTCGTCGCCGGTCGCCTCGGGGATCCGGTCGGGGCTCCGGGGGTCCAGCCGCCACTCCAGCACCGTCCGGTCGATGACGACGGCGCCGGGCAACTCCCCCTGCCGGCGACGCTGCACCTCGGTCCGGGTGTCCACGACCAGGGCGCCGCGCGCGGCGGCCTCGACCAGATCGGCGGGGGCCAGCCGCCGCACACCGGCCCGGCTCGCGGCCAGTACCGCGTCGATCCCGCCGTGCACGACCGCCGTCACGACGGCGAGCCTGCCAGCCCCGGCACGGAGCCGCCCGTCGACGTCCGACACCTCACCTGCCCCAGACGTCTCCCGGAGCCGGGTCGGGCTGTCCGCGCCGGGCCGGACCGCCTACGGTGCTCGACCGTGCCGTTCCTGTCGCGTTCCCGCGGTCCCGCAGAGTCCGTCCCGCTGCCCTACGAGGCGTCCTCGCCCGAGGGCCTCGCCGCCCGGTGGGTGCAGTGGGTCGCCGCCGCCGGTCCGCTCGCCAACCCGGTCGAGGACGAGGACGGCCGGCACGCCGCGGCCAACCAGCCCGACGACGTGTGGTTCCTCGCCGGATCGACCGGCGAGCCCTGGGAGCGCAACTGCGTCGTACCGGCCGGCCGGCCGCTGTTCGTGCCGGCCTTCAACTGGTGGGAATCCCCGTCCGCGGGGCCCGCGCCCGTGGTGGAGCGGGCCTTCGGGTCCGTCACCCTCGACGGCGTCCCCCAGCAGCTCCAGGAGATCGGGACCCCGGTGCCCTTCGTCGTCTCCGGCGTGCGTCTCAACGGCATCAACGGCAGCAAGCGCCCGGCGCCGACGACGGTCTGGGGCCTGTGGGCGCTCATCCCCCCGCCGGCTCCGGGAACGCACGAGGTGCGCATCCACGGCGGCGACGGCCACGGCTTCGAACTGCAGGTCGGCTACCGCCTCGCCGTGGGTGGGTCGGACCCGGGCTACTCGTCGACGTAGACGCCGGGCTCGTCCAGCGCGTGCACCCACACCGGCGCGCCGGCGATCTTCACCGCTGCGGCCGACAACCCCCGCCGGTAGGCGCCGACGCCGTCCCATCGGGTGACCAGGGCCCACAGCGTGGGGTCGTCGGCCGACCGGCCGAACTCCCCGCCCCGGAACCCGGGCGCGGCTCCCAGCGCCTCGAGCAACGGTCCCACCGCGGCCGCCAGGGCGTCGGCGTCCTCTTCCGTCGCCCGGAGCCGGGTCACCGCGAACACCGTCAGCGGGGGGCCATGCGGATGGCGCCGTCGAGACGGATCGTCTCGCCGTTGAGGTAGCCGTTCTCCAGGATCTGGGCGGCCAGCAGCGCGAACTCCGAGGTGTGACCCAGCCGCGGCGGGTTGGGCACCGAGGCCTCCAGCGACGCCCGGACGTCCTCACGCAGGCGCGCGAGCAGCGGCGTGTCCATGATCCCCGGCGCGATGGTGCAGACCCGGATCGCCTTGCTCGCCAGGTCGCGGGCCGCGTTGAGGGTCATCCCGACGATCGCGGCCTTGGAGGCGGTGTACGGGAGCTGGCCGATCTGCCCCTCGAACGCGGCCACCGACGCGGTCAGCACGATCGCGCCGCGCTCGCCGTCGACCGCCTCGTTGCGCGCCATGCGGGCCGCGCCCAGCCGCAGCGCGTTGAACGAGCCGGTGACGTTGAGCTTCATGACCCACTCGAAGTCCTCCAGCGAGCCGGGCTCGCCGTCCTTGTCGAGCACCCGGAGCCGGCGGCCGGCGCCGGCGCAGTGCACCAGCCCGCGCAGCGAACCGTCCGCACCGGCCGCGTCGAGAGCAGCGGCGAACTGGTCGCCGTCGGTGACGTCGGCCGCGACGAACCGGGCAGCCTCCCCCAGGTCGGCGGCCACCTGCTCGCCCGCCGACGTCGGCAGGTCGATGATCGTCACCCGGCCGCCGGCGGCGACCAGCCGCTGCACGGTGGCCAGGCCGAGGCCGGAGGCGCCGCCGGTGACGGCGGTGGTCAGTCCGGAGAGCTGCATGAGTCGGGACGTCCTTTCGACGGATCGGGTCGGACGCTGTCTATCAGGCGCTGCCGAACCGCCGCTGCCGCGAGGCGTACTCCTCGCACGCCGCCCACAGGTGACGGCGGTCGAAGTCGGGCCAGAGCGTGTCGAGGAAGACGAACTCCGCGTAGGCCGACTGCCACAGCAGGAAGTTGCTGGTGCGGTTCTCCCCGGAGCTGCGCACGAACAGGTCGACGTCGGGCATGTCGGGCTCGTCGAGGAAGCGGGCGACGGTCCGCTCGTCGATCTTGTCCGGCTTCAGCCGGCCGGCCGCGACCTCACGGGCGATGGCCGCGGCGGCGTCGGCGATCTCGGCCCGGCCGCCGTAGTTGACGCACATGGTCAGGGTCAGGACGTCGTTGTCCTTCGTGAGCTCCTCGGCGATCTCGAGCTCCTTGATGACGCTCCGCCAGAGCCGGGGACGCCGTCCCGCCCAGCGCACCCGGACACCGAGCTCGTGCATCTCGTCCCGGCGACGGCGGATCACGTCCCGGTTGAAGCCCATGAGGAAGCGGACCTCGTCGGGGCTGCGCCGCCAGTTCTCGGTGGAGAAGGCGTAGGCGCTGATCTGCTTGATGCCGAGTTCGATGGCGCCCTCGACGCAGTCGAACAGCGAGGACTCCCCTGCCTCGTGCCCGGCGGTGCGTGGGAGGCCCCGCTCCTTCGCCCAGCGGCCGTTGCCGTCCATGACGATGGCGACGTGCCCGGGCAGCTTCTCCCCGGACAGCTGCGGCGGCCGGGCCCCGGAGGGGTGCGGGTTCGGCGCCTTGACCTCGCGTTTCACGCACCCACCGCCGGCTCCGGGCGCGCGGCCGGCTCGGAGCGGTCGACCAGCGGCAGCGAGCGCAGGCCCCGCTCCAGGTGCCACTGCAGCAGCGCCGCCACCAGGCCGCTGCTCTCCCGGCGGTTGATGCCCTGGCTGGCGTCGGCACGCGCCCAGTCCCCGGTCATCAGGGCCTCCATGAGCTCGAGGGTGACCGGGCTCGGCATCGCCGAGCCGGTGGGCCGGCACGGCGGGCAGACCGTGCCGCCGGCCGGCACGGAGAAGTGCCGGTGCGGACCGGCCTCGCCGCAGCGGGCGCACTCCCCCAGCGCGGGTTCCCAGCCGGCCACCGACATCGCCCGCAGCAGGAACGCGTCGAGGACGAGGCCCGGCGGGTGGGCACGCTCGCCGAGAGCGCGCAGAGCGCCGACGACGAGCAGGAACAACCGCAGCGAGGGCTCCTTCTCCTCGGCGGTGAGCCGGTCGGCGGTCTCCAGCACCGCGGTGCCGGCGGTGTAGGCCGGGTAGTCGGAGACGATCTCCTGCCCGTAGGACCGGATCGACTCCACCTGGCTGACGATGTCGAGGTTGCGGCCGGTGTAGAGCTGCAGGTCGACGTGGGTGAAGGGCTCCAGTCGGGCGCCGAACTTGCTCTTGGTGCGACGGACCCCCTTGGCCACGGCGCGCACCTTGCCGGTGCGGCGGGTGAGCACGGTGACGATGCGGTCGGCCTCACCCAGCTTCTGGGTGCGCAGCACGATGCCCTCGTCGCGGTAGAGGGCCTTGGGCGTGTGCGCGCTCAATAGCCCAGCCTGTTCAGCTTCTTGGGGTCGTCCTGCCACTCGCCGAGCACGGTGACGTGCAGGTCGAGGTGGACGCGGGTGCCCAGCAGCGTCTCCATGCCCACGCGGGCCTCGCTGCCGATCGCCTTGATGATCGAGCCGCCCTTGCCCAGCAGCATCGGCTTCTGGCTGTTGCGCTCGACGTGCAGGAGCGCGTGGATCTCGACCAGGTCCCGGTCGGTCCGGCGGTTGATCTCCTCGATGGTGACCGCCAGCGAGTGCGGCACCTCCTGGAAGACCTTCTCCAGCGCGGCCTCGCGGACCAGCTCGGCCAGCTGGCGCTCGGTGTCCTCGTCGGTGGTCTGCGCTTGCGGGTACAGCGGAGGGCCCTCGGGCAGCAGCTTGATCAGGAGGCCCTCGAGCAGCTCTACCTGGTCGCCGTTCACCGCGCTCACCGGCACGACCTCGGCGGCCTCGACCAGCTGGCTGGCGGCCATGAGCTGCTCGGCCACCTGCTTCTTGCTCGCGACGTCGGTCTTGGTGACGACGACGACCACGGGCGCGCGCACCTCGCGCAACTGGCGGGCGATGAACCGGTCGCCGTTGCCGACGGGCTGGTCGGCCGGGACGCAGAACACGATGACGTCGACGTCGGACAGCGTGTCGCGGACGACGTCGTTGAGCCGCTTGCCCAGCAGGCTCTTGGGCTTGTGCAGGCCCGGGGTGTCGACCAGCACGATCTGGCCCTCCGGCTTGTGCACCACCCCGCGGATGGCGTGCCGGGTGGTCTGCGGCCGGTTGCTGACGATGCCGACCTTCTCGCCGACCAGGGCGTTGGTCAGCGTCGTCTTACCGGCGTTCGGGCGGCCCACCAGGGCGACGAAGCCGCTGCGGTGCGGCGTCTGCTCAGGGCTGCTCACGTCGTCAGTCTCCCACCGCCCACCGACGTCCTCGGCGCGGGCGCGTCAGCCGGTCGGGCGCGCCTCCCCACGGCACCCTGCGGGAACTCCCGGCTCGCCGGCATCGGGCCGGTCGAGCGCCACCACGAAGTCCGCGTACCGGTTGCCCAGCGAGACCGGAGGGCCGTCGTCGATGCGCACCGCGAGCTCCCGGACGAACAGGCAGCCGGATCCGAGGTGGGCCCGGGCGGCGGCGTCGGCCGGGGAGACGTGCATGACCACCTTGACGACGTCGGCGCGTCCCGCCATCACGTCCGCCTCGGGCGGCACGACGAACCCGTCCGGCCACTCGATCGAGTCCGCGAGCATCGGCTCGGCGTCCCCCCACCCCATGGCCCCCGCGCAGCCCCTCCGGCAGCTCGACGCCCCGAGAACCTCGATCGCCAGGCCGTCGTCCGCCTCGACGACGACCTCGCTCACTGTGACCGGCTCCGGTCCGTCGTTGCGGAGCGCGACCGAGAACACGGCGCCGTCGGAGTCAGCCGCAGGGGTGGTGAGCACCTCGGCGACAGCCAGGAACTGTGACGCCCGCGGAGCGTCGTCCCGTCCGCACGCCGTCGCCGTCCCGAGGACGAGCAGGGCGAGCGCCGCACCACGAACGAGCCGGCGCACGTCACGACCCGTTGTTCCAGCACGCCCCGGTGCTGACCCATCCCGGGTTGAGTTCGCAGCTGAAGTGGTCGTACCGCCGTCGACCGTCGTGGTCGTAGTACCAGTACTTGTACATGAAGTTCTGGGTCTCACCGTTCCTCACCAGCCGCCGCACCTCGTAGGTCATGGAGGCGAGGCTCTCGTTGCGCTGGCTGGTCGTCGACTCGAACGTCACCGAGCCGAACGCCGACCCCCACGTGGCCTTGACCGACACCGTGGCGCCGCGGGTCCTGGTGAACGAGGCGTTGAAGTCACTCTGCCGCGTCGATCCCGGGTCCAGGCCCGTCCAGTTGCCGAAGGACCCGGAGCGGACCGCCGACGGACGCTTCTCATAGTTGGTCAACCCGATGAAGTCGTCGGAGAAGGTGCCTCCGATGTACCACCGGTTGCGCACCGTCTCGTACACCGTCTGGGAACAGATGAACGCCTCGAAGCACGTGGTGCTGACGTGCCGCTCCCACCGCCAGGTGTCGTTCCCGTACGCGCCGATGAAACCGTAGAAGATGTTCGTGCAGTCGGGCCCGTCGCCCTGGACCGACGGGACGACGCCGGTCTCGCTGCGCCAGCAGTCGCTGCGCATCGGCCAGGTGTCGGCCGTGGTGCTCGAGTTGGACGACTGCTTGCTCACGCTCATCGAGCCGTTGACCTCGAACGCGCCGGCCTCGCTGCGCCAACCGTTCTGCGTGACCGTCTCCGCCGTGGCCGACATCTTGAACTGCGCGCGCATGCCGTAGCCCTGGGTGCTCCACGAGCGGAAGGTGTAGACGCCGTAAATGTCTTGTGCATCGGTGACCTGGTCGTTCGTGTACGACACCGTGCGCAGCGGGGGGGTCGACAGCGGGACGTCCGGGCCGTTCTGAGCGGGGCGGGACGGCGTGGCCGGCCCCTCCAGGCGGTTCTCGAGCGCGCCACCGTCCTCGCCGACCCCTTCCTCGGGGGCCGGATCGCCGTACTCCGGCTCGTTGCGGGCGGGCGCCGCCTCCCCACCCTCGGTGCCGGCACGGGCGGGCAGCACGACCTGCCCCTGATCCGGGACGGCGACGGGTTGGGCCTCCGTCTCCTGCTGCATCCGGGCGATCTCGGTCTCGTCCGGTGGCTCCTCACCCGTGCGCCCGCCCCCTCCCGTCAGCGCATGGACCTCCTTGGGGGTGTACGTGGGCACAACCTTCGGGACAGGCACGGTCAAAGTCACCACAGACGTCTCCGTCAGCGTGTGGTCGGTGATGCCCACGGACGCCACAGACTGCAGGGCGGTGTCCGTGCCAGGAATCGGCAGCACCGCGATCGCCTGGAGGAACGCCACGCCGTTGTCCGCCGGCAGGTCCACCTTGGGCAACGTGACGCTCAGCAGCCCCGAGGGCGGGAGCGCTCCGGAACGGAGCGTCTCGGACGCGGCCTGGGTGCGGGTGCCCGCGTCACGGGTCACCTGGAAGCCGGCTCCGGCCAACGTGGCCGGGAACTGGGCGACGAGCCGCACGGAATCGGCCGGTAGGGCCACCGAGGGGGCCGCGGTCGCCGTGGCCGTCATACCCGGCACCAGCGACGCGCCGACAAGGAAGGCCAGGACGGTCGCCGGAAGACGTCGGGAACGGTTCACGTGGATGACTCCTCGCTCGCGAGTGGAGGTGGGGACGGTGAAGATCATCGGTCGACGCCCATGGATCCGTAGCGGGCACTGAGGCCTTCGCGGTCGCCCGCGCCGAGGTAGCGGGCGTAGATGCTCGTCGGGTACACGCCGGAGCCGGACATGGTCAGCTGGCTCGGAGCGGCGGAACTGCCGGCGTGCCCGAGTCCGAAGACGTGGCCCACCTCGTGCGCCACCACACTGGCGACGTCGTACTGGCTGGCGCTGAAGTCGGGACCGGTGCTCCACGTGTAGTTGGCGTTGAGAGTGATGTCGGCGTCCAAGACGCGGGGTCCGTAACCGGCGTCGACATAGGAGTAGATGCAGGCAAGTCCGAGGTATCCGGATCCGCCGCGGACCCACCCGGCGACGTTCAGACCGTCATAGGGCTGGCAGGTCCTCGAGGGCGTGATGCCGGGCGGAACGGTGGTCTCCCCCGCGAATACCTGGGATGTGAGGACGGTGGTGGACTCGACGTGACAGCCGTCGCGGCCGGCGGCCACGTTGTCGAAGCTCGACGTGAACGCCTCGAGACCGGTTGCGGCGACGTTCAGGGGCGCGCCGGCTCCGTTGTAGAACCAGACGTGCGGCCCGTAGACGAAGTGGCCGAGCGACGACCATCGCGCGTCCGTGCAGCGATCCGGCGCGCCGCCCTGGTACGGCCCCGGGGCGCCGCTGTCGACAGCATCGGTGCTTGCCTCGTGCTCATGGTGGGCATGGTCGGCGTGGGGGTGGTCGGCCTCGTGGCGGTCCGCCGGGGGGTGGTCGGCGTGGCCGTCGGAAGTGTCGACGAAGAGAACCTCGATGGCGCCGCTGGCCGTGCGCCTCACGATGAACTCCGTGTGCCCCTCGGTGCCCACGGCCGACTGGGTGACCTGCATGCCTGGCGGCGGCAGTGGCACCGACCACGTGTCCTCGGCCGTCAGCAGCACGGTCCCGGCGGCGTCCCGGGTGCACTCCATCGCCGGGAGGTGACCACCCTCGTGGTGCTCGATGGTGAGCAGCGTGATCTGCGGACAGTCGTCGACCCCAGCAAGCGGCGCGGCGTGGGCGATGGCCGGAGCAGAAGCTGCCACCGCCGTGGCCGCGAGCGCGCCGGCCAGACCTTCTCGAAATCGCAGCGGCACCGGCCGTCTCCCGTCCCTGCATCACGGCCGGGGAATGCTTCCAGCCGAGGTGTTTGTGATGCCCGTCACCATCGGAACGAGCATCGAAGCGGGAGGTCACGCTCGATGTCCGGCCGTCGTCCTCCGGTGTGCGGCCCCGACGACGAATGTGGCGGGACGACGAGACCGGAGGGTTCGGTCACCGTCAGACGGTGGTGCGCAGCGCCCCGTCCGGGCCGGCGAGGTGCACCGGTGCCGACGGCGTGAGGTCGCGGACGGCGGCCAGGCCCTCCTGCTCCACCGCGTCGCCGTCGGAGACGATGACCGCTGCCTCCAGGCCCTCGACGCCGCTGGACACGGCCGCCGCCACCGCCGCCTGCAGCGCGGACAGCTTCAGCGAGGGCAGGGCCACGCTCGCCGCCACGTAGGTGCGGCCGTCGGTGTCGCGGACCGCCGCGCCCTCCGCCGCGCCGGTGCGGGCGCGGGTGGAACGGGCCAGGGTGACGAGCTTGGCGTCCTCGGGCTGCAGTTCGGGCACGGGCTTCAGCCTTCCACCGGGGCGGGCTCCTCGTAGCGGGTGGCCCCCTTGCCCTGTCCGCGACCGTCCTCGGCGTCGTCCTCGGCCGACTGCTCGACCCGGCAGACCAGCATGGTGTCGACCCGGTTGCGGCGTCCGCCGGTGCTCTCGGCGACCAGCCGCAGCCCACCGATCTCGGCCGACGCGCCCTCGATGGGCACCAGGCCGAGTTCGCGGGCCAGCAGACCTCCGACGGTCTCGACGTCGTCGTCCTCGGGCAGTTCGACGCCGAACAGCTCGGCGAGGTCCTCCACCGGCAGACGCGCGGTGATCCGCATCGAGCCGTCGGGCAGCTCCTCGACCGGCGGCCGCTGGAAGGCGTCGTGCTCGTCGGCGATCTCGCCGACGATCTCCTCGAGGATGTCCTCGATGGTGACCAGGCCGGCGAAGCCGCCGTACTCGTCGACCACGATCGCGATGTGGATGCGCTGGGCCTGCATGTCGCGCAGCAGCTCGTCGACCGGCTTGGACTCGGGCACGAACGTCGGCGTGCGCATGAGCTCCTCGACGCGCGGGCTGCTCTTGGCGTCGTTGTTGCCCTGCGACCGGCGGACCAGGTCCTTGAGGTAGACCACGCCGACGACGTCGTCGACGTTCTCGCCGATCACCGGGATGCGACTGAAGCCGCTGCGCAGCGCCAGAGCGAGCGCCTGACGCACGGTCTTGGTGCGCTCGATCCAGACGACGTCGGTGCGCGGCACCATGACCTCGCGAGCGATGGTGTCGCCCAGCTCGAAGACCGAGTGGATCATGTTGCGCTCGCCAGACTCCACGACACCGCGCTCCTCGGCCATGTCGACCAGCTCGCGCAGCTCGACCTCGGAGGAGAACGGGCCGTCGCGGAAGCCCCGGCCGGGCGTGATCGCGTTGCCGACCAGGATGAGCAGCGTGGCGACGGGGCCGAGCACGCGGCCGAGCAGCTTCACCACGCCGGCGGTGGCGAGCGCGATCGAGTAGGCGTGCTGGCGGCCGAGGGTTCGCGGCCCGACGCCCACCAGGACGTAGCTGACGACGGTCATGATGCCGGCCGCCGTGAGCACGGTCCGCCAGCCGAAGCCCCAGAGGTCGTCGAGCAGGACGGTGGCCAGCACCGCCGCGCTCATCTCGCACAGGATGCGGAGCAGGAGCAGCAGCGAGACGTGGCGGGCGCGCTCGAGCACGACCTCCTCCAGCGCGCGGGCGCGCTTGGCGCCCTCCCGGCGGAGCTCCCCGACGCGCGCCTGCGACACCCGTTGGAGCGCTGCGTCCATGGCGCCGAACAGGCCGGCGAGCGGGACCAGGCAGCAGGCGATCACCAGCAGGGTGATCGCACCGGACGTCATCGGAGGGTCTGTTCCTGACCGGCCGGCGCACCGGTCACCGGCTCGCGGGGCGCTGACTTCCAGCCCTCGATCAGCTGCGACTGGAGGCCGAACATCTCTTTCTCCTCGTCGGGCTCCATGTGGTCGTAGCCGAGCAGGTGGAGCACGCCGTGGGTGGCGAGCATGACCAGCTCGTCGTCCATGGTGTGCCCGGCGGCCCGGGCCTGCCGGACGGCGACGGCCGGGCAGAGGACGACGTCACCGAGCAGGGCCGGGCCCGGATCGGGGTCGTCGGGCCGCGCGGTGTCGAGCTCGTCCATGGGGAAGGCCAGCACGTCGGTCGGCCCCTTCTCCCCCATCCACCGCTCGTGCAGGCTGCTCATGTACTCGACGTCCACGCAGAGCACCGACAGCTCGGCCATCGGGTGGACCTTCATCTCGCCGAGCACGAAGCGGCAGATGCCGGCCAGCTCCGCCTCGTCGACGGCGATCTCGGACTCGTTGGACACCTCGACCGGCACGGCGGTCAGCTCCCCTGCCGGCGTGGCCGGGTCGGTCGTGCCGGCGCGGGCGCGGCCGGGCGGGTGGTCGTCGGTTGACGCGAGGCGTCGAAGCGCTCGTAGGCGTCGACGATGTCGCCGACCAGCCGGTGCCGGACGACGTCGGTGCTGGTCAGGGTGGCGAAGTGCACGTCCTCGACGCCGTCGAGGATCTCGCGCACGATCTTCAGCCCGCTCTGCGCACCGCCCGGGAGGTCGACCTGGGTGACGTCACCGGTGACCACGATCTTCGAGCCGAAGCCGAGCCGGGTCAGGAACATCTTCATCTGCTCGGCAGTGGTGTTCTGCGCCTCGTCGAGGATGACGAACGCATCGTTCAGGGTCCTGCCCCGCATGTAGGCCAGCGGGGCGACCTCGATCGTCCCCGATGCCATCAGCCGCGGGATCGACTCGGGGTCGACCATGTCGTGCAGCGCGTCGTACAGCGGCCGCAGATAGGGGTCGATCTTCTCGCTGAGCGTCCCGGGCAGGTAGCCCAGCCGCTCGCCGGCCTCGACCGCCGGGCGGGTCAGGATGATCCGGTTGACCTGCTTGGTCTGCAGCGCCTGCACCGCCTTGGCCATGGCCAGGTACGTCTTCCCGGTACCGGCCGGGCCGATGCCGAAGACGATCGTGTGCTCGTCGATCGCGTCGACGTAGCGCTTCTGGTTCAGCGTCTTCGGCCGGATGGTGCGGCCCCGGCGGCTGATGATGTCCAGGCTGAGGACGTCGGCCGGGCGTTCGGACCCGCCGCTCTTCAGCATGGCGATGACCCGGCGCACGGAGTCGGGGCGCAGCTGCTGGCCGGTGCCCAGGAGGGCGATGAGCTCGTCGAAGACGCGGACCGCGAAGGCGTTGTCGGCGGGCTGCCCGGTCACGGTGATCTCGTTGCCGCGCACGTGCACGTCGGCGTCGACCTCGGCCTCGACCAGGCGCAGGAGCTCGTCGGCGGAGCCGAGCAGGGCGACCATGGAGACCGACTCGGGCACCGCGATGGTGGCGCGGACGACGGCCGGCTGGCTCGCGCCCGGACTCGGGGAACTGTCGGCTGCGGTGTCGTCGACGGCGGCGGCCTGCGCCGATGCCTCACGGGACGTGGGGGCACCCTCGACGGGGACGTTCGGGGAGGTGTCGGGCAAGAACCCTCGACCCTGCCTTCCTGGCTGGGAGTGGCGGACCGCTCGATGCTACCCGCGTGCGGCACCCCGAATCGTGGTTCGCACCCCTTGGGGTCACCGCCCCGAGTACGTCGCCGTCCCCGGGCCCTCCGTGAGGAAGGAGCGCACCGCGCCGCGCAGGTCGTCGCTGGCGAACAGCGCCCCCGAGACCTCGGACACCAGCGCGTCCGCCGCGCGGGCGCCCTCCCGCACGGAGGTGGCCACGAGCCGCTTGGTGGCGGCGTGCGCCAGGGTGGGTCCGGCGGCGACCTGCCGGGCGTAGACCCGGGCGGCCTCGGCGAAGCCCTCGTCCGGGAGCACCCGGTTGACCACGTTCCAGCGCTCCAGGACGGCCGCCGGGTAGCGCTCGCCGGTGAAGATCAGCTCCCGCGCGCGGGCCGCACCGGCCCGCTCGGCGAGCCGCTGCGGGCCGCCCATCGACGGGGTCAGCCCGACGACGATCTCGACCAGGCCGAAGGACGCCTTCTCGCCGGCCAGCAGGATGTCGCAGGCGAGCGACAGCTCGAAGGCGGCGGTGAGGGTGAGGCCGTGTGCGGCGAACACCGTCGGCACCGGCAGGTCCTCCACCGCCTGCGCGACGCGGAGCAGCTGCGCCCACAGCTCCCCGCCGCGGCCGACCGGGTCCGGCCCCTCGGCGATGTCGCGGAAGAAGGTGACGTCGACACCTCCGGAGACGACCTTGCCGCGGGCCTCGAACAGCACCGCCCGCGCCCGGTCGGGCCGCTGCGGGTCGGTGAGGGCGACCAGTTCGGCGACCGCGGCGTCCAGCGCCTGGAACACGGCCGGGGTGAAGAGGTTCAGCGGCGGGTTGTCGAGGACGACGACGGCGACGTCGCCGTCCCGCTCGACGCGGACGGGCGGGGCGGTCTGCTCGGTCACCGCTCGATCCTCGCAGGATCGGTGCTCAGCCGGGAGGCCAGCCGAGGTCGCGGCCGCCCAGCACGTGGACGTGCAGGTGGTGCACCGTCTGGCCCGCGGCCGGACCGGTGTTGGTCACCAGTCGGTAGCCGGGCTCGGAGCCGTCGGTGACGAGCTTCTCCTGGCGCGCGACCGCGTGCGCGGCGGCGACGACGTCGGCGAGCAGCGCTGGGTCCGTCTCCGCGAGCGCACCGACGGTGGCGTGGTGCTCCTTCGGGATCACCAGCACGTGGGTGGGCGCCTGCGGGCTGATGTCGCGGAAGGCGAGCACCCGGTCGGTCTGGTGGACGACGTCGGCAGGGATCTCCCCGGCGACCATGCGGCAGAACAGGCAGTCGGTCACGTCCGCACCCTAGGAGGAGCATCCCTCCCCCCACACCTCGCACGCCCGACGGCGCGACGGGCGGCACGCGCTCCGGCGTCCTCCCTCACCGGGGCGCTACCTCCCGCACCGCCCACCACGAGGTAGGTGACGCCACGATCAGGTCACCTGATCCCAGCACCGTCGACGGCTAGGCCCAGCGGGTGTGGGCGCTCAGCGCGGCCAGCGCGGCGGCGCCGGCGGTCGAGGTGCGCAGCACCTCGGGGCCCAGGCGGACCGGCTCGGCGCCGGCGGCCCGGAAGGCGACCACCTCGCCGTCGGTGAGCCCGCCCTCGGGGCCGACGACGACCGCCACCGTGCCGGACGAGGGCACGGTCAGCTCGGCCATCGGCCGGCGCGCCTGCTCGTGCAGCACGACGGCGAGGTCGACGTCGCCCAGCAGGCCGCACACCTCGCGGGTGGACATCGGCTCGGTCACCTCGGGCACCCGCGGACGCCGGGACTGCTTGCTGGCCGCCCGGGCCGCGGCCCGCCACTTGGCCACTCCCTTGGCCACCCGGTCGTCGCGCCAGCGGGTCACGCAGCGCGCCGCCGTCCACGGAACGATGCGGTCGACGCCCAGCTCGGTCGCGAGGTCGACCGCGAGCGGTCCGCGGTCCCCCTTCGGCAGGGCCTGCACCAGCAGGAACTCCGGCTGGGGGGCCGGCACCTCGAAGCGGTGCAGGACGGCCACCCGCAGGCCCTGCGGGCCGGCCGAGACCACGTCCCCCTCGACGACGGTGCCCTGGCCGTCCCCGACCCGGACCCGCTCCCCCGGCTCGAGGCGCAGCACGTCGACGGCGTGCCGCCCCTCGGCGCCCTCGACCAGGAGTTGCTCGGTCTCCGGCAGGACATCCAGGAGGAACAGGGGCGCGCCGTCGAGCTCGGGGACCTCGGCGCCGGGGGTGGCCACGTCGATCAGCGCCCGTGGAACGCGTCGCGCACCCGCGAGAACAGCCCGCCCTGCGCCTCGCGGTTCGACTCGGGCTGGTCCTCGCCACGCAGGGCGGCGAGTTCGCGCACGAGCTTCTCCTGCTCGGCGTCGAGCTTGGTGGGCGTGACGACGTCGACGTGCACGACGAGGCCACCCCGCCCGGTGGCCCGCAGCCGCGGTGCGCCCTGGGCGCGCATCTTCAGCACGCTGCCCGACTGCGTGCCGGGCTGGATGTCGATCTCCTGCTCGCCGTCGAGGGTCTTCAGGTTCAGCGTGGTGCCCAGGGCGGCGGAGGTCATGGGCAGCGTGACCCGGCAGTGCAGATCCTCGCCGTCGCGGGTGAAGACGTCGTGCGGGCGCTCGTGGATCTCCACGTAGAGGTCGCCGGCGGGACCACCGCCGGGGCCGACCTCGCCCTGGCCGGTGAGCCGGATGCGCATGCCGTCCTCGACACCGGCGGGCACCTTGACCGAGATGGTGCGGCGGGAGCGCACGCGGCCGTCCCCGGCGCACTTGACGCACGGCTCGGGGATGACCTGGCCGGTGCCCGAGCAGGTCGGGCAGGGCCGGCTGGTCATGACCTGGCCGAGGAAGCTGCGCTGGACGCTCTGCACCTCGCCGCGACCCGAGCAGGTGGTGCACGTCGTGACGTGCGTGCCCGGGGCCGTGCCGGCACCGGCGCACACGTCGCAGAGGACGGCGGTGTCGACGGTGAGTTCCTTGACGGTGCCGAACACCGTCTCGTCCAGCTCGAGCTCGATCGGGATGAGCGCGTCCCGGCCGGCGCGGGTGCGCCCGCGCGGCCCGCGGGTGGTCGCGCCGCCGAAGAACGCGTCCATGATGTCGCCCAGACCGCCGAACCCCGCGTTGCCGAAGCCGTTGCCGCCCCCGCCACCGGTGTCGAACGGGTCACCGCCGAGGTCGACGATCCGCCGCTTCTCGGGGTCGGTCAGCGCCTCGTACGCCCGGGTGACCTCCTGGAAGCGCTCCTTGGCCTCGGGGTCGGGGTTGACGTCGGGGTGCAGGTCCCTCGCCAGCCGCCGGTAGGCGCGCTTGATGTCGGAGTCACTGGCGTCGCGGGCCAGGCCCAGGACACCGAAGTAGTCGGTTGCCATCGCAGAAGTTCGTCCTCAGCTCTCGGCCAGGATCTGGCCGACGTAGCGGGCCACGGCGCGCACCGCGGCCATGTTCGTGGGGTAGTCCATGCGGGTCGGGCCGACGATGCCCAGCCCGCCGAGCGCCCGGTCGGCAGAGCCGTAGCCGACGCTGACCAGGGAGGCTCCGCTGAGTGCCTCGTGTGCGTTCTCCTCGCCGATGCGGACCAGCACCGTGCCCGCCTCCACCTCGCTGATCAGGCGCAGCACGACGACCTGTTCCTCCAGCGCCTCCAGCAGCGGCCGGACGGTGCCGTGGAAGTCCAGGGCGTTGCCGCGGGCGAGGTTCGCCGTCCCGCCGATCACGAGCCGGTCCTCGCTCGGCTCGACGAGGGTCTCCAGCAGCGTGGAGCTGACCGTGGCGACCAGGCCCCGCAGGTGCGGCGGCGCGGTGTCCAGCAGGTCGGGCACCTTGCTGCCCGCCTCGGTGAGCTTCACGCCGGTGAAGGCGGAGTTGAGCAGCGTGCGCAGCTCCGCGACGGCCTCGGCGTCGATGTCGGTCGGGCAGTCGACGACCCGCTGCTCCACACGTCCGGTGTCGGTGATGAGCACCAGCATGAGCCGGGCCGCGGCGACCTGCACCACCTCGAGGTGACGAACGGCGCTCCGCGAGAGCGTCGGGTACTGCACGACGGCCACCTGGCGGGTGATCTGCGCCAGCAGCCGGACGGTGCGGCCGAGGACGTCGTGCAGGTCGACGGCGCCGTCGAGGAACCGCTCGATGGCCCGCTTCTCGGCCACGGACAGCGGCTTGACGGCGGAGAGCCGGTCGACGAAGAGCCGGTACCCCTTGTCGGTGGGCACCCGCCCCGCGCTGGTGTGCGGCTGGGTGATGTATCCCTGCTCCTCCAGCACCGCCATGTCGTTGCGGATGGTGGCCGGGGAGACGCCCAGATCGTGCCGGTCGGCCAGCGCCTTGCTGCCCACCGGGTCGTTGGTCGAGACGTAGTCCTGGACGATCGCCCGAAGGACGTCCAGGCGGCGTTCGTCGTGCGCCACGAGACACCTCCCCGTACCGGTCGACATGCCGTGCGGTGCCGGGCCACGGTTTCCGAGGCCCACCCGGGGACCAGCCCGCGCTGGCACTCGCACGGTCGGAGTGCCAACCCAGCATACGCGAAGGACCCCCTCCTCCTTCCTCGCTCGCGAGCTCATGGCGAGCCTCCGGACGAGGCCCAGGAGACGACGGCAGCACGTCCCCCCCGCCGGGCCGTTAGGGTTGTCCGGTCGGCGCCCCGCTGGGGCAGGAAGCGGAGGTCGTTCCCTGATCTTCAAAGCGGTGAGAGACGGCCGCCCCTATCCCGACCACGGCTTGTCCACACGGGACTGGGCGATGATCCCGCCCCGGCAGGTGCGGATGGACACGCTGACCACCACCAAGAAGGAGCTGGCGCTCGACGCCCTCCTCGCGGACGACTCCACCTTCTACGGCGACCTGTTCCCGCACGCCGTCCAGTGGCACGGGGAGCTCTACCTGGAGGACGGGCTGCACCGCGCGCTGCGAGCGGCGCTGCAGCAGCGCAACGTCATCCACGTGCGGGTACTCGACCTCGACGCCCTCACCCCCGTCCAGGCGCCCGCCGGCCCGTCGACGGAGGCGATTCCCGCCCAGCCCCCGGTGCCCGGCCCGCGCCGGAGCTGAGCCGGCGCCGGAGCTGGGCCGGCGCCGGAGCTGGGCCGGCGCCGGACCGATCGGGCGGGAGGTCAGCTGCAGGAGACGCAGCAGCGCGCCATCGGGCGCAGCTCCAGCCGCTCCTCGGGGATGGCGGCACCGCACTCCGTGCACGAGCCGTACGTGCCGGCCTCGATGCGCTCGAGGGCGGCGTCGATCTCCTCGATGGTCGTCTGCAGGTCGGCGCTGCGGCGCTGGGCGACCGGGTCGGGCACCGAGATGGCGCACTCCTCCAGTGCCTGCTCGCGCTGCTGGACGCAGTCGGCGCGCTGGGTCTCGAGCTGGGCGCGGATGCTGCTCCAGTCGGCGGTGCGGGCGGTCGAGTCGAGAGTGCTGGACATGAGGGTCCTCCTCGGACGAGGGCTTTTCGGGAAAGCAGGAAGGGACGCGGCACCAGGCGGAGCGCGTCAGGACGGGGTGGGCGTGACCCGGGTGGGGGTCAGACGGCCTGTGGCGGGGCCCGGTCCTGGCTGCGTCGGAGTACGTCGAGGCCGCGGAGGCCACGGGCACGGCGATTCATCGCCAACGCGAGCAGCATGCCGCCGCTGAGGGCGGGCGTGTCGGCTACCGGCGGATGGCCTGGCGGGGAGCCCACGGCGGACCAGGACGTGCGTACGTCCACCGGAACCACCTCCCTGCCTGACCGGCGCCGTTGCCGGAACCGGGACCATAGCCGAAAAACGTGCGCGAAATCTCGCTCTTTCGGATGAGCGGGTCGCCCTCCGGGCGAACCCCGTTCAGTCGGTGAGGTCCCGGACGACCGCGTCGGCGAGCAACCGACCCTTGTCGGTGAGCACGGCCAAACCTCGACGGTACGCCTCCTCGGCGAGGAGGCCACGGCTCACCGCGTCGGCCGCGCGGACCCGCCCGAGATCGGAGAGGGCGGTCAGCGGCAGCCCGTCGCGCAGCCGCAGCCCGAGCATGACCGTCTCCAGCGCGCGGTCGTCGTCCGCGAGCAGCTCGGCGTCGGCGTGGGGGCTGGACCCGGCGGCCAGGCGGTCGGCGTAGGCCGCGGGGTGCTTGACGTTCCACCAGCGCAGTCCGCCCACGTGGCTGTGTGCGCCGGGGCCGACGCCCCACCAGTTGGCGTTGGCCCAGTACAGCTCGTTGTGCCGGCAGCGGGCAGCGTCCGAGGTCGCCCAGTTGGACACCTCGTACCACTGGAAGCCGGCGCTCCGCAGGGTCGCGTCGGCCTGCTCGTAGCGGTCGGCCAGCACGTCGTCGTCGGGCATCGGCAGTTCGCCGCGGGCGATCCGCCGGGCCAGGCGGGTG
The DNA here is from genome assembly GCF_000582785.1 of Candidatus Blastococcus massiliensis AP3. Classification (GTDB taxonomy): domain Bacteria; phylum Actinomycetota; class Actinomycetes; order Mycobacteriales; family Geodermatophilaceae; genus Blastococcus; species Blastococcus massiliensis. The sequence goes on from NZ_HG931173.1 coordinate 650,028, forward strand.
CCGTCCTCGACGATGAGCGCGTAGGCGCTCACGTGGTCGACGGGCGAGGCGAGGACTGCGTCGAGCGAGGCCGCCCAGTCGGCGTCGGACTCACCGGGGGTGCCATAGATGAGGTCCAAGTTGACGTGCTCGAACCCGGCCGCACGAGCGTCGTGCGCGGCCTGCACCGCCCGCCCCGGCGTGTGCCTGCGGTCCAGGACGGCGAGGACGTGCTCGGCCGCGGACTGCATGCCCAGGCTCACCCGCGTGAAGCCGGCCTCGCGCAGCCTCGCCAGGTAGTCGCGGTCGACGGTCTCGGGGTTGGCCTCCGTCGTGACCTCGACGTCGGGGGCCACCGGGAACAGCCGCCGCACCTCGTCCAGGACCGCGCTCAGGTCGGCTGCCGGCAGCAGGGTCGGCGTGCCGCCGCCGACGAACACGGTGGAGACCGTGGGCAGGTCGGGGCCGAGGGTCTCCGCCGCCCGGCGCAGCTCGGCGACGACGGTGCCGGCGTACTCGGAGCGGTTGGCTCCGGGGCCCAGCTCGTCGGAGGTGTAGGTGTTGAAGTCGCAGTAGCCGCAGCGCGTGGCGCAGAAGGGCACGTGTACGTAGAGGCCGAACGGCGTGCGCGTCAGCCCCTCGCGGGCGGGCGCCGGCAGCTCGAGCGGCGGTACGGCGCGCTCGACCAGCGGCAGGACGGTGTTCATCTGCTCCCAGTGTGCCGCGCCGGCGCCCCGGCGCGGCAGGATGCGGCTGTGACCCACGACCGAGTGATCCAGGTGACCGTGTCCGCCGGCGTCGCCACGCTCACCCTCGACTCGCCGCAGAACCGCAACGCGCTGTCGAAGGCGCTGCGCGGCCAGCTCCGCGCCGCCCTGGAGGACGCGCTCGCCGACGACGCCGTGCGGGTGATCGCCCTCGACCACACCGGCCGGGTCTTCTGCTCCGGCATGGATCTCGCCGAGGCGGCCGGCGGTTCGTCGCAGGACCAGGGCGTGAACGAGTTCCCGCAGCTCCTGCAGCTGATCTGGTCCTCCCCGAAGCCCGTCGTCGCCGTCGTCCGCGGGCCGGCCCGGGCCGGCGGGGTGGGCCTCGTCGCCGCCTGCGACGTCGTCGTGGCGGCGTCCTCGGCCAGCTTCGCCTTCTCCGAGGTCCGGCTCGGCCTGGTGCCCGCGGTGATCTCGGCCGTGGTGCTGCCGCGCATGACGACGCACGTGGCGCACCGGTTGATGCTGACCGGCGAGGTGTTCGACGCCGCCGCAGCCGCGGCCGGTGGCCTGGTGGACCTGGTCGCCGCGGACGACGAGATCGACGCCGTGCTCGACGGGCAGTTGCGGGCGCTGGCCGCGGGCGCCCCGGTCGCGCTGGCCGAGACCAAACGGCTGCTGCGGTCGCACCAGCCGGACCTGGACTTCGGCGACCTGCTGCAGCTCTCGGCCCGGTTCTTCGCGAGCGACGAGGGCCAGGAGGGCATCGCGTCCTTCCGCGAGAAGCGCCCGGCCCGCTGGGTCCCTCCGACCGACTGACGACGCCCGCATCCGTCGCGCGCTCAGCGCAGCCGGCGGGTGTTGTCCGGGAGACGAGCGGTCACGCCCTGGGCGTCGAGCCACTCCATCAGCGGGACGGCGACGCGGCGACTGGTCCCCCAGGCCTGGCGAGCCTGGCTCAGCGTGAACGGCTGTGGCACGGCGGCGAGCCGGCCGCGTGCGACGTCGGCGATCCCGGGCGCGAGGTAGACGCCGTCGGCGATGCGGACCAGTTGACCGCTGCGCACGGCGGCCGCGAGTTCGCGCGCGCCGAGGCCCGCGGCCACGAGCTCCGGCGCCTCCGGGGCGGCGAACGGGTCCGCGGCCAGCCGCGCCCGCACCGCGTCCACCGCGGCCTGCACCGGCGCCGGGAGTACCGCCGCCTCGTCGACCACCCGGCCGTCCCGCAGGGCGAGCGGCGTCCGGACGAGGGCCGCGACGAGGTCGGCGGCGGGCAGCTCCAGGGCGCGGCGAACGACCTCGACGGGCGGCCCGGGCTCGAGCGGCCGCAGCTTCCGGTACCGGGCGACGACGTCCGGCACGCGCGCGGCCAGCGCGTCGGTCAGGCCGGGAGCGAGCAGCCACGGTCCGTGCTCGTCGGCATCCGCAGGAACCGGCCAGCCCATCGCGGTGAAGTCGGCGGTGCGGACGATGCTCCGGGCGGCGAGGTCCGCCGCCGCACCCTCGGCGCCCTCCGGCCGGGCCGAGAGCTCCGCGGCGCGCTGCCGGGCCGCTCCCCTGCGCCGCAGCTCCGGTGGGTCGACGTCCCGGACGTCCGCGCCGAGCACCCGGCGCGCGCCGGGATCGCGCAGCAGCAGGCGGTCGCCGACGCGCAGCGGCAGCGGAGCGCCCAGCCGCAGCCGGACGACGGCGCCGTCCAGCAGCCGCACGCGCGCACCGACGGTGGCCGAGCCGATGTGCACCACCACCTCGGCGGGCAACCGGTCGTCGGGAGCGGCAGCGAGCGTCACGTCCAGCTCGGTGGTGCTGCGGAACGCCCCCGGCGTGAGCAGCGCGTCGCCACGGGAGAGCTCCTCGACGGCGGTGCCGCGCAGGTTGAGCGCGACCCGGGCGGTGGCGGTGGCCCGCTCGACCGTCCGACCGAGCGACTGCACCCCGCGGACGACGACCTCGCGCTCACCCAGCGTGAGCCGGTCCTCGGCGGACACCGAGCCCGCCGCCAGGGTGCCGGTGACCACGGTGCCGGCGCCCTTGATGGTGAAGGCGCGGTCGACCCAGAGCCGCACGGGCGCCTGCCGATCGGCCGCCGGGAGCCGCGCGAGCAGCGTCTCCAGCCCGTCGGTCAGCTCGGACAGGCCCGCGCCGGTGACCGCGCTGACCGCGAATCCGGGCACGTTCCCCAGCGAGGTCCCGGCCAGCCGGTCCCGGACGTCGGCGAGCACCGGGCGCGGATCGGCGAGATCGGCCTTGGTGACCGCCAGGAGCGCGTGCCGCACCCCGAGGGCGTCGAGGACGGCGACGTGCTCCGCCGTCTGCGCGGACCAGCCGTCGTCGGCCGCCACGACGAGCAGCGCGGCCGGAGCGGGACCCACGCCGGCCAGCATGTTGCCGATGAACCGCTCGTGGCCGGGGACGTCGACGACCGCCACCGTCCGTCCCGAGGCCAGCGTGGTCCAGGCGAAGCCCAGGTCGATGGTGAGCCCGCGCCGGCGTTCCTCCGTCCATCGGTCGGGCTCCATACCGGTGAGGGCGCGCACCAGCGCGGACTTGCCGTGGTCGACGTGGCCGGCGGTGGCGATCACGTCCACGCAGCCGCCACCTCCAGGACGGCGTCGGTCAGCGCGCCGTCGTCCTCCGGGGCGAGGCTGCGCAGGTTGAGCAGGGTGCGGCCGTCCTCGAGGTAGCCGACGACCGGGCGGCCGCCGAGCCGCAACGGCTCGGCGAACGTCGGGGGCAGCGAGATCGCGACGCCGGGCAGCGGCTGCTCGGGCGCTCCTCCTCCGCCGACCCGGGCGTCGGCGGCGACGACGTGCGCGTCGACGCCGGCCGCCGTCAGCCGGTCGGCGACCGCCCGGGCCCGAGCAGTGAGGACGGCGGGCTCCGCGGCGAGCAGCTGCGGCACCGGCGGCAGCGGGCCTCGCAGCGTCGCCTCCAGGGCGGCCAGCGTCGTCTTGTCCACCCGCAGCGCGCGGTAGAGCGGATGCCGGCGCAGCCGTTGCACGAGGTCGGCGCGGCCGAGGACCAGTCCCGCCTGGGGCCCGCCGAGCAGCTTGTCGCCGCTGGCCACCACGAGGTCCGCGCCGTCGGCCAGCGTGGACTGCAGGTCGGGCTCGTCGGGCAGCAACGGGTGCGGCCGCAGCAGGCCGGAGCCCACGTCGGCCACCAACGGCACTCCGGTGCCGGCGAGCCCCTCTGCCAGGTCCCGCACCGGGACCGCCCGGGTGAAGCCGCGGACGACGAAGTTCGACGGGTGCACCTTGAGCACCGCACCCGTGTCCGGCGACAGTGCGGCGAGGTAGTCGTCGAGGGTGACCCGGTTGGTCGTCCCCACCTCGCGGAGCCCCGCCCCGGTCGACTCCAGCAGGTCAGGGATGCGGAAACCGTCGCCGATCTCGACCAGCTCCCCCCGGGCGAGGACGAGTTCCCGGCCCTGCCCGAGCGCGGTGGCGACCAGGGCGAGGGCCGCGGCGCAGTTGTTGACGACGATCGCCGCCTCGGCCGCGGGGACCGCCTCCAGCAGGGCGTCGATCGCCGCCGCACCGCGCGGTCCACGGCGCCCGGTCCGCAGGTCCAGCTCCACGTCCGTGGTCCCGGCCGCCGCGGCGATCGCCTCGACCGCCGCCGCCGACAGCGGCGCGCGACCCAGGTTGGTGTGCACGAGGACGCCGGTGGCGTTCAGCACCGGGCGCAGGCTGCCGGCCGTGAGCGGCAGCGCGGCGAGGACGGCGTCGACCGCGTCGCCCGCCGGGAGCCCGCCGTCGCGGATGCGGCCCTGCACCCGCTGCACGGCGGCCTTGACCAGCTCGCGGCCCAGCCGCTGCACCGCGGCCTGCACCGCCGGCGCCGCGAGCAGGGCGTCGGTGCGGGGCACGGCGCGGCGCGGATCGTCGGTGCTGCTGTCGGCGGGCATCGCACCGGAGCGTAGGTCCGGCGGGGGCTTGGCGGAGGCGGACGGGAATCGAACCCGCCTGACCGAGGTACTCGGCCACGTCGGCTTTAGAGGCCGCGGGGGCCACCAGACACCCTGACGCCTCCGCCGCCGAGCCTACGGGGCCGGTCCTCCGAGAACTGTCGGAGGCCACTGCCAGCATCCGTCTCGTGACCCGAACCGAGCCCCGCTCCCCCGCGCCGCTGCCGCCGGTCTCCTTCACACCCGAGGAGGCCGCGGCGATCACCGCCGCCCTGGCCGCTCGGCCCGACGGCCCGTTCGCCGAGGCCGGCGGGGCGGCGCTGGAGAAGGTGCTCACCGTGCTCGAGCCCGATCCGCAGCTGCGGGCCCGGATGCTGGCGAGCAGCCGGTGGGTCGCCGCCGACGTGGCCCGCGAGAGAAAGCTGCAGCGGCGCGTCGAGCAGGGCGTGGCCGAGCGGCGCGTGCTCGTCCTCGACTACCGCGACCGGGAGGGCCGCTGGTCGGAGCGGGCGGTGGAGCCGCAGCTGCTGGTCCGCTCGGGCACGCACGAGTTCCTGGTCGCCTGGTGCCGCGAACGGCAGGAGCTGCGCTGGTTCCGGGAGGACCGCATCGGCGGCGCCGAGCTCACCGGGGAGATCGCGCCGGGACGTGACCTCGGCGGTCTGGGCATGCCGCCGAACGGACGTCCGACGACCAACCATCCCGCCGGGCGGGCACTGCGGCAGCGCCCCACGGAGCCTCGGCCCCCGCGACTGGTCGTGCTGCCCGGAGGTCGCGCCTAGATTCGAGCCGTGACCACCGCATCGGCCGTCCGCCTGACGCAGTACGCCCACGGTGGCGGGTGCGCCTGCAAGATCCCGCCGGGCGAGCTCGAGGCCGTGGTCGCCGGGCTGACCGCGCAGGGTCCGGCCGATCCGGCCGCCGAACTGGTCGTGGGGCTCGACGACGGCGACGACGCCGCGGTGGTCCGCATCGCCGGTGGTCAGGGGCTCGTGCTCACCACCGACTTCTTCACTCCGGTCGTCGACGACGCCTACACCTTCGGCCGCATCGCCGCGGCCAACGCACTGTCGGATATCTACGCCATGGGCGGCACACCGGCCGTGGCGGTGAACCTCCTGGGGTGGCCACGCGACGTGCTGCCCGCCGAGCTCGCGGCCGAGGTGCTCCGCGGCGGCCTGGAGGTGGCGCACGAGGCGGGCTGCCACGTGGGCGGCGGGCACTCGATCGACGACCCGGAGCCGAAGTACGGCATGGCCGTGACCGGCCTGGTCGACCTGGACCGGATCATCACCAACTCGGGCGCGGTCGCGGGCACCCCGCTGAGCCTGACCAAGCCGCTGGGCGTCGGTGTCCTCAACAGCCGGATGAAGGCGACCGGCGAGGTGTCGGAGGAGGCGGTCGCCTCGATGACCGCCCTGAACCGGGACGCCGCGCGGGCCGCGGTGGCCGCCGGCGTCCGTGCGGGGACCGACGTGACCGGCTTCGGCCTGCTCGGGCACCTCTACAAGATGGCCCGGGCCAGCGGCGTCACCGCGGTCGTCGACGCGGCGGCCGTCCCCTACCTGGCCGGCGCCCGGCAGGCGCTGGCCGACGGCTTCGTCTCCGGCGGCACCCGGCGCAACCTCGACTGGGTGCGCCCGCACACCGACCTGTCGGCGGTGTCCGAGGACGAGGCGCTGCTGCTGGCCGACGCGCAGACCTCCGGCGGTCTGCTGCTCGGCGGCGAGATGCCCGGGGCCCCGGTGATCGGCGAGTTCGTGCCCCGCGGGGAGCACGTCGTCGTCATCCGCTGACGGACGTCCGGCCGGTCCTCGGCCCTGCGGCGCGGATCAGCCCCAGAAGGCGCGGGCGGCGTCGATCGTGGCGGCGGCCTGCGCCCGCCCGGCGCGGGCCGAGGGCTCCCGGGTCGCGGGGTCGAGCACGTTGCTCCCGAAAGCCGCCAGGGACGCCTCGTCCGCGGTCACCACGTGCACCTCGGCGTTCTCCTGCAGCACCTCGATCTCGCCGTCCAGCCCGGGGCCCAGGAGACCACCTGGCATACCGCGCGTCGGGGTGACCACGAGGACCTTCTCGCAGCCCGCCGCCAGATCCGCGTTCGTGACCGAGCGCATGCCCCCGTCCATCAGCCGGCGCCCGTTCACGGTGACCGGTGGCCAGACGCCCGGGACCGCGCAGCTCGCGGTCACGGCGTCGAGCAGCCGCACGCCCGAGGACGCGTCGAACGGCAGGAACTCGCCGTCGGCGGTGTCCACGGCAGTGATCACCAGCTGCCCCGTCGGCCACTCGGGGTCCCCGATCCGGCCCTCGATGATGGCGCGCCGCTCAGCCTCCGGCACGGCGTCCACCGCGAGGGCGAGCGCCCCCAGGCGGGCGCGCGCGTCCTGCTCGCCGGTGGCGCCCTTCATCGCGTCGGCGAAGGCGGTCATCGTCGCCACCCCGTCGAACTCGACCTTCTTCTCACCGACCGGCGGGAGCAGCTGCCGCTCGTACAGCGCCTGGAGATCCCCGTCGAGGCGCAGCTGGGCACCCACGACCGAACCGGCCGAGGTGCCGACGACGAGGTCCGCCTCCCGGACGTCGACGCCCTCGGCGGCCCAGGCGCTGAGCAGTCCCAGTTCCCAGGCGATCCCGGCGACCCCGCCGCCGCCGAGGACAAGCGCACGCGTCGTCATCTGGAGTGGACCCCCTGCAATCGGATGGACGAGACCTCCGACAGGCTAGGGGCGCGCGCGGCTCCGCACCGCTCCGGCGGGTGGCAACAGGGTTGTCTGGTCCGTCGCCCGCCGTCCCAAACGCACGTACCAGGAGTTCACCGCATGGTGCCCGTCCAGCCGCGTGGATACCGGTACAGGTTTCCTCCTGGGCGCTACCGTGCGTCCCGTGGCCACCGACCTCGTCGCGCAAGTCCCCGGGGGAGCCGCGCCGGCCGCTACGGCCGCGCCCCCGTCACCCCCGGGCCGACGGCGCTTTCGAGGCATCCTCCTCGCCGCGGCCTTCCTGCTCCCGAACCTCGTGCTCCTCGGGGTCTTCACCTACCGGCCGCTCCTGGACAACATCAGGCTGTCGTTCACCAGCTGGAACATCTCGTCACCGACCGCCGAGTACATCGGCTTCGACAACTACGTCGAGTGGTTCACCAGCTCGGCCAGCCACACGGTGCTGTGGAACACGATCATCTTCACCGGCGTGGCGGTCATCGGCTCCATGGTGCTGGGGCTGGCGCTGGCGCTGCTGCTCGACCGCAAGCTGTTCGGCCGCAACGCCGTGCGGTCGATGGTCTTCGCCCCGTTCGTCGTCGCCGGCGCCGCCGTCGGTGTCGCCTTCCAGTTCGTCTTCGACCCGACGTTCGGCCTGGTGCAGGACCTGCTCGGCCGGATCGGCGTCGATGCGCCGGCGTTCTACCAGGACCCCGAGTGGGCCCTGTTCATGGTCACGGTGACCTACATCTGGAAGAACCTCGGCTACACGTTCGTCATCTACCTCGCCGCCCTGCAGGGCCGGCGGGCGGAGCTGGACGAGGCGGCCGAGATCGACGCGGCCTCCACCTGGACGAAGTTCCGCAAGGTCACCTGGCCGCAGCTGCGGCCGGCCACGTTCTTCCTGCTGATCACCGTGCTGCTCAACAGCTTCCAGGTGTTCGACATCATCCACACCATGACCAGGGGCGGTCCCCTCGGCAACGGGACGACGACGATGGTCTACCAGGTCTACCAGGAGACCTTCGTCAACCAGCGGGCCGGCTTCGGCGCCACCGTCGCGACGATCATGTTCGTCATCCTGCTGATCGTCACGCTGGTCCAGGTGCGCATCATGGAGCGGGGGCAGGAGCGATGAGCACGGCGGTCTCCCCCACCCGCGAGCGGCTGCCGAGCCGGCTGGGCGGCTACGCCGGCCTGCTGCTCGTGATCCTGCTCGTCGCGGTGCCCCTCTACTGGATCCTCGTGTCGTCGCTCAAGGAGCGGCCCGACATCTACACCGTCCCGGTGAGCTGGTGGGCGGACCCGCTGACCTTCGACAACTACACCTCGGTGGGCGGCGGCGTCGCCTTCACCGACTACCTGCGCAACTCGATCATCATCACCGCGGTCCTGACCGTGGTGCAGGTGTTCCTCGGGGTGCTCTCGGCGTTCGCGCTGGCGTTCCTGCGCTTCCCCGGCCGCACGCTGGTCCTGCTGCTCGTCATCGGCAGCCTGATGGTGCCCAACCAGATCACGGTGATCAGCAACTACGCGCTGGTCGCCCAACTGGGCTGGCGCAACACCTTCGCCGGGATCATCATCCCGCTGGCCGGCGTCGCCTTCGGCACGTTCCTGATGCGCAACCACTTCCTGTCACTGCCGAAGGAGATCATCGAGGCGGCGGAGATGGACGCCGCCGGGCCGCTGCGGATGCTGTGGCGGGTGGTCCTGCCGATGTCGTGGCCGACGCTCATCGCCTTCACCCTGATCACCATCGTCAACGAGTGGAACCAGTACCTCTGGCCGCTCCTCATGGCCGACGACTCGCGGGTCGCGCCTCTGCCGGTGGGCCTGGCCCAGCTGCAGAACAGCGAAGGGCTCACCAACTGGGGGCCGGTCCTGGCCGGGACCGTACTGACCGCACTCCCCATCCTGCTGATCTTCCTGGCGCTGCAACGACACATGATCAAGGGCCTGACGGCCGGGGCCGTCAAGGGCTGACCAGACTCCCGGGCACACGGCCCGGTGCACACCCTGAACCACCACGAAGGAGCCGTACATGACCGCATCGGGACGCCGTTCCCTGCTCCGCTACACCAGCGCGGCGGCGATCGCCGCACTCGCGCTGACCGGCTGTGCCGGTACCGGCTCCTCCGACGACGGCGGCGACGGCGGCGGACCGGTGGAGAGCTTGACCCTCTGGTCCAACCACCCCGGCGAGTCCAAGGAGATCGAGACCGAGCTCCTCGAGGCGTTCGAGGAGGAGAGCGGCATCGAGGTCAACCTCGTCACCGCCGGCCAGAACTACGAGGAGGTGGCGCAGAAGTTCAACGCCGCCCTCTCCGGCGGCGACCTGCCCGACGTCGTCGTGGCGTCCGATGTCACCTGGTTCAACTTCGCGCTCAACGACGCGATCACGCCCATGGACGACCTGTGGGAGTCCATGGAGGTCGACAGCGAGGGCTACGTGGACGCGCTGCGCGAGGACTACGAGTTCGAGGGCGGGCACTACGCGATGCCCTACGCCCGTTCGACGCCGCTCTTCTACTACAACAAGGCCATGTGGAGCGCCGCCGGCCTCCCTGACCGTGGCCCGGAGTCGTGGGAGGAGTGGGCCGAGTGGGGCCCGCAGCTGGCTGCCGCCAACGGTAGTGCGGCCCCGATGGTCCTGCCCGACGGCAGCAACTACCTCGACTGGTACTTCCAGAACATGGCGTGGACCTTCGGCGGCGGCTACTCCGACGAGTGGGACATGACGTTCACCGCGGACGAGACCATCGAGGCCGGGGAGTTCCTGAAGGACCAGCACGAGCAGGGGCTCATCGCGATCTCCAACGACGCCAACAACCAGTTCGGCGCAGGTCAGGCCGCCTCGCTGCTCCAGTCGACGGGCTCCCTGGGTGGGCTGCGGGACACGGCGGAGTTCGAGTTCGGGACGGCCTTCCTGCCCGGGCCGACCCCCGCGACCCCCACCGGTGGTGCGGGCCTGGCGATCCCCGAGCGCATCTCCGACGAGCGCAAGGAGGCCGCCATGGAGCTGATCGCGTTCCTCACCAACTCCGACAACACCGTCAAGTTCAGCCAGGCCACCGGGTACATGCCGGTTCAGAAGGGTTCGGTCGACCACCCGGAGATGCAGCCGTACCTGGAGGAGAACCCCAACGCCCGCACCGCGCTGGAGCAGCTCGAGGTGACCAAGCCCCAGGATTACGCCCGGGTGTTCCTGCCCGGCGGCGGCGCTCGCATCGGTGCCGCACTGGACCAGATCACGATCGGCGGCCGGGACGTGCAGTCGGTCTTCGAGGAGCTGCAGGAGGAGAGCCAGACGGTCTACGAGCGCGACATCGAGCCCCAGCTGTGACGTCCGCTCCACGAGGGAAGGGGCGGGCATGGCGACGGTGACCTTCGACGCCGCCACCCGCACTTTCCCGCAGAGCGAGCGGCCGGCGGTGGACTCGCTGGACCTGGAGATCCACGACGGCGAGTTCGTCGTCGTCGTGGGTCCCTCCGGGTGCGGGAAGTCCACCAGTCTCCGGATGCTGGCCGGCCTCGAGCCGGTCACCTCGGGGCGGGTCCTGATCGACGGGGTCGACGTCACCGGACGCCGACCCCGGGACCGCGACGTGGCGATGGTGTTCCAGAGCTACGCGCTGTACCCGAGCATGACCGCCGGCGAGAACATGGCCTTCGCGCTGAAGAACCTCGGCTTCGCCGCGGAGGAGATCAGGACGCGGGTGGCCGAGGCGGCCAGGATCCTCCAGCTGGAGGACCTCCTGGACCGCAAGCCGGCCAAGATGTCCGGCGGTCAGCGGCAGCGGGTGGCCATGGGTCGGGCGATCGTGCGCGACCCGAAGGTCTTCTGCATGGACGAGCCGCTGTCCAACCTCGACGCCAAGCTGCGGGTCTCGACCCGGGCGGAGATCGCGGCTCTGCAGAAGCGGCTGGGCACCACCACGGTCTACGTGACGCACGACCAGACCGAGGCGATGACCATGGGCGACCGCGTCGTCGTCCTGCGCGACGGCCGCGTCCAGCAGATCGGCACCCCGGGTGAGCTGTACGAGAGCCCGGTCAACACGTTCGTCGCCGGGTTCATCGGGTCGCCGTCGATCAACCTGATCGACGGCGTGCCGGTCACCGACGGCCGGGCGGTCGTGGCCGGCTCGCTCGAGGTGCCGCTGCCTCCGGGGACGCAGGCCGGGTCGGTGACGGTCGGCATCCGCCCGGAGGGCGTGGACGTGGCCGGTACGGAGCCGGGCGGCTCCGGCGACCGGTTGATCGTCCGGGTGGAGCGCGTCGAGCGCACCGGCGCGGAGCTCTTCGCGCTGGCCGCACCGGTCGGGCTCTCGGACGGCGCCGCGCAGCGCGGTGAGCACCTGGTGTTCCGGCTCGACAAGCGCCTCGACGTCCAGGACGGGGCGGAGCTCGCGCTCCGCGTCCACCTCGCCGAGGTGCTGATGTTCGACGTTGAGGGCGCCGCGCTCGGATAGGGCTGCCGACGCGGGTCGCCGGTTCGCACCGGCGGCCCGCGTCGCTGCTCCGGGAGCGCTCGGTTAGCGTCCCGTCCATGCTCGCTGCCTTCGTCTCCACCCCTGCCCCGAAGGACCCGCTCTCCGTCCTGGAGATCGCCGACCGCCCCGAGCCGCAGGTTCCCGACGGGTGGACGACCGTCGAGGTGAAGGCGGTCTCGCTCAACCACCACGACCTGTTCAGCCTCCGCGGCATCGGCCTGCCGCAGGAGCGCATGCCGATGATCCTGGGCACCGACGCGGCCGGACTCGACGAGGACGGCAACGAGGTCGTCGTCCACGGCGTGATCGCGAGCCCCGGCTGGACCGGTGACGAGACGCTGGACCCGAAGCGGTCGCTGCTCTCGGAGGTCCACCAGGGCTCGATGGCCGAGCGGGTCGCCGTCCCCCGGCGCAACTTGCTGCCCAAGCCGGCCGACCTGTCCTTCGCCGAGGCCGCCTGCCTGCCGACGGCGTGGCTGACCGCCTACCGGATGCTGTTCGTCCGCTCGGGTCTCCGCCCGGGTCAGACGGTGCTCGTGCAGGGCGCCAGCGGTGGCGTGGCGACGGCGCTGATCGTGCTCGGCCGGGCTGCCGGCTATCGGATGTGGGCGACCGCGCGCAGCGAGGAGAAGCGCGCCGCGGCGCTCGCCCTGGGAGCCGAGCAGGCGTTCGACAGCGGTGCCCGGTTGCCTGAGCGGGTGGACGGCGTGATGGAGACCGTGGGCGAGGCGACCTGGAGCCACAGCATCAAGTCGCTCAAGCCCGGCGGCGTCCTGGTGACCTCCGGTGCGACCACCGGCTTCAACCCCGGCGCCGAGCTCAACCGGGTGTTCTTCACCCAGCTGTCGGTCATCGGCTCGACGATGGGCACCAAGGACGAGCTCGAGGCGCTGATCCGGATGTGCGCCGTCACCGGCATCCGCCCGCAGATCGACGTCGAGCTGCCGCTGACAGAGGCGCGCGAGGGCTTCGAGCGCATGCTCGAGGGCCGCACCAACGGCAAGATCGTCTTCACCCTCTGACCGCCCCGTCGGGACGCTGTCGATCAGGTCGGCTGATCAACGGGGCGGCTGGGGTCAGGAGACGGCCTTGAGACCGATGACGCAGCCGATCAGGCCCGCGATCAGCAGTACCTTCGCCGCGGACACCGGTTCGGTGCCGGTCACCATCGCGTAGATGACGGTGAGCGAGGCGCCGATGCCGACCCACACCGCGTAGGACGTGCCCACGGGCAGTTCGCGCATCGCGTAGGCCAGCCCGCCCATGCTCAGCACGAGCGCGATCCCGAAGACGACCGACGGAGCCGGCCGGGTGAACGCCTCCGACCGGCCCAGGGCGGTGGCCCACACCGCTTCGAGCACTCCGGACACGACGAGCACGAGCCAGGCCATCGTCCACTCCCTGGCGCCGTCTTGTCGCAGTCCGGGTACGGCACCACCTCGTCCGGGAGCCGGTCAGGGCTCCCGGCCACTGTCCCATGGCCGCTCTGTCAATCCTGGTTGACAGGGCGGATTGCGCAACCTAGGTTGACAGCCATGTCCGACACGACCCAGGTGGCGTCCGCCGCCAGCAGCAAGGACCCTGCCGTCGGGCTGGCGGCGGTCCGCTCGCTGCGCGTCCTGGTCGAGCGCCTGGAGGAGCTCCAGGTCGGCAACGCCCGCGCACAGGGCTGGACGTGGGAGCAGATCGCGGAGCGGCTCGGCGTCAGCCGGCAGGCGGTCCACAAGAAACACGCACGCGGCAGGTCCCTGACCAGCAGGGCGCCGCTCCAGCGGAGGGACTGAGATGTTCGAACGATTCACCAGTGAGGCCAGGGACGTGGTCGTGGGCGCCCAGCAGCAGGCACGGGAGCTGCGCTCCGAGCGGATCGGCACCGAGCACCTGCTGCTCGGGTTGCTCGCTCAGCAGGGGACGACGTCGGCGCGGGTCCTCGCGTCGCACGGCGTCACCCGCGACGCCGTCGTGACGGCGGTCCGCACCTTCTACGGGGACGGCCTGGACGCCGAGGCGCTCACTGCCGTCGGCATCGACCTGGACGCGGTGCGCAGTTCGGTCGAGGCCACGTTCGGCCCCGGCGCGCTGGACGCGCGGGGCTCGCGGCGGGGACACATCCCGTTCAGCCCGGGCGCGAAGAAGGTGCTCGAGCTCGCCCTGCGCGAGACGATCGCGCTGAAGTCGCGAGCCATCACCGACGCGCACATCCTGCTGGGGCTGATCCGCGAGGGCGAGGGGCCGGTGGCGACGGTGCTGCACGACCGCGGCGTCGACCACGGAGCCCTGCGCGACGAGCTCAGGCTGACGCTGAACTCCTGAGGTCGTCGTCGGCGTCCCGAGCGGTGATCTTCGCGGTCAGCTTCGGCTGGTCCTTGAGCGGCAGGTAGGGCAGCACCGGGGCGAGCTCCGGCAGCCGGTGCTTCTGCGTCGTGACGATCCGGAAGGCGGTACCGACGGTGATCCCGTGGTCCGGCCGCGACCCGATCTCCACGACGTCGCCGGCTCCGAGCTCGCCGGTCTCGAGGACGCGCAGGTAGGCGCCGGTCGCCCCGTGAGCGGCGAAGCGCTTGACCAGGTCGGGGATGCCCCAGAACCGGGCGAAGTTGGCGCAGGGGGTCCGCCAGGCGGTCACCTCGAACAGCGCCGTCCCGACGCGCCAACGCTCACCGATGACCGCGCCGAGCAGGTCCAGCCCCGAGGTGCGGAGATTCTCGCCGAACCGCCCGGCCGGCAGGTCGCGGCCGAGCTCGGCCATCCACCAGTCGGCGTCCTCCTGGGCGTAGGCGTAGACCGCCTGCCCCTCACCGCCGTGGTGCTTGCGGTTGGCCTGGACGTCGCCCTCGAGCCCCAGCGGGTGGACGGCGACCCGGCCCTCGACCGGCCGCTTGTCGATGCCGGTGCGGACCGGCTTGCGGTCCGGCACCGAGGGCAGGTCCGTGCCCGAGACGCAGACCGCCTCGACGCGGCCGGTCACTTCTTCGACGCGGTGGACTCGTTCGTGGAGAGCGCGGCGACGAACGCCTCCTGGGGGACCTCGACGCGGCCGACCATCTTCATCCGCTTCTTGCCCTCCTTCTGCTTCTCCAGCAGCTTCCGCTTGCGGGTGATGTCACCGCCGTAGCACTTGGCGAGGACGTCCTTCCGGATGGCGCGCACGGTCTCCCGGGCGATGACCCGGGAGCCGACCGCGGCCTGGATGGGCACCTCGAACTGCTGGCGAGGGATGAGCTCGCGCAGCTTGCCGGCCATCGCCACGCCGTAGGCGTAGGCCTTGTCCTTGTGCACGATGGCGCTGAACGCGTCGACGGCCTCGCCCTGCAGCAGGATGTCCACCTTGACCAGGGCGGACTCCTGCTCGCCGGCCTCCTGGTAGTCCAGGCTGGCGTAGCCCCGCGTCTTGGACTTCAGCGCGTCGAAGAAGTCGAAGATGATCTCGCCGAGCGGCAGCGTGTAGCGGAGCTCGACCCGTGACTCGCTCAGGTAGTCCATGCCGCCGAGCTGGCCGCGGCGGCTCTGGCAGAGCTCCATGATCGCGCCGGTGTAGTCGCTGGGCGCGATGATCGTGGCGTTGACGATCGGCTCGAAGACCTTGTCGATCTTGCCCTCGGGCCAGTCGCTCGGGTTGGTCACGGTCAGCTCGGTGCCGTCCTCCATGACCACCCGGTAGACGACGTTCGGCGCCGTGGAGATGAGGCTGATCCCGGCCTCGCGCTCGAGCCGCTCGCGGACGATCTCCAGGTGCAGCAGGCCGAGGAAGCCGACGCGGAAGCCGAAGCCCAGGGCCGCGGAGGTCTCCGGCTCGTAGGTCAGCGCGGCGTCGTTGAGCAGCAGCTTGTCCAGCGCCTCGCGCAGCAGCGGGTAGTCGCTGCCGTCGATCGGGTAGAGGCCGGAGTACACCATCGGCTTGGGGTCGCGGTAGCCGCCGATCGACTCCGCGGCCGGCTTGTGCTGGAGCGTGACGGTGTCACCGACGCGGGACTGGCGGACGTCCTTCACGCCGGTGATGAAGTAGCCGACCTCGCCGAGGCCGAGGCTGTCCACCGGCTTGGGCTCGGGGGCGATGACGCCGATCTCC
This sequence comes from Candidatus Blastococcus massiliensis AP3, assembly GCF_000582785.1. Classification (GTDB taxonomy): domain Bacteria; phylum Actinomycetota; class Actinomycetes; order Mycobacteriales; family Geodermatophilaceae; genus Blastococcus; species Blastococcus massiliensis. The sequence goes on from NZ_HG931173.1 coordinate 665,885, forward strand.
AGCAGCTCGTGCGTCGCGCCGGTGGACATCATCTTGATCTTGTCGCGCGATGCGATCCGGCCGTCGACCACGCGGACGTAGGTGATGACGCCGCGGTAGATGTCGTAGACCGAGTCGAAGATCATCGCCCGGGCCGGGGCGTCGGCCTCGCCGGTCGGCGCCGGGATCTCCTCGACGATCCGGTCCAGGAGCTCGGGCACGCCGACGCCGGTCTTGCCGCTGACGCGCAGCACGTCGTCGGGCTCGCAGCCGATGATGTGCGCGATCTCCTCGGCGTACCGCTCGGGCTGGGCGGCCGGCAGGTCGATCTTGTTGAGCACCGGGATGATCGTGAGGTCGTTCTCCAGCGCCAGGTACAGGTTGGCCAGCGTCTGGGCCTCGATGCCCTGGGCCGCGTCGACCAGCAGGACGGCGCCCTCGCAGGCGGCCAGCGAGCGGGACACCTCGTAGGTGAAGTCCACGTGGCCCGGGGTGTCGATCATGTCGAGCACGTACTCGGTGTCGGTGTGCGCGCCGGAGCGCGGCGTCCACGGCAGCCGCACGTTCTGCGCCTTGATGGTGATCCCGCGCTCGCGCTCGATGTCCATCCGGTCGAGGTACTGGGCGCGCATGTGCCGCCCCTCCACGAGCCCGGTGATCTCGAGCATCCGGTCGGCCAGCGTCGACTTGCCATGGTCGATGTGGGCGATGATGCAGAAGTTCCGGATGAGGGCCGGATCGGTGGCAGCAGGAGTCGTCACAGTGCCGCCATCGTCCCACGCCGGGTGGGCGGGTACAGCGATCACCCGGAGACGCGTGCGTCCGCCACGGTTCGGACGTGTCCCTCGCCGGCGGCCCGCACCGCCCTACGGCCGCCTTCCCTGGCTCTGCCCACCGCCGCCGGTTGGGCGGCAGGTGCCCGGCTGGTATCTTGTGAGGCCGGTCCGTGTGCGCGATCTTCTCTCGCCGCTGCGCGCGGACGCACTGTCAGCAGACACCCCCTTAGACACCTCGAGGCTCACGCGTGGCGAACATCAAGTCCCAGATGAAGCGGATCAAGACCAACGAGAAGGCGCGTCAGCGCAACGTCGCGGTCAAGTCCGCCCTCAAGACGGCCGTCCGGCGCGTCCGCACGGCCGCTGAGTCCGGTGACTCCGCCGCCGCGGCCACCGCTCTGGCGACCGCCAACAAGGCGCTGGACAAGGCCGCCAGCAAGGGCGTCATCCACAAGAACCAGGCCGCCAACCGCAAGTCGGGTCTGGCGAAGCTCACCTCCGGCCTCTGAGCCGCCGGTCCGCGTCGTCGTGACGCGGTGCGAACGAGCCCCCTCCCTTCCGGGACGGGGCTCGTTCGCGTTCGGAGCCGGCGGACCGGCGTGGCGGACCGCCGTCAGCGGCCGGCGGCGACCCGGCCGCGGCCGGTCGCGGCGCGGATGGCGACCATCCGGCGTACCGCACGCTCGAGGGCGTAGTCGGGGTCGGCGGCGGCGCCCTTCACCTCGGCGTTGAGCTCGGCGGTCACCGCCACCGCCTGCTGCAGTCCGTCGATGCTCCACGCCCGGGCGTGCTTCAGGCCGCTCTCGGCCTTCCGCTTGGGCCACTTGAAGGTGCGCATCAGCTCGCCGTAGGACGAGACGTCGACCGACTTCGCGCGTGCCGCGGTGCGGACGCCTTCGGCCAGCGCGTCGGCGATGAGCACCTGTGGCACACCACCGTCCAGCGCCCACCGGAGCACCTCCACCGCCCCGGCGGCATCGCCCGTCATGACCTTCTCGGCCACCGCGAACCCGTTGGCCTCCGCCTGGCCCCGGTAGAAGCGGGCGACGGCGTCCGCGTCGATGGAGCCGCCGAAGTCCGACAGCAGCTGGCTGACCGCCGCGGAGAGGTTGCGGAGGTCGTTGCCCACGGCCTCGACCAGGGCCATCACGGCGTCGGCGGTGATCCGGCCGCCGAAGGCGCGGACCTCGTTGCGGACGAAACCGCCGAGCTCGTTCGGCCAGACCTTGGGGCAGTCGTCCACAGCCGCACCCGCGGCCTTGAACGCCTTGAGCAGCGCCTCGTTCCGCTTGCCGCCGCCGTGGACGATCACGAGCGTGATCTCCGGATCGGGATCCTTGGCGTAACCGGTGAGCGCATCGGCCAGCGCACCGGCCGACTCGTGCACCCCCGTGACGACGACGAGGCGGTGCCCCCCGAACAGCGACGGGGCCAGCACGTCCGCCAGCTGGCCGACGGCGAGACCCTGCGCGGCCAGCTCGTGCAGCTCGGCGTCGGGGTGGCGCTCGAGGACCGCCGCACGGACTCGGGCCACCGCGCGCGACCGGAGCAGCTCCTCCTCCCCCGACACCACGCGGAGCCGCGAGGTGGGCGGCACGGGAGCGGCTGGCACGACTGCATCGTGTCACGCGGGACCGACAGGACCGACCGCGCGCGCCCTGCCGGACCTTCCGAGCTGCCACGCCCCAGTCCTCCCCGTCGCCGACGACCGCCACGTCACCTTCCCGATCGGTCCGGTGCACGGCGGTGCCCGCCCGGGTCAGCGTCTCCACCAGCGTCCGCGCGGGATGCCCGTAGGAGTTGTCGGCTCCGACGGAGATCAGCGCGACCCGCGCCCCGACCGCGGTGAGGAAGCCGGCGTCGGCGTCCGCGCTGCCGTGGTGCGGCACCTTCAGGACGTCGGCCCGGAGGTCGGTCCCCGCCGTCCGCAGCCGTGCTTCGGCGGTCGCTCCGAGGTCGCCGGTGAGCAGTACGCGGACCCCGCGGACGGTGGCCCGGACCACCAGCGAGAGGTCGTTGGACCCGGCCGCCCCCGTCACCCGACGAGGGTCGGGGGCCAGCACCTCCAGGGCCACCTCCCCGACGTCCCGCCGCTCCCCCGGCAGCAACCGGATCCGGTCCGCGCCGGCAGCGCGCACCAGGGCGTCGACCGCGGGCAGCCGGTCCTCGTCCGGCGGCAGCGTCCCGGTGGCCACCACCCCGACCTCCCGACCACCGAACGCGCCGGCCAGGCCGCCCACGTGATCGGCGTCGAGGTGCGACAGGAGGACCAGCGGCAGTCGCTCGACGCCCACGTCGTCGAGACAGCGGTCGACGGCGGGGGCGTCCGGTCCGGCGTCCACCAGGACCGCCGAGCCGGGGCCGGTGGGCAGCACGAGCGCGTCGCCCTGGCCCACGTCGCAGGCGACGATCACGGTGTCCGGGGGCGGCCAGCCGCGAACGGTCTGGCGCACCGGCCAACCGACCAGCACCAGTCCCACGAGGGCCGCCAGTGCCAGTGGCCGGAGCCGTGGGAACCACCACAGCGCCCAGCCGCATCCGGCCAGGACCGTCGCGAGCAGCACCGCGCCCCGCACCCCGGCGGGCCAGCCGACCGCGGCATCGGGAACCTGCGCCGCGCGCTCGGCCACGAGCACCAGCCACCGCGTCGGCCAGCCGGCGCACCACACGAGCACCTCCCCCGCCGCAGGGACCGCTGCTCCCAGGACCGTGGCCAGGAGACCGAGCACGGTCGCCGGCGCGACGGCGGGAGCGGCTAGCAGGTTGGCCGGCAGCGACACCAGGCTGACCGTGCCCGACAGCGCCGCGATGAGCGGCGCGGTCGCCAGCCCGGCGGCCGCGCTGACCGTCAGCGCGTCGGCCACGAGGGCAGGCCAGCCGCGATCCCGCAGCCGCCGGGACCACGGCGGCGCGAGCAGCACGATGGCCGCCGTGGCGACCACCGACAGGGCGAAACCGGGCTCCCGGGCCAGGCCCGGGTCCAGCAGGAGGAGGACGCACACCGCCGCGCCCAGCGCCGGCACGGCGACCCGCGGCCGTCCGGAGGCCAGGGCGAGCAGCGTGACCGCCCCCATGGCGGCGGCGCGCAGGACGCTGGGCTCCGGGCCGGCGAGCACGACGAAGCCGGCGAGCGCGGTTGCCCCGATGACGGCCAGGACCCGTCGGTCGACCGCGCGACGGCGCAGGGGGCGGACCACGGCGGCGATCACGATGGCGACGTTCGCCCCGGAGACGGCGGTCAGGTGGGCCAGCCCCGCGCGCCGGAAGTCCTCGTCCAGCACCGGGTCCATGCCACGGGTGTCGCCGACGACCAACCCCGGCAGGAGGCCGGCCGGACGCGGGTCGAGCGCGCGCGTCGCAGCGCCGGCCAACCCGTCCCGCAGCCGCCCGGCGAGCCGGTGCCACGGCTCCGCTTCCCCGATGTCGGCCGGAGGTCCGCGGACCGACAGCACGGCCACGACGTCGTCCCCCCGGTCGGCCGGCGCGAGGACGGCACGCGCCCGGACGGTCTGGCCGGGCAGGAGCCGGCGCCAGCCCTCCTCCGGTGCGAAGAGGAGCACAGGGGCGTCGAGGCGCTGGACCGACGCCCCGTCGTGCAGCGCCGTCACGGTGGCATCGGCGACGATCCGCGGCCGGCCGCTGCCGGTCAGCAGGTGCGTCTCGCCGTCCAGGTCGAGCTCCACCGTGACGCTCTCCCGCCTCTCGGCCAGGGTGGTCAAGGGGGATGCGTCCCGGGCAGCTTCGCGGACGGCGGACGTGCCGCACGTGACCGCGGCACCGGCGAGGAGCGCCAGCAGCACCGTCCAGCCGGCCGCGTCCCGCCGCCGCACCCGCCGGACCGCCGAGGCCGCCGCGAGTGAGGACACGGCCAGGGCGGCCAGCACGGGCGGTGCCACGAACGGCGCAGCCAGGCTGACCGTCCACACAGCTGCTGCGAGCGGGACCAGACGGAGGTCGATCCACTGCCAGGGGGCGTCCGCATCGGGCTCCGTCCGGGCAGCCGCGGTCACACGGTCACCAGTCCCGCGAGCTCCGCGGCGATGGTGGGGCCGATGCCCGGGACGTCCTCCAGCTGGTCGACGCTGCGGAACGGCCCCTGCCCGCGACGGTGGTCGACGATGCGCTGGGCAAGCACGGGGCCGATCCCGGGGAGCCCGTCGAGGTCGGCGGCCGTTGCGGTGTTGAGGTTCACCGGCGAACCCGCCGCAGCCCCTCCGCCGGGGACCGGCCCCTCGGCACCCGGCGCTGCACCGGATCCGGGGACCCCGACGGCGATCTGCTGGCCGTCGGTGACGACGGCCGCGAGGTTGACCGTCGCCGGGTCGGTACCCGGGAGGAACCCGCCGGCTGCCTCCACCGCATCGGCCACCCGCGACCCCGGAGGGACCGTCACCAGACCTGGGCGGGCGACCAGACCCACCACCGCGACGACCACCGGACCGGACGTCTCCGCCGCCTCCCCCATCAGCGGTTCGACGGGTCCAGCCGACACCTCGGCGGTCTGCGACGGGAGCGGAGCTGGCTCGACCGTCGGTCGGTCCAGCCAGGTCCAGGCCACGACGACCAGCGCGGCCACCGACCCGGCGATCCAGAGCGAGCGCACCCCTTGGTCGCCCGGGTCCCAGCGCACGGTGCGCCCCGGCCTGCGGTGCCGTCCCACGCCGACCGGCCGGGCGACGTCCGGATCGGCTGCGTGCCCGCGACGTGGCGTCTCCGGTGCCCGGGAGGCGGGCTCGTCGTCGGGCTCCTCGGGCTCCTCGCGCTCCTCGCGCTCCTCGCGGTCCTCCGGCTCTTCGGGCACCCAGCCGCCGCGGCGCCCGTCGTCGAGCAGCGCCCGCAGCCTCGCCCGGATGACGTCGGCGTCGTCGGAACGGCGGGAGATGTGGCGCACCCGAGGAACGCTAGGGAGCTCCGCGCGCCTCGCGGCGGGCGTCGGCGTCGACTGTGGACGACGGCCGCCCCTGTGGACACCGGAACGGTGTCATCGCCGCGCTGCGGTCATGGTGTCGCCATGCTCATCCACGCAGCGCGGGCGCCCTCACCCCGCCGCCGGTCACCCCTGGGCGGCTGGTTCCTGTCCGTCCTCGGGTTCCGTCGGGTGGTCGGGTGCCGGGGCCACGACCACACCGACCGCGCCCGGGCCCACGTGCGCCCCGATGGCGGCACCCAGCTCGCTGACGTGCAGTTCGTGGAGCGTGGGCACCAGCTCCCGCAGCTCGTCCGCCAGCCGCTCGGCCTTCTCAGGCGCGGCGAGGTGATGAACGGCGAGGGACACCGGGGCGCCGTCGGTCTCCTCGACCACCCGTTGCACGAGGCGGTTCACCGCCCGCGCCGAGGTGCGCACCTTCTCCAGGACGACGACCCGCCCGTCCAGCACGTGCAGCACCGGCTTCACGGCCAGCGCCGAACCGAGCAGGGCGGCCGCGGAGCCGATCCGGCCACCCCGCCGCAGGTGGTCGAGGGTGTCGACGACGAAGAACGTCCGGGTAGCCGCGGCCGTCCGGCGGGCGGACTCCGCGACGTCGGCGGCATCCGCGCCCGCCGCGGCCGACCGGGCCGCCGCCAGCACGGCGAAACCGTTGCCCATCGCCGCCGATCGGGAGTCGACCACCGTCACGAGCTGTTCGCCCACGTGCGTGGCAGCCACGCGCGCGGCGTCCCACGTCCCGGACAGCTCCGCGGAGAGGTGGACGGACACCAGGTGGTCCGCGCCCGCGTCCAGGAGCCGACGATAGGTCTCCGCGAAGTCGTCCGGGGTGGGCATCGACGTCGAGACCCGCCCACCCCGGCTCGACAGCACCCTGGCCACGTCGTCGGGACCGACGGACTCCCCTTCGCGTCCCGAGTCACTGCCCAGCATCACGTACAGCGGGACGACGCTGATGTCGTAGCGCTCGAGGAGCTCCGGCGGCAGGTAGGCCGTCGAATCGGTCACGACGGCAACGGGCACCCGGCGAGGCTAACCGGCCGCTCCGGCCACGCGTCGGCCGCAGGTGCGGCAGCGGTCGGTCCGCGGGGGGTGGAACACGGTCAGGCGACGGCGTCGGCGTCGCCGATCGGGCCGGAGCCGCCCTCCTCCGGGCTCGCGCCCGACCGCACGACGGCGCCGTCCCCGGGCGCCGTGGCGACCCGGGTGGCCGACACGTTGTGCTTCATCAACCGCCAGCTGCCGGACTGCTCCACCAACTCGCTCCAGGCGCAGTTGGCCAGCGGCCCGAACACCCGGCGCTGCTCGCGCCCGAGACCCAGCAGCCGCTCGATCAGCCGGCCACTGGTACCACCGTGCGTGACGACGACCGCCACCGGTGCGGGCGGCAGATCGGCCAGGGCCGCGAGCGCCCGCTCGGCGACCTCCTCGGGGTCCTCGCCGCCGCGGCCGCGCACGGGTCGGCCGGCGAGCCAGTCGGCGTACTGGTCGGGGTGCCGTTCGGCGACCTCGGCGCGGGTGAGGCCTTCCCAGCTGCCCATGCCGTGCTCCCGCAGCCGGGGGTCGAGCCGGACCTCCACACCCAGGAGCCCGCCCAGCGCCGCGGCGGTGTCGGCGGCGCGGGAGAGATCGCTGGAGACCACCGCCGTGTCCGCACCGAGCTTCGCGGAGGCGACCAGGTGCGGCGCGGCGTCGACGGCCTGGCGCCGGCCGACGTCGTCCAGCGGCGGGTCGAGCCGTCCCTGGAAGCGGCCGCTGGCGTTCCACTCCGTGCGGCCGTGCCGCCAGAGCAGCAGCCGGCCGACCGGCAGGGAGGGCAGCCCCTGGGGGTGGCTCACCGGTCGGAGTCGTCCTCGGCGGGCGACGCGTCGTCCGCCGCGGTCTCGGATGCCTGCGCCGGGCGGTCGCGATCGACGAAGGGGATGGTCGGGCAGTCCTTCCAGAGCCGCTCGAGGGCGTAGTAGGCGCGCTCCTCCGCGTGCTGGACGTGCACCACCACGTCGACGAAGTCCAGCAGCACCCAGCGGGACTCGGCCACGCCTTCGCGGCGCACCGGCTTGATGCTGTGCTCGCGCAGTCGCTCCTCGACCGCGTCCACGATGGCCTGCACCTGACGCTCGTTGGGCGCCGACGCCAGGACGAAGGCGTCGGTGATCGCGAGGCGGTCGCTGACGTCGACGATCGAGACGTCGGTGGCGAGCTTGTCGGCAGCCGCCTGAGCTGCGAGCAGCGCGGTTTCCCGCGCCTCGGCCGAGGCGGTCATCTGGGTACCTCCGAGAAGTCGGTTCGTGAGTCGGGGTCGGGTGCGGGACCGGAGGGCGCCGGTGGGCGGTCGTAGGTGGGCCGGTCGCCTCGCGGGGCGCCGTCGGGGGAACCGTCGTCCTCCCCGCCGCTGACCGCCGCCGGTGCACGGCGGCGCAGGCCCTCCCGGTAGAGGCCCCGCTTCTCGATGTACTGCACCACGCCGTCGGGCACGAGGTACCAGACCGGCATGCCCCGGGCCACGCGGCCGCGGCAGTCGCTGGAGCTGATCGCCAGCGCCGGGATCTCGACCAGGCTGACCCGGCCGGCGGGAAGGTCGGAGTCGGCCAGCGTGTAGCCCGGGCGGGTCACCCCGATGAAGTGGGCGAGTTCGAAGCACCGGTCGCCGTCGCGCCAGGTCATGATCTGCGCCAGCGCATCGGCGCCGGTGATGAAGAAGAGCTCCGCGTCCGGCCGCTGCGCGCGCAGGTCCACGAGGGTGTCGATCGTGTACGTCGGTCCGCCGCGGTCGATGTCGACCCGGCTGACGGAGAACCGTGGGTTGGAGGCGGTCGCGATGACCGTCATGAGGTACCGGTCCTCGGCAGGGCTGACCTGGCGGTCGCTCTTCTGCCACGGCTCCCCGGTGGGCACGAAGACGACCTCGTCCAGCCCGAAGAGCCCTGCGACCTCGCTCGCGGCCACGAGGTGCCCGTGGTGGATGGGATCGAACGTCCCGCCCATCACACCGATCCGCCCACCTGTCACCGGTCGAGCGTATCCGTGCCGACCGGAGCCGGTCCTGACCGGACCGGCCCCGGCACGACGGAGCCGCCGCGCTCCCGGATGCCGGGGGCGCCACGGTCCGCGGCGACCGGCTCCCCCGTGCAGCCGGTCGCAGGCGTTGCCGCCCTCTCGCGGTGGACGGTGTCGCTGCCACGCACCGACACCGCGCTGCCCAACGGCTCGACCGCCCCGGTGGTTACGCGCTGGTTCCGATTCACCGGTGTGGGCGTCGGCACAGGCCCTCGCCGGGCCTGCCGGCCACGGTCAGGTCGGCCAGTCGACGAGCCGACGGGCCCCTGCCAGGAGGTGTTTTCTCAGAGGGTGGTGATGAAGTCGGCCAGCTGGGCGGCGTTGCGGCACTCGACCATGTCGATGACCTCGCCGTACCGGTCGGCGGCGGAGTCCCCGCTCCCCCATTGGGCGCGCGGCTCCGGGTTCAGCCAGTGCGCCGACCGCGCCTTCTGGACCAGCCCGGCCAGCACGGGCACGCCCGCCGGTCGGTAGTTCGTCCGCCCGTCGCCCAGGACCAGCAGCGACGTCTTCGGCCCGACCGCCGCGGCGTACCGGTCGGCGAACACCTCCAACGCGGTGCCGTAGTCGCTGTGCCCGTCGAACGCCACCACCTGCGCCTCCTGCCCGATGCGGGTGACGGCGTCGGCGACGTCGGCCCCCGGGCGGAAGAACCGGGTGACCTCGTCGGTCGAGTCCACGAACGCGAACGCCCGCACACCGGTGAAGTGCTCGCGCAGCGCCTGGGTGAGCATGAGCGTGAAGTGGCTGAACCCGGCCACGGAGCCGCTGATGTCGCAGAGGACCACCAGCTCGGGCTTGTGGATCTTGCGCGGCCGGTGGTGGGTCACGACCGGGACGCCCCCGGTGCCCAGCGACGCCCGGACCGTCTTGCGGAAGTCCAGCCGGCCCTGGCGCCCCATCTTCCGGCGCGCCGACAGCCGGACGGCGAGCCGCCGCGCGAGCGGGGCTACGGCGCGGCGGAGCTCGGCGAGGTCGGAGGACTGCGCGCGCAGGAAGTCGATCTGGTCGGCCAGCGGGCGCACGGCGTTCTTCGCGACCTTGTCCCGCCCCTTCTCCGCGGCCGTCCGCCGCCGGACCTCCGCCTCGACCGCCGCCTTGAAGGCGTCGAGGCGCTCGCGGATGCCCCTGCGTGCGACCTGCTCGTTGAGTCCGCCCCGGTCGCCCTCGGCGAGCAGGCCCGCGAGCAGCTGGGAGACGAGGGTGTCCGGCGACAGCGACCGCATGACCCGGTAGCTGAAGTACGACTGCCCCGACGGGCTGGGCTGTCCGCGCCCGAGCCGGTCGACGGCCTGGCGGGCGAAGCGGCGCAGGTCCTCGTCGTCACCCTCCAGCAGCAACCGGAGCAGCTCGTCGCGCATCCGCTTGGCGGCCTCGGCGTCGTCCATGCGGGGCGAGTCCGGCGAGTCGCCCGGCTCCCCGCCCTCCCCCGGCTCGCCCTCGCCGTCGGCCTCGACCACCGGCCGGTCGGTGAGCGGCCACCACAGGTCGAACAGCACGTCGTAGGTGGGGCGCTGCGCCGCGCGCTGCAGGAGCACCGCCGCCAGCCCGTGCCGCAGCTGCTCCCGCTCCAGCAGGTCGACGACGGTGAGGATCTCGGCGGCGTCGACGGCCTGGCTGATGCCCACCGGGATCCCGGCCTCGCGCACCGCGCGCACGAAGCCGTCCAGGTGCCCGGCCAGCCCGCCGGGCTCGCCCGCGCTCACCGCCACCGCGCCCATCAGTTCAGCCGCAGCTCGGCAGCGGCGCGGGTCTGGTCGCTCGCGTGCTTGAGCACGACGCCGAGGGTCGAGGCCACCGCCGGCTCGTCCAGGGTGTCCAGGCCCAGTTCCAGCAGCGTCTGCGCCCAGTCGAGCGTCTCGGAGATCGACGGCGACTTCTTGAGCTCCATCGCCCGGAGCGCCCGCACGGTGCGCACCAGCTGCTCGGCCAGCCCGGGCGCCAGGTCGGGGACCCGCGAGAGGACGATCTCCCGCTCCCGCTCGGCCGACGGGTAGTCCAGCGCGAGGTAGAGGCAGCGCCGCTTGAGCGCCTCGGAGAGCTCCCGGGTGGCGTTCGAGGTGAGCACCACCATCGGCCGGCGGGTGGCAGTGATCGTGCCGAGCTCGGGGATGGTCACCTGGAAGTCCGACAGCACCTCCAGCAGCAGGCCCTCGACCTCGACGTCGGCCTTGTCGGTCTCGTCGATGAGCAGCACGGTGGGGTCGGTGCGCCGGATGGCGGTCAGCAACGGACGGGAGAGCAGGAACTCATCACCGAAGATGTCGTCGTGGACGGTGTCCCAGTCGGCGCCGCCGTCGGCCTGCGACGCCTGGATGCGGAGCAGCTGCTTCTTGTAGTTCCACTCGTACAGCGCGCGGGCCTCGTCCAGGCCCTCGTAGCACTGCAGCCGGATCAGGTCCGAGCCGGTGGCGGTGGCCAGCGCCTTGGCGAGCTCGGTCTTGCCGGTGCCCGCGGGGCCCTCGACCAGCAGCGGCTTGCCGAGCCGGTCGGCCAGGAAGACCGTCGTCGCGATCTGGGCGTCGGGCAGGTAGCCCGCCTCGCTCAGCCGCTTGCTGACGTCGCTGACGGAGGAGAAGTGCGGGGACTGCGACGGCGGACGGGGCAAAGCAAGCTCCTGGGGCGGTGGGACGGACCGGGGCCCGTTCAGCGGATGTGACCTCGGCCGGTCACGACGTAGGTGGTCGAGGTGAGCTCGGGCAGCCCCAGCGGGCCACGCGCGTGCAACTTCTGGGTGGAGATGCCGATCTCGGCGCCGAAACCGAACTCGCCGCCGTCGGTGAACCGGGTGGAGGCGTTCACCAGCACGGCGGCGGCGTCCACACCGGCGGTGAAGGCGGCGATGGCGGCGGCGGAGTCGGCGACGATCGCCTCGGTGTGACCGGTGCTCCACCGCTCGATGTGATCGAGGGCCTGCGGGAGGTCGTCGACGACCCGCACGGCCATGTCCATCGACAGGTACTCGGCGGCCCAGTCCTCGTCGGTCGCCGGGACGACGCCCCCGAGATCGGAGCGCGCGGCGGCGTCGATCGTCCCGGGGTCCCCGTGCAGCGCGACACCGGAGCCAGCCAGGGCCTGCAGCAGCCGCGGCAGGTGGGGGTAGTCGCGGTGCACCAGCAGCGTCTCGGCGGAGTTGCAGACGCTCACCCGGTGGGTCTTGGAGTTGAGCACGACCGCCTCGGCGATCGCCGGGTCGGCCGAGGCGTCGACGTACACGTGGCAGTTGCCCTCGCCGGTCTCGATGACCGGCACCCTCGACTCGCGCACCACCCGCTGGATGAGGGAGGCGCCGCCGCGCGGGATGACGACGTCGACGTGCCCGCGGGCGTTCAGCAGCTCGCCGACCGAGGCGCGATCGGCCGGCAGGAGCTCCACGAAGCCGGCCGGCAGCCCGGCCTTCTCCCCCGCCTCGGTGAGGACGGCCACGAGCGCGGTGTTGGTGCCGAACGCCGACGCGGACCCGCGCAGGAGTGCTGCGTTTCCGCTCTTGAGGCACAACCCCGCGGCGTCGACGGTCACGTTGGGGCGCGCCTCGTAGACGATCCCGACGACGCCGAGCGGCACCCGGACCTGGCGCAGCTCCAGCCCGTTGGGCAGCCGCGACCCGCGGACGACGTCGCCGACCGGGTCCGGGAGGGCGATGAGCTGCCGCAACGCGGCGGCCACGCCCTCGATCCGGCCCACGTCCAGGCGGAGCCGGTCGAGGATCGCCTCGGACGTGCCGGCCTCCCGGGCGGCGCCGACGTCGGCGGCGTTCGCGGCGAGGATCTCGTCGGCTCGCTCCACGAGCGCCTCGGCCATGGCGGCGAGCGCCGCGTCCTTGGCGTCGGTGGGCACGGTGCGCAGCACACGGGCGGCCGACCGCGCGCGCAGGGCGGCGGCGCCGATCAGCGGCAGCCCGGTGACGTCGAACACGTACGCAGAGTACGCGCAGCCGCCGGTCCGGTGATGCGACCACCGACCGCACCACACGGACGGGTCCTGTGTGAGAATGGTTCTCATGATCAGTACGCCGGCCCGCTTGATGGGCACCGCCCTCACCTCCGTCGCGCTCCTCCTCACGTCGGCCTGTGGTGACGGGGAAGGCGGCGCCGGGGACGACGGCCTGCAGGTACTCGCCGGCTTCTACCCGCTGCAGTGGGCGGCCGAGCGGGTCGGCGGTGACCGGGTGTCGGTCAGCGCCCTCACCCCGCCGGGCGCCGAGCCGCACGACCTGGAGCTCACCCCCCGGGCCGTCGCGTCGATCGAGGACGCCGACCTGCTCGTCTACCTGGCCGGGTTCCAGCCGGCTCTCGACCAGGCCGCGGAGGCAGCGGGCGGGGACCAGGCCTGGGACGTCGGCAGCGCCGCGGACCTGCTCTCCGGCGAGGGCCACCACCACGACCACGATGACGAGCACGGCGACGAGCACGGCCACGAGGACGACGAGCACGCCGACGAGCACGAGGAGGAGGACGACGGGCACGGCCACGAGAACTCCGGGGACGCGGCCGTCGATCCGCACTTCTGGCTGGACCCCACCCGCCTGGCCGACGTCGGCGACGCCCTCGCCGACCGCCTGGCCGAGGAGGACCCCGACGGCGCCGGCACCTACGCGGCCAACGCGGCGGCGCTGCGCGCCGACCTGGAGCAGCTCGACGGCGAGCTGAGCGCCGGCCTGCAGAACTGCGCCGTGGACACCGTCGTCACCGCCCACGACGCCTTCGGCTACCTGGCCGACCGCTACGGTCTCGACGTGGTCGGGATCAGCGGGCTGAGCCCCTCCCAGGAGCCCCAGCCGGCCCAGCTCGCCGAGATCTCCCGGCTGGTGGCCGACCGGGGCGTCACCACCGTGTACACCGAGACCCTGGTCGACCCGGCGGTCGCCGAGACCGTGGCCGAGGAGGCCGGGGTCCGCACCGCCGTCCTCGATCCGCTCGAGGGGCTGACCGACCGGTCGGCCGGTGACGACTACCTGGAGGTCATGCGCGCCAACCTGGCGACACTGCAGCAGGGCCAGTCCTGCTGATGGCACCCACTCCGCCCGCGATCCGGCTGCGCTCGGCCAGCATCGGCTACGGGGACGTGGCGATCGTCCGGGACGCCGACCTGACCGTCGCGGCCGGCGAGGCGGTCGCCGTCCTCGGCTCGAACGGGTCGGGCAAGACCACCCTGGCCCGCGGCCTGCTCGGCCTCGCCGCCGTGCTCGACGGGGAGGTCGAGGTGCTCGGCGCCCCGGTGGGCCGGCTGCGCGAGCGGGGCCGGGTGGGCTACGTCCCCCAGCGGCACACGGTCAGCGGCGCGGCGCCGGCCACCGTGCGGGAAGTGGTGGCGGTCGGCCGCCTGGCCCGCCTCGGACTGCTGCGCCGGCTGGGCGCCGCCGACCGCCGGGCGGTCGCGGACGCGGTCGCCGCGGTCGGCCTGGCCGACCGCATGGACTCCCCCGTCGCGTCCCTCTCCGGCGGCCAGCAGCGGCGGGTCCTCGTGGCCCGCGCGCTCGCCGCGGAGCCGGAGCTGCTGATCATGGACGAGCCGACCGCCGGCGTGGACTCCGCCAGCCAGGACGCGCTGGCCGGCGTGCTGGGGCGCGTCGCCGCCGCCGGGACGACGTTGCTCGTCGTCACCCACGAGGCCGGACCGCTGGCCGGGGTGCTGCGCCGCGCGGTCATCGTGGAGTCGGGGCGGATCACCTACGACGGTCCGCTCGCCGGGGCGCAGGAGGAACCGGGCGGCGGGCACCACCACGCCGACGGGACCGGGGAGCCCACCGGGCGCCCCGGGTACCGGCTGGACCAGCCGACGGTCACCGCGCCGTCGATCCGGCCACGGACGCCAGGAGCCTGACGTGGAGATGCTCGACTACGCGTTCATGCAGCGGGCGCTGCTGGCCTCGCTCATGGTCGGCCTCGTGGCGCCCGCGGTGGGGGTCTTCCTCGTCCAGCGGCGGCTGTCCCTGCTGGGCGACGGGCTGGGGCACGTGGCGCTCACCGGCGTCGCGATCGGCGTCCTCACCTCCACCGCCCCGGTCGGCGCGGCCCTCGTCGCCGCCGTCCTGGGCGCGGTGCTCATCGAACTGGTGCGCGCCCGTGGGAGAACCAGCGGGGACGTCGCCCTCGCCGTCCTCTTCTACGGCGGGATCGCCGGCGGCGTGGTGCTGCTGAGCCTCGCGCCCGAGGGACAGGCGACGAACCTCGACGCCTACCTGTTCGGCGCCATCACCACCACCAGCACCGCCGACGTGACCGTCTTCGCCGTCATCGCCGTCGTCGTGCTGTCCGTCGTCGGCCTCCTCGGGCAGCGGCTGTACGCGGTGAGCGACGACGAGGAGTACGCCCGCGCCGTCGGGCTGCCGGTGCTCGCCCTCAACATCGTGCTGGCCGCTCTGGTCGCCTCGACCGTCGTGCTGTCCATGCGCGTCGTGGGCCTGCTGCTGATCAGCGCGCTGATGATCCTGCCGTGCGCCGTGGCCCAACTGGTGGCGCGCAGCTTCCGGCAGGCGGTCTTCCTCGGGTGTGCGATCGGCCTGGTCGTCAGCGTGTCCGGGACGGGGATGTCGTACTACACCGGCACCCCCTCCGGCGGCACGATCGTGCTGCTGGCCATCGCGATCTTCCTGCTCGGCACCACGGTGGTGACCGTCCGCGAGGCGACCGCCCGCCGCCGGCACCGCCGCCGGACGGGCGTGCACGAGGCCCATCCGCACGAGCACGGCGAGAACTGCGGGCACGAGCCGGTCGCGCACGGCGACCACGTGGACTACGACCACGACGGGCACCTGCACGCCCCCCACCACACCGGCGCGGGGCTGCACTACGACGAGCACGGTGAGCACTCCGTGCCCGCACCGCAGTCCGGCACGGGGAGTGCCCGGTGAGCCGCTCCGCCGCCACCGATCCGCCCGCACGGCCGCCGACGCGGCAGCGCAGTGCTCTCCTGGCGCTCCTGGAGGACCTCGACGGCTTCCGCACCGCCCAGGAACTGCACGGCCTCCTGGCCGATCGCGGGGAGCGCGTCGGGCTGGCCACGGTCTACCGCGGTCTGCAGGTGCTCGTGGAGGACGGGCGCATCGACGTCCTGCGCGGCGACGACGGCGAGGCCGCCTACCGCCGCTGCTCCACGGTGCAGCACCACCACCACCTGGTCTGCCGCGACTGCGGCCGGGCCGTGGAGGTCGCCGACCCGCCGGTGGAGCGCTGGGCGGGCCGGGTGGCCACGGAGCACGGGTTCACCGACGTGCGGCACCGGGTCGAGCTCTTCGGCACCTGCGCCGACTGCTCGACCGGGGACTGACCCCGCGGCGGGTCAGCGCGAGCGGAGCGCGCGCAGCGCGGACTTGCGCGCCTCGCCGGTGAGCCGGTCCAGGAAGACCTTGCCGTCGAGGTGGTCGACCTCGTGCTGCAGGCACCGGGCCATGAGGCCCTCGCCCTCGAGCCGCAGCGGCTCGCCCCGGACGTCGAACCCGTCGACGACGGCGTGCTGAGCCCGCACCGTCGGCGCCCAGATGCCGGGCACGGACAGGCAGCCCTCGTCGCCGTCCTGGATCTCCTCGGACAGCTCGGTGATCACCGGGTTCACCATGTGCCCGATGACGCCGTCGATGTTGTACGAGAAGACCCGGACGCTCACGCCGATCTGCGGGGCGGCCAGCCCGGCCCGGCCCGGGTGGTCGACGGTCTCCTCGAGGTCGCGGACCAGCGTGGCCAGCCAGCCGTCGAAGGCGCGCACCTCGTCGGCCGGCGTGCGCAGGACCGGATCACCGAGCTCTCGGATGGGACGGATGGTCACCGGAGCAGTCTCTCAGCCGGTCTCTCGGCCGCCGACCAGCACCATCTCGTCGCGGTGGACGACCTCGCGGCGGTACTCCGGCGGCAGGTCGCCGCTCTTGCGGCCCAGCAGTGCCGGCAGCTCGGTGGCGTCGTAGGCGACCAGGCCGCGGGCGACGACCGAGCCGTCGAGTCCGACCAGCTCGACCGGGTCGTCGGCCACGAACTCGCCGGACACCGCGGTGATCCCCGCGGCCAGCAGGGAGGCGTGGCGCTCGCGCACGGCCTGGACCGCGCCGTCGTCCAGGGTCAGCCGGCCGCGCGGGCGGCTGGCGTAGCGCAGCCAGAACTGGCGCGCGCTGGGCCGCCGGCCCATCGGTCGGAAGAACGTGCCCACCCGCTCCCCCGCCAGCGCCGCGCCGGCCTGGGCGGCCGACGTGACGACGACGGGGACGCCGGCGTGCGCGGCGAGCAGGGCGGCTTCCACCTTGGTCGCCATGCCACCGGTGCCGACGCCGTTGCGCCGGGCCGAGCCGAGCGTCACGGCGGCCAGGTCCCCGGGGGCGTCCACCGTGTCCAGCAGCGCGGCAGGACCCGAGCGCGGGTCGCCGTCGTAGACGCCGTCGACGTCGGAGAGCAGCACCAGCGCATCGGCCTGGGCGAGGTGGGCGACCAGCGCGGCCAGCCGGTCGTTGTCGCCGAACCGGATCTCCTCCGTCGCCACCGTGTCGTTCTCGTTGACGACCGGCAGCACGCCGAGGGAGAGCAGGCGCTCGACGGTGCGGTGCGCGTTGCGGTAGTGGCTGCGCCGGGTGAGGTCGTCGGCGGTGAGCAGCACCTGGCCGACGGTCACGCCGTGGGCGGCGAAGGCGTCGGCGTAGGTCTGCACCAGCCGGAGCTGCCCGACGCTCGCCGCGGCCTGGGCGGTGGCGAGGTCACGAGGCCGCCCGTCCAGGCCGAGCGGGGCCAGGCCTGCCGCGATCGCGCCGGAGGAGACGAGCACGACCTCGCGGCCGGCGGTCCGGGCGGCGCCCAGGACGTCGACCAGCGCGGTCAGCCGCTCGGTGTCCAGCCCGCCCGGCACCGTGGTCAGCGAGGAGGACCCGACCTTGACCACGACGCGGCGGGCACCGGCGACGGTGCCGCGGTCGGCCGTCGTCACGGGACGTCGTCCTGCGCCTCGGGCGGCAGGTCCTCGTCGGTCCACGTCTCCTCGCCGAGTTCGTAGGGGATGCGGCGGGCCCGCTTGGCCGCCAGTCGTTCCTCGGCCCGCACGCGGTGCGGGGCGTCGATCCGGGCGTCCGTGCCGCGGCCGCCCAGGCCCGCGGATTCCTCGACCGTGAGCGTCCCGGCCGGCAGCGTAGGCATCCAGTCGAAGGTCACGCCGCCGATGGTGACCGCGTCGCCCGGCAGGGCGCCGGCCTTGGCGAGCTCCTCCTCGACCCCGAGCCGGTTGAGCCGGTCGGCGAGGAAGCCCACGGCCTCGTCGTTGCTGAAGTCGGTCTGCCGCACCCAGCGCTCGGGCCGGACGCCGTGCACGACGAAGCCACCCGTGTCGAACTCGGTGTCCCGCTCGACGGTGAACCCGGTGTCGTCGACCGCCTTCGGGGTGACCGTGACACGGGCCGGCTCCATGGGCGGCAGGCTCGCCCGGTGCGCCTCGACGGCGGCGGCGAGCGCGAAGCCGAACTCCTTGAGGCCCTCCCCGGTGGCCGCGCTGACCGGGTGGACGTCCAGCCCGCGCTCCTCCAGCGAGGTGCGGACGAGATCCACCAGCTCGCGGGCGTCGGGGACGTCGATCTTGTTCAGGACGGCGATGCGCAACCGTCCCACCAGGTCGAGCTCGTCGCCACCGTATTCGGCCAGCTCGTGCTCGAGGGCCGCGATGTCGTTCTCCGGGTCGCGTCCGGGCTCCATCGTCGCCATGTCGACGACGTGCACCAGGACGGCGCAGCGCTCGACGTGGCGGAGGAACTGCACACCCAGGCCCTTGCCCG
This sequence comes from Candidatus Blastococcus massiliensis AP3, assembly GCF_000582785.1. Lineage (GTDB taxonomy): Bacteria > Actinomycetota > Actinomycetes > Mycobacteriales > Geodermatophilaceae > Blastococcus > Blastococcus massiliensis. The sequence continues at coordinate 684,363 of NZ_HG931173.1, forward strand.
TGGAGGCGCCCGGGATCAGGCCGGGGACGTCGGCCATCGTGTAGACGGTGTCGCCGGAGCGGATCACGCCGAGGTTGGGCACCAGCGTGGTGAACGGGTAGTCGGCGATCTTGGGCCGGGCGGACGACATCGCCGCGACCAGTGACGACTTGCCCGCCGACGGGAACCCGACCAGGCCGACATCGGCGATGCTCTTGAGCTCGATGACCGCGTCGAAGGCTTCGCCGGGCTCGCCGAGCAGCGCGAAGCCGGGCGCCTTGCGGCGGGAGTTGGCCAGTGCGGCGTTGCCGAGCCCGCCCTTGCCGCCCTTGGCGAGCACGACGCGCGTGCCGGCGCCGACGAGGTCGGCGATGACCCGGCCGTCCGGAGTGCTGACGACGGTGCCGGCGGGGACGCGCAGCACCTTCTCCTCGCCGCGCGCGCCGTGCCGATTGCTGCCCTCGCCGGGCCGGCCGTTGCCGGCCTTCTGGTGCGGTCGGTGGTGGAAGTCCAGCAGCGTGTGCACGCTGGGATCGACCTCGAGGACGACGTCGCCGCCGTCGCCGCCGTTGCCGCCGTCGGGTCCACCGAGGGGCTTGAACTTCTCCCGGTGGACCGAGGAGACGCCGTGCCCGCCGTTGCCCGCGGCGACGTGCACGACTACCCGGTCGACGAATGCGGCCATGTCAGTTCACCCTCGAAGCGCCACGAGCGCACGGACCGTCCGGCCCGTGCGCTCGTGAGCGGATCGTTCGGGTGACTAGGCCTCGACGGCGGTGATGGAGACGGTCTTCCGCCCCCGCCGCGTGCCGAAGGTGACCGAGCCCGGAGCGAGCGCGAACAGCGTGTCGTCGCCACCGCGACCGACACCCAGGCCCGGGTGGAAGTGGGTTCCGCGCTGACGCACGATGATCTCGCCGGCCTTCACCACCTGGCCGCCGAAGCGCTTGACGCCGAGGCGCTGCGCGTTCGAGTCGCGACCGTTGCGGGAGGACGATGCGCCCTTCTTGTGTGCCATGTCGGCGTCAGCCCTTCGAGATGTCGCGGACCACGACGCTGGTCAGGGGCTGACGGTGCCCCTGCCGCTTGTGGTACCCGGTCTTGTTCTTGAACTTGTGGATGCGGATCTTCGGGCCCTTGGCGTGCTCGACGATCTCGCCGGTCACGGTCACCTTCGCGAGGGCCGCGGCGTCGCTGGTGACGGTGTCGCCGTCGACCAGCAGGATCGCCGGCAGGGCGACGCTGTCGCCGGCCGCACCCTGCAGGCGGTTGATCGTGAACGTGTCGCCCACGGCCACCTTGTGCTGGCTGCCACCGGCCTTCACCACTGCGTACACCACTGACTCCTCGTTAGCTTGTTCGTGTCCAGCTGTCTGTCCGGCGCGCACGACCGATCGGGCGCCGGGTGCTGGACGGGCTGCGGACGCCTGACCCGGCGGCACCCGGAGGCGCCCGCGCGGTGGCGATGCAACCCGACCAGCGTACCCGAGCGGCGCGGGGCCGGTCGACACCGGCCGATCAGGCGTTCGTCACTCCCGCGACCGTCAGGAGACCGGCGGTCCGGCCGGCCGGCTGGCCGCCCGCCGACGGCGCGGTCGCCCACCGGAGCGGCCGCCTCCTCGGCGGGCGCGGGGTCCTGGGGC
>NZ_HG931173.1:686009-738080 GCF_000582785.1 Candidatus Blastococcus massiliensis AP3
GGCTCGACGGACGACCGGGTCTCCGCGTCGGGCGTGGCCGGAGCCACCGGCAGCGGCGGAACCACGACCTGCTCGGGCTCGGCCGGCGCGGCCTCGGCGGGGGTGGCCTCGGCAGGCGCCGCCTCGGGGGCGGCGTCCGCGGTCGCGGGCTCCTCCTCCGTGGTCGACGGCTCGTCCGCGTCCTCGGCCCCGGTCACGACGGCGGCGTCCTCCGCGGCACGCTCCTCGCCCGACTGCCCACGGTTGCGACGGCCTCGGTTGCGCCGTCCACTGCGCCCGCCCTCGGGCGCCTCGCCGTCGCCGGCCTCCGCGGTCGGCTCGTTCTCCTTGGGTGCCTGGTCGGCGGCGGCCTCGTCCTTGGCGCCGCCGGTGTCGCCCTTGCCCGAGCGGTCCCGCCGGTTCCCACCGCCGTTGTCACCCTTGCCGGAGCGGTCGCCGCCGGAGCCGTTGCCGCCGGAGTTGCCACCGCCGCCACCGCCACCGCGACGCTTCTCGTCGACCGGGTCGGTGTGGACCATGATCCCGCGGCCGCGACAGTGGTCGCACGGCTCGGAGAAGACCTCGAGGAGGCCCTGACCGACGCGCTTGCGGGTCATCTGGACCAGGCCCAGTGAGGTGACCTCCGCGACCTGGTGCTTGGTGCGGTCGCGGCCCAGGCACTCGGTGAGCCGCCGCAGCACGAGGTCGCGGTTGCTCTCGAGCACCATGTCGATGAAGTCGATGACGATGATGCCGCCGATGTCGCGCAGCCGGAGCTGGCGGACGATCTCCTCCGCGGCCTCCATGTTGTTGCGCGTGACGGTCTGCTCGAGGTTGCCCCCGGAGCCGACGAACTTGCCGGTGTTGACGTCGACGACCGTCATCGCCTCGGTGCGGTCGATGACCAGCGAGCCGCCCGAGGGCAGCCACACCTTGCGGTCGAGCGCCTTCATCAGCTGCTCGTCGATCCGCAGGTCGCGGAAGACGTCGCCCTCCCCCGTGTAGCGGGTCAGCCGCGGGCTGAGCTCCGGCGAGACGTGCGCGACGTAGGCCTCGACGGTGTCCCAGGCGTCGTCGCCCTGGACCACGAGCTCCTTGAAGTCCTCGTTGAAGACGTCGCGGATGACCCGGATCGCCAGGTCCGGCTCGCCGTAGAGCAGCGTCGGCGCGCTGGAGGTCGACTCCGACTTCTGCTTGATGACGTCCCACTGCGCCTTGAGCCGGTTGACGTCGCGGGTGAGCTCCTCCTCGGAGACACCCTCGGCGGCGGTCCGGATGATGACGCCGGCGTCCTCGGGGACGATCCGCTTGAGGATGTCCTTGAGGCGGGTGCGCTCGGTGTCGGGCAGCTTGCGGCTGATGCCGGTCATCGAGCCGCCGGGCACGTAGACCAGGAAGCGGCCGGGCAGGTTGATCTGCTGGGTGAGCCGGGCGCCCTTGTGCCCGATCGGATCCTTGGTGACCTGCACCAGCACCTTGTCGCCGGACTTCATCGCGGTCTCGATCGAGCGCTGCTTGCCCGAGAGGCCGGCGGCGTCCCAGTTGACCTCGCCGGCGTAGAGGACGGCGTTGCGCCCCTTGCCGATGTCGACGAACGCCGCCTCCATCGAGGGCAGCACGTTCTGGACGCGGCCGAGGTAGACGTTGCCGGCGAACGAGGTCGCCTGCGCCTGGGTCACGTAGTGCTCGACCAGCACGTCGTCCTCGAGGACGGCGATCTGGGTGCGCTCGCCCCGCTGGCGGATGACCATCGTGCGGTCGACGGCCTCGCGGCGGGCCAGGAACTCGCTCTCGGTCAGGATCGGAGCGCGCTTGCGGCCGGTGTCGCGGCCGTCGCGACGGCGCTGGCGCTTGGCCTCCAGGCGCGTGGAGCCGGCGACGCCGCGGACGTCGTCGTCGCTCGTCGTGCGGCCGTTGCGGCCGGCCCGCTCGGGCCGGTCGTCGTCGTCAGCGTCATCGGTAGAGCCGTCGGATCCGTTCAGTCCCCCACCGCTGCGACGGCGGCGGCGACGCCGGCGGCGCGTGCCCGAGCCGGTGCCGCCCTCCTCGGAGTCGCCGTCCTGCTCGTCGTCGCCGTCGTCGCCCGACTCGTCGCCGTCGTTCCCGGCGGTCGGCTCGTCGGCGCTGTCGTCGTCGCCGTCGCCGGAGTCCTCACCGGTGCGGCCACGGCCGCGGCCCCGGCGACCGCGCCGGCGCCGGCGGCTGCCCGAGCCGTCGGCGGAGTCGCCGTCGTCCTCGGAGCCGCCGCTCTCGTCGTCGCTGTCGGTGTCCTCGGCCTTGTCGGTCTCCTCGGCTGCCTGCTCCCCCGCGGGTCGGCGGCGCGAGCGCTGGCGGGGGCGGGCCGGCTCGGCGTCGTCCTCGAGCACGTCGGGGGTCTCGGTCGCGTCCTGCTCGCCGTCGGGCGACTCCGCCGGGCGGCGGCTGCGACGACGCGGGGCCGGCGGCACGTCGACGGGCGGGGCGACGAAGCTGACGAAGGCCGGCACGGCAGCGGCGGGGGCCGCAGGCGCCACCGGTTCGACGGCGTCGGGATCGGGCGCCGCAGCGGGGCGGGTGGCCCGGCGACGGGGACGGGCGACCACGGCGGTCGGCTCCGGCGAGCTGAACTGCGCGCCGAACCGGGGGCCGGCCGGCTCCTCGGGCTCCGGATCGGGTTCCGCGGCGGCCGGCTCGGCGACGGCGTCGTCAGCCGTCTCCTCCTCGTCCTCCTCGGGGACCGAGGAGTCCTCGGAGACCGCGGGCACCTCCGTCACCTCCGCCGGTTCCTGGCCGGCTCCGGGGTCGACCTGGCTGTTCGCGGTGGTCTCGTCCGAGTTGTCGATGTCGTTCACGAGGGCTCTCGCCTCCTCATGCGCTCCCGGGCGCCATGAGCTGGCGGCCGCGCAGGAGCACGGGGTTGGGGCGGGGCGAGCCATCGCACGGGGTACGGCGACCGGCTCGTCCTGCGAAGTCTGTGGGCGGCTCTCGCGCGACGGTTGCCGCGGCGGGGAGCCGGACTGCTGTGGTGCGCGCGCCCGGTGCTGCTGGGTGCGGTGGTGCGGGTGGTACTGGTCTGCGGGGTCTGCGTGGTGCGGGGTCTGCGGTGCCCGGATCGGGGTGGCCCGGAGCGGGTGCGGCACGTCTGGCAGCCGTGTCGCGGCGACGTCGCGTGGCCTCCGTGGGCCTCCGGCCGGTCAGACCCCCGCGTGCGCTCCCGTGTGGGGAACACCTGCCGTGCGGTCAGGACCGAGCGGATCGGCCACGGTCCCGGTGTCGTCGAGCCGGCCCTGCGCCTCACGCACGGCCCGGGGGGGCAACGGCGGGCGCAGGTCGGCGACGGCAGCCAGGGCGGCCAACACGTCATCGGGTCGTACGGCGGGCGTCACCTGCCGGACGACCATGTGCAGTATGGCACAACCGGCCCCTGCCGACGCAGACGCGCTGGTCACGGCCACGCGCGCGTCGACGTCCTTGAGGCCGTTCTTCGTGCGCTTGGCGACGGTCACCACGTCGGCGGCCAGGAACTTCTCCAGCGCCGGTGCGAGCTCGGCCAGGTCGACGCCGGGCAGCTCGACCCGCCAGACCGCGGCGTCGATCCGGTCGGCCAGCGAGCCGGTCCCCTCCCCCGCCTCGACGCACTCGACGACGGCGACGTCCTCGGGCAGGGCGGCGTCCAGGGCGGTGCGCACCTCCTCGGGGTCGCACCGGACCGACAGCCCGATCTCCACGTACTCCGCCTCGCTGGCCGCACCGGTGGGCGCGGCGCCGAGGTAGGAGATCTTGGGGTGGGGGCTGAAGCCCGCGGAGAACGCCATCGGCACCCGCGCGCGGCGCAGTGCCCGCTCCAGGGTGCGGGCGAGGTCGCGGTGGCTGGCGAAGCGGAGCCGGCCGCGCTTGGCGTAGCGGATGCGGAGCCTCTGGACCGTCGGCGGCGGCGGCGGGCCCGTGGGCTGACGGGCCATCAGACGACCGTGAGCGGCAGCAGGGTGCGGCCGGTGGGGCCGATCTGGATCTCGGTCCCCATGGTCGGGCAGACACCGCAGTCGTAGCAGGGGGTCCACCGGCAGTCGGCGACCTCGTCCTCGGAGATGGCGGCCTGCCAGTCCTCCCAGAGCCACTCCTTGTCCAGCCCGGAGTCCAGGTGGTCCCAGGGAAGGATCTCGTGCTCGGTGCGCTCGCGGGTGGTGTACCAGTCCAGGTCGACGCCCCAGGCCGCCAGCTCCTCCGCCGCCGCCGTCGTCCAGCGGTCGAAGGAGAAGTGCTCGCTCCAGCCGTCGAACCGGCCACCCTCGCGCCACACCCGCTCGATGACCCGGCCGACGCGGCGGTCGCCCCGGGAGAGCAGGCCCTCGATCACGCCCGGCTTGCCGTCGTGGTAGCGCAGGCCGATGGAGCGGCCGATGCGCCGGTCCTCGTTGATCTTCTGCCGCAGCACCCGAAGCCGATGGTCGATGGTGTCCGCGCTGGCCTGCGCCGCCCACTGGAAGGGCGTGTGCGGCTTGGGCACGAACCCGCCGATCGAGACGGTGCAGCGGATGTCCTTGCGGCCGCTGGCCTCCCGGCCCGCCTTGATCACCTCGACCGCGAGGTCGGCGATCTCCAGGACGTCCTCGTCGGTCTCCGTGGGCAGACCGCACATGAAGTAGAGCTTCACCTGGGTCCACCCGTTGGCGTAGGCGGTGGTGACCGTGCGGACGAGGTCCTCCTTGGACACCGTCTTGTTGATCACCCGCCGGATGCGCTCGCTGCCACCCTCGGGGGCGAAGGTGAGCCCGCTGCGCCGGCCGTTGCGGGACAGCTCGTTGGCCAGCGTGACGTTGAAGGCGTCGACCCGGGTGCTCGGCAGGCTGAGGCTGGTGTTGGTGCCCTCGTACCGGTCGGCGAGCTGCTTGGCGAGCTGGCCGATCTCGGAGTGGTCGGCGCTGCTCAGCGAGAGCAGCCCCACCTCCTCGTAGCCGGTTGCCTTGAGCCCCTGGTCGACCATCGAGCCGATGCCGGTGATCGTGCGTTCGCGCACCGGGCGGGTGATCATCCCGGCCTGGCAGAACCGGCAGCCCCGGGTGCAGCCGCGGAAGATCTCCACGCTCATGCGCTCGTGGACGCTCTCGGCCAGCGGCACCAGCGGCTGCTTCGGGTAGGGCCACTCGTCGAGGTCCATGACCGTGCGCTTGCCGACCTTCTCCGGCACGTCGTCCCGGGTGCGCGTGACGGCGGCGATGGCGCCGTCCGGCCCGTAGGAGACCGCGTAGAAGCGTGGCACGTAGACGCCGTCGATCCGGGCCAGGCGGGCGAGCAGCTCCTCGCGCCCACCGGGGCGCCCCTGCTCCTTCCACGCCTTGACGACGTCGGTGATGTCGCCGACGGCCTGCTCGCCGTCGCCGAGGACGGCGCAGTCGACGAAGTCGGCCACCGGCTCGGGGTTGAACGCGGCGTGCCCGCCGGCGACGACCACCGGGTGGCTCTCGTCGCGGTCGATCGCGTGGAGGGGGACGCCGGCGAGGTCGAGCGCCTCGAGCAGGTTGGTGTAGCCGAGTTCGGTGGCGAAGCTGACGCCGAGCAGGTCGAAGTCGGCGACGGCGCGGTGCCCGTCGACGGTGAACTGCGGGACGCCGTTCTCGCGCATCAGGGCGGCGAGGTCCGGCCAGACCGCGTACGTGCGCTCGGCCAGGGCGTCGGACCGCTCGTTGAGCACCTCGTAGAGGATCATCAGGCCCTGGTTCGGCAGCCCCACCTCGTAGGCGTCGGGATACATCAGCGCCCAGTGGACGGCGGCGGCGTCCCAGGGCTTCACCTGGGCGTTGAGCTCACCACCGACGTACTGGATGGGCTTCTGGACCTGGGCCAGCAGGGGCTCGAGCCGCGGGTAGAGCGACTCGCCTGTGGTCGTGCGGAGCTCAGCAGTCATGACCCGTCCAGGGTAGCCGCCGCTCCCGGCGGCGCCCCCGCCCACGACGTGCGCGAGATCTGCACACTCGCCTGCGTCAGGCGCCCGATGGGGACGAGTGTGCAGATCTCGTCGGTATTCAGCCCAGGTCGGGGAAGAACAGGCCGATCTCGCGGGCGGCGGACTCGGGCGAGTCCGAGCCGTGCACGATGTTGTTCTGCACCTCGAGGGCGAAGTCGCCGCGGATGGTGCCCGGACCGGCCTTGACCGGGTCGGTGGCGCCGGCCAGCGCGCGGAACGCCTCGATGGCCCGCGGCCCCTCGACGACCAGTGCCATCAGCGGGCCGCTGGTGATGAACTCGACCAGCGAGCCGAAGAACGGCCGCTCGCGGTGCTCGGCGTAGTGGGTCTCGGCCACGTCGGCGGTCAGCGTGCGCAGCTCGGCAGCGACCAGCCGCAGGCCCTTGCGCTCCAGGCGGGTGATCACCTCGCCGACGAGGCCACGGGCGACGCCGTCGGGCTTGACGAGGACGAGGGTGCGTTCGGTCACGGGGCGGCAGCCTACGTGGTGGCCGCCGCCGCCCCGTCGCCGTCGTCCTCACCGGGAACCGGGACCGGCCCGAACATGGAGCCGAGGAGTTCCTTGCGCACCTGCAGCAGGTAGAGCCAGATGAGCACGAAGACGCCGCCCACGAACCACATCGCGCCGGTCATCAGGCCGGTGAGCAGCAGGGGCACCTGCAGCGCGGTCCCGATGTGCAGACCTCGTTCGCGCCGCTGGATGCCGCTGGCCAGGATCAGCAGCAGCGCCAGGGAGATCAGCACCGTCAACCGGAACGCGCCCAGCCCCTCGGTCGGTGCGATGCCCCGGGGCACGAACAGCACGGCGATGCCCTCGAGCACCAGGATCGCCGCGGCGGCCCCACCCAGTGCCCGGCCGGCCCGCACCGGGTCGGCCGCCCTCACGGACGGCGTCCCGACAGGAGGGCGCGGGCCTCCCCCGCGGTGATCACGCTGCCGGTGACGAGGACACCGGAGCCGCCCAGGGCGTCGTCCCGGCCCGCCTCGGCCAGCTCGATCGCCTCGGAGACCGCCTCGCCCAGCACCGGCTGGACGCTGACCCGGTCGGCACCGAACACGTCGACGGCCAGCGCGCCCAGCTCGTCGGCGGGCAGCGCGCGCTCCGAGCTGTTCTGGGTGACCACCAGTTCGGCGCAGAGCTCCTCGAGCGCGGCCAGCATCCCGGCGACGTCCTTGCCGCGGACGGCCCCGACCACCCCGACCAGGCGGGTGAAGTCGAAGGACTCGCGGATCGCCTCGACCGTCGCCGTCATCCCCGCGGGGTTGTGGGCGGCGTCGACCAGCACGGTGGGGCTGGTGCGCACGCGCTCCAGCCGGCCGGGCGAGCGGACGGCGGCGAACGCCGCCCGGACCGTCTCCTGCTCGATCGGCCCGGTCGCGGCCCCGGCACCCAGGAACGCCTCGACGGCGGCCAGCGCGGTGGCGGCGTTCTGCGCCTGGTGCGCGCCGAACAGCGGGAGGTAGACCTCCTCGTACTCACCGCCCAGGCCCTGCAGCCGCACCTGCTGCCCGCCGACGGCGACCCGGCGCTCGAGGACCCCGAACTCGGTGCCCTCGCGTGCGACGACGACGTCCATCTCGACGGCGCGCCGGATCAGGGCGTCGAGCGCGCCGGGCTGCTGGTGGGCGAGCACGGCGATCGCGTCGGCCTTGATGATCCCGGCCTTCTCCCCGGCGATGGTGGCGACGTCGGGCCCGAGGTACTCGGCGTGGTCCATCGCGACCGGGGTGACGACGGCGACCCGCGCATCGGCCACGTTGGTCGCGTCCCAGGTGCCGCCCATGCCCACCTCGACGACGGCGACGTCCACCGGGGCGTCGGCGAACAGCGCGTAGGCCATGCCGACCATGACCTCGAAGAAGCTCATGGGGTGCTCGCCGCCGGCATCGACCATCTGCACGTAGGGCGCGATGTCGGCGTAGGTCTCGACGAACCGCTCGGCGCTCACCGGTTCGCCGTCGAGGACGATCCGCTCCCGCATCGACTCCAGGTGCGGGCTGGTGAAACGGCCGACGCGCAGGCCGAACCCGCGCAGCAGCTCGTCGATCATGCGCGCCGTCGTCGTCTTGCCGTTCGTGCCCGCGACCTGGATGACCGGCATGGCCCGGTGCGGCGACCCGAGGAGGTCGACCAGGGCCGAGATCCGGGTCAGGGAGGGCTCCAGGCGGCTCTCCGGCCACCGCGCCAGCAGCTCCTTCTCGACCCGGGCCATGTCACCGGTGCTGCTGCTGCTCATCCTGCTCAGGATGCCAGGGGTCCACTACCTACGATGAAGCGCATGACCACCGACATTCGCACCCCGGACGCTGCGGCCCCGGGAGCCGGCGGTGGCGTACCCGAGAAGCCGACGATCGACGGGCTCGAGGAGAAGTGGGTCCAGCGCTGGGCGGCCGAGGACACCTACGCCTTCGACCGTGCCGCCGCGCTGCAGGCTCCCCGGGAGCAGATCTACTCGATCGACACTCCCCCGCCGACGGCGTCCGGCTCGCTGCACGTCGGGCACGTGTTCAGCTACACGCACACCGACTTCGTCGCCCGCTACCAGCGCATGCGCGGCAAGCACGTCTACTACCCGATGGGCTGGGACGACAACGGCCTGCCGACCGAGCGCCGGGTGCAGAACTACTACGGCGTGCGCTGCGACCCCGCGCTCCCCTACGACCCGACCTTCGAACCGCCCGCCAAGCCGGGCAAGGACCAGGTGCCGGTCTCGCGGCGCAACTTCGTCGAGCTGTGCATGCAGCTCACCGAGGCCGACGAGGCCGAGTTCGAGAAGCTCTGGCGCCGCGTCGGGCTCTCGGTGGACTGGTCGAACGTCTACCGCACGATCTCCGAGCGCTCCCGGGCCACGGCGCAGAAGATGTTCCTCGGCAACCTGGCCCGCGGCGAGGCCTACGCCCAGGAGGCGCCGACCCTGTGGGACGTGAGCTTCCGGACCGCCGTCGCGCAGGCCGAGCTCGAGGACCGCGAGCGCCCCGGCGCCTATCACCGGGTCTCCTTCGCCGGCCCGGCCGGCCCGGTCGTCATCGAGACCACCCGCCCCGAGCTGCTGCCCGCCTGCGTGGCCCTCGTGGCGCACCCGGACGACGAGCGCTACCAGCCGCTGTTCGGGCAGACCGTGCGGACGCCGCTGTTCGACGTCGAGGTGCCCGTCGTGGCGCACCGCCTGGCCGAGAAGGACAAGGGCTCGGGCATCGCGATGATCTGCACGTTCGGCGACCTGACCGACGTCATCTGGTGGCGCGAGCTGCAGCTGCCGACGCGCGCCGTCATCGGCTGGGACGGCCGCTTCCTCGCCGAGCCGCCGCCGGGTGTGCCCGCGCAGCCCTACGACGAGCTGGCCGGCAAGACGTCGTTCAGCGCGCAGCAGCGGATCGTCGAGCTGCTCCGGGAGTCCGGTGACCTGGAGGGCGACCCGAAGCCGATCACGCACCCGGTCAAGTTCTACGAGAAGGGCGACCGCCCGCTCGAGATCGTCACCACGCGGCAGTGGTACATCCGCAACGGCGGCCGGGACGGCGACCTGCGCGATGCCCTGGTCGCCCGCGGCCGCGAGATCCAGTGGGTGCCCGAGCACATGCGGCACCGCTACGAGAACTGGGTCGAGGGCCTCAACGGCGACTGGCTGATCAGCCGGCAGCGGTTCTTCGGCGTTCCGTTCCCGGTCTGGTACCGGCTGGACGCCGAGGGCGAGCCGATCCACGACGAGCCGATCCTGGCCTCCGCCGAGTCGCTCCCGGTGGACCCGTCCTCCGACGTGCCGCCGGGCTTCGACGAGTCCCAGCGCGGCAAGCCGGGTGGGTTCATGGCCGATCCCGACGTCATGGACACCTGGGCGACGTCGTCGTTGTCGCCGCAGGTCGCCTCGGGCTGGGACACCGACCCGGAGCTGTTCGCCGCCGTCTTCCCGATGGACCTCCGGCCGCAGGCGCACGACATCATCCGCACCTGGCTGTTCTCCACCGTCGTGCGCTCGCACTACGAGTTCGGCGCGGTGCCGTGGTCGCACGCGGCCATCTCCGGGTTCGTCGTCGACCCCGACCGCAAGAAGATGTCGAAGTCGAAGGGCAACGCGACCACGCCGATCGACGTCCTGGAGCGCTACGGCACCGACGCCGTGCGCTGGCGTGCCGCGGGTGCGCGCCCGGGTGCCGACTCGCCGTTCGACGAGACGCAGATGAAGGTCGGCCGCCGGCTGGCGATGAAGATCCTCAACGTCGGCAAGTTCGTGCTGGGGCTCGGCGCCTCGGCGTCGTCGACCGTGGAGCAGGTGACCGAGCCGATCGATCTCGGCCTGCTCACCGCGCTGGGTCGCGTGGTCGACGAGGCGACGGCGGCTATGGAGGCCTACAACTACACCCGCGCGCTCGAGGTCAGCGAGACGTTCTTCTGGTCGTTCTGCGACGACTACGTGGAGCTGGTGAAGTCCCGCGCCTACGGCTCCGGGCCGGAGGCCGCGTCCGCGCAGGCGGCGCTGGCGGTGGCGCTGGAGGTGCAGCTGCGGCTGTTCGCCCCGGTGCTGCCGTTCGTGACCGAGGAGGTCTGGTCCTGGTGGCAGTCCGGCTCGGTGCACCGCGCCGCGTGGCCGGTCGCTTCCGCGCTGCCCGCGGACGGCGACCCGGCCGTGGTGAGCGCCGCCGCGGATGCGCTCGCGGGTGTCCGGAAGGCGAAGTCGGACGCGAAGGTGTCGATGCGCGCCGACGTGGAGACCGCGACGGTCATCGCGCCGGAGTCGCAGGTGGCGCTGATCGAGGCGGCACGCGCCGACCTCGTCGACGCCGGCCGGATCGCCACGCTGTCGGTCGTCGCCGGCGAGGGCCCGCTCACCGTCGACGTCGTCCTCGCCCCTGTCGACGCCTGACCGCCCGGCCGGACCGTTGAACCCGGACGACCCACGGTCTGCCCCATCGCGGGTCGCCGGGGTTCAAGGGTCGGAGGGCAGCGCCGCGCGGTTCGCGGAGCTGGCGGCGCGGGTGCCCGACCGCGGGGGCGAACACGTCGTGGTCGCGATCGACGGGGTGGACGGCGCCGGCAAGACGGTCTTCGCCGATCAGCTCGCCGCAGCGCTCCCTGCGTGCGGCCGACCAGCGGTCCGGGCGAGCGTGGACGACTTCCACCGGTCTCGGGGGGTCCGCTACCGACGCGGTCGCCGCTCTTCCGAGGGCTTCTGGCTCGACTCCTACGACTACCCGGCCTTGGAGCGCGAGCTGCTCTATCCGCTGCGTGCCGGTGCCCCTGTCCGGCTGCGCTGGCACGACCTGGCCACCGACCGTCGGGTCGACGAGCCGCGGGTCGCCGTTCCGCCGGGTGCGGTCGTCGTGATCGACGGGCTGTTCCTGCACCGTGACGAGCTCGTCGACCATTGGGACTTCTCCGTCTGGCTGGACGTGCCCTTCGCGGTCACCGCGGCCCGGATGGCGGTTCGCGACGGAACGCCGGCCGATCCCGACGATCCGGCAATGGCGCGGTACGTGGGCGGGCAGCGGCTGTACTTCGACGCCTGCGGGCCGTGGGACCGGGCCGACGTCGTCGTCGACAACACCGACTGGACCTCCCCGCGGTTCGTTCGGCGGCCCTCCGACCGTTGAACCCCGGCGACCCGCCGCCGGGCCCGTCGTGGGTCGCGGGGGTTCAACGGTTCCCCCGTCCACAGGCCGCCAGCGGCGAGTCCCGCCGGTCGGCCAGCCTGTCAGGGTGCCCCGGCCGGTCGACCTCCTCCCCCAGGGCGTCGCGCGCCGCTCGGACGTCGCCGCGTCCGCCAGCACCAGCACCGTCGGACGCTGGTTGGCCGCGGGTGAGCTGCTGCTGGTGGCGCCGGGTGTAGTCGCGCTGCCCGACCGCACGCAGCGGTGGGAGGACCGTGCGCGGGCGGCGACCCTGTACGCGGATGCACCGTTGAGCCACCTGTCCGCGCTCACCGCGGCGGGGCTCGTTCGCCGGACCGCCGGACCGCTGCACGTGACGGTCGGGCTCGAGCGCTGCCTCCGCGACGCCCCGGACGTCTGGGTCCACCGCTCAGGACGGCGTCTCGCCACGATCCGCTGCGACGGCCTCGAGGTCGTCGAGCCGGCGCGGAGTCTCGTCGACGCGTGGTCGTGGGCGTGGTCGCCCGTCCGGAACGAGCGCGCGGAAGCCGAACGCTCCCTGGTGCGGCAGGCGGTCATCGAGGCGGTGCGGACCCGGGAAGTCCGGGCCCCGGCGGTACGGCGTGAGTCGGACCGGATGCCGCGCCATGCCGGTCGAGCGGAGCTGGTCGCGCTGCTCGAGCTGATCGGACGCGGGTGCCAGAGCGAGCTGGAGATCTTCGGGGTGCAGCACGTGCTCCCGGGCCCACCGGCGGTGCCGGCCTACCTCCAGCAGCACCGGGTCGTCCTCCCCGACGGACGGGCCGCCGACCTGGACGCCGCGTGGCCGGAGGCCCGGGTCGCCGTGGAGCTGGACGGCGCCGCCTTCCACGGCAGCCGCGAGGCTCGCGAGCGGGATCTGCGCCGCGACAACGCACTCGCCACGCTGGGCTGGGTGGTCCTGCGCTTCAGCTACGAGCGGCTGATCAACGATCCGCTGGGATGCCGGCGCGAGATCGAGACCGTCGTGCGCCGGCGACTGCTGGACCGTTGAACCCCGGCGACCCAGGACGCGGGCCTCTCTGGGTCGCCCAGGTTCAACGGTGCCGTCGCACACGCGAAACGGCCCGCCCCCGGTGGGGACGGGCCGTCGACGCTGGTCGCGTTACGCGGACTTCTCGCGGCGCTCGCGGGTGGGCTTGCGCGGCACGATCGTCGGGTTGACGTGCTCCAGCACGACCTCCTTGGTGATCACCACGGAGGCGACGTCCTCGCGACTGGGGATGTCGTACATGACCGACTGGAGCACCTCCTCCATGATCGCGCGGAGCCCGCGGGCGCCGGTGCCACGGAGGATGGCCTGGTCGGCGATCGCCTCGAGCGCGTCGTCGGTGAACTCCAGCTCCACCCCGTCGAGCTCGAAGAGCTTCCGGTACTGGCGCACCAGGGCGTTCTTCGGCTCGGTGAGGATGTTGATCAGCGCCTCGCGGTCGAGCTTCTGCACGCTGGTGATCACCGGCAGGCGCCCGATGAACTCCGGGATCATCCCGAACTTCAGCAGGTCCTCGGGCATGACCTCGGCGAAGGCGTTGGCCTCGGCGATCTCGGCCTTGCCGCGCACCTCGGCGCCGAAGCCGATCCCCTGCTTCGACGTGCGGGCCTCGATGACCTTGTCCAGGCCGGCGAAGGCTCCGCCCACGATGAACAGCACGTTCGTCGTGTCGATCTGGATGAACTCCTGGTGCGGGTGCTTGCGGCCACCCTGCGGGGGCACCGACGCCGTCGTCCCCTCGAGGATCTTCAGCAGCGCCTGCTGCACGCCCTCACCGGAGACGTCGCGGGTGATCGACGGGTTCTCGCTCTTGCGGGCGATCTTGTCGACCTCGTCGATGTAGATGATGCCGGTCTCGGCGCGCTTGACGTCGTAGTCGGCGGCCTGGATCAGCTTCAGCAGGATGTTCTCGACGTCCTCGCCGACGTAGCCGGCCTCGGTCAGCGCCGTGGCGTCGGCGATCGCGAAGGGAACGTTGAGCATCCGGGCGAGGGTCTGCGCCAGGTGGGTCTTGCCGCACCCGGTGGGCCCCATCAGCAGGATGTTGGACTTGGCCAGCTCGACGCTGTCCTCGCGGGACGCCCGGTCGCCGCCGGCCTGGATCCGCTTGTAGTGGTTGTAGACCGCCACCGAGAGCGTCCGCTTGGCCTGGTCCTGGCCGATGACGTACTGCTCGAGGAAATCGTGGATCTCCTTGGGCTTGGGCAGCTCGTCGAACTTCAGGTCCGAGGACTCCGAGAGCTCTTCCTCGATGATCTCGTTGCAGAGGTCGATGCACTCGTCGCAGATGTAGACCCCGGGGCCCGCGATGAGCTTCTTGACCTGCTTCTGGCTCTTCCCGCAGAAGGAGCACTTGAGCAGGTCACCGCTCTCACCGATTCGTGCCACCTGCTGACCTCCACCTCGGAATCGCAAGCCTGGTGCCAGGAACCTGCGTCGTCATCGTTGCTGTTCGCCCCTGCACGTCCTCGCTCCGCGAGGCTCTCCTCCCGGCGCTTCCGGCCGGGGTTTCGGGCGCCCGCCGAACGTACCTGCCGCCACCGACGCGGCCGGGCAATGACTCACCCGGGTTCCTCGCCGGCTGTCCCACTTCCGTACCGCTCGCCTCTCGATCCCACCCCCTCGCGGGAGTGCCCTCCAGACCCGCTGGAACCTTCGACGGTACGGGCCGAGGACGCGACACGCGCGCCCTCCGCCCGTACCGACGCGGGTCAGGAGGAGAGCGCGTTGAGCTTCCGGCTCTGGATCACCTGGTCGACCATTCCGTAGTCCTTCGCCTCCTGGGCGGTGAGGATCTTGTCGCGGTCGATGTCCTGGCGGACCTGCTCGGCGGACCGGCCGGTGTGCCGCGCGAGGATCTCCTCCATCTGCGTGCGCACCCGCTGGATCTCCGCGGCATGGATCTCCAGGTCCGACACCTGGCCGCCGGCCTCACCCGAGGGCTGGTGGATCAGCACGCGGGAGTACGGCAGGGCCAGCCGCTTGCCCGGCGTCCCGGCCGCGAGCAGGACCGCAGCCGCCGAGGCGGCCTGGCCCATGACCACGGTCTGGATGTCCGGGCGGACGAACATCATCGTGTCGTAGATCGCCATGAGCGACGTGAACGAGCCGCCGGGCGAGTTGATGTAGATCGTGATGTCGCGGTCCGGGTCGGTGGACTCCAGCGTGATCAGCTGGGCCATGACGTCGTTGGCCGAGGCGTCGTCGATCTGCACCCCGAGGAAGATGATGCGTTCCTCGAAGAGCTTGTTGTAGGGGTTGGACTCCTTCATGCCGTAGCTCGTGCGCTCCACGAAGGAGGGCAGGATGTACCGGCTGGAGGGCATCTGGAAGCTCATCTGTGTCTGTCCTCGGGAGCTCAGTTGTCGGAGACCGGGTTGGCGCTGTCGGTCATGGTCGCCCTGCTCACCACGTGATCGACGAAGCCGTACTCGAGGGCCTCCTGCGCGGTGAACCAGCGGTCGCGGTCGGAGTCCTTCTCGATCTGCTCGACGCTCTGCCCCGTGTGCTGGGACTGCAGCTCGTTGAGCTCCTGCTTGGTGCGGCGGAACAGGTCGGCCTGGATGGCGATGTCCGCCGCCGTACCGCCGACGCCGGCGGAGGGCTGGTGCATCATGATCCGCGCGTGCGGCAGGGCGTAGCGCTTGCCCTTCGTACCGGCGGTCAGCAGGAACTGGCCCATCGAGGCGGCCAGACCCATGCCGTAGGTGGCGACGTCGCAGTCGATGAACTGCATCGTGTCGTAGATGGCCATGCCGGCGCTGACGGAGCCACCGGGCGAGTTGATGTAGAGGTGGATGTCCCGCTTGGGGTCCTCGGCCGAGAGCAGCAGCATCTGGGCGGCGAGCTGGTTGGCGATGACGTCGTCCACCTGCGTGCCCAGGAAGATGATCCGCTCGCGCAGCAGGCGCTCGTAGACCGAGTCGCCGAGGTTCATCATCGAGCTGGCGCCGCGCATCATCGGTGCGCTCGCGAGGTTCGGGTGGGGGGTGCTCACGGGTGCGGTGACCTCCGTTGAACTGTCTGAGCAGTCGGTCTCGTGGACGGGATTGCCGGGCCGGTCAGGGCTTGGACGGCCCCCGGGGTGGCGGTACCCCCGGTGAATCGCCTGAGTCCTGTCGACCCTAACGCGCACCTCCGACGACCCATGCCCTGTACGGGCGGTGTTCGCCGTCGGCGCAGCGACGGACCCCGGAATGCCGCGACGCCGCCCTGCCCACGAGGGGCAGGACGGCGTCGTCGGAGCGGCCCGTCCATCAGGAGCGGGCCTTCGCTCAGGCCTGGGCGGCGTCCTCGGTGTCCTCGGTCGCCGCGTCGGCGTCCTCGGCCGACTCCTCGGCGGACTCCTCGGCCGAGGAAGCCTGCACCGTCTTCGGCCGCAGCGCCTCGAGGTCGACCTTCTTGCCCGACGCGTCGGTGATCGTCGTCTGCTCGAGCAGCTGGGCGAGGGTCTTGGTGCGGCGGACGTCGGCGACGAACTCGGCGATGTTGCCGCCCTGTTGCAGCTGCTGCGCGTACTGCTCCGGGCTCATCCGGTTCCGCTGCGCCTGCGCCATGATCTGCGCCGACAGGTCGTCGTTGTCGACGGTGACCTCACGGGCGTCGGCGATGGCGTCCAGGATGAACTGCGTGCGGACGGCCTCCTCGACGTTCTTGCGCTGGTCGGCGTCGTAGGCCTCCCGGCTCTCGACACCGGACATCTGCAGGAAGCTGTCCCAGTCCATGCCGGCCTGCTGCAGCTCACCCTCGAAGGCGCGGTTGCGCCACTCGATCTCGCGCTCGACCAGGTTCTCCGGGATCGGCACCTCGACGGTCTCGATCAGGTGCTCGACCAGCTTGTCCCGCGCCTGCGCGCCCTGCTGGAGGACCTTGGTGCGGGCCAGCCGGGTGCGGACGTCCTCGCGCAGCTCGGCCAGGGTGTCGAACTCGCTGGCCGTGGAGGCGAACTCGTCGTCGAGCTCGGGGAGCTCCTTCTCCTTCACCGAGCGGACGGTGACGGTGACGTCGGCCGTCTCGCCGGCGTTCGGGCCGGAGAGCAGCGCCGTCTGGAAGGTCTTCGACTCGTCGGCCGACAGCCCGCGGACGGCGTCGTCGAGGCCCTCCATGAGGCTGCCGGAGCCGACCTCGTAGGACATGCCGGTCGTGGAGCCGTCCTCCAGCACCTCGTCGCCGAGCTTGGCCTCGAGGTCGATGGACACGAAGTCGCCGTCCTGGGCGGCTCGCTCGACGGCCTGCAGCATCCCGAAGCGCTCGCGCATGACCGAGATCTGCTGGTCGATCTCCTCGTCGGTGACCTCGACGTCGTCGACGGTGACGGCGAGCGAGTCCAGCGCCGGGAGCTCGAGCTGCGGGGCGACGTCGACCTCGGCGGTGAACTCGAGGGTCTCGTTGTCCTCGAGCTTGGTCACCTCGATGTCGGGCTGGCCGAGCACGCGCACCTGGTTCTCGCGGACGACCTCGGAGTAGACCTCGGGGATGGCGTGCTGGACGACCTGCTCGAGGACGACGGGACGGCCGATGCGCTGGTCGAGCACCCGGTTGGGGACCTTGCCGGGGCGGAAGCCGGGGACCCGGACCTGCTTGCCCAGCTCCTTGTAGACCTCACCGAAGGCGTGGTCCAGGTCCCCCCATGCCACCTCGATCGCCATCCGGACCCGCGTGGGGCCCAGTTCCTCGATGGTGCTCTTCACAGCGGCAGTGCTCCTCGGTAAGTCAACTGGTGGGGACGCTCGGTGCTCGACGGCGCCGCGTCGACCCACGAGTCTACGGGCGGCGCGAGGGCGCGCGGCGGGACGGGATAGCGGTCGGATGCGTTCCCGCAGCACGACCTCGTCGGGGTGACAGGATTTGAACCTGCGGCCCCCCGCTCCCAAAGCGGGTGCGCTACCAAGCTGCGCTACACCCCGTGGCCCGGGTGGAGTCTAGGCGCGGTCCGACCCGCCGGGGAGGACGCAGGCCTCAGGCCGAGACCGGCGGACGACGGTCGGCCCATGGAGCGGCCTGCTCCAGCGCCGCCGCCACGCGGACCAGCACGTCCTCCCGCCCGAACGCGGCGACGATCTGCACGCCGACCGGCAGCCCGTCCTCCGTCCAGTGCAGCGGAAGGCTGATCGCGGGCTGGCCGGTGACGTTGAACTGGGCGGTGTACGGCATGAAGCTGCCGATCCGCCGACCCTCCTCCTCCGGCCCGGCCGCGCCGAACCACCCCAGCTCCGGCGGAGGGGTCGCGACCGTCGGGGTGACGAACAGGTCGAAGCCCTGCCCGCCGAGCACCTGCGGCGCCCAGAAGGCCGACATCCGGCGGACCCACGCGCCCAGGTAGGCGCGGGCGCCGAGGTAGTCGGCCGCCGTCATCTGCCGGCCGACGGCGCGGTACATCGCGTTGCGCGGCTCCAGCTCGTCGTCGGCCACCGCCCTGCCCAGCACGAGGCGTTCGAAGGTGTCGAGCGTGAGGGCGGTGTCGGCGGCGATCGTCGCGGTGAAGAACCGCGAGAACATCTCGTCGAACATGCCCTCCGGGGTGCCGGGCTCGACGACGCACCCGATCTCCTCGAGCAGCCCACCCGCTCGCTCCACCGCCGCGCGGCACTGCGGATGTTCCAGGGACCGCTCTCCCGGGTCGGCGTCGAGCAGGCCGACCCGGAGCCGACCGACCGGCGCGCCCACCTCGTCGGCGAGCGGGCGGGCGAACGGCGGCGCGACGTACGGGTCGCCGGGCATGGGGTTGCTGATCGCGTCCAGGACGGCGGCCGCGTCACGGACCGTCCGGGTGATGGCGCCGTCGGTGGTGGCGCCGGCCCAGCTCTCCCCCACGTCGGGACCGTGGCTGACCCGGGCGCGGGTGGGCTTGAGGCCGACCAGGCCGCACTCGCTGGCCGGGATGCGGATCGACCCGCCTCCGTCGCTCGCGTGCCCGACGGGGACCAGCCCGGCCGCGACCGCCGCTGCGGCGCCGCCGCTGGAGCCACCGGTCGAGTGCCCGGGGTTCCAGGGGTTGCGGGCCGGCGGGTTCGCGACCGGCTCGGTCGTGATGGTCGTCCCGAATTCCGGCACGTTGGTACGCCCGAGGAAGACGAACCCGGCGGCGCGGAACTGCCGGGCGAGGTAGCTGTCCGTGGGCCACCGGAAGCCCGCATCGCGCAGGAACGACGTCCCGTAGTGCGTCTCGTCGCCGGCGACGTGGCAGCCGAGGTCCTTGAGCAGCAGCGGCACCCCGCGGAAGGGGCCGGCCGGCAGGTCGCCGCGGGCTTCCTCGCGCGCGGCGTCGAACCTGTCGCGCAGCACGGCATGCAGCTGCGGGTTGACCCGCTCGATGCGCTCGATCGCGTCGTCGACGAGCTCGGCCGGCGAGGCCTGGCCCGTGCGCACCAGCTCGGCCTGCGCGGTGGCGTCCATCCACGTGGTCTGCGTCACGCGCCGGACCGTAGCAACCCCGTCGGGCACTCAGCCCGCAGCTTCGACGAGGGCACGCATCGTCGCCGGATCCGACACCCCGCTCAGCAACAGGGTGCGCACGGGGCCGGAGCGCCACAGCTCGAGCCGCTCGACGATTCGCGGGAGTGGGCCGCACAGGGCGACGCCGTCGCAGAGCTCGTCGGGCACCGCTCGGACCGCGCCCTCCCTGTCGCCGTCCAGGTACAGCTGCTGCACCCGGAGGGCCTCCTCCTCGAAGCCCATGCGCGAGACGACATCGAGGTGGAAGTTCTTCCCCTTGGCGCCCATGCCGCCGATGTAGAGGGCCATCGTGGGCTTGACCCGGTCGAGGGCGGCCTGGACGTCGTCGTCGACGACGACCGAGACGGGGCACGCCACGTCGAAGTCGGCTGCCGCCCCGGCGAGGGAGCCGGCGTACAGGGCGGGGCTGCGCTCGACGTGGAAGAACATCGGCAGCCAGCCGTCGCCGATCTCCGCGGCGAGGGCGACGTTCTTCGGTCCCTCGGCTCCCAGGTACACCGGGATGTCCGGCCGGAGCGGGTGGATGTTGGTCTTGAGCGGCTTCCCCAATCCGGTGCCGCCCGGATAGGGCAGCGGGTAGTGCTCCCCGTCGTTGGTGACGGGCTCCTCGCGCCGCCACACGTCGCGGAGGACGTCGACGTACTCCCGGGTGCGGGCGAGCGGCTTGGGGAACGGCATTCCGTACCAACCCTCGACCACCTGCGGGCCGCTCACCCCGAGACCGAGGATCATCCGGCCGCCGGAGAGCCGATCAAGGGTCATCGCGGTCATGGCGGTGGCCGCCGGGGTGCGGGCCGACATCTGGCACAGCGCGGTCCCGAGCTTGATCCGGCGGGTGTGGGCACCGATCCAGGCCAGCGGGGTGAAGACGTCGGATCCGTAGGACTCCGCCGTCCACACCGAGTCGAAGCCGGCGTCCTCGGCGGCGAGCACGAGCGGGAGCTGATCCCCCGGACCCGGTCCGACCCAGTAGCCGAGCATCAGGCCGAGCTTCAGCCGGCCGGGCCCGTCCGGGGTCGCCGTCACGTCGCGAGGTCCGTCGTCCATGCTGCTCTCTCTACCGGGAGAGCTCGGGCGTGGCCAGAGCGGCCGGCGGGAGCCGCGGCACCCGACGGCGTCGCACGCGTGGTGAGGCCGGGCCGTTAGGCTGTCCGGGCACCTCGCGGGTGTAGCTCAATGGTAGAGCCCCAGCCTTCCAAGCTGGCCATGCCGGTTCGATCCCGGTCACCCGCTCCACGTACTGACCAGCTCGTTCGCCCTCTCCGCAGCTCAGCGCGGCTTCGGCGCCACTCTCGTGCCCTCAGGACGCTGACCCCTGGTACCCCCTGAGCACCGGACTTGGCCGCTGCTCAAGGCACGCGTGAGGCAGGGCCTCCGGCGCTCGCCGCATGGGCCGCCGAGCGACAGACCGACGACGGCGCCCTGCCCAGCGACGAGCCGTACGCGCACCGGTGAGGTGCCGGTGGCCGTCCCGGTCTCACGGCGGCGAACGGGGCACATGACGTTTCGGTGTCGGCGGGCCCGCCCATGCGCATGATCAGCCGTAGCGGGGCACACCGGAGCCGACCCCATCCTCGATCCGGGAGCTACCGCCGTGCGAACTCGAACGCTCATCCCCGCCATGACCCTGCTGCTCTCCGTGGCGGCCTGCGGCTCCGACGAGCCGGAGGACGAGGGGCCCGGCACCGGTGCGACGGCCGAGACCACCGCTCCCGACCAGCGGTCGACCGAGCTCGTCGACCCCGAGGGGAGCTCCCTCGGCACGGCGTGGCTGCGCGACGCGGACGACCGCACCGAGATCGAGCTGGACGTCTCCGGCCTCCCCGAAGGCCTCCAGGACGTGAGCCTGTTCGAGACTGCCGACTGCGAGTCGGTGAACCCGGAGGCGCCGGTCATCGCACTTCCCGCCCTGTCTGTGCTCGAGGACGGCACCGGGGCGCTCACCACCGACGTCGAGGACACGGCGCTCGCCGACCTCCTCGAGGGCGAGGGCCTGGCCGTCGTGATCACCGACGCCACCGTCGACACGGAGGCCGGCGCGGGGTCGGACCTCCCGGACTCCTACCTCGCCTGCGGGGTCTTCTCCGAGTGACGGCCTCCGCGCCCGGCTCCTGAGCGAGGGAGTGGAGCGCAGCCGCATCCAGACCGGCGGCCGAGACCGGCTCACGGCGTCCTACACCGGCACGGTGGATCTGGGCCATCCGCCGCACATCGGGTCCCATGCGCGGCTTCCGCGCCTACGCTGCCCGCCGTGACCACCGACCGCCCGGCGCGGGTCGAGGACGTGCACGAGCTCGCGCAGGCGATGCCGCACGTCACCGTCGTCCGCGGGCCGCGCGGCAACGAGGTCTACCAAGTCGGCGGGAAGTCCTTCGTCTTCTTCCGCACCCCGCGACCGGACGCCGTCGATCCCGTGACCGGGGAACGGCTGCAGGACGTGATCATCTTCTGGGTGGAGTCGGAGGCCGACAAGCTGGCCCTGATCCAGGACGAGACGACGCCGTTCTTCACCACCCCGCACTTCGACGGTCACCGCTCGGTGCTCGTCCAGGCCGGCCGGCTCGGTGAGATCACCCGGCAGGAGCTGGCCGAGATCGTGCAGGACGCCTGGCTCGCCCAGGCCTCCAACCGGCGGCGCACCGCCTGGCTGGCCGCACAGGCCTGAGCCCTCGTCCTGTGCTCGACACGGCTCCGGAAGGTGCGTATCTCCGCCCCGGGACGAGCGCCGGCGCGTGGGAGGCTGCCGCGGCCCATCGACCTCGCCACCTGGAGCAGTTATGCGCATGACCCGACTTCTCGTCGGCACCTTCGCCGTCACAGCCGCCGTCCTGACGGGCACCGTGTCCCCTGCGGCAGCCGCCACGGAGACCGACACGGTCCGCCCCGACCGGGTGGGCGCCGACTGGCACCTCGGTGACACGCGGCCGAGCGGGACGGCGACGTTCTCGGACGCCTACGGCGGAGGCGGGTCCACCTCCAGCGCCGTCGTCCTCTCCACGCCGGAGTCCGGCGCCAAGGTGCAGATGCTCAGCGACGACTGGGCCGGGACGCCGATCGCGGACATCACCGCCCTGAGCTACGAGACCTACCTGGCGGAGTCGCCCCCGAACGGCGTGGCACTGCCCGCGCTCAACCTGCGCGTCGACCTCTCCGGTGACGGCCTCCCCGACTACTACCTGGTGTTCGAGCCGTACCAGGCCTACGGGAACGAGGCCATCCAGTCCGGCACGTGGCAGGAGTGGGACGCCTTGAAGGGCGGCGACGCGGTGTGGTGGCTGAGCGGCCACCCCACCTGCGGCCAGGCACATGACTGCACCTGGGACGAGATCGTGGCGCTCCACCCGGCCGCGACCGTCCAGGAAGGCGCCAACTTCCGGGGAAGCCTCGGCTTCAACCAGGGGTCGGGCAACGGCGGCGTCGTGGCCGCGGCCGATCTGCTCCGCGTGGCCACCGCCGACCGGGACGTCACCTACGACTTCGAGACCGACGTCGTGCTCAGCAGCAAGGACCAGTGCAAGGACGGGGGCTGGGCGACCAGCACCGCGCCGGTCTACCGCAACCAAGGCGACTGCGTGAGTTCCTTCGCGAGCCAGGGCAAGTCCCGCCGCTGAGCAGCGACCCGAACCGCAGCGGCCCGTTCCCACCCCGGGAACGGGCCGCTCCGGTTCACAGCGGCGCGCGGGACGGGCCGGGAAGCCTCAGTCGAAGCTCGCCGGGAGCCCCAGCTTCGTGAACAGTCCGGTACCGAGGTCGAGGAAGCTGGAGATGTGGGCCACCCGCCCGTTCTCGATCTCCAGCACGTGCAGCCCCCACGGCTCGTGTCCACCACCAGCGCGGGGCCGGTACTGCGCCACCGCCGGCGCCCCGTTCGCCGTCACCGGGAACACCCGCGATCCCCGGCACTCGGCGCCCGGCCCCTTCATCCAGGTGCCGATGTCCTCCGCACCCCGCAGCCACATCTCGAAAGGGGGCATGTGCTGGGTGGCGTCCTCGTGCAGGAGCTGCACGAAGGCGTCGATGTCGTAGCGCTCGAACGCGTCGAGGTACCTGGCCAGCAGCTCGCGGTCCGCATCGTCCAGATCCCGGGGTGCCGGGCGGTCACCGAGGTCGGCCAGCGTGGCACGCGCCCGCTGGAGTGCGCTGTTCACCGACGCGACCGTCGCGTCCAGCAACCGCGCGACCTCCTCGGCCTTCCAGCGCAGCACCTCGCGGAGGATCAGCACCGCCCGCTGCTTGGGCGGTAGGTGCTGCAGCGCGGCGACGAAGGCCAGCCGCACGGACTCCCGGGCGATCGCCTGCTCGGCCGGATCGCCGTCCTCGGGCAGGACCTGGCGGTCGAGCACCGGCTCCACCCACGCCGTCATCGGCCGGCGGCCGGCCAGCGACGCCGGGACCGGCGGGTACGGGTCGCCGCCGGCGAGGTCCATCGGCAGGGCCCGACGCTGCCGCCCGTTCAGCTGGTCGAGGCAGACGTTGGTGGCGATCCGGTACAGCCAGGAACGCAGCGCGGAGCGGCCCTCGAAGTCGGCCAGCCCGCGCCAGGCCCGGACCATCGTCTCCTGGACGGCGTCCTCGGCGTCGAAGATCGAACCGAGCATCCGGTAGCAGTAGCCGGTGAGCTCGCGGCGGTGTTCGAGCAGCCGTGGGTCGAGCTCTTCTGCTGGGCTGAGCGCAGCGGTGGACACCGGGCATGCCTTCCTGTCGGGGACGTCGGAGAGCACACCACAGGGGACCGACAAAAAGGCAGGGTCGAACGGACGCCTACTGGTAGGTCACCAGGTCGGGCGTCGGCTGCACCTGTTCCATCGTCTGCTCCGGGGTCAGCATCGGGACGTCCTCGTCGTAGAAGTTCTTCCACCCCCAGGTGATCCCCTCCGGCGCGCCCTGCCGCAGGGCGTTCCAGGTCGCCTGCTTGCTCCCCTGGGGGCCCTGGCCGTCGGCGTGGATCATGATCGCGAGCTCGTCGCGGGAGGTGTCGAGGAACTCCCGCCCGGGCAGCATGTCAAGCCGGAACTGGTGCAGGACCAGCAGCTTCTGCGGCAGCCGGCCCTCGCGGGTCAGGTCGGCCAGCCAGGTGACGACGCGGTTGACCTCCTCGATGCCCACCGAGCCGATCTGGGTCAGGTGGACCTCGCCGGGACCGAGCCGCCACTCGGGGTCCAGCGCCAGCCCGACGTGCGGCAGCTCGAGCAGCGGGCGGTACAGCTCGGCCTGGGTCACGAAGTCGGTGCGCCCGGGCTGCAGATCGAGGACCACGTAGACCCCCGCCTCCCCGGCGGCCTCGACCCACGGCCGCAGCAGCTCGATGTCGGCCTCGTTGGAGTAGTCGCCGTCGGCACCGGCCTCGGTGGAGGCCACCGTCGCGATGATCTCGAAAGCGGGGACGACCGTCCGGTCGCCGGCCAGCGGCTCGTACGGGGCGGCGTGGTCGCGGGCCCGCTGGATCGCGGCCTCCAGCGGCTGCTCGCCGAGGACGCCGAGCGCCCCGGTACCGGGGTGGCCGTACAGGGCGATGAGCAGCCGGCCCGGGAACAGCAGCTGACCTCCGCCGGGCAGCTCGGTCCCGGTCGCGGCGGTCTCCAGCTTCCAGTCGAACCCGTCCGCGTCACCCAGGCCCCCGCCCAACGCGACGACCGCCTCGGTGCCCTCGTCCGAGAGCGCGCTGCGCGCGGCCTCCGAGCCGCGCGGATCGGTGTCGTCCAGCACGACCACCATCGCGCCGGCCGCGCGGGCGGTCGCGACGGCGGCGACCGAGGCGTCGTCGTCGCCGGAGACCAGGACGACGGTCTCGGTGCGGGCATCCCCGGGGTCGATCTCGGGCACCCGCTCGACGTCCGCGTCGCCGTCCTCGGGCTCCTCGCCCACGGGGATCAGCGCAGCCGGCGCGTCGCTGTCGAGGCCTGCCACGGCGTCGAGCCCGCCTTCGTCCGGGACCGGATCGGCCTCGGCCAGGGACAGGCGGGCGGCCTCGGCCACGGCGTGGGGCGTCGCCGGTACCCGGATCACGTCGGGCCCGTCCCCGCCGATGTCGCCGTCGGCCTCCCCCACGGCCAGCACCGTGTCGGCGCCGAGCCGGTCGAGCTCGTCGGCGAGCGCGTCGGCCTCACCCTCCAGCAGGAGCGGCACCCCCAGGCCGACGGCGGCCGACGCACCGAGCAGGAGTCCCGCCCGGTCGTCCTCGCGCACGGTGACGACCACGGGTGCCCGGTCGAAGAGCAGGCCGCTCGTCCCGAGCGCCAGCTCGGCGGCGTCGTCCTCCGGCAGCACCGTCAGTGACTCGGCGGGCGACGACGTCGTCACGGAGTCCACGTCGGTCCCCGGACTGCCGGACTCGTCCTGGCCGGACCCCGTGCACCCGGCCGCGACGAGTCCGGCGGCCAGGACGACGGGCAGGGCACGGGCGCGCACGGAATCTCCTCCTCGCAGGCGGACCGCCGACCGTCCGGCAGCGGCTCCCACCCGACCCTAGGGTTCCGGCGTTCCGGGCGCTGGACGTCGCTCAGTCCCGGCGCAGCACCCGCTCCACGTTCTCGACCATCCGGCGAAGGACCAGGATGGTGCGCTCGTACTCCTGGCGGGAGAGCCCGTCAGCGGTGTGCCGGCGCACCCGGCCCACGGCCCGCGACACCCGGTCGTGCGCCGCGACGCCGTCTCCGGTCAGCCGCACCACGCCGGCCCGCGGCCGGTCCACCCAACCGCGGTCCGCCAGATCGGCCAAGACGGCGGGCGCGTCGTCGGGGACGTCGGCCGGCGAGGCGACGACGTCGCTCTCCTGCTCGACGCCCTCGGCCAGCGCGTGCAGCACCTGCCAGTGCCGGCGGGTGAGCCCCTCGCCGGCCACGACCGAGTCGACCGCCTCCTCGAGGAGCGCGTCGAGCCGCTTGACCCACCAGCCGATCGGCCGTTCGTCGTCCATCCGCGCATCCTGACAGCGGATCGGTCCCGCACAACCCGTTGGCGTTCCCGCAGCCCCGAGCGGTAGACCTGTCCCGTGCCCGACGACCTCGCCGACCAGCTCCGCCCGATCACGGCCGAGGAGTGGCCCCGGTTCCTCCGCTCCATGTACGGCGTGTTCGGCGAGGAGCCCACCGGTCGGTACGTGGACACCCCCAGCCCGGTGGCCGAGCTGGACCGGTCGCTCGCCCTGTGGGACGGCGACCGCGTCGCGGCGACGGCGGGCCTCTACAGCCTCGAGCTCACCGTCCCGGGTGCGGTCGTCCCGTGCGCCGGCGTCACCTGGATCACCGTCGCGCCGACCCACCGGCGCCGCGGCGTCCTCACCGCGATCATGCGTCGCCAGCTCGACGAGGTCCGGGCGGCGCAGCGGGAGCCTGTCGCGGCACTGTGGGCAGCCGAGTCGGCGATCTACGGCCGGTTCGGATACGCACCGGCGACCTGGCGGGGCGGGTGGAGCGGCCCGACCGAGCGGCTGCGGCTGCGCCGGGACGCCGACACCGGCGCCGGCTCGGTCCGGCCGGTCGAGGCCGAGGAGTTCCGCGCCGGCGCCGTCGGCCTGCACGACCGGCTGCGCCGGTGGGTGCCGGGCAACATGGCCCGCGACGAGCGCTGGTGGGACCGGCTGCTGCTGGACGAGCCCGAGTCCCGGCACGGGTGGTCGGCGCAGCAACTGCTGCTGCACAGCGAGCCCGACGGCACGCCGACCGGCTACGCCACCTACCGGCGCAGGCAGAAGTGGAGCGACGAGGGCGAGCCCGAGGGCCGGATCCGCGTCGGGGAGGTGCGTGCCGCCACGCCGGCCGCCTACGCCGCGCTGTGGTCGTACCTGCTCTCCCTCGACCTGGTCCGCACGGTGGAGGCGCCGTCGGCCTCGGTGGACGACCCCCTGCGCCACCTGCTGCACGACGCACGGGCGCTGCACGCGCGTCCCTACGACGCGCTGTGGGTACGGCTCGTGGACGTCGGCCCGGCGCTGTCGGCTCGCCGCTACCCGGCGCCGCTGGACATGGTCTTCGAGGTGCGGGACAAGTTCTGCCCGGAGAACAGCGGGCGCTGGCACCTGCGGGGTCATCCGGCCGGCGCGCGCTGCGACCGCACCGACCGGGACCCCGACGTGGTGCTCGGCATCGAAGAGCTGTCGGCGGTCTACCTCGGCGGGGTCTCGCTGGCCGGCCTGCAGGCCGCCGGGCGGGTGCACGAGGTCAGCCCCGGAGCGGTCGTCCAGGCGTCGACCGGCTTCGGCTGGCCCATCGCGCCGTGGTGTCCCGACGAGTTCTAGTCGTCCGAGGGCACCATCGCGTAGGTCCACCCGGCCCGGCGCTCCCGGCCGGGCAGGTCTCCGCGCCCCGTCGCCCAGAGCAGCCCGACGATCGGGTCCTCGACGCCGGTGACCTCCGGGAACAGCCGTCCGAGGACCCCCGCGGCGACGTCGGCCGGAGGCGACCAGTCGAGTCCGAGGGCGTCGGCCACGTCGGTGCCGTGGACGAGCAGCTCCGCGCAGCCGATCGCGGCGAACCCGGCGGCGTCGGCGACGCCGTGCGAGTGCCAGCCTTGGTCCTCGGGGGCGGCGCCGTCGACCGTGCGGGCGAGCACCTCGCCCCACGCTCCGACGGTCCGGCCCACCACGGCGAGCGAGGCCTCGGGCAGTGGGACGAGGTCGGCGGGGCTGGTCTCCTGGGCGCCCGCCGCCAGGTCGTGGGCATACCAGGCCAGACACGTCGCCACGTGCTGCCCGACCGCCGTCACCGTCGAGCCCATCACCGGCACCTCGGCGTCCCCGTCCGGGACGCCGTCGAGCAACTCGCGCACCGCCGTTCCGGCAGCCCGGACGGCGTCGCCGTCCAGTGCTCTCACGGGTGCTGTTGCGGCCCGGTCGGCTGACCGCCGGCCGGACGGTGCCGGTCCCGCTCGTAGTCGCTGATCAGCCCGATCCGGCGGACGTGCCGCTCGTCGCCGCTGAACGGGGTGCGGAGGAACTCCAGCACCAGCTCGGTGGCCTCCTCGACGCTGTGCTGACGCGCACCGATGGAGACGACGTTGGCGTCGTTGTGCTCGCGCGCCAGCTGTGCGGTCGCGGTGTTCCACACGAGCGCGGCACGGACGCCGGGCACCTTGTTCGCGGCGATCTGCTCGCCGTTCCCGGAGCCACCGATGACGACGCCGAGCGAGCCGGGCTCGGTGACGGTCCGCTCCCCCACCTCGAAGCAGAACGGCGGGTAGTCGTCCTGGGCGTCGTACTCGAACGCTCCGCAGTCGACGGGCTCGTGCCCGGCCTCCGCGAGCGCCTTCTTCAGGTGCTCCTTGAACTCGAGGCCGGCGTGGTCGGTACCGACGAAGACGCGCATGGCGGCAAGTTTGACAGGCTGGTTCCGTGGCGGTGCTGGGGGTCGACCGCTGGCGGGGCGGCTGGGTGCGCGCGCTGCTGGTGGGCCGGCCGATGCGCATCTGCTGGTGAGCGCGCGGACTTTCGGCGCCGAAAGTCCCGGGGCGGCCCGGACTTCCGGCGCCGCAAGCCCTCAGGAGCCGGTGAGTCGGCGGACGATCGAGAGCGGCAGCAGGCGCAGCAGCCGGGCGACCGGGCGCCACGGCCATTCCGGCACGTAGCCGCGCACCGGCTCGCGCTCGACGACGGCGACCAGTGCGTCCACGCCCTTGTCCAGGCCGACGGTCAGCGGACCGCGCCGTCCCTCGTTGATGTCGGTGGCGATGTAGCCGGGCAGGATCGCGGACACCACGATCTGCGAGCCGTAGACGTCCGAGCGGATGCCCTCGGCCAGGGAGTTCAGCGCCGTCTTGCTGGCGCCGTAGGCGGTGCGCGTGCCCGGCATGCCGCGGACGGAGGCGACCGAGGAGATGAGCACCAGGTGCCCTGCGCCCTGGCTGTGGAAGATCTCCATCGCCGCCTCGCACTGCGCGTGCGAACCGAGGACGTTGGTGAGCAGGACGGCGCGGTTGTCGGCGGCGTGCCCCGTGCCGACCGAGCCGCCCTTGCCGATGCCCGCGTTGACGATCACCCGGTCGAAGCCGCCCAGCTCCTCGGCCAGCCGCGGCATCACGGTCGCGACCGATCCCGGGTCGTCGACGTCCATGGCCGCGACGACGACGCGGATGCCGGGGTGCGCGGCGAGCAGTTCCTCGCGCAGCGCCTCGAGCCGGTCGAGCCGGCGTGCGGTCAGGGCGAGGTCGCGGCCCATGGCGGCGAACCGGCGGGCCATGCCCTGGCCGAGGCCGGCGCTGGCGCCGGAGATGAAGATCCGCTGACGGACGGGACTCGGCATCAGGACATCCTGCCGCACCCCCTGGCCCCGGTTCAGGGGCCCGCCGCGAGCTCGCGAGTGGTGGGGGGAAGCGGGGTCCCTTCTCAGGAGCGGGTGAGCTCGAGGGTCTCGGCGGGGACGGACTCCAGGTCGGGACCGGACTGCCGGGTGCGCTTGAGCTCCCAGAAGTCGGGGAGATTGGCCAGCAGGACGGCGCCGTCGAAGGCCTTGCCCGCGTCCTCACCGGTGGGCACCTTGCTGATGACCGGACCGAAGAAGGCCACGCCGTCGATGTGCATGACCGGCGTGCCGACGTCGTCACCGACCGGGTCCATGCCCGCGTGGTGGCTCTTCTCGAGTGCTTCGTCGTACTCGGTGGAGGTCGCTGCCTCGGCGAGGGACGCCGGCAGGCCGACGCGCTCCAGGGCGGGCGCGACCAGGTCCTCGAGCTCCACGCCCTCGTGGTGCCGCAGGGTGCCCATGGCGGTGTAGAGGTCGCCGAGGACCTCGTCGCCGTGCTGCTGGGCGGCGGCGATCGCGACCCGGACCGGGCCGATCGCCTTCTTCATCATCGCCTGGTAGTCCTCGGACAGGTCACGCCCGCGGTTCAGGACGGCCAGCGACATGACGTGCCAGTGCAGGTCGATGTCGCGCACCTTGGCCGCCTCGAGCACCCAGCGGCTGGTCAGCCAGGCCCACGGGCACAGCGGGTCGAACCAGAAGTCGACGCGCGCCTTCACGGGGGCGCTCTGCACTGCCTCGGTCATGCGGTTCTCCTCGCGTCGGGGGGCCCGGGCGGCCTCACGGGCTCTGCTCCGGTGCCAATCAGCATCACCGCCGCGTTGTTCCCCCGCGCGACGGACCGCGTGCTGTGCCCGAGGTCCCACCGCGGCCGCGAATGCCGTCGTCCCGACGTGGGAAGCTGCCGCACGTGGCTGCCCCCAACCTCACCCGCACCGATGCCGCTGCCCGCGCCGAGCTGCTGACCGTCGAGAGCTACGACCTCGCACTCGACGTCACCGACGGCGAGGGCCGACCCGGCGAGCGCACCTTCGAGTCGACGACCACGGTCGTGTTCGGCTGCCGGGAGCCCGGCGCCGCCACCTTCATCGACCTGGTGGCCGAGACCCTCCGCTCCGCCACGCTGAACGGCGTCGAGCTGGACGTGAGCACCTGGGACGAGGAGAGCGGCCTCCCGCTGCCCGACCTGGCCGAGCGGAACGAGCTCGTCGTCACCGCCGACTGCCGCTACTCCAACAGCGGCGAGGGGCTGCACCGGTTCACCGACCCGGAGGACGGGCAGGTCTACCTCTACACCCAGTTCGAGCCGGCCGACGCCAAGCGCATGTTCGCCTGCTTCGACCAGCCCGACCTCAAGGCGACCTTCGCGGTGCACGTGACGGCGCCCTTCGACTGGCAGGTCGTGTCCAACTCCAGCGGCCGCACCGTCGAGGCGGGGCCCGCTGGTTCCCAGCTGGTGCACTTCGCGCCCACCAAGCGCATCTCGACGTACCTGGTCGCGCTCATCGCCGGCCCCTACGCCAAGGTGACCGACGTCCACGACGGGATTCCGCTGGGGCTCTACTGCCGGGCGAGCCTGGCCCAGTACCTCGACCCGGAGGAGCTGTTCCGGGTCACCAAGCAGGGCTTCGACTTCTACCACCAGGTGTTCGACTACCCGTACCCCTTCGACAAGTACGACCAGCTCTTCGTGCCCGAGTTCAACGCCGGGGCGATGGAGAACGCCGGCGCGGTCACCTTCCTCGAGGACTACGTCTTCCGCTCGAAGGTCAGCCGGGCCCGCTACGAGCGCCGCGCCGAGACGATCCTGCACGAGCTGGGCCACATGTGGTTCGGCGACCTGGTGACCATGCGCTGGTGGGACGACCTGTGGCTCAACGAGTCGTTCGCGACCTACATCAGCACCCTCTGCCAGGCCGAGGCGACCGAGTACACGACGGCGTGGACGACGTTCGCCAACACCGAGAAGGCGTGGGCCTACGCGCAGGACCAGCTGCCCTCGACGCACCCGATCGCCGCCGACATCCCCGACGTCGCCGCGGTCGAGGTCAACTTCGACGGCATCACCTACGCCAAGGGCGCCTCCGTGCTCAAGCAGCTGGTCGCCTACGTCGGCCGCGAGGAGTTCCTCGCCGGCGTGCGCCGCTACTTCCGCAAGCACGAGTACGGCAACACCACTCTCGACGACCTGCTGGGGCCGCTGTCGGAGAGCTCGGGCCGCGACCTCTCGGAGTGGGCCGACCAGTGGCTGCGCACCAGCCAGGTGAACACCCTGCGCCCCGTGTTCGACCTGACCGACGACGGCCGCTACGGCAGCTTCGCCATCGAGCAGACCGCCGTCGACGAGCACCCGGTGCTGCGCAACCACCGGCTGGCCGTCGGCCTCTACAGCGAGGGCCCCGACGGGCTGACCCGCAGCCACCGCGTCGAGCTGGACGTCGCCGGCGCCCGCACCGAGGTGCCGGAGCTGGTCGGGCACCCGGCGGCCGACCTCGTCCTGGTCAACGACGACGATTTGACCTACGCCAAGCTGCGGCTCGACGAGCGCTCCCTGGCCACGCTGCGCGCCCGCATCGGTGCCATGACCGACCCCCTGGCCCGGGCGCTGTGCTGGTCGGCGGCGTGGGACATGACCCGCGACGCCGAGCTGCCCGCCCGCGACTGGGTCGAGCTGGTGCTGGCCGGTGTGGGCACCGAGAGCGAGAGCAGCGTCGTCCAGTCACTGCTGGCCCGGGTGCAGGCGGCGCTGAGCAGCTTCGCGGACCCGTCGTGGGCGCCCACCGGCTGGGCCCAGCTGGGTGACCATGCCCTCGCCGCGCTGGAGTCCTCCCCCGCCGGGAGCGACCAGCAGCTGCTCTGGTCGCGCACGCTGGCGACCGCCGCCCGGACCGACGAGCACGTCGCGGCGCTGCGGGGTCTGCTCGACGGCTCGCGCACCGTCGAAGGGCTCGTCGTCGATGCCGACGCGCGCTGGGCGTTCCTGCACGGGCTCGTCGCCCTCGGGGTGGCCGGCGACGACGAGATCGCTGCGGAGGAGGCGCGGGACGCGACCGCGACCGGCGTCCGCCGTGCGGCCACGGCCCGCGCGCTGCGACCGCGCGCGGAGGCCAAGGCCGAGGCCTGGCAGCAGGCCTTCCACGACGACGCGGTGCCCAACGCCGTCCACGAGGCGCTGGTGGCCGGCTTCTGGCACCCGGCACAGCGCGAGCTGACCGCGGACTACGTGGACCGCTACTTCGCCGACATCCGGCAGATCTGGGACCGGCGTCCGGGCGAGATCGCGAAGAACGCCGTCCAGTACCTGTTCCCGCCGGTGGTCGAGCCACGCACCATCATCGCGGCCGACGCCTGGCTCGCCGACGCCACCCAGCCCTCGGCCCTGCGGCGGCTCGTGTTCGAGGGCCGGGACGGCATCGCCCGCGCCCTTCGCGCCCGCGAACGGGACGCCGAAGCCGGGCTCTGAGGCGCTCGGGCGCGCCCGAGGTGGACCGATCGCGGGGGCCGGAGGCTCCCCGATCGGGACACGGGCAGCCGCTCAGCCCGGATGGGGGACGGCTCCTGGCCGCGGTGCGGTCCGGGAGGACCGCGATGTTCTAGTGGCGGCGGGAGGGCCGGCCGGCCTGGTCGGACAGCTGGCGCAGTCCGTTGACGATGCCGCCGACGAGGTCGCCGCCGGCGAAGGCGGTGGTCATCGAGAGCACCGCGAGCGCGCAGGCCCGGTCGGGCAGCCGCCGGGCCGCCGCGGCGCCGGTGACGACCTCCACCACGCGCTGGCCAGGGGAGACGGCGATCAGCACCGCCTCGGAGGTGTCGCCGCCGGAGTAGGCGTGCAGCTCCTCGGCGCGCCGCCGGGTGGGGGTGCCGAGTTCGCCGACGTAGAGCGTGAAGCGCAGGCCGGTCTCCCGCGAGGACATCGTGAGCGCCTCGTCGATGCGGGCCAGCTCGCGGAAGCTGAAGATCTGGTCGAGGGACTCGTCCGTGCGCGCCGCATCGGTCTGGGTCGTCGCGGTGTCGTGGGACTGGACTTCGAGCGCGCTGGTCATCGCGGGCCTCCGGGCAGGTCGATCGCGGATCCGGCAGGGGTCATCGGGACGCTCACCAGGTGCCCCGCGCGCCGCCGAGCGGGCCGCCCGGCACGGGCCGGGGCGCCGTCGCGCCGTCGCCACCGGACGTGCCGCCGCTGACCGCGTGGGTCGCGGCGGCGTCGCTGCCGTGCCGCTCCCCGTAGACCGAGGAGCCGATCGCGGCGGTCTCGCCGTCGTGTCCGCCCCCGTGCCCGGTGCTCTCCGGGTGGGGCTCGTACCAGACGGGCTCGTGCGTCCACGCCTGGCCCGGCTTGTACCGGGGGCGCCGGTTGCGCACTCCGGGTCCCAGGGTCAGGAACGCCAGCACCAGGAACACGGCCAGTGGGGCCCCGACGAAGACGAGGATGGTCTCGGCAACGGTCACGCCGGTCAACTTACCGGCACCCTCCGCGCTCAGCCCGCCGCGCTCCCCCAGACGGCCGGGTGTCGGTGCGCCCAGGGCCGGGCAGCCTCCAACTGGGCCGCCAGGGAGATCAGCATGGACTCGTCGGCGGGCCGTCCCACCAGCATCGAACCGATGGGCAGGCCGCCGACCGTCCAGTGCAGCGGCACGCTGACGGCGGGCTGCCCCGTCACGTTGTAGAGGGCGGTGAAGGCGGCGTAGCGCTTGTTGCGCTCGAAGTCCTCGGCGCCGTCGGCCCCGTCGGTGAACCAGCCGATCGGCCGCGGCGTCATGGTGGTCACCGGTGCGAGCAGGACGTCGAACCCCGCGGTCGCCTGCAGGAACCGGCGGGAGAACAGCCGCAGCGCCGTCAGCGCCTCCATCGCGTCCTTCGCCGACATGGCCAGGCCGCGGGCGCGCAGTTCCTGGGTGATCGGTCGCAGCTCCCCCACGCGTTCCGGCGGAACCGGCAGGGTCGCGCCGGAGAGCGACCACACCCGCTCGAACGCGGCCAGCACCTCGGGCCCCAGCAGGCCGGGCGGCGCCGGCTCGACGACGTGACCGACGTCGGTGAGCAGCCGCTCCGCGTCGTCCAGGGCGGTGACGATCTCCGGCTGCAGCTCCGCGCCGGGCATCACCGATTCGGTGAACCGGCCGATCCGCAGCCGCCCCGGCTCGCGGCCGGCCGCGGCCAGGAAGGTCTCCCCCGGGGGCAGCGGCGGCGCCCACGCGAAGTCCCCGGGCTCGGGCCCGGCCATCGCGTCGAGCATCGCCGCGGCGTCCCGGACGGTCCGCGCCAGCGGTCCGCTGGTGCCCAGGCCGGTGGCGTCGCCGCCCATCGGCGCGCTGCTGATCCGTCCCCGTGCGGGCTTGAGGCCGACCAGCCCGTTGATGCTGGCCGGGATCCGGATCGAGCCGCCGCCGTCGCTGCCCTGGGCGAACGGCACGAACCCGGCGGCGACCGCGACCGCCGACCCGCCGCTGGAGCCGCCGGCCAGCAGGGCGGGGTCCCACGGGCAGCGGGCCGGGCCGACGAGGTCGTTGTCGGTGTAGCAGGGGTAGCCGAACTCCGGCGTGTTCGTCTTGCCCAGGCTGATCGTCCCGGCCGCGGCCAGCCGGGTGACGACGGCGTCGTCCACCGTGGGCACGAAGTCGGCGGTGACCCGCGAGCCGTACGTCGTCCGCACCCCCGCGGTGCTGTTCAGGTCCTTGATCGCGGTGGGGACGCCGAGCAGCGGCGGTAGCTCGCCGCCTGCAGACAGCCGGCGCTCGGCGGCGGCCGCGGCAGCCAGCGCGCGCTCGGGGGTGACGGTGATGAAGGCACCGAGCCCGGCGTCGTGGGCCTCGATCCGGCGCAGCGCGTGCTCGACCAGCTCGGTGGGCGTCACCTCGCCCCCGCGGACGGCGGCGGCCTGCTCGAGCGCGGTCAGGTCGTGCAGCTGGGTCACGGACGGCGACGCTAGTCCGGTGCCCCTGCGGGCAGCCGCCCACCGGGGTGACGTACACAGGACGGCATGGACCTCTCCCGTGCCGCCGCGGAGGCCCTCGACGCGGCCGATCCCCTCGCCGGCTTCCGCGGGCGCTTCGCCGGTGCCGGCGAGGACGGGCTGCTCTACCTCGACGGCAACTCGCTGGGCCGGATGCCCCTGGCCACGCCGGCCACGCTGAGCCGCGTGGTCGAGGAGGAGTGGGCCCGCGGGCTGGTCGGATCGTGGTCGCAGTGGATCGGCGCGGCGACACGGATCGGCGACGCGCTCGGCACCGGCGTGCTCGGAGCCGCGCCCGGTCAGGTCCTGGTCGGCGACTCCACCACGGTGAACCTCTACAAGCTGCTGGTCGCCGGTGCGGCGTCCCGGCCCGGCCGGGACGTGCTGGTCTGCACCGCCGACGACTTCCCCACGGACCGATACGTGGTCGCGGGCGTCGCCGAGGCGCGCGGCATGACCGTGCGCGAGATCGAGGCCGACATCGACCAGGGACTCGACCTCGAGGTGCTCGCTGCCGGGCTGGACGAGCGCGTCGCCGTCGTCGTGCTCTCGCTGGTGGCCTACCGCTCCGGTGCGCTGGCCGACGTCGCCGAGGTCACCCGGCTCGTGCACGAGTCCGGCGCCCTGCTGCTCTGGGACCTCTCCCACGCCGTGGGCGCGGTGCCGGTCGACCTCGACGCGAGCGGCGCCGACCTGGCCGTCGGCTGCACGTACAAGTACCTCAACGGCGGGCCGGGGGCGCCGGCGTTCCTGTACGTGCGGCGCGAACTGCAGGAGGAGCTGCGCTCGCCGATCCAGGGCTGGTTCGGTCAGCGCGACCAGTTCGAGATGGGCCCGGAGTACGTCCCGGCCGAGGGCATCGAGCGGTTCGGCGTCGGGACGCCGCCGGTGCTCGGCATGGCGTCGGTGGAGGTGGGCGCGGCGCTGGTCGCCGAGGCCGGCATCGAGACGCTGGCCGCCAAGGGCCGGGCGATGACCGACCTGATCGTGGCGCTCGGCGACGCGTGGCTCGTGCCCGAGGGCGTGGCGCTGGCCTCACCGCGGGAGGCGTCGCGCCGCGGCTCGCACGTCACGTTCGCCCATCCGCAGGCGTGGCAGCTGACGCAGGCGCTGGTCGACCGCCAGGTGGTGCCGGACTTCCGGACGCCCGACCGCGTGC
The DNA here is from genome assembly GCF_000582785.1 of Candidatus Blastococcus massiliensis AP3. Taxonomy (GTDB): domain Bacteria; phylum Actinomycetota; class Actinomycetes; order Mycobacteriales; family Geodermatophilaceae; genus Blastococcus; species Blastococcus massiliensis. Next base: position 722,353 of record NZ_HG931173.1, read on the forward strand.
GGCTGGGGCCGGCGCCCCTCTACACCCGGTTCGTCGACGTGTGGGACGCGATGGCGCGGTTCCGCGAGATCCTGACCGACCGCTCCTACGAGGCCTTCCCCGCCGAGCGCGCCCGCGTCACCTGAACGTCGGGAGTCAGTCCGGGTCGGGGACGCCGATCGGGTTGTTCGCGGGCCACACCCCCGCGGTGACGACGGCGCGGCGCACCGGCCGGAGCAGCTCGGCGAGCCGGTCGCAGCCGGCCGCGCCCAGCGCCTGCCACGGCCCGAGCGCCAGCCGATCGGTGTCGGCCTCGATCGCGGTGACCATCGCCAGCCCCTCGGCGGTGAGCTCCGCATCCGGCTCGGCCCCGGTGAGCCAGCCGCGGTCGGCGAGCCGGGCGGCGGCGCCGTCCCAGGCGGCGTCGTCCCACCCCCGGGCCTTCTGCAGCCACGCGCGGTCCGACCGGCCGGCCGCGACGGCGAGCACGTGCGCCTGCACGCCGTCGACCTCGCGCTGCACCAGCGCGACGGTGTGCCCGTCGCCGCGGTGCTCGCGCAACGTCGTCAGCGCCTGCCACAGCACCAGGTGCGGCTCGCCGGGTCCGTCCAGCGCGCTGTTGGCGGCCGCCAGCGGGCGGCCGGGCAGGTCGACGGCGGCCGCCGCGGACGACGCCAGCTCCCTCGCCTCGACCGCGTCGGCGGAGGTGATCCACTCCTCCCCCAGCACCCGGCGAACCGCTGCGTCCACCCCGGCCAGCCGGGCGTCCAGCGCCGCAGCGGGGCTCGCCTGCTCCCAGACGCCGGGAACCCGCCGGGCCACGAACCCCGGCGCGAAGTTCACGAACGTCGCGGTGACCACCGCAGGCCCGACCGCGCCCAACGGCGCCGCCCGGCCGGCGAAGTAGCCGGCCCAGAACCCGCGCAGGCCGGCGGCTGCGAAGGCCGCGCCCGCCTCCTCGGCGAAGTACGTGAGCGCGTGGAACGGCTCGCCCAGACTCCACAGGAGCCGGGCGGTGGCGGGAGAGGTCATGCGCTGACGCTCTCAGGGATGCCCAGCCACTCCCGCCAGCGCGGGTCGACGGTGCGGTGCCCGAGCAGCCGCCAGGCCGCGCCGCTCGGGGTGCGCGGCGGGTGCGGGAGCTGCCAGCCCAGCTCGGCCAGGGAGCGGTCGGCCTTGGTGTGGTTGCACCGCCGGCAGGCGGCTACGACGTTGTCCCACGTATGGGTGCCGCCCCGGCTCCGCGGGACGACGTGGTCGATGCTGGTGGCCGAGCCGCCGCAGTAGACGCACGTCTGCCCGTCACGGGTGAACACGGCCCGCCGCGACAGCGGCACGGACGACGGGTACGGCACCCGCACGTACCGGTTCAGCCGCACCACGACCGGAACCGGGAGGCTCACGCGCTCGGCGTGGACCACGTCGGACGACGAGTCGACCGGCTCGGCCTTCTGGGCGAGCACGAGCACGATCGCCCGCCGGCTCGAGACGACGCAGAGCGGCTCGAACGTGGCGTTGAGCAGCAGGGTCGCGCTGGTCGTCCCGGGCGAGGGCACGGGCAGGACCGATGGATGGTGTGGGTCGCGGCGGGGGCCTGGGTGACCCACCGGCGTCGACCCGGACGCGGCGCGCAGCACGGATCACCTCCGGTCGCCCCGGACCGCCGGTGGCTCCGAGACCCGCGGGCTGCCCCATTCTGACCCGGAAGCAGCCGATCGGCGCTGCCGGATTTCGCGGGCGCCCCGTCCTGGCGGGTCAGCGACGCCTCTACCGTGGCCGGATGCGTTATCCCGAGGCCCCCCGGCTCGACCTCGTCGAGGACCTGCACGGACGTCCCGTCGCCGACCCCTACCGCTGGCTGGAGGACGACGCCGACCCTCGCACGGCCGCGTGGAGCCAGGAGCAGGACGCCCTCGCCGCGGAGGTGCTCGGCGCCCTTCCCCTGCGTCCGGCGTTCGCCGCCCGGATGGAGGAACTGGTCCACTCCGGCGCCGTCGGCCTGCCCGCGTGGCGCGGGACGCGCGCCTTCTCCACCCGCCGCGACCCCGGCCAGGAGCACGCGGTGCTGCGCGTCCGCGAGGCCGACGGCACGGTCCGCGTGCTGATCGATCCCATGGCACTCGACCCCGACGGCACGACGACGCTCGACGCGTGGTCGCCGTCCGTCGAGGGCGACCGCCTCGCCTACCAGCTCTCCACCGGCGGCGACGAGGAGTCGCGGCTCTTCGTGCTGGACGTGGCGACCGGCGAGGTCATCGACGGCCCGGTCGACCGGTGCCGCTACTCCCCCGTGGCCTGGCTGCCCGGCGGCGAGGAGCTGTTCTACGTCCGCCGCCTGGCTCCCGATCAGGTGCCGGCCGGCGAGGAGCAGTTCCACCGCCGGGTCTGGCGGCACCGCGTCGGCACACCGGCCGACGACGACGTCCTCGTGCACGGCGAGGGCAGCGACCCGGCCAGCTACTTCGGCGTGCACACCAGCCGGGACGGCCGGTGGCTGGTCGTCTCCCGCTCGGTGGGCACCGCGCCGCGGGACGACGTCTGGCTGGCCGACCTCGCCGGGAACGGCCCCCTGCGCGACCTGCAGGTGGGCGTCGACGCGCAGACCGCGGCCTGGGTGGCCCGCGACGGCCGGCTGTGGCTGATGTCGGATCGCGGCACGCCGCGGTGGCGGCTGGCGGTCGCCGACCCCGCCGACCCCGCCACCTGGGCGCCGGAGTCCTGGCGCGACGTCGTCCCCGAGCAGGAGGGCGCCGTCCTGTCCGACGTCACCCTCGTGGACGGTCCCGACGGCGACCTGCGGGTCCTCGCCGTGCACGCGGTGGACGCGACCGACCGGCTCTCCGTGTGGGCCGCGGACGGCTCGGGCCGCATCGGCGACGTGCCTGCCCCGGGCGCCGGCAGCATCGCCGGCGTCGTCTCCCGGCCGGAGGGCGGCTCCGAGGCATGGGTGGGCTACACCGACTACGCCACTCCCCCGTCGGTGCTGCGCTGGGACGCCGGCTCCCCGTCGGCGCTCGAGGACTGGGAGCGGGCCGCCGTCGCCGGCGCCGTCCCGGAACTGACCGTCGTCGAGACGCACGCGACCTCCGCCGACGGGACGCCGGTGCACCTGTTCGTGCTGTCCGGGACCGGCACGCCGGAGACCCCGCTGCCGGCGGTGCTCTACGGGTACGGCGGCTTCAACGTCTCGCTCACCCCGGCGTACAGCGCGCAGGCGCTGGCCTGGGTCGCGGCGGGTGGCGTCTGGGCGGTGGCGAACCTGCGCGGTGGCTCCGAGCACGGCGAGGAGTGGCACCGGGCGGGCATGCGCGAGCGCAAGCAGAACGTCTTCGACGACTTCGCCGCCGCCGCCGAGCACCTGGTCGCCGAAGGGTGGACGACGCACGGGCAGCTGGGCGTCTTCGGCGGCTCCAACGGCGGGCTGCTCGTGGGCGCCACCCTCACCCAGCGACCGGAGCTCGCCGCCGCCGTCGTCTGCAGCGCGCCGTTGCTCGACATGGTCCGGTACGAGCTGTTCGGCCTGGGCCGCACCTGGAACGACGAGTACGGCACGGCCGAGGACCCGACCGAGCTCGGTTGGCTGCTGGGCTACTCGCCGTACCACGCGGCGCGGGAGGGCACGGCGTACCCGGCGGTGCTGTTCACGACCTTCGAGTCCGACACCCGCGTGCACCCGCTGCACGGCCGCAAGCTCGCCGCGGCGCTGCAGCACGCGACCACCTCGTCGGCACCCGTCGTGCTGCGCCGGGAGGTCTCCGTCGGCCATGGTGCGCGGGCGGTCAGCCGCACCGTCGGGCTCGCCGCCGACCAGTTGGCCTTCCTCGCCGCGCACACCGGCCTGACACCTGGGGAGGACGCCACCGCGCCGGTCGCTGACAGGACGGCGGGCGCCTGAAACAATTACGGTGATGAACAGGTCACTATCCGTGGTCGCGACGGTCACCCGACCGGCGTCCGCGCGGCGCGGGGGCCGCGCGGGGGCGAGCGACGCCGTACTCGTGCCGGCACGCACCGGGTCGGGGCTCCGCTGACCGCCGACGACGCGCCGGTGGAGGTGCCCGGCCGCCCGGCGTCGTACCGCGAGGTCTTCGCCGTCCCGGAGTTCCGGCCGCTGTTCGGCACGTTCCTGCTGTCCACCGCCGGGGACGAACTGGCCCGCGTCGCCCTGACGGTGCTGGTCTACCAGCGCACCAACTCGCCGCTGCTGTCGGCGCTGACCTTCGCCATCAGCCACTTCCCGTGGATCATCGGCGGCCCGCTGCTGTCCACCCTGGCCGACCGGCTGCCCCGGCACCGCGTGCTCGTCGTCACCGACGTCGCCCGGGCCGCCCTCCTGGCGCTGATGGCCATCCCCGGGATGCCCCTGCTGGTCCTGCTCGGCCTGCTGCTGCTCGTGGCGCTGTGCGCGCCGCCGTTCGAGTCGGCCCGGTCGGCGCTCATGGCCGATGTGCTCGACGGCGAGCGCTACGCGGTCGCGATCTCCCTCACCACGGTGACCCTGCAGGTGGCCCAGGTCGCCGGCTTCCTGGTGGGGGGCGCGCTGGTCGCCCTGCATCCCTCTCTCGCGCTGGGCATCACCTCGGTCGCCTTCGCGGTGTCGGCGGTCTGGCTGGGCGCACGGCTGCAGCGCAGGCCTGCCCCGGCGCCGGGCGCGGGCCAGTCCCTGTGGCGCGACACCGCCGAGGGCCTGCGCTTCCTCGGCGGGACCCGCCGCATGCTGTCCATCGTCGCCCTCCTGTGGCTCGGTGCGCTGTTCGGCAACGCCTGGGAGGGCGTGGCAGCACCGCTGGCGGCGGAGCTGGAGCGGGGTGCTGCCTCCGTCGGCGTGCTGCTGGCCGCCACTCCCGCCGGTGTCGTCGTCGGCGGACTGCTGCTGGGGCGGTTCGTGCCGGCGGCGCGCCGGGAACGGCTGATGGCCCCGCTGATGCTCCTGTCGCTGGCCCCACTCCTGGCCGGTGGTCTCGTGGTCGCCCTCACCGACGCCGACGCATCGTCGTTCGGCGCGCTGCTCGCCCTGCTGTTCCTCAGCGGCCTCGGGGCGACCTGGTTCATCCCGCTCAACATCGCCTTCGTGCAGGCGACGCCGGCTGCCTTCCGCGGGCGCGCGTTCGGCGTCGCCGTCAGCGGCCTCTACGGCGTGCAGGGCATCGGCGCCCTCGCCGCGGGACTGGCGGCGGAGGGGATGATGCCCAGCGGTGTGCTGATGCTGTGCGGTGGCGTCGGAATGATCGCCGTCGTCCCGGCGCTGATCGCGTATCGACGGACGCAGCAGCAGGCGTCCGACGCAGTCGAGGTCGAGGGAGCAGCGCGGGCATGAGTCAGTCGAGGCGGTCGCCGTCCGAGCGGACGACGTTCTACGAGGAGGTCGGCGGGCACGCGACCTTCGACCGCCTGGTCACCCGCTTCTACGCCGCCGTCCGCACCGATCCGGTGCTCGCGCCGATGTATCCGCAGGACGACTGGGAGGGCGCCGAGACGCGGCTGCGCGGGTTCCTCGAGCAGTACTGGGGCGGCCCGACCACCTACTCCGACGAGCGCGGCCACCCGCGACTGCGGATGCGGCACGCGCCGTTCGCGATCGGCCCGGCCGAGCGGAACGCCTGGCTCGCGCACATGCGCGACGCCGTCGACTCGCTGGAGCTCACCCCCGAGCAGGACGCCACGCTGTGGGGCTACCTGGAGATGGCGGCACGCAGCATGCAGAACCGCTTCCCCGCCGACGCCGGCAGCGACCTCACCCCCTGAGCCTTCCGGGGGGGCGAGATCTGCGCACTCGTCCCCATCAGGGGCCTGAAGGCGCCGAGTGTGCAGATCTCGTCGCCATCCGATCCCACGAGCACGAGGAGTCCGGTGACCCCGGAATGGTGGCGGAACGCCGTCTTCTACCAGGTGTACATCCGCAGCTTCGCCGACGGGAACGGCGACGGCGTCGGTGACCTGGCGGGCATCCGGGCCCGCCTGCCGCACCTGGTCGACCTGGGCGTCGACGCCCTCTGGATCACGCCCTTCTACCCCTCGCCGATGGCCGACCACGGCTACGACGTGGCCGATCCGCGCGACGTCGAGCCGATCTTCGGCGACCTCGCCGAGTTCGACGCCCTGCTGGCCGACGCCCACGCGGCCGGCCTGAGAGTCACGGTGGACGTGGTGCCCAACCACAGCTCGCACGCCCACGAGTGGTTCGAGGCGGCGCTCGCCGCCGGCCCGGGCTCACCCGAGCGGGCCCGGTACCTGTTCCGCGACGGCCGGGGGCCCGACGGCGCCGAGCCGCCGAACAACTGGCCGTCGGTCTTCGGTGGCCCGTCGTGGACGCAGGTCCCCGACGGGCAGTGGTACCTGCACCTGTTCGCCCCGGAGCAGCCCGACCTGGACTTCACCCACCCCGAGGTGCTCGCCGACCTCGAGGAGACGCTGCGCTTCTGGCTGGACCGCGGGGTCGACGGCTTCCGCATCGACGTCGCGCACGGCATGGCCAAGCCGGAGGGGCTGCCGGACATGGTCCCGATGGAGGACACCGGCCTCCTGGCCGACCACGGTCCCGGCGACCACCGCTTCGACGACGACGGCGTGCACGAGGTGCACCGACGCATCCGGCGGGTGTTGGACGAGTACCCCGGCCGGATGGCCGTCGGCGAGGTCTGGGTCTCCGACGACGACCGGCTGGCCCGGTACCTGCGAGCCGACGAGCTCCAACTGGCGTTCAACTTCAAGCTGCTCACGGCCGACTGGGACGCCGAGGAGCTGCGGACGGCGATCGAGCACTCCCTCGCGACCGTGGAGGGGACACCGGCACCGGCCTGCTGGGTGCTGTCCAACCACGACCGCCCGCGCCACGTCACGCGTTACGGCGACGGAAACCTCGGCATCCGCCGGGCGCGGGCGGCAGCCCTGCTCCAGCTCGCGCTGCCCGGCGTCGTCTACGTCTACAACGGCGACGAGCTGGGCCTGCCCGACGTCGACCTGCCCGACGAGGCGCTCCAGGACCCGATCTGGGAGCGGTCCGGGCGCACGGAGCGCGGCCGCGACGCCTGCCGCATCCCGCTGCCGTGGTCGGGCGCCGAGCCTCCGTACGGATTCTCCGCACGCCCCGACACCTGGCTGCCGATGCCGGAGGGCTGGGCGACGCTCACCGCGGCGGCGCAGGCAGCGGACGACAGCTCGATGCTGTCGCTGTATCGACGGGCTCTGGCGCTCCGGGCCACCTCGCCCGCCATGCGCGGTGACGGGATGGAGTGGCTGCCCGCGCCGGAAGGCTGCCTGGCGTTCCGCCGTCCCGGAGGGCTGGTCTGCCTGGTGAACCTGTCCCCCGCCGCCGTGCCCCTGCCGGAGGGAGAGGTGCTGCTGGCCAGCGCCGTGGTGTCGGCCGGGACGCTGCCGGTGGACGCCGCCGTGTGGCTCCGGGCCTGACCCACCGCCGCGGCAGCGCGGGCAGGCCGTAGTGCAGACTCTCCGATGCCCCTCGGCCCCCCGTCCGCCCGACGGAGGCCGACCCGCCCTACCAGGAGGTTTCGTGGCCACCGCTTCGATGCCGGCGCTGCCGTCACGTCCGCTCGTTCTCGCCGACCTCGTCCCTGACGTCCGCGCCCGCAACGTGGCACTGGTGGCATCCGGTGTGCTGCTCACCGCGCTGCTCGCCCAGGTGTCCGTCCCGGTGCCCGGCTCGCCGGTCCCGATCACCGGACAGACGCTGGCCGTCGTCCTCACCGCCGCCGCTCTGGGCCCGGTGCGCGGCATCGCGGTGCAGGTCGCCTACATGGCGTGCGCGCTGGTCGGGCTGCCGTTCTACTCGGAGGCCAGCGGCGGCGTCGACGCCGTCTTCGGCGCGACCGGTGGCTACGTCATCGGCTTCATCCCGGCCGCGTTCCTGATCGGTCTGGCCGCCCGCTACGGCGCCGACCGCAACCCGCTCAAGTCGGTGCCGCTGTTCGTGGCCGGCCAGGCTGTCATCTTCGCCGTGGGTGTCCCGTGGCTGGCCGTCGCGGCCGACATGTCCGCCGCGCAGGCGCTGGACGCCGGTTTCTACCCGTTCATCCTCGGTGGCCTGGTGAAGGCCGCGATCGCGGCCGGCGTCCTCGGGGCGGCCTGGAAGTTCCTCCGCCGCGGCTGAGCCGTTCCGCATTCGACCCCCTGGCGCCTCGGCGCCGGGGGGTCGTTGCATGTCCGGGGCACGAGGCTGGGAGGGCCCGGATCAGGCCTCGGGCTCGTCGGCCCAGCGGGCCAGGAACTCCTTCTCCTCGGGCGTGAGCCGGCGCGGGCGCGCCAGGCCGAAGTCGAACGGCACGATCTTGGTGGAGCCGGTGACGGCGAGATTGCCGTGGTCGAAGAGCTCGTAGCGGCACAGGAAGGTCGCCGCACGGACGTCGGTGACCCAGACGTCGACCTGCAGCGGGGTCGAGGAGTAGACGACCTGGCGCTTGTAGGCGATCTCGTGCGCGGCGACGATCAGACCCTGCCGCCGCCCGGTCCGGTGATCGTGATCGGGCTGCTCACGGAACAGGCTGATGCGGGCCATCTCGAAGTAGCCGAGGAAGGCCACGTTGTTGATGTGCTGGTAGGCGTCCATGTCCGACCAGCGCATCGGGACAGCCGCGGTGTGCCTCACGCCGCCACCCTGCCGCACGACCGACCGCCGAGCCGGACCGGGGCGGTTCAGCCGGCCAGCCGGCGGGCCACCCGCTCCTGGCCCGGCCCGGACAACTCGGCGACGGCGACCCCTCGCCCGGCCGCGACCATGAGGATCGCCTCCGCCTTCCCCCGCACCTCGGGACCGCGGCCGAAGGTCCAGTCGATGTCGGTGGCCACCAGGCGGACGTCCCGCAGGCGCAGCACGCCGTGGAGAACGGGTGAGAGGAGGGCGGTGCGCAGCGCGGGTACCAGCCGCTCGGCGGGGATCTCCCGCGGCAGGCCGAGCGGTCGGCGGATGTCCTGCTGGTGGACCATCCCGTCGGTCAGCGCGATCGCCCCGCCCAGGCCGGCGGTGAGGCCCGCGGGCGTCAGGTGGTCGTCCAGGAGTTCGACCAGCTGGGCGGGCGTGCGTGTCCCGTACTCCCGCAGCCCGGCCGCGTTGGTGCGATGGAGGCTGAAGCGACCTCGGGCCAGCCGTTCGACGAGCCGCCGCGCACCGAGTTCCTCGTAGCTCAGCACGTGCGCGACGACGTCCTGGACCGTCCACCCGGCGCACAGCGACGGGGTTCGCCACTGCTCCGGGGTCAGCCCGCCCAGCAGCTCGCGCAGGTCCTCGCGCTCGGCCCGTGCCAGCCCCATCACCGTCATGTCGTGCCCTCCGGGTGGGCCGCTTTCGCGGCGGGCGACCGATGTGGCCGGACCCTAGAGGCGCGGACCGCCGAGGTCCACGGAGACGACGACGGCCGGCGCGGAGCCAGGTGCTCCACGCCGGCCGCCGTGACGTGCCGGAGCGGCCCCGTCAGTCGCGGCTGAGCTTGCGGTAGGTCGCGCGGTGCGGGCGGGTGGCCTCGATACCGAGCCGCTCGACCTTGTTCTTCTCGTAGTCGTCGAAGTTGCCCTCGAACCAGAACCACGTCGAGTCGCCCTCGTAGGCCAGGATGTGCGTCGCCACGCGGTCGAGGAACCACCGGTCGTGGCTGACCACGACGGCGCAGCCGGGGAACTCCAGCAGCGCGCTCTCGAGGCTGGTCAGCGTCTCGACGTCCAGGTCGTTGGTCGGCTCGTCGAGCAGCAGCAGGTTGCCGCCCTGCTTGAGGGTCAGGGCGAGGTTGAGACGGTTGCGCTCACCGCCGGACAGCACCCCGGCCGGCTTCTGCTGGTCCGGGCCCTTGAACCCGAAGGCCGCGATGTAGGCCCGCGAGGGCATCTCGACGTTGCCGACCTTGATGTGGTCGAGGCCGTCGGAGACGACCTCCCACAGCGTCTTCTTGGGGTCGATGCCGCTGCGGTTCTGCTCGACGTAGGAGAGCTTGACGGTCTCGCCGACCTTGATCTCACCGTCGTCGGGCTTCTCCTCGCCGACCAGCATCTTGAACAGCGTGGTCTTGCCGGCGCCGTTGGGACCCACGACGCCGACGATGCCGTTGCGGGGCAGGGTGAAGGACAGGTCGTCGATGAGGACCCGGTCACCGAAGCCCTTGGTCAGGTTCTTGGTCTCGACGACGACGCTGCCCAGACGCGGGCCGGGCGGGATCTGGATCTCCTCGAAGTCCAGCTTGCGGAACTTGTCGGCCTCCGCCGCCATCTCCTCGTAGCGGGCCAGACGGGCCTTGCTCTTGGCCTGCCGGGCCTTGGCGCCGGAGCGCACCCACTCCAGCTCCTCCTTGAGCCGCTTGGCGCGCTTGGCGTCCTTCGCCCCCTCGACCTGCAGGCGCGCGGCCTTGGTCTCGAGGTAGGTGGAGTAGTTCCCCTCGTAGGGGAAGGCCCGGCCACGGTCGAGCTCGAGGATCCACTCGGCGACGTTGTCCAGGAAGTACCGGTCGTGGGTGACCGCGACGACGGTGCCGGCGTACTTCTCCAGGTGCTGCTCCAGCCAGGCGACGCTCTCGGCGTCGAGGTGGTTGGTGGGCTCGTCGAGCAGCAGCAGGTCCGGGGCCTCGAGCAGCAGCCTGCACAGGGCCACGCGGCGGCGCTCACCGCCGGAGAGGACGGTGACGTCGGCGTCGCCGGGCGGGCAGCGCAGCGCGTCCATGGCCTGCTCGATGCGGGCGTCGAGCTCCCAGCCGTCCTGCTGCTCGATGACCTCCATGAGCTCGCCCTGCTCGGCCATGAGCGCGTCGAAGTCGGCGTCGGGCTCACCCATCGCCGCGCTGACCTCCTCGAACCGGGTCAGCGCGTCGCGCAGCGGCTTCACCGCCTCCTCGACGTTGCCGCGGACGTCGAGAGCCTCGTTGAGCGGCGGCTCCTGCAGCAGGATGCCGACCGTCGCTTCCGGCGCGAGGGTCGCCTCGCCGTTGGAGGGCTGCTGCAGGCCGGCCATGATCTGCAGCACGGTCGACTTGCCGGCGCCGTTGGGGCCGACGACGCCGATCTTCGCGCCGGGCAGGAACGACAGGGTGACGTTGTCGAGGATCACCTTGTCGCCGTGCGCCTTGCGCGCACGGACCATCGTGTAGATGTACTGAGCCACTGGGCTTCGGAGCCTTCCGTCGTCTCGCGAGCGGGGGCGGGCCGGCGTTCCCGGCCCTGCCCCCTTGCGTTCTCACCTCCGATCCTCCCAGCCGGGGCAACCGCTATGCGTGCGCGGGCTCCCGCTGGAGGTCGTCGGCGTCCGGAGAGGTGAACGCCTCGTCGGCCACCTCGTAGTCCCGGCCGTCGGTCGGGTCCTCGGGCGAGCCGGTGAACTGCTCCTCGGTCGGCGCCGGGGGCTCCTCCGCCGCCGACGCCCCCGCGGCACGGGGCATCCGGCGGAACTCGGCGATCCCGCGGGCCAGGTTCAGGGCCACCGCCTCGGCCCTCATCTGCGGCCGGCTGCGCCGGCCCTGGTCGGAGTCCCACTCGTGCGTCCGCATGCTGCCCACGACGACGACCGGGTCGCCCTTGCTGATGCTGTGCGCGACGTTGCCGCCCAGGTCGTTCCAGCACTCGACGTCGAGGAAGAAGGTGGAGCCGTCGACCCACTCCTGCCTGCCGCTGTCGAAGTACCGCTCGGTGGACGCGACACGGAAGTTGGTGACGCTGCCGTTCTGCGTGCGCTTGCGGGTCGGCGACGTGACGACGTTGCCGACGAGGGTCATCTTGGTGGCGCTCACGGTGCTCCTCGGATCTGCTGCGCCCGGTGGCGCGGCCGACGCGGTGCCGGCGTGCTCCGACCTTCGGGCGCCGGGCGGCCGGCGGGGTGGCCGCGGGCGGATCTGTGGATGCGTCTCCCCGCTGTGGACGCCGCAGCACTCGGCGCCGACCACCACGAGGGCCCGCGATGCGATGATCAGCGACCGAGCGCCCGTAGCTCAGTGGATAGAGCAGGTGCCTTCTAAGCACTTGGTCGCAGGTTCGATCCCTGCCGGGCGCGCTCAGGGCGCCACCCGTGACCGCCCGCTCGTCGCTGTCAGAGCTCCCAGTGGAGATCGAGCCGAGGATCCGGCGCGTAGCAGCAGAAGGTTCCTGTCCGCACGGTCCGGGTCAGATGGTCGCCCAGTCCGGCGTGGTGCTGGGTGATCCGGTCGATCGAATAGCGCAGTGCCCGCGTGACACTCGCCCGCGCCCGCTCCGCGGACGAGCCCAGCAGCCGGTGCCGCCCACCGAGACCGAAGGCCCCGGCCAGTTCCCGGACCAGGAACTCGCGGTCGGCGCGGCCCAGCGCAATCCGGAGGTCGTCACCGAGGGCAGCGGCCTCGTCCATGTCCTCGTCGATCTCGGCGAGGCGCCGCTTGTAGGCGGCTCGCGCCTGGTCGTCCAGCGCCGGTCCGGTGTCGTTCCCGCCGGCGCGCACGGCGTCGCCGCCTTCGGCTGCCGTCAGGTCCAGGACGTGGAACTCCCGGTCGGGGGCGGCGAGGAGCCGAGCCAGGTGGTGCATGCCCTTGAGATCCCGCAGCAGCACGGACCGCCCACCGAAGACGACGGTGCGCGTGTCGCCGTCCAGGCGGAAGGCGCACCGGCCACCGTCGGCCACCCGCTCCCGTGAGGGGCGCGGCGACCTCGCGCCGATCCGCTCGAGCGTCGTCCGCGCAACGCCTTCCTCCAGGTCCGACCGGTCGGCACGGCCCATGAGCCGGCACGCCTCGGCCAGCACCAATCGCGCCGAGGCGCACTCGTAGGGCGCACCCACCTCGCTCCAGGCGGCGAGCGCCTCCTCGCACCACCGAACGGCCGGAGCGGGATCCCCCTCGGCGAGCGCGACCCGCCCGTGCGCCAGAGCGGCGGCGGCCGCCAGTGCGGGGCTGCGGTAGGTGGAGGCGATCTCCGAGAGCCGGGCGGCAGCCGCCCGCCCCGTCGCGATGTCGCCCGCCGTCAGCACGATCTCGACCTGGGCGGCGAGAAGTGGTGCGGAACGGAGTGCGCCGTAGGGCGGCCATTCCTTCGACGGCACGGCGCAGGGGTGCTCGAGCGCGTCCTCGATGAGGGTCGACGCGGCCGCGACGTCGGCTTGAGCGAGCCGGAGGAGCGCCAGTCCGGGTTGCGGATCCCAGCCGTGCTGGTGCGCCTCGAGGAACGCTTCCTCCGCACCGGGCAGGTCGCCCTTGCGCAGGCGGATGACGCCGAGCTCGGTGAGGGGCCAGCCGAACTCCCGGCGCATCCAGGGCCGCAGCTCGCGACAGGCCTCCAGGGCCTCACGCTCCGCCTCGGCGCAGGAGCCGCGCAGCCGGAGGATCTCCGCGCGGTGCACCCGACAGCGGCCGTTGATCCCGCCGTACGCCGTCCCCGCGCGCCACCGGTCCATGGCCTCGGTCCACTGCTCGGCCCGGTCGTACTGAGCGAGCCCCTGCATGGCGCAGATCAGCTCGCAGTAGACCATTCCGGCACCGAGGGGATCGAGCTCGCCCGAGACGACGCTGACCGCCGCCTCGTCGAGCAGTTCCAGGCCGCGGTCCACGTCGCCGTCGAGGATCACGATGCGGGCTCTGGCTACGCGCCCGAGCGCCACGGCCAGCGGTACGGCCTGCCTCAGGCCGTAGTCGATGGCCGCCTCCGCCCAGGCTCGGGCGGCCTCCATGTCGCCGCACATGAATCGCTCGTAGGTCCGCGCCATCGCCACCAGGGCCGACGTCGGCGATTCCGGGCTGCCCGCGGACAGGCTGTCGGCCCGTGCGAGCCAGCCTCGCACCGGCGCCATCAGGCCCGTGTCCATCATCAGGTACATCGCGATGGTCGCGGCCGTGGCGGCGGCGGCAGGGAGGTCACCCGCGGCCTGGCGGTCGGCGAAGCGCTGCTCCCAGGACGTGATGGCGAGTTCGAACTCACCGGCCCCGTAGGCGGAGCGGGCCAGCATGTCCAGCTCGACGGCCGACAGGCGCCGCTGCTCGCCGATCAGCCGGAGAGCATCCAGGGCCACCGTCCACTCACCACGGGCCAGCGCCGTCCCGGCCGCGGCGTCCGGAACCGTCCGGTCGAGCTCCGTGGCCGCCATCGATCCTCCGCCGCCTGGGAGCCCGAGGGTAGAGGCGCGACCGGCCCCGCGGGAGAACCCGGTCCTTCCCGCCGGAACACGATTTCTTCCGCCTTCTCCTGCAACCGGCAGGAATGCCGGCCACGACGCCGACGAGAGGACGCCACCATGAACGCCGAACTCGACGCACTGCCCCTCGAGGTCCAGCAGGGCGAGATCGTCACCCGCTACACCGAATGGGGAGAGATGGGGGTGCGCTACGCCCGCGTTCCCGCGGGAACGGACATGGGTCCGGTCCTGGAGGGCCTGCCCGGTGACCGTTGTCCGAGCCCGCACTGGGGTGTGGTGCTGGAGGGCGCCGTTCGGATCACGGGTGCCGACGGCACCGAGGAAGTCACGCGCGCGGGCGAGGCCTACTACTGGCCGGCGGGGCACACGGCCCGCATGGACCACGCCACTGCCTTCCTGGAGATCGGTCCCGCAGCGGCCATGCGTCAGTTCAGCGAGCACGCCAAGGCCAAGTTCGCCTGACCGGAGGCCACCGGGACGCCGGCGCCGGCGCCGGGCGTCCGGCGTCCCGGGAAGGGCACGTCGTGTGATTGAGACCACACGACACGGGTAACGAGGCCCCGCCGGACGGGGGGACGGCATCGGTTCTGCACGCAATGCGGCGACGGGTGCGAGGGGTCCATGGGCATCGTCCGGAACGGCCGACCAGGAGCAGGTCACGAGCGACGGCGCTTCCGCTGGCTGCTCCTCGCGGCCTTCGTCCTCGCCTGGGCCGGCCTCATCGGCGGCGTCAGCGCACAGAACGCAGACGACGGCGGCCTGCAGGAAGCCGACGCCACGACCAGCACCGAGGAACGGGACGACGACGTGTCCGACCTCTCCCGCGGCGCCCCGGAGGGGTCGGTCACCCTCCCCGCAGCTCCGGTCCCGGTCGCCAGGCCCCAGCCGGCCACCCCGGTGGTGATCACCGGCCTCGCCGAGAACGGCATCCCGAACGTCGCGCTCAACGCCTACCGGGTCGCCGCCACACGCATGAACGCCTCGGACCCGGGCTGCGGCATCGACTGGTCGCTGCTCGCCGCGATCGGCCGGGTGGAGTCCAACCACGGCCGTTTCGGCGGCGCCGTCCTCAACCCGGACGGGACCTCCACCCCGGAGATCCGCGGTCCCGCGCTCGACGGCGGGAAGTTCGCCTACATCGGCGACAGCGACGGCGGCCGGTTCGACCGCGACACCCGGTACGACCGCGCCGTCGGCCCCATGCAGTTCATCCCGACGACCTGGCGCTCGTACGCGGTCGACGGCGACGGCGACGGCGCCTCGAACCCCTTCGACATCGACGACGCCGCGCTGGCCTCGGCCAACTACCTCTGCGTCGCCGGCGGCAACCTGCGGACCGACGCCGGCCAACGCCGGGCCGTGTTCGCGTACAACCACTCCGACGAGTACGTCGCCCAGGTGCTCGCGCTCGCCCGGGCGTACGCCTCCGGCATCCCGGTCGACTCCCTGCCGCTGAGCGGTGACACGACCAGCCCGGTTCCGCCGCCGTCCGGCGCCTACCGCTCCCCGGCCGCCCCGGGACCGGCGATCGGCGCCCGCGACAGGACGTCGTCCCCGGGTGAGGAGACCGTCGCCTTCCGGCCCGAAGGGAGTCCGCCGCCGGCGGGTCCGCCGCCGGAGCAGCCCCCACCCCCGCCCGGCGGTCCCGCACCGGCCGCGCCGCCGGCCG
>NZ_HG931173.1:738105-748118 GCF_000582785.1 Candidatus Blastococcus massiliensis AP3
GCCCGCACTGCCGCTGCCGGCTCCGGCACCGGCACCGGCAGCTCCGCTGCCACTCCCGGCCCCCCCGCCGCCACCGGTCGACCCGCCACCGGCACCCCCGGTCGTGGACCTCGTCGAGGGAGTCTCGTGCAACGTGCCGGGGAACCTCGTCCCGGACCTACCCGGTCTCCCGGAGTGCCCGAAGTAGCCTCCCGCCACGACAGTGGTCGACGGGCCCGCCGACCGGCCGGGCCGATCCGGGATCGGTACCGTTCGGTCGTTCCCGGGCGTCCTGCGCCGCCGCTCCTGATCCCGACGCGAGGACGATCCATGCTGCCCGTCGTCCGCCCCGTGACGATGCTCCTCACGGCCACCGCGACGGCGTCGCTGCTGACGGCCCTGTCCGTGTGGATCCGCTTCGCCGCCCTGGACGACCACGACACCCCCGGTTTCCCCGCCACGTCGCGGAGCGGCCTGGCCGTCGCGTACCGGCTGTTCAGCACCGACGACGAGGGCAACGTCCCGACGTGGTTCTCGGCGATCCTCCTGGCGCGATCGCCGTCGTCAGCCTGGGCATCTCCTTGGCGCTGCGCCGACGCGGGGCTCCGCTGCGCTGGTACTGGGGCGGGCTGGCCGCCGTCTTCGCGTACCTGTCGATCGACGAGCTCGCGCAGGTGCACGAGGAGGCGAGCCGGCAACTGGAGGGGATCGCCGAGCCCGGGGGCGCGCTGCACTTCCCGTGGGTGGTCGTGGCCGCGCCGCTCGTCGCCGTGTTCGTGCTGGTGTACGCGCGGTTCCTGTGGCGGATCCCGCGCCACATCGCCGTCCTCCTGGTGCTGGCCGGTGTTCTGTACGTCGGCGGCGCGCTGGGCCTGGAGGTGGGCGGCGGGTCCTTCGTGGGGTTCAACCGCACCTACGTGCTGCTGACCAGCCTCGAGGAGTTGCTGGAGATGGTGGGCGCGGCGCTGGCCCTGTACGCCGTGGCCCGCTACGCCGACGAGACGGTCCGCACCGACGACGCGCCGCCCGCGACCGCCCCCCGGACCGATCAGCGGGTCGACGGCGGCTCGACGACCGCGCACGGATCGGTGTCCTCGGTCTCCGGCGGGACGGCGCGGTAGAGAGCCGCCGGTCCGACCGGCGGCGATCGCTACCGTGGAACGCTCCCGGGCGTCCTGCGCGCCGCTGCACATCCACCACGCGAGGACGTTCCATGCTGCCCGCCGTCCGACCCGCGACCCTGCTCGTGACGGCCGCGGTCGTGACGTTGATCCTCACCGCACTGTCGGTGTGGGTCCGCGTGACTGCCCTCGATCCCGTCAGCGACGCCCTGTTCGGCCAGCACCCGCCCACCGGTTTCGCCGTCGCGTACCGGCTCTTCGACGCCGACGGCGAGGGGAACGTACCGGCGTGGTTCAGCGTGCTGCTGCTCGCCATGACCGCCCTGTTCAGCCTGGGTGTGAGCTCGCTGCTCCGTGACCGGGGGGCGCCGCTGCGCCGGTACTGGACGGGGCTCGCCGCCGTGTTCCTCTACCTGTCGGTCGACGAGCTCGCGATGGTGCACGAGGAGCTGATGCCTCGCCTGGAGCAGGTCGTCGAGGCCGAGGGTGCCCTGACGTTCTCCTGGGTGGTCGTGGCCGCGCCGCTCGTCGCCGTGTTCGTGCTGGTGTACGCCCGGTTCCTGTGGCGGCTCCCCCGGGACACCGCCGCCCTGCTCGTCCTGGCCGGCGCGCTGTACGTCGGCGGCGCGCTCGGCCTGGAGGTCGTCGGGGGGATGGTCCTCGACGAGGTCAAGGTGGTCAATCTCGCCTACGTCCTGGTGACGAGCGCCGAGGAGTTCCTGGAGATGGCCGGCGCCGCGCTGGCCCTCTACACCGTGGCCCGGTACGCCCGCAGCCTGATGCAGGATGCCGACGGCGGCCTGATTCCGGCGAACGGATCGGTGACCTCGATCTCCGGCGAGACGAAACCCCCGGCCGCGTGATGCAGCCGGGGGCTCGTTCGATCACCGTCCCGTTCGACTCCGCCCCCCTGGGAGGCCGGCGTCCCGGGGGCGGTCAGTACCAGACTTTTCGGCCTCCGACCGCGCGCCCGGTCGCCCCGAGGACGTAGAGGACGGCGCCCACGATCAGCAGGATGATCCCGATCGTCGTGAGGATGGGAATGCTCGCGACGATGCCGATCAGGAGCAGGATCAATCCGAGAATGAGCATGCGTCTCTCCGTTTGTTCGAAGTCAGGGCCGGCCCGGAAGCTATCCAGCAGGGCCTCATCGACACCTCGACGGCCCGATGATCACCCGATCGTGATCATCTCGATGCACGAGCAGGGTGCCCCGGCTGGAACACCCATGGCCGGATGAGCGTGGGCGCCGCGGAGGCCATCAGCGTCGCTCGTCCCGGCGGCGCCTCGGCCGCCGCAGCGGAGCTCATCGCGCCGCCGGCGGGCGGAAGACCGCGAACGGGTCGGTGACCGACAGCTCCGGCGTCACGAAGCGGTAGAGCGCGGCCGGCCGGCCACCGGATCGCCCCGGCGGCGCCTGCTCCCCCGTCGGCTCCAGCACACCCCGGCGCAGCAGCACCCGCTGCAGGTTCGTGGCGGTGACGTCGTAGCCGAGGGCGGCGACGTAGATGTCGCGGAGCTCCGCGACGGAGAACGCGGGCGGGGCCAGCGCGAACCCGACGTTGGTGTACGAGAGCTTGGCCCGCAGCCGGCTCAGCGCCGACCGCACGATCGAGCCGTGGTCGAACGCTGTGCCGGGCAGGTCGTCGACCGGGTGCCAGGCGGTGTCCTCCGGCAGCACCGGGTCCAGGTGCGACGGGATCAGCCCGAGGTAGGCCGTGGCGACCGTCCGGCCGCGGGGGTCGCGCCCGGGATCGCTGCGGGTCTCCAGCTGCTCGAGGTGCCCGAGGTGCTCCACCTCGACCTTGGCGGCCAGCTGACGGGCGACCGAGGCGCCGAGCGTCTCCTCGGGCAGCAGCGGTCCGCCCGGTAGCGCCCAGGCGCCGGCGAACGGATCGTTGGGTCGCTGCCAGAGCATCGCGTGCAGCCGGCCGCTCCGGACCTGCAGCACCACGGCCAGCGCCTGGTGCGGATAGGCCGGGCGCTCCGGCGACGACCACACAGAACCCATGCCCGGGAATGCTAGGGTCTTCCCACGAGGTTTTCGCCTGGTAGTCAGAAACCCACCCGCATGGAGGTCCCCGTGACCGCGACGCTGCCCGCCGCTCCCGCCGCTGCGTGGACGCCCGACCAGTGGCAGGACTGGCGCGACGAGGTGCGCCGGCTCGCCCGCGAGAAGGACGCCGTCGTCCTGGCGCACAACTACCAGGCCCCGGAGATCCAGGACGTCGCCGACCACGTGGGTGACTCGCTCGCACTGTCCCGTCTGGCCGCGTCGAGCGACGCGAGCACGATCGTCTTCGCCGGGGTCCACTTCATGGCCGAGACCGCCAAGATCCTGGCGCCGGAGAAGACCGTGCTGGTGCCGGACGCGAACGCCGGGTGCTCGCTGGCCGACACGATCACCGCCGACCAGCTGCGCGCGTGGAAGGCCGAGCACCCCGGCGCCGTCGTCGTCTCCTACGTCAACACCTCCGCCGAGGTGAAGGGCGAGACCGACATCTGCTGCACCTCGTCCAACGCCGTCGAGGTCGTCGAGTCGATCCCGGCCGACCGCGAGATCCTCTTCCTCCCCGACCAGTTCCTCGGCGCGCACGTCCAGCGGGTCACCGGCCGGCAGAACATGCGCATCTGGATGGGCGAGTGCCACGTGCACGCCGGCATCTCCCCCACCGACCTGCGGGCCAGCGTCGAGGCCGCGCCCGACGCCGAGCTGCTCGTGCACCCCGAGTGCGGCTGCGCGACCAGCGCGCTGTGGATGGTGTCCGACGGCCAGCTGCCCACCGAGCGAGTCCACATCCTCTCCACCGGCGGGATGCTCGACGAGGCCCGGCGGACGAAGGCAGAGCGCGTGCTGGTCGCCACCGAGATCGGCATGCTGCACCAGCTCCGCCAGGCCAACCCGACGACGTCGTTCGAGCCGGTCAACTCCCGCGCGGCCTGCCCGTACATGAAGATGTCGACGCCCGAGAAGCTGCTGCGCGCCCTCCGCGAGGGCCGCGACGAGGTGACCGTCGACCCGCAGGTCGCCGCCCGCGCCCGCGCCGCCGTCGAGGCGATGGTGGCCATCGGGACGCCGTCCCCGGTCGGTGAGTGAGGTGGTCCGCCGGATCGCCTCGCTCGCGCCTTCCGTCGTCGCGACCCTGCCGCTGCCGGCGGCGGAGCGCGAGGAGGTCACCGACGTCGTGGTCGTCGGCAGTGGAGCCGCCGGGCTGATGACGGCGGTCGCCCTGGCCGAGGCGGGGCGCGCGGTCACCGTCGTCACCAAGGGCGAGCTGGGTGCGGGCAGCACCCCGTGGGCGCAGGGCGGGCTCGCGGCCGTCCTGGGGGACGACGACGACGCCGAGCTGCACGTGCGCGACACCCTGGTCGCGGGTGCCGGGCTCTGCGACGAGCCGGCCGTGCGCGCCCTGGTCGCCGAGGCGCCGGAGGCCGTCGCGGAGCTGCAGGAGCTCGGCGCCCGCCTCGACCTCGACGACGACGGCCGGCCGGCCCTCACCCGCGAGGGCGGGCACAGCCGGGACCGGATCGTGCACGCCGGCGGCGACGCCAGCGGCGCCGAGGTCACCCGCACGCTCGCCGCCGCGCTGCGCGCCAGGGGCATCGCGGTCCTGGAGCACACCGTCGCCCTCGACGCTCTGCGCACCGCGGACGGCCGGGTCGCCGGGCTGCGGATCGCCCGCATCGGCGACGGCGGCGCGCTCGTCGAGCCCGCTGACCTGCGGGCCCGCGCCGTGGTGCTGGCCACCGGCGGCTTCGGGCAGGTCTTCACCGCCACCACGAACCCGGCCGGCGCCACCGGCGACGGCCTGGCGCTGGCGCTGCGCGCGGGCGCGGAGCTCGCCGACGTCGAGCTCGTGCAGTTCCACCCGACGGTGCTCTGGACCGGTTCCGGCGCCGAGGGCCAGCAGCCGCTGATCTCGGAGGCGGCCCGCGGGGAGGGCGCCGTCCTGGTCGACGGCGAGGGCCGCCGCATCATGGCCGGCGCACACCCGCTGGCCGACCTCGCGCCCCGCGACGTCGTCTCCGCGACCATCGCCGCCCACCTCCGGGCGACCGGTGCGGACTGCGTGCACCTGGACGCCAGGCACCTGGGAGCCGACTTCCTCGAGGTGCGGTTCCCCGGCATCGTCGCGGCCTGCCGTGGCGCCGGGTTCGATCTGGCGACCGAGCCGGTCCCGGTCGTGCCCGCCGCTCACTACGTCTGCGGCGGCGTCCTCGCCGACCTCGACGGGCGCACCGGGGTCCACGGCCTCTACGCCGTGGGCGAGGTCGCGTGCACCGGGGTCCAGGGCGCCAACCGGCTGGCGTCGAACTCGATCACCGAGGGGCTGGTGGCGGCCCGGCGCTGCGCCGGGCTGCTCGCCACCGAGCTCCCCCCGCTCGTCCCGTTCGTCGCACCGGGGTCCGCCGGCCACGCGATCGACCCCGCGGACCGCCCCTTCATCACCGCGGCGACGACCCGGCACGCCGGCGTCCTCCGGGACGCCGACGGGCTCACCGAGCTGGCGCGGACGCTGGCCGCCGTCGACCGCGCGCCGGGCACCCCGCTCGACCTGGCCACCGTCGAGGTGACCGCCCTGCACACCGTGGCGACCCTGCTGGCCGCGGCGGCCCTGGCCCGCCCGGAGAGCCGGGGCTGCCACCGCCGCCTCGACGCGCCGGAGGCCCGGCCGGAGTGGCAGGTCCGCCTCGTGCACCGGCTGGACCGCACCGGGCACGTGCGCACCCGCACGGTGCCGGTGCAGGACGGCGCCGACGAGCAGGTGGTGGCGTGACCGCCCCGCTGCGCGAGGACCTCGCCGCCGCGCTGCGGAAGGACGGGCTCGACCCGATCGCCGTGGAGCGCGTCGTCCGCACGGCGCTGGACGAGGACCTCGCGTTCGGTCCGGACGTGACGACGGCGTCGACCGTGCCGGCCGATGCCGTCGCCACCGGCGACGTCACCCCGCGGAGCACAGGCGTGCTCGCGGGCGTGCACGTGGCCGCGGTCGTGTTCGACCTCGTAGGGGGCCCGGAGGTGAGGATCCTGGTGCACGAGGCCGACGGCGCGACCACGGAGCCGGGGCTGCCGGTCCTCACCGTCACCGGCCCGACGCGCTCGCTGCTCACCGCCGAGCGGACCGCCCTCAACCTGATCTGCCACCTGTCCGGGATCGCGTCGCTGACCCGGCAGTGGGCGGACGCGGTCGACGGCACCGGGGCCGTCATCCGGGACACCCGCAAGACGACGCCGGGCCTGCGGGCGCTGGAGAAGTACGCCGTGCGCTGCGGTGGCGGGGTCAACCACCGGATGGCACTGGGCGACGCCGCGCTGGTGAAGGACAACCACGTCGCCGCGGCACGGGGCATCGCCGCCGCCGTGCGGGCGGTGCGGACGACGGCGCCCGACGTCCCGCTCGAGGTCGAGTGCGACACCCTCGACCAGGTGCGGGAGGCGATCGACGCCGGGGTGGAGCTCGTCCTGCTGGACAACTTCTCGACCGCCGACACCCGCACCGCGGTGGACCTGGTCCGTGGCACGGGGGTGCGGCTGGAGGCGAGCGGCGGGCTGTCGCTGGACCGGGCCCAGAAGGTCGCCGCGACCGGCGTCGACTACCTCGCCGTCGGCGCGCTCACGCACAGCGCGCCGGTGCTCGACCTCGGCTTCGACCTCCGCTGACCCAGCCCGGCGGACTTTCGGTGCCGAAAGTCCGGGCGAGGACGTCAGGAGCGGCGGTCGGGGTGCACCCAGCCAATGGCCGGGGCCACGTGCTCGACGACGTTCTGCAGCAGCCGCGCGTTGTACTCGACGCCGAGCATGTTCGGCACGGTGATCAGCAGGCTGTCCGCCTCGCGCACCGCGGCGTCCTTGGCCAGCTCCTCGGCGAGCTGGTCGGGCTCGCCGACGTAGCTCTTCCCGAACCGGGCCCGCACGCCCTCGAGGATGCCGACCTGGTCCTCGCCGGTGTCGCCGGCGAAGTACTGCCGGTCGAGGTCGCTGACGATCGGCAGCACGCTGCGGCTCACCGACACCCGCGGCTCGCGCTCCCAGCCGGCCTCGCGCCAGGCGGCGCGGAAGCGGGCGATCTGCTCGGCCTGCAGCTCGTCGAAGGGGACACCGGTGTCTTCGACCAGCAGCGTGGAGCTCATGAGGTTCAGGCCCTGCTGCGCGGTCCACTCGGCCGTCGCGCGGGTGCCCGACCCCCACCAGATGCGCTCAACCAGACCGGGCGACTGCGGCTGGATCGCCAGCTTCCCGGACTGCCCGCCGGTCATCTTCGGGTCGGCGTCGACCATCGGCTGCCCGGAGATGGCAGCGAGGAACAGCCCGGTCTTCTGCCGCGCGAGCTCGGCGTCGCTGCTGTCGGGCCCCGGCACGTAGCCGAAGGCCTCCGAGCCCCGCAGCGCCGTCTCCGGCGATCCCCGGCTCACGCCCAGCTGGAGCCGGCCGCCGCTGATGAGGTCGGCGGCCGCGGCCTCCTCGGCCATGTACAGCGGGTTCTCGTAGCGCATGTCGATGACGCCGGTGCCCAGCTCGATCCGCGACGTGCGGGCGGCCATGGCAGCCAGCAGCGGGAACGGCGAGGCGAGCTGCCGGGCGAAGTGGTGCACCCGTACGTAGGCGCCGTCCACGCCGAGCTCCTCGGCGGCCACCGCCAGCTCGATGCTCTGCACCAGCGCGTCCCGGCCGGTGCGCACCTGCGACCCCGGGATGGGCTGCCAGTGCCCGAAGGACAGGAATCCGATCCGCTTCTCCACGGCACTTCCCTCTCGTCGATCTCTGCTGCAGTCAGCGGCGGGGACGACGCGGGGATTCCCGGACAGACGGCCGCCGGGGCACCGAGGCACGACATCCTCCTGGGGGCACCGGCCGACCTGGCGGATTGTGCCGAGAGAACGCGCACGAATAACCCTGTGTGACGGCACGATCACGACTCTCCGTGAGACGGTTCCGTCACTTCACGCCGTCGATGCGGAACCCTGTGTGCGTGACCCCTCCCGCCTCCGAGATGCCCCGGCACCCTGCGGGACCGCCCACCGCGGCGGCCCGGCAGCGCGTGCGGGCGATCGACACGCTGCTCGCCGACCGCGGCCAGCTGTTCCAGGCGCTGTTCATGTCCGCGCCGATCGCCAAGGCCCTCGTCGACCTCGACGGTCACGTGCTCGTCGCCAACCCCGTCATGTGCGCGCTGACCGGCCGCACCGCCGACGACCTCGCGGGCCGCCACGTCGACCTGCTGGCCCACCCCGACGACCCGCCGGTCGGGGACCTCGGCCTGGCCTCCGCCCCCGGCGAGCCGGTCCTGGATCCCAACCTGCTCCTCGACGGCGAGCGTCGCCTGCGGCGCTCCGACGGCACCGAGCTGTGGGTCGTGCAGGCGCACGAGATCGTCCGGCACAACAACGGGACGCCGCAGTTCGTCGTCCTCTCCCTGGTGGACGTCACCGACCGGCGCCGCGCCGAGGACGACCTGCTCCGGCGCGCCTTCACCGATCCGCTGACCGGCCTGCCCAATCGCCGCGCCCTCACCGACCGGCTGCGGCACGCCGTCGCGCTCTCCCGCCGGCGCGGGCTGCAGGTGGGCCTGGTCCACCTCAACATCGACCGCTTCCGCGCGGTCAACGACAGCCTCGGCCACGAGGCCGGCGACCTGCTGCTCAGCCAGATCGCCGACCGGCTGCGCTGGAGCACCCGCGTCGAGGACACCGCCGTGCGACTGGGCGCGGACGAGTTCCTCGTCGTCGCCGAGGACGTCGAGGACCTCGAGGGGCTGCGCGCTCTGGCGGAGCGGCTGCTCAGCGTCCTCGACGAGCCGTTCGTCGTCCACGACCGGGAGATCACCCTCTCGGCCAGCGTCGGGCTCACCCTCGGCGCGGACATGACCCCCGACGACCTGCTGCGGCAGGCGCAGAGCGCGCTCACCCGGGCCAAGGCCGACGGCAGCCGCGCGCGGGTCGAGGTGCACGAGGGGGCGCTCAGCCGGGACGACGTCGACGCGCTGCAGTTGGAGACCGACCTGAAGCACGCGCTGGACAACGAGGAGCTGCGGCTCTTCTACCAGCCGATCGTGCACCTCGCCGACGAGACGCTGCTGGGCTACGAGGCGCTCATCCGCTGGCAGCACCCCACCCGCGGCCTGCTGCCTCCCGCTGCCTTCCTCGACGCCGCCGAGAACAACCGGCTGACCTCCAAGCTCGGCGCCTGGGTGCTCCGCCGCGCCTGCAACGACGCCGTCACCTGGCCCGACGAGCTGCGCGTGCACGTCAACATCTCCGCCCGGCACCTGGCCGAGGAGGGCTTCAGCGAGCTGGTCGCCGCAGCCCTCGAGGAGTCCGGGCTCCAGCCCTCCCGGCTCGAACTGGAGATCACCGAGTCGACGGCGCTGTTCGCCGCCGAGGCCACCCTGCACTCCGTCGCCGTCGTCACCGATCAGGGCGTGACCCTGGCGCTGGACGACTTCGGCACCGGCTACTCGGCGATCACCGCCCTGCACCGGCTGCCGATCCACACCGTCAAGATCGACCGCTCCTTCGTCGCCGACGTCGTCACCGAGCCCTCGACCGCCGCGCTCGTGCAGGGCCTGCTCCAGCTCGGGCGCGGCATGGGTCTGCAGGTCATCGCGGAGGGCATCGAGGACCTCGACCAGGCCGCCTGGCTGCTCGACCACGGCTGCGCCATGGCGCAGGGCTACGCCTTCGGCCGGCCGGCGCCACTGCCGAGTCCCGCCGAGGTGCTCATGGGCGAGGTCAGCGAGACCCCGGCCGAGGAGGTCGCCGGGGAACTGCTGCGCGGCGACCTGGAGACGCCGGTCGTGCCCCAGCCGCGCCCGGCGGACCCGACGGCGCCGCGCCGGGTCGTGCTCGCCACCGACGACACCGGCAAGTTCGGGCTGTTCGACCAGTTCGCCGACGACCCCGACGAGGACTAGC
>NZ_HG931173.1:749013-779002 GCF_000582785.1 Candidatus Blastococcus massiliensis AP3
AACTAGCCGCGCGGGAGCGCGAGCGGCACGGGGCGCTTCGGGGCCCGGCCGTCACCGGAGGACCGCCCGCGCAGCCGCCGGCCGATCCACGGCCCGACGTACCCGCGCACCCACGCCGCCTCCTCGGCCAGCGCGGCCCGGAGCGCCCGCGGCGGTCCCGGGGGCAGCGGTGTCCGCCAGTCGTCGTCCCCCACGGGCACGCCGAGCGCGGTGGCCGCCGCCAGGGCCATGCGGCGGTGCCCCTCGGAGGTGAGGTGGATGCGGTCGGTGTCCCACAGCCGGAAGTCCTGGATCCAGCCCGCGCTCCACTGGTCGAGGACGGCGGCGCCGGTGCGGGCCGCGATCGACCAGACGTGGGTGTTGAGGACCGCGATCCTGCCGCGCGCCCGCCGCAGGATGGGGGTGTTGCGGGTGTCGACGCCGGTGGCCAGCAGCACGTCGGCGCCGGCCTCCCGGAACCGGACGACGGTGGCCTCGAGGGTGGCCGCGAGCTCGTCCGGGTCGGCACCGGGCCGCATGAGGTCGTTGCCGCCGGCCACCAGGCTCACCAGGTCCGGCTGCGCGTCCAGCGCGACCGGCACCTGCTCCTCGACCACCTGGCGCAGCAGCCGCCCGCGGATGGCGAGGTTGGCGTACTCGACGTCGTCCTCACCGGCGGCGGCCAGGTGCCCGGCCAGCAGGTCGGCCCAGCCCCGGAACTCGCCCGGGCGCGACGGGTCCGGGTCGTTGAGCCCCTCGGTGAAGGAGTCGCCGAGGGCGATGTAGCGCTGCCAGGGAGCGGAAGAGGGCACGAACTGCACGTCCCTCACTCCATCACGCCCAGCGCGCCGCACAGGATCGCCCGCTGCTGTGCCGTCGCGCACAGCAGCGAGGTTCGACCCGGCGCAAGGATTCCCGCCCCGACGACGCCCCGTCTCCGCTCCCCGAGGGGCCGACATGGCCATATCGGCCCCTCGGGGCCCGGGCGGTCGACGTGTCGGGAAGGCGACGTGGCGACGTGTCGACCTGTCGATCAGTCGTCGTCCCGCCAGGTCTCCAGCAGCCGCAGCCAGATCTCGCTGATCGTCGGGTAGGCCGGGACGGCGTGCCAGAGCCGGGCGATCGGCACCTCGCCGGCGACCGCGATCGTGGCGGCGTGCAGCAGCTCGGCGACGGCCGGCCCGACGAACGTGACGCCGAGGAGCACCTCCCGCTGGGTGTCGACGACCGCGATCGCGGTCCCGGAGTAGCCGTCGGCGAACAGGGAGGCGCCCGCGACGCTGCCGATCGGGTACTCGACGACGCGGTGCGGCAGCTCGGCCTCCTCCGCGGCGGCGGCCGTGAGCCCGACACTGGCGACCTGCGGCGTCGTGAACACCACCGAGGGCGAGGCGGACCCGTCAGCCGTGGCGGCGGTCGGTGACCACGGGGCGCCGTCGACCTCCTCGCCGCGGGCCCGCGCGACGATCGCGGCGCCCGCCTGCCGGGCCTGGTACTTGCCCATGTGCGTCAGGAGCTGCCGGCCGTTGACGTCCCCGACGCCGTAGAGCCAGGGCCGCCCCTCCACCTGCAGCGTGTCGTCCACCGGCAGGTACTCCCCCGGCTCCAGGCCGACGGTGTCCAGGCCGATGTCGGCAGTGCGGGCGCTCCGGCCGACGGCGATCAGCAGCTCGTCACCGCGCACCTCGCCGTCCGACGTGGTCAGGACCACTTCGCCACCGTCCCGCCGCGCGGCGGTGGCCTCGACGCCCACACGGACGTCCACGCCGGCCGCCTCCAGCGCCTCGGTCACCGCCTCGGCGGCCTGCGGCTCGGCGCGCGGCAGCAGCCGCTTCCCGCGCTGGAGCACGGTGACCTGCGAGCCCAGCGCCTGCCAGGCGGTGGCCATCTCGCAGCCGACGTAGCCGCCGCCCAGGACCAGGAGCCGACCCGGCGCCTCCTTCGCGCTGGTGGCCTCCCGGGCGAGCCACGGGGCGACGTCGGCCAGCCCGTCGAGCGGCGGCAGCGTGCCCACCGATCCGGTGCAGACGGCGACGGCGTGCCGCGCCGTCAGCCGGACCTCGCTCCCGTCGGCAGCGGTGACGACGACGGTGCGCTCGCCGGCCAGGCGCCCGGTGCCGCGGACCAGGTCGATGCCGGCACCCTCCACCCACTCGGCCTGCCCGGAGTCGTCCCAGTGCGAGGTGAACGAGTCGCGGCGGGCGAGGGTGGCCGCGACGTCCTGCTCGCCGGTGACCGCCTGCCGCGCCCCGTCGACGGCCCGGGCCTCGGCCAGGACCTCCGTGCCGCGGAGCAGCGCCTTGCTCGGCATGCAGGCCCAGTACGAGCACTCGCCGCCCACCAGTTCGCTCTCCACCAGTACGGCGGACAGCCCGCCCTTGACGACGACGTCGGCGACGTTCTCCCCCGTCGACCCGGCTCCGAGCACGACGACGTCATAGGTGCGTTCTCCGGTATCGGTCACGCGCGCGATCCTGCTCGTGTGCTGGACTGGCCGCCATGCCGGTCGACGCCTCCGAGTTCGCCGCCGCTCTGGGCCAGCACGCCGCGGGCGTGTGCCTGATGACCGTGCGCGACGGCATCGACGACGTCGGGACGACGGTCAGCTCGGTCATGAGCGTCTCGGCCGCTCCGCCGCTGGTCGCCGTGGGCCTGACCGCGGGCGGCTATCCCGCCGAGGTGCTCGAGGAGGTCGGGACCTGCGCGCTGACGGTGCTCGCCGCCCCGCACGCGATCGTGGCCTCCCGGTTCGCCTCGGCGGGGCGCCCCAGCGCGCGGCACCTGCTGGAGGCGGTGCCCTGGACCCGCGCACCCGGGAGCGACGCCATCGTGCTGGCCGGCGGGCTCACCGCCCTGGACTGCCGGCTGGACCGGCTGGTCGAGGCCGGCGACCACGTGCTCGCCCTGCTCGCGGTCTCGGAGGTCCTGCCCGGCGACGCGTCGGCGCCGCCGCTGCTGCGTCACCGCGGCCGCTACGTCGACCCCACGGGGTCCGCCGCCGGCCGCGCCTGACCCGCCCGCCCGTGGCCGCCCGGATCCCGGCACAGTCGGGTGTCACATCCCGGGCCCGGGCGGTGCTGTACGGGTATGGGTCTCGTGCAACAGCCCCGGGCTCCGGGCGCGATGGTCCCGGCACTCGCCGGAACGTTTCCTCCGGCGGCACTGGGGCGGGTCGGCGGCCGGGACGGCCTCGCCGTCCCCGGTCCGTCGGTCCACGGCGCCGTGCGGCCTGACCTGGACGCGGTGTTCCGCCGCGACTACCAGCGCGTGGTCGGCGTCGCCGCCCGCGTGCTCGGCTCCCGGGACTCGGCCGAGGACGTGGCCCAGGAGGTGTTCCTGGCCTTCAACCGCTCCGCGGTCCCCGCCGGGGAGGCCGCCGGCTGGCTCTCGGTCGCCGCTGCCCACACCGCCCTCAACCTGCTCCGCTCGGGGCGGCGTCGCTCGGCCCGTGAGGAGATCGCGGCCGCGGCGGGTCCGCCCGAGGCGCCCGACGTGGCCGACGACGTCGTGACGCTCGACGAGCGCCGCACCGTCCGCGCGGCGCTCGCCCGGCTGCCCCGCAAGCAGGCCGTGGCCCTGGTGCTGCGGCACAGCGGCCTGAGCTACGCCGACGTCGCCGCGGCCCTCGACATGTCCCCCGGCAGCGTCGGCACCACCGTGCGACGCGCCGAATCCGCTCTGCGCAAGGAGTTGAACCGTCATGCGTCACCCCACTGAGGGCGTGCTGCGCCGCCTGCTCGACGAGCCGGCAGGCGTGTCCGAGGCCGACCGCCGGCACATCGCCGGCTGCACGCCGTGCCTCACCGGGCTGGCCGCCGCCCGCGAGGACGCCGGCCTGGTCGACGCGGCACTCTCGGCGGAGGCCCGCGACGTCGACGTCCCGGCGGCGTGGGCCCGGCTGTCCACTGCCGCGCAGTCCTCGGCGGCCCCGGAGCCGGCCTGGGCGCCCGCGCCGGCCCGCCGGAGCCGGATCCGCGAGCTGGTCCGTCGTCCGGCCGTCGCGGCCCTGGCCGTCGGCGTCGTCCTGGCCGGCGCGGGCACCGCGGCCGCCAACGACTGGCTGCAGATCTTCCGCACCGAGGAGATCGCGCCGGTGGGGCTCCGCTCCGCGGACCTGGTCGCGCTCCCGGACCTGGAGGCCTACGGGGACGTCGTGATCACCGGCGACGCCGACCTGCGCCAGGTGCCGGACGCCGCGACCGCCGCCGCGGAGAGCGGCCTCGACGTGCCGGAGGTCGACACCCTGCCGCCGGGCGTCGTCGGGAAGCCGGAGTACCAGGTGGGTGGACAGGTGGTCGCCACGTTCACCTTCTCGGCCGACCGGGCCGCGCAGGCCGCCGCTCAGGACGGGACGACGCTCCCGCCACCACCGCCCGGGCTGGACGGCAGCTCCGTGCGGCTGGTCGCGGGCCCCGGGGTGGCCCAGTCGTGGACCAGCTCCTCGGGAGTGCCGGCGCTGATCGTCGGCCGCGTCGTGGCGCCCACGGCGTACTCCTCCGGCGTCCCGTTCGAGACCGTCCGCGACTACCTGCTGTCGCTGCCGGGTCTGCCCGAGGACGTGGCGACGCAGCTGCGCACGTTCACCGCGGACGGCTCCACCCTGCCGCTGCCGGTGCCGTCGGACTACGTCACCACCTCGGACGCCGAGGTGGACGGCGCGCCGGCGACCGTGCTGACCACCCGCGACCGGACGATGGCGGCCGTCATGTGGGTCGAGGACGGCGTCGTGACGGCGGTGGCCGGCGCCCTGGACACCGACGAGGTGCTCGCGGTCGCCCGGGGGCTGCGGTGAGCTCTCCCGGGTCGGCCGCGGTCGGGGCGGACGCGCTGCGCGACGCCGCGGCCGTGGTCGCGGACCTGCCGCCGGCGCCCGCCGTCTGGTGCACCGGCCTGCGGAAGCGCTACGGGAAGCGCACCGCCGTCGACGGGGTCTCGCTGGAGATCGCCCGGGGCGAGGTGGTCGGCCTGCTCGGACCGAACGGCGCGGGCAAGACCACCGTCATCAAGATGCTCCTCGGGCTGGTCCGCCCCGACGCCGGCGAGGTCATGCTGCTCGGCCAGGCGGCCACCGATCCGGCTTCCCGGGCCCGCGTCGGCTACCTGCCCGAGCTCTTCCGCTACCAGCCCTGGCTGAGCGCGGCCGAGGTCCTGACGCTGCACGTCCGGCTGTCGGGGGCGGAGGTCTCCGCGCAGGAGCAGCGCGACGTCCTGGCGCTGGTCGGCCTGGCCGAGCGCACGGGTGACCGGGTGGGCGGGTTCTCGAAGGGCATGCAGCAGCGGCTGGGGCTGGCCGTGGCCCTGGTGGCGCGTCCCGAGTTCGTCGTGCTGGACGAGCCGACCAGCGCACTGGACCCGCTGGGCCGGGTCGACGTCCGCGACATCGTGCTCGACCTGAAGTCCCGCGGCATCGCCGTGCTGCTCAACTCGCACCTGATCGGCGAGGTCGAACGGGTCTGCGACCGGGTGGTCATCCTCGACCACGGACGGGTCGCCGCCTCCGGCTCGCTCCTGGAGCTGCTGGGCCGGCACGAGGTGCGGCTGCACCTCACCGGCCTGCCCCAGGCGGGCGAGGCGCGGCTGGGGCAAGCCGGCCGCGTCGAGCGGGAGGGCGACTGGTTCACCGTCGCGCTGCCCGTCGACGACGAGACGACGGTGCCCGACCTGATCGCCGACCTCGTGCGACTCGGTGTCCGCGTGCACGCCGTCGAGCCGGGGCGGATCAGCCTGGAGGAGCGACTCCTGGGCATCCTGCGCGACGGAGCGGACGGCGAGCAGCCATGACCGCCCGCGTCGTCCTGACCATCGCGGGGCTGACCCTGCGCGAGGCGTCCCGCCGGCGCGTGCTGCTGGCGCTGGGCGCACTGACCGTCGTCCTGCTCGCGCTCAGCGGATGGGGCTTCTCCCGGTTCGCGGCGGAGTCCGGCGGCACGCTCACCAGCGGCGAGGCGCGGCTGACCGCCTCGATCCTGCTCAACCTCGTCATGTTCGGCTACAGCCTGATCGCCGCGCTGGGCACCGCGTTCCTCGCCGGCCCCACGCTGTCGGGCGAGACGGAGTCCGGGATCGCGCTGGCCGTGCTGGCCCGCCCGATCCGCCGGTCGTCCTTCCTGCTGGGCAAGTGGCTGGGGCTGGTCGTCTTCGGCAGCGGCTACGTCGTCCTCGCCGGTCTCGCGCAGATCCTGGTCGTCCGGGCGACGGTCGACTACTGGCCGCCTGACCCGGCCACCGCCCTCGCGCTCCTGGCCGCGCAGACGACCGTTCTGCTCACCCTGGCCGTGCTGCTCTCCACGGTCATCTCCCCGATGGCGTCGGGCGTGGTCTCCGTCGGCCTGTTCTGCACGACGTGGGTGGCCGGCGTGGTCGGCGGCATCGGAGCGGCCCTGGACAACGACGCCGTCGCCCGCGTCGGCAGCGTGTCGCGGATGCTGCTGCCCACCGACGGCCTGTGGCGGGGAGCGATGAACGCCTTCCAGGACCCGACCGCGCTGCTGCAGTTCGGCGGCACCGACGGGGAGGCGTTCCCGTTCCTGAGCGTGGCGCCGCTGACTGCGGGCTACCTCGCCTGGGCCGTGGTGTGGGTGGCGATGGTGTGGGGCCTGGCCGCGGTGTCGTTCACCCGCAGGGACCTCTGAGGGGCCGGAGCACCCTGCGGCCACTCCGGCGGGTTAGCGTCGGGACCGTCATGACCCCTCTGCCTGCGCCCACCGACTCCGCCCTGCGCCGCGCGCTGACCCGCGCCGAGCGCGGGGTGAGCCTCGACGCGGTGGAGGCGGAGACGCTGCTGCACGCCCGCGGCCTGGCCGAGGGCGAGCCGCTGGACCGGCTGCTCGCGGCCGCCGGCCGGGTGCGCGACGCGGGACTGGCGTCCGCCGGGCGGCCGGGCGTGGTCACCTACAGCCGCAAGGTGTTCATCCCGCTCACCCACCTGTGCCGCGACCGCTGCCACTACTGCACGTTCGTCACCACGCCCGGGCAGCTGCGCGCCGAGGGCAAGGCGCCCTACCTCTCCCCCGACGAGGTGCTCGACGTCGCCCGCGCCGGCGCGGCGATGGGGTGCAAGGAGGCGCTGTTCACCCTCGGCGACCGCCCCGAGGACCGCTGGCCGGTCGCCGCCGAGTGGCTGGAGGCGCACGGCTTCGACTCCACGCTGGGCTACCTGCGCGCGATGGCGATCCGGGTGCTGGAGGAGACCGGGCTGCTCCCCCACCTCAACCCCGGCGTCCTGTCGTGGGAGGAGATCCAGCGGCTCAAGCCCGTCTCGGCGTCGATGGGCATGATGCTGGAGACGACTGCGACGCGGCTGTGGTCCGAACCCGGCGGCCCGCACTTCGGCAGCCCGGACAAGGAGCCCGCGGTCCGGCTGCGGGTGCTGGAGGACGCCGGGCGCTCCGCGGTCCCGTTCACCACCGGCGTGCTGCTCGGCATCGGCGAGGACTACGCCGAGCGGGTCGACGCCGTCCTGCAGATCCGCGCCAGCGCGCAGCGCCACGGGCACGTGCAGGAGACGATCGTCCAGAACTTCCGGGCCAAGCCGCGCACCGCGATGCAGGCGCACGACGACCTGGAGCTGCAGGAGTACGTCGCCGCCGTCGCCGTCACCAGGCTGCTCCTGGGCCCGAAGGCGCGCGTGCAGGCGCCGCCCAACCTGTCCGACTCCACCGAGCTCGGGCTGCTGCTGCGCGCCGGCGTCGACGACTGGGGCGGTGTCTCCCCGCTCACGCCCGACCACGTGAACCCCGAGCGGCCCTGGCCGAACCTGGCGGAACTGGCCAAGCTCACCGATTACGCCGGTTTCACCCTCCGCGAGCGGCTGGCCGCCCAGCCGCCGTACGTGCTGCAGCCCGAGCCGTGGCTCGACCCGCGGGTGCGCCCGCACGTGGAGGCGCTGGCCGGCCCCGACGGGCTGGCCGTCGAGGGACGGCTACCGGTCGGCCTGCCCTGGCAGGAGCCGGACGAGTCGTGGACGTCGACCGGCCGGGTGGACCTGCACGTCGAGGTGGACACCGTCGGCCGGACCGGCGACCGACGCAGCGACTTCGACGCCGTCTACGGCGACTGGTCGGAGCTGCGCGACCGGACGACGAGCGCACGCGACGGGCACTCCACCGCGCTGACCGTCGGCGACCCCGAGGTGCACGCCGCCCTGGCGCACGCGGAGACCGACCCGGCCGGGCTGTCCGACGCCGAGTACCTCGCGCTGCTGGGCGCCGACGGCCCGGATCTGGACGCCCTGACAGCACTCGCGGATACCGTCCGCCGCGACGTCAACGGCGACGACGTCACCTACGTCGTGAACCGGAACATCAACTTCACCAACGTCTGCTACACCGGCTGCCGGTTCTGCGCCTTCGCCCAGCGGCGCACCGACGCCGACGCGTACACGCTGTCGATGGAGCAGGTCGGCGACCGCGTCGACGAGGCGTGGGCCGCCGGCGCCACCGAGATCTGCATGCAGGGCGGAATCCACCCCGACCTGCCGGGCACCGCGTACGTCGACCTGGCCCGCGAGGTGAAGAAGCGGCAGCCGGGCATCCACCTGCACGCGTTCAGCCCCATGGAGATCGTCAACGGCGCCGCCCGCACCGGGCTGTCGTTCCGCGAGTTCCTGACCGAGCTCAAGGCGGCCGGGCTGGACTCGATCCCGGGCACGGCGGCGGAGATCCTCGACGACGACGTCCGCTGGGTGCTCACCAAGGGCAAGCTGCCGACGGCGACGTGGCTGGAGATCATCGGCACCGCGCACGAGGTGGGCCTGCCGACGACGTCGACGATGATGTACGGCCACGTCGACACCCCCGCGCACTGGGTCGGGCACCTGCGCACGCTCGCCGCGCTGCAGGACCGCACCGGTGGGTTCAGCGAGTTCGTGCTGCTGCCGTTCGTGCACCACAATTCGCCGATCTACCTGGCCGGCGTCGCCCGCCCGGGCCCGACCGTGCGGGAGAACCGGGCCATCCACGCCGTCGCACGCCTGCTCCTGCACGGCCGGATCCCGAACATCCAGACGTCGTGGGTGAAGCTCGCCGACGCCGGCACCAAGGCGGTGCTGCAGGGCGGCGCCAACGACCTCGGCGGCACGCTCATGGAGGAGACGATCAGCCGGATGGCCGGCAGCGAGAACGGCTCGCTGAAGACCATCGCGGAGCTGGAGGCCATGGCCGCCGCGATCGGCCGGCCGGCCCGCCAGCGGACGACGGAGTACGGCACGCCGTCGGCCGAGCGCATCGCCACCGCCCGGTCCGAGGAGGGCCGCGCCCGGCTGACGCTCTCGATCACGCCGTCCTGAGCGGGTTCACCGTCCGGCCAGTGACGTGACCACGGTCGCCAGACCGGTGACCAGGACGAGGACCAGCGTGAGCCTCCGGAACAGCTCGACGGGCAGCCGCGAGCCGAGAGCGGTCCCCACGGCGTTGCCCAGCAGCGCTCCGGGCAGCCACCACGCCAGCAGCGGGCCGAGCCGGTCCGCCTCGAGTCCACCGCTCAGCCCGATCAGGGCGATCGCGATCCCGTTGCAGAAGATGAAGTAGACGGCCAGGTCAGCGACGAACTCCCGCGGTTCCGCCCGCTGCCGGGAGAGCAGGATGACCGGCGGTGGGCCGTTGAGCGACGTCGTCACGCCCAAAAAGCCCCCGAGCAGCCCGGCAGTGCCCGACTGCAGCCGGGGTGGCGGGCCGGCGTCCTCAGCCCGTGGCGGCGGGGAGCGGACCAGCAGGTGGGCGGCCACCCCGACCGCCACGGTGCCGGCACCGACCTTGAGCACCGCGTCGTCCACCGAGTCACGCAGCAGCAGGCCCAGGAGGAGTCCGGGCACGCACCCGAGCACCAGCCAGAGGGCCCGGCGCCGGTTGACCCAGGCGCGCAGCCTAGCCGCGACCACGATCCGCGCCAGGCCGGAGATGGTCAGGTTGACGACGACCACGTCGGCGAGCGGGAAGCCGGCCAGCAGCAGCAGCGGCGTGCACACGAGGGCGAACCCGAACCCCGTGACCCCGCCCAGCACGCTGGCCAGGAGTACGACCACACCGCCGGCGACCAGCAGCAGGACGTCCACGACGGGTCACCCTGGCAGACCGGGGGTACCGGGCTCGTTGCCGGGCCTCGTGCTCCCGTTAGCCTCCGACTGGATCCGAACACTGCACCGAGGAGAGCCATGCTCGACGAGCACTCCGACGCCTGGCACCGCCCGCTGCGGCACATCGCGGCCGGCGACCTCTCGGCCGACACCGGGCAGACCCCGGGGATGGCCCGCAGCGAAGCGATCTCGTCGTCCACGGTGGGCTCCCAGCGGCTCTGGATGGGCCGGACGACGGTGGGCCCGGGAGCGACGTCGGGCAACCACCACCACGGCGAGTCCGAGACGGCGATCTACGTCGTCTCCGGGCACCCGGTCTTCGTCTTCGCCCGCGACGGCGAGGAGATCCGGCTGACCCCGGAGCCGGGCGACTACGTGTTCGTGCCGCCGTACACCCCGCACCGCGAGGAGAACCCGGGCGGGGAGGAGGCCGTCGTCGTCATCGCCCGCAGCAGCCAGGAGGCGATCGTGGTCAACCTGCCCGGCGGCCTCATCGGCTGACCGGCCGGCGTCGCTAGCCTCGGTACGTGGGTCTCTTCAGGAAGTTCGCCTACAGCGACGGGCGGTGGAGCCGGGGTGGCCCGACCGCGGTGCCGTTCCTCCTGGTGGACGTGCACGACAGCGGGTTCGCCACGGTCGACCACCGCCGCGCCGACGCCAGCGGCGGGCGCTTCTTCCTGCGCTACGAGCCGAGGTTCTACTTCGCGGAGGTGGACGCCTCCGACCCGGTCGACGTCGACGCCGAGGCCGAGGGCTTCGCCGCGTGGGCGAAGGAAGCCACCGGCGCCGAGCTCGACCCCGCCGACGTGCGCCCGCTGCTGGCCTCCCCGACCGGGATGCCGCCCACCGACGAGTCGGTCGAGCTGACGGTCGACCGGCTGGCCGCGTTGGCCGGGCTGCCGCCGCTGGAGTGGCCCACCGAGGCCGACGGATACGCCGGCTGAGCCGTCAGCAGCTCCTCAGCCGGTCGAGGACCGGTGGTCACCCGCCTGCATCCCCCACGCCGTGAAGCAGGCCGCGACCGCCGCGGTGATCGCGAGCAGCCACAGGCCCGGCTGGTAGTTCCCCACCCAGCCGTAGATGGCGCCCATGACCAGCGGCGGGGCGAAGCCGCCCAGACCGCCGGCCGCGCCGACGATGCCGGTCACGGCGCCGACCTTGCCGGGCGGCGCCGCGATCGCCACCAGCGCGAACACGGCCCCCGAGGAAGCTCCCAGCGCCGCTGCCATCCCCAGGAAGGCGACCGTCCCGAACGTCTCGAGCGGCTGCTCCAGGGCGGAGATGGCCGCGAACACGGTCACCACGGCGAAGCACACCGTCAGTACCGGGATCGGGTGGAACCGGTCGGAGAGGATGCCGCCCACGGGGCGCATGACCACGGCGAGGACGACGAACCCGGCCGTGCGCAGCGCGGCGTCGCCGGGCTCCAGGTCGAAGGCGTCCCGGAGGTAGGTGGGCAGGTACACGCTGAACGCGACGAAGCCGCCGAAGCCGACCGCGTAGAGGAACGACAACTGCAGCGTGATCGGCAGGCGGAAGGTCTCCCAGGTGCGCCGCAGGAAGCTGCCGCCGGCGGGCGGCGGACGGTCCGGTGCATCTCGCAGCAGCAGCCAGGAGACGACGGCGTAACCGGCGAGCAGGACGGCGACCAGCACGAACGGGAACTCCGGGCCGACAGCGTCGCGCAACTGCACGGTGCTGAACGCCGAGATCGCGGTGCCGCCCATGCCGGCGCCGAAGACCCCCAGCGCGGTCCCCCGTTTCGCCGGCGGGAACCAGGCATTGAGCAGCGGGACGCCGATGGCGAACGTCGTGCCGCCGAGTCCGAGCACGAGACCGCCGAGCAGCATCAGCGCGTAGCTGTCGCCCGCCACGTAGCCGATGAACAGCACCGGCAGGATGGTGAGCGCGCTCAGCAGCGGGAACATGGTGCGCGCGCCGAACCGGTCCGTGAGCGCACCGACGGGGATGCGGCCCAGCGATCCCACGATGACCGGCACGGCCACCAGCAGCGACTTCTGCAGGGCGCTCAGGGAGAGGGCCTCGGTGTAGAAAGCCCCCAGCGGGCTGATCAGCGCCCACGCCCAGAAGTTGATGGCGAACCCGACTGTCGCCACCCCGAGCATCACCCAGGCCTGGCGGGGCACCGCCGTCGCCGTCGGCGCCCCCGCGGCCGCCGCCCCGCTCATCGTCGACCGCCTCCCACCCGGTCCCAACCTCGCGGCGTGGCGCGGTTGCCCAGCTGCTCGTCGCGGCTGCGGTAGACGATGTAGGGCCGGGTGAAGTAGCCCAGCGGGGCGCTGAACACGTGCACCAGCCGGGTGAACGGCCAGATGGCGAAGAGCACCAGCGCCGAGAGCGCGTGCAGCTGGAAGCCCAGGCCGGCCTCGGTCATCAGCTCGGGCTGCGGATCGAAGTAGAAGATGCTGCGGAACCACGGCGAGACGGTGTCGCGGTAGTCGACGCCCTCGTGCCCGACGGCGCCCAGCACGGTGTTGCTCAACCCGAACAGGATGGTCACCGTCAGCACGAGGTACATGAACTTGTCGTTCCTCGTCGTCGCGCTGAACACAGGGCCCACGGTGCGCCGCCGGTAGATCAGGATCGCCAGCCCCACCAGAGTGCCGAACCCGGCGATCGCCCCCACTCCGATGGCCAGGGCGTGGTAGGCGTCCTCGGAGAGCCCGGCCGCGTCCGTCCAGGACTTCGGTATGCCCAGACCCATCACGTGCCCGATGAGCACGAACAGGATCCCGAAGTGGAACAGTGGGCTCCCCCACCGCAGCAGCCGGCTCTCGTAGAGCTGGCTGGAGCGGGTGGTCCAGCCGAACTTGTCGTACTTGTACCGCCAGTAGTGCCCGACGACGAAGATCGCCAGGCTGACGTACGGGACGACGACCCAGAGCAGGATCTCCAGTGCGCTCATCGGGGGGCTCCAGCGGGTGCTCCGGAATGCGGCGGCGGGATGTACTCCGGTGGCGCGAACGGCGTCGCACCGTAGGGATCGAGGCCGACCTCCTCGGTGGGCGGTCCCTCCCGGGCCAGCCGCAGCACCGCCTCCCGGTCCTCGGCCCGCACGGGCGGCAGCGTGGCGCAGACCGCCTCCAGCACGCGCACGTACGGAGACGACCGCTCCTCGAGGGCCAGCCGGATGAGC
This sequence comes from Candidatus Blastococcus massiliensis AP3, assembly GCF_000582785.1. Lineage (GTDB taxonomy): Bacteria > Actinomycetota > Actinomycetes > Mycobacteriales > Geodermatophilaceae > Blastococcus > Blastococcus massiliensis. The sequence goes on from NZ_HG931173.1 coordinate 762,222, forward strand.
TCCAGCCCCGCCCGGTGCTCGTTCAGCAACCGCTCCCCCCGGACGGCGTCTCCGAGCGCGGTGAACTCCAGGACGACCGCCAGGTGGTCGGGCAGTTCGTGGTCGGCGAGGGTCATCCCCGCCCGGCCGTAGAGGTGCTTGAACTGCAGGAGCGCCATGCCGCGCTTCCGCGTGTCGCCGTAGGCGTAGTACGTCAGGTACAGCGAGCACCGGCGGCGGAGGTCGAAGGTCTCGACGTAGGCCGCCTGCTGCTCGGTCAGGGGCGTGGTCTCCAGGTGGTCGAGAAACCTCCCGAGCGGCCCGGCGAACTCTCCCGGGAGCGGGGCCACCGCCGTCCTCAGCAGCGGGAGCCGGCCGACCAGTTCCTCGTCCGGATAGCCGATCAGCAGGGACGCCGCCTGGCGCGCGGTGGCGACCTGGGCCGGCGTCGCCCCGCCGCCTGGACGCAGCCTCACGGCCTGGGCTCCGTGGCGCCCGGCGAGTCGGGTCCGGCCCCTCCGCCGTCCGGTCCGTGCCGCGCGTCGTCGTCGCGGGGCGGGAACAGCCCGTCGGGCGCGCCCTTCCCGTCCCAGTTGAGCAGGTTGACCCGCTGCTCCTTGGTCGGTGGCGCCGACAACGTGTCGGTCGTCTGCCGGGCTGCGAGCATGTGGAAGTTCTCCACTGCGATGGGGGTCGAGCCACCCGACATCTCGCCGAACGGCCCCCAGCCGCCCATACCCGGGCCCTCGTCGTAATCCAGCGAGCAGCCGCTGTCGAACTCCTCCTGCCCGGGGCCCTGCTCGGCGTGCGCCAGCGGGATCACGTACCGCTCGTCGTACTTGGCGATGGCCAGCAAGCGGTGCATGTCCTCGATGTCGCGCCCGGTCATGCCGACGGCGCCGGCGATCGACTCGTCGGCGGGCCGGCCGAGGTTCAGGTCCCGCATGTAGGACCGCATCGCGCCGAGCTTCTTGAGCACCCCGGTGACCAGGTCGGTGTCACCGGCGGCGAACAGTTCGGCCAGGTACTCGACCGGGATCCGCAGCGACTCGATGGCCCCGAAGATGTTGCCGGCGTCCTCCCCGTCGTGACCGGTCTCGGTGAGCGCGTCCACCACCGGCGACAACGGCGGGATGTACCAGACCATCGGCATGGTCCGGTACTCCGGATGCAGCGGGAGGGCCACCTCGAAGCGGGTGATCAGCGAGTAGATGGGCGAGCGCTGCGCGGCGTCGATCCAGTCGCGGGAGATCCCGGCCTGCTCGGCGGCACGGACCACCTGCGGGTCGTGGGGGTCGAGGATGATCGACCGCTGGGCGGCGTAGAGGTCCCGGTCGTCCGGGGTGGACGCCGCCTCGAGGACCCGGTCGGCGTCGTACAGGACGATGCCGATGTACCGCAGCCGGCCCACGCAGGTCTCCGAGCAGAAAGTCGGGATGCCCACCTCCACGCGCGGGAAGCAGAACGTGCACTTCTCGGCCTTGCCGGTGCGGTGGTTGAAGTAGACCTTCTTGTACGGGCAGCCGGTGACGCACTGCCGCCAGCCACGGCAGCGGTCCTGGTCGACCAGGACGATGCCGTCCTCCTCGCGCTTGTAGATCGCGCCCGACGGGCAGGAGGCGGCGCACGACGGATTGATGCAGTGCTCGCAGATCCGCGGCAGGTAGAACATGTAGGTCTGCTCGAACTTCTCCTTGATCTCCGCCGAGATCTTCTTCAGGACCGGGTCGTCCTGGGTCAGTTCGGGCGCGCCGCCGAGGTTGTCGTCCCAGTTGGCGCTCCACTCGATGCTCATCGGCTTGTTCGTCAGCAGGGAGCGGGGCTGCGCGACCGGGGTGTGCTCCTGGAGCGGAGCGTTGGTGAGGGTCTCGTAGTCGTAGGTCCAGGGCTCGTAGTACTCCTGGATCGAGGGCAGCTTCGGGCTGGAGAAGATCTGCAGCAGGCGCGTGAGCCGGCTCCCCGTCCTCAGCCGGAGCTTGCCGTTGCGGCCGACCGTCCAGCCGCCCTTCCACTTCTCCTGGTCCTCGTAGGTCCGGGGGTACCCCTGCCCGGGGCGGGTCTCGACGTTGTTGAACCACACGTACTCGACGCCGCTGCGGTTGGTCCACGCCTGCTTGCAGGTGACCGAGCAGGTGTGGCAGCCGATGCACTTGTCGAGGTTCATCACCATGCCCATCTGGGCCATGACACGCATCAGTACTGCACCTCCTGGCTGCGGCGGCGGATCACGGTCACCTCGTCGCGCTGGTTCCCCGTCGGCCCGAGGTAGTTGAAGGCGAACGACAGCTGCGCGTAGCCCCCGATCAGGTGCGTGGGCTTGAGGAAGAGCCGGGTCAGGGAGTTGTGGATGCCGCCCCGCTTGCCGGAGGTCTCGGTGCGGGGGACGTCGATGAGCCGGTCCTGGGCGTGGTGCATGTAGACCGTGCCCTCCGGCATGCGCGAGGAGACGATCGCGCGGGCGACGACGACGCCGTTGCGGTTGACCGCCTCGATCCAGTCGTTGTCCCGCACGCCGACCTTGGCCGCGTCCTGCGTGCTCATCCAGATCGCCTGCCCGCCCCGCGACAGCGACAGCATGAACAGGTTGTCCTGGTACTCCGAGTGGATCGACCACTTGTTGTGCGGCGTCAGGTACCGCACGGTGATGCCCAGTTCGCCGGTGTCGCCGATCTGCGGCTCGCCGAACAGCGTGTGCATGTCCAGCGGTGGCCGGAACACCGGCAGGTTCTCCCCCGCCTCGGTCATCCAGTCGTGATCGAGGAAGAAGTGCATCCGCCCGGTCAGCGTGTGCCAGGGCTTGAGGCGCTCCACGTTGATGGTGAAGGGCGAGTACCGCCGTCCGCCGTGCTCGCTGCCCGACCACTCCGGGGAGGTGATCACCGGGGTCGGCGCCGCCTGCGTGTCCGCGAAGGTGATCAGCTTGCCCTCGTGCTCGGCGGCCAGGTCCGCCATCCGGGTGCCGGTGCGCTCCTCCGCGGCCCGGAAGCCCTGGGTCGCGAGCCGGCCGTTCGTCGTCCCGGAGAGGGCGAGGATGGTCTCGCACCAGTGCACGTCGCGGGCCAGCGCGGGCCGTCCGGCCGCGGCGCCGTCCCGGATGACGCCGTTCTTGTGCCGGAGGTACTCGACCTCCTTGTCGGGCTTGGTGGGAACGCCCTTGACCTGCAGCCCCAGCTCCTCCACCAGCGGCCCGAGCGCCGACCACTTCTGGGCGACGGCGGCGTAGTCGCGCTCCTGCACGACGAACTTCGGCATCGTCGTGCCCGGTACCGGATCGCACTCGCCGGCCTTCCAGTCCCGCACCACCCCCCGCGGGTTGGCCAGCTCGTCGGGGGTGTCGTGCAGGAGCGGCAGCGCCATGAGGTCCTTGCGCACGCCCAGGTGCGTGGCCGCCAGCCGGCTGAACTGGCGGGCGATGGTGCCGAACGCGTCGAAGTCCGTGCGCGTCTCCCACGGCGGGGAGATCGCCGGGTTGAACGAGTGCACGTAGGGGTGCATGTCGGTGGTATTCAGGTCGTGCTTCTCGTACCAGGTGGCGGCCGGGAGTGTGATGTCGGAGAAGACCGTCGTACTGGTCATCCGGAAGTCGAGCGCCAGCAGCAGGTCCAACTTCCCGGTGGGCGCCTCCTCCCGCCAGACGACGTCCTTCGGGCGGGCCCCGGGCGGCGCCTCCGCGGCGCGCACCGAGGAGTCCGCACCCAGCAGGTGCTTGAGGAAGTACTCGTTGCCCTTCGCCGAGGACCCCAGCAGGTTCGCCCGCCAGATGGTGAGCACCCGCGGGAAGTTCTCCGGGGCGTCCGGATCCTCGGCGGCGAACCGGAGGCTGCCGTCGCGCAGGCCGTCGATCACGTGCTCGCCCGGTTGCTTCCCCGCGGCGGCGGCCTCGTCGGCGAGGTCGAGCGGGTTGCGGTTGAACGTCGGGTAGGACGGCATCCAGCCCATGCGGGCCGACTGCGCGAGGACGTCGGCCGGCGTCTTCCCGTCGAAACGTCCGGTGCCGAGCGGGGAGGCGAAGCCGTCGAGGGTCGTCCGGTCGTAGCGCCACTGGTCGGTGTGCAGGTACCAGTAGGCGGTCTGGATCATCTGCCGCGGCGGGCGGGCCCAGTCGAGGGCGGAGGCCAGGGTCATCCAGCCGGTGACCGGCCGGCACTTCTCCTGGCCGACGTAGTGGGCCCAGCCCCCGCCGTTCACGCCCTGGCACCCGGTGAGCGTCGTCAGGGTGAGGAAGGCGCGGTAGATCGTGTCGGAGTGGAACCAGTGGTTCGTCCCCGCACCCATGATGATCATGGATCGTCCGGAGGACTCGTCGGCGTTCTGCGCGAACTCGCGGCCGATGCGGGCGGCCGCGGCAGCGGGCACGCCGGTGAACTGCTCCTGCCAGGCCGGGGTGTAGGGCTGCGATGCGTCGTCCAGCCCCGTCGGCCACTCCCCGGGCATCCCCGGGCGACCGACGCCGAACTGCGCGAGCAGCAGGTCGTACACCGTCGTCACCAGGTGCTTCCCGACCCGCCGGACCGGGACGCCCCGGCGCATGGTGGCGCCCTCCCCGCGGGGGGTGTCGAACCGCGCCAGGTTTACCGCCGCGGTCTCCGCCCCATCGGCGTCGAGGGTCAGGAGGGGGTCGACCTCACCGAGGTCGAGGTTCCACTTCCCCTTCCCCGCCTCGCCGAAGCGGAAGCCGAGCGAGCCGTTCGGCACGTGCGGCTCCCCGCTGGCGGAATCGACCAGCACGGTCTTGAACTCCGCACCCTCCTGCACGTCACCGAGATCTGCGGCGGTGAGGAACTTGCCGGGCACGTACCCGTCCCCGCGCGGGGTGAGGGTCAGCAGGAACGGCAGGTCGGAGTACTTCTTCACGTAGTCGGTGAAGCGCGGCACCTGCCGGTCGACGAAGAACTCCCTGAGCACGACGTGGCCCATGGCCATCGCCAGCGCGCCGTCGGTGCCGGGGTGGGGGGCGAGCCAGTCGTCGGCGAACTTCGTCGCGTCGGAGTAGTCCGGGCTGATCACCACGACCTTCTGGCCGCGGTACCGGGCCTCGGTCATCCAGTGCGCGTCCGGTGTGCGGGTGACCGGCACGTTGGAGCCCCAGAGGATGAGGTAGGCGGCGTCCCACCAGTCGCCGGACTCGGGAACGTCGGTCTGGTCGCCGAACACCTGAGGCGAAGCCACCGGCAGGTCCGCGTACCAGTCGTAGAACGACAGCATCGGGGCGCCGATGAGCGACATGAACCGGGCGCCCGCCGCGTGGGACACCATCGACATGGCCGGGATCGGTGAGAAGCCGGCGATCCGGTCCGGCCCGTACTTCTTGATCGTGTGCACGTGGGCGGCCGCGATCATCTCGGTCGCCTCGTCCCAGGACGCCCGCACGAGGCCGCCCCTGCCGCGCTGCGACTTGTACGTGCGCGCCTTCTCCGGGTCGTCGACGACGTCGGCCCACGCGAGCACCGGGTCACCGAGTCGCTGGCGGGCCTCCCGGTACATCTGCAGCAGCGAGCCGCGGACGTAGGGATAGCGGACCCGGGTCGGCGAGTAGGTGTACCAGGAGAACGCCGCGCCGCGGGGGCAGCCGCGGGGCTCGTACTCGGGCCGGTCGGCGCCGGTCGACGGGTAGTCGGTCTGCTGCGCCTCCCAGGTGATGATCCCGTCCTTGACGTAGACCTTCCACGAGCAGGATCCGGTGCAGTTCACGCCGTGCGTGGAGCGGACGACCTTGTCGTGGCTCCACCGGTCCCGGTAGAAGCTGTCCGCGTCGCGGCCACCGATCTGGTGGAGGGAACGGAGATCGGCGCTGACCTCGCCCTTGCGGAAGTATCTCGAGGTCTTGACGAGGGCCTCCGCGAGTCCGCCATCGAAGCCGGCCCGCTCAGTTCCGCTCTGCCGCGTGCTCGCCACAGCCCCGCCCATCCGGGCCGCCGCGCCACCTCGACGCAGACGGTTTCCCTCGTCACTGGTCGTGTGGCCCGACCATGGCACAGATCACATTCCGTCGCACCGACGAGGGCACCGGCGGTCGTCACCCGCAGCGGACACCGGTCACGGGTCCTAGGGTCGGTGCATGACGACGGATGCCCCCATCGACCTGCACGCACTCGCCGGTGAGCTCCTGGAGAAGGCGACCTCGGAGCATTCCGGCCGGGCGGGACGCACGCTCCCGCACCCGGTGGACGGCCTGCGCCAGACCGTCATCGCGCTGCGGGCGGACGCCGAGCTGAGCGAGCACGAGAGCCCCGGCCCCGCGAGCCTCCTGGTCATCCGGGGGCAGGTGCGCCTGGTCGCCGGCGACGAGTCGGTGACCCTCCCGGCGCATCAGATCTGCCCCATCCCGAACCGGCGGCACAGCCTGCACGCCGACGAGGACAGCGTCGTCCTGCTCAGCGTCGCCGTCCCCCAGCGCGCGCCCGAAGCCGACTGAGGCACGAGCCCCGGGGTTAGCGTGGGGTCGATGAACCCCTTCCCCGATCGGCCCACCGAGCTCGACCAGCTGGCCGACGGGTTCGTCGAGAGCTATGCCGCCTCCCAGCCGACGGTCGCCACCTACATCGGCGTCGCCGGGCACGACGACCGCTGGCCCGACCTCAGCAGCGAGGGGCACGAGTCGCACGCGGACCTGCTGCGCAGCACTCGGGCACGCGTCGAGGCGTTGGAACCCACCGACCGCCGCGACGAGGTCGCGCGCAGCGCCATGCTCGAGCGGATCGGCGCCGAGCTCGACAGGTACGACGCCGGGTACGCCCAAGCGGAGCTGAACACCATCGACAGCCCGCTGCAGGGGTTCCGCGGGACGTTCGACCTCATGCCCACCGAGACGGAGGAGGACTGGGCCACCGTCGCGGCGCGGCTCGCGGCGATGCCGGCCGCGCTGCTCCGGTACGCACGCGGACTGGACGACGCGGCCTCCCGCGGGAACGTCTCCGCCGCGCGGCAGGTGCGCCTGGCCGCGGAGCGGGCGCGGCAGTGGGCCGGCACGCCTGACCGGCCCGGCTTCTTCACCGACCTCGTCGGCCAGGCGCCGGAGTCCGTGGACGGCGCGCTCGGCCGCGACCTGGCCGACGCGGCCGAACGGGTGTCGGGCTCCCTGCACGGGTTCGCCGATCACCTGGAACGGGTGCTGCTCCCTTCCGCACCCGCGGTCGACGGGGTCGGGCGGGACCGGTACCTGCTCGAGTCGAGCTACCACACCGGCGCCCGCCTGGACCTCGACGAGACCTACGAGTGGGGCTGGGCCGAGCTCGCCCGCATCGTCGCCGAGAAGCGCCGGGTCGCCGAGGAGATCGCGCCCGGCCAGGGGGTCGCCGGCGCGATGGCCGCCCTGGACGCCGACCCGGCCCGGATGATTCGCGGCCGCGCCGCGCTGCAGGCGTGGCTGCAGGACACCGGCGACCGAGCCATCGCCGCTCTCGACGGGGTCCACTTCGACATCCCCGAGCCGGTACGGCGGCTCGAGGGCCGCTTGACCCCGACCGCCGGCGAGGGCGTCTACTACTCGGCCCCCACCGAGGACTTCAGCCGGCCGGGCCGGATGTGGTGGTCGCTGCCCGAGGGGGTCGAGGACATGACCACCTGGCGCGAGACCACGACCGTCTTCCACGAGGGGGTGCCGGGCCACCACCTGCAGATCGGGCAGGCGGTGCACAACGCCGACCGGCTCAACCGGTGGCAGCGGCTGCTGTGCTGGTGCTCGGCCAACGCCGAGGGCTGGGGGCTCTACGCCGAGCGGCTCATGGAGGAGCTCGGCTTCCTCGACGACCCCGGCGACCGGCTGGGCATGCTGGACGCGCAGGAGCTCCGTGCCGCCCGCGTCGTCCTGGACATCGGCCTGCACCTCGACCTGCCCATCCCGTCCGGTGCCGCCGAGAGCGACCGCTGGTCCTACGACGTCGCCCTGGCCTTCCTCCGCGAGCACGTGAGCATGGAGGACGCCATGCGGGTCGACGAACTGCACCGCTACCTCGGGTGGCCCGGGCAGGCGCCGGTGTACAAGGTCGGCGAGCGACTGCTGTTGGTCTGCCGCGACGAGGCGCAACGGCGGATGGGCGCGGAGTTCGACCTCAAGCGCTGGCACGCGGACGTCCTCGACCTCGGACAGCTCGGCCTGGATCCGCTCGCCGCCGAGCTCGCCCGCATGACAGCGCCCTGACGACGACGTCCCGCGTGCGTAGCCGTTGACCTCCAGGCGACGCACCGGCACGGTCAGGGCACCGATGCGCAACGGGGGTTCTGATGACGTTCCTCGGAGCTGGAGAAGGAGCACGGCTCACCGCGCTGGGCTCCACGTACACGACCAAGGCCGAGACCGGGACCTACTGGCTGGTCGAGGAGGAGTTCTGGGGCGAGACGACGCCCCTGCACGCGCACACCAGCGCGGAGGAGTCGTTCTACGTCCTGCACGGCCGGGTCGCGGTGTGGCTGGACGGCGAGGAGACGGAGGCCGGACCCGGCACCTTCCTCCAGGTCCCCCGCGGGCGGCCGCACGCCCTGCGCCGGCTCGACGACGATCCGGTGCGGATGCTCACCCTCGTCTCGCCGCCGGGCATGGAGCTGTTCTTCCAGGCCGTGGCGGCCGAGGGTGAGGAGGAGCTGCTCGCCGATCCCGAGCGGCTGATGGCACTCGCCGCGCGGCACGGCACGACGATCCTGGGCGACTACCCCGCCCCCTGAGTCCACGGCCGGGCGGGGTCGCGCCGCGTCGGCCGCCGGGAGTACCGACGGCCGACGCCGGGCAGGCATCAGAGGCGACGACGCGTCCGGCTGCGCAGGAGCGAGTAGCCGCCCACGACCACTCCGACGAAGAGGATGCCGACGCTGGCCACCAGCCCCGCGGTCAGCACCTGCGAGCTGCTCTCGGTCACGAGCTCCGGCGCGTCCTCCGCGGCGACGAACAACTGACCGCTGCCCTGGTCGGCCGGCGGTGGCGCTGACACTGACTCCGGGGTCGCCGGGGCGTCCTGCTCCTCCTCGACGGGCGTCCCGCTCCGGTCGACGACGCGGGCGCGCGGTGCGCCGGCCGCACCGTCCCCTGGCGCGCCACCTGCACCCGCCGACGCGGCATCCGACGGCGTCGCTGCACGCGGCTCGGCCGGGTCGCCCGGCGCAGCCGAGGGCGTCCCCTGGGCGGGCGGCTGCGGGGAGGTCGTGGGTGCCGGGACCCCGGCCTGGGGACCGCCGCCGGGCACGCTGCCCGGCTGCTGCTCGGCAGGCCCCTCGGCCGGCTCCTCACCCGGCTCCCCGCCCGGCTCCCCGCCCGGCTCCTCACCCGGCTCCTCGGCGGTGGGGAGCGTGATCTCCACGCGCCATGCGTCTCCGCCGTCCGCCGGCCGCGGCCCCATGGTGAGCGACACCGGCTCGCTCCCGCCCTCGACCGTGAACGACCACGCCCCCGGCACGAACCAGCCGTCCCAGGCGGCGGCTCCCTCCTCGTCGGTGACGGCCGGCTCCGGCTCGTGACCCGGGCCCGCGAGCGTGACGCCCAGGGCCTGGACCGGCACGTCCCCGGAGAGGACGCGCACCTCCACCCGTGTGCGGAAGACGGAGGCGTTGGTCACCGTCGTCGTCGAGACGCAGGCCGTCGGAGTGGTGGAGGTGCAGAGGTCCAGCGGGCCGATCTCCTGGGCCACCGCCAGCCCGGTGGGCGCCGCCGTCTGACGCACGGAGTAGGTGCCGGCCGGAAGCGCGATCTCCGCCCCCTCCGTCCCCCGGGCACTCGTCGCACCCTCACGGACCGCCTCGATCGCGCAGGTGCCCGCCGGGCCGGTGGTGCACGTGCCGGCGACGATCTCCGAACCCGTGCGGCTCAGCTCGAACACGGCGCCCGACAGGTCCAGCCCCTCGGGCACGGGACCCGTCGTCTGCAGGGCCAGGGTGGCCGACCCGGTGGCCGGTGGCAGCGGAACCGAGGGCGTGCTCACCAGGAGCGTGCCGACGTCCCAGGTGTTGCCCCCGGTCGCGGTCACGGAGAGATCCAGCGTCACGGCGGTGTACCTCGAGGAGCTGTCGACGGGCGACAACGTCCAGGCACCAGGGCGGAAGATCTGCGTGCGCGGCGTGGTGGCGAAGGTCAGCTCACCCTTGCGGTCGGTCCGCTCGACACCCGCATCGAGCACGTCGCGGTCGAACAGCAACGTGCGGAAGCCTGGACCGGTGAGCCGGAACCTCGCGTTGCTGACCGGGTCTCCGGTGGCCTGGTCGACGACACGCGCGGTGATCGTGTGCCGGTACTCGGACACGTTGTCGATGTCCAGGTCCTTGCTGATCGGGTACAGGCGCGCACCGAAGACGGTGTGCCAGCAGTCGCAGATGCGGACCGTGGCGAGGGTTCCGGGTGCAGGCGTCAGCCCGGCTACGGGCATGGATGCGACCTGGGTGACCGTGTACCTGCCGGCGGGCAGCCGGAGGGACGGCGTCCCGTTGCCGCTGACGTCGTCGTCGGCAGTGAAGCGGACGTCGCACCACCCGAGCTCCTGTGTCAGGCAGGTCCCCGTGAACCCGGGCGACGAGAAGCGGATGGCCGCACCGGAGAGGTCGAGTCCGGCGGGGACGCTCCCCCGGGCGTCGAGGTCGACGTCGAGGGCGCGCACGGAGCCGAGGTCCGGCACGGCTGGAGGCGCCGGGGCCGCCACTGCCGCCGGGGCCACGAGCACGCCGAGCGCCAGCGTGGCGATCGCGACGAGGGAGCCGAGCGCGGACAACCGCCACCGAGCACGGGAGGGGTGTGGGCTGGCCGACTGCTTCACGATGACGTCTCCCGCGATCTCACGACGACCCTCGTCGCTGATCGCGGGCAGCCTGTCGGGTCGGCGGGCGTCAGATCTGCGACACGCGACCTGACCAGGGGTTTCGCGCCGCGGGGTCACGACAGCCCCAGGCGACGCACCCGCCTCCTGCGTCCTGGTGCGAACCTGCCAACGGCGCTGTCGACTTCTCGGCCAGGATGGTGCAAAAGCGCAGGTCAACGGCCGTTTTCGTACCGGTACAGGGCGTCAGCCGGTCCGGCCGGCGGTGTCGTTCGGAGCGCTCAGCCGACGCCGAGGTCGCGGGCGATGAGCATGCGCTGCACCTCGCTGGTGCCCTCGCCGATCTCCAGGATCTTCGCGTCCCGGTAGAAGCGGCCGACCGGGAACTCGTTCATGAACCCGTACCCGCCGTGCACCTGGGTGGCGTACCGGGCGTTGTCCATCGCGACCTCGGAGCTGTACAGCTTGGCGATCGAGGCCTCGCGCTTGAACGGCTCGCCGCGCAGCATCTTCTCCGCCGCCCGGTAGTAGGCCAACCGCGCGGTCGAGGCCCGCACCTCCATGTCGGCGATCATGAACGCGACCGCCTGGTTGCGGCCGATCGGCTGCCCGAACGCCTCGCGCTGCCCCGCGTACTTCACCGACTCGTCGACGCAGCCCTGCGCCAGACCGACCGACAGCGCCGAGATGGCGATCCGCCCTTCGTCGAGGATCGAGAGGAACTGGGCGTAGCCGCGCCCTCGCTCCCCCACCAGGTTCTCCTCCGGCACCCGGCAGTCGTCGAACGAGAGCTCGCGGGTGTCCGAGGCGTTCCAGCCGACCTTCGAGTACCGCTGGCCCACGGTGAAGCCCGGAGTGCCCGACGGCACGATGATCGCCGAGATCTCCTTGCCGCCGTCGGGCCGCGTGCCGGTGACCGCGGTGACCGTCACCAGCCCCGTGAGGTCGGTGCCGGAGTTGGTGATGAACGCCTTCGAGCCGTTGATGACCCAGGAGCCGTCCTCCAGGCGCGCGGTGGTGCGGGTCGCGCCCGCGTCCGAGCCGCCGCCGGGCTCGGTCAGACCGAAGGCGCCCAGCATCTCGCCGGTGCACAGGCGCGGCAGCCACTCGCGCTTCTGCGCCTCGGTGCCGAACCGGTAGATCGGCATCGCACCCAGCGAGACGCCGGCCTCCACCGTGATCGCCATCGACGAGTCGACCCGCGCCAGCTCCTCGAGCACCACGCACAGGTCGAAGTAGGTGCCGCCCCCGCCGCCGTACTCCTCGGGGAAGGGCAGCCCGAACAAGCCGAGCTCGCCCATCTGCCGCACGATCTGCGTCGGGAACTCGTCGCGCTCGTAGAACTCGCCGATCTGCGGGGCGATGACCTCGCGGGCGAACTCCTGCACGGTCTTCCGCAGGGCCTCGGTCTCGGCGTCGAGCCGGTAGTCGAGCATCAGTCCTCCTTCTCCTGAGCGGCCGCCGCCGGGGTCACCACGGCCAGCCGCTCGTCCAGCGTGACCGTCTGGCCCGCTGTCACACCGAGCTCGGCGACCGTTCCCGCGACGGGCGCGGTCAGCACGTGCTCCATCTTCATCGCCTCGACGACCAGCAGCGGGGTTCCCGCCGCCACCTCGTCCCCGACGGCGACCTGCACCACGGTGACCGTGCCGGGCATCGGCGAGGTCACCACGCCGTCCCCGCCGGTACCGGCGGCCGAGGACGCCAGCCGCTCCTGCTCGCGCAGCCCGACGACGTGCCCACCGAGTGCGAGCCAGACCGTGCCCCCGGTGTGGACGACGACGTAGGAGGAGGTCTGGCCGTCGAGGGTGACGCGGAGCTGCTCGCCGTCGCCGACCGCACTCGCCCGCAGCGGCTCGCCGTCGCCGACCGCGACCTCTGCGTCGGCCGATCGGTTCCGCACCCGCACGGTCACCGGGTCGCCGCCGGCCGCCTGCAGCCGGCGCACCGTCCAGGCGGGCTCGCCCAGCCGCCAGCCGTCGGGTACGTCCCACCGGTCGACGACGGGGCCCGCGGGCTCGGACTCCACGAGCAGCGCCAGCGCCGCGGCCGCGTACACCTCGGGGGGCGGCGGTTCGGGCAGAGTGAGCGACTCCCCCCGGCGCTCGATCAGCCCGGTGTCGAGGCGCCCGGCGACAACGTCGTCGTCACGCAGCAGCGCCCGCAGGAACGTCGCGTTCGTGGTCACCCCGAGGACGGCGGTGCGCTCGAGCGCGGCCACGAGCCGGGCGCGGGCGGTCTCGCGGGTCGGCGCCCACGCGATCACCTTCGCCAGCATCGGGTCGTAGTCGGTGCCGACGACGGTGCCGACGGCCAGCGAGCTGTCCACGCGGATGCCGGGCCCGTCGGGCTCCACCAGCCCGAGGACCGTGCCGGCCTGCGGCAGGAAGCCTCGGGACGGGTCCTCGGCGTAGAGGCGCGCCTCGATGGCGTGCCCGTCCAGGGAGACGTCGCTCTGGTCGATCGGCAGCCGACCGCCCGCGGCGATGCGGATCTGCTGCTCGACCAGGTCCACGCCGGTGATCACCTCGGTCACCGGGTGCTCGACCTGCAGCCGGGTGTTCATCTCGAGGAAGAAGAAGTCGCGCGGCCGGTCGGCGTCGACGATGAACTCCACCGTGCCCGCGCCGGTGTACCCGACCGCCTTGGCCGCCTCGACCGCCGCCCGGCCCATCGACGCGCGCATCGAGGTGTCCAGCAGCGGCGAGGGCGCCTCCTCGATCACCTTCTGGTGACGGCGCTGCAGGCTGCACTCGCGCTCGCCGAGGTGGATGACGGTGCCGTGGGCGTCGCCGAGCACCTGCACCTCGATGTGCCGGGAGTTGCCGACGTAGCGCTCCACCAGCAGCGTGTCGTCGCCGAACGAGCCCTTCGCCTCGCGGCGGGCCGCAGCGATCGCCTCGGGCAACTCGTCCTTGGACCGCACCACCCGCATGCCCTTGCCACCACCGCCGGCGCTGGGCTTGAGCAAGGCGGGGAACCCCACGGCGACGGCGGCGTCGGTGACCTGGGCATCGGTCATGCCCGGCTCGGTGCGCCCGGGCACGACCGGCACCCCGGCGGCCATCACGGTCTGCTTGGCGCGGATCTTGTCGGCCATGGCCTCGATGGCCGACACCGGCGGACCGATGAACACGATCCCGGCCTCGTCGCACGCGCGGGCGAAGTCGACGTTCTCGGACAGGAAGCCGTAGCCCGGGTGGATCGCCTGGGCGCCGGTCCGCGCCGCCGCCGCCAGCACGCGGTCGATCGACAGGTAGCTCTGCGCGGCCGGCGCCGGGCCGATCGGAACGGCGACGTCGGCCAGCCGGGTGTGCAGCGCGCCGGCGTCGGCGTCGCTGAAGACGGCGACCGAGCGGATGCCCATTTCGCGGAGCGTGCGGATCACCCGGACGGCGATCTCGCCCCGGTTCGCCACGAGCACGGTCTCGAACACCTACGCCACCGCCCCTTCCGGACTTCCGGCGCCGAAAGTCCCGGCCAGCCCGGGGACTTTCGGCGCCGAAAGTCCGTGGGGGGCGGGGTCACATGCGGAAGACGCCATAGCCGACCTCCTCGAGGGGCGCGTTGGCGCAGGCGGACAGGGCCAGGCCGAGGACCGTGCGGGTGTCCGCGGGGTCGATCACGCCGTCGTCCCAGAGGCGAGCGGTCGCGTAGTACGGGTGTCCCTGCTGCTCGTACTGCTCGCGGATCGGCGCCTTGAACGCCTCTTCGTCCTCCGCCGGCCACTCCTCGCCGCGGGCCTCGAGCCCGTCGCGGCGGACGGTGGCCAGCACCGACGCCGCCTGCTCGCCACCCATCACCGAGATGCGGGCGTTGGGCCAGGTGAACAGGAAGCGGGGCGAGTACGCCCGGCCGCACATCGAGTAGTTGCCGGCGCCGAACGAGCCACCGATGACGACGGTCAGCTTGGGTACCCGGGCGCAGGCGACGGCGGTGACCATCTTCGCGCCGTGCTTGGCGATGCCACCGGCCTCGTAGTCGCGGCCGACCATGAACCCGGAGATGTTCTGCAGGAACAGCAGCGGGATCTTGCGCCGGTCGCACAGTTCGATGAAGTGCGCGCCCTTGAGCGCCGACTCGGAGAACAGCACGCCGTTGTTCGCGATGATCCCCACGGGATGCCCGTGCAGCCGCGCGAACCCGGTGACCAGCGTCGGCCCGTACAGCGGTTTGAACTCGGCGAACCGCGAACCGTCGACCAGCCGGGCGATCACCTCGCGGATGTCGTAGGGCGTGCGCGGGTCCGGCGGAACGACCTCGGTCACCGACGCCGGCGGGTACGCGGGTTCCTCGACCGGCTCGACGTCCCACGGTCGGGCCTCGCGCGGACCGAGGGTGGACACGATCTGCCGGACGATCTGCAGCGCGTGCGCGTCGTCGTCGGCCAGGTGGTCGGTCACTCCGCTGATCCGCGAGTGCAGGTCTCCCCCGCCCAGGTCCTCGGCGGTGACCACCTCGCCGGTCGCGGCCTTCACCAGCGGCGGCCCACCCAGGAAGATCGTGCCCTGGTCGCGGACGATCACGGCCTCGTCGCTCATCGCCGGCACGTACGCGCCGCCGGCGGTGCACGAGCCGAGGACGGCGGCGATCTGCGGGATGCCGGCCTTGGACATCGTCGCCTGGTTGAAGAAGATCCGGCCGAAGTGCTCGCGATCGGGGAAGACCTCGTCCTGCATCGGCAGGAAGGCACCACCCGAGTCGACCAGGTAGATGCAGGGCAGCCGGTTGTGCAGCGCCACCTCCTGCGCCCGCAGGTGCTTCTTCACCGTCATCGGGTAGTAGGTGCCGCCCTTGACCGTGGCGTCGTTGGCGACGACGACGCACTCGCGCCCGCTCACCCGGCCGATGCCCGTGATGATCCCCGCGGCCGGCGCCTCGCCGTCGTACAGGCCGTGCGCAGCCAGCGGCGAGAGCTCCAGGAACGGGCTGCCCGGGTCCAGCAGCGCGTCGACGCGCTCCCGCGGCAGCAGCTTGCCCCGCGAGACGTGCCGCTCGCGGGCTCGGTCACCGCCGCCCAGCGCCACCGTGCGCAACTGCTCGGCCAGATCGGCCACGAGGGCGGCGTGCGCGGCAGCGTTCCGCGCCGGAACGTCGGGGTCGGCCGAGGCGGCTCGAGGGAGCACCGGAGCATCCACGGCCGAAGGTTAGCCGGGCCCGCCTCCGCGACCGGTGAGGTCAGGCCCCGGGGACGGGCGGGGTCGCCAGGGACAGGCCGCTGGTGGCGATCTGGTCGATCTCGGCGTCGGTCCCGCCCGCGTCCGGGTCCACCCAGGCGCTCTCGACGATGGTCACCGTCGGACCGGACACCGCGCTCGCGTACTCGGCGCCGGAGAGCTCCGCAGGACCGCCCGGGTAGGTCACGCCGTCCTTCAGCAGATCGTTGACGTTGCCGGTGCCGGAGGTGTCGGTGAGGCCACGCAGCTCACGCGCCGCGGCCGTGTCCGGCATGCGCACCCGGGCGACGGAGACGACGACGTCGAGGCCGCCCACCTGCGCCGAGTACAGCGCCCGGGCGAGACCGGTGCACTCGGTCTCGTCAGCGAAATGGGCCGCCGTCCGCCCGTAAGCGTGGTCGGCGCAGGTCTCCTCCACCCCGGCCGCCTCGAGGGTGTAGCTCACCCCGCCGACCTCCTGCACGCTGCCGATCTCCGGCCCGCCCGACCCGGCGTCCGGCGTCGAATCCGACGGCGCGGCGTTGCCGCCGCCCTCGGTCCGGTCCGCCAGCGCGAACCAGACACCGAACCCGGCCAGGAAGAAGATCAGGACGGCCGCGACGGCCAGGAGCACGGTCCTGCCGCGGCCGGGCCGCCTCGGCTCCTTCTCCGCCCCGTCGGAGTCCCAGAAGAGCGGCGGAGCGGCCTGCGGCTGGGGAGCCTGCTGCGGCGCGGCCGATCCCTGATGCGGCATCACCAGCGTCTGCGGCGACCGGGGCGGCGTCTCCGGCTCGCCCCGGCCGAACAGCCCACCGATGCCGGCGTCGGCCGGCTGCTCCTCGGCCGGGCGGTCGACCGCGACGGTGTCCTGGCGACCAGGCGCAGATCCGCCCTGCGCGACTGCGGGGGGAAC
>NZ_HG931173.1:779182-805839 GCF_000582785.1 Candidatus Blastococcus massiliensis AP3
CCGGATCGGCGGGCACCGGCGCCTCCGGACCGGCGGCCGCCGGTGAGGCGGCCATCGCCGCGGGGGTCAGCAGCTGCGGCCGGCGGAGCACGTAGGGCGAGTAGGGGAAGCCCTCCCCGTTGAGCTCCTGCACCGAGGGTCCGCGCCCCTGCAGGCCGAGGGCCTCGAGGGCGGCTCGGACGTCGGCCGTGGTCCACAGCCGAGGGTTGTCGACCCCCGCGTACCGGCTGGCCCGGGCGATGCCCAGCAGGAGCGACCGGGTCTCGAGGAGCGCCACCTGGTCGCCCTCGCCGAGGTCGCCGTCGGCAGGCAGCAGGCCCTGGACGTCGCCGGCGAGCACGGTGAGCCGGGCGATGCGGCCGGGTTCGAGCCCTGCCCGGCGCAGCCGCACTGCCGTCTCCATCCCGGCGCGCATCAAGCCGTCCAGCGGCGTCGACCCACCACCGGCGAGCTGGAGGACCGCACCGCCGGTGCCGGCCGGGCCGATCGTCCACGGCCCCTCCGGCGACGCGGTGACCACGCCGGACTGGCGCACCACCTCCGCGACCCGGACGACGGCGATGCCCTCGGGGACGATGAGGATCGCGTCGGAGAGCCGGCGCTGGAGCGGCCCGTCGGAGAACGGGATCGCGGCCATGACCGCACCCCGGACCGCGTTGCCCGTGTCCCAGCGCACCAGTTCGGCGAAGAAGGCGCGTTCCCCGTCCGTCTGCGGAGGCAGCGGGGTCAGGGGCAGCACGTCGTCCTCCGGGCGGTGGGGTGGTCGGCTTCGCGGCACCGGTCGCAGCCGGCGGTGGTCCACACCGGCGTTCCTCCCGACGCTACGTCACGTCACGGTGCGGTCTCGGGCCCCGCGCCGGGCTCCTCCGCGAATCACCGGCCCCGCCCGGTGCGACGCGCCCCACGTCCGCGGCACGGCGCCGGGAACGGTGCGTACTGTCGGGCGCCGTGGCAGAGAGCGCAGGGCACCTGGTCTGGATCGATTGCGAGATGACCGGGCTCGACATCGTCAAGGACAAGCTCATCGAGGTCGCGGTGCTGATCACCGACTCCGAGCTCAACGTCCTGGACCCGGGGCTGGACCTCATCATCGGCGCCGACGACGCCGCGCTCGACGGGATGGACGACGTCGTCCAGGAGATGCACCGCAAGTCGGGGCTCACCGAGGAGGTGCGCGCCTCGACGCTGACCGTGGCCGAGGCCGAGCAGCAGATCCTCGCCTACGTGAAGCGGTTCGCCCCCGAGCGCCGGTCGGCTCCGCTGTGCGGCAACTCGATCGCCACCGACCGCGGCTTCCTCGCCCGGGACATGCCCGAGCTCGACGACCACCTGCACTACCGGATGGTCGACGTCTCCTCGGTCAAGGAACTGGCCCGCCGCTGGTTCCCCCGCGTCTACTTCGCGCAGCCCGCGAAGGGCCTGGCGCACCGCGCGCTGGCCGACATCATCGAGTCGGTCCGCGAGCTCGCCTACTACCGGCGCACCCTCTTCGTGCCCGCACCCGGCCCCAGCAGCTCGCAGGCCAAGAGCGCGGCCGACGAGGTCGTCGGCGGCTTCGCCGCGCTGCTGGCGGGCGAGGACGGGGAGCCCGCCGCCGGAGCGTGAGGCACGCCGCTCCCCCGGCCCCGTCGGGTCGGGCGGCGGCTCCGGTATCGTTGCGCCGGCTCCCCCGCATACGCGGGGGCCGTGGTGGGTGTAGCTCAGCTGGTAGAGCGCCAGGTTGTGATCCTGGATGTCGCGGGTTCAAGTCCCGTCACTCACCCCACGCGACGAAGGCCCTGGTCAGGCAACTGACCAGGGCCTCGTCGCGTCCGCGCCGAGTCGCGTCCGCGCCGGTCCACTCACACGTTCGTGTTGCGCCTGATCCAGCCGAAGGCGGCGGTGGCCACGAACAGGACGGCACCGATGACGAGGAGCCAGAAGAGCCCCTCCACCACCGCCCCGACGACGACGAGCAGCAACCACACGACCAGCAGCAACGCGATGAATCCGAGCACGGGCTGTCTCCTCTCGATCACTTGGCCCGTCCCTACCCGGCACGGCCGGACCGCACCCCGTGCGCGCCGAGTTGTCACGCGACCGTCATGACGGCGTGCGGTGCTCCTCCGGCCTCGCGGCGAGCCGTAGCCGGGTCGCCCGGTACGCGATGCCTACGGCGAACACGGCCAGGCCACCGACCACCGCCTCCCACGGAAGCGTGGCGACCAGCACCAGGCAGCCGAAGGCTCCGAGAACCTGCAGCGCCCGGGGGAAGCGGCGGTGCTCCCGGTCCTGGGTGAGGGCAGCGGCGTTGGCGACGACGTAGTACAGCAGCACGCCGAACGAGGAGAAGCCGATCGCACCGCGCAGGTCGACGGTCAGCACCAGGCAGCAGACCAGCACGCCGAGGGCGATCTCGGCGCGATGCGGCACGTGGAAGCGCGGGTGCACCGCGGCCAGGAACCGCGGCAGATCACCCTCGCGGGCCATCGCCAGGCTGGTCCGCCCCACGCCGGCGATGAGCGCGAGCAGGGCCCCGAGGGCGGCGGCCGCCGCGCCGACACGGACCACCGGCGCCGCCCAGGTCCAGCCGCTCCCGTCGACAGCCGCCGCCAGCGGAGCAGCCGTGGCGGCGATGCCCTCCGGGCCGAGCACCTCGAGCAGGGCCATGGCGACGACGGCGTAGACCGCGACGGCGATGCCCAGCGCCAGCGGGATCGCCCGCGGGATGGTTCGTTCCGGGTCGCGCACCTCCTCGCCCATGGTCGCGATCCGCGCGTACCCCGCGAAGGCGAAGAACAGCAGCCCGGCCGACTGCAGGACGCCGTACACGCCGCCGTCGGAGGCGGTCCAGGTCCCCGATCCCCCGGCGCCGGCCTCGCCACCGAGCAGCCCGGCGGTCACCGCGACCGCGAGGGCGGTCAGCACGACGGTCACGATGATCCGCGTGAGGCCGGCCGTGCGGGTCACGCCGCGGTAGTTGACCGCCGTCAGACCGAGGACCGCGGCGACCGCCACCGGCCGCTGCCACCCCGCGGGAGCGGCGTACGCGGCGAAGGTCAGGGCCATCGCCGCGCAGCTGGCCGTCTTGCCGACCACGAACCCCCAGCCGGCGAGGAAGCCCCACCACTCCCCCAGGCGCTCGCGCCCGTAGACGTACGTCCCACCGGACACGGGGTACTGCGCGGCGAGCTGCGCCGACGCGGTCGCGTTGCAGTAGGCGACGACGGCGGCGATCAGCAGGCCGACCAGCAGGCCGGCGCCGGCGGCCTGTGCCGCGGGCGCGAACGCGGCGAACACCCCGGCGCCGATCATCGACCCCAGTCCGATGACGACGGCGTCGCCCGTTCCCAGCCGTCGGGCCAGTGCCGGTCCGGTGCTCACGACATCTCCTGGGCTGGGCACTCGCGCGGGCGGCCGACCACGGCGGTACCTGGGGCCGTGGTCGGCCGACGATAGCGAGCGGCCCGCAGGGAACGGGGACCGCTCCCGCGGACTCGCCTGCCGCCGCGGATCAGCCGATGCGCATCGGCAGCGCCCGGGGTCCGCGGATCTGGCCGGCCGACCACCGCACGGCGTCCGGGTCGGCCAGGCTGAACTCGGGGATGCGGTCCAGCCAGACGTCGAGCGCCACGGTCAGCTCCATCCTCGCCAGGTGCGACCCGACGCAGCGGTGGATGCCGAGACCGAAGGCGGCGTGCCGGTTGACCTCGCGGTCGATGATCACCTCGTCGGCCCGCTCGAACCGCTCCGGGTCGCGGTTCGCGGCGGGGAAGGGAAGCAGGACCCAGTCCTCCTTCTTCATCTGCACCCCGCCGAGCTCCACGTCCTCCTTGACCAGGCGCGCCATCGTGACCGGGGCGTAGGCGCGGAGGAACTCCTCGACCGCCTTCGGGCGCAGCGACGGGTCCTCGACGAGTCGCTTCCGGTCCTGCGGGTTCTTCGCGAGGTGCCACAGCGAGGCACCGATGGCGCTCCACGTGGTGTCGATGCCGGCGATGAGCAGCAGGGTCATCGTGCCCACCACGTGCTGCGGGGACAGCCGCTGCCCGTACAGTTCGGCGTTGATCAGATAGGTCGTCAGGTCGTCGCGCGGGTCGTCGAGGTGGTCGCGGACCTGCTCGAACAGGTAGTCCGACAGCGCCATCCCCCTCTCCTGACGCTCCTCGATCGGCCCGTTCGCGCCTTCGAGCGCGTTCTCGACGAACCGGACGAACTTCTCGGTGTCCTCCTGGGGGAAGCCGAGCATGTCGGCGATCACCCGCATGGGGATGTACATGCCGTAGTCCGTCGCGGCGTCCACGACGTCCCGGCCCGCGAAGCCGTCGATCAGCGAGTGGCAGAACGCGCGCGTGGTGATCTCCTGCTTGGCCACGTTCGTCTTGGTGAACGCGGGCAGGAGGAGCTTGCGCGCATCGTGGTGGAAGGGCGGGTCGGACGAGATCGGCGGCGCCACCCCCACCGGCGCCAGGTCCAGCGGGGGCCGGACGTTGCTCACGATGATCGCCCGGGACGTGAAGTGCTCGGTGTCGTAGGCGATCGCGGCGACGTCCTCGTACCGCGTGGGCAGCCACGCCCCACCGAAGCGCTCGGTGCGTGCGACCGGACAGCGCCCCCGCAGGTCGTCCCAGACCTCGATCGCGTTCTCGGCGTACTCCTCCTCGAAGTGGGAGAAGTCGGTGGTCCAGTCGGACACCGGCCCGGACACGATCTCGTTGACCGTGCCGAGCTGGACCTGGGCGAGTCGCTCCTGGCGAGCCTCCTCGGTGAACCTGTCGTCGACGGTCATACCCGCGCCTGCTCGTGGACCAGGACGGCCGACTCGGGGCAGTTGGCGGCGGCGAGCCGGGCGTCGTGCTCGCGGTCGCTGGGGACGTCCTGGTCGGCGGTGACCTCGGTCAGGGTCGCGTAGCCCTCCTCGTCCTCGCCGAACAGGTCCGGGGCGAGGTCGTAGCAGCGGCCGTGGCCCTGGCACGTCGTGGAATCGATGCTGACTCTCATGTGGGGGTTCCGATCTCTTGGCCGGTCTGGACGGGTTCGAGGCT
Organism: Candidatus Blastococcus massiliensis AP3; assembly: GCF_000582785.1. Lineage (GTDB taxonomy): Bacteria > Actinomycetota > Actinomycetes > Mycobacteriales > Geodermatophilaceae > Blastococcus > Blastococcus massiliensis. The sequence continues at coordinate 784,207 of NZ_HG931173.1, forward strand.
GGTGACGACCTGGATGAGGAGCTGGGTCCACTCCTCGTCGTCGACGTCGTGCAGGTCGGGGTTGATGAGGGTCGTCCCGGCCGCCAGGGCCAGGCAGAAGTGCGCGACCGCCTGGGGCGAGAGCGCGGGGTCGAGCTCGCCGCGGGACTGGCCGTCCCGCACCAGGGCGGAGAGCCAGTCGGCCCGCTCGCCGATGTACTCGCGCAGGGCTGCGGCGACCTCTCCGTGGTGCCGGGCCGCGATCAACGCCTCGATCGCGAGGAAGTCCTCCGGCGGATGCTGGCGCCGCAGCGCGGCTCCGGTCTGCAGGAGCAGGTCGGCCACCGAGCGGGTGGGGAAGCGCGCCACCAGGTCGGCGAGCGGCCGCCGCCCGTACGTCCGCAGGGCGCCGATCAACAGATCGGCCCGCGACGTGAAGTAGCAGTACAGCGCGCTGTTGCTCAGCCCTGCCGCGCTCGCGATGTCCGCGACGCGGGTGCCGTCGTAGCCGCGGGCTGCGAAGACGTCGGCCGCGGCCCTCAGCAGACGCTGCCGTGTCGCATCGGCGTTCGCGCCGACGGTGCGTCCCATACCGGAAATGAAATGTGATTCAGTTCACTCTGTCAATGACTTCGGTCGCTCCGTCGTCGTCCAGGCGGGAACGGATGCCCGCCGGCGCACGTCTGAGAGCCATGGACACGGGATTCCGCGGTGCGGTGCTCGTCGGGGCCCTTCTGCTGGCGGGCGTGGCGGGCTGCTCGACCGCGGCAGACGCGGAGCCGGCCCCGGGCGCCGAGGCCGGGACGTGGCGCCAGCTGCCCGACCCACCCCTGAGTCCGCGCGTGGGCGCCGTACTCGTCGGGCTGGGCGACGAGCTGCTCGTCGTCGGAGGGTGGGAGTTCCTCTGCCCCCCGAACGCCGACTGCGCCGCTCCCCCAGGTCCGATGTTCGCCGACGGTGCGGTCTACGACCGGACGAGCGACTCCTGGCGCACCATCGCCCCGGCGCCCTTCGGCCTGGTCTCGGCGTCGACGGCCGCGATCGACGACACCGCATACCTGATCACCGGGTGCGAGACCGGCCCGCTCTGCGACGCGCAGCCCCGACTGCTGGCCTACGACGTGTCCGACGACCGGTGGACCGACCACGGCCCGGTCCCCGGCCCTCCGACGCACGGCCGGAACCTCACCGTGGTCGGCCAGGACCTGCTCGTCCACAACAGCAGTGAAGGCCTGGGCGAGGTCCCTGACCTCCTCTTCGACCCCGAGCTCGCGACGTTCGCGGAGCTGCCGAACGACCCGCTGACCGACGACGACCACGACCGCTTCTACGTGCACGTGGGAGATCAGCTCGTTCTCGCCGCCTCCTCGATGGGCGACCCGGACGGCCTCGAGGAGGACACCAAGCGCACCGCGCGGTTCGACCTCACCCGCCAGGAGTGGATCGACGTCCCGAACGCGCCCCGGGGGCGGGTACCAGCTGCTGCCCACCGACCGAGGCCCCCTGCTGAACGGGCACTACCGGGACTCGTCCGGCTGGCTCCTGGACCCCGACACCTGGACGTGGTCGGCACTGCCCGCACTGCCCGGTGACCACGAGGACATCAGCGGCGTCCTCGACCGCGACCGCGCGATCTCCGGCATCGGGCACCTGTCGTCCGGAGCCCTGGTCTACGACAGCGATGCGGACGCGTTCGTGACCATTCCGCCACCGCCGGACCGCGACGGCGCGTACGACCGGTCCGGCGCCGCCCTGGGCCGGGACCTGGTCATCTTCGGCGGCCAGCGATGGCCCGAGTCGAGCCGGGGGGAGCTGCTCCGCGACGCCTTCCTGTGGTCCGCTCCGGTCGACTGAGTCCGGCTCCCGCTGGCCCGTGGCCGCCGCGCTTGCCTATACCCCTGGGGGTATGTACGGTTGACCCATGGACATCCCCCAGGGCGAGCTCGTCGACGTGGTCAAGCGGCTCAAGCGCATCGAAGGCCAGATCGGCGGCATCGTCCGCATGATCGAGGACGGCCGGGACTGCTCGGCGGTCGTCACCCAGCTCGCCGCCGCGTCCAAAGCACTGAACAAGGCCGGATTCGCTGTCGTCTCGACCGGGATGCGCTACTGCTCGACCAACGGGGACAGCGAGACCCGGGAGCTCGACCTGCGCGAGCTCGAGCGCCTCTTCCTCTCCCTCGCCTGACCACCCTCTGGAGCCACCATGACCCCGCAGATCCCCCACGTCACCCCCGCCCAGGCCGCCGACCGCACCGACGCCGTCGTCCTCGACGTCCGGGAGGCCGCCGAGCTGACCGAGGGCCGGATCGCCGGCAGCACGCACATACCGCTGGGCCAGCTGCCCGCCCGCGCCTTCGAGCTCGACCGCAGCCGTCCGGTGATCACTGTCTGCCGAGCCGGCGGGCGCAGCGCGCAGGCCGCGCAGTTCCTCGCCGGCCAGGGCTTCGACGTCGCCAACCTCGACGGCGGCATGGACCGATGGGTCGGCGACGGCCTTCCGACCGTCTGACCCGCCTTCCATTTCGCCCACACATACCCGTGCCCCGTACCGTACAGAGGAGACACCATCGTGCAGATCGACGTCATCGAGACCACCGGGCTCGGCGACCGCAGCTACCTGGTCAGCGCGGACGGCGTCGGCGTGGTCGTCGACCCGCAGCGCGACATCGACCGGGTGCTGACCCTCACCGAGAAGCGCGGCGTCCGCATCGCGCTCGTGCTCGAGACCCACCTGCACAACGACTACGTGACCGGCGGCCTGGAGCTCGCGCGCACCGTGGGCGCGGACTACGTCGTCCCGGCCGGGGACACCGTCGCCTACGACCGGGTGCCGGCCGCCGACGGCGACGTGCTCGAGGCCGGTCCGATGCGGCTGCGCGTGCTGCACACCCCCGGGCACACCCACCACCACGTCAGCTACGCGCTGGCCGACGCCGACGGAACGGTGCAGGCGGTGTTCACCGGCGGGTCGATGCTCTACGGCGCGACCGGACGCACGGACCTGGTCGGTCCCGAGCACACCGACGAGCTCACCCACGCCCAGTACCACTCGGTCCGCCGGCTGGTCGAGGAGCTGCCGGCCGGCACGCCGGTCTTCCCGAGCCACGGGTTCGGCTCGTTCTGCGCGGCCACCCCGACCAGCGGCGACTCCTCCACCGTCGGCGAACAGGCGCAGGTGAACCCCGCCCTGACCCAGGACGAGCAGACGTTCGTCGACCAGCTGATCGCCGGTCTCACCGCCATCCCCGCCTGGTACACCCACATGGGCCCGGTCAACGCCGCCGGGCCGGCCCCGGTGGACCTCTCGATGCCCCGGTTGGTCGACCCCGCCGAGCTGGCGGACCGTCTGTCCGCCGGTGAGTGGGTGATCGACCTGCGCAGCCGCACCGCCTTCGCCGCCGGCCACCTGCCCGGCGCGCTCAACTTCGAGTTCGCCGTCGCCAACTTCGTCACCTACGTCGGCTGGCTCGTGCCGTGGGGAGCGCCGCTGACCCTCATCGGCGAGACCGAGCAGCAGGTCGCGGACGCCCGCCGTGAGCTCGTCCGCATCGGGATCGACCGGCTCGCCGGCGCTGCGATCGGCAGCCCGGAGCAGCTCGCCGCCGGCCAGGACACCGCCTCCTACCCGGTGAGCGACTTCGCCGGCCTCGCCACGGCCATGGCCGCCGACCCGCAGTTGGTCGTCGTGGACGCGCGCCGTGCCGACGAGCGCGCCGGGGGCGGGGTCCGCGGATCGCGGCACATCCCCATCCACGAGATGGCCGACCGCATCGACGAGGTGCCCGACGGCGACGTGTGGGTCTACTGCGGGTCGGGCTACCGCGCCTCGATCGCCGCCTCCCTGCTCGCCCGCAACGGTCGCCGGCCCGTCCTGGTCGACGGTGGCTACGGCGACGCCGACGCCGGTGCGGCCGCCGTCGGTCTGCACGACGACGACGCCCGCTGACCCCCACCTCCCCTCGATGAGAGCGACCGACCCCGTGACCACGACGGCACCCAGCCGCCCCCCTGTCCCGACTCCTCCCTCCCCGCGCTCCGGCCCGCTCGGCCGCCTGGGCGTCTGGGTCACCGCGCACGCCAGGACGACGACCGTCGTCTGGTTGCTGCTCGTCGTCGGCCTCGGCTTCTTCGCCCCCCGCGTCGAGTCCGCGCTCTCCGGTGCCGGCTGGCAGGCCGACGGCTCCGACTCGGTGGCCGCGCGCGAACTCGCGGTGGATCACTTCGGGGGCAACGCGAGCTCCGCCATCCAGGTCGTCGTCCAGAGCGATGACGGGCCGGTCACCGAGGGGCCGGGGGCCGGCGTCCTCGCCGAGGCCACCGACCTCCTGACCGCCGACGACCGGATCGGCACCGTCATGCAGCCGCAGCCCGGCGCGACGCTCAGCCCGGATGGGTCGACGGCGATCCTGCTGGCCGGTGCGGGCGCCGACACCAACGAGATGGTGCGCGTCGCCGACGACCTCAAGGGTCCGCTGGAGGAACTGTCGACGGGAACGGTGCAGGTCAACCCGACCGGCGCCTCGCTGCTGTGGTCGGACTTCAACGAAGCCAACCTCGACGCGATGCTCAAGTCCGAGATGCTCTCGTGGCCGGTGACCCTGGGCATCCTCGTGCTGGCCTTCGGCGCCCTCGTGGCCGCAGGGCTGCCCCTGCTGCTCACCCTCGCCGGACTGGTCGCCTCCGCCGGGTCGCTGGTCCTGATCAACGAGCTGGTGCCGGTCTCCATCTGGGCGATGAACTTCGCGATGATGTTCGCGCTGGCCCTGGGCATCGACTACGCGCTGTTCCTGGTGGTGCGCTTCCGGGCCGCGCGGATGGGCGCAGGCGTCTCGCCGGTGCGCGCCATCGCCGAGACCATGGACACCGCGGGCAAGGCGGTCCTGCTCTCCGGGGTGACGGTGCTCATCTCCCTCTCGGCGGTGATGCTGGTCCCCTCGCCCTCGTTCCGGTCGATGGCCGGCGGCATCATGCTCGCCGTCGTCTTCGTCCTCGCCGCCACCCTGACGCTGCTGCCGCTGGTCCTGTTCAAGCTCGACCACCGGATCAACAGGCTGGCGCTCCCGTGGGTGCGCGCGGGCGAGCACCGCTCGCCGCGGTTCGCCCGGTGGGGGGAGCTGCTGTGGAAGCGTCCCGTGGCCTTCGGTGTCGGTTCGCTGCTCATCCTCCTCGCCCTCGCGGCGCCGATCGTGGGGCTCACGACGGCCATGCCGTCGATCAAGGTTCTTCCGGAGGACGCCAGCGCGCGGGTCGGCTACGACCAGGTCCAGGAGGCGTTCGGGGAGGGCGCCCCTGGCACCCTGCAGGTGGTCGCCTCCGGCGATGACGCGACGGCGGTCGGCTCCGTGCTCAGCGACGATCCCGGTATCGCGGGTGTGATGCCGGCGATGCCGGCCGTCGACGGCACCGACCTCGTGCTGGTCCAGGCCGTCCCGACGGTCGACCCGTCCGACCCGGCGCTGTCCACGCTCGTCGACCGGCTGCGCGCGGACCTGCCCGCCTCGGCCCTGGTCGGTGGCGCCGCTGTGGAGAACCTGGACCTCAAGGACCAGCTCGACCGGTCGACCCCCCTGGTCATCGGTGTCGTCCTGGTGCTCGGCTTCCTGCTGCTGCTGGTCGCGCTGCAGGCGCCGCTGATCTCGCTGCTGGGCACCCTGGCCAGCCTGCTCTCCACCGCAGCCGCGTTCGGCGTCGCCCGGCTGATCTTCCAGGAGGGCATCGGAGCCGGGTTCTTCGGCTTCGAGAGCCAGGGCTTCCTCGACGCGTGGGCGCCGGTGTTCTTCTTCGCGATGATCTTCGCGATCGCGATGGACTACACGGTCTTCCTGCTGGCCAGCGCGAAGGAGCACTACGAGCGCTCGGGAGACCCGCGCGAGGCCATGATCGGCGCGCTGGCCCACTCCGGCCGGGTCATCTTCGCCGCCGGCGCGGTCATGGTGGCGGTGTTCTTCACCTTCGCCCTGTCCGGCCCCCTGCCGCCCAAGGAGATGGGCATCATCCTCGGCATCGCGGTCCTGCTCGACGCCTTCCTCGTCCGCCTCGTGCTGCTGCCCGTGATGCTCCGGCTCACCGGCTCGGCCGCCTGGTGGAGCCCGCGGTGGCTCACCCGGGTCCTGCCGAGCATCCGCTTCGCCCACGACTGACCGGGTGGCCGCCGGCCACCACCGACCTGAGGAGAGCCACCATGTGCCGAGCAGTTCCCTGCACCACCTGCGGAAAGACGACCTGGGCCGGCTGCGGCCAGCACGTCGACCAGGTCATGGCCCGCGTGCCCAGCGCCCAGCAGTGCCCCGGCCACCCGAAGTCCGAGCGGTCCGGCGGCTGGCTGAGCAGGATCCTCGGACGCCGCTGATGTCCGCTCCCGCTCCGGCAGCACGATGACGATCGCGGTCCCGATCGCCCTCGGCCTGGTCATCGGCGCGCTCGTCGGGCTGCTGGGCGGCGGCGGCTCGATCCTCGCGGTGCCCGCGCTGGTCTACGTCGCCGGCCAGGACCTGCAGCAGGCGGTGGCCACCTCGCTGGTCGTCGTGGGCATCACCTCGGTCGTCGCGGTCCTGCCCCGACTGCGGGCGCGGCAGATCGGCTGGCGGATCGGCCTGCTCTTCGGCGCGGCCGGCGCGGTGACGGCCTTCGCCGGTGCGGCGGTGAACCGGCTGCTGCCCGACGCGGTGACCCTGTCGCTGTTCGCCGCCCTGATGGTCGGGGCCGGGCTCCGGATGCTGCAGGAGGAGCCGTCGATCGGCACCGCGTGCGCGGTCGACGGCGGCGCCGTGAACTGGCGGCGCTGCCTGCCGCGCACGCTCGCGGGCGGTCTCGTGGTCGGCTTCCTCACCGGCCTGCTCGGCGTCGGTGGCGGCTTCCTCATCATCCCGGTGCTGGTGCTGGCGCTGGGCCTGCCGATGGCCACCGCCATCGGCACGTCCCTGGTGGTGGTGGCGATCAACTCGGCGGCCGGGTTCGCCGCGCACGCCGGGGAGACGACGCTCGACGTCCCGGTGACCGTCGCCTTCACCGCCGCCGCGGTCGCGGCCGCTCTCGTCGCCGGACGGCTCGCCGCGCGCACCGACACGGACCGGCTGCGCCGGTGGTTCGCCTGGCTGGTCCTCGCCGTCGCCGGCCTGATCGCCACCCAGCTCCTCGTCGACCTCCTGAGCTGAGCGGACCCGCTCCGGGTCAGCCGATGCGCAGCGGCATGACCCGCGGCCCGCGCACCTGGCCGGTCGACCACCGGACGACGTCCGGGTCCTCGAGGGAGAACTCCGGGACGCGGTCCAGCCAGACGTCGAGCGCCACGGTCAGCTCCATCCGGGCCAGGTGCGACCCGACGCAGCGGTGGATGCCCAGCCCGAACGCGGCGTGCCGGTTCACCTCGCGGTCGATGACCACCTCGTCGGCCCGCTCGAAGCGCTCCGGGTCGCGGTTGGCCGCCGGGAACGGCAGGAGGACCCAGTCCTCCTTCTTCATCTGCACCCCGCCGAACTCGATGTCCTCCTTGACCAGGCGCGCCATGGTGACCGGCGCGTAGGCGCGGAGGAACTCCTCGACCGCCTTCGGGCGCAGCGACGGATCCGCCACCAGCCGCTTGCGGTCCTCGGGGTGCTGGGCGAGGTGCCACAGGGAGGCGCCGATCGCGCTCCACGTCGTGTCGATGCCGGCGATGAGCAGCAGCCCCATGGTGCCGGCCACGTGCATCGGCTCGAGCTTCTCGCCGTACAGCTCGGCGTTGATCAGGTAGGTCGTCAGATCGTCGCGCGGGTTCTCGACGTGGTCCCGGATCTGCTCGAGCAGGTAGTCGAACAGCTCGTCGCCCTGGGCCTCGCGCTCCTCCAGGGGCTTGTTGATCGCCTCGAGCACGTCCTCGACGAACCCCTTGAACCGCGGCGCGTCCTCGGCCGGGAAGCCGAGCATGTCCGCGATCACCCGGATCGGGATGTGCATGCCGTACTCCTTGGCCGCGTCCACCACGTCGCGACCGGCGAAGCCGTCGATGAGCGAGTGGCAGAAGGCCCGGGTCGTGACCTCCTGCGTGGCCACCTTCGTCTTCGTGAAGGCCGGCAGCAGGAGCTTGCGGGCGTCGTGGTGGAACGGCGGGTCCGACGAGATCGGCGGCTCACCACCGACCGGGGCGATGCTCAGCGGGGGCCGGTAGTTGCCCGCGATGATCGCCCGGGAGCTGAAGTGCTCGGTGTCGTAGGCGACCGCGGCGACGTCCTCGTACCGGGTCGGCAGCCATGCGCCGCCGAAGCGCTCGGTGCGCGCGATCGGGCAGCGGCCGCGCAGGTCCGCCCAGATCTCGATCGCGTGCTGCGCGTACTCGGGCTCGGTGTGGGAGAAGTCCGTGGCCCAGTCGGACACGGGACCGGTGATGATCTCGTTCCACGTGCCGAGCTCTCCCTGCTCGACCTGCTGCTGGCGGAACTCGTCGGTGAACCTGTCGTCGACGGTCATCGTCGTCCTCTCCCGCGGAGCCGAGGCTTCGGACCGGCCCGGGTGACCTCGCCGCCCGGCTCGCGCCGGGCAATTGAATTGTGATTCAGTTCACCGCGTCAAGGGCTTTGCCGGTGCGGCGGGGGCGAAAGCCGGCGCACGGCGGCCAGATGCCTACGATCCGGCCGATGGGCAGGCTCCGACCCGGGCCTGCGAGACCGAGGGAGTGCACGTGGCCAACCACGGCGACTGGCAGTTCGGGATCTACTTCAACGGGCTCGTCGGCCAGAAGCCGACGCTCCCGATGGACTACGCGTCCCTCGAGCGGGCCGCCGAGGCGGCCATGTCCGAGGAGGTGTGGTCCTACGTCGCCGGCGGGGCCGGCAACGAGCACACCCAGCGCAGCAACGTCACCGCCTTCGAGCGGTGGGGCCTGATGCCGCGCATGCTCGCCGGGGCGGCGCAGCGCGACCTCGGCGTCGAGCTGTTCGGTCAGCAGCTCCCGACGCCGCTCATGCTGGCCCCGGTCGGCGTCATCGGGATCTGCGAGCCCGAGGGGCACGGTGACCTCACCACCGCCCGCGCCGCCGCGGCGACCGGCGTGCCGATGATCGCCTCGACCCTGATGCAGGACCCGCTGGAGGACGTCGCCGCCGCGCTCGGGGACACCCCGGGCTGGTTCCAGCTGTACCCGCCGAACGACCGCGAGCTGACCGAGAGCCTGGTCCGGCGGGCCGAGGCGGCCGGCTACCGCGCCATCGTGATCACGCTCGACACGCTCACCCTCGGCTGGCGGCCGCGGGACCTGACCATCGCCAGCTTCCCGCAGCTCACCGGCCTGTGCCTGGCCAACTACACCTCCGACCCGGTGTTCCGCTCCCGGCTCACCGCGCCGCCCGAGGAGGACCCGCAGGGCGCCGTCGGCCACTGGGCGTCGATCTTCGGCAACCAGAGCCTCAGCTGGGACGACCTGGCGTGGTTCCGGTCGCTCACGAAGCTCCCGATCCTGCTCAAGGGCATCTGCTCCCCCGACGACGCGCGGCGCGCGGTCGACGCCGGCATGGACGGCATCTACTGCTCCAACCACGGCGGGCGCCAGGCCAACGGCGGGATCCCGGCGATCGACTGCCTCCCGGACGTCGTCGACGCCGCCGGGGACGTGCCCGTGGTCTTCGACTCCGGGGTCCGCGGCGGCCCCGACGTCGTCAAGGCGCTCGCGATGGGCGCGCGGGCCGTCGCAGTGGGCCGTCCGTACGCGTACGGGCTGGCGGTCGGCGGCCAGGAGGGCATCGAGCACGTGCTGCGCTGCCTGCTCGCCGAGACCGACCTGACGATGGCGGTCGACGGCTACCCGTCGATCGCCGCGCTGTCCCGCGACGCGCTGCGCCGGGTCGGCTGAGGCGCGCCGGTCACCGGCCCACTCCGGCCGGGGACTCGCCGCCCTCCAGGTCGCCCTCGGTGTCCAGGTACGCCTGCTGCAGTTCGGCCAGCAGCGCCGGGTCCGGCTCGGCCCACATCTTGCGGTCGACGGCCTCCAGCAGCCGCTCGGCGATGCCGTGCAGCGCCCAGGGGTTCGACGTCTCCATGAACTCCCGGTTCTCCGGGTCGAGGACGTAGGTCTGGGCGAGCTTCTCGTACATCCAGTCGGCGACCACGCCGGTCGTGGCGTCGTAGCCGAACAGGTAGTCCACCGTGGCGGCCAGCTCGAACGCACCCTTGTAGCCGTGCCGGCGCATCGCGGCCAGCCACTTCGGGTTGACCACCCGCGCGCGGAACACCCGCGCGGTCTCCTCCGTCAGCGAACGGGTCCGGACCGACTCCGGCCGGGTGGAGTCCCCGATGTAGGCCGCCGGTGTCCGGCCGGTCAGCGCACGGACGGTCGCGACCATGCCGCCGTGGTACTGGAAGTAGTCGTCGGAGTCCGCGATGTCGTGCTCACGGGTGTCGACGTTCTTCGCGGCGACGGCGATCCGCCGATAGGCCGCCTCCATGTCCGGCCGCGCCTGCACGCCGTCGAGGTCGCGGCCGTAGGCGTAGCCGCCCCACACCGCGTACACCTCGGCGAGGTCGGCGTCCCCGCGCCAGTTGCGGGAATCGATGAGGGAGAGCAGCCCGGCACCGTAGGCGCCCGGCTTCGAGCCGAACACCCGGGTGGTCGCCCGTCGCCGGTCGCCGTGCGTGGCGACGTCGGCGTCGACGTGCGCCTTCACGAAGTTCTCGTCGGCCGGCTCGTCGAGACCGGCGGCGAGGGCCACCGCGTCGTCGAGCATGGTGACCACGTGCGGGAAGGCATCCCGGAAGAAGCCGCTGATCCGCACGGTCACGTCGATCCGCGGTCGGCCCAGCTCCTCCAGCGGGATCGGCTCCAGTCCGGTGATCCGTCGCGACGCCTCGTCCCACAGCGGCCGGACGCCGAGCAGGGCGAGCACCTCGGCGATGTCGTCGCCCGAGGTGCGCATCGCCGAGGTGCCCCACACCGACAGCCCGACCGACCGGGGGTACTCCCCCGTGTCCGCCCGGTAGCGGTCGACGAGCGACTCGGCCATCGCCTGCCCCGTCTCCCACGCCAGCCGCGAGGGCACGGCGCGGGGGTCGACGGAGTAGAAGTTGCGCCCCGTCGGCAGCACGTTGATCAGGCCGCGCAGCGGCGAACCCGACGGTCCGGCGGGCACGTACCCGCCCTCCAGGGCGTGCAGGGTCGCGTCCAGCTCGTCGGTGGTGCGCTCGAGCCGCGGCACCACCTCGTCGGCGGCGAAGGCGAGCACGGCGGCGACCTGGTCGTCGTCCCGGCCGAGCACCTCGCGCACCAGCGCGGGAACCGCCGTGCGGGCCCAGCCGGCCGCCTCCATGCCTTCCACGAGGGCGAGGGCCAGCGCCTCGACCCGGTCGGTCTCGTGCAGTCCGGCCGAGCCGTCCTCCACGAGGCCGAGTGCCTCGCGCAGGCCCGGCAGGGCGACCGAGCCGCCCCAGATCTGACGGGCGCGGAGCATCGCGAGCACCAGGTCGATGCGGTTCGCACCCGTAGGCGGGGCCCCGAGGACGTGCAGCCCGTCGCGGATCTGCGAGTCCTTGATCTCGCAGAGCCAGCCGTCGACGTGCAGGATCATCTCGTCGAAGTGGTCGTCCTCGGGCCGCTCGTTCAGGCCCAGGTCGGAGTCCAGCTTCGCGGCCTGCAGCAGCGTCCAGATCTGCGCCCTGACGGCGGGCAGCTTGGCCGGGTCCATGGCCGCGACGTTGGCGTGCTCGTCGAGCAACTGCTCCAGCCGCGCGATGTCGCCGTAGGTCTCGGCCCGGGCCATCGGCGGCACCATGTGGTCGACCAGGGTGGCGTGCGCCCGGCGCTTGGCCTGCGACCCCTCGCCGGGGTCGTTGACCAGGAACGGGTAGATCAGCGGCAGGTCCCCGAGGGCGGCGTCCGGCCCGCACGAGGCCGACAGCCCGACGGTCTTCCCGGGCAGCCATTCGAGGTTGCCGTGCTTGCCCACGTGCACCAGCGCGTGCGCACCGAAGGAGCTGCGCAGCCACCGGTAGGCGGCCAGGTAGTGGTGCGAGGGCGGCAGGTCCGGGTCGTGGTAGATCGCGATCGGGTTCTCCCCGAAGCCGCGGGGCGGCTGCACCATCACGACGACGTTGCCGGCTCGCAGCGCGGCGAAGACGATGTCCTCCCCGTCCACGAACAGGGACCCCGGCGCGGGCCCCCAGTGCTCCTCCATCACCGCGCGCAGGTCGGCCGGGAGCGTGTCGAAGAAGGCGCGGTACTCGGCAGCCGGGATGCGCACCGGGTTGCCCGAGAGCTGCTCCTCGGTGAGCCAGTCGGCGTCCTGGCCGCCGGCGGCGACGAGGGCGTGCACGAGGGCGTCGCCGTCGAGCTCGGCCACACCCGGCAGCGCGCCGGGTCCGTCGTGCGGCCCGATGTCGTACCCCTGGCCCGCCATCGCGGCGAGCAGGCGGACCACCGAGGCGGGGGTGTCGAGGCCGACCGCGTTGCCGATGCGGGCGTGCTTGGTCGGATAGGCCGAGAGCATCACCACGATCCGCCGCTCCGCGGGCGGGGTGTGCCGCAGGCGGGCATGGGCGACGGCGGTGCCGGCCACCCGCGCCGCCCGCTCGGGGTCGGCGACGTAGTGCGTCAGCCCGTCGGCGTCGGTCTCCTTGAAGGAGAACGGCACGCTGATCAGCCGGCCGTCGAACTCGGGGATCGCGACCTGGTTGCCGACGTCGAGCGGTGAGAGCCCGTCGTCGTCCGCGGCCCAGTCCTCGCGGGAGCGCGTCAGGCACAGCCCCTGGATCACGGGCACGTCCAGGGCGGCGAGCTCGCCGACGTCCCAGGCGCCGTCGTCCCCGCCCGCCTGCGCGGTCGCCGGGCGCGCGCCACCGGCAGCCAGCACCGTGACCACCATCGCGTCGACGCCGCGGAGGGTCTCCAGCAGTTCCGGGTCGACCGAGCGCAGCGAGGACGTGAACACCGGCAGCGCCCGGCCACCCGCGTCCTCGATCGCCCGGCACAGGGACTCCACGAACGCGGTGTTCCCGGCCAGGTGGTGCGCCCGGTAGTAGAGGACGGCGACCGTGGGGCCGGTTCCCCGCCCGTCCCGCTCGAGCACTCCCCACTCCGGGGCGACCGACGGCGGCTCGAACCCCTTCCCGGTGAGCAGCACGGTGTCGGACAGGAACCGGTGCAGCTGGACGAGGTTGTCCGGCCCGCCCTGCGCCAGGTAGCCGTGCGCCTCGGTGGCCACCCCCATGGGGACGGTGGACAGCTCCATCAGCTCGGCGTCGGGCACCTGCTCCCCGCCGAGGACGACGACCGGCGCCGGCCCGGCCAGCAGCGGCGCCAGCATCTCCTCGTACTGCCGCCGGATGCCCAGGATTCGGACCACGACCAGCGCGCTGCCCTCGACCAGGGCCGCAGTCTCCGCGCCGTCGAGCCGCGCGGGATTGCCCAGCCGCCAGCCGACTCCGGAGGCCCGGGCGGACAGCAGGTCGGTGTCGCTGGTGGACAGCAGGGTGAAGGCGGGGTCGCCCACGGCGCGTTCCTCACTCGGGGTCCGCGCCCCGGGTCGTCGGGCACGGCAGCCGGAGTGTCTGGCTCACCCGGGCTCCCGAGGTGCAGGGCCGGGCTCACAGTGGCGGGACCGCGTCGGACTCGCACCGACTTCCTCGCTGACTGCCGTGATGACGGGACCGTACCCCGCGGCCGGCCAGGCCCCTGCGCCGAGGCGCCGACGTAGCCTCGCCACCGTCATGACCGCAGCCCGCCCCCTCCGCGACCGCGCCGACGCCTGCCCCGGCGCGCTGCAGACGCACCCCGCCGCCGACGGCGCCCTGGCCCGGGTCCGGGTTCCCGGCGGCGCGCTGACCCCCGCGCAACTGCGCGTCCTCAGTGCCGCGGCGCGCGAGCTGGGGGACGGCGCGCTGGAGCTCACCAGCCGGGGGAACGTGCAGCTGCGCGGACTGCGGTCGGGCTCCGAGGCCGAGCTCGGCGACCGGCTGGCGGCGATCGGGCTGCTGCCGAGCGCCACCCACGAGACGGCGCGCAACGTCCTGGCGAGCGTCCTGAGCGGGCGGGCCGGCGGGCTGCTCGACGTGCGGTCCTGGGTGCCGGCGTTCGACGCGGGGCTGTGCTCGGACCCGCGGCTGGCGGCGCTGCCCGGCCGTTTCCTCGCCGCCTTCGACGACGGGCGGGGCGACGTCGCGGGCCTGGGCGCCGACATCGGGCTCCTGGCCCTCGACGGGCGCACCGTGGCGCTGCTGCTGGCCGGCACCGACACCGGGGTGCGCACGGATCCCGACGACGCCGTCGCCCTGGCGCTCGCCGCGACCCGGGCGTTCCTCGACGTCCGGGAGCAGCAGGGCGGCACGGCCTGGCGGGTGGCCGAGCTGACCGGGGGCCCGCCCCGGATCGCCGCCGCGCTCGGTGCGGCCCGCTCGGCGCCGGTCGCCGTCCCGACGGCACCGGCCATCGGCCCGGCCGGCGTGGTCCCCCAGGACGACGGCCGGACCGCGCTGGTCGCCGTCGTGCCGCTGGGCCGGCTCACCGCGGCGCAGGCGGAGCTGCTCGCGGGGACCGCGGTCGGCGATCTGCAGCTGACCCCGTGGCGCAGCGTCGTGCTGCCGGACCTTGCCGACGCGGGGGCCGCCACCGACCTGGCCCGAGCCGGCGTCGTCCTCGACCCCGGCAGCGCCTGGCTGCGCGTCACCGCGTGTGCCGGGCGCCCCGGGTGCGCGAAGTCGCTGGCCGACGTCCGTGCGGACGTCGTCACGGCGGTGGCCCGCGGCTCGCTCCCGGCGCAGGGCGCCCGGCAGCACTGGGTGGGGTGCGAGCGGCGCTGCGGCCGGCCGTCGGGCGGCGTCGTCGACGTGGTCGCCACCGGCCAGGGCTACCGGGTCACGACCGGCACGTAGCCTCCTCGCCGATGTCCGAGCAGAGGTACGAGTACGAGAAGGACGGCGCCGAGATCTACCGGCAGTCGTTCGCGACCATCCGCGCCGAGGCGGACCTGGGCGGGATGCCCGAGGACGTCGCGCGGGTGGCGGTCCGCATGATCCATGCCTGCGGGCAGGTGGACCTGGTCGAGGACGTGGCGTACTCCCCCGCCGTCGTCGAGCGCGCCCGGGCGGCTCTGGACGCCGGCGCGCCCGTGCTCTGCGACGTCCAGATGGTCGCCTCGGGCGTCACGCGGCGCCGGCTGCCGAAGGACAACGACGTCGTCTGCACGCTCAACGACCCGCGCACGCCCGCACTCGCCGCGGACCTGGGCACGACCCGCACCGCCGCCGCACTCGAACTGTGGCGCGACCGGCTCGACGGTGCCGTGGTCGCGATCGGCAACGCACCCACCGCGCTGTTCCACCTGCTGGAGATGGTCGCCGCCGGAGGTCCCCGGCCGGCCGCCGTCCTGGGCATCCCGGTGGGCTTCATCGGCGCGGCCGAGTCCAAGGACGCCCTGGCCGCCTCGGATCTGGACTTCCTCGTCGTCCGCGGCCGGCGGGGCGGCAGCGCGATCACCGCCGCCGCGGTGAACGCGATCGCGAGCGACGTCGAATGAGCGATGCACCGAGCGGAACGGGGCGTCTCTACGGGGTCGGGCTCGGGCCCGGTGACCCGGAGCTGCTCACCGTCAAGGCCGCCCGGCTGATCGGCACCGCCGACGTCGTCGCCTTCCACGCGGCTCGGCACGGCCGGTCGGTGGCTCGTGGGATCGCCGCCCCGTACCTGCGGGAGGGCCAGATCGAGGAGCTGCTCGTCTATCCGGTCACCACCGAGACCACGGACCACCCCGGTGGCTACCAGGGCGCCATCGACGAGTTCTACGAGGCCGCGGCCGCACGGCTGGCCGCGCACCTGGACGCCGGCCGCGACGTCGTCGTCCTGGCCGAGGGCGACCCGTTCTTCTACGGCTCGTACATGCACATGCACAAGCGGCTCGCGCACCGCTTCCCGACCGAGGTCGTCCCCGGCGTCACCAGCGTGAGCGGCGCGGCGGCGGCCGTCGGCCGGCCGCTGGTCGAGCGGGACGAGGTGCTCACCGTCCTGCCGGGCACGCTGCCCGCCGAGGAGCTCGCCGAGTGGCTGTCGACGACGGACTCCGCCGCCGTGATGAAGCTCGGCCGCACCTTTCCGCAGGTCCGCGAGGCGTTCGACCGCGCCGGCGTCCTCGACCGGGCCCTCTACGTCGAGCGCGCCACGACCGACGGACAGCGGACCATGCCGCTGTCCGACGTCGACCCGGCGAGCGTGCCGTACTTCTCCCTCGCCCTGCTGCCGAGCCCGCTCACCGGCGAGCTGCCCGTCGAGGAGCGGACCGCCCACGAGGACGCGACCGCCGGCGGAGTGGTCGTGGTCGGGCTGGGTCCCGGCGCCCGGTACTGGACGACGCCCGAGGCCGCCGACGCGCTCGCCGGCGCGGACGTCCTCATCGGCTACGGCCCCTACCTGGACCGGGTGCCGGCCAACCCCCGCCAGGAGCGGTACCCGAGCGACAACCGGGTGGAGGCCGAGCGGGCCGCCCACGCGCTGGAGCTGGCGCGCTCCGGCCGCCGGGTCGCGGTGGTCTCCAGCGGCGACCCCGGCGTCTTCGCGATGGCCGCCGCGGTGCTCGAGGTGGCCGGACGACCCGAGTTCGCGGGCGTCCCGGTGCGCGTCGTCCCCGGGCTCACCGCGGCTCAGGCGGTGGCCTCGAAGGTCGGCGCCCCGCTCGGGCACGACTTCTGCGTGATGTCGCTGTCCGACGTGCTCAAGCCGTGGGACGTCGTCGTCGACCGGCTGCGGCACGCGGCGGCCGCCGACCTGGTGATCGCCCTCTACAACCCCCGGTCGAAGCACCGCCCGCACCAGCTCGGGGAGGCGCAGAAGGTGCTGCTCGAGACCCGCTCGGCCGACACCGTGGTCGTCCTCGGCCGGGACGTGGGCGGCCCCGAGGAGCAGCTCACCGTCACGACGCTCGGCGGCCTCGACCCGGAGACCGTCGACATGCGCTGCCTGCTGATCGTCGGGTCGTCGCAGACCCGGGTGGGACCGTCCGGCGAGGTCTGGACGTCGCGGACCTACCCCGGCTGAGCCAGCACCCAGGCCCGCGCCTCGTCGACGGTCGCGACGACGACGAGCCCGGCCGGCAGGGGCGGGCGGCGGACGACGACCACGGGGATCCCCAGCAGCCGCGCCGCGGTCAGCTTCGCCTCGGTCAGGTGCCCGCCCGAGTCCTTCGTGACGACGACGTCCACCCCGTGCTCGCGCAGCAGGGCCAGTTCGTCGTCGACGCTGAACGGACCCCGCTCCAGCACGACGGTGGTGCGCGGGGGCAGGGGCGGGTCGGGCGGGTCGACGCTGCGGACCAGCACCTCCTGGCTGAGGCCGGCGAAGGCGCCCAGACCGGTCCGGCCGGTGGTGACGAAGACGTGCGCGAACCCGGCGACCGCCTCGGCCGCCTCCTCCAGCGAACCGACCCAGCGCCAGTCGTCGCCCGGCTGCTCGGCCCAGCCGGGTCGCTGCAGCCGCAGCAGCGGGACGCCGGTGAGGTCCGCGGCCGACGCGGCGGACGCGGTCATCGTGGTGGCGAAGGGGTGCGTCGCGTCCACGACCGCGGTCACGGGATGCGCCTCGAGCCAGGCCGTCAGCCCGACGACCCCGCCGAAGCCACCGACCCGCACCGATCCCTCGGGCAGCACCGGATCGGCGACCCGCCCGGCCAGCGAGCTGACGACGTCCACGCCGTCGGCGACCAGCGCCCCGGCCAGCCGGCGGGCCTCCCCCGTGCCGCCCAGCACCAGCACCCGGCCGGTCCCGCTCACCACCGGTGCATCCTGATCACGTGACGAGGGCGGGCAGGGAGGGCAGCACGGGGCTGCGCTACGGGTGGACGACCGGCGCCTGCGCGACCGCCGCCACCACCGCCGCCTACACCGCGCTGCTCACCGGCGAGTTCCCCGACCCGGTGTCCATCGAGCTGCCGAACGAGAAGCGCCCGTCGTTCGCGCTGGCGACGGAGCTCCTCGCCGACGGCACGGCCACCGTCGGCGTCGTCAAGGACGCCGGCGACGACCCCGACGTCACCCACGGGGCCCTCGTCTCGGCCCGGGTCACGCCCGGCGAGCCGGGCACCGGCGTGACGTTCCGCGCCGGCGAGGGCGTCGGCACGGTCACCAAGCCCGGGCTCCCGCTGGCGGTCGGGGAACCGGCGATCAACCCCATGCCGCGGCAGTTCATCCGCGAGCACGTCGCCGCGGTCGCCGCCCGCCACGGCGGCACCGGCGACGTCGTCGTCGAGATCTCGGTGGAGCACGGCGAGGAGCTGGCGCGGCGGACCTGGAACCCGCGGCTGGGCATCCTCGGCGGGCTCTCGATCCTGGGCACCACCGGCGTCGTCGTCCCGTACTCCTGCTCGTCGTGGATCGACTCGATCCGCCGCGGCATCGACGTCGCCCGGGCGGCCGGCCACCGGCACGTGGCCGGGTGCACCGGCTCGACCAGCGAGCGGGTGGTGAGCGAGCTCCACGGACTCCCCGAGGACGCGCTCCTGGACATGGGCGACTTCGCGGGCGCGGTGCTCAAGTACCTGCGCCGGCACCCCGTTCCGCGGCTCACCGTGGCCGGCGGCATCGGCAAGCTGGCCAAGCTCGCGGACGGTCACCTCGACCTGCACTCGGGTCGCTCCCAGGTGTCGACGGAGTCGCTGGCGGCCATGGTGCGCTCGGCAGGGGGAGCACCGGACCTGGTGGACGGCGTCCGTGCGGCGAACACCGCGCTCGACGCGCTGCAGCAGTGCCAGGCCGCCGGGCTGCCGCTGGGCGACCTCGTCGCGGCCGGCGCCCGGGACACCGCACTCGGGGTGCTGCGCGGCGCCCCCGTCGAGGTGGACGTCGTGGTCATCGACCGCGGCGGCACCGTCGTCGGTCAGGCCTGAGTGCGGCATCTCGTCGTCGAGTAGAGGTGGCTGTCGGGGAACTCCCCGGCGGTCAGCACGGCACCCACGATCACGACCGCCGTGCGCTTCACCCCGGCGTCCTGAACCTGCCCGGCGATGTCGGCCAGGGTCCCCCGCAGGATGAGCTCGTCGTCCCGGCTGGCCCGGGCGACGACCGCCACCGGGCAGTCGGCGCCGTAGTGCGGCAGCAGTTCGGGCACCAGCTCGGCGATCCGCTGGACGGCCAGGTGCAGCACCAGCGTCGCCCGCGAGGCGCCCAGCGTGGCGAGGTCCTCCCCCGGTGGCATCGGCGTGGACCGGGCCGAGGTACGGGTCAGGATCACCGTCTGGCCCACCCCCGGCACGGTCAGCTCGCGCTTGAGCGAGGCGGCGGCGGCGGCGAACGCCGGCACCCCGGGGACGACGTCGTAGGGCACGCCGTGCGCGTCCAGCCGGCGCATCTGCTCGGCCATCGCGCTGTAGACCGACGGGTCACCGGAGTGCAGCCGGGCGACGTCCAGCCCGGCCTCGTGGGCGGCCACCAGCTCGGCGGTGATCTGGTCCAGGTCGAGGTCGGCGGTGTCGACCAGCCGCGCGCCGGCCGGGGCGGTGTCGAGCAGCTCGCGCGGCACCAGGGCGCCGGCGTAGAGGCAGACGGGCGCGGCCGCGATGATGCGGGCCGCCCGCAGCGTGACCAGGTCCGCCGCCCCCGGGCCGGCGCCGATGAAGTGCACGGTCATCTCGTCACGCTCCAGACGGTCACCGGCAGGGCCGGGCGCATCGCGGTGAGGCTCCCGACGGCGCTCGCCTGCGACACCTGCAGCCGGGTCAGCTCGCCGCCGACCTCCGCACGCCACCGGGCGACCCACGCCTCGCTCTCCAGCGTGACCGCGTTGACCACCAGCCGGCCGCCGGGGCGCAGCGCCTCCCAGCACGCGGCCAGCACGCCGGGCACCGTCACTCCTCCGCCGACGAAGACGGCGTCCGGGGCGGGCAGCCCCGTGAGCGCCTCGGGCGCCTGCCCCTCGACCACCTCCAGGCCGGGGACGCCGAGCCGGGCGGCGTTCCGGCGGATGCGGTGCACCCGGTCGGGATGCGACTCGACGGCGACGGCCCGGCAGGAGGGATGCGAGCGCATCCATTCGATGCCGATCGAGCCGGCACCGGCACCGACGTCCCAGAGCAGCTGACCGGGCAGCGGCACCAGCCGGGCGAGGGTGACGGCCCGGACGTCGCGCTTGGTGAGCTGGCCGTCGGACTCGTACGCCTCGTCGGGCAGCCCGGGCACGGTGGACAGCGGCTCCGTGCCGGGATCGGGGACGACCTCGACCGCGGTCACCACCAGTGGATCGACGTCGCCGTGGGTCCATTCGGCGGCGAGGTCGCCCACGACGCGCTCCCCCGGCCCGCCCAGCTGGGCCAGCGCGGTGACCCGGCTCGCGCCGTGGCCCAGGTGCGCGAGCAGGCCGGCGACCGAAGCCGGGGTGCCGCCGTCGGAGCCGAGCACGAGCAGCCGACGTCCCGGCGTCACGTGCGGGACGAGCAGCTCCAGCGGCCGGCCGACGAGGGAGACCACGGCCGTCTCCTCGACCGCCCATCCCAGGCGGGCGCACGCGAGCGTCACCGACGAGGGGTGCGGCACGACGCGGACGGCATCGGCGCCGTGCAGCCGCACGAGCGAGGTGCCGACCCCGGACAGCATCGGGTCGCCGCTGGCCAGCACCACGACACGGCAGCCCGGGTGCGCGCCCGGCAGCGCCTCCAGCTCGGGCCCCATCGGCGAGGGCCAGGGCACCCGCTCGGCGGGCACGTCGCCCGGCACGAGGCCCAACTGCCGGGCGCTGCCCCGCAGCACCTCGGCGCCCTCGATCGCGGCCCGCGCGCTCGGCGACAGGCCGTCCCAGCCGTCGGCGCCGATGCCCACGACGGTCACCGGCGCGGGTCCGGCCCGCTCGTTCTCCCGCACGACGGGCGATCCTAGGCACCGGCGCCCGGGGACCTGTTGACACGATGAGCGCGATGGACACCCCGATCGCGACCGGCCTGGCCCTCGGCGCCGCCGCCGACCTGCTGTTCGCCGACCCCCGGCGCGCCCACCCGGTGGCCGGGTTCGGCGCGGTGGCCGCGGCGCTCGAGCGGGCGGTCTGGCGGGACTCCCGGGCGGTCGGCAGCGGTTACGCGACCGGGCTGGTCGCGGCGACCGCCGGGCTCGGAAATCTGGTGGACCGGGCCACGCGGCGCCGCCCGGTCGCCCGGACCCTGGCCACCGCCGCGGCCACGTGGGCGGTGCTCGGTGGCACCTCGCTCGGTCGCGCGGCCGAGCGCATGCGGACCGCGCTGGAGGCCGGCGACGTCGAGGCCGGCCGTGCGGCGCTGCCGACGCTGGCCGGACGCGACCCGAGCACCCTGGGAGCGGACGGGCTGGCCCGGGCGACGGTGGAGTCGGTCGCGGAGAACACCTCGGACGCGGCCGTCGCGCCGCTGTTCTGGGGCGCAGTCGCCGGCCTGCCCGGACTGCTCGGCTACCGGGCGGTGAACACGCTCGACGCCATGGTCGGCCACCTGTCGCCGCGCCACGAGCGCTTCGGCTGGGCGGCGGCCCGGCTGGACGACGCCGCCAACTGGGTGCCGGCCCGGCTGACCGCGGCGCTCACCGTCGCCTGCGCGAGGACCTGCGGCGGCTCGGCCGGCGGGGCGCTGCGCACCTGGCTCCGCGACGGCGCGGCGCATCCGAGCCCCAACTCCGGCCGGTGCGAGGCCGCGATGGCCGGTGCCCTCGGGGTGCGGCTGGGCGGACGCAACGTCTACGGGACCCGCGTGGAGG
>NZ_HG931173.1:805864-929361 GCF_000582785.1 Candidatus Blastococcus massiliensis AP3
TCTCCCGCGCGGTCTGGCTCGGCGCGGCGGCGCTCGCGGTGGCCGCCCGCCTGACCCGGAGCCGGTCGTGAGCGGGTCGCTGCTGGTCGCCGGGACGACGTCGGACGCCGGCAAATCGGTCGTCACCGCGGGCATCTGCCGCTGGCTGGTGCGCCAGGGAGTCTCGGTGGCGCCGTTCAAGGCGCAGAACATGAGCAACAACTCGATGGTCACCCCGGACGGCGCGGAGATCGGGCGGGCCCAGGTCATGCAGGCGGCCGCGGCACGGGTGGAGCCCGAGGCGGCCATGAACCCGGTCCTGCTCAAGCCCGGCGGCGACAACTCGAGCCAGGTCGTCGTCCTCGGCCGGGCTGTCGCCGACGTGACCGCGCTGTCCTACCGGCCGATGAAGGCCGCGCTGCTCGAGCAGGTGCTCAGCAGCCTGGCCGACCTGCGCTCGCGGTTCGACGTGGTGGTCTGCGAGGGCGCGGGCTCCCCCACCGAGATCAACCTGCGCGCCGACGACATCGCCAACATGGGCCTGGCCACCGCTGCCGGGCTGCCCGTCCTGGTGGTCGGCGACATCGACCGGGGCGGGTTGTTCCCCGCCCTCTACGGCACCGTCGCGCTCATGCCGCCGGCCGACCAGCGCCTGGTCGCCGGGTTCCTGGTCAACAAGTTCCGCGGCGACGTCCGCCTGCTCGAACCGGGACTGGTCGAGCTCGAGCGGCTCACCGGCCGCCCGACCCTGGGCGTGCTGCCCTGGCTGGGCGGGCTGGAGCTGGACGTCGAGGACTCCCTCGGCGTGCCCCGGGGCGGCACCCTCACCGCGCCGCCGCACGGCGAGGACGTGCTGCGCGTGGCGGTCGCCCGGCTGCCCCGGCTGTCGAACTTCACCGACCTCGACGCGCTCGCCGCCGAACCCGGCGTCCTGGTCCGCTACGTCACCCGGGCCGAGGAGCTCGCCGACGCGGACCTGGTCGTGCTCCCGGGCACCCGGTCGACGGTCGCCGACCTGGCCTGGCTGCGGGAGACCGGCCTGGCCGAGGCGGTCCGCCGGCACGCCGCCGCCGGCGGCCCCGTGCTCGGCATCTGCGGAGGGCACCAGATGCTGGCGCGCTCCATCACCGACGACGTGGAGTCCCGGGCCGGCACCGTCGACGGGCTGGGTCTGCTGCCCACCGACGTCCGCTTCGCCCCGGAGAAGACGCTCGGCCGCCCCTCGGGGTCGGCACTCGGGCAGCCGGTGCGTGGCTACGAGATCCACCACGGGGTGGTCACCGTCGACTGGGACTCCGGCGCCCCGGCCGCCGAGCCGTTCCTGGACGGCGCCCGCGCCGGGTCCGTGGCCGGGACGACCTGGCACGGGGCGCTGGAGAACGACGGGTTCCGCCGCGCCTTCCTGACCGAGGTCGCCGGCACCACCGGCCGCCGGTTCGTGCCCGCCCCGGACACCGACTTCGCCGCGGTCCGCGAGGCCCGGCTGGACCGGCTCGGCGACCTCGTCGCCGAGCACGCCGACACCGCGGCGCTGTGGCGGCTGATCGAGACCGGCGCCCCGCCGGACCTGCCGCTGCTGCCGCCCGGCCGGAGCTGAGAGCGGACGAGGTCAGAAGGGGACCTGCTGCGCGAGCAGCCCGGTCCCGCTCCCCCGACCCGACAGCACCCGGCAGAACTCGACCGCGTCGAGCTCCAGCTCCTCTCCGCCCGTTCCCGACGACCACCGGCCGCCGGCCGGGCCGGTGAGGACCAGCCGGTAGGGCCGGCCGTGGCGCTGGGCCCACTCGGCGACGACGTCGGCGACCAGGACCCCGTCGTGCTCGGGGGTGAGCTCCAGCTCGCGGCCGGTTGCGCGGCACACGTCGACGCGGTGCATCCAGACGTCGCGGGTCAGGACCACGTCGAGCAGGAAGCCGATCCGCCAGTACTCGCGGATGTCCCCCATGACCTGCTCCTCGGGCAGCTTCGCGCGGCCCACGAGCCGGGACATCCGGCGCCGGCCACGCACGGCGCGGGGCGTGGTGGCCTCGAGGGCGGCCACGATCGCCGGCCCGTCGAGACCGGCGTGCATGCGCACCTGCACGTCGGTCAGGGCGTCGATGCCGCCGCCGGCCTTGCCGGCCAGCCGCTGCTGGCGGGCCATCTCGCGCACCGAAGCGGCCATCTCCGCCATCCCGAGCACGTGCGCGGCCATCGCCGCGACGTCCCAGCCGGGACAGTCCGTGGACCGGTTCCAGTCGTCCGCCGACAGGTTCCGGAGGACGGCATGAATGCGTGCGTACTCGGTGGCGGCGAGCCGGTAGGCGGTGTCCCCGTCCAGGGCGGCGGTCCGCGGGCGGGAACGGGCAGGAGCAGGAGCGGTCACGACGGACCTCCTCGGATCAGCTGGCGGATGGGTTCTCTCGGTGATGGCGCAGCCACATGTCCATGACGTCGGGCAGGACCGTGGTGAAGGTGCCGGTCTCGAACGGTTCGCCGGGCGCGTTCGACAACTGCTGGGAGATCACCCCGCCGACCAGCGCGGTCCAGGTGCGGTAGGCGCGGTCGATGTCCACGTCCGCGGCGAGGTGCCCGGCGTCCCGCAGCCGGACCAGGAGCGCGCGGGAGTCGGCGTCCAGTTCGAGGGCCGGCGCGTACGCGCGCGCCGAGGGCGCGAACCCCGGCACCGGACGCCAGAACATGAGCGCCGAGTGGGCCGGGTGCTCGACGGCCCAGCGGACCAGGGCGGCCGTGCCGCCACGCAGGGCGGCGATCGGGTCGGCGTCCTCCCCGGTCGCCCCGGCCTCCTGCAGCGTCTCCCGCAGGGCGCGCCACCCGCGCTCGAAGAGGGCGTCGTAGAGAGCTTGCTTGCCGTCGAAGTATCCGTAGAGGGACGGCGGGCGGACGCCCATCCGGCGGGCCACCTCGACGAGCGTCAGCCCGGCGGCGCCGTGCTCCGCCATCACCTCGACCGCGACCTCGAGGACCTGCTCGATCGTCTCCTGCCGTCGCCGCTGCCGGCGGTCCAGGGGTGCCACTCCGGTCATGGCATCGACCTTCTCCTAATGCCATTAGGAAGTCAACAGGGTCTTAGGTGATCGTCGGCCGGACCCGGCCCGGTCGTTGCCGCCGCCAACGCCTCGTGGTCTCATTGCGCCGCCACACGCGACGGCAGTGGAGGAAGCCCGGTGAGATTCCGGCGCGGTCCCGCCACTGTGAGCCGGTTCTCCGGTTAGTCAGGAACTCCCGCCGTCGCGCTCCTGCCACCTCCGGGCGTGGACACCCGGGGAGAGGACGCGTGACCCGTGCGCCGTGTTCGCACTTGACCTACCCCTTCAGCGCCGTCGTCGGCATGGACGACATGCGGCTGGCCCTGCTGCTCAACGCCGTCTCCCCCGCCGTCGGCGGCGTGCTGGTGCGCGGCGAGAAGGGCACAGCGAAGTCGACGGCGGTCCGCGCGCTGGCCGCCGTGCTGCCGCCGGTCGCCGTCGTGCCGGGCTGCGGCTTCGCCTGCGACCCGGCCGCACCTGACCCGGCCTGCCCCGACGGGCCGCACGAGCCGACCGTGGACGGCCCGGTCCGCCCCGCACGGCTGGTCGAGCTGCCCGTCGGCGCCTCCGAGGACCGGGTCGTCGGCTCGCTGGACCTCGAGCGCGCGCTCACCGAGGGCGTGAAGGCGTTCGAGCCCGGCCTGCTGGCCGCCGCCCACCGCGGCGTGCTCTACGTCGACGAGGTCAACCTGCTGCACGACCACCTGGTCGACCTGCTGCTGGACGCCGCCGCGATGGGCACCGCCTACGTCGAGCGCGAGGGGATCTCCGTCCGGCACGCCGCCCGCTTCCTGCTCGTCGGGACGATGAACCCCGAGGAGGGCGAGCTGCGCCCGCAGCTGCTCGACCGGTTCGGGCTCACCGTCGAGGTGGCCGCGCCGCGCGACCCCGCCGAGCGCGCCGAGGTGGTGCGCCGGCGGTTCGCCTCCGACGCCGACCCGGCCGGGTTCGCCGCGGCGTGGTCGGCCGAGGAGGGCGGGCTGGCCACCCGGATCGCCGACGCCCGCGCCCGCCTGCCGCACGTCGTCCTCTCCGACGCCGCGCTGCAACAGGTCACCGCGGTGTGCGCCGCCTTCGACGTGGACGGCCTGCGGGCCGACCTGGTCACCGCCCGCGCGGCCATCGCGCACGCCGCCTGGTGTGGCCGCGTCGAGGTGACCGAGGACGACGTGCGGGTGGCCGCCCGGCTCGCCCTGCCGCACCGTCGCCGGCGCAACCCGTTCGACGCCCCGGGGCTCGACGAGGAGACGCTGGAGCAGGCGCTGTCCGACAGCCGTCCGGACGACGACCCCGACCCCGACGGCGACGGCCCCGACGGCGACGGCCCCGACGGCGGCCCCCCTGAGGGCGGCCCCCCTCAGGGCCAAAGTGGCCATTTTGGCCCCTCCTCGGAGGAGGACGGCGGCGGCGGCGGCGAGCCGACGATGGCGCCACGCGGCGAGGGCGGCGGCCACGCCGACGCCTGCCCCCGCACCGGACCGGGCCGCGGCCGCTCCATCGGAGACGTTCCGGGCCCGGCGGCTCGAGGTGCCGGGCATCGGCGCGGGCGCGGCCGGCCGGCGGTCGCGCGCCCGGTCCGAGCGCGGGCGGGTCGTCGGCTCCACGCGCCCGAGCGGCAGCGTCACGAAGCTGCACCTGGCCTCCACCGTCCTGGCCGCTGCGCCGCACCAGCGGGCGCGCGGCCGCACCGGCCCGGGCCTGCGGCTCGCCCGCGAGGACCTGCGGCAGTCCGCGGTGGAGGGCCGTGAGGGCAACCTCGTGCTCTTCGTGGTCGACGCCAGCGGCTCGATGGGGTCGCGGGCGCGGATGGGCGCGGTCAAGGGCGCCGTCCTGTCGCTGCTGATGGACGCCTACCAGCGCCGCGACAAGGTCGGGCTGATCACCTTCCGCGGCGCCACGGCCGACCTCGTCCTCCCGCCCACGTGGTCGGTCGACGCCGCCGCGGCACGGCTCGCCGAGGTGCCCACCGGAGGCCGGACGCCGCTCGCGGCCGGGTTGCTCCGAGCGCACGAGGTGCTGCGCATCGAGCGCATCCGCGACCCGCAGCGCCGCCCGCTGCTCGTCGTCGTCACCGACGGCCGCGCCACCGGGGGGCGTGGCGGCGCCTCCCTCGCCGAGGCGCATGCCGCGGCGCGGCTGCTCGCTGCCGCGGGGGCTGGCCGGCGTCGTCGTCGACTGCGAGTCGGGGCCGGTGCGGCTCGGGCTGGCCGCCGGACTGGGCGCCGTCCTGGGCGGGCCGACGATCCCGATGGGCGAGCTGGCGGCCGACGGCCTCGCGGCGACGGTCCGCGACGCGCGGAAGGTGGCCTGAGGTGCCCCGAGGGCAGGTCGAGAGCGTCCCTGCGGACGGCCTGACCACACGGCAGCGGCGCAACCGGGCACTCCTCGTGGTGCACACCGGCGAGATGAAGGGCAAGTCCACCGCCGCGTTCGGCATGGCGATGCGCGCCTGGAACCAGGGCTGGTCGATCGCGGTCTACCAGTTCGTCAAGAGCGCCAAGTGGAAGGTCGGCGAGGAGAACGCGCTGACCGCGCTCGGCCGGCTGCACGAGCAGACCGGCGACGGCGGTCCGGTCGTCTGGCACAAGATGGGTTCCGGCTGGAGCTGGTCGCGCCGCGCCGGCACCGAGACCGATCACGCCGCCGACGCCGCCGAGGGCTGGGCACAGATCAAGCGCGACCTGGCCGCCGAGGCACACCGGTTCTACGTGCTCGACGAGTTCACCTACCCCATGAAGTGGGGCTGGGTGGACATCGACGACGTGGTCGAGACCCTCACCAACCGCCCCGGGACCCAGCACCTGGTGATCACCGGGCGGGACGCGCACCCGGCGTTGGTCGAGGCCGCTGACCTGGTGGTCGAGATGACCAAGGTCAAGCACCCGATGGACGCCGGCCAGAAGGGCCAACGGGGGATCGAGTGGTGACCGTGCCGCGGATCGTCGTCGCGGCACCCACCAGCAACGCCGGCAAGACCTCCGTCGCCACCGGGCTCATCGCGGCGCTCGCCGCCCGCGGGCTCACCGTCTCGCCGCACAAGGTCGGCCCCGACTACATCGACCCGGGCTACCACGGGCTGGCCGCGGGCCGGCCCGGCCGGAACGTCGACCCCTGGATGGTCGGCGAGGAGCGCATCGCCCCGCTGTTCCTGCGCGGAGCGCTGCACCCGCGGCCGGCCGACCTCGCCGTCGTCGAGGGCGTCATGGGCCTGTTCGACGGCGCCAGCCACCCCTCGGTCGAACCGGGCTTCTCCTCCACCGCGCACGTCGCCCGGCTGCTGCGGGCACCGGTCGTGCTCGTCGTGGACGGCTCGTCGCAGGCGCGGTCGGTGGCGGCGCTCGTGCACGGGTTCGCGACCTTCGACCCCGGCGTCCGGCTCGGCGGCGTCGTCCTCAACCGGGTCGGCAGCGACCGGCACGAGGCGATCCTCCGGGAGGCGCTGGCCGCCGCCGGCGTGCCGGTGCTGGGGGCGGTCCGCCGGATGGAGCAGCTGCACACCCCGTCACGGCACCTCGGGCTGATCCCGGCGGCGGAGCGGTCGGACGCCGCGCTGGCCACGGTCCGCCGGCTGGGCGAGGTGGTCGCCGCCTCGGTCGACCTGGACGCCGTCCTGGCCCTGGCCCGCTCCGCTCCCCCGCTGGACGCCCGCCCATGGGACCCCTCGGCCGAGGTGACGCCCGTTCCCGGCCGGCCCCGGATAGCCGTTGCCGGAGGGCCGGCCTTCACCTTCGGCTACGCCGAGAACACCGAGCTGCTGGAGGCGGCCGGCGCCGAGGTCGTGACCGTGGACCCGCTCCGCGAGGAGTCGCTGCCTGCGGGCACCGCCGGCCTGGTCGTCGGCGGCGGCTTCCCGGAGCTGCACGCCGCCGAGCTGTCGGCGAACGAGTCCCTGCGCGCCGACGTCGCCGCGCTCGCCGCCCGCGGCGCCCCGGTCGCCGCCGAGTGCGCCGGGCTGCTCTACCTGGCCCGCGACCTGGAGGGCCTGCCGATGTGCGGCGTGCTGGACGTGGCGACGGCGATGTCGCCCCGGCTCACCCTCGGCTACCGGGCCGCGGTCGCCGTCACCGACTCGGTGCTCGCCGCGGCCGGCACCCGGGTGCGCGGCCACGAGTTCCACCGCACGCACGCCGACCCACCGTCCGGCGCGGCCGGCGCCTGGCGGTGGTCGGGAGACGGCGCGGAGGGCTTCGTCGCCGGCGCCGTGCACGCGTCCTACCTGCACCTCCACTGGGCCGGCAGCCCGCAGCTCGCCCAGCGCTTCGTCGCCTCCTGCGTCACCGCCGAACGATCGGAGAACGTCCGTGCACATCGCTGAAGGTTTCCTGCCGGCGGGTCACGCGGCCGGCTGGACGATCGCCGCCGCCCCGTTCGTCGTGCACGGCGCCCGGGCCGTGGTGAAGGAGGTGCGGGAGAACCCGGAGTCGACGCTGCTGCTCGGCGCAGCCGGCGCGTTCACCTTCGTGCTGAGCGCCATCAAGCTGCCCTCCGTCACGGGCAGCTCCAGCCACCCGACCGGCACCGGTCCCGGGGCCATCCTGTTCCGGCCACCGGTGATGGCACTGCTGGGAACGGTCGTCCTGCTGTTCCAGGCCCTGCTGCTGGCGCACGGCGGGCTGACCACGCTGGGCGCCAACGCGTTCGCGTTCGCGGTGGTCGGCCCGTGGGCCGGGTACGGCGCCTACCGGCTGACCCGGGCCGCCGGAGCCGGGCTGCTTCCGGCTGTCTTCGTCGGCGTCGCCCTCGCCGACCTCGCCACGTACGTCACCACCTCGGCGCAGCTGGCGCTGGCATTCCCGGACGCGGAGAGCGGCCTGGCCGGCGCCCTGGTCAAGTTCCTCGGCGTCTTCGCGGTCACGCAGGTCCCGCTGGCCATAGGGGAGGGACTGCTCGGCGTCCTGCTCTTCCGCGTGCTCACCGTCAACGCCCGCCCGGAGCTCGAGCGGCTCGGCATCCTGAAGTCCGCTCCCCTCGTCCCTTCCGGAGGTGCGGCATGACGCGCCGCACGCTGGTCAACGCGCTGCTCGTCTTCGCCGTCGTCGCGCTCTTCGCCGTTCCGCTGCTGGTCGACGGCGGCACCTCCGAGTACGGCGGCACCGACGCCGCCGTCACCGAGGAGCTCGAGGCCGACGGCTACACCCCCTGGTTCGACTCGTTGTTCTCCCCCGCAGGTGAGGTCGAGTCCGGGCTCTTCGCCCTGCAGGCCGCCCTCGGCGCCGGCGTGCTCGGCTACGTGCTCGGCCGGCTGCGCGGCCGGCGGGCGGCGACCCCGGCGATCCCCACAGGAGCCGGCGCGCAGTGACCGGGCTGGCCGTCGACGACGCGGCGTGGGCCAGCGCGTGGCGCCGGCGCGCGCCCGGCGACAAGCTGCTGCTCTGCGGCGGGCTCGTCGTCAGCGCCCTCGTGCTGCCGGCCTGGCCGGGCAGCGTGCTGGTCGGCGTCGTCGCGGTCCTGCTCGCCGTCGGCCCGGCGCAGGTGCCCGCGCGGATCTTCTTCCGGGCGGCGCGCTGGCCGCTGGCGTTCATCGCCCTCGGCGCGGTCACCGCCGTGGTGCAGATCGGCAGCGGCGGGCCCGGCTGGGCGCCGGACGCCGCGGCGCGCGCCGGCTCGCTCGTCGGGCACGCGCTGGCCGGGAGTGCCGCTGTGCTCCTGCTCGCGACGACCACACCGATGTCCGATCTGCTGCCGGCGCTGCGCCGTGCCCGGGTGCCCGACGCCGTCGTCGACGTGGCCTCGGTCGTCTACCGGCTGCTCTTCGTGCTGCTCGGCAGCCTGCACACCATCCGCGAGGCGCAGGCGGCGCGGATGGGGTACTCGTCGGTGCGCCGGTCCTACCGCTCCTCGGGAGCCCTCGCCGCTGCCGTGCTCACCCGTTCCTGGGACCGGGCCCGGAGGATGCAGGAGGGCCTGGCCGGTCGCGGCATGGAGACCGGGCTCCGGGTGCTCCCCGAGGTGCTGCCGTCGTCGCGGGTCTTCCTCAGCTGCTCGCTCACCGGTCTCGCCTCCATCGCCGCCACCTCCGCGGTGATGGCATGAGCCACCGGACGCTCGCCGCCACCGGGCTCGTGGCCGGGTACGAGCGAGGCCGTCCCGTGCTCGACGGCGCCTCGCTGACCGTGCCGGCCGGCCGGCGGCTGGCGCTGCTCGGCGCCAACGGCTCGGGCAAGACCACCCTGCTGCGGTGCCTGTCCGGCGCGCTGCGCCCGACGGCCGGCGCGGTGACCGTGGACGGCAGCCCCGTGGCGTACTCCCGCGGGGGGCTGCGCACGCACCGGCAGACCGTCCAGCTGGTCCTGCAGGACCCCGACGACCAGCTGTTCAGCGCCTCGGTGGCCCAGGACGTCTCGTTCGGTCCGCTCAACCTGGGTCTCGACGAGGCGGAGGTGCGCGCCCGGGTGGCCGAGGCGCTGCACCTGCTCGCCGTCGACCGGCTGGCGGGGCGGCCGACGCACCAGCTGTCCTACGGCGAGCGCAAGCGGGTGGCGATCGCCGGCGCGGTCGCGATGCGCCCCTGCGTGCTGCTGCTCGACGAGCCCACCGCCGGCCTCGATCCCTCCGCCGTCGCCGGGACGCTCGCGGCGCTCGCGCGGCTGCAGGACAACGACTCCACCGTGGCCATGAGCACCCACGACGTCGACCTGGCGTTGCGGTGGGCCGACGAGGTCGCGGTCGTGGTCGACGGGCGCGTCGTCCAGGGGACCCCCGAGCTGCTGCTCGCCGACGACGACCTGCTCGCCCGCGCCCGGCTCGACCGGCCCTGGGCGCTGACCGTGGGCACCCGGCTGCGCGACCTCGGTCTGCTGCCGGCCGGGCCCCTGCCCCGGGACGCCGCGGGCCTGCTCGCGGTGCTGCCCGACCGCCCCGGGGTGCCGACGTGATCACGGTCGGGATCGGTGCGCGGTCGGGGGTGAGCGCCGGGGAGGTGCTCGCCGCGGTCGACGCGGTGCTGCCCGCCGGCGCCGGCGCCGGCGACGTGCGGGTGGCGACCCTCGACGCACGGGCGCAGGAGCCCGGCCTGCGGGAGGCGGCCGCCGCGCGTGGCTGGCCGCTGGCCGGCCACACGGCGACCGCGCTCGCCCGGGTCCGGACCCCGACGGTGTCGGCCCGGGTGGCGGCCGAGGTGGGCACCGGTTCGGTGGCCGAGGCCGCAGCCCTGGTGCACGGCGGCTCGCTCGTGGTCCCCAGGACGGTGTGCGGCCGGGTGACCGTCGCGGTGGCCTCCGGTGCGCCGGCCCCATGACCGACCTCCACCACCACGGTGACGCCGAGCTGGGCCCCGGCCTGGTCGACCTGGCCGTCAACGTGCGCGCCGACGCCCCGCCGCCCTGGCTGCGCGCAGTCCTGCACGAGTCGATCGACGCCGTGGCGGCGTACCCCGATCCCGGCCCGGCCCGGACGGCGGTCGCCGCCGCGCACGGCCGCCCGGTCGACGAGGTGCTCCTGACCGCGGGCGCGGCCGAGGCCTTCGTCCTGATCGCCCGTGCGGTGCGCCCCCGCCTCGCAGCCGTCGTCCACCCCTCGTTCACCGAGCCGGAGGCGGCGCTGCGCGCGGCCGGGCACCCGGTCGTCCGGGTGGGGCTGCGCGCCGAGGACGGCTGGCGGCTCGACCCGGCCGCCGTGCCCGAGGAGGCCGACCTCGTCGTGCTCGGCAACCCGACGAACCCCACCTCCGTGCTGCACCCGGCAGCCGATGTCGCCGCCCTCGCCCGTCCGGGCCGTGTGCTCGTGGTCGACGAGGCCTTCGCCGACACGGTCCCGGGGGAACCGGAGAGCCTCGCCGCCCGGCGAGACGTCCCCGGGTTGCTCGTCGTCCGCAGCCTGACCAAGACGTGGGGGCTGGCCGGCCTGCGAGTGGGCTACGCGCTGGCCGACGCGGCGCTCGTCGCGCGCCTGGCGGCCGCGCAGCCCCACTGGCCCGTGTCCACGCCGGCGCTCGCCACGCTGACCGCTTGCACCACCCCCGCGGCGCGGGCCGAGGCCGAGGCAGCCGCGCGCGACCTCGACCGCTGGCGGGCCGCCCTGGTGGCCGGCCTGCCGCCCTCCGTCGTCCTCGAGGGCCGACCGCGCTCGTCGTTCGTCCTGCTCCGCGTCCCCGACGGGGCGCGGGTGCGGGCGCTGCTCCGGGACCGGGGCTGGGCGGTGCGCCGCGGCGACACCTTCCCCGGCCTCGGCCCCGACCACCTGCGGGTCGCGGTGCGCCCACCCGAGGTCTCCGCGGCCTTCACCGCCGCCCTCGCCGACGTCCTCCCGCCCGCCCCGCTCCCCGAGGAGGTGCCATGAGCACCGCGCCCCTCCCCTCCACCTCCGCGACGCTCCACCCGGTCGGTCTCCGGCTGCAGGGCCGCCGGGTGGTCGTCGTCGGCGGCGGGTCCGCCGGGTACCGGGCGACCGCCGGGCTGGTGCACGCCGGTGCGTCCGTGACCGTCGTCAGCCCCGCCGTCGTCCCCGCGCTCGAGGCGATGGCCGGCTCCGGCGCGCTGTCGTGGGTCCGCCGTCCCTACGCAGCCGGCGACCTCGCGGACGCCTGGTACGCCGTCGCCGCGACCGGGGATCCGGCGGTGGACGGGGCCGTCGCCGACGACGCCGAGCGGGCCCGGGTCTTCTGCACCCGCCCCGGCGCCCCGGAGACGTCCAGCGCCCAGCCCGCGCCCACGGACGCGGAGGACCCGCCTCGGCCCGAGCGCGGGGCCGGCCGGGTGGTGCTCGTCGGCGGTGGCCCGGGCGACCCGGGGCTGATCACGGTGCGCGGCCAGCAGGCGCTGTCGAGGGCCGACGTCGTCGTCGTCGACAACCTCGGCCCGCGCGCCCTGGTGGCCGGGCTCCGGCCCGGCGTCGGGATCGTCGACGCCTCGAAGCTGCCGCGCGGCCGCGCGATGCCCCAGGAGGAGATCAACGCCCGGCTGGTCGAGCACGCGCGGGCCGGCCGGCTCGTGGTCCGCCTCAAGGGCGGCGACCCGTTCGTGTTCGGGCGGGGCATGGAGGAGCTGGTGGCCTGCACGGCCGCGGGCGTGCCCGTCGAGATCGTCCCGGGCGTGACCAGCGCCGTGGCCGTCCCGGGCCTCGCCGGTGTCCCCGTGACACACCGGGGGCTCACCCACGAGTTCGTCGTCGTCTCGGGTCACGTGCCGCCGGGACACCCCCTGTCACTCGTGGACTGGTCCGCGATCGGCCGCCTGCGCGGCACGGTCGTCGTCCTCATGGGCGTCGAGAACGCCGCGGCGATCGCGGCCGCCCTCGTCGAGCACGGCAGGCCACCCGGCACCCCCGTCGCCGTGGTGACCGACGGGACGACGGCGACGCAGCGCACGGTGCGGACGACCCTCGAGCACCTCGGCACCACGATGCGCGACGAGGACGTCCGCCCACCCGCCGTCTGGGTGGTCGGCGAGGTCGTCCGGCTGGCCGCACAGGACGTGCCGGCCCCTGCCGACGCGTCCTGTGCGGCTCAGCGGACCGTCAGGGGCTGACCTCGACCAGGTCCAGTACGAACACCAGGGTCGAGCCGCCGGGGATCGGGCCGCGGTCCTGGTCGCCGTAGCCGAGCTCGCTGGGGATCGTGACGATCCGCCGGCCGCCGACCTGCATGCCGGTGATCGCCTGCTCGAAGCCGGGGATGACCATGCCCTGCCCCACCGGCACGGGCAGCGGGCGGCCGGGCGCGCCGCCGCTCCAGGACGCGTCGAACTCCTCGCCGGTCTCGTAGAAGGTGCCGACGTACTGGACCGCGGCGGTCGTCCCCGCGACGGCCTCCGCGCCGGTCCCGACCACGACGTCGCTGATCACCAGGCCGCAGGGCGGCGGCGCGTCGGACCCGGGAACCTCGGGCTTCACCGCGAGGTCGGCGGAGACCCCCGGTGCCGGCTCGGCGGTCGCCGGCCTCTCCTCGCAGGCCTGCGTGGTGGGCGCGGCCGTGCTGTCCGCGGGCGACTCCGCGTCGTCGTCGCTCCCGCCGCAGGCGGCCAGGGAGACGGACATCGCGACGGCGAGCAACGCCCGCGAGGCGGTACGGCGGAACATCGGGTCACTCCTGGCGAGCAGCGCTCGGGTAGGGCTCTGGAGCCGGTTGGGGGGCGGCCGGTCGCACCGCCCCGGCCATCGTCCCAGGCGGTCACATCTCGCTGACGATGCGCTGCAGGTCGTCGGCCATCGCGGTGGCCGCCCGGGAGGCACCGGAGATCGCGTCCTGCGCCTGCATGGTCGAGGCGCTCTGCTCCTCGACCGCGGCCGCGATCGTCGCCTGCGTCTCGACCACGCCCGCGATGACCTCCTGCACCTGGGCCAGCGCGCTGCCCGCGGCCTCGACGTCGCCCCGCACGGCGTCGACGACGCGCCGGATCCGCTCGGTGGCCTCCGCCGTCTCCGACGCCAGGTCCTTCACCTCGCCGGCCACGACGGCGAACCCCTTCCCGGCCTCACCGGCGCGGGCGGACTCGATGGTGGCGTTGAGCGCCAGCAGGTTGGTCTGGTCGGCGATGGTGGAGATGCTGCCGGCGATCTGGTCGATCTCGGCCATGGTCGTGGCGAGCCGGGCGACGGTCTCGGCCCCTTCCCGCGAACCGGCGCTCGCCGCGTGCGCGGTGCTCGTCGCGGTGCCGGCCGCGGTGGCGATCTCGTCGATGGCCGCGCTGAGGGCGGCCATCACGTCGGTCGCCGTCCCGACGTTCTCGTCCAGGCGCCGTCCGGCCTCCAGCAGGGAGGCGAGCTTCTCCTCGACCATCGCGGCCCGCTCCTCGCGGTGCGCCAGGGCAGCGGCCGCCTCGTCCGCGGCGCGGGCACGCTCCTCGGCCAGTTCGCCCTGGGCCCGCGCCTGCGCGACGGCCTGCTCCTCGGCGCGACGCTGCTCGGCGCGGCGGCCGCGGTCGGCCTCCTCGGTGAACTTCCAGCCGTAGGCGAGGAAGACCGCCTCGGCCAGCAGGAAGACGGCGTGGAGCAGGGCGAACGCGATCGGGTTCTCGTGCGCCTCGTGGGTCGAGAAGACCGACTCGGGCATGGCCAGGCTCATGACGGCGTGGTGCACGGCCACGAAGAGCACGGCGAGGATGAACGGCGTCCACTGCTGGTAGAGCGCGACGAGGGCCAGCAGCGCGTAGAACCAGATGTGCAGGTCGGTGAGCCCACCACCGACGTGCACGAGCACGTCCGCGCCGATCATCAGCCCGAGGCTGACGGCGCTGGCTCGTGCCACCTGGGGTCGGAGGGTGAACCCCAGGACGAGCAGGAGCACGATCACGGCGAGCTGGCCCCACAGCAGCCAGCCGCCCACCCCCCGGTACAGCCCCAGGGCGGCCAGCACCGGCGGATGCACCGCCAGGACGCCGGAGATGACGCGGTGCCTGGGGAGGAAGGCGCGCTCGTCGAGACGGGCGCCGCGCGGGATGGCGGCCCAGAAGCCGGTGCGCCCGCGGTCCGTCGGTGCTGCGAGGGAGGTCGTCACTGATGGACTATCGGCGCTCCGGCGGATGAATTGACCACAACCGATGTAGTCGTTCCATCGTTTCCGTCGTCCGGTGCATCCGGACGCACCGGTCCGCACGAACACCGGTCGTGGACCCGCGCCAGTGGATCCTGCAGCCCCTCGTGGATGCCGGACTGCCTCCCCAGACCATCGCCGATCTGCTGTTCCGCCTGAGCTTCGAGGCCGTGGCGTCGGACGGCACACTGGCCGGCGGAGCGCATGCCGTCGTCGACGGCCGGCCCGCTCCGGTCCGTGCCGCCTGGGTGGAGACGCTCAGCCGGATGATCGCGGCGGCGGAGCTGACCTCCTAGGAGGGTCGCTCCTCCACCGGCGACGGCGTCCAGTCCAGAACCCGGCCGGCGACGGCGTCCAGCAGCGGCCGGTCGTGCGAGACGGCCAGGACGCCGATGCCCGCCTCGCGGCAGCGCTCGAGGAGCAGCGTCCAGATCCGCGCCTGGGTGACCGCGTCGAGGCTCGCGCTGATCTCGTCGGCCACCAGGTAGCGGGGTCGTGCGAGCAGCGCCCGGGCGAGGTTGACGCGCTGCAGCTCGCCGCCGCTGATCTCGTGGGGGTACCGGTCCAGCCAGGCCGCGGGCACGAGCCGCTCGTCGGCCGCTCCGGCGTCCGCGGCGGCCAGGATCCGGCGCACCGTCCAGCGGGGATCCATGGCGCGCTCGGGGTGCTGGAGCACCAGTTGCACCGGGTGCGGCGCCCGGCGCGAGCGCGGCACCTCGCCGTCGACGGTGACCCGGCCCCGGTCGGGCCGCGCGTGACCGGCGAGCAGCCGGCCGAGGGTGCTCTTGCCACCACCGCTGGGCCCGCACAGCCCGACCACCTCGCCGGCCTCGACCCGCAGGTCCACGCCCGCGAGCACCCACGGCCGGTCGGCGGCGTAGCGGAACCAGAGCTCCTCGGCCTGGAGCATCAGACGCCCTCCACCACACGGAAGCCGTTGCCCGGGAGCGCCTGCCAGAGCGCTCGGGTGTACGGGTGGCTGAGCGCGGCGCCGTCGCCGGTGAAGGCGGCAGGGTCGGCGACGTCGACGGTGCGCCCGTCGCGGGCGATCACCACCCGGTCGGCCACCTCGAGCGCCGCACTCAACTCGTGGGTGATGAGCACGACGGCGCTCCCGGCGTCGGCCATGCCGCGGAACCCCTCGAGCGTCGCGCGGACGTCGGCGGGCGGCAGCCCGGTGGTGGGTTCGTCGGCGAACAGCACCCGTGGATCGGCCATGGTGGCCATCGCGACCAGCACCCGTCGCGCCATGCCGCCGGAGAGCTCGTGCGGGTAGCGGCGCAGCACCTCGGGCCCGAGGCCCCGCCGTTCGAGGGCCTCGGCGGCCCCGCGCCGCGGATCGCGGTGCCCGGTCAGTCGCGCCGAGCGCCGCACCTGGCTGCCGACGGTGCGGAGCGGGTCGAGGAAGCTCGCTGCCTGCGGCAGCAGCGACATGCCTCGGCCCGCGTGCCGGCGGCGGCCGGCGGGGTCCAGCGGGTCGCCGTCGAGCAGCACCTCCCCGCGCTCCAGGGCGTTGGGCGGCAGCAGCCCGAGGACGGCGTGGGCGAGCAGGCTCTTGCCCGCGCCGCTGGCACCCACCAGGGCGACGACCTCGCCGGCCGCCACGGTGAGATCCATGCCGGTCAGGGCGTGCACGGTGCGCCGCCGCAGCCCCCGCTCGTACTGGAGGAAGTCGACCTCCAGCCCCCGCACCTCCAGCACCGCGCTCACAGGTGGTGGCTCCGCGGATCGAGCAGGGCCCGGGTGTTGTTGCCGATCGTGTCGACGAGCTTGACGACGACCAGCAGGCACAGCCCCGGCAGGACGGCGAGCCACCACGCGCCGGCGGTGAGGTAGCGCATCGACTCGGCCAGCAGGATGCCGATCGAGGGCTCCCCCGGGTCGACGCCCAGGCCGAGGAACGACAGCGCCGCCTCGTGCAGGATCGCGTGCGGGAAGAGCAGCACCGTGCCGACGAGGAAGTGCCCGGTGAGATGACCGGCCAGGTGCCTGCGGGCGATCCAGGCCCGGCCGTGGCCCTGCTGCCGCGAGATCGCGACGTAGTCCGACGACATGACCTCGCGCGCCCGGCCGCGCAGCACGCGGGTGAGCGTGGGCCAGTGCGTCAGCGCGACGGCCACGATCACGGCGTCGGTCCCGCCGCCCAGGGCGAAGGCGAGCAGGATCAGCAGCACCAGGTGCGGCAGGGCGAGGAAGAGGTCGACCAGCCAGCCGACGGCCCGGTCGACGACGCCGCCGAACACCGCCGCCAGGCATGCCAGCACCAGGGCGATGGCCGCGGAGACCACCGCGGCGGTCACGCCGACCACCAGGCTCAGCCGCAGGCCGGCCAGCGTGCGCGCGAGCATGTCCCGGCCCAGCCGGTCGGTGCCGAACCAGTGCTGGGCCGAGGGCCCGAGGTTGCGGTCGGTGAGGCTCGTGGTCTGGGCCGGGTCGGCGGCCAGCCCACCGGCCACGACCACGCCCACCACGACGGCGAGCGCGACGCCGACGTACCAGAGGGTGCGGCGGCGCCGGTCGAACCGCGGCCCGCGCCGCACCGGCTCGAGGACGGCGGTCATCGGGTGCCCTGACCGGCGGGCTGCGGGGCGGGCAGGGGGTCCGGTGCCAGCAGCGGTTCGGCCGGCTCGCCGCGGCCCCAGCGGGGGCGGCGGGCCCGACCGAGGTCGCGGGTGACCCGGGGGTCCAGGCGCGCGTGCACCAGGTCACCCGTCTGGTTGCCGACGAAGACGAACACCGTCGTGAACAGCGCGATGCCCAGCAGCAGCGGCACGTCCTGGCCGAGCGCGGCCTGCGTCGTGGCCGCGCCGAGGCCGGGATAGGAGAACACCTGCTCGGCCAGCACCGACCCGCCGAACAGCTCCCCCAGCGAGGCGAACTGCAGCAGGACCGCCGGCGCCGCGGCGTTGCGCAGCACCGAGTGCACGACCACGCCGCGGGTCGACTCCCCCTGGGCGCGGGCGAAGGCGACGTGGTCGCTGGCCATCGCCTCGATGACGGCGTGGCGCGTGTGCAGGACGACGGGCGCGACGCCCACGACCGAGAGGGTGAGCGCGGGCAGGACCAGGTGGTGCAGCCGGTCCAGCAGCGTGACGTCGTCGGCCAGCACGCCGACCGGCGCCGCGCAGCAGACCGGCGTCCAGCCGAGCGACACGGAGAAGACGTAGAGCAGCAGCAGGCCGACCCAGAACGTCGGCGCCGAGGCCAGGGTGTACGCCCACCAGCAGACCGCACGGTCGGTGAACCGCCCCTGACGGACACCGGCGAGCACCCCCAGCGCGAAACCGACGATCCCCGAGAGGACCCAGGCGGTCGCCATGAGTGCCAGGCTGGTCAGGAAGCGCTCGCCGATGACCTCGGTGACCGGCTGGTTGACCGTGAGCGAGCGGCCGAGATCGCCCTGGGCGACGTTGCCGAGCCACGCGGTGAAGCGCTCCAGCGGGGGGTCGCCCAGCCCCCACCGCTCGGCGATCTGCGCCCGCTGCTCGGGCCCGATCGCGGCGACGTCACCACCCACGTAGGCGTCGACCGGGTCCACCGGCGAGTTCACCATCAGGGCGAAGGACGCCGTCGCCACGGCCGCCAGCAGCAGGACCAGCCGGACCAGGCGCCCGGCCAGCCCCCGCATCGCGCGGGTCAGCAGCTCCACTGCCAGCCGGCGATCCCCGCCGTGATCGGCCAGCCGTGGCCGTGCGGCTCGATCCGCGGCTCACCGATGTCCAGGCACTCGTCGACGAAATAGGTGTGGTCGAGGTTGACCAGCCACGCCCACGCGGCGTCCCCGGAGGGCCCGAAGCCCGTGTCCTCGCCGTCGTACTGGGCGGCCCGCCAGTGCCGGTTCGCCTCGTCGGGGTCGGTCGCCGTCATGGCCGCCTCGAGCTCGGCGTCGACGTCCGGGTTCGCGTAGAAGCCGGGGTTCCAGGACTCCACCCCGGCCTGGCTCGAGGAGTAGAGGTTGTACATCTCGGTCGGGTCGAGGCTGCCCCAGCCGAAGAGGACCGCGTCGGAGTGCATGCGCGCGTAGATCGCGTCCCAGCTCTCGCCCTGCGGCGTGATGTCGACGCCGATGGGGGCGACCATGTCGGCCACCGAGAGCGCCAGGTCCTGGCGCAGCGAGTCCGACGCCGGGTAGAGCAGCGCGAACGACGCGCGGACGCCGTCCTTCTCCCGCACGCCGTCGCCGTCGGAGTCGGTCCAGCCGGCCTCCTCCAGGAGCTCCTCGGCGGCCTCCGGGTCGGCGTCCTCGATGGCGGACTCCGGCTCGTGCCAGGGCAGGCCGTCGACGGGACCGGTGGCGGGTGAGCCGTGGCCCTCCAGGACGCCGTCGACCAGTGCCTGCCGGTCGACGGCGAGGTTGATCGCCTGCCGGACGGCGAGGTCGGAGGTGACGTCGTTGCCGATCGGCGCACCGTCGTCGGTGGTCTCCCCGGTGTCGGGGACGTACGGGAAGGTGATGCCGCGGTTGTCCACCGACTGCACCGGGACCAGCCGCATGCCGGGCACCTGGGTGCCGGCGAGCTGGGCCGGCACGGCGGCCATGTCGAGCTGGCCGGCCGATGCCGCGGCGATCGAGGCGTCCTCGCCGGTGAACTGGAAGACGATCCGCTCGAAGGCGGGTGCCGCGCCGTAGTAGTCGTCGTTGCGCTCGACGATGAGCTGCTGGCCCTGGTCCCACTGCACCAGCTCGAACGGTCCGGAGCCCACCGGGTTGCGCGCGTAGTCGGGCCCGTGCGCGTGCTCGGGGACGATGCCGAGGCCGATCAGCCGGTTCACGAAGGTGCTCTGCGGACGCTCGAGCCGGAGCTCGACGGTGTCGTCGTCCACGACCACGGCCTCGCGCAGGGCGGTGACGTCGGTGAGGCCGCCGCTCTCGCTCGCCGTCGTGAACGTGTAGGCGACGTCGGAGGCGGTCACCGGCTCGCCGTCGCTGAACCGGGCGTCGGTCCGGAGGTCGACGGTCCACACCAGCCCGTCGTCGCTGATGGACCACCCGGTGGCCAGGTCGGGCACGACGTCGAGGTTCGCGTCCCGGGTGAGCAGCGTGGACTGGAACAGCGGTGACCCGTACCGGCCCCAACCCAGCGTCGGGTCGAAGCCGTCCTCCGGCTCGCCGCCGATCGCCAGGCGCAGTTCGCTGGGAGCTGCCGCGACCGTCTCCGGGCCGGCGTCGGCGCACGCGGTGAGGGCGACGGCCAGCACGGCGGCGACCGCGACCGGCCGGCCGTACGTCGTGGCTGCGCGCATGCGGGATCCCTCCGTCGACCTGGGATCCCGACTCTATTGCAAACCACTTGCAACAAGCCGGGCCGGTGCTCCCGGACTGCGCAGACAGGGCGCGCGGATCAGCCGCCGGCGCGGGCGACGGCGGCGCAGAAGGTCCGCACGTCCTCGACCGTCTCGTCCAGCGGCGCCAGCACCTCGACCCGGGCCACCTCCGCCACGCGCGCGGTGAGCCGCGCCTCCGCCCGGCGTCGTCGTCGCCGCGCACCCGCGCGCACGAAGGGCCGGGCCAGGACGGCGAGCAGCGCTCCCCCGAGCAGGCCCGCCACCAGCAGCAGCGTGGGCACCGGGATGCCCTCGACGTCCGGCAGCGGCAGGACGTCGCCGAGCTGCAGCCAGCCGAGGACACCCAGCACGAGCAGCCAGACCGCGCCGACCAGCGCACCGGCGAGCAGCAGCCACTGCAGTCCGCCGACCGCGCGCTGCCACAGCGGCACGCGGCCCGGACCGAGGTCCGTGCCGGTCACCGCCTGGTCCAGCCGGTCGGCCAGACCCGACTCCGCCCGGTCCGCGGTACGCCGCAGCTCGTCCCGCCAGGCCTGCGGCAGCCCCTCGCCGGCTGCGGCGCGGACGCGGCGCAGCGCCGCGGTCATGGCGGCCTGCTGCACCGCGCCCGCGGCCGGCAGGGAGGAGCGCGCCCGCTCGTCCCCCAGGTGCAGTCGGCCCAGCGGGTCAGGGCGCAGCTTGCGGACCCAGCGCAGCGGCGGCCACCCGGTGCGCGCCGAGCCGTCCCGCCGGGCGGAGCGCTCGACCGCCGCAGCGACCACCGGCACGCCTGCCGCGTCCGCGAGGGCACCGGCGAGCTCGGCCTCGGCGGCGCCCCCCGCCGGCGAAC
This sequence comes from Candidatus Blastococcus massiliensis AP3, assembly GCF_000582785.1. GTDB lineage: Bacteria > Actinomycetota > Actinomycetes > Mycobacteriales > Geodermatophilaceae > Blastococcus > Blastococcus massiliensis. Next base: position 826,455 of record NZ_HG931173.1, read on the forward strand.
CGGCGTCACCGTCGGGGCAGTGGACGGCGAGCGCCGCGGCCGTCGCCCGCACGTCGGCGGTGAGGCGCTCGGTCGCGGCCTTCCGTGCGGTGACGCGACGGGTCAGCTCGGCCTGCAGGTCGAAGAGGCCCGCGCCGGTGCGGGCCGAGGTCGCGACGATCGGGGTGTCGGCGAGCCCCTCGCCGTCGAGCAGCCGGCGCAGATCGGCCAGACACGTGGCGGCCGCCTGCTCGTCGAGTCGGTCGATCTGGTTGAGCACCACGACGAGCACCCCGGCGTGTCCGGCCATCGGCGCCAGGTACCGGTCGTGCACCGCGGCATCGGCGTACTTCTGTGGATCGAGCACCCACACCAGCACGTCGACGAGCTCGACCAGCCGATCGACCTCCAGCCGGTGCTCGAGCCGGACGCTGTCGTGGTCGGGCAGGTCCAGCAGCACGAGCCCGTCCAGCCCCGGGTCGGCGTCGGCCACCCGGTGCCGCCGCGGCACCTCCAGCCAGTCCAGCAGCCGGTCGGCGTCGGCCTCGCCCCAGACCGAGGCGTGCGCCACCCCGGTGGTCGGCCGGCGCACCCCCGGCGTGCTCACCTCGGCGCCGGACAGCGCGTTGAAGAGCGTGGACTTGCCGCTCCCGGTCGCGCCGGCGAGCGCGACGACCGTGGCGTCGCCCAGGGCCTCCCGCGCGCCGGCCTTGGCCAGCAGCGTGCGGGCGTGGGCGATGTCGGGCACGTCCAGCCGCTCCTCGGCCACCTCGACCGCCTCGCGCAGCGCGGCCAGCCGCTCCCCCAGCGGCGCTCCGCCGCGATCCCGCCGCCTCATCGCTGCGCCCGCCGGGCGGCGTCCAGCTCGGCGGTCGCGGCGCGGAGCTCCTCGACGTCGCCCGGCTGCGGTGCGGCGGCGTCGACCAGCTCGTCGAACCGTGCCCGTTCGAAGGTGAGCAACCGGTCCGCCCGCTGCTCGAGGTCCGCCCGCGCACGGGCGGCGAGGGCCCGCACCGCGGAGTCGCCGAACACCGCCTCGAGCACCCGCTGGCCCACCGCCGTCGTCCCGCCGGCCACGGCCACCTCGCCACCGGTGAGCCCGCCGGTCGAGGCGAACACCGCGACCATCACCACGGCTCCGGCGCCGTTGACGCCCCACGAGTAGGCCCGTGCGCGGGTGCGTTTGTCGGCACCCTCGCTGCGCACGAGGTCCAGGACCGCCCCCTGCCAGTCGCGCACCTCGGCGGCGGCCGCGTCCGGGAAGTCCGGGGAGGCCGCCTCCAGCTCCTGCTGCCGGCCGGTCAGCAGAGCCGGTCCACCGGCGGTGGCACGCCACGCCGTGACGGTCCGCTCCGCCGCCTCGTCGGCGGCGTCCCGCAGGAGCACCTCCACCCCGGACTCCAGCGCCTGCTGCACCCCGACACCGGCCGACGGGCGGCCGGTGAGCGTCGCCGTGAGCCGGTCGCGCAGCCGCCCGACCTGCCCCTGCAGAGTGCGCATCCACTCCCCGGTGCCGACGAACTCCTGCCACCGGGCGAGCACCTCGCCCCGCAGCAGCGCACCACTGGCGACGCCGTCGGACACCGTCGTGCCCGCCTGCGCGTAGGCCGCCTCCGCGGTCTCGCGCAGGGCGGTCGCGGCGGCTGCCTGCCGGGCCACGCCCTCGGCCACCCCGTCGACCCGCGCGCCGAGGCTGTCCAGCGCGCCGGCGAGCGTCTGCCGGACGACGGCGGCACGTTGCTCCTGGTCGGCCGCCAGGCCGTGCAGCCACGTGCGCAGCGGGCCGACCTGGTCCTCGGGCAGGTAGCCGTCGACGAGCGGCCGTTCCTCGACGACGAACAGCCGGGCCGCCTCCAGCCCCGCGCTGCGCAGCATGCCGCCCAGATCGGCGGCGATCTCGCCGGCCGCCTCCGGGGGCACCCGGTCGAGGACGACGGCCAGCGCGGTGCCTCGCTCCTGCGCCGTGCGCAGCAGCTCCCACGGAACGGCGTCGGCGTAGCGGGCCGCCGTCGTCACGAACACCCACAGGTCGGCCGCCGCGAGCAGCTGGCCGGCGAGCTCGCGGTTGGTCTCGACCACGGAGTCGACGTCGGGGGCGTCGAGGACCGCCAACCCGGCCGGCAGCGCGTCGCTGACCACGAGCCGCAGGCCGCCGGTGACCTCGCCCTCCCCGGTGGTCCGCGCCAGGCCGGGCAGCACGCGGTCGCCGGCGAACGCGGCTCGGTCGGCCGGCGAGCAGACGAGCACCGGTGCGCGGGTGGTCGGCCGGAGCACGCCGGCGGTGGTGACCGGCGTGCCGAGCAGGCTGTTGACCAAGGTGGACTTGCCGGCCCCCGTCGAACCCCCGACCACCGCGAGCAACGGGGCATCGAGGTCACGCAGCCGCGGCAGCAGGTAGTCGTCGATCTGGTCGACGACGGCGCGGGCCGACCGGCTCGCCTCGTCCCGGCCGGGGACGTCGAGGTGCAGGGGTGCGGCGGCCAGGAGGTCGCGGAGCGCCTGCAGAGCGTCGGGCAGCCGCAGCGCAGAGGTGCTCATGACCGGCATACCTGCCCCCGGGAAGGCGCGCTCACCCGTGGGTGGACCACCCCTGCTCTATCGAGGCTGGAGGCTGGACCCGGCGGCCGACGTCAGCCGGCCGTCCACTGCGGGGGCCGCTTCTCCGCGAACGCCCGCATGCCCTCGGCGGCGTCGTTCGAGGTGAACAGGCGCCCCATCTCCTCGCCCGAGCGCTCCCACAGCTCGGCCTCCGCCGGCCGGTCGCCGTCGAAGAGCCCGAGCGCGAGCCGCTTGCTGGCCTGCACCGCGAGCGGGGCGTTGGCCGCGATGACCTCGGCGAGCCTCATCGCCGTCGGCACCACGTCCGCGGCCGGGACGACCTCGTTGACCAGACCCCAGCGGAGCGCCTCCGCGGCGCTCATCGGTTCGCCGGTGAGGACCAGCCGCATGGCCACCTTGCGGGGCAGCTGTTCGGGCAGCCGGAAGACGCCACCGGCCGCGGCGAGCAGGCCACGCTTGACCTCCGGCACGCCGAAGGTGGCGTGCTCGGCGGCGACGACCAGGTCCGCGGCGAGCGCCAACTCGGTGCCTCCGCCCAGCGCCGCACCGTTGACCGCGGCGATCACGGGGGTGCTCGTCGGGTGGCGCACGACGCCGGCGAAGCCGTAGTGCTCGCGGCCCGGGACGATCGCCCGCTCGCCGCGCGCGAGTGCCTTGAGGTCGGCCCCGGCGGAGAACGCCTGGTCCCCCGCCCCGGTGAGCACGACGCAGCGGATCTCCGGCTCGGACTCCGCCGCGTCGAAGGCATCGGCGAGCCGGGTGGCGACGTCGAGGTCCAGGGCGTTGCGTGCCTGCGGCCGGTTGATCGTGACGAGCAGGACGTTGCCGGCCCGCTCGGTGAGGACGGTCGGAGCGGGCTGATCGGGGGTGCTCAACTGCTGGCCTCCAGGGCGGGACGACGGGGGCGAGGTGCGGCGCGCGACCTCAGACACCCAGCGAGCGGCCGACGATCTCCTTCATGATCTCGGTCGTCCCGCCGTAGATGGTCTGGATGCGCGAATCGAGATACGCCTTGGCGACCGGGTACTCCAGCATGTAGCCGTAGCCGCCGTGCAACTGCAGACACCGGTCGATGACCCGCTTCTGCAGTTCCGTCGTCCACCACTTGGCCATGGCGGCGTCCTCGGCGGTGAACCGGCGAGCGTTGTGCTCGAGGATCGCCTTCTCGAGGTAGGTCTCGGCGATGGAGACCTCGGTGTGCATCTCGGCGAGTTCGAAACGGGTGTTCTGGAATTTCCCGATCGGCTTGCCGAACGCGGTGCGGTCCTTGCAGTACTGGACAGTGAGGTCCAGCAGGATGCGGGCGGAGGCGACCGCGCCCGCGGCGATGGACAGCCGCTCCTGGGGCAGGTTCTCCATGAGGTGGAAGAAGCCGTGCCCCTCGGTGCCGAGCAGGTTGGCCGCCGGCACGCGGACGTCCTCGAAGAACAGTTCCGCGGTGTCCTGCGCCTTGAGGCCCACCTTCTCCAGGTTCCGGCCGCGCTCGAAGCCGGGCATCCCGCGCTCGACGACCAGCAGCGAGAAGCCGCGGGCCCCGGCCTCGGGGTCGGTGCGGCAGACCACGATGACGAGGTCGGCGTTGATGCCGTTGGTGATGAACGTCTTGGAGCCGTTGAGCACCCACTCGTCGCCGTCCCGGCGGGCCGTCGTCTTCAGGCCCTGGAGGTCGGAGCCCGCGTGCGGCTCGGTCATGGCGATCGCGGTGATGATCTCGCCGCTGACGACGCCGGGCAGCCAGCGCTGCTTCTGCTCGTCCGTGCACAGCCCGGTCAGGTACGGCGCGACGACGTCGTTCTGCAGGGTGAAACCCAGCCCGCTGGCGCCGGCCCGGCTGATCTCGGCGGAGAGCACGGCGTTGTAGCGGAAGTCGTCGATCCCACCGCCGCCGAACTCCTCGGGCACGTCCATGCCGAGCAGGCCCTGCGCGCCGGCCTTGAGCCACACGGAGCGGTCGACCACCCCGGCGGCCTCCCAGTCGGCCTGGTGGGGAACGGCCTCCTTGGCGAGGAAGTCGCGCACCATCGCGCGGAACGCCTCGTGCTCGGCTTCGTAGAGCGCGGACTGCACGGCCACCCCCGGGGGTCGGAGAACGCCTCCGGCCGGAGGCTGCGGTCAACATAGCGGTCAGCTCTGACCGCACTGAGTCCCCGGTCACACCGTGGACAGCCAGTAGGTTCCCCCCATGCCGGGACCTTCCGCCGAACGCCCCTTCGGCGCGCTGCTCACCGCGATGGTCACACCGATGACCGACGACGGAGCCCTGGACCTGGACGCCGCCGCACGTCTCGCCGTCCACCTCCTCGACTCCGGGCACGACGGCCTGGTGGTCAACGGCACCACCGGCGAGGCGCCCACGACGTCGGACCAGGAGAAGGCCGACCTGGTGCGTGCGGTGGTCGAGGCCGTGGACGGCCGCGGGGTCGTGCTGGCCGGCGCCGGCTCCTACGACACCCGGCACGCGGTCGGCCTGGCGCGGCAGGCCGCGGCCGCCGGCGCCGACGGACTGCTGGCCGTGACCCCGTACTACTCGCGCCCCTCGCAGGACGGCGTGGTCGCGCACCTGACCGCCGTCGCCGACGCCACCGACCTCCCGGTGATGCTCTACGACGTCCCGGCCAGGACCGGCCTGCGACTGGACCCGGACTCGCTGCGCCGGCTCGGCGAGCACCCGCGCATCACCGCGGTGAAGGACGCGACGGAGGACCCGGCGGCCGCTCTGCGGCGGATCGACGACACCGGACTGGCCTGGTACTGCGGCGACGACGCCATGCTGCTGCCGTTCCTCTCGGTGGGCGCCGTCGGGCTGGTGAGCATGGCCGGGCACCTGGTCGGCGACGAACTCGCGCACGTCATCGCCCTGGCCGAGGGCGGTGAGCCGGTGCGGGCCCGCGAGGTGTTCCGCTCGGCACTGCCCGCCATCGACGTCATCTGCGGCTCGCGCAACGGAGCGCTCCGCTCGAAGCTCGCGCTGACCCTGCTGGGGCTCATCCCGAGCGCGGCCATGCGGCTCCCGCAGCTCCCGGCCGGCGAGGCGGAGATCGCCGAGGTCCGGGCGGCTCTCGCGGTGGCGCTCGGCCACCGGTAGCAGATCCGACGTCGCGATCCGCGACGGGCGGGACGGGTGTGACGGGTGCGCCGAACACGCACCCGGCGGTGCTGGCCCCGGGGCGCGATGGCTCGGACCCTGACGTCATGACCAGCGTCTACGCGTACGGCACAGCCCACGCGGTCGTGATGGTCGGCGCCTTCGGGGCGAACGGGCTCCAGCCCCGCCAGATCGGACCGGCGCACGCCACGATCGGTCGGGTGGCCGGACAGAGCCGCAAGGCGCTGTGCGGCGCCTACGTCTCCATCGACGAGCAGCTGCCGTGGCCGCCGGAGGGCTACGAGGACCAGCAGCTCTGCGCCGCCTGCGCCGAGCTCGCCGCTCTCTGACGCTCCGGCGCTATTTCTCGACGGACTCGACGAGCTCGCACTCGCCTCCGTAGTCGATCCAGGGAGCGCCGTCGCTCTCCGCACCGGGGCTACCGAAGAACACGAACCGTTCGCACTCGTACCGGACCCATCCGTGTCCGCCGGAGGGCGGGGCCCCGGGGAACCGCTCACCGACGATCTCGTAGCGACCGTCGCCGAGCACGCGGAAGTGCGCGCGGATGGACTCCCCCTCGTCGCCGTACGAGGAGTGGGTCAGCTCGGCCGGCCGGCCGGCGTCGAAGGCCTCCCGGAAACAGGTGCGCGCCTCCAGGTTGGGATAGCCCTCGGTGGACGGCTCGTCGACCCCGCAGCTCGGGAGTTCCCGCCGCTGGCCGTACCACGACGGTGCCTCGACGGGATCCCCGCCCGCCGTCTCCGTGCTCGGACTTAAGGCTGGAGCGGGGATGCGCTCGACGGCGTCGTCGGTACCGCAGGCGGCCAGGCTGAGACACAGTGCGGCGGTCAGGGAGAGAAGGCGACCCATGCCCTTGAGACGCTTCCAGCGGTTCGATCCGCTGCACGGCGCCCCAGCCCGCTCCACGCACGGAGCCTGACGGCTCAGCCGCCCGCGACCGACGGGAGTACCTGCACCTCGGCGCCGTCCGCTACCGGCGTGCCCAGACCCCCCGCGAAGCGCACGTCCTCGCCGTCGACGTAGACGTTCACGAACCGGCGCACGTTCCCCGTCTCGTCCCGGATCCGGCGGCACAGCACCGGGTGCTCGGCGGCGAGCGCATCGAGGACGGCGGCCAGCGTGCCGCCCTCAGGCTGCAGCTCGAGGTGACGGGCCCCGCCCGCCAGTCCGGCGAGAGCACCGGGCAGCAGCACCTGGACGCTCATCGTCGGCCCCTCACGGCAGCCGGTAGGCCCGGACGGCGAGGACGTCGGGCAGGTGGTCGACGACGAGGCCGAACGTGTCCCCCTCGTCCGCGCTGGCGTAGACGCAGCCGTCGCGCGTGCCGACGTAGACCCCGGTCGGGTCGTTCCCGTCGACGCAGAACGCGTCCCGCATGACCGCCGTCCAGGCGGCGTCGGGCAAGCCGGCGGACGACTCGGTCCAGGTCGTACCGGCGTCGCGGGTGCGGTGCACGCGCAGCCTCCCGTCCGGCGGAACCCGCTGCATGTCCGCCACGAGCGGCACCACCCAGGCAGTGCCGGGGGCGCTCGGCGACGCGGCGATCGGGAACCCGAAGTCGGCCGGGAGCCCGTCGGCGATCGACATCCACTGCCGGCCGGCGTCGTCGGTGCGGAAGACCCCGAAGTGGTTCTGGGCGTACATGCGGTCGGGGTCGGCCGCGTCGACGGCGACCTTGTGCACGCACTGGCCGTACTCGGGCGGCTCCGGCAGGAACGGGGCGGTGATGCCGCGGTTGCGCGGCTCCCAGCCGTCGCGGCCGTTCTCGCTGACGTAGACGCCACCGGTGCTCATCGCCACGGTGACCCGGTCGGTAGCCGCGTCGGGCAGCACGGTGTGCACCGCTCCCCCACCGCCGCCGGGCTCCCAGGTCGGCCGGTGCGGGTGGTCCCACAGTCCGCGGACCAGCTCGAAGTGACAGCCGCCGTCGGTGCTGCGCCACAGCGACTGCGGCTCGCAGCCGGCCCACACGACGTCGGGTCGGTCGGCGGTGTCGGGGCGCAGCTGCCAGACCCGCAGCAGCGCGGCCTCGGCGTCCTCGGGGAAGCGGATGCCGCCGTGCTCGGTCTCCTGCCACGTGGCGCCGAGGTCGTCGGACCACATGACCGTCGGGCCCCAGTGCCCGTACTGGATGCCGGCGAGGATCCGCGGCTGCGGACGGCGGGTGTCGACGCAGACGGCCGCCACCTCCTGGGCCAGCAGGTGCGGCCCGTCGACGGCCCAGGTGCGCCGGTCGTCGCCGCTGCGGGCCAGCCACAGCCCCTTGCGCGTCCCGATGGCGAGCAGATCTGTCATGGCGCCCCTCCGATGTCGACGGTCCTCGATCATTGGACCGCCCGGAGGGGCAGAAGTCAGCGGCGTGTGGCGCCGCCGGTTCCCTGCTCGTCGCCACGGGGCGCCTGGGTGGCATCCGGCTGCACCGTGTCCTGGTGGTCGGCGTGCCGGCCGGCGGGAGCACCGTCGTCCCTCGACGTGTCGCCGCGGGCCAGGTCGGGGGCTGCCTTGTGGGCACGGGCACGGAGATCCTCGGCCGCCGAGCGGTTCTCGTCGGCGCTGGCAGCACGCTCGCGGGCCTGCTGCTCGGCGAGGGCGGCGCGCTCCTGCACCTCGGCGAGCTCCCGCCTGGCGTGGGCCGACTGCTCCTCGGCCATCGCCTGGTCCTTGTCCGCGCGGGCGGAGCGGATCTGCGCCTCCTGCAGTTGCTCGCGGGCCTGCTCGCGCTTGCGGGCGCCGGTGACCCGCGACCGCTTGCTCAGGAACAGCACCAGCAGCGCGATGAGCGCCACTGCGACGACGACGAGTACGACGATGAGCCAGGTATCCATGGTGCGCCTCCCTCGGTTGCCGGGAGGGATGCCCGACGGCCGCAGACAGGAAACGCCCGTGACCTGCCGGAACTCCAGCGGCCGCGGCTCACTTGAGCGCGCTGCCGGCCTGCCACTCGTCCCACGGGATGGTCCAGTCGGAGATGTCGCCGTCGGCCTCGGAGAGGGCCGGGCCGATCGAGTTCTTGATCTCGACGACGTCGCCGGGCTGCGAGAAGTCGAAGAACCAGGCCGCCCGCTCCGTGGAGAGGTTGATGCAGCCGTGCGAGACGTTGCTGTTCCCCTGCTGCGCCACCGACCACGGAGCGGCGTGCACGAACTCGCCGTTGTTGGACAGCCGGACCGCGTACTCGACGGGGGTGCGGTAGCCGTTCGGGCTGTCGACCGGGACGCCGTAGGTGCTGGAGTCCATCACCCGGTCGCGGTTGAGCTCGGTGACCACGTGCGGCCCGTTCCGGCTCGGGAACTCGGGGCCGCCCGCGCTCATCGGGAAGCTCTGCACCAGCCGGTCGCCGTCGTACACGTCGAGCGTGAACGTCGAGGCGTCGGCGATGGAGACGTGCCTGTCCCCGATGCTGAACTCGATCGTGCGGTCCTTCTCGCCCCAGACGCCGTCGCCGAAGTCGACGCCGTACAGCTTCGCGTCGAGGGTGACGTCGATGTTCGCCGGCCAGTACTTCGACGGCCGGAAGTGCACCTCGCTGTCGTTGAGCCAGCTCCAGACCCCGTCGGTCGGCGTGGAGCTGGTGACGACCAGGTGGCTCTCGACCGCGGCCTTGTCGGTCACCGGGTCGTCGAAGTAGACGCGGATCGGCATGCCGACGCCGACGGTCGTGCCGTCGAGCGGTCCGATCGACGGCGTGGACAGGGTCGTGGGCGTGACGGTGGTGAAGGTCGTCGACGCCTCCGTCGCCTCGTCGGCCGAGTTCGTGGCGGTCGCGGTCAGCGTGTACGTCGTGCCGTAGGCGAGCGGGGCCTCGGGCGTCCAGACCTCGGTGCCCGAGTCGCCCCCGGGGGCCTCCTCGACCGCACCGGCGACGGGCGCACCCGCATCGTCGACCACGGTGACGCCGGCCAGTTCGCCGTCGCTGACGGAGATCTCCAGCGGGGTGACCGGGGAGACGTCGGCGGCGCCGTCCTCCGGAGCGAGCGCGACCTGCGGCGCGGCGCTGCCGGCCGGGTCGCTCCCGGCGTCGTCCCCACTGCATCCGGCCAGGAACACCAGCGTCCCCGCGGCCAGGACTGCGGCTGCTCGTCGCACCTCGCGCCCCCCTCACCAACCGGCACCGAAGGCGATGGGTGCACGGAGACTCCAGTGTCCACGGTTCGCCCACACCACGGCCCCGACGTGCGCAAACGCACGCCGAATCGGTATCGGGCGGAGTGTGGCGAGGCCCTCCCCCTCACCCCGCACCGGCGGGGAGGCGCGCTGGTATCGTTCTCCCTCGTTGCCCGGCCAGCCGGGCGACGCGCCATTAGCTCAATTGGCAGAGCAGCTGACTCTTAATCAGCGGGTTCGGGGTTCGAGTCCCTGATGGCGCACCACCCCGACGCGGGCCGGTCCTCGAGGACCGGCCCGCGTCGTCGTTCAGGGGTGGGCGTACCGCCACGTGCCACCGCGTCCGGGTGGCGGTGGAAGGACCCGGGGTCCGGATCGGTTGATCCAGGGGTGAGCAGCACACCGGCACCCCGCGACGTCGACGTCGTCGTCATCGGTGCCGGTCAGGCCGGGTTGTCGACCGCCTACGGCCTGCTCCGCCAGGGCTTCCCCCCGCACACGGGGTTCGTCGTCCTCGACGCCGAGGCCGCGCCGGGCGGCGCCTGGCAGCACCGCTGGGACTCCCTCACCCTCGGCACCACCCACCGGGTGCACGACCTGCCCGGCCTGCCCTTCGTCCCCGACGACGGGACCGCGCCCGCCGTGGAGGCCGTCCCCACCTACTTCGCCGAGTACGAACGCCACTTCGACCTGCCGGTGCTCCGGCCCGTACGCGTCCGAGCCGTCCGTCGCACCGCCGACGACCGGTTCCGGGTCGAGAGCGACGCCGGCACCTGGACGGCCCGCGCGGTGGTGAACGCCACCGGTACCTGGACCCGCCCGTTCGTCCCCCGCTACCCCGGCCAGGAGACCTTCCACGGCCGCCAGCTGCACACCGTCGACTACCGCTCCCCCGAGGCGTTCCGCGGGCAGCACGTCGTCGTCGTGGGTGGCGGCTCCTCGGCCACCCAGCTGCTCGGGGAGATCAGCCGGGTCGCCTCCACCACCTGGGTCACCCGCCGCGTACCGGTCTGGCGGGACGACGAGTTCGACGAGGACGCCGGTCGCGCGGCCGTGGCCCTGGTCGAGGAGGCCGTCCGCGAAGGCCGCCGGCCGGGCAGCGTCGTCGGCGTCACCGGGCTGTCCACGAACACGCCCTACATCCGGGACGCCCTCGACCGCGGCGTGCTCGACCGGCTGCCGATGTTCGACCGGATCACCCCCGACGGCGTCGAGTGGGACGCCACGGACACCTCCCCGGCCCGGTCGGTCCGGGCCGACGCCATCCTCTGGGCGACCGGCTTCCGCGCCGCCGTCGGCCACCTCGCCCCGCTGCAGCTCCGGTCGCCCGGCGGCGGCATCCGCATGGACGGCACCTCCGTCGCGGGCGAGCCCCGCATCCACCTGGTCGGCTACGGCCCGTCGGCGAGCACGATCGGCGCCAACCGCGCCGGGCAGTCCGCCGCCCGTCAGCTGCGCCGACTGCTCCGGCCGGAGCTCGCCCGGCCCGCCTGACGGGGGCATGCCCGTAGGGGACTGTTCAGGGTGCGTTCAGGGCGCTCCCCGATGTGCCGGACACCCGTGCGCCGCCAGGCTTCCAGCCATGACTTCACCGATCTCGCACACCGGGGCGCGGCCATGATCACCGCCTCCGGACTCACCAAGAAGTACGGCGCCAAGACCGCCGTCGACGGCGTCTCCTTCACGGTCGCGCCGGGTCGGGTGACCGGCTTCCTCGGCCCCAACGGCGCCGGCAAGTCGACGACGATGCGCATGGCCCTCGGCCTCGACCGTCCGACGGCGGGCAGCGTGACGGTCAACGGCCGCCGCTACCAGGACTCCCCCGCCCCGCTGCGGGAGGTGGGCGCCCTGCTCGAGGCACGCGCCCTGCACCCCGGCCGCTCCGCGCGCGACCACCTGCGGTGGCTGGCCGCGAGCAACGGCATCCCGCGTACCCGGGTGGACGAGGTGCTCGGGCTGGTCGGCCTCGAGAACGTCGCCGACACCCGGGTCGGCAAGTTCTCCCTCGGGATGGGCCAGCGGCTGGGCATCGCCGTCGCGCTGCTGGGCGACCCGCCGGTCGTCGTCCTCGATGAGCCGGTCAACGGGCTGGACCCGGAGGGCATCCGCTGGGTGCGCAACCTCGCCCGCCGGCTGGCCACCGAGGGCCGCACCGTGTTCGTCTCCAGCCACCTGATGTCGGAGATGGCACTCACCGCCGACCACCTGCTGGTCATCGGCCGCGGCCGGATCCTCGCCGACTGCTCGATGCCCGACTTCATCGCCGAGCACGCCGCCTCCTACGTCCGGGTCCGCACCCCCCAGCGCGGCCAGGTCGCCGACCTGCTGCGCGGCGCCGGTGCCGAGGTCACCCCGGTCGACGGCGAGCTGCACGTCCAGGGCATGGACGCCGCGGCCGTGGGCGAGCTGGTCGGCGACAAGGGCCTCTACCTGCACGAACTGACCCTGGTGCGCTCCTCCCTCGAGGACGCCTTCATGACCCTGACCGCCTCGAGCGTCGAGTACTCCGCGCGCGAGGCCGACCCCGCCGGAGCCTCCCGATGACCGTCACCGCCACCAGCAGCACCGTCGCGCTCGACCCGAGACGCAACGTGCCCGGCCCCCGCCCCGGGTTCGGCTCCACGCTGCGCGCCGAGTGGATCAAGTTCTGGACGGTCCGCTCGACCATGTGGTCGACCGTGATGCTCTTCGTCCTCGGCGCGGGGCTGACCGTGCTGATCTGCGCCACCAACGCGGAGTGGCTGGCCAGCAGCGAGGCCGACGAGCACCCCGGCTCGTTCATCACCTTCGGCATGACGTTCGCCCAGATCACCGCGATCGTGCTCGGCACGCTGGCCGTGACCAGCGAGTACGGCACCGGCATGATCCGGGCGACGCTGGCCGCGACCCCGCGCCGGGGCGCGGTCCTGGCCGCCAAGGCCCTGGTGCTCAGCGCGACGCTCCTGGTCGCCGGCACCGTGACCGCCTTCGCCGGCTACTTCGGTGGTAACTGGTTCCTCGAGAACGAGGGCGTCGGCCTGGCCCTGAGCGACGACGGAGTGCTGCGGTCGATGTTCGGCAGCGGCCTCTACATGGCCGGCCTCGGCCTGCTGGCGGCCGGCGTCGGGCTGCTGGTGCGGCACACCGCGGCAGCACTGTCGACCGTCCTGGCCCTGGTCTTCGTCATCGGCAACATGGTGTTCCTGCTCCCCGGCGCCTGGGGCGACTGGGCGGGCAAGCTGATGCCGGGCAACGCCGGATCCCCGATCGCCGCTCCGGTGTCGTTCAACCCCAACCTGCTGGACCCGTGGGTCGGCTTCGCGGTGTTCGCCGCGGAGGTCGCCGCGGTCCTGCTGGTCGGCTACCTCACCTTCCGCCGCCGGGACGCCTGATCCCCCACCCACCTGTCCCCCGGCCAGCCCGGCCGGGGGACAGTGGTGTCGTGACGTCTTCCGATCCGGCCGCCGACGGGCGGCGCCGCGCCGACGAGTTCCTCACCCTGCTGGCCGCGGGCGACCCGGCCGCCGACGCGCTGCTCGAGGAGCTCACCGAGGTGCGCGACCTCGTCTTCCTGGGCGCCGGGCTGACCGCGATCGCCCGTGCCGAGGGGCGGGCGCTGCCCACGGCACAGCGCGCCCAGGCGAGCACCCGCCAGGTGGGCCTCGGTCAGCTGCGCGACTCCTCGCGCGGCGACGTCGAGGGGCTGCGTACGTGGCTGCGCCGGTCGGGCGAGGAGATCCTGTTCATCCGGTCGCTGCACGCCGCCGGTCGCGCCTCCGGCTGACCGCCCGGCTGGGGCGGGCCGCCGTGCCGGCCACGGGCAGCAGCGCGGCGAGCACGGCCGCCACGACGACGTAGGTCCAGTCCAGACCGATGCCGGCGGCCACCACCCCGAGCGCGAGCGCGCCGGTCGCCGTCCCGGCGTCGAACGAGGCGTTCCACATGGCGCTCGCCGCCGTCGCCCCGTCGTCGCCGGCGCGGACGAAGGAGCTCAGCAGCGTCAGGTTCTGGATCGCGCCGTAGCCCGCGCCGAACACCGCCGCCCCGACCAGCACCCACGCGTCGCCGGCGACCAGGCCGGCCGCGATCACCACCATGCCCACCGCCGCCGTGGCGAGACCCAGCGGCAAGAGCCACCGGAGTCCCACGCGGTCGGCGAGCGTGCCCGCGCGCCAGCGGGCCACCGCGCCGGTGGCGCCGAAGAGCAGCAGGGCGACCGTCACGAGCACGCCGTCGGGGCGCTCGATCGGCAGGAAGGTCACCACGCCGCCGCCTGCCAGGGTGACGGCGAACAGCACGAGCGACGGCGCGAGTGCGGCCAGCACCCCCGCACGGTTCGCCCCCGCCGCTCCTGCGGCCGGCTGCGCCGCCACGGAGCGGACGAGCAGCGGCACGAGCGGCACCCCGAGCAGTGGCGAGGCGCTGAGCCAGGCCAGCCAGCCCACCGAGTCCCCGAGCACCAGCGCCACGCCGGCCGGCACCGCCACCAGGTTGGTGAGCGCGATGGCCAGGCCGTACAGCCCGATGGACTCGCCGCGCCGCCCCGGCGGGGCCACCTGCGCCGACAGCGTGGCGCCGAGCACGGTGAGGACGGCGAACCCGGCGCCACGGACGGCCGACAGCGCGGAGATCGATGCCATGCCGTCGTCCAGCACGTAGAAGGGCGAGGGCACACCCATCGCCACCAGACCGACGATTAGCACCGGCCCGACCCCGAACCGTGCGGTCAGGGCGGGGATCGTCGCCTGCACGGCGATCGTCACGCCCAGGAAGACGGCGGTGACCACGCCGGCGGTGCTCGCGGCCGCGCCCCCCGACACGGCGTACACCGGCAGCGAGGCCAGGGTGAGCGAGTAGCTGAGGAAGCCCAGGGCCGTCACCCCGAACAGGGCCTGCATGCCGCGGAGCCGCCACAGCGACGTCCGCCGCTCCACGCCCGTCCCGCCCACGCCCCGAGCATGACGGCGCGTGCCGCCGCCGTCCCGACCGGGTAGGCAGGTGCCGTGCCACTGCTGACGGTGGGCCACGGCCCGCGCGACCGGACCGCCCTGGGTGCGGCCCTGACGCAGGCCGGTGTCGAGGTCGTCGTCGACGTCCGCCGTTTCCCCGGCAGCCGGGTCAACCCCGACGTCCGGCGGGAGGCGCTCGAGGAGTGGCTCCCCGCGCTGGGCATCGGCTACCGCTGGGACGCCCGGCTCGGCGGCCGGCGCAGCCTCCCCGCCGGCGAGCCGGTCGAGGACGGCTGGTGGACCGTGACCCAGTTCGCCGCGTACGCCGCGCACACCCGGACGCCGGAGTTCGCCACCGCGCTCGACGAGGTGCTCGCCGAGGCGGCGGACGCCACCGTGGCGGTGATGTGCAGCGAGAGCGTCTGGTGGCGGTGCCACCGGCGGCTGATCGCCGACGTCGCCGTCCTGACGCGGGACGTGCCGGTCACCCACCTCATGCCCGACGGCCGGCCGGCACCGCACCGCCCCTCCGCGGGCGCGGTGCTCGGGGACGACCGGTTGCTCTCCTGGCCCGCCGAACCTGTCGCCTAGTCTCGACGCGATGCTCGGGGAAGAAGACGTGCTGCGGCTGCTGCGCACCGGCACCGCGGCCGAGCACGACGACGTCGAACGCACCCTCGACCTGCTCGACCCGTCGCTGAGCCGGGCGCGGCTGGCGCACGTGCTGGACCTGATGCACGGCTTCTGGCGGGCCGCCGAGAGCGGGCTCGACCGGTGGGCGGACGCCTTCCCCGTCGACGCCGGGACGGTGGCGTGGCCGCGCCGCCGCCGCGCGGAGCTGTTCGCAGCGGACCTGCGGGCCCTGGGGACCGCGGCGTCCGCGCCGCTGCCGCAGCTCCCTCCGGTGCCCGGCACCGACGAGGCACTGGGCCGCATGTACGTGCTCGAGGGCTCCACCCTGGGCGGCGTCTTCATCGACCGGCACCTGGCCGGCCTGCTGGACCTGGCCGGTGTCCGCGTGCGCGCCTTCTCGCCCTACGGCGAGGAGACCGGCGCCATGTGGGCGGCGTTCCGGCGGGCCACCCGTGCACGTGTGGCCGGCGGCGGCGACAGCGCGACGATGCTGGCCTCGGCCCGCACGACCTTCGCCGCCCTGGCCGACTGGTGCCGGCCCGCCGCGGTGCCGGGCGTGCGGGCATGACCGGCGCCGGCCCCGACATCGAGTTCCTCGCACCGGGCACGCCGATCGACCTGACCAACTGCGAGCGCGAGCCGATCCACGTGCCCGGGAGCATCCAGCCCCGCGGCGTCCTCGTCGTCGTGAGCGACCCCGACCGCGTCGTCCAGCAGGTGTCGGAGAACCTCGCGGAACTGACCGGCGTCCCGTGGGACCAGGCACTGGGCCGCCCGCTGGCCGACGTCCTGGGCAAGGCCCCGGCCGCGGAGGTGATCCGCTCCTCCGGCGCCTTCGGCGATCTCCGCGAGCGCAACCCCGTCGAGCTCGTCCTCGACGTCGCGGGCGAGAGCGTGCCGTTCGACGCGATCCTGCACCGCACGGTGATCCCCGGCGACCTGCCCACCTCGAGCCTGGTGGTCGAGCTGGAACCGGCGCGCGGGCCCCGGCCGTTCTCCTTCCCGAACACCTACCAGGCCGTCCGCGGCACCATCGGCGAGCTCAACCGGGCCTCGTCGCTCCAGGAGCTCTACGACATCACCGCCCAGGCGGTGCGCACCCTGACCGGCTTCGACCGCGTGATGGTCTACCGCTACGACGCCGACTACAACGGCGAGGTCGTCGCCGAGGCGCGCTCGCAACTCGTGCCCAATTCCTTCCTGGGGCTGCACTACCCGGCCTCGGACATCCCCGCCCAGGCGCGGGCGCTGTACGAGAAGAACTGGATCCGGCTGATCTCCGACGTCGACTACGAGCCCGCGGTGCTGCAGCCGACGGCGCACCCGGTGAGCGGGGAGCCGCTGGACCTGACGTACTCGACCCTGCGGAGCGTCTCGCCGATCCACATCGAGTACTTGAAGAACATGGGCGTGCGCGCCTCCATGTCGATCTCGCTGCTGCGCGACGACACGCTCTGGGGCCTCATCGCCTGCCACCACTACAGCGGCCCCCACGCCCCGCCGTACGCCACCCGCGCGGCGGCGGAGTTCCTCGGCTCGACGCTCTCCCTGCGGCTGGTCGACCGCGCCGAGGAGGACGAGGTGAGCAGGGCGCTGCGGGCCCGCTCGACGCTCACCCGGATGACCGCGGCCACCCTCGACGAGGACCGTGCGCTCACCGACTCGCTCCTGGGCTCCCCCGGCCTGCTGGACCTCGTGCCCGCCGACGGCGTCGCGGTCCGCCTGCAGGGCCAGGCCGGCAGCAGCGGGACCCCCCTGCCGCCCGGGGTCGCCGACGCGGTGGTCGCGTGGGCCGCGAGCCACGGGGACGACGTCGTCGCGACCGACTCGCTGCGGCGCGACGCCCCGCTCCTCGCCACTCCGGTCGAGCCGGCCTCCGGCGTCCTGGTGCTGCCGCTGCCGGAGCGCCAGTACGTGCTCTGGTTCCGCGCCGAGGCCGTGCGGCACATCGACTGGGGCGGCGACCCGCACAACAAGGCGATCGCCGAGCAGGAGGGCGACGAGATCCGGCTGAGCCCCCGCAAGTCCTTCGACCGCTGGCGGGAGACCGTGCGCGACCGGTCGGACCCGTGGACCTCCGCGCAGGTCGCCGAGGCAGGAGAGCTGCGCACCCACCTGCTCGAGGCGCTCTACGCCCGCTCCCGCAGCGTCGTGCGCGCGGCGGAGACCCTGCAGCGCAACCTGCTGACCGAGCCGGTACCGCCCGCGGGGTGCGATCTCGCCGTCCGATACGTGCCCGCCGCCCGCGAGGCCCAGGTCGGCGGCGACTGGTACGACGTGTTCGACCAGTCCGACGGCTCGACGGTCCTGGTGATCGGTGACGTCGCCGGCCACGACACCCGCGCGGCGGCGACCATGGCCCAGCTTCGGGGACTGCTCCGGGGCATCGCCTACGCCGGCAGCGCCGGCCCGGCCGCCGTGCTCGGCCAGCTGGACGCGGCCATCGACGGGCTCGGTCTGGGCGCGCTGGCCACGGTGCTGGTGGGCCGGCTCGAGCACGCCGCACCCGGCTCCGACGACGGCCGCACGCGGGTGCGCTGGGCCAGCGCCGGGCACCTGCCGCCGCTGGTGTGCGACCGGAGCGGCGCCGTGCAGGTCCTCGACACCCCACGCCCCGGGCTGATGCTCGGGGTGGACCCGAGCCGGCCGCGCGCGGAACACGAGCTCGTCCTCGAGCCCGGCGGCACGCTCCTGCTCTACACCGACGGCCTCGTCGAGCGGCGCGACCAGGTCTTCGACGACGGCGTCGCGCGGCTCGCCGGTGCGCTCGGCGACCTGGGCGGGCGCCCCGTCGCCGAACTGTGCGACGAGCTGCTGGCCCGCCTGCTGCCGCCGCGCGTCGAGGACGACGTCGCGCTCCTGGCCCTCCGGCTCCACGAGCGCTGACCTCCTCCTCACCCGGGTGTGGCCGCGCGGGTCAGTCCTGGCCGGGGGCCTCGAAGCGCGGTACGAGCCCGTCGTCGGGCGGACCGCCGGAGGCCGGGAGCGGTCCCTCGTCCTCGGCGGCCCGGACCTCGGCGATGACGGGCTCGGACCGTCCGACGTCGCGCTCGAGGGCGGCGAGCAGCCGCTCCTCGCTCGGCGACAGGTCACCGGGTCCGAGATGGCCGCCGTGCCCCGCCTCGGGGCCCGTCGCCATGGCGGTGTCGGGGGTGGGGTCCTGCGGATCGGGCACGGTCATGCGCTGCCTCCTCATCGGGGGAAGTTCGGCTCGAGTCGCGGCACGATCTGCATCTCGGGGACGAACGCCGAGGGATGCAGCAGCACGAGGGTGCGCACCATCTCGGCCACGGCCGACGGCGGCATCATCAGGTGGGACGGGATGCCCCACTGCTCCATCATCGGCGTGTCCATCGCGGCCGGGATGACCGACTGCACGCGGCACGGGAAGGGCCGTTCGCTGCCGTCGGGCTGCCGCACGGCCTTCTCCCGCAGCTCGCGCTGGATGCACCTCGTCCCGTTGAGGAACCCGGCCTTCGACCCGTTGTAGGCGATGGCACCGCTGCCGGAGGTGATCGCCGACAGCGACACGATGTGCACGACGTCGGCGGTGCGCCCCTCCGGCAGGTGCTGCACCCGCTTGGTGAACTCGCTGGTGAGGAAGACCGGTCCCTCGAAGTTCACCGCCTGCACCCGCCGGTAGTCGGCGAGGTCGATGTCGGTGATGTAGCCCGGCCGGTCGATGCCCGCGACGTTGACCAGGATGTCGAAGCTGTCGCCGTGCCGGTCGAACAGCCCGGCGACCGCGGTGCGCCGGCTCTCGTCGTCGGTGACGTCCAGGGCGACGACCTCGGCCGAGCCCCCGGCGTCGGCCACCAGGCCCCGCGTCGCCTCGCTGCCCGCGGCGTCGATGTCCGCGATCGCCACGTGCGCACCGGCCTCGGCCAGGGCCACCGCGGTGGCTCTCCCCAGCCCGCTCGCACCGCCGGTGACGAGTGCGACGCGCCCCTTCAGCGGCTCCTCCATCGGTCCCCCACGTGACGCTCCGGTCGGTTCCCGACAGCCTCGCCGAGAACGTCGTCGACCGCAGGTCGGAGCGGGTCGGGTCAGCGGGGGACGCGGCCGGTGGCCACGACGCCCTGGAAGAGCGGCGGGGGCGGGGCCCAGGCGTCGGCCAGGGTCACCGTGCGCAACCCGCGTTCGCGGATCAGGTCGAGCAGCTCGCCGTAGACGGTGGTGACCGTCCGGTGGTTGGCGTGCCCGACGACGATCGTCTGCGCGGCGAACCATTCGCGGGCGTACCCGACGAGCTCGGGCCCGGTCAGCACCCGCGAATCGCCCAGCGTGCCGTTCCACATCGCGATCGTCGGATGCCCGCAGTCGGCAGCGATCCGGTCGGTGCGCTCGTCGCGGGCACCGAACGGCGGCCGGAAGAACGGGGTCTCGCGGACGCCGAGGGTCCTCCGCAGGAAGTCCCGGTTGCGGGTGATCTCCTCGGCCACCTCGGCGTCGGTGAGCCGGGTCAGGTCGGGGTGGGACCACGTGTGGTTGCCGAAGGCGATCTGCCCGGACTCGGCGAGCGGCCGGAGGACGGCGGCGTTGTCCTCCCACGACCGGTACCGCCCGTTCGGGAAGAAGGTCAGCCGGACGTCGGCGTCGACGGCCAGGGCGGCGAAGGCTGCGACGACCTCGGAGTTCGTGCCGTCGTCGATGGTCAGCGCCAGCCCGTTCCCCTCACCCGGGAGCGCCGTGACCACCCCGGTCGGCGGCGGCAGCGCCGCCGGCGCCAGGGGTGCGGTGGCGGCTGCCGGCGACGGCGGAGCGGGTGCAGCGGCCGGGGCGGGCGTGGTCTCCCCTGCTCGCGTCCCGGTGACCGCGCCGCGAGCAGTGGCGGCCACGGCCAGACCGGCCGCGAGGGTGAGCAGGAACTCTCGTCGCTCCACGGCGCGACGCTAGGCAGGCGCGGGAGCCCGTCCGGGCAGGCGCACGGCGACGCGCCGGGCCACCTCGCAGCGTCATCTCGCGGCAACGTGACGTCACCGATCGGGTCACCTCCGGTATCCGCGAGAATCCGTCGAGTAACCCTGGAGGGTGGAGTCACTCCAGCGATCGCACGAGCACGCTTCAGCAATCCCGCGGCTCGGCCGAAGCGACGAGGGACGCACCACCACGTGCGGACCTGGAGCGAGACGATCGAGAGAGGTGCGGGTGTGCTGGGTCTCCGAAAGCCCCGCCTCGGCGTCCCGTGGGCGATCGTGGTGCTCACGGCGTGCGTGGTCGCCATCGCGGCGGCGCTGTTCGTCGTCGGCGTCCGCCCGCTGTCCGGAGCACCGACGGCACTGACCCTTCCGTGGGTGTTCTGGGTCGCCACCTTCCTGGTCGCCGAGACGCTGGTGGTCAACGTCCAGTGGCAGCGCGAGGCGCACATGTTCTCCATGGGCGACCTCGTGCTCGCCGGCGGCCTGCTCCTGGCGACGCCGCGCGACCTGGTCGTCGCCCAGGTCGTCGCCTGCGCGGTCCTGCTGGTCGTCCAGCGCCGCCAGCGTGGCGTGAAGCTGGTCTTCAACCTCGCCGTCTGCGCGCTCAACGCCTCCCTGGCCACGACCGTCTTCGCCGCCCTCGCCGGGACGACCGGGACGTGGGACTGGCTGGCGGCGCTCCTCGCCGTCCCGCTCAGCACGGCCGTGGGCGACCTGTTCATCGTCGCCGCGATCGCCATCTCCGAGGGGCGTGCCGAACTCGCCCCCTTCGTCGAGATGTTCACGCTCTCGGTGCCGTTCAGCCTGGGCTCGGCAGCCTTGGGGGTGGTCATGGCCCGGTCCGCCGTCAGCGATCCCGCGTCGCTGGCGCTCCTCACGGTGCCGACGCTGCTCATCGTCGCCTCCTATCGGGCCTACACCGGCGCCCGCGAGCAGCGGGAGAACCTCCGCGTCCTCCACGAGGTGACGTCCCTGCTGCACACCAGCGGCGACAGCGAGGAAGCGCTCGGCCACTTCCTGGACTCCGTGCGCTCGGCGTTCCGCGCCGAGATGGCCGAGCTCGTCCTGCTGGGGCCGGCGGATCGTGAGGGCGCCACCGTCAGCCGTAGCCGTGAGGGCGCCGAGGCCGTGGTCATGGCGCCCCTCGACGACCACGAGGGTCACCGCCGACTCGTGCACCTGGCCACCGCCTCGGGAGCCCTCACCTCTCGCACCGGCACGGGCCCGGTGCAGCACCTGGCCCGCTACATCTCCGGCCGCGGGATGAAGGACGCCATGGTCGCCGCGCTGCGCACCGAGGACCGCGTGCACGGGCTGCTGCTCGTCGGCGGGCGCTTCGGCGACAGCACGACCTTCAGCTCCAGCGACCTGGCCCTGCTCGACACCTTCGCCCGCCACGTCGCGACGACGCTGGAGCGGGGCCGCCTGGAGGAGAACCTGCGCCAGGTCACCGACCTCAAGGAGCAGCTGCGTCACCAGGCCCTGCACGACCCGCTCACCGGACTCCCCAACCGGACGCTGATCCTGGACCGGGTGCGGCAGGCGGTGGACAGCGCCCGGCGCACCGCGATCTGGCCCGCCGTCCTCTACCTCGACCTCGACGGCTTCAAGCAGGTCAACGACACGTTCGGTCACGAGGCCGGCGACGTCCTGCTGCGCACCGTCGCCGACCGGCTCCGCAGCTGCCTGCGGCCCGGCGACACCGCTGCGCGCATGGGTGGCGACGAGTTCGTCGTCCTGCTCGACGGGCCGATCGACCGGGTCGACGTCGTCGGCGTCGTCGACCGGATCCGCGCCCAGCTCGACCTCCCCGTGGTCCTCGCCGGCGACGTCGTCACGACGGTCGGCGCGAGCATCGGCGTCGCGCTGGGGGGCGAGACCGTCGCCGACGCCGACGCCCTCGTGCGACAGGCCGACAGCGCGATGTACACGGCCAAGCGCGCCCCGGACGTCCGCTTCCTCGTCCACGAACCCGCCCAGGACGTCCAGGTCGCGCGGACGGGCCCCGCCGCAGCGAACTAGCCGGAACGCCCGGCCTGCTCACCGCGGCCGACGGTCACGCCGGAGGAAGCAGGCCGGCGTCCTCGATCATCCGCGCCTGCTCCCGACACCAGGGCGACCACGCGTCGCCCTCGGTCTCCTGGCGACGCCGGAACGCCGCCCAGTCGAGCACCTCCCACTCACCGACCTCGGTCGGGTCGGGGGCGGGCGAACCGGTGAAGCGGCCCAGGTAGACGGGGCAGATCTCGTTCTCCACGACACCGAGGAACTCGGCGCGGTACCGGTAACCGGGCAGCGCCGGACGGATGTCGCTCACCTCCAGGCCCAGCTCGAAGTCAGCGCGCCGGGCGATGGCGGCGCCGTCGTCCTCGTCCGGCCCGGGATGGCCGCAGACGGTGTTGGTCCACATGCCCGGGAAGGTCTGCTTGTCCGCGGCGCGCCGGGTGACCAGCAGCCGGCCGTCGTCGTCGAACAGGTACGCCGAGAAGGCGCGGTGCAGCGGTGTCTCCCCGTGGTGGACGAGCGGCTTGGGCATGGTGCCGATGGACCGGCCGGACTCGTCGACCAGCACGATCAGCTCCATGCCTGCTTGTCTCCTCACCGGTGGACCCTTCGGGCGCCGCTCGTCACGACAGTAGAGCCGTTCTTTGGCACAGTCGCGTGGTGGACAGCTTCCGCCGTGACGGCCTCACCTTCGACGTCCGCGATGCCGGGCCGGACGACGGCGAGCCCGTCGTCCTCCTGCACGGCTTCCCGCAGGACTCCGCCGCCTGGGACCGGGTCGCACCGGCCCTGCACCAGCACGGCCTGCGCACGCTGGCGCCCGACCAGCGCGGCTACTCACCCATGGCCCGCCCGCGAGGCCGCGCGCACTACCGCCTCCGCGAGACGGTCGGCGACGTGCTGGCCCTGCTGGACGCCGCAGGCCTCGAGAGCGCCCACGTCGTCGGGCACGACTGGGGCGGCATCGTGGGCTGGGGGCTGGGCGCCTGGCACCCGGACCGGGTGCGCACGCTGACCGCCCTCTCCGTCCCCCATCCCGCCGCGATGTCCAAGGCGCTGGTCACCAGCGACCAGGGACTCCGGTCCCTCTACATGGGCCTGTTCCAGGTGCCGGTGCTGCCCGAGCGGATGCTGCTCGCCGGCGACGGCGCGGTGCTGCGCCGGCTGCTGCACAGCGGCGGCCTGACGGACGACGTCGTCGACCACTACGTCCGCCGCATGCAGGAGCCGGGCGCCCTGTCGGCCGCGCTGGGCTGGTACCGGGCGCTGCCGTGGACGGGTCGCGACCCGGTGGGCAGGGTCCGCGTGCCCACGCTGCACGTGTGGAGCACCGGCGACGCCTTCCTCGGCCGGACGGCGACCGAGGCCACCGAGCGCTTCGTCGACGCCCCCTACCGGCTGGAGGTGCTGGAGGGGGTGCCGCACTGGATCCCGGAGCTCGCCGCCGAGCGCGTCGCCGAGCTGGTCACCGCGCACGTGCGCACGGTCGGCCGCTCGGCAGACTGACGGCATGACGGCGACGGCGTCCCCGACCACCCGGGCCGAACGGCTCGACCGGCTGCCCTTCACCCGCGAGCACGGCCGGCTCGTGTTTGGCTCGGGGCTGGGCTGGGCCCTCGACGCCATGGACGTCGGGCTGATCTCGTTCGTCCTCGCGGCGCTGGCCGCCCAGCAGCAGTGGGGGGTCACGGACTCCGAGCTGTCCTGGATCGCGTCCATCGGGTTCGTCGGCATGGCCCTGGGCGCCACCCTCGGCGGGCTGCTCGCCGACCGGATCGGCCGGCGCCAGGTCTTCGCGCTCACCCTGCTGGTGTTCGGCCTGGCCACCGGCGCCGCCGCGCTGTCCTGGTCGGTCGGCGCGCTCCTGGTCTTCCGCTTCCTCATCGGGCTGGGCCTGGGCGCCGAGCTGCCCGTGGCCTCGACGCTGGTCAGCGAGTTCGCCCCCGCACGGGTGCGCGGCCGGGTGGTCGTCTGGCTCGAGGCGTTCTGGGCGCTCGGCTGGACCATGGCGGCACTGGTCGGCTTCTTCGTCGTCCCGCGCAGCGACGAGGGATGGCGATGGGCACTGGCCATCGGCGCGCTCCCGGCGCTCTACGCCGCCGTGGTCCGGTTCGGGCTGCCAGAGTCGGTGCGCTTCCTCGAGACGCGCGGCCGGATCGACGAGGCGGAGGCCGCGGTACGGCGGTTCGAGCAGTCGGCCGGAGTGGCCGCGGTCGAGTCGCCGCTGCCGGAGCCGGTCGCCTCGCCCGGCCCGAGAGCGCTCTGGGCAGCCGGCACCCGGGCCAGGACCGCGGCGCTCTGGGTGGTCTGGTTCAGCATCAACTTCGCGTACTACGGCGCCTTCATCTGGCTGCCCACCCTGCTGGTCGCGAACGGCTTCACGCTGACCAAGTCCTTCGGCTACACGCTGGTCATCACGCTGGCCCAGCTGCCGGGATACGCCGTCGCCGCGTACCTGATCGAGAAGTGGGGCCGCCGGCCGACGCTGGCCACGTTCCTCGTCGGCTCCGCCGTGGGCGCCGGGCTGTTCGCCGCGGCCGGCAGCGACACCACCATCCTGCTCACCGGCATGGTGCTGTCCTTCTTCAACCTCGGCGCGTGGGGCGCGCTCTACGCGGTGACGCCGGAGGTCTACCCGACCGTGCTGCGCGCGACCGGCGCCGGGGCCGCGGCAGGATTCGGCCGCCTGGCGTCGATCGCCGCACCGCTGTGCGTGCCACCGCTCGTCGACGCCGGGGGCAACGGACTGGTGTTCGGCACGTTCGCGGCCTTCTTCACCCTCGCTGCCCTGGCGACCTGGGGCCTGCCGGAGCGACGGGGCCAGGCGCTCGACCAGGAGTCGCTGGCCCCCTCGGCCGGCCGGGAGGTGGCGCGATGACCGGCTCCCCCGACCTGCCGCCCATCGGCGCGCCGGCGACCGGTGCGCTGCGCGCGGCCGGCTACACCCGGCTGGACCAGCTCGCCGGGGTCCCCGAGCGGGAGCTCGCCCGGCTGCACGGGGTGGGCCCCAAGGCGCTGCGCATCCTGCGCGAGGCCCTCGCCGAGCGCGGACTCTCCCTCGGCTGACCGCGCCGCCGGTTGCTCGCGGGGCGTCCGGGTAGCGGCAGGTCATGGCTGAGTTCTCCCCGGGACACCTGCAGGGCGCCACCGTCGCGGTCACCGGCGCGAGCGGCAACGTCGGGACGGCGCTGCTGCGGCGGCTGACCCGGCCCGGCAGCGGCGTCGCGGAGGTGCGCGGGCTGGCCCGCCGGGTGCCGCCCGAGGTGGCGCCCTACGACGGCGTCCGGTGGTTCTCCGCCGACCTGGGGGACCCTGCCAGCGACGCCGTCCTGGCGGAGTTCGTGGACGGCGCGGACGTCGTGATCCACCTCGCCTGGGCGCTGCAGCCCGGACGCGAGCCCGACCGGCTGCACAAGGTGAACGTCGACGGCTCCTGGCGGGTCGCCCGGGCAGCCAGCGCCGCCGGCGTGGAGCAGTTCCTGCACATGTCCTCGATCGGCGCGTACGCCGCGGGCGCCGTCGGCCGGCGGGTGACCGAGGACTGGCCGACCACCGGCATCCCGAGCTCCCAGTACAGCCGGGACAAGAGCGAGGCCGAGCGCGTCGTGCGCCAGGTCCTCGCGCACCGGACGCCCACGGTGCTGTCGGTCGCGCGGCCCACGCTGGTGCTCCAGCCGGAGGCGGGCAGCGAGATCGGCCGCTACTTCCTGGGCCCGCTGGTCTTCGCCCTCGCCCGGCAGGTCCCCGGCGCGCTGGCCCGGCTGCTGCCCCTCCCCCTCCCGAACCTGGCGGTGTCGTTCGTGCACTCCGACGACGTCGCCGACGCGCTGGAGCGGATCGTCGACCGCCGGGTGCCCGGCCCGTTCAACATCGCCGCCGAGCCGGTGCTGGACGCTGCCGGCATCGCCGAGGCGCTGGGCACCCGCCGGATCCCGGTGCCCGCTCTCGCCCTGCGCGTGCCCCTGCAGGCTGCCTTCACCGCCCACCTCGTACCCACCGAGCCGGGCTGGCTGGACATGGGCACCTCGCTGCCGGCCATGGACACCACCCGCGCCCGCTCGCTGCTGGACTGGACGCCGGCCCACCGCGGTGACGAGGTGCTGCGCCAGTTCGTCGCCGCGCTGGGTGCCGGCACCGGAGGACCCGGCGCGCTGCTGCGCCCGGCGTCCGGGCCCGAGCTCGATCCGGCCGGCGACCCGGCGAACGCACCGGGACCTCGCGCGAACTGAGCGCCTCAGCCGT
This sequence comes from Candidatus Blastococcus massiliensis AP3, assembly GCF_000582785.1. Taxonomy (GTDB): domain Bacteria; phylum Actinomycetota; class Actinomycetes; order Mycobacteriales; family Geodermatophilaceae; genus Blastococcus; species Blastococcus massiliensis. The sequence goes on from NZ_HG931173.1 coordinate 852,932, forward strand.
CCGAGGAGGTGGACGTCCAGGCGCCGATCGCCCGGCCGGTCTTCGCGAAGACCTCCGAGGCCCGCTCGGGACGCAGCGCGATGAGCAGCGCCTCACCCTCGGCCAGCGTGGTCTCCGGATCGTCCTCGGCCACCAGACGGGCGGTCGCGGTGGCGCGGCGCCCCTCGACCTCGACCAGCTCACCGGTGGCCAGCAGCGGGATGCCGAGCCGGGCCGGCCGGCGGTAGGTGATCGTCAGCTTGCCGGTCAGCCCGCCGTGCCCGGCGCCCCGGGCCGCGCGCGCCAGTACGTGGTCCAGCAGGGTGGCCACGACGCCGCCGTGCACCAGCCCGGGCGGGCCCTCGTGCTGCTTGCCGACGGTGACCCGGCCGGTGCAGCGCCCCTCGCCGGGGAAGTCCTCGACGACCAACGGCGGCGCGACCGGGCTGCCGGGACCGTAGACCGGGCTGAACCAGCGCTCGCCGGTCGCCGGGTCGTCCACGGTCGCGATCTCGTGCAGCTCGCGCAGGTCCGCCGACAGCAGGGCGGTCAGCTCCCGGGCCGCCCGGGTGGCCTCGGCCAGCCGGTCGAGCGGCACCTCGGTGCGGACGGCGGCGTCGACGAGCTCGCGCAGCGCCGCACCCAGCTCCCCGACGGCGTCGCGGCGGACCGCCCGCTCCTCCGGGCTGAGCAGACGGTCCGGCGGAGCTTCGTTCTCAGCCACGCTGCATGCCGGCCTCGCGCAGCAGCGCGCCGCCGATGATGACCCGCTGCACCTCGCTCGTGCCCTCGTACAGGCGGAACAGGCGGGCGTCGCGGTAGAAGCGCTCGACCGGCGTCGTCCGCAGGTAGCCCATGCCGCCGTGCACCTGGACCGCCTTGTCGACCGAGCGGCCGACCATCTCGGTGCAGAAGAGCTTGGCCGACGAGGGGCCGACCGAGGTGTCCTCACCCGAGTCGTACCGGGCGGCGACGTCGCGCACCAGGCTGCGTCCGGCGACGAGCTCGGCGTGCATGTCGGCGAGCATCGCCTGCACGAGCTGGAAGCGGCCGATGGGCGCCCCGCCCTGCTTGGCGGTGGCGGCGTAGGCGACCGACTCGTCGAGCACCCGCTGGGCCATGCCGACGCAGAGCGCGGCGATGTGCAGCCGGCCGCGGGAGAGCACGGTGAGCGCCTTCGCGTAGCCGCGCCCCTCCTCGCCGATCAGCGCCTCGGCGGGCACCCGCACGTCGTCGAAGAAGACCTCGGCGGTCCAGGCGCCGGACTGGCCCATCTTCTTGTCCTTGGGGCCGACCGTGACCCCCGGCGTCGAGGTCTCCACCACGAAGCTGGAGATGCCGCGGCCACCCTTCTCCTCCGGGTTGCTCCGGGCGAAGACGACGAACAGGTCGGCCAGCGGCGCGTTGGTGATGTAGCGCTTGCTGCCGTTGATGACCCACCCGTCGCCGTCGCGGCGGGCTGTCGTCCGCAGCCCGGCCGGGTCGGAGCCGGCTTCGGCCTCGGTGAGGGCGAAGGAACCGATCAGCTCACCGGCGGACAGCCCCGGCAGGTACTTCTTCTTCTGCGCCTCGGTGCCGAACTTGGCGATGACCTGGCCGGAGATCCCGTTGTTGGTGCCGAACAGGGACCGGAAGGCCGGCGTCGTGTAGCCGAACTCCATGGCGAGCTCGACGTCCTCGCTCATGGTGACGCCGAGGCCGCCGTACTCCTCGGGGAGCGCGTAGCCGAACAGGCCCATCTCGGCGATCTGCGCGCGCAGCTCGTCGGGGATGCGGTCCTCGTCCTCGATCCGTTCCTCGAGCGGGATGACCTCCTCGCGCACGAGCTGGCGAACGGCGTCCCTGATCTGACGGAAGTCCTCGGCGTCCACGCGGTCATGGTGACGCGTGGCTCACCCCCGGGGTGCAGCGGGGTCCCCCCGTGAGCCATGCGAACTCGTGGCCATCAGCGATCGATGACCACGACTTCGCATGACTCGGCCTCCCTGTGGACGGCGCCAACGGGGGGACCCGCACCGCAGGCAGGCTCCCCGCGTGCCGACACGTCCCGTCCCACCGCGGGTCCGCGGGCCTGTGGACCGGCGTGGCGCCCTCGCGGAGGGCATCACCGACTGGCAGCTGCGGCACGCCGCCGTCCGCCGCTCGTCGCGCGACACCTACCTGCCCGAGGACGCGGACGAGCTTCAGCGCATCCACGCCGTCCTGCTCGGGGCGCCGCCGGACACGGTGATCAGCCACCTCACCGCGGCGCGGCTGTGGGGCTTCGAGGTGCCGCTCGTGGCGACAGATCCGCGGATCCACCTGACAGTGCCGCGCAGCGTGCGGCGCCGCCACCGCCGCGACCGGCGACTCCACTTCTCCGACATCCCCGCTGCGGAGACGCGCCGTCGGCACGGTGTCGTGGTCACGTCCGCGAGCCGGACCTGGATCGACCTGGCCGCCGTCGTACCACCGGCCGCGCTGCTGGCTGTCACCGACCAGATGCTGGCCCGGAGGTTCCCGAGGGACGAGTTCCCAGCGATCCTGGCGCGGTCAGCCGGACGCCGCGGCGTGGCGACCGCCCGGAGAGTTGTTCCGTGCGCCGACCCCCTGGCCGGGTCGCCGATGGAATCGGTCCTCCGCTGGCTGCTCCACGAAGCCGGACTGCCCCGGCCGGTCCTGCAGCACGTCGTACAGGACGGGGGGCGTTTCCTCGGGCAGGTCGACCTGGCCTGGCCTCATCACCGGGTGCTGGTGGAGTTCGACGGCAACGTGCACCGCGACCGCCGGGTGTTCGTCCAGGACCTCCGGCGGCAGAACGGCCTGGTGCTCGCCGGGTGGACAGTTCTCCGCTTCACCTCCGCGGATGTGCTCGGTCGTCCGCAGCAGGTGCTCGCCGCGATCCGGGCAGCCCTGTCGGCTGACCGGCCGCGGTGATGCGTCGAACCATGCGAACTCGTGGCCATCAGCTATCGATGGCCACGAGTTCGCATGATTCGTGCGCGGGCGCTCAGGCCAGCGCGTCGAGGCGGGCCATGTCCTCGGCCGAGAGGCTGAGCCGGGCGGCACCCAGGTTCTCGGTCAGGTGGTCGACCGACTTGGTGCCCGGGATCGGCAGGATGACCGGCGACTTCTGCAGCAGCCAGGCCAGCGCGACCTGGGCCGGGGTGGCATCCAGCTCGCGGGCGATGTCGGCCACCGGGCTGTCGGGCGCGGCCAGGTTGCCCGTCGCGATCGGGAACCAGGGGATGAACGCGATGCCCTCGGCGGTGGCGTAGTCAAGCACGTCCTGGCTCTGCCGGGTGGTGAGGTTGTAGAGGTTCTGCACGCTGACGATCTCGGTGATCTCGCGGGCGGCCTTCAGCTCCTCGACCGACACCTCGGACACGCCGATGTGCCGGACCTTGCCCTCCTCCTTGAGCTCGGCGAAGGCACCGAGCTGGTCGGCGAGAGGGACCTCGGCGTCGATGCGGTGCAGCTGGATGAGGTCGATGCGGTCGACCTTCAGGTGCCGCAGCGAGAGCTCGACCTGCTGCTTGAGGTAGGCGGGCCGGCCGACCGGCGTCCAGATGCCGGGGCCCTGCCGGGTCAGCCCGGCCTTGGTGGCGACGACGAGGTTCTCCGGGTACGGGTGCAGGGCCTCGGCGATGATCTGCTCGCTGACCAGGGGGCCGTAGGAGTCGGCCGTGTCGATGAAGTCGACGCCCTGCTCGACGGCGGCCTGCACGACGCGGACGGCGGCGGCGCGATCGGCCGGCTCACCCCACACGCCGGGGCCGGGCAGCTGCATGGCGCCGTAGCCGAGACGGTGGACGGGAAGGTCCCCGCCGATGGTGAACGTGTGGCTGAGCTCTGCGGTGGTCATGCCATCGGCCAGCACGCTGGAGCGAGCGAGTGTTCCCGGCGGCGTGTTCGATGGCAGGCGTGGGCGAGATCGTGGTGCTGCGGCACGGCCAGACGGAGTGGAGCCGCAGCGGGAAGCACACCGGGCTCACCGACCTGCCACTGCTGCCCGAGGGCGAGGAGCAGGCGCGGGCGGTGCGCGACCGGCTCGCGTCGCGCGCCTTCGCCGAGGTGTGGGTCAGCCCGCTGCAGCGGGCCGGACGCACCGCCGAGCTGGCCGGGCTGGTGCCGACCGGCACCGATGCCGATCTGGTCGAGCTCGACTACGGCGGCTACGAGGGCCTGACGACGGCGGAGATCGGCACGCAGCTCGGCCGCGAGTGGTCGATCTGGGCCGACGGCGCGGTGGCCGGCGACACACCCGGCGAGACCCTGGCGCAGGTGGCAGCGCGCGTGGACCGCGTGCTGCATCGGGCGCGCCCGGTCGACGGCGATGTCGCGCTGGTGGCCCACGGGCACGTGCTGCGGATCCTCACCGCGCGCTGGCTCGGCCTGCCCCCGGAGGCCGGGGCGCTGTTCGCCCTGCCGCCGGCGGCCTACGGCGTCCTCGGGCACGAGCACGGCCGGCCGGTGCTCAGCGGGTGGGGCCTGCGCTGACCTCGGGAGCGCGTCAGCGGGAGCGGGTGACCCCGACCGGCTGCCAGCGCCCCTCGTCGTCGTGCACCGGCCGCTCGTGCCGTACCGGCCGCCCGAACAGCCAGCCCTGCCCCAGGTCGGCGCCCAGAGCGGTGACCTGCTCGGCCAGCTCCTCGGTCTCGACCCCCTCGGCGACGACGACGGCGCCCAGGTCGTGGGCCAGGTCGGTCACCGCCTTCAGGACCGTCCGGGCGCCGTCGTCCGGCAGGGCCTGCACCAGGCCCTTGTCCAGCTTGACGACCTCCGGGCGGACGGTGGCCAGCAGCGACAGGCTCGACCAGCCGGCGCCGACGTCGTCCAGGGCGACCCGCCAGCCCAGCGACCGGTAGTGCTCCAGCACCGAGACCAGGTGCCCGCGGTCGGCGACGGCGTGCGACTCGACCACCTCGAAGACCAGCTGGTGCGGCGAGATGCCGGCGGTGTGCGCCACCTGTTCGGTACTGGCCAGGCAGACCTGGGGCCGCAGGATGGAGGTCGGGTTGAAGTTGACGAACAGGTCGTGGTCGCCGAGCCACGGCACCGCGCCGGCGATGGCCGACTCCCGGCCGATGCGGTCGAGCCGGTGCAGCCAGCCGGCGGACTCGGCCACGAAGAACAGGTCACCGCCACCGATCTCCCGGCCGTCGACGAGTCCGCGTAGCAGCGCCTCGTGCGCGACGACCGAGCGGTCGGCCAGGGACACGATCGGCTGGTAGGCCGACCAGAACTCTGCCTCGGCCAGGACGCCGACCTCGACGGTGACGCCCCGGCGGGCGAGCTCGACGGCGAGACTCGGTGCGGTCAGCAGGCTCGCGGTGAGCGCGGGCCCGTCGCCCGGCGGGTCGACGGCCACGCGGACCGCGTCCAGTTCCGCGGCGGTGAGCTCGCGGGCGAGCTTCTGGAACAGCCGCTCGAGCCCCGGGCCGCCCTTGGGGTCGACGACGTCGACCAGCTGGGGTGCGGTCTGCACGCGCAGACCCATTGCCTTGGCCGTCCGCGAGACGGTGGGCAGCACGTGGCCGACCGAGGTGGCCAGCAGGGCACGGGAGGCGCGGCCGGGGACCGCCCAGTGCTGCCGGCAGCCGCAGACGCTGCCGCAGAGGGTTCCCACGCCTGCAGGATGACCCACCCGGACGGGATCGTGCACGAACGCGGGGGCGTGTCCCGGATGCTCTCGTCGACGACGTCCGGCGACGGTTGTCGATCATCCGCACAGGTCGAGGATCTATGGTTCGGGCATGGCGGTTCTCTCCTCGACCGACGTCCGTCCGAGCCGTGGTGGCAGGCCCCGCGACCCGAGCCGCGACGAAGTGATCCGGGCTGCCATCCTCCGGCTGCTCGCCGACGTGGGCTACGGCGCGCTGACCATGGACGCCGTCGCGTCGGAGGCCGGCGTCGGCAAGGCGACGATCTACCGCCGCTGGCGCACGAAGGAGGACCTCGTCGTCGACACGGTCTCCGAGCTCAACGCCGCCGAGGCCGAGCCCGTCGACACCGGCACGCTCGAGGGCGACCTGCGCGCTCTCCTGCACTCGCTGGTCGCGCTGGTCAACAGCCCGGGCGGCGCCGCCACCCAGGCGCTGCTCTCCTCGATGCAGCACCACCCGGCGCTGGCCGAGGCCTTCCGCCGCGGACCGATGGCGGTGTGGCGGAGCACGTTCGACGAGATGTGGGTGCGCGCCGAGCAGCGCGGCGAGATCGGCCCTGGCTTCTCCGGTTCCGTGGTGGCGGAGGCGATCGGCGCCCCGATCGTGCAGCGCTGGCTGGTCAACGGCGAGCCGGTCGACGAGGCCTTCGCGGAGACCGTCGTCGACTCCGTCGCGATCCCCCTGCTGCGCTTCCACGGCGCGCGGATCTGACTTCCCGCTCGCTCACCAGCCGAGGGTGCCCGGCTCCCCCTTGAACGGGCCGACGACCTCGTCGGTGATCCAGCCGCCGTAGAACCCGCCGGCCTGAGGCCGGACGACCTCGCCGTCCACCGTGGCCCGCTCCACCCGCGCCGGGTAGAAGGCGATCGCGCCGGCGAGATGCTCGAAGCCCGTCGTCGGCTGCTCGTACGACCAGCCGATCGAGGCGACGCGGCGGCCGTCGACGACAGCGTCCCAGTACGTCGCCGCACCCTTCCACTCGCACCACGACCCGCCTCCCGCCCGCTGCAGCAGGTCGGTGGCCACGTCGGCCCGGGGCACGTAGAAGACCGGCGGATGGCTGGTCTCGCACACCCGCACCGCCCGCCGGGTCTCGGCGAGCACCCGCCCGCCGAACTCGACGACGACGTGGCGCGGGGTCACCTCGGCCGAGGGTGGCCGGGGGTAGTCCCAGACCGACTCCTGCCCGGGACCCACGGGATCGCGGCGGGCAGGCATCGGTCAGTCGTTGCGGTGCCGGACCCGCTGGACGACGACGAAGGTGACGAACACGCCGACGGCGCCGACGGTGGCCATCCCGGCGGGCGTCTGCAGGAAGCGCACGACGGCCTCCTGGCCCTTCGCCCGCCAGCGCTTGGGGCTCGTCCGGTAGGTCAGCTGGTCCAGCGTGGCCGCCAGCGACTCGCGGGCGGCGTCGATCTCCAGCTGGATCTGTCGGGGGTCGCGAGGCACGTCGACAGCCTGCCAGACGCAGCGCGGGACAGCCCGTCCACGGTCTGCCCCTGCACCCGGCCGGGGGACTCCTAGACTCCGGGGTCGACGCGGGAGTGGTGTAACGGCAGCCACGCCAGACTTAGGATCTGGTGCCTTCGGGCGTGCGGGTTCGACTCCCGCCTCCCGCACGACGGCGAGTCCCCCGGCGCGCGACTGCACCGCGACGCTCACGCCGTCAGAAGTCGTCGAGGGTGAGGCCGAGTTCGGCCCACGTCGCTTCACGCTCGTCGTCGGGCAGCCATTTGTGTCAGGCGCCGGCTCCGAGCCCGGCCCGCAGCGGGAGCGCGCCCTGACGTCGCCCGGCACGGCGCCCCGAGCACCCGGCGGTCGACACCTACGCTCAGCCCCCGATGATCACGAACGTCCTGCTGGAGCACTCGGAGCTCGTGCCCCTGGCCCTCGCCCTGGTCGCGCTCGCCTGCGCCGGCGTCGGGACCGCAGCGCTCCGGCTCGGCCGGCCGAACTCCCGGCTGCTCCCCGCGCTCGCCGGGCTGTCGGTGCTGGCGGTCCTCGTGCTGACGCTGGCCCCGACGGGACGCACCGGCGACCGCGGCTGCACGGTCCAGTTCGCCCTGCCCGCCCTCGGCCGGGTGGAGCTCCTGGCCAACGTCGCGCTGCTGCTGCCGGCGGTCGTGTTCGCCACGCTGGCGACCCGCCGCCCGTGGGCGGTGCTCGTGGCGGGCTCGGCGCTGTCGGTGGGGATCGAAGCCGTCCAGGCACTCGTGCCCGCGATCGGCCGGACCTGCGACACCAACGACTGGTCGATGAACACCCTCGGTGTCGTCATCGGGGCGGGGATCGCCCGCGCCACTCTCGCCCTCGCCGACCGGGCGGCGGCCCTCAGGATCGACGCGGACGACGACCGGATGCCGTCGGGCACCGCCCACTGACCGGCTTCAGAGCTCGACGCGGACGTCCATTTCGGCCGACGGGAGGCCCGGGTCGTCGTCGTCCACGACCGCGAGCAGGTGCACGACGTCGCCGTCGACGGCGCGCAGGGCCAGCCCCTCGATCTTGTGCACGACGCTCCCCTGCCCCACCCGTGCGACAGCGAGGACCGTCTCGTCGTCCACCAGTGCCAGCGCGGTGGCGACGACCGGGCCGTCGTCGATGGCAGTGGGGGTGTCCTCCGCCGCGGCACTGAGCAGCACCCGTCCGTCCGGCAGCGCGACCGCATCCGTCACCGCCAGGCCGACGCCGTCGACCTCGCCGAGGTCGTAGACACGGGGTCGCTCCACCGGCACCGAGCCGGCGTCCCCGCGCCCCAGCACCGCGGCGACCAGCGCGTCGAGCGGGAGGTCGACGCTCGCCGACGGCACCCCGGCGGCGAGATTGCCGCGGTTGAACCAGCGCACCTGGTCGCCGTGCCGACTGGCCCCCTCCAGGTTCAGCTCGTCCATGGAACGGTCCAGGCGCCGGGCGACACGCTCGTAGAGGGCGGTCAGATCGGTGGCGGCGGCCACCGGCGCGCCGTCGACCAGCCGCACCAGGACGCCGCGCATGCGCCGGGGCGAGGACCCCGAGCCCAGCAGCAGGACCGCCGGCTCGCCGTCCACCCCGGCCGGGCACGCCACCTCGAGATCGGGCTTGAGCGGCTTGGTGCCCGCGGCCGCCGAGAACCGGTCGTGACCCTCGACCGGAGGCAGCACCCGCACCGTCGTGACCGAGCCGGGCCGGCGCCAGGCCGCGAACGTGGCGTCGTCCTGCGCGATCAGCCACCCGTCCCCCAGGGGTGCGATCGCCGAGGCCGCGGTCACCGGTGTGCCGTCGTCGAAGCGCAGCCGCCGCACCTCGTCCACGACCACCCGCATGCGCCCACTGTGCCGGTCCGCCGGGGCCGCGGCCCGCCGGCGGCGTCCTCACCCTTCGGGGTGAGCGAGCCGCCCCGAGCGCTCGGGCTCAGCACGCGGGACGCCGACCGAGCGGGGTATGAGCAAACTCTCTACAGCCGTCGGCCGCCACCGCGCCCCGGAGAGCCCGGGCGCCCTGGAGACCATCGCCTCTCTGGCCGACGTCGACCGCCCCGGCCGGCACACCGCCCCCGAGGGCGACTCGCCGATCTACGACGCCCTGCGCGACGAACTCGCCGCCGTCGACTGGTTCAGCCTCGGCCGGGACTGACCCTCACTCGCCGGTGATCAGCTCGGCGATCACCGGCACCAGCGCCGCGAACGCCTGACCGCGGTGGCTGCGGGCGTCCTTCTCGCCCGGAGACAGCTCCGCCGACGTGACCTCCAGCCCGTCGGGCACGAAGACCGGGTCGTAGCCGAAGCCGTTGCCGCCCCGCTCCTCGCGGATGACGGTCCCCCGCCACTCCCGCTCCAGCACCCGCTCCGCGCCACCCGGCAGCACCAGTGCGGCCGCGCAGACGAATGCCGCGCCCCGCCGTCCGTCGGGTACGTCGGCCAACTGCGCGAGCAGCAGGGCGGTGTTGGCCGCGTCGTCCCCGTGGCGGCCGGCCCAGCGGGCCGACAGGATGCCCGGCATCCCGTTGAGCGCGTCCACGGTCAGCCCCGAGTCGTCGGCCACGGCCGGCAGCCCGGTGTACCGCACAGCCTCGCGCGCCTTGAGCAGCGCGTTCTCCCGGAAGGTCGCCCCCGTCTCGGGCGCCTCCGGGTACTCGTCGACGTCGGCGAGCCCCACGACCTCGACCCCGGGGACGGCCGAACCGAGCAGCCGGCGCAGCTCGGCGAGCTTGCCGGCGTTGCGGGTGGCGAGCAGGAGCCGGGTGCTCATCGGGCGAGCGCGGCGGCCTGCAGCCGGGTGAGCTCGGCGCAGCCGGCCACGGCGAGGTCGAGCAGCGCGTCGAGGGTCGGCCGGTCGAACACCGCGCCCTCGGCGGTGCCCTGCACCTCGACGAACCCGCCGTCGCCGGTGCAGACCACGTTCATGTCGGTGCCGGCGCGCACGTCCTCCTCGTAGGCGAGGTCGAGGCGCGGCTCCCCGTCGATGACGCCGACGCTGACGGCGGCCACCGACTGGACCAGCGGCTGCTTCGTGGCCAGCTTGCCGCGCTCCCCCAGCCACGAGACGGCGTCGGCCAGGGCCACGTACGCGCCGGTGATCGCCGCGGTGCGCGTGCCGCCGTCCGCCTGCAGGACGTCGCAGTCGATCGCGACGCTGTTCTCCCCCAGCGCGCCCAGATCGATGGAGGCGCGCAGCGAGCGGCCGATGAGCCGGCTGATCTCGTGGGTGCGGCCGCCGATCTTGCCCTTGACCGACTCGCGGTCGCTGCGGGTGTGGGTGGCGCGCGGCAGCATGGAGTACTCGGCGGTGACCCAGCCCAGGCCCGAGCCCTTGCGCCAGCGCGGTACGCCCTCGGTCACGCTCGCGGCGCACAGCACGCGAGTGCGGCCGAACTCCACCAGGACCGAGCCTTCGGCGTGGTCGAGCCAGTTGCGGGTGATGGTCACCGGGCGGAGTTGGTCAGCCGTACGGCCGTCGGGGCGGGTCACGTCTGCCGACAGTAGTGCGCCCCGGAACCGCTCCTCCTCGAGCCGGGATCACCGCCCGGCGATAGCGTCGGCGGACGTGGCCGTGACCCCATCGGACGATCCGCGACGGGAACGGTGGGAGGACGCCACCGACTGGATCCTCACCCTCGCAGCGCTCCTGTTCCTCGTCGCCTACGCGTGGCCGATCATCGATCCCGGGCTCGCCGAACCCTGGCGCTCCGTCCTCCGCTGGGTCACCTGGCTGGCGTGGATCTGGTTCGCGGTGGACTACGCCGCGCGTGTCTGGTTGTCGGCGGACCGCACCCGGTTCGTCCGGACCCATCTGCCGGATCTCGCGGTCATCGTCCTGCCGCTGCTGCGGCCCTTGCGGCTGCTCCGGCTCGTGACGCTGCTCAACGTGCTCAACCGGCACGCCGGGCGTTCGCTGCGCGGCCGGGTGGCGGTGTACGTCGTCGGCGCGACGACGCTGCTCATGTTCATCGCCGCGCTGGCCGTGCTCGACGCCGAGCGCGGCCGCCCCGGCGCGAACATCGAGGCGTTCGGCGACGCGCTCTGGTGGTCGTTCGCCACCGTCACGACCGTCGGGTACGGCGACCGCTTCCCGGTCACCGGTCAGGGTCGCGCCATCGCCGCCGGGCTCATGCTCACCGGGATCGCTCTCCTCGGCGTGATCACCGCGACGTTCCATCGTGGCTGGTGGAGCGGGTGCAGCAGGCCAGCGAGGAGTCCGAGGCGGTCACCCGCCAGGACCTGGTGGCGCTGACGGCGGAGGTCGCCCGGCTGCGCGCGGTGGTCGCCGGGGAGCGGGCCCCCGACGGGTCCGGTTGATCCCGGCAGCGCGGCATGCCGGCGTCCGGTACGCGGGGGGACGACGGGACGGGCAGGATCGACCGCATGCGATCCGAGCTGCGTGCCGTCCGGACCGGGGGCGTGCCGGTCGTCGTGGACCTGACCGACGAGTGCGCCGAGTTCGTGCGCCAGGAGACCGACGGACTGCTGCACGTGTTCGTCCCGCACGCCACGGCCGGGATCGCAGTCATCGAGACCGGTTCGGGCAGCGACGACGACCTGCTCGCCCAGCTCGACGAGCTGCTGCCCCGCGACGACCGGTGGCGGCACCGGCACGGCAGCCCCGGTCACGGCCGCGACCACGTGCTGCCGGCCTTCGTGCCGCCGCACGCCAGCGTCCCGGTGCTGGAGGGCCGCATGCAGCTGGGCACCTGGCAGCGCATCTGCCTGGTCGACACCAACACCGACAACCACCAGCGGCAGGTGCGGTTCTCGTTCCTCGCCGGTTGACCGGGAGACGTGGACCGGAGAGGTGGACCGGAGGGATGGACCCGGTGCCCACGCGCCGACAGCACACGGCAGGATGCCGGGCATGACCGACAGCAGCACCGACACCGCCCCCGCCCGGCTCTCCCCCGGCGACGCGGCACCGGAGTTCACGCTGCCCGACGCCGACGGCAACCCGGTGTCGCTCTCGTCGTACCGCGGGCGACGGGTAATCGTGTACTGCTACCCGGCCGCGCTGACCCCGGGCTGCACCACCCAGGCGATCGACTTCACCGCCTCGGCCGGCGAGCTCGCCGAGGCGGGGCTGGACATCATCGGCATCTCCCCCGACCCGGTCGAGAAGCTGCAGCGCTTCCGCGAGAAGGAGGAGCTGCAGATCACGCTGGTCTCCGACCCGGACAAGGCGGTGCTGACCGCGTACGGCGCGTACGGGCCGAAGAAGCTGTACGGCAAGGAGGTCGTGGGAGTCATCCGCTCGACCTTCGTCGTCGACGCCGAGGGTCGGATCGAGAAGGCCGCCTACAACGTCAAGGCAACCGGGCACGTCGCCAAGCTGCGCCGCGAGCTCGGCCTCGGCTGAGGCTCACGCCCGCCACTCCCCCGGCCGCGGCTGGCAGTCCGGCCCGCACGGATAGTGGTCGTCCCACGGGTAGGCGCCGTCGACGTGCGCCCAGGTGAGCTGGAAGGCCGGCACGGAGTACTCGTCGGGCCGCCGGTAGAAGCGGTTGGCCACGAACAGCACCTCCCCCGGGTTGGGCACGTTCTCGACGACGACCGCGTGCGCGCCGGAACCGGCCGGTGGCGGTACCGCTTCCCCGGGGAGCAGGTTGCGCCCGTCGGCCACGAGCCTCGCGACGTGCTGCAGGATGCCGTGCGCCCCCGTGGAGCTCAGACCGACCACGACCAGCTCCGGGTGGCCGAGCCCGAACAGCCCGACCGTGTATCCGAAGGCGGGCATGCCGGATTCCTCGTCGTGCGGGAAGACGTACTGCACCGCCCAGCCGTGCTGGCGGATGACCTGAGCGAGATGGGCGTCCTCCTGGTCGAGCCAGGCGAGGGTCTGCGGGTCCTGTGTCATGCTCCGAGCCTGGGCGCGGCGCTACGGCAGGACCGGATCGCAGGACATCTGTGGACGCCACGCCCGCGTGTGGACGCGCCTCCTGGCGATGTCAGTCCTCCGTGCCGGCGGCCTCCCGGGCGCGCTTGCGGCGCTTGCCCTCGTGCATCGCCGCGACCCGGGCGACCGGGATCGTGTGGCCCTCGGCCACGACCTCCGCGGGCAGCCGCTGCGGGTCCGGCAACGCCTCGGCCCAGGGATCGCGGTCCCCGAGCAGGTCCGGCGCCGTCGTCACCGTGACGTCGGCCGGACGGACGTCGTCCAGCTCGTCCCAGCCGACCGGGAAGGAGACCGGCAGCCCCGGCCTGGTGCGCGGGCTGTAGGCCGCGACGATCGTCGCCTGCCCCGAGCGGGTGGAGTCGACGAAGACCCGTCCGCCCCGGTCCTGCACCAGGTAGGCGGTGGTCGCCAGGTCCGGATCGAGCGCCGCGGTGCGCGCGGCCAGGGCCCGGGTCGCCGCGGCGACGTCCTCGAACGGAGCGCCCCGCACCGGGACGACGACGTGCAGCCCCTTGGAGCCGCTGGTCTTCACCGCGCCACCCAGCCCGGCCTCGTCCAGCGCCCGCCGCACCAGCCGAGCGGCGGCCACGACCGTCGCGAAGTCCGCACCCTCGGGCGGGTCGAGGTCGAGCACCAGCCCGGTCGGCTCGGGGTGCTCGACCCGGAAGAAGGGGACGTGCAGCTCGACGGCTCGCTGATTGCCCAGCCACAACAGCGTCCGGCGGTCGTCGCACAGCACCTGCTGGATCTCGCGGTGCGAGCCTTCCGACCACACGGCCACGGTGCGCACCCAGTCCGGCGCGCCCTTGCTGACGTTGCGCTGCATGAACGGCGGCTGACCGGGCCGCACCCGCTTGACCGACAGCGGGCGGCCGGCCAGCTGCGGCACCAGCCGGTCGGCCACGGCGTCGAGGTAGTCGACGAGGTCGCGCTTGACCACGCCGAGGTCGTCGCCCAGCGGGGAGTCCAGGCTCGACAGCGCGACGCCGGCCCGTTCGTCGTCCACCACGGCGGTCACGCTGCCCGCCGGACGGCGGCCCGGCAAGCGCACGTCGCCCCGAAGTGGGCTTACAGGTCGAAGACCTGTCCCGGGCTCACCAGCTCGGTCTCCGCGAACGCCTCGCTGGCGGCGGCCAGCTGGCCGATCCGGTCCACCCACGCGGGGATGTGCGTGAGCAGGAGCCGCCCCACGCCGGCGGCGGCGGCGTGCTCGCCGGCCTGCCGCCCGGTGAGGTGCAGCCCCGGCGGCTGGTCGGGGTCGCCGTCGGGGTGCGCGGCCTCGGCCAGGAGCACGTCGGCGCCGCGGGCCAGCTCGACCACGCGCTCGCAGGGTCCGGTGTCACCGGTGTAGACCAGCGAGCGCCCGCCGGCGGTGAAGCGGGCGGCGTAGGTCTCGATCGGGTGCGCGGTGCGGGCCAGCTCGACCTGGAACGGACCGAGCTCGAAGGCACCGGCGCCGACCGGCACGAAGTCGAAGACGTCGGTGAGCCCGTCGCCGTCGATGTCGTAGGCGACCGCCAGCCGGCGCTCGGCGCCCACGGGGGCGTACAGCGGGACCAGCTTCCCGGGCGACCGGCCGGAGTACCGGTGCCACACGACGAACGGGGCGACGTCGAGGCAGTGGTCGGCGTGCAGGTGCGACAGGAAGACGGCGTCGACCGCGGCCGGGTCGATCGTCCGCTGCAGCGCCCCGAAGGCGCCGTTGCCCAGATCGACGACCAGCTGGAACCCGTCGTGCTCGAGCAGGTAGCACGAGGCCGGCGACTCCGGCCCGGGGCCGCTTCCGCAGCAGCCGACGACGGTCAGTCTCACGCGGCACCCACTGCCCCGGCGCGCAGCACCGACCCCACCTCGGGCCCGAGGAACCGGCGGCCCAGCCGGGCGAACGGCTCGGGGTCGCCCGTGGCGAGGAAGGCGTGCTGCGGAGGCGGCGCCTCCTCGTCGCGGAGCAGGTCGGCCCGGGTCAGCACGTGGTGGACGTCCTTGGCGGTCTCCTCCGCGCTGGACACGAGCGTGACCTCGTCACCGAGCACCAGGGAGAGGACGCCGGTCAGCAGGGGGTAGTGCGTGCAGCCCAGGACGACGGTGTCCACGCCGGCGGCCAGCAGCGGGTCGAGGTAGGACTGCGCCAGGCCCAGCAACTGCCGACCGCTGGTGACGCCGCGCTCGACGAAGTCGACGAAGCTCGGGCACGCCGCGCTGGTGACGCTGATGCCCGGCACCGCGGCGAAGGCGTCCTCGTACGCGCCGCTGGTGATCGTCGCCTGGGTGCCGATCACGCCGATGCGCCCGTTGCGGGTGGCGGCGGTCGCCCGGCGGACCGCGGGCAGCACCACCTCGACGACGGGCACGTCGTAGCGCTCGCGGGCGTCGCGCAGCGACGCGGCACTGGCGGAGTTGCAGGCCACGACCAGCATCTTCACGCCGTCGGCGACCAGGTCGTCCATCACCGCCAGGGAGTGCCGGCGCACCTCGGCGATCGGCAGCGGCCCGTACGGCCCGTTCGCGGTGTCCCCGATGTAGCGGATCGCCTCACCGGGCAACTGGTCGAGCACCGCACGGGCCACGGTGAGCCCACCGACCCCCGAGTCGAAGATGCCGATCGGCGCGTCGGCTCCTGGCTGCGTCCCCATGTCGCCGGACAGGCTAGCGGCAGGACCCGACGGATGGCGCCGTTGGACGTGGAAAGCCCCCTCCCGGTGGGGAGGGGGCTCTCGTGTGCGATGGACCGGCTGCGATCCTCAGCCGGACAACCTGCTGCGCAGCAGCGCCTTCCCCTGCTCTGCGCCCTTGCGACTGTCCGCCTGGGCCTTGCGGAAGAGATCCGCCGCCTCGGTGTCCCCGTCGCGCTCGGCGTCCTTGATGTAGGACTCCAGACGCAGCGCGTTGCTGAGGCAGGCCTCGGTGTACCAGAGAAGGTTGTAGTCCTTGTCCTTCGTGCCGGTGACGTCGCCGGTCTCGGTGGTGGCTGTCATCCGTTGCTCCCTCGTCTCGTGCGCACGGTCAGAGCCGGTGCACGGCACGACGTCGTCCCGCGCACCGTGACCAGTGCAGCGCACGGAGGTCCGGCACGCCAGGGCCTCCGGCGCGCGTCACGGCGGCCGGGGGGACGGCTCGAGGCCTCAGGCCCAGAGCTGGCCCTCCAGCGCGGAGGTCGCCTCCTCCAGCGAGCCGGCGTAGGCGCCGGTGGAGAGGTACTTCCAGCCGCCGTCGCAGACGATGAAGACGATGTCGGCCTTGCGACCGGCCGCCACCTCCTTGTCCGCGATGCCGAGGGCGGCGTGCAGGATCGCGCCGGTCGAGATGCCGGCGAAGATGCCTTCCCGCTCCACCAGCTGGCGGGTGCGGTGGATGGCGTCGTCCGGGCCCACGGAGAACCGCGAGTCCAGCAGCGAGGCGTCGTAGAGCTCGGGGATGAAGCCCTCGTCGATGTTCCGCAGGCCGTAGACGAGCTCGCCGTAGCGGGGCTCGGCGGCGATCACCTGCACGCCGGGCTTGTGCTCGCGGAAGTAGCGGGAGCAGCCCATGAGCGTCCCCGTCGTCCCCAGACCGGCGACGAAGTGGGTGATCGACGGAAGGTCGGCGAGGATCTCCGGGGCCGTGCCCTCGTAGTGCGCCTGGGCGTTGGCCGGGTTGCCGTACTGGTAGAGCATCACCCAGTCGTCGTGCTCGGCGGCGAGCTCCTTGGCCATGGCGACGGCCTGGTTGGAGCCGCCGGCCGCGGGCGACGAGATGATCTGCGCCCCGTACATCTCCAGCAGCTGCCGGCGCTCCACCGAGGTGTTCTCCGGCATCACGCAGATCAGCTTGTAGCCGCGCTGGCGGGCGACCATGGCCAGCGAGATGCCGGTGTTGCCGCTCGTCGGCTCGAGGATGGTCGAGCCGGGCTGCAGCAGCCCCTCCTTCTCGGCCGCCTCGATCATCTTGATCGCGGCGCGGTCCTTGATGGAGCCGGTCGGGTTGTGGTCCTCGAGCTTGGCCCACAGCCGGACGTCAGGAGTCGGCGACAGGTTCGGCAGCCCCACGAGGGGGGTGCCGCCGAGCGAGTCGACGAGGGAGGCGAAGCGGGCCATGGGAGCTCTTCCGGGAGGGGCGGGCGGGACGGGACGGCTGCGTCAGCAGCCGCCGGCGACCGCCGGGAGGATCGTCACCGAGTCGCCGTCCTTGACCTCGGTGTCCAGGGCGCCGGTGAAGCGCACGTCCTCGTCGTTGACGTAGACGTTGACGAAGCGGTGCAGCTTGCCCTCCTCGGTGACGAGGCGGTTCTTCAGGCCCGAGTGCTGCGCGTCGAGGTCGTCGATCAGCGCGGACAGGGTGGCGCCGCTGCCCTGCACGGTCTTGTTGCCGCCGGTGTGGGTGCGCAGGATGGTCGGGATCCGGACCTCGATGGCCATGGCGTGCGTTCTCCTCGGGAGTTCAAACGGGATCGGGGGACGCTGCGCAGCGCGCAGCGTCGTGGTGCGTCTAGCGGGCCCAACGCCCGGCCGTCGCGCGGGATTCCGCGGCGACGGGGAGGCCCGTCGTTCAGTCGTAGACGACGGTGGTCGGCGAGTGGCCGAAGAGGTAGGACTCGACGACCTCGACGTCCTCCTCGTGGATCTCGCCGTCGAGGATGCGGAAGCTGCGGAACTCGACCTCGTCGTCGACCAGGCCGGTCTGCTTCTCGTGGTGCCGGGTGGAGACCAGCACGTAGTGGGTGCGCGGGTCCGCGGCCGGGCCGGAGGCGTAGCCGACGTCGGTGCGCGACGGATAGGCCTCGGTGGCGGTGTGCGAGTGGTAGACGACGACCGGCCACTCGTCGCGGTCGTCCATCTCCCGGTACAGCCGCAGCAGGTCGGCGGAGTCGAACTCGTAGAACGTCGGCGAGCGCGCGGCGTTGAGCATCGGGATGAAGCGCTCGGGGCGCTCGGTGCCCTCGGGCCCGGCGACGACGCCACAGGCCTCGTCCGGGTGGTCCTCCCGGGCGTGGGCCACGATGGCGTCGTAGGTCGCGCGGTCGATGCGCAGCACGGGCCCAGTCTAGTAGAAGGACCCCGCGTCCCCCCGACCCTCACCAGCTCGGGCCGGGACCCTGACGCGGGGCCGGCCTCGCGACCGATACGGTCGGGCCTCGTGTGGGACGAAGCTCTGCTGATCGCCGGTGTCCTCCTGATCGCCCTGCCCGCACTGGTGCTCGGCGCCCGGGGGATGTTCCGGCACCGGGGCTACGTCACCGGCGACCCGAACGACCGCCTCTCCGTCGTCCTCCTGGTGACCATGCGCGCACTGGTCCTGCTGCTGGTGCTGGCGCTGTCCGCGATCACGCTGGTCTCGTGCGTCGGCGCCTGGATCAAGGACGTCGAGCTGCACGGGATGGTCTACGTCTTCTTCGTGCTCGACCTGCTGCTGGCGGCGCTCGTGCTGCTCACCTTCGGCCGGAGCGAGCGGCGACCAGCGCGTCGACGAGCGACCCCTGCAGGGCGGTGAGCCAGTAGTAGACGGCCAGCTGCTGGTCCTCCTCGTCGGCCACCTCCTCCGGCGGCTCGCTGTCCTCGGTGATGTCCAGACGGGTGCCGAGGGCCAGGCGGAGGTCGTTGCTCGTCCGCAGCCACGCGCCGGCCTGGTCGGGATCGAGGGTGACGTCGCCGCCACCGGCGGGCAGCGAGGCCCGCATCGTCGCGAGGTCGTCGGCCTTCGCGCTGCGCAGCGAGGACTCGGTCAGGTCGCGGTAGTCGGCCGCCATCGCCGGGTCCGAGCGGTGGCCGTCGGGGAAGAGGCGCCCCAGCACCGGGTCGGCGCCGACGTCGTCGGGGTCGGCCGTGAGCAGCTGCTCGAGCTGGTCCAGCAGCAGGCCGAGGATGCCGGCCTCGGCCGGCTCGAGGCCGGCGACCAGGCTCCCGCCCCCGCGGGCGGCGCGGAAGGGCCTCATGAGTCCCGCTGGTAGCTGGCCCAGAGCCCGTAGGCGTGCAGCCGGCTCGTGTCGTGCTCCATGCGCTCGCGCGGGCCCGAGCTCACGACGGCCTTCCCGTCATGGTGCACCTGCAGCATCAGCGTGGTCGCGGTCGGCTCGTCGTAGCCGAACAGCTCCTGCAGCACGAACGTCACGTACGTCATGAGGTTGACGGGGTCGTTCCAGACGATCGTGACCCACGGACGGTCGAGGTCGCCGTGTTCCTCTTCCGTCGTCTCGGGTGTCCGAGTCGGAGCGAGCGGTCCGGCCACGGGTCCACCTTAGGACGCCGAACTGCCCCCGTCCCGGCCCCCGCCTAGGCTTCCCGATCATGGCTGTGGACACCGGGCTCACTCCCCCACCGGCCCCCGCACTCTTCACCGACCGGTACGAGCTGACGATGGTCGCCGCGGCGCTCGCCGACGGCACCGCGGCCAGGGACTGCGTCTTCGAGGTCTTCGCGCGCCGCCTTCCGCACGGCCGCCGCTACGGCGTGCTCGCCGGCACCGGGCGCCTGCTGGAAGCACTGCCGTACTTCCGGTTCGGCGACGACGAGATCGCCGCCCTCCGGGAGCAGGGGCTCACCGACGCCCGGCTGCTCGACTGGCTGGCCGACTTCCGCTTCTCCGGCGACATCGACGGCTACGCCGAGGGCGACCTCTACTTCCCCGGCTCCCCCGTGCTCACGGTGCGGGCGCCGTTCGCCGAGGGCGTGCTCCTGGAGACCCTCGCGCTGTCGGTGCTCAACCACGACAGCGCGATCGCCTCCGCCGCGGCGCGGATGGTGTCCGCCGCCTGCGAGCGGCCCTGCATCGAGATGGGTTCGCGGCGCACCCACGAGGAGGCGGCGGTCGCCGCCGCCCGCGCCGCGCACCTGGTCGGTTTCGCCGCCACCTCCAACCTCGAGGCCGGACGGCGCTACGGAGTGCCGACGACGGGCACCAGCGCGCACGCCTTCACCCTGCTGCACGACGACGAGCGCTCCGCGTTCCGGGCGCAGGTGGACGCGCTCGGCGTCGACACGACGTTGCTGGTGGACACCTACGACGTCGACCAGGGCATCCGCAACGCCGTCGAGATCGCCGGGCCCGGACTCGGCGGCATCCGCCTGGACTCCGGTGACCTGCCCACCCTGGCCGCGCACGCCCGCGAGCTGCTCGACTCGCTCGGCGCCACGGGGACCCGCATCACCGTGACCAGCGACCTGGACGAGTACGCGATCGCGGGTCTCATGGCCGCCCCGGTCGACGGCTACGGCGTCGGCACCTCGCTGGTCACCGGCTCCGGGGCGCCCACGGTCGGCATGGTCTACAAGCTGGTCGAGCGCGACGGGGTCCCGGTGGCGAAGAAGAGCGAGGGCAAGCTCTCCGTGGGTGGCCGCAAGTCCGCCGTCCGCCGGCACGACGGCGACGGCATCGCCACCGCCGAGCTGGTCACCGCCGCACCCGTCTCCCCCCGGGACGGAGACCGCGACCTGCTCGTCCCCCTGGTCCGGGGCGGAGAGCTCTGCGAGCCGCTCGCCCCCGCCGAGGCGCTGGGCCGGGCCAAGGCCCACCACGAGAAGGCCCGCGCTGCTCTGCCGCCGGAGGCGTTCGCGCTGTCCCGCGGCGAGCCCGTGCTCGACACCGTGTAAGAGGACCCCGTCCTCCCCACCACTCGCAAGCTCGCGGCGGTGCCCTGGACGGGGCCGGAAAGGACTCAAGAGATGACCCGCGCCCTGATCGTCGTCGACGTGCAGAACGACTTCTGCGAGGGCGGCAGCCTGGCCGTCGCGGGTGGCGCCGCGGTGGCCGCGGCGATCACCGAGCACATGGCGGCCGGCGGCTACGACCACGTCGTCGCCACGCGGGACCACCACATCGACCCGGGGACGCACTTCTCCGAGACGCCGGACTTCGTCGACACCTGGCCGCGGCACTGCGTCGTCGGCACCGACGGGGTGGAGCTGCACCCCGCGCTGGACCGCGCACCCATCGAGGCCCTGTTCGACAAGGGTGAGTACGCCGCCGCCTACTCGGGCTTCGAGGGCTCCGCCGCCGGCGTGGGCCTGGCGGACTGGCTGCGGGAGCGGGAGGTGGACGCCGTCGACGTCGTCGGCATCGCCACCGACCACTGCGTGCGGGCCACGGCTCTCGACGCGGTCGCGAACGGACTGAGCACCCGGGTGCTGCTGCACCTCACCGCCGGCGTCTCGGAGGCGACCACCGAGGCAGCCCTCGACCAGCTGCGCACCGCCGGCGTCGCGCTGGAGGGCACAGTCCACCGCCCCTCCTAGGGACCTCCGGTGCAGGAAGTCCCTAGGAGGCGTCGAGGACCTCGTCGCGGGTGAAGCCCAGCACCTGGAGCACCGCGTCGAGGTAGGGCTGGTTGAGCGCCGTGTGCGCCTGCTCGCGGACGAACGGCTTGGCGTTGAAGGCGATGCCGAGACCCGCGGTGTTGAGCATGTCCAGGTCGTTCGCCCCGTCGCCCACGGCCACGGTCTGGTCCAGCGGGATGCCGTACTGCGCGGCGAACCGGGCCAGGGCGCGCGCCTTCCCCGGCCGGTCGACGATCTCGCCCACCAGCCCGCCGGTCAGCCTGCCGTCGATCACCTCGAGGGTGTTCGCCGCCGCGAAGTCCAGCCCCAGGCTCTCCGCCAGCGGGTCGGTGATCTGGGTGAACCCGCCGCTGACGATGCCGCAGCGGAAGCCGAGCCGCTGCAGGGTGCGGATGAGCGTGCGCGCACCCGGGGTGAGCACGAGCGCCTCGCGCACCTCGTCGAGCACCTCCGCCGGCAGACCGGCCAGGACCGCGACCCGCTTGCGCAGCGACTCGGCGAAGTCCAGCTCCCCGTTCATGGCGGCGGCGGTGATCCGGGCGACCTCGGCCGCCCGGCCGGCCCGGGCGGCCAGTTCGTCGATGACCTCGCCGCGCACCAGGGTGGAGTCGACGTCGAGCACGATCAGCCGCTTGCTGCGCCGGGCCAGCCCGACCTGCTCCACGGCGATGTCCGTGCCCGTGGTGGCGGCCACCGACGCCAGGGCGGTCCGCAGCGCCGTGGCCTCGGCGCCGGAGACGGTCAGCTCGAAGCTGGTCACCGGGTAGTCGGAGAGCCGGCGGATGGCATCGATGTTCCCGCCGACGGCGGCGATGCTGCGCGCGGCGCCGGCGACGGCCTCGGGCGCCACCGGGCGGCCCAGCAGGATGACGTGGTGCGGCCGGCCGGCCGGGACCGCCACCGGTCCCGCGGTGGCCGCCTCGACGTCGACTCGCACGCCGACGTCGGCGGAGACATCGGCCGCGAGCCGCCCCAGGTGCTGCAGCAGCGCTCGCTCGTCGACCGCGTCCTCCCCGGCCAGCGCGCCGACGACGACCCCCAGCACGAGCTGGCCGTGCACCACGACCTGCTCGACGTCGAGCACCTCGACGGCGGGCGCGCCCCCGGCCAGCGCGGTGAACAGTCGCGCGGTGACCCCGGGTCGGTCGGCACCGCTCACGGTCAGCAGCGCTCGGGCGGAGACGGCCTCGGGGACCTCGGGCACTCGGGGGGTGGGGTCCAGCGGCACCCCGTCATGGTGCCGTACGCCTCCGGTCGAACCCGAGAGGCCCAGAACCATGACGGTCCTGGGCCTCTCGGGTTCAGCGTTGCGGCCCCGTCACGAGGACGGGGGTCCTGCTCAGGTGGGGTCGGGGTCGTTCGGTCCCTGACGGGGTCCGGTGCCCGGCACCAGCTCGCTCACGCCGCCGTAGGGCTCGTGACGCTTGCCGGCGTGCGCCTCGCTCTGCAGCCGCTCGACCAGGTGCGGGTAGTGCGCCTCGAACGCGGGGCGCTCCGACCGGATCCGCGGGATCTCGACGAAGTTGTGCCGGGGCGGCGGGGACGACGTCGCCCACTCCAGCGAGTTGCCGTGGCCCCACGGGTCGTCGCGCAGGGCCAGCTTCCCGTACTTCCACGACCGGACCACGTTGTAGATGAACGGGATGATCGAGGCACCCAGCACGAAGCTGAAGATCGTCGAGATCATGTTCAGCGTCGTGAACGCGTCGGTGGGCAGGTAGTCCACGTAGCGGCGCGGCATGCCCTCGTTGCCCAGCCAGTGCTGGATGAGGAAGGTGCCGTGGAAGCCGATGAAGGTCAGCCAGAACTGCAGCTTGCCCAGCCGCTCGTCCATCATCCGGCCGCACATCTTCGGGAACCAGAAGTAGATGCCGGCGTAGGCGGCGAACACCACGGTGCCGAAGACGACGTAGTGGAAGTGGGCCACGACGAAGTAGGAGTCGTGGACGTGGAAGTCCAGCGGCGGGCTGGCCAGCAGCACGCCGGTGAGACCACCGAGCAGGAAGGTGACCATGAAGCCGATGGAGAAGAGCATCGGCGTCTCGAAGGTCATCTGACCCCGCCACATGGTGCCGATCCAGTTGAAGAACTTCAGCCCGGTCGGCACGGCGATCAGGTAGGTCAGGAAGGCGAAGAACGGCAGCAGCACCGCGCCGGTGGCGTACATGTGATGCGCCCACACGGCCAGGGACAGGAAGCCGATGGCCAGGGTCGCGCCGACCATGCCCTTGTAGCCGAACAGCGGCTTGCGGGCGAAGACCGGGATGATCTCGGTGACGATGCCGAAGAACGGCAGCGCGATGATGTAGACCTCGGGGTGGCCGAAGAACCAGAACAGGTGCTGCCACAGCATCGGCCCGCCGTTCTCGGCCGAGTAGATCAGCGAGCCCAGGTTCCGGTCGGCCAGCAGACCGAACAGCGCGGCGGTCAGGATCGGGAAGGCCAGCAGGATCAGGATGCTCGTCACCAGGGCGTTCCAGGTGAAGATCGGCATCCGGAACATCGTCATGCCCGGCGCGCGCAGGCAGACGATCGTGGCGATGAAGTTGACCGCACCCAGGATCGTGCCCAGGCCGCTGACCGCCAGGCCGCTGATCCACAGGTTCCCGCCGACACCGGGGGTGTGGACGGAGTTGGACAGCGGGGTGTAGGCCGTCCAGCCGAAGTCCGGTGCCCCACCGGGGGTGGCGAAGCTGGAGACCACGATCAGCGAACCGAGGAGGAACAGCCAGAACGACAGCGCGTTCAGTCGCGGGAACGCCACGTCGGGCGCGCCGATCTGCAGCGGCAGCACCAGGTTCGCGAACGCGAAGAACAGCGGCGTCGCGAACATCAGCAGCATCAGCGTGCCGTGCATCGTGAACAGCTGGTTGTACTGCTCCGGCGACAGGAACTGCAGCCCCGGACGTCCCAGCTCCGCACGCATGAGCATGGCCATCAGGCCGCCCAGCACGAAGAAGACGAACGAGGTCGTCATGTACATCAGACCGATGGTCTTGTGGTCGGTGGTCCGCAGCAGGTTCGACAGCCGCGAGCCCTTCTCGACCACATGAGCCGGGCTCGGCCGACTCACGATGGGCGCCGGTGCAATCGTCACGCATCGCAGCTTAGACGGGCGCTCCGCCGTCCCCGCCGCGGGACGGGGGTGGCGCGTCGCACGTCCGCCTCCCGGCCCCGTCGATCCGCGCGGGCGCCTCAGCCGGCGCGCCGGTAAGTGGCCACGTGGACGGCGACGGTGACGCCGACGGGCTCGGTCAGGGCACCGAGGCGGGTGGCCAGGTCGTCCCGCGACAGGTGCCGCGCGTGCGGCCCCATGCCCACCAGAGTCGCCACGGCGGCACGGTCCAGCCGCAGCCGCTCCTGCCTGCTCGTCGTCGACTCCGGCACGAGGTGCGGCTCGAGCGAGGCGGCCAGCCGGGCGCGCTTGTCGGGATCGACCGTCAGCAGTCCCAGCGGGCCGACGAGCTCGCCGAGATGGTCCGGGGCCGGCGTGACCACCACCAGCCGTCCGGCCGGGTGGAGCACGCGGGCGATCTCGGCTCCGTTCCGGGGCGCGAAGACGACCAGCGCCCGGTCGACGGCGCCGTCCCGGACGGGCAGCCGGGCCCAGGTGTCCGCGACGACCGCCATCGCGCGGGGATGCGCCCGGGCCGCCCGTCGGGCGGCGTACGGCGAGGAGTCGAGCACCACGCCCACCGCGCCGGGGGCGAGCGCCAGGACCGCGGCGAGGTGCTGGCCGGTGCCGCCCCCGAGGTCCAGCAGGACCTCCGGTGGCGCTCCGTCGCCCTGCAGCACCGCGTCGGCGAGGGCGGCGCTCACACCGGCGTAGTGGCCCGCGGCGAGGAAGGCCATCCGGTCGGCCACCATCTCCGCCGAGTCGCCCGAGGGGGGACGGTGACCCGGCGGCAGGAGCGTCACGTGCCCCTGGCGGGCCCGGTCGAAGGAGTGGCCGGCCGGGCAGCGCAACACGGCCGCGTCCGCGGCCGACGCCAGCGGCCCGCCGCAGACCGGGCAGGCGAGCGCCGCGACCGCGGCGCCCGGGAGCGGGGGGCGGGCGCTCACGACCGCGGCGGCACCGGGTGGAACACGACGTCGCGGAGCCGCCCGGCGTCGGCGACCGCCGTGACGAACGTGCCGTGCGGCTGCCGCCGTCGGTCGGTCGGCGAGCCGGGGTTGAGCAGCCGCAGCCCGGTGGGGGCCGTCGTGTCCCAGGGGATGTGACTGTGCCCGAACACCAGGACGTCGGTGCCGGGGAACCGCGCCGCGCAGCGCTCCTCGCGCCCCTTGGCGTCGCCGGTCTCGTGGACGACGGCGACGCGCAGTCCGTCGATCTCGACCCGGGCGATCTCGGGCAACCGCTCGCGCAGCGCCCCGTGGTCGTTGTTGCCGTACACCGCGACCAGCCGCCGGCAGCGCTGCTCGAAGAGGTCCAGCAGTGCCACGTCGACCCAGTCCCCCGCGTGCACCACGAGGTCGGCCGCCTCGATCCGGCTCCACAGGGACTGCGGCAGATCACGCGCCCGCTTGGGGACGTGCGTGTCCGAGGTGACCACCAGGGAGACCGGCACGACGACATGGTCGCAGGCCGCTGCGGTGCTCCCGCGGCCGGCGACCCGCGGCTACCGCTCGGCCAGGGCGCGCAGGCGGGCGTTGTACGCGTTGAGCTCGGCGTCGCCGTCGCGGTCCGCGGCCCGGTCGAGCGCACGCGCCTGCCGCTCGTCCGATCCCATCCACGAGACCAGGACGACGATCAGCACGATCACCGTCGGGAGTTCGCCGAAGGCCCAGGCGATGCCACCCGCGACGGTCTGGTCGCCCACCGGGTCGACGCCCCAGGCGGCCGGGGGGTCGGCGAAGCTGTCCACGAGCAGCGAGCTGGCGATCATCACCGCGACGCCGAAGAAGGCGTGGAACGGCACGGGGATGACCAGTTCCAGGATGCGCATCGGGTGGCTGTGCGTGTTGGGCCACGGATCCAGGGCGATGATCGGCCCGAAGAACAGCAGCCCGGTCACGAGGAAGTGGGCCAGCATGAACTGGTGCCCCGCGGGGTTGCTCATCAGCGCGTCGAAGATCGGGGTGAAGTAGATCCCGTACAGGCTGGCGATGAACAGCGGCACGGTGAAGCCCGGGGCGGCCAGGAACCTGGTGAAGCGGCTGTGCAGGAAGTTCAGCAGCAGCGCCCGGGGCGCGGCGGCGGCGCCCTGCCCGCGGGGCAGCGTGCGCAGCGCGAGGGTCACCGGTGCCCCGAGCAGCAGCAGGATCGGCGAGATCATCGCCAGCACCATGTGCTGGACCATGTGCAGGCTGAACAGCACCATGCTGTAGCCGTTGAGCCAGGTGCCGGTCACCGCGAAGACCGACAGCGTCCCCGTGATCCAGGCGGCGGTCCGCCACCACTGCCAGCGCACGCCGGTCCGGCGCAGCCGGACGACGGCGAGCAGGTAGAGGACGAGGCCGACGATGCTCAGGACGGCGAGCACCGACCACGGCTCCAGGTGCGGGAGGAACACCCGCCCCCAGGTGGGCGGCTCGTCCGGCACCCACATGCCCGAGTGGTGCCCGTGTTCGTGCCCGTCGCCCACCGACGCCTCCCGCTCCACCACCGCTCTGCCGGGATCCACTGTCCCACCTCGTGAGGCGTGGAGGCGCCCCCGGTACAGGGCTCACAGCTGCCCGACGAACGACGCCCCCGGCCGGATCCGTCCGGCCAGGGGCGTCGAGGTTCGTGCGTCGCCGTCAGATCTGGACGCCGCGCTCCCGCAGCCACGGCAGCGGGTCGACCTTGGTGCCGTTGAGGCCGCCCTTGTGGACCTCGAAGTGCAGGTGCGGCCCGGTCGACTGACCGCGGTTGCCCAGCAGCGCGATGATGTCGCCGGCGCGGACAACCTGGCCGGCCTCGACCAGGATCTCGTCCATGTGGCCGTAGGCGGTCACGTCGCCGTTGTCGTGCTGGATGTAGACGACGAGCCCGAAGCCGCTGGCCGGCCCGGCCTCGAGGACGACGCCGTCCATCACCGCGTACTCGGGGGTGCGCATGGGGGCCGCGAGGTCGATCCCGGAGTGCATGGTGCCCCAGCGGGGGCCGAAGCCACTGGTGAGCCGCGCGCCGTCGACGGGGCTGACGGCCTTGGGCCGGGCCGCCTCCATGGCAGCGACCAGGGCGACGTGGTCGGCGGCAGCCTGGGCGTCGGCAGCCGCCGTCTGCGCGGCGTCGCGCTGGTTGCGGCTGACCACGAGCTCCTGGAGGACCCGGGTGGACTCGGGATCGGACAGGGCGCTGGTCCGCTCGCCCTCGATGCCCAGCTGCTCCGCGACGCTGACCGAGTGGCTCATCGAGGCGGTCTCGGCATGCGCCGGCGGATCGGTGTCGATCATCGTGCCCATGCTCAGCGCGCCGATGAGGCCGGCGGCGAGGTAGAAGGCGGGGCGGCGGCGCTCGGCCGGGAGCCGCCGCACGGCGAGCCACGGGCGGCGCGCGCCGGGAAGACCGGGGACGACCTCCGCCGGGTCGGTCTGGAGCGCCACCTGGCCGGTCACGACGGCCGCCGTATCGACGACGGCGGGGGCGTCGACGACGGGCAGGTCGACGACGGGGGCGTCCGCAGCAGCGCTCGCGGCCGGACGCGGGCGCGGAGTCGGCCGCGGACGGGCCGGAGCAGCGGGCGCGGCCGGAGCCACCTCCGCCTGCGCGGGCCGAGCCTTGGTGGGCTTCGCGGCGGGGGACGCGGCCGCCTTGCGAGCAGCCGGCGCCTTGGCAGCCGCCGCCTTCGCAGCGGCGGGTTCGGTGGCAACGGTCTTGGCAGCCGGCTTGGCGGCGGCGGGCTTGGGAGCAGCGGCCTTCTTGGCAGCGGCGGCCTTCGCCGCGGTCGTGGCCTTCGCCGCGGCCGTCCGCGCCGAGGCGGCTCCGACGGTGGCCGCCTTCGCGGCAGCCGTCCGTGCGGTCGCGGCCCTGCCCGCGGCGTTCTTCGCCGCGCCGGACCCGGCGGCAGCCTTCGCCCTGGCGGCCAGCGAGCCCGCGGCGGTCACGGCCTTGCCTGCGGACCGCTTCGACGTCGAGGCGGCCGACCGGCCGGTGCCGCCGGAAGTGGTCCCGTTCGCCGACGCCGTCCCCTGGCGCTGCGACGGGACCTTCGAGGTGATCGTCCCGTCGGCCTTGCCGGCCCGGTGACGTCCGGTGCCGCGGGCCCGAACGGGGGTCTCAGGAGTCGCCGTGGTGGCGATCTGCTGACCCTCGTCGACGGGACGAGCGTGGTGGAGCGAACTCATGCACCTTGACTTCCGTAGGGGGCATTGCCGTGCTCCCGGGGAGAGGAGCGGGACCCATGTAAACACGCCGTGATCGGTTCGTGATCTGCGTCCCGGGGTACTGACCAGCAGTTCTGTGGTCTGAGCCACTGAAAACCAGCTGTGTGGTTCCGCGCCGTGTGACTACTAAGTCACGAAGCGTGAGGGGCGCGCCCAATCTGGTTGAAAGTGGCGCGACACAGCTCACGGCAGGGCAGAAGACCCTTTTCAAGGCCCATCACCGCCCTATCGAGGGAGAGAAACCGCATGCGCGCAGTGACCTGGCACGGCCGGGGCGACCTCCGGGTGGAGACGGTCCCGGACCCGACGATCCAGGACCCCACGGACGTCATCGTCGAGATCACCTCGAGCGGCATCTGCGGCTCGGACCTCCACCTGATCGAGGTCATGGCGCCGTTCATGACCGTCGGCGACGTCATGGGTCACGAGCCGATGGGCATCGTCCGGGAGGTCGGCGCCGACGTGACCGCCGTCAAGGCGGGCGACCGCGTCGTCGTCCCGTTCAACATCTCGTGCAACACCTGCTGGATGTGCTCGCAGGGGCTGAACTCCCAGTGCGAGACCACGCAGAACCGCGAGCAGGGCTTCGGCGCCTCCCTCTTCGGCTACACGAAGCTCTACGGGCAGGTCCCCGGCGGGCAGGCCGAGTACCTCCGGGTGCCGTTCGGCAACACCCTGCCGATCAAGGTCCCCGACGCCCCGCTCGACGACCGCTTCGTCTACCTCTCCGACGTGCTCCCCACGGCCTGGCAGGCGGTCCAGTACGCGGGCATCCCTCAGGGCGGCAGCGTGCTCGTCCTGGGGCTGGGGCCCATCGGTGACATGTGCACCCGCATCGCCAAGCACCTCGGCGCCGGCCAGGTCATCGCCTCCGACGTCGTCCCCGAGCGGCTCGCGCGCGCCCGGCGCAACGGCATCACCGTCATCGACACCACGAAGCAGGCCGACGTGGTGGCCCAGGTGCGCGACCTGACCGACGGCCGGGGGCCCGACGCGGTCATCGACGCCGTGGGCATGGAGGCGCACGGGTCGCCGCTGGCCTCGTTCGCGCAGAAGGCGACGGCCATCGTCCCCGACGCGATCATGGAGAAGGTCATGCAGGTGGCGGGCATCGACCGGATGGCCGCACTCAACACCGCCATCGAGGCGGTCCGCCGCGGCGGCACCATCTCCCTGTCCGGGGTCTACGGCGGCGCCACCGACCCGATGCCGCTCATGCGCATGTTCGACAAGCAGATCCAGCTGCGCATGGGTCAGGCGAACGTGTGGCGCTGGGTGCCCGACATCCTGCCGCTGCTGCTCGAGGGCGACCCGCTCGGCGTGGACGACTTCGCCACGCACCGCGTGCCGCTCGAGCAGGCTCCCGAGGCCTACGCCAACTTCCGGGAGAAGAAGGACGGCGCCGTCAAGGTGCTGATCCAGCCCTGATCGGCCCTCCGGGGGCGGGTGGCCCACCCGGCCCCGGAGCCGACCTGTCGGCCGCGCGGCTCAGGCCGGCTGCGCGGCGTGCCGCGCCACGAACAGCTCGACCGCCGCGTCGAGCACCGCGCGGGTGGCCGCGGTGTCCCGATCGACGAGCCAGGTCGTCGTGGCGCCGTCGACGAGGGTGACCAGCAGCCGGGCGAGCTCGGGTACCGGCCGGTCCCACTGCCGGCCGGTGAGCTCGGCGGCGGTCTCCAGCAACCGGGACGCCGCCTCGGTGTAGGCGCGGTACTGCGCGCGGGCCAGCGGTCGCAGCTCCGCGTCGCGCAGCGCGTGCAGGGTGAGCTCGAGCATGAGCTGCTCCTGGCCGGGATCGCCCTCCAGGTGGGCGAGGTAGCCGGCCGCCGCCTGCCGCAGGCAGCCGACCAGCCCGTCCTCGGGGCGCAGATCCGTCGTCGCGGCGGCGAACTCCCGGCCGACGACCCGTCGCACCAGTTCGCGGAGCAGCTCGTCACGACCGCTGAAGGCGTAGTGGAAGCTCGCCAGCGACATGTCTGCCTCGGCGACGATCGCCCGCGTCGTCCCGGCCGCGAGCCCGTCGCGCACCATCACCCGCAGCGCCGCCTCCACCAGCGCCGCGCGGCGTTCCTCCACCGCGAGCCGGGCCACCGTCAGCAGCCCACCGGACCCAGGACCCGGTCCAGGTGCGCGTTGCCGAGCACTCCGGCCGGGTCCAGCCGCGCCCGCACCGCGGTGAACTCGTCGAACCGCGGGTAGCGGGTCCGGAGCGTCGCGGCGTCCAGCCCGTGCAGCTTTCCCCAGTGCGGCCGGCCGCCGACGTCTCCGGCCATGGACTCCAGAGCGGCGAACCACGCCCCGGGGTCCGTGCGCGCGGGCACGTGCGCGGCGATGTAGGCGGTCTCGCGGCCGGAGGCGGTGGACAGCGGGATGTCGTCGGCGGCGGCGACCCGGACCTCGACCGGGAAGGCGGCGCGGAACTCCCCTGCCTTGGCGATCCGGTGCAGCTCGGTGAGGATCGCGGGGGCCTCGGCGCGCGGGACTGCGTACTCCATCTCCAGGAAGCGCACCCGGCGCCGGCTGACGAAGACGCGGTGCGAGGCGTCGGTCCAGGTGCGCGGGCCCAGCCCGCCCGACGCGAAGGCGGCCAGCCGCGGGATCGCCGCGGGCCTCCGGCGCCCCGCGGCGACGATCCCGGCGAAGACCGCGTTGGACAGCACCTCGTCCTCCCAGACCCCGCGCCAGCGCGGGAGGGGGGTCAGCCCCTCGGACAACGGCACGCGGGTGTTGCGCTTGGCCAGGCACCGGCTGGTGTGCGGGAACCAGTAGAACTCCACGTGGTCGGTCGAGGTCATGAACTCCTCGAACCCGTCGAGCAGCTCGCCGAGGCGGGCCGGGCCCTCCTCCGCCCGCAGCGCGAAGGCGGGCTCGGCCTGCAGGGTCACGGTGTCGATCACGCCGAGGGCGCCCAGCCCGATGCGGGCGGCGGCGAAGACCTCCGGGTTCTCCTCCGCCGAACAGCGCAGCAGCGAGCCGTCGGGGAGCACCAGCGCCAGGGCCCGCAGCTGGGTGGCCAGGCCGCCGAATCGCGCACCGGTGCCGTGGGTGCCGGTGGACAGGGCGCCGGACACGGTCTGCCGGTCGATGTCGCCGAGGTTGGTCAGCGACCACCCCCGTGCGGCCAGCTCGGCGTTGAGCCGGTGCAGGGGCATGCCCGACTGCACGGTGACCAGACCGGAGTCGTCGATCCCGACGAGCCGGTCGTGCCGGTCGAGCACCACCTGCACGTCGTCCGGCCGGCCGATGGCGGTGAACGAGTGCCCCGAGCCGATGGGGCGCACCCGGCGTCCGCCCTCGGCGGCCCGGACGAGGGCGGCCGCGATCTCGTCGGCGTCCGCCGGATGGACGACGTCGACGCCCGCGACCCGCTGGTTGCCCGCCCAGTTCCGCCAGCTGCTGGTGCCCGTCACGGGTCCTCCTGTCCCCGGACCGCTCGCCGGCCCGGACGCAGGCAGCCTGTCGGCCGGCGGAGACCCGGTCAAGCGTCTGGGACGGTTGACCCACTCGGGCCGCGCCACCATGCTGCCGCCATGACCTCCGGACCGTCGTCCCCGTCCGCGACCGACGCGCGGCGGGACCGGCTCGACCGCGCGACGGCGCACCTCGACCCACCGCTGGCGGTGCTCGACCTCGACGCGCTCGACGCCAATGCCGACGACCTGCTCCGCCGCGCCGCGGGCACGCCGATCCGCGTGGCCAGCAAGTCGGTGCGCAGCCGCGCGGTGCTGCGCCGGGTGCTGGCCCGCCCGGGCTTCGCGGGCGTGCTGGCCTACAGCCTGGCCGAGGCGCTGTGGCTGACCGGCGGCGACGGCCCGGTGACCGACGACGCCGTCGTCGGCTACCCCTCGGTGGACCGCGCGGCGCTGCGGGCACTGGCCGGCGACGAGTCGGCGGCCGCCCGGGTGACCCTGATGATCGACTCCCCGGAACAGCTCGACCTGGTCGACGCCGTGGTGCCGCCGGGCCGCCGGACGGCGCTGCGCGTCTGCCTCGACGTCGACGCCTCCCTGCGCGTGGCCGGCGGACGGGTGCACGTCGGGGTGCGCCGCTCCCCCGTCCACTCGGCCGCCGACGCCGCAGCGCTGGCACGGACCGTCGTGGCGCGGCCCGGCTTCGACCTGGTCGGCGTCATGGCCTACGAGGCGCAGATCGCCGGAGTGCCGGACGCGCCGGCCGGCCGGCCGCTGCGCGGGCTGGCGGTGCGGCGGATGCAGTCGTTCTCGGGACGGGAGCTGGCCGCCCGGCGGGCCGAGGTGGTGGCGGCGGTGCGAGCGGTCGCGCCGCTGGAGTTCGTCAACGGCGGCGGGACCGGGAGCGTCGACCGCACCCGCGTCGAGGAGGCGGTCACGGAGGTGGCGGCGGGGTCGGGCCTCTACTCCCCCGTGCTGTTCGACGGGTACCGCTCCTTCGCCGCACGGCCGGCGACCTTCTTCGCCGTCCCGGTGACCCGGGTGCCGGCGCCCGGGCTGGTCACCGTGGCGGGCGGGGGCTGGGTCGCGTCGGGCCCGCCCGGCGTCGACCGGCTGCCGGAGCCCACCTACCCGGCCGGGCTGCGCCGGCTCCCGGCGGAAGGCGCCGGCGAGGTGCAGACACCGCTGCGCGGTCCCGGCACCGCCGGTCTGGGGGCCGGCGATCGCGTGTGGTTCCGACACGCGAAGGCCGGCGAGGTGTGCGAGCACGTCGACGTCCTGCACGCGCTGGACGGCGACGTGCTGGTGGCCGCGCTGCCCACCTACCGCGGCGAGCGCAAGGCCTTCGGCTGACCCGGTCCCGAGCCGGAACGGAGCAGCGGGACGCAGGAGGCGGCGAGGGCTCCGGGGACACCTGGGACGAGGGGATGCCGCACCGTGTCCGTGCGGGCGTGTCGATCGGATCGAGACGTCGTGCCTCGCGCTTACGGTCCCGCCTCGTACCAGTACCCGTGACGAGGAGTCCCGTTGTCCCAGCCCCCGCAGGCGCCGTACCAGCACTACGCCCCGCCGCCGCAGTTCCCCCAGCCCACGAAGGGGGCCGGCCTGGCCATCGCGTCGATGGTGCTGGGCATCATCGCGCTGCTCCTGAGCTGGGTCCCGATCATCAACACCCTCGCGGCCGTGCTCGCCCTCGTGGGCCTGGGCCTCGGCATCCCGGCACTCCTTCGCGCGCGCAAGGGCACCCACCAGGGATTCGGCATGGCCATCGCCGGGATCGTGACGTCGGTCCTCGCCTTCGCCATCGTGCTCGCGACGCAGGCGTTCTACACCGAGGTCATCGACGAGGTCGAGCGCGAACTGAACCGTCAGACCAGCGACTCTGCTCCGGGCAGCTCCGGCAACGACGAGGAGTCCGCGAGCGCCGAGAGCGAGGGGTCCGACGAGGTCGTGCCGCTCGGGACGCCGGCGCAGGTCGGGGATTACGAGGTGATCGTGGACTCCGTGCTGCTGGACGCCGACGACGTCGTGACCTCGGCCAACCAGTTCAACGACGCACCGACCGGCCAGTACGTCCTCGCGCAGCTGACCGTCGTCTACAACGGCACGGACGAAGGCATGCCCGGGATGGACCTGACCGCGATCTTCCACGGTTCCGACTCCCGCCAGTACAGCGATTCGGAATGCTCCGCGGTCACGCCCGACGACGCCATGAACGCGCCCACGCTGAACCCGGGCGGGTCGGACACCTTCGAGTTCTGCATGGACGTGGCTCCCGAGGCTGTGGCCGGTGGACGGCTCTCGATCGAGCCCACGTTCAGCTGGGACTCCGACGAGCGGGTCTTCTACGCGATCGGCTGATCCCGCCCGGTCCGGTCGATCATCGGCGGATGGCTCTGCCCTCGGCGTGGAGGGCAGCCGTCCGCCGATGATCGACGGCAGCGAGGCTGATCAGCGGGCGCGGGCGACGCGGGTCTCGTCGAACACCGGCTCGGCCGACTCGTAGACCCGCCCGTCCGCGCCGAACACGAGGAAGCGGTCGAAGGAGCGGGCGAACCACCGGTCGTGGGTGACCGCCAGGACCGTGCCGTCGAACGCCGCGAGCGCCTCCTCGAGCGCCTCGGCCGACAGCACGTCGAGGTTGTCGGTGGGCTCGTCGAGCAGCAGCAACGTGGCCCCGGACAGCTCCAGCATGAGGATCTGGAACCGGGCCTGCTGACCACCGGACATGGTGCGGAACGGCTGGTCGCCCGCGCCGGCGAGCCCGTAGCGCCGCAGGGCGGCCATGGCCCGGCCGCGGTCGACGCCCGGTCGTCCCGGCTCGCCGTGCCACAGCAGGTCGACCGGCGTGCGGTCCTGCCACTCCGGGTGCGCGTGGGTCTGCGCGAAGAACCCGGGGACGACGCGCGCCCCGAGCCGCCACTCGCCGGTGTGCGCAACGGACTCACCGGTCAGCAACCGCAGGAAGTGCGACTTGCCGGCGCCGTTGGCACCGAGCACCCCCACCCGGTCGCCGTACCAGACCTCGAGGTCGAAGGGCTGCATGAGCCCGGTGAGCTCCAGCTGCTCGGCCATGACCGCGCGGACGCCGGTGCGCCCACCGCGCAGCCGCATCGCGACCTTCTGCTCCGGTGGCCGGTCCGGTGGCGGGCCGGCGGCCTCGAACTTGGCCAGCCGGGTCTGCATCGCGTGGTACCGGTTGGCCATGTCGGGCGAGTTCGCCGCCTGCTGCTGCATCGTGCGCACGAGGTCGACCAGCCGTTGGTGCTCCTCGTCCCAGCGCCGCCGCAGCTCGGCCAGCCGCTCGTGCCGCGCCGTCCGGGCCTCGTGGTAGCTGGCGAAGCCGCCGCCGTGCACCCACGCCGTCCCGCCCTCGACGGTGACCACGCGGTCCGCGACCCGTGCCAGCAGCTCGCGGTCGTGGCTGACGAACAGCACCGTCTTGCGGGTCTCGAGCAACCGCTCCTCCAGCCAGCGCTTGCCCGGGACGTCGAGGTAGTTGTCCGGCTCGTCGAGCAGCAGCACCTGGTCGGGGCCGCGCAGCAGCGCCTCGAGCGCCAGCCGCTTCTGCTCCCCGCCGGAGAGGGTGGACAGCTCGCGGTACTTGCACCCGTCGTAGGGGACGCCGAGCGCGGCGACCGTCACGGTGTCCCACGTGACCTCCGCGTCGTAGCCGCCGGCGTCGCCCCACGCGGAGAGCGCGTCGGCGTAGGCCATCTGCGCGGTCTCGTCGTCGGTCTCCATCAGCCGGAGCTCGGCCGCCTCGAGGGCGTCCCAGGCCAGACGCACGGCCGGGGGCGAGAGGTCGACGAGCAGACGCTGGACGGTCGTGTCGTCGCGGACCGACCCGATGAACTGGCGCATCACGCCGAGCCCGCCGGTCCGGGCGATCGCGCCGGCCTCGGGCGCGAGGTCGCCGGCGATGATCCGCAGCAGCGTCGTCTTGCCCGCGCCGTTCTCGCCGACCAGCGCGGCACGCGCGCCCTCGCCGACGC
The DNA here is from genome assembly GCF_000582785.1 of Candidatus Blastococcus massiliensis AP3. Classification (GTDB taxonomy): domain Bacteria; phylum Actinomycetota; class Actinomycetes; order Mycobacteriales; family Geodermatophilaceae; genus Blastococcus; species Blastococcus massiliensis. The sequence goes on from NZ_HG931173.1 coordinate 888,877, forward strand.
GGAAGGAGACCTCGTCGAGCAGCACCCGCCCGTCGGACAGGGTGTGCCGCACGCCGCTCACGTCGACCGAACCCGCTCCGCTGCCCACCCGGCCATCCTCCCGGGCCGGGCAACCGGATTCCCGAGCCGCCCCGTCAGCTGACGTGCATCGCCAGCCGGTAGCGCGCCAGCCGCTCGACCAGCTCCGGCATCGCGCCGACCGGCGAGCCACCGAGGTCGCGCCGGCTCTCCCTGACGACCCGCACGACCAGCTGTGGCCGCACCCGCCCGGCGTACTCGCCGCGCAACCGGCGGACGGCCTGCTCGACCGCGGGGTCGCAGGGCAGCTCGGTCGAGTCGTCGGGAGTGCTGGACGGGACGGTCAGGGTCATCGACGGTCCTCCGCTGGGGGATACGCCGGTCTGCTCCGGCGGTCCCACCACCGTGCCGGGGGCCCGATCCCGGCGCCAGGGACCTAGGTCACGCTGTCCCGGAGCCGCCTGCAGTCGGGGCCGCGGTGCTCACCCCAGGGCGATCGACAGCACCGTCGCGCCGGCCGTCAGCAGCATGGCGACGACGATGACCGCGGCCACCATGCGCCTGCGCCGGTCCGCCTTCGAACGCCGTATTCCTGTCACGTGCGGAACGCTACCGCCGTGCCGGCCCGGTGACAGCGGTCGGGCGGCAGAGGCTCGAAATCGTCGGAGCCCGGTGCCACGGTGGAACGGTGACGACGGGATCCGAGGTCGGGCTGCTGCGACTGGTCGCCCAGCGGCTGGCCGGTGCTCGCGCCGCCACCCCACTCGAGGCGGTGCGCCGGCTGACCGCCGTCCAGGGCCAGGACTACCCCGGCACGCTCACCTCGGTGGCGCTGCGCACCTCCTCCCGGTCGCGGGAGGAGGTGATCGCCGCCCTGGACGGCGGTGAGGTCGTCCGCTCCTGGCCCATGCGCGGCACCCTCCACCTCACCGCCGCCGAGGACCTGCCCTGGATGCTCGACCTGCTGGGGGTCCGCGCCCTGGCCGGGGTGGCGAAGCGCCGGGCCGCGCTGGAGCTCACCGAGCTCGACACGGCCCGCGCCTGCGAGGCCGCGGTCTCCGCCCTCTCCGGGGGTCGGCGGTTGTCCCGGGCCGGCCTGCTCGCCGCGATCGAGGGCGGTGGCGTGGCCGTCACCGGTCAGCGCGGCTACCACCTGCTGTGGTTCGCGGCGCAGACGGGCCACATCTGCCTGGGCCCGACGGCCGACGGGGAGCAGCAGTTCGTGCTGCTCTCCGAGTGGGTCCCCCGCCCCCGGCGCCTGGAGCGCGAGGAGGCGCTGGGCGAGCTCGCCGCCCGCTTCCTCGCCGGTCACGGTCCGGCGACCGTGCACGACCTCGCACGCTGGTCGGGGCTCCCCGTGCGCGACGCCCGGGCGGGGCTGGCCACGGCACGCCCGCGGCTGGAGTCGCTGACCGTCGAGGGCACCGAGCACTTCCTCGACCCCGCCGTGCCCGAGCTCCTGACCATCTGCCGGACCGAGGCGCGCGGCACCTTCCTCCTGCCGGGCTTCGACGAGTTCGTGCTCGGCTACGGCGACCGCGCAGCGGTGCTCGACCCCGCCTTCGCCGACCACATCGTGCCGGGGAAGAACGGCGTGTTCCGCTCCACCGTCGTCGTCGACGGCCGGATCGTGGGCACCTGGCGGTACGAAGGGAGAGGTGCTCGCCGTGCCGCCGTCGGCACGCCCTTCCGCCCGGAGGACGCCGCCCTGCTCGCCGACGTCCCGGAGCTCGCCGCCGCCCTGCCGTGAGGGTGGGCCGTCAGCGGCGCTCGACCAGGAAGATCGGGATCCGGCGCTCGGTCTTCTGCTGGTAGTCGGCGTAGTTGGGGAACGCAGCCACCGCCCGTTCCCACCACTCCTCGCGCTCGGGGCCGTCCAGCTCGCGCGCCACACCGTCCCACGGCTCGGGGCCGTCCTGGACGGTGACCTGGTCGGGGTGGGCGCGCAGGTTGTGCACCCACGCCGGATCGGTGGGCTTCCCGCCCTGCGAGCCGACCATGAGGTAGGCACCGTCGTGCTCAACCCGCATGAGCGGCTGCTTGCGCACCTTGCCGGTCTTCGCGCCGCGGGTGCTGAAGACGACCACGGGGCGGCCGACGATCGTGTCGCCCTCCCGGCCGCCGGTGCGCTCGTAGAGCTCCACCTGGTCGCGGACCCATTTCTGCGTACTCGGCTCGTACTCACCTTGCAGCGGCATGGATCCGAACCTAGAGGAAGGACCTCGCCCTTCTCACGCCAAGCTCCGCACGGCGCGAGCCTCGGGGCGAGGCCGTTCCATCACTCATCGCGGAGCCGCGAAGTCGATCGTGTGCGGCACGAAGAAGCTGAGGTTGTCGGTGATCAGCCCGTCGCTCTCGCGGATGCCCAGGCCGGCCGGCTCGCCGTCGACCACCCATGCGCCGAGCACCGGGAAATGGGATCCGTCCACCCCGGCGAAGTCCGGCAGCGGCGCCAACTCCTGGACGACGAACCCCTCGGTGCCGTACCGCCCGGGCAGCTGTGTGGTCACCTCACCGTCCCGCACGATCGCCACGTTGGCACCCTCCCGGCCCCACAGCGGTTTGCGCACGTAGGTGCGCCAGGTCGAGGGCATCTCGTCGGCGAAGTACGCCGGCAGCAGGTACTGCCCCAGGACGGGGTCGGTGCCGAACAGCTGCCACAGCACCGGCAACAGCGCCTTCGTGCTCCACAGCATCTTGTAGGCGGGCTCGACCCACGTGGTGCCGCCGGGGCGCATCCCGTCGGCGAGGACGGCGGAGCCGAACTCGTCCTCGATCAGCCACTCCCAGGGGTAGAGCTTGAAGACGACGTCGAGGTGGCGGCCCTGCGGGTCGTAGAACCGGCCGTCGCCGGAGTCCAGCACGATGTCCTCGACGACGAGTTCGATCGCCTCGTACCCGGCCTGCACCACGGTGTCCATCAGGTAGGCGACCGTCATCCGGTCCTCACCCGAGGTCTCCTCGCTGGTCCACGCCAGGTGGACCCGCGGCCGGACGCCGGTGCGCCGCTCCCACTTCGTGAGGTTGCGCCGCCAGGCCGCGACGAGCGTGTCGTGCAGGGCGTTCCACTGGTCGCGGCCCTGCCCGGTGAACAGGTGCCAGTTCCACTGGGTGACGGCGGACTCGACCAGGCCGGTCGGGGTGTCGGCGTTGAACTCCAGCAGCTTGGGCGGGCCCTCGCCGTCGTACCGCAGGTCGAAGCGGCCGTAGATGCTCGGCGGCTCCTCCGCCCATGTCCGGCGGACCTGCGGGCGGGCCATCGGCGGGATGCGCAGCCGGTCGAACAGGTCGTTGTCGACGACGTGGTCGCCGGCGGCGACGCACATCTGGAACAGCTGGGAGACCGCGCCCTCCAGCTCGACGATCTCGGCCATCGAGAAGTCGTAGAAGGGCCCCTCGCGCCAGTAGCTGCGCACCTCCCCACCGGGCAGGTGCGTGCGGTTGTAGACCAGGCCCTGGGCCTCGACCTCGGCCTCCCAACCCGGCCGGACGATCCCGCTCTCGATCCTTCGCACGGAGCGCGGTTCAGCTCCCCGCGCCGGAACCGGCCTTGTTGCCGATCCCGCTGCCGATGCCGCCGCTGACCCGCTGCCCGGCGCTCACCTTGCCGGTGGGGGGCAGGCCGGCGCGCTGCCGGGCGGTGCTGTCGCCCGGGTCGATGCGGGTGCCGCCCGACGGCAGCACGGTGCCGACGGGGAGGCCGGGACGGAAGCCACCCAGGTAGAGGAAGAAGAGGCCACCGCCGAGCCCGCCGCCGCGGTCGTCGTCGCACAGGTCGTCGTCGACGATCTCGCCGTTCTCGTCGGTGCAGTAGGCGACCTGCTCCTCGTCGTCCTCGGCACCCACGGCGCAGCCGGCGAGGAAGCCGGTGGCGGCGGTGGCGAGCACGGTCGTGGTGAGGGCGGCGCGGACCCGGTTGGAGACCACCATGACCAGTTCCTCCGTCCTCCGGTGTCGCCCCGACAGTAGGTCCTCCGCCACGGCTCGTCCTCCGAGGCCGCCCGGACTCCCGGGTCGCGGACCACCCGGCCCCGATGGCACCGTTCTGGATCGGTGGGCGCCGTCCGGTGCTGCACCGACCGCCCTGCCGGGCCGTGGACGTCGGAGGTCTGCCGAGCATGAGGTACCGCGAGAGCGGCAGCCTGGACACCTCCGGGGTCCGCGACACCCGGGGCAGCGGTGGGCGCGGCGGCGGTCGGGGACTCGCGGTGGGCGGTGGCGGGCTGGGGCTGGTCGGGCTGGTCGTCGTCGTCCTGCTGCAGGTGCTCGGCGGTGGCGAGGGCGGATCACCGATCAGCGGCTTCTCCGGCATGGGCCAGGACGCCACTGTCGACAACTCCGCACTCGCGGAGAACTGCCGGACCGGGGCCGACGCGAACGAGTCGGTCGAGTGCGCAGTGGTGGCCGACATCGAGTCGATCCAGGACTTCTGGTCCGGGGCCCTGGGCGCGGACTACACCCCCACGCAGACGGTCTTCTTCTCCGGCTCGGTCCAGACCTCCTGCGGCGGGGCGACCAGTGGGTCGGGGCCGTTCTACTGTCCGGCCGACCAGTTGGTCTACATCGACCTGACCTTCTTCGACCAGCTGCGCGAGCAGTTCGGCGCACAGGGCGGACTGTTCGTGGACGCCTACGTCATCGCGCACGAGTACGGCCACCACGTGCAGAACCTCCTCGGCATCAACGCCCGCGTGACCCCCGGTGAGACGGGACCGATCAGCGGCACGGTCCGGCTGGAGCTGCAGGCCGACTGCTTCGCCGGTGCCTGGGCCCGGCACGCCGAGACCGTCCCCGACGACTCCGGCGAACCGCTGATCGCCGAGATCACCGACGACGACATCGACCGGGCCCTCGACGCGGCGGGCCGCATCGGGGACGACTTCATCCAGGAGAACCTGGGCGGTGGCACCGTCGACCAGGACGCGTTCACCCACGGCTCGTCGGACCAGCGCCGTCGCTGGTTCCTCACCGGCTACGAGTCCGGCGACCTGCGTCGGTGCGACACCTTCGCCACGGAAGACCTCGGATGACCGCCGACCACCTCACCGTCTCCCGCGAGGGCTCCGTCGCCGTCCTCACGATCGACCGGCCGGAGAAGCGCAACGCCATGACGGCGGGGATGTGGGCCGCGCTGCCCGGCGTCCTCGCGCCGCTGGCCGACGACCCGGAGGTGCGCGCCCTGGTCGTGACCGGGGCAGGACCCAGTTTCTGCGCGGGAGCCGACATCTCCGACCTGCTCGGCGGCGAGGACCCGGCCGATCCGATGGCCGACGTCCGCCGGCACAACCTCGCCGCCCAGGCCGCCCTGCGGGCGTTCCCGAAGCCGTCGATCGCGGTGATCCGGGGGCACTGCATCGGCGGCGGCGTCGAGATCGCGGCCTCCTGCGACCTCCGGTTCGCCGACCCCACCAGCGTCTTCGGGGTCACCCCCGCCAAGGTGGGCATCGTCTACCCGCCGTCGTCGACCAAGGCGCTCCTGGACCTGGTCGGTCCGGCGACCACGAAGTACCTGCTCTTCAGCGGCGAGCTGCTCGACGCCGCAGCCGCGCTGCGGACCGGCCTCGTCGACCGGCTGGTCGATGCCGCCGACCTCGACGCCGAGGTCCAGCGGTTCACCGACGTCCTGGCCGCGCGGTCCGGGCTGACCCAGCGGGCCACCAAGGAGGTCGTGGCCGCGCTCACCGGCGGCGACGACGCCGAGGCCGTCGTCGCCCCCTGGTACCGCCGGACCATCGCCGACGGCGAGCTCCCCGAGGGCGTGGCCGCGTTCGCCGAGCGCCGCCCCCCGCGCTTCGGCTGGACAGGCTGACCCGGCCCTTTTCGTTTCGTACCCCGTGCTACAGGGGTACCACCGGACCGCGGCGTTCCCCGATGGAGCCGGGACCCGGCACGGAGTTCCGCCGTGCCTCGACCTGCCTTCCGCCCGCCCGTGACGCATGGATGCGCCGGGCGCCAAGCCCGTGTCCACACCCTCCGCGAACCGGCAGGTGTGGCCGAACGGCTCGGGGGTAGCGCCCACTCCGACCACGAGAACTGCCCACGAACACAGCCGAGGAGGACCGATGACTCACTCCATCGACGCCCCGCTCCCCCCGCCCGCCACCACAGCGGGGAGCACGGGCCAGAGCTCGTCGAACACCAAGGACGTCGCGAAGGACGAGGCCAAGGCCGTCGGCCAGACCGCCGCGCAGGCCGGTAGCCAGGTCGCCTCGACCGCGACCGACCAGGCGAAGGAAGTCGCCAACGAGACGCAGCGCCAGGCGCAGGACCTGCTCAGGCAGGGTCAGTCCCAGCTCAAGGAGCAGACGGTCGCCCAGCAGCAGAAGGCGGCCCAGGGGCTCAGCTCCCTGGCCGGTGAGCTGCGCAGCCTGGCCGACGGCAGCAGCGAGGGCGCCCCCGGACCGGCACGCGACCTGCTCCAGCAGGCCTCCGGCCTCATCGACGGCTTCGCCGACAAGCTGCAGAACCGCGAGCCGGCCCAGCTGCTCGACGAGGTCCGCAGCTTCGCCCGCCGCAAGCCCGGGATGTTCCTGCTCGGCGCCGCAGCCGCCGGCATCGTCGCGGGGCGCCTCACCAGCGGTGTCCGCGCCGCGCACAGCGACTCCGGCACCTCGGGAACCGGCTCGGCCGGCGGCTACCCGGCGACGAACTACGTCGACCCGGCCCCGACGTACTCGGACACCACGTACACCGACACCGCCAGCACCTACACGGGCACCGGCGCGGCCTACTCGACCGCCGGTTCCGCCCCGCTGCCGCCGCCCCCGTACGGCACCGTGCCGCCCGAGGGCAGCGCCGTGCCGCCGGCCGCGCCGGCCGGCTGGGACGACCCGGCTCGTCGTCCGGGCGGGGTGGGCTGACCATGAGCACCCCGTACAGCGGTGGCCAGCCCGGCGGAGGGCCCGGCTACGCGCCGCCCGTCGCCGAGCCCGCCACCCAGAACTACGCCGCCGACTACTCCCAGCCGCACAGCGGTGCGATGGGGACGCCGATGACCGACGAGGGCCGCCCGGACGTGGAGGGCAACTCGGTCGGTGCGCTGATCGGTGAGGTCACCAAGGACCTCTCGACCCTGATGCGCCAGGAGCTCGAGCTGGCCAAGGTCGAGATGAAGGCCGAGGCCAAGAAGGCCGGGCAGGGCGCCGGCATGTTCGGCGCCGCCGGCTTCGCCGGCTACATGGTGGCGCTGTTCCTCTCCCTCGCCCTCATGTGGGCGCTGGCCAGCGCCATCCCCACCGGCTGGGCGGGCCTGATCGTCGCCGTCCTCTGGGGCATCGTCGGCGCCGTCGCCTTCGTGATGGGCCGCAAGAAGTTCCAGCAGGTGAACCCCAAGCCCGAGCGCACCGTCGACACGCTGTCGCAGGTGCCCGGCGCCCTCAAGCCCCACTGACCACGCCGACCTCCCCCACTCCCGAAGGAGTCGCAGACATGACCAGCAGTGACCCGGACGTCATCCGGCGGCAGATCGAGGACACCCGGCGCGAGCTCAGCTACGACGTCGACGCCCTCAACGAGAAGGTCAACCCGGCCCGCGTCGTGGACCGGCGGGTCTCCGCCGCGAAGGGACGCATGACCGGCCTCAAGGACAAGGTGATGGGTTCCGCTCAGGACACCACGCATTCCGCGCACGGCATGGCGTCCAACGCCGCCGGATCCGTGCAGGGGGCCGCGAGCAACGCGGCCGGGACGGTGCAGGACGCCGCGTCCAACGCGGCCGGTGCCATCCAGGGCGCTCCGGACATGGCGATGCGCCAGACCCAGGGCAACCCGCTGGCCGCCGGCCTGATCGCCTTCGGCGTCGGCTGGCTGGTGTCCAGCCTGCTGCCCGCATCGCAGAAGGAGCAGCAGCTGGCGCAGCAGGCCGAGACGGCTGTCCGCGAGAACAAGGACACGCTGATGGCTCCGGCCAAGCAGGCGGCCCAGGAGATCGGCGAGCAGCTCAAGCCCGCCGCTCAGGACGCCATGGAGTCGGTGAAGTCCACCGCTCAGGACGCCGCCGAGACCGTCAAGAGCGAGGGCCAGTCCGCGGCCCAGGACGTGCAGGGCCAGGCCCAGCAGTCCAAGGAGTCGGTGCAGAGCAAGTCCGGTTCCTGACCCGCGGGTCGCTGACCCGCACGATTCGCCTGCGCCCCGCTGGGATCTCCCAGCGGGGCGCAGTGCTGTCCGGGGTCGCCCGAAAGGGTGAGGGAAGGACGTGAGGGGCTGCTGCGGGCGGCCGTGGGCGCCGAAGTCCGGGGGGACGACGCCGACGCTCCGACCCCGGAGCCCGACCGACAGGAGCGCCCCGTGGGCGAGGCCCTGCACACCCTCGTGCCCACCCCGCGGCGCCCCGCGGAGACATCCGGGTTCCGCGTGCTCGTCGCCGACGACGAGGACGACATCCGCGATCTGGTCGGCCTGGCCGTGGCCAAGGCCGGCGGCACGGTCGTCGGCACGGTGGCCGACGGCCCGTCGGCACTGGCCGCCGTCCGCGCCGACCGCCCGGACATCGCCGTCCTCGACGTCTCCATGCCGGGCCTGACCGGTCTGGACGTCTGCACCGCCGTGCGCAGCGACCCGGCCACCGCCGGGGTCCGCGTCCTCCTGCTCTCGGCCGGCGCCTCGCTCGACGACGTCGCCCGCGGCCTGTCCGCCGGCGCCGACGCCTACCTCTCCAAGCCGTTCTCGATCGCCGGGCTGGTGCACCAGCTCCGGTCGTTCACCGATCGACAGCCTGCATGACCACCGCCGTCCTGGACCGCGGGACCGACGCCCCCCTCCTCCCCCGGCGGGACGCGGCCGCCTGGCCGGCCGTCCTGCAGGGACCGCTGCCCGGCACCGTGCTGGCAGCGGCCGCGGCCGTGCTGCTCGCCGTCGGACTGCTGCCGGTCGTCGACGGCGCCCTGGTGGGCGCGGGGCTGGTCGCGGCGCTCGCCGCGACGGGCGCCGCCTGGCTCTCGCGGGGCGGCACCACCACCGTGCGCAGTGTCGGCCTGCCGGCGGTGGAGCTCACGGCCGTCGCCCTGCTCTACGCCGGGACCTCCTCCCCAGCCACGCTGGTGCTCCTGGCCGGCCCGGTGGGCGCCCTGGTGACCCGCCGGCTCGCGGAGCAGGCCACCGTCATCGACCGGCTGACCGCCGACCGGGCCGCGCTGCTCGAGAAGGTCCGCAGCCGCGCCGACGAACTCGACGAGGCCTCCCGCATCCTCGCCGCCCGAGCCCAGACCATGACCAGCGTCATCGACGCGGTGACCGAGCAGTCGATCATCGGCACCGACCCCGACGGCACGATCCGCGTGTGGAACCCGGGAGCCGAGAAGCTGCTCGGACTCCCCCGCGCCGACGTGGTGCGCCGGCGCTCCATCGTGGAGTTCCACCTGGCCGAGGAGCTCGAGGAGGCGGCCGGGGACGCCGGCGCCGGTCTCGGCGCCCTCGTGCACGCCGCCCAGCAGCACGGCAGCGACGTGCGGGACTGGACCTACGTCGCCGCGGACGGGCAGCGGCGGATCGTCTCGGTGGCGGTCACGCCGCGCACCGACGACCGCGGCGTGCACGCCGGCTGGAACTTCGTGGGCACCGACATGACCGACGTACGCGCCACCGAGCGCATGAAGGACCAGTTCGTCAGCCTCATCTCGCACGAACTGCGCACTCCGCTCACCTCGATCCTGGGCTACCTCGAGCTCGTGCTGGACGACGAGGGCCAGCCGCTGACCGACGAGCAGCGGAAGTACCTGACCACCGTCGAGCGGAACGCCGACCGGCTGCTGCGCCTGGTGGGCGACCTGCTGTTCACCGCGCGGGTCGAGGCCGGGCAGTTCACGTTGCAGCCCCAGGACGTCGACCTGGTGACGATCGTGCGCGCCGCCGAGGAGACCGCCCGCGTCGCCGCGACGACGGCGGGCGTGGAACTGCACGTGGAAGCACCGTCCGACGGCATGGTGGTCGCCGGTGATCCGGTGCGGCTGGGCCAGGCCTGCGACAACCTCGTCTCCAACGCGGTGAAGTTCACCCCCGCCGGCGGTCGGGTCACGCTGACGGTCTCGGAGGCGTGGCGGTCTGCTGACGGCACCGTGACCACGGAGGAACGCCCCGGCGCCGAGCCGGTCGCCCGCCTGTCGGTCCGTGACACGGGCGTCGGCATCCCGAACGACGAGCAGGGCAAGCTGTTCACCCGCTTCTTCCGCGCCTCGACCGCGCAGCGCAACGCCGTCCCCGGCGTGGGGCTGGGCCTGTCGATCACCAAGGCGATCACCACCGCCCACGGCGGCACCCTCGACCTGGTCAGCGCCGAGGGCGAGGGCACCACCTTCACGCTCACGCTCCCCCGCTGAGCACACCGTCGTCCTCCGGACGACACCGCGGCCACCGGCCGTCCCCCTGCTGCGCTGAGCCGTTGCTCGCGTCCCCGTCGGGACCCTCCGGGCCCGCGACGGGTCCACGACGATCACTGCCCGGTGCCCCCTGCGCGGGGGGCCTTCCGTTCTTGCGGATTCCTTGCGGTTTCCCGGCGGGAGGCCTGCGGAAGGGTCGTCAGAGTTCTCCCTGTCGCCGGAAGCACCGGCGGTACGGACACAGGGAGAACCTCAGTCATGAGCGCCAAGGTCACCAGCACCACCGCCCGCAAGGTCATCGGTTCGCTCGGCGTCATCGGCGCCGCGGCTGCAGTCGCCGGCATGGGCACGTTCGGTGCCTTCACCGACAGCAGCACCCCGGTCGCGACGACCATCTCCTCGGGCACGGTCTCGATCGACCTGACCCAGCCGAGCCCCATCGCCTTCAACGCCTCGGGCCTGGTCCCCGGTGACACGGTCACCCGCCCGATGACCCTGAAGAACGACGGCAACACGCCCCTCAGCACGGTGAGCCTGACCTCGACCGCGACCGTCGGCAGCGTCCTCACCACCGACACCACCAACGGCCTGCAGCTGGCCGTCAAGGCCTGCCCGACCGCCTACGTCCAGGGCGGCACCACGCTGGCCCCGACGTTCACCTGCGCCAGCGGCGAGCGGACCGTGCTCACCGGCCCGGCCGTCACCATGAACGCCCTGAACAACCCGAACTCGCTGACCCCGGGCGGGACGGACTACCTCGCGGTGTCCTTCACCCTGCCCGCTAGCGCCGACAACGGGTTCCAGAACAAGTCGGCCACGCTGAGCCTGGTCTTCACCGGCACCCAGCGCACCGCCGGCACCCGCTGACCCGGCCGATCCGACCGGAGATCACACCATGACCGCCGTCCTCCCCGTCCGTCGCCCGGGGGCAGCCACGCAGCTGCCCCCGGCCGGGGACACCCGCTCCGCGTACGACCGGTTCGCCGGTCCGGCCCGCCGCTACCTGGGCCTGCTCGCCCCGTGGCTGGTCCGCGGAGTCGTCGGGCTGGCCGTCGCGGTCTTCGTGTTCCTCGCCGTGGGCCCGCACCTCCTCGGCTACCGCACCATGACGATGCTCACCGGGAGCATGGCGCCCGAGATCGAGGCCGGCGACGTCACCGTCGTCACGCCGATCGACATCGCGGACGTCACCGAGGGCATGGTCATCGCCTACCACCAGCCGATCGGCGACCGCTCGCTCGTCACCCACCGCGTCATCTCGGTGGAAAGCGGTCAGGACGGCACGGTCAGCGTCCGGACCAAGGGCGACGCCAACCCGGCGGCCGACCCCTGGACGGCGACCCTCGAGGGGGACACCGCGTACCAGGTGCGCGCCGTCGTCCCCGAGCTCGGCCACCTGATCCAGGCCCTGCGCGCCCCGGTGGTCGCCCAGGTGCTGCTCTACGGAGCCCCCGCGCTGCTCGCCGGCTGGCTCCTGCTCAGCATCTGGCGCCCCACCACAGACCAGGAAGAGGACCGGGCATGAACGCCATTCGTCGCACGGCCGTGCTGATCGGCCTCACCGTCGCCGTGATCATCGGCAGCAGCGTCACCGCGTCCGCCACCTTCGCCGACTGGGCCGCCCGCAACGCCACCGTCGTCACGAGCGGTGTCGCCGCCCCCGCCAACGTGAACGTCACCGTGACGTACTGCCACCCGGTGCACACCGTCGACGTGACCGTCTCGTGGCCCGCCAGCACCACGACCCGGGGAGTCACCGGCTACCGGGTCAACGCCTACCTGAACGACGGCAGCACCGTCGTCGTCGCGCAGACCGACGCGGCCACCCGCTCCGTCTCCGCCACCGTCGCCCGCAGTTACCTGACGCTGCAGCCGCGGGTGTCGGTCACGACGCTCACCAGCTACGGCTGGACCACGGAATCGGCTCGCTCGGCGGTGATCTCGTGCTGACCGCCCTGGTGGTCGACGCCGACGCCCTGGCCCGCCGCCGCGTCTCCGGTCTGCTGCGCCTCGGCGGCTGGCAGGTCCGCGAGGCCGCGGACGTCGCCACCGCCCGGCAGCTGGCCGCCACCTCCGAGATCGACCTGGTGGTCACCGACGCGTCGGTCGGGGGCGAGGACGGGCTGGCGCTGCTCCGGGACCTCCGCCACGACGGCTCGCAGGCCCGCTTCCTCGTCGCCACGAGGGAGGCCAACGCCGGCGTCCGCGCCGAAGCCGCCGCCGCCGGCGCCCTCGCCTGCCTCACCAAGCCGGTCGACCCCGGCACCCTCCTCGACTTCCTGCGCAGCCGGACCACGGGGCCGGCTGCGCGGGAGGCCCTCCGCGAGATCCACGACGTCGACGACCTGCACGACGTCGACGTGGAGGCCGCCCTGATGGACCGACTCCAGGAGATGTACGTGACCGCACTGCCGGGCCGTCTGTCGGCCATCGACGTCCACACGCGTCAGGGCAACAGCCCCGCCGTGGCCTCGGCCGCCTACACCCTGGCCGGGACCAGCGGGCAGCTCGGCCACCCGGAGGTCGCCTCGGTCTGCCAGGCGATCGCCGCCGACGCCCGTCGCGGCGTTCTCGCCCATTCCCGGGTGCGGCACCTGCACGCACTGGCCGGCGTCTGAAGCCCTGACCCCGCTCGGACGCGCACCGACGGAGCCCCCCGCATCGCCACGATGCGGGGGGCTCCGTCGTCGGCCCGCTCGAGGGGGCGAGGGGGCCCTTTTTCAGGCGACGAGGCGGTAGCCCACGCCTCGCACGGTCCTGATCTCGGGAGAGCTGAGGCCGGCCGCCTGGAGCTTGCGGCGCAGGTTGGACATGTGCGCCTCGACCAGGCGGAGGTTGCCCTCCCAGTCGGTCTGCCAGACCTCTCGCAGCAGCGTCTCCCGCTGGAGCACCCGGCCCGGCCGGGAGGCCAGTGCGGCGAGCAGGTCGAACTCGGTGCGGGTCAGGTCGACGACGGCGCCGTCGACCCGCACCTCGCGGCTCTCCTCGTCCACCTCGAGCTCGGCGAGCTTGCGCACCGACTCGGCGGCAGCGGCGGTCGCCTCGGGGGCCGGGGCGCTGCGCGGGAACCGGAGCATCGCCTGGACCCGGGCCACCAGCTCCCGGGGCGAGAAGGGCTTGGCCATGTAGCCGTCCGCGCCGACGGCCAGCCCGATGAGCAGGTCGACCTCCTCGGCACGGGCGGTGAGCATGAGGACGTAGCAGGCGGTCTCCGCGCGGATCTGCCGGCAGAGCTCGGTGCCGTCGGTGTCGGGGAGGCCGAGGTCGAGCACGATGAGGTCAGGCGCGTCGCGGCGCACCTCGTCCATGCACTCCGCGCCCGAGCCGACGGCTCGCACGCGCATCCCGGCGCGCTCCAGCACCGTGCCGACCAGCTCGCGGATCTCGTCCGTGTCCTCCACGACGAGCACGGATGATGCAGCCACGACACTCCTCCCTCCGGTGCATCGAGGTGCGCGGAGCCGGACGGCTCACGTCACCTGACCGAGTGATCGGCGCCCGGACCAGGCAGCTTGAGTCGAGCGGTGTCGGCCGGAGGGCCGTTCCTCACCCCGCGGGGTGAGGAACGGGGCACCAGGACGGCGCTAGTTCAGCGTGCGGGTCGTCGCCGGGAGCACGCCGCCGCCCGCGAGATCGGCCGTGGCGTCCTGCAGCGCGGTGAGCGCGACCCGCTGGGTGTTGGGGCCGGCGGAGACGCGCGCGACACCCAGTTCCGCCAGCTCCCGCACCGAGGGGGTGCGCCCGGGGACGGCGATGACGCTGAGCCGTCCGGGTCCGAACGCCTCGGCCAGCACCGTGATCTCCTCGCGGGCGGTCACGCCGGGGACGAACACGACGGGGGCGCCCGCGTCCAGGTAGGCCCGGCCTCTGCGGACCGCCTCGGTGAGCACCTCGGTCCGGTCGGCGGCGGCGTCGGCCCGGAGGACGGCGTCGGTGCGCGCGTTGAGGACGAACCCGATGCCGGCGTCGCGCCCCGCGGCGAGCACCGCCTCGACCGCCGCCACCGAGTCGTCCAGTGGCCGCATCGCATCCTCGAGGTTGCCGCCCACGGCCCCGGCGGCGATCGCCCGCCGCGCGGTCTCCCCCGGATCGCCGTAGCCGGCCTCCATGTCCATGGACACCGGCAGGTCCACCGCGGCCGCGATCCGGGCCACCATGTCCAGGTGCAGGTCCAGCGGGATCCGCTCGCCGTCCTCGTAGCCGAACGTGGCCGCGATCGAGTGACTGGCGGTGGCCAGCGCCCGGACGCCGTGGGTACCGGCCACCACCCGCGCGGAGACGACGTCCCACACGTTGGCGAGGACGAGCACCTCCGGTGCGGTGTGCAGATCGAGCAGGACTCGGGCGCGGGCGGCGAGATCGGGCACGGGGTGAACCCTGCCAGGGGCACGACGAACCGACCAGGGACTCTGGCGCACAAGGGTCAGGTAAGGCTAACCTCCCTCTGTGCTCGGCTCCGGCCGGCAACGCATCCCCCGCCGTCTCCCGGTTAGGCCGAACCGCGCATGTACGTGTGCCACTGCAACGTGGTCACCGACCAGGACGTCATCGAGTCGATCGCCAACGGCGCCCGCTGCATCGCCGACGTCGCCCGGGACACCGGCGCCGGCCGGACCTGCGGCGGCTGCGTGGACACCATGCGCGAGCTCGTGTGCCAGCATTGCCCGGTCATGACCGAGCGACAGCTGGGAGTTGCAGGTGCAGCCCGTTAGTCCCCGAGTGGTCGAACTCCTCAACGATGCGTTGACCTTCGAGCTCACCGTCACCAACACGTACTTCCTCAACGCCCGCATGCTGGACGCCTGGGGACTCCCGAAGCTGGGGAAGGTCTTCTACGACCTCTCCATCGACGAGATGCGCGACGCGGACGCGATCATCCAGCGCGTACTGCTCTTCGACGGCCACCCCAACCTGCAGCGCCTGGGCTCGATCCGCGTCGGCGAGACCGCGGAGGAGATGCTCGTCCTGGCCCTGGACAGCGAGAAGGCCGCCGTCGCGCAGTTCAACGCCGCGGCCAAGGAGTGCCACGACCTCGGCGACCACGGCACCGCCTCCGTCTTCGAGGAGATGGTGCTCGACGAGGAGAAGCACGCCGACTGGTTCGAGGCGCAGCTCTCCGCCATCGAGCGCGTCGGCGCCCAGCAGTACCTCGCCGCGCAGATCACGACCGAGACGCCCTGAGCGACCGTCCCGGCACGTGCCGAGGGCCCCTCCCCCGATCCGGGTGAGGGGCCCTCGGTGCGTCTCGACGGCGGGATGTGCGACACTGCCGAAACCCAGGTGAGGCTAGCCTAACTAGACGTCCGCACCTGCCGACCAGGGAGCCGCCGTGACCGTCCAGACCGTCGAGGTGCCCGCCTACCGCGCCTTCCCCGTGCAGGTCGCACGGCTCCGGCGGCTGAGCCCCAGCTTCCTGCGGGTCACCTTCACCGGTGCCGAGCTGGACACCTTCGGCTCCAACGGACCGGACCAGCGGATCAAGATCGTGCTCCCGCTGCCCGGCAGCGGCCTGGCCGGCTTCCCCACCGGTCCCGACTGGTACGGCGCCTGGCGGGCACTGCCCCCCGAACGGCAGATGCCCATCCGTACATACACGGTGCGGGCTGCCCGCCCCGAGCTGCGCGAGGTCGACGTCGACTTCGTCCTGCACGGCGCCACCGGCCCGGCCTCGGCCTGGGCGGAGTCGGCGTCCCCCGGCGACGAAGTCGTCCTGATCGGACCGAACGCCCGCTTCGACGGTCCGACCGGCGGCTACGAGTGGCACCCGCCGGCCGAGGCGTCGTGCCTGCTCGTCGCCGGCGACGAGACCGCCGTCCCGGCCATCTGCGCCATCGTCGAGACACTGCCGGCGGGCCGGCGGGCCCGCGTCCTGCTCGAGATCCCGACCGCCGGCGACCGGCTCGACCTCGCCACCCCGGACGGCGTCGAGGTCACCTGGCTCCCGCGCTCGGCCGGGGGGCGGGCCGCTGCGCCTCGTGGCTCGCTGCTCACCGCCGCGGTCGTGGACGCCCTACGGGAGCTCGCCGACCACCTCTCGCCCTCCCCGGTGCCCACGCTCGAGGACGTGGACGTCGATCAGGGCATCCTCTGGGAGGTGCCGGGCGGGGCGTCCCTGCCGGCGCGTTCGTCGGGTGTGTACGCCTGGCTCGCCGGTGAGGCCGCGGTGGTGAAGGACCTCCGGCGGCACCTCGTGCAGGACGTCGGCGTCGACCGCCGCAGCGTGGCGTTCATGGGGTACTGGCGCGAGGGCCGGGGCAGCGACTGACCCTTCGGTTTGACACCGTGTCACCGAGCGGTGTCACATTGGAGGATGCCCGGCTACGACCTGCTCGCCATGGACGGCCTGAGCATCATCGGGACTCTCGGCTTCTTCGTGCCCGCCGCGATCCTCGTCGCCCTGGTCGTCGGGGCGGTGGTCCGCGACCGCAGGATCAGCGCCCGCGAGGCCGCCGAGGAGGCCACCCGCGAGGGCCTGGCCCGCGAGGCGCTCCCCGACGGCGACGGCCCTACTCGTCCCCGAGCTGACTGAGCGCGGCCTCCACCGCCGCGGCCACCTCCCTGGCCATCTCGGTGCGGAACGCCGCGAGCACCGCCTGCGCGGCGACCGGCTGGAGCCGCGTGACCGTCGCGAGGATCTCGTCGCGCCGCTCCCTGGGAGCCCCCGCCTCCACGAACGAGCGCCAGCCCGTGTCGACGAACATCTGCACGTAGGTCCGGGCGAGCGCGCGCACGTGCTCGTTCACCTGCGCCTGGGCGGTGATCAGCGCTTCAGGCGGCACACCCAGCGCGACCACCTGGAGGCCGGCCATGAGCAGCGCCGGGTCCAGCACCCGTACCCGCCCGTCGTCCAGCCGCTCCACGAGCCCGAGACCGACGAGCTGGTCGATCACCTCGGGCTGCTCGGGCACCCCGGCCCGGGCCGCGAGTTCCGTGCCGGTGGTGATCTCCGGCTCGGGTGGCAACCAGGGGGCCAGCAGCGCGCGGTGCAGCGCCAGCGTCGCGGAGCTCGCGGTCGGCGGAGCGCTGGACAGCGTCCGCTCGATCATCGCCAGCGAGTAGCCCTCGGCGAGCATCTCCCGCACCAGCAGCAGCCGGGCGACGTGCTCCCGGCCGTAGTAGCCGGTGCGGCCGACCATGCGGGGCGGCGGCAGCAGGCCCCGGGCGGAGTAGGCGCGCACGTTGCGCACGGTCACGCCGACGCGAGCGGCGAGTTCGTCCACCGTCAGGTCGCGCCCGCTCGACTCGCCGGCCGGATCGACCTGTGCTGTGCTCACCGCCACCTCCTTCCCGTCGTGACCCCACGGTAAGCCGCTCGTTCTATGTATCAGTTGTCGATGTCACCGTGATGGGTGTTCCATAGCCCCATGCCTCGAGGGGAAGCCATGTCGTTGGACGTGCTGCCACTGGCCGCCGAAACCCGACCCGCCGGAGGCGCCGCCATCGGCGAGGTGCTCTGGGCCACCGCGATCGGGGTCGGACTGACCGCGGTGCTGCTCGCACTGGTCTTCGTGCACCGCACCCGGCGTTCGACGATCCTGACCCGGGTCGGCAACCGCCTGGGGTCGGCCACCGGCGTCCCCGCCTGGGTGGCGCTGCCGACCATCCTGACCACGATCTCGCTGCTGGTGGCGCTGCTCGGGATGCTCTGGGACATCGCACTGCACATCGGCGTCGGCCGGGACGAGGGGCCGCTGGCCAACCCGGCGCACTTCCTCATCCTCTTCGGGCTGTTCGGCGTCTTCGCCGGCGGCGTCCTGGCCTGCTCGATGCCGCTGGACGAGAAGCCCGGCCCCTCCGCCGTCCGCTTCCTGCGGGGCTGGGACGTCCCGGTCGGCGGCATCATCCTCACGGCAGCGGGCTTCTACGCCCTGCTCGGCTTCCCCCTGGACGACGTCTGGCACCGCATGTTCGGCCAGGACGTCACCCTGTGGGGTCCGACCCACCTCATGCTCATCGGCGGCGCCGGCCTGTCCATCATCGGTCTGCTGCTCCTCGAGCAGGAGGGCCACGGCGGCCTGTCCACCGACGACGGCGACCGCAAGGTCGGCCAGACGGCGCGCTTCATCCGGCAGGCCTCCGCGATGGGCGGGCTGCTCCTGGGCATGTCGGTGTTCCAGGGCGAGTACGACTTCGACGTCCCCCAGTTCCGGCTGGTGCTCGAGCCGCTGATGATCGCCGGGGCCGCCGGCATCGCACTGGTCGCCGCCCGGCTGTTCATGGGCCGGGGTGGCGCGCTGGCCGCGGTCGCGTTCTTCCTCGTGATCCGCGGGGGCATCGCGCTCATCGTCGGCCCCGGGTTCGGCGAGATCCTGCCGACCTTCCCGCTCTACCTGGGCTCGGCGATCGTGGTGGAACTGCTCGCCCTGTCCGTCGCGCTCGCCCGCAAGCCACTGGTCTTCGGCGCGGCCGCCGGTGCGCTGATCGGCACCGTCGGTCATGCCACCGAGTGGGGCTGGACCCAGTTCACCCAGACGCTGTCCTGGAACCGCGACATCCTCGTCGAGGGCACGCTCATGGCGATCGTCGGCGGCGTCGTGGGCGGCCTGCTCGGGGCCCTGCTCGCCTCCGGCCTGCGCCGGCGGCTCCCCCGCCCGGCGGTCGCGCGGACCGTCGTCGTCGGCTCGCTGGTGGTCCTGGCCGCCGCCGTCGCCAACGGTCTCATCGCCACCGTCCCCGACGACCTCGAGGCGACCTTCGGGATCGAGGACGTCCAGGAGGACCCCCGCACGGCGAACATCACCGTCCAGCTGGACCCGGCCGACTTCGTCGACGACCCCGCCTGGGTCCAGATCACCGCGTGGCAGGGCGACGGCCTGGTCGTCACCGCACTGGAACGGACCGGCGAGGGCGCGTACCGCACGACCGAACCCGTCCCGCTGCACGGCACGTGGAAGACGCTGTTGCGCGTGCACGACGGACGGGTCCTCACCGCCGTCCCGATCTACCTCCCGGCCGACGAAGCCATCGGCGAGGAGGAGATCCCGGCCGAGGACGGGATGACCCGCGCGGCCATCCCGGAGATCGACATCCTGCAGCGGGAGCTGAAGGAGGCCGACGGCAGCCTGTGGACGATCTCCAACCTCGTCGTCCTCGCATGCACGCTCGCGCTGATCGCCACCATCTCGTGGGGCGTCGGGCGCTACGCCCGACGGGCCAGCGCGCTGGAGCCCTATCCGGACGCGCCGGCGGACAGTCCCGCCGATGGCGCGGCCCAGACGGAGGGCACGACGGCCCCCGACGCGGTGAGCCGATGAGCCGGCGGTCTCTCGCCGTCCCGCTGCTCCTCCTCGGCCTGGTCCTCCCCGGCTGCGCCGGCACCGAGGCCTCGGACGCCGGGCCCAGCTCGGCGTCGTCGAGTCCGGCGGAGGATCCCGCGGGGGGCAGCGCGACCACGGAGGCTCCCCCGGAGGCCACCGGGACGGCGCTCGAGGTGCAGGTCGCCGGCGGGCAGGTCACCGGTGACACCGGGCGCGTCCCGGTTCCGCTCGGGGACCGTGTGACGATCACGATCACCAGCGACGCCCCGGACGAGGCGCACCTGCACGGGTACGACCTCACCGCGGATCTCGTCGCCGGCACGCCCGGGGAGATCGCCTTCGACGCGACGATCCCCGGGGTGTTCGAACTGGAGCTGCACGACGCCGGGACGGTGCTGCTGACGCTGCAGGTCGGATGAGCCTGCTCGCCCACGGGGTCGGGTCACGCACCGACCTCCCCATCCCGCTCGGCCTGGCCCTCTACGGGGCGGGTGCGGCGATCCTGATCAGCTTCGCGGCGCTGCTGCTGTTCTGGCGCAAGCCGAAGCTGGGCGGACCGGACTCCGGACGCCCGGTGCCGCAGGCGGTGCAGCGCGTGGTGGAATCCGACGCCGTCCGCGGAGTGCTGCAGGCGGTCGCCTTCGGTCTCCTCGTGCTGGTGGTCGCGGCGGCCCTGGCCGGGCCCCAGGAGACGGCGCGCAACCTGGCGCCGTGGGCGCTGTACGTGACCTTCTGGGTGGGCCTGGTCCCGGTCAGCCTGCTGCTCGGCCCGGTCTGGCGGGTGGTCAACCCGCTGCGGCTGGTGCACCGCCTCCTCTCCCGCCTGGTCCCGGCCGCGCCGGGCGCCGACCGGCTGCCCGCGCTGGGGCTCTGGCCCGCGGCGGTGTCCCTGCTGGTCTTCCTGTGGTTCGAGCTCGTCTACCCCGGCCGCGCCGAGCCCGGGACGGTCGCCGTCTTCCTGATGGGCTACGCGCTGGTGCAGACCGCCCTGGCGCTCTGGTTCGGTGCGGGCTGGTTCGCCCGGGGCGACGGCTTCGAGGTCTACTCCACGCTGATCGCCCGGCTGTCGCCGTGGGGCCGTCGCGGTGACGGGCGGGTGGTGCTGCGCGACCCGCTCACCAACGCCACCGCCACGCCCGAGACCCCGGGCCTGGCGGCCGTCGTCGTCGTGCTGCTGGGGTCCACGGCCTTCGACGGGCTCTCCCGCACGGTGTGGTGGCAGAGCGGTCCGGGCGAGGCGAACGACTCGTTCTCCGGCACCCTCGGGCTGGTCGGGTCGATCGCCCTCGTCGCCGCGCTGTACCTGGTCGGGACCCGGCTGTCCGGCCGGCTGGCCGGCCAGTCCCCGGCGGTGCAGCCGCGGCGGTACGCCGCGACGGTCATCCCCATCGCGCTGGGCTACACGGTCGCCCACTACTTCAGCCTGCTGCTCCTCGACGGCCAGACGACGTGGATCCTGCTCAGCAACCCCTTCGGCCTCGACGGCGTGGATCTGTTCGGCACCTACGGCAACGTCGTCGACCTGACCGCGGTCAGCCCCGACACGATCGCCTACGTGCAGGTGGGCGGGGTGGTCGCCGGGCACGTCGCGGGCGTCACCCTCGCGCACGAGCGGGCCCTGCTCTCCGAGCGGCACGCCCGTGCGTCGGACCAGCTGCCGCTGGTCGTCGTCATGGTCCTGTTCACCGTCGGCGGCCTCGGACTGCTCTTCGGTTTCTGACCTGCCGCGGCGCCGGACGGTCCCCTCCGGGTGATCTCGGCCGTCCGGGCTTCAGTTCCACCTCCCGCACGCCGATGGGAAAGGAGCCTCGTCCGGCGCCACCGGGGTCCGCTACCCCGACCAGCGGAAGGACCGCTCCTGTGATCGCAGTGACCTGCCGCAACGGTGAGCACTTCACGATCGACCCCTCGATGATCGAACGGATCGAGACGGCGCACGACACCGTCGTCCACACCGTCGACCGGCGCACCTACGTCGTCGCGATGGGGTTCGAGGACCTCCTGCGCACCATCCGCGACCACCACGCCGCGCTGCTGGTGGTCAGGAAGCGCCTGGCCGGTGGGACCGCCGAGATCGCGGACCACGCCTCCACGGTGCGCGAGCAGACGCTCCGCGTGGAGCGCCGGGCGTACAGCCGGGACGGCGACCACCCGGGTTCCCCCGCGGACCGGCGTCCCGTACCGGGCGCCACGGACGACGGCACGCCGCCGAACGCCTGACGTCCTGCCGCTGCGAGCAGGCTCAGGACAGCGCCTCCGGCGCCCCGGACGAGGGACGGGCCCTCTCCCCGAGTGCGGCGATCAGGTCGTCCACCACCTCGTCGGGCGGAGCGGCGCCGGAGATCTCCGCCCCGGCCTCGTCCGGCCCGAGCGGTTCCAGCGTGGCGAGCTGGCTGTCGAGCAGGGACGCCGGCATGTAGTGGCCGGAGCGGTGCTCGATCCGGTCGCGGATCACGTCCGGATCGGCGGTGACGTGGGCGAACCAGACCGACGACCGGCCCTCGCGCAGCAGGTCGCGGTAGCTGCGCTTGAGCGCCGAGCAGGTGACGACGACCGAGCGGCCGGTGGCCTCGCGCTGGTCGATCCAGCGGCCGATCGTGCGCAGCCACGGCCAGCGGTCGTCGTCGTCGAGGGGGTGCCCCGCGGCCATCTTCTCCACGTTGGCGCGGGGGTGGAAATCGTCGCCCTCGGCGAACTCCCAGTTCAGCCGTTCGGCCAGCTGCACGGCGACGGTCGTCTTCCCCGAGCCGGACACCCCCATGACGACGACGGTGGTGGGTGGGAAGGAGCCGTCGACCTGCATGGACCGACCGTAGGACCGCGCACGGTGCGCGGCGACACGGTCAGCAGGCGGAGAGCGCGGCGAGGAGCTCGGGCCAGGCGGCGCTGCGCGGGTCGATGACGACGAAGTGCCCGCCCTCGACCTCCACCAGTGCTGCGGCGGGGTGCGCCGCCACGTAGGACCGGGCGAGGGCAGGCGGGACGATCTCGTCCGCCGTGCCGTGCACGATCGTCACCGGGGCCGCCGGCGCGGGTTGACGGACCGGGTCCAGGTCGGGCCGGGCCGCAGCGGGCCCGCCCAGGAAAGCGCGGACGGCGTCCCCGTCGAGCTCCAGCTCCTCAGCCAGCGCGAGGTCCGCGACGGGTGCCAGGGCGACCACCCCGGCCAGCGCCGGCGCCCGGGGGTCGGCGCCGGCCTGCAGCACGAGGTGCCCCCCGGCCGAGTGCCCCACCATGACGATGCGTCCGTCGGAGCGGCCGGCGCGCTCGGCGGCACCGGCCAGGAACCCGAGCGCCGCGACGACGTCGTCCACGGTGTCGTCGGGCCGACCGGGGACCCGGCGGTACTCGACCGCCGCCGTCGTCCATCCCGCCGCGGCCAGGGCGTCGGTCAGGGGCCGCACGTGCACGCGGTCGTAGGCCGGCCGCCAGAACCCGCCGTGGACGACGACCACGAGCGGCCGGTCCTGCGCGCCGGCCGCGCCGAAGCGGACGTCGACCACGTGCTCGGCAGAACCGCCGTACCGCAGCTCCAGGTCGGGGCCGGGTGCGGGGCGGGTGAGGACGGAGCGGTCCTCCGTCGGGGGCGTCGGCACGCCCCACTCCACCACGCCGCGAGGGACGACGCCCGACCCCGTCAGGCGACGCGCACCCCGTGCGGGCCGGCGGCCCTGAGAGATGCGTCGGGCTCGACCGGCCCTGGAGCCGCCGGGTGCGGGCGCCCCATCAGCGGCGAGGAGATCACGAAGTCGGCGGTCGCCCGGTTGCAGGCCACCGGGATGTTGCAGACGACCGCTACCCGCAGGAGCGCCTTCACGTCGGGGTCGTGCGGGTGCGGCTGCAGCGGATCCCAGAAGAACACCAGCAGGTCGATCTCCCCCTCGGCGATGCGGGCGCCGATCTGCTGGTCGCCGCCGTAGGGCCCGCTCCGGAAGCAGGTCACGTCGAGCCCGAGCTCGTCGATCAGGATCCGGCCGGTCGTGGCCGTGGCGAAGAGCTGGTGCTCGACGAGGCGATGCCGGTTGTACGCCGCCCACTCGCGCATGTCCCGCTTCATGTTGTCGTGGGCGATCAGGGCGATCCGGCGTCCGCCGTCACAGTGCTCTCGCATGACGACAGCCTCGCCGACCCAGGTGGCCGCAGCGTTGCCACGGCATGTCGGGCGGACGAGACATCGTCCCGCGCGCCTCAGCCGGGAGCGTCCGACCGCAGCACGTCGAGAGCGGGCCCGTACATGCGCGCCTTGATCGTGCCGAGCGTGTCGCCGGCCTTGCCCGCGAGGCCGGTCGCGATCTCCAGCGCCGAGGAGCGGACGGCGTCCTCGGCCACCGCCTGGTCGACGATCCCGTCGGCGACGGCCTCGGCCCCGCCGTAGCGGCGCCCCGTCGTCATCGCGACGTGGGCGGTCTGCGGCGCCAGCCGAGCCTGGATCAGGGCCGACATCCCGAAGGTGAACGGGATCTGGATGTCCACCTCCGGAAGGCACCAGAAGCCGCGGTCGGCGCGCATGACGCGGACGTCGTGGGCCAGGGTCAGCATCGCGCCGGCGGCGAAGGCGTGCCCCTGGATCGCGGCGACGGTGACCACCGGGAGGGCAAGCACCCGGGCGAAGAGCTGGTGGACGGTGGCCACGTACTCGGCGTGCTGGTCCCCGTGGGCGCCGAGCCAGTCCAGGTCCAGGCCGTTGGAGAAGAACTTCCCGGTGGCGGCGGTGACCAGGGCGCGGGGCCCCTCCGCCCGCTCGACCTCGTCGAGGGCGGCGTGCACCGAGGCCAGCCAGTCGGGGTGGAAGCGGTTCTCCGAGTCGCCGAGGTCGAGCACGAAGACGTCGCCGGAGCGGTCCAGCGTGGGCATGGGGGGTCCTCCGCGAGTGGATGGGCAGGGAAACCGGCTCGCCGCGCATGGTGCCAGGAGGGGTGGGGTCGCTCCGTCGGGGAGCCCCCCGATCAGGCAGCAGCGGTCAGAACTGCCACTCCGAGTCCGGCTGCGGCCCCCCGGCCGCATAGACGAGCGCGCCCGCGGTGACCGGCACGTCCAGGACGATCCAGCCCGAGTACTCGATCCCCGGCGGGAAGCGCATGTTGGAGACCGTCACCTCCGGCTCCATGCACAGGTCCCCGTTGCTGTCCTCGACCTCGACCACCGCCCCGTCCGGGCCGAGGATGCTGAAGTCCTCCTCCGTGAAGGAGGTGAGCACCCGGGGGTCGTGGTCGGGCGACGCTGCGACCTCCATGCGGATCGCCACGAAGTGGCCGTTGACCGGCGGGTCGTCCGTGCGGTCGCACTCCGGGTCGACGGTGATCTCCAGGACGGTGAACGCCAGGTCCGGCTGGGCGGCGGGATCGTCGGCCGGGTGGACGACGACCGCCTCGCCGAGCTGCCGGACGACGTTCCCCCGCTCGTTGACCGGTTCCGCCGGGGTGTCGGTGGCGGGCGGCTCCTGCCCCGCGGTGCTACCCGCGAGCGGGGTCGGCGTCGGCACCGCGGCATCCCGGTCGGACCCGCCGCCGCACCCGCTGACGGCCACGCCCAGGGCGAGTGCCATGGCGGGAAGAACCGATCGGCGCATGGTCACCGACGGTACTCGTAGATGGACGCAACGCGTGGTAGCCACCGGCCACGGCGGCGACCCGCGCGAGGGCCGGAAACGAGTCAGACTGCCCTCCCCGAGGGGGAGGACGGTCTGCTCGACGGGGTGGAGCTGAGGGGACTCGAACCCCTGACCCCCACACTGCCAGGCCGACCTGACGGCGTTCGCCGACGTCTGCCAAAGTGCGAAAAGGCCCGGTGAGCAGGGGGTTCACCACGTCGCCGAACGACCGCGAACGAGGGCGGACCAAGATCGATCTGGGCCAACTGCAACCAGAACTGCAACCAGAATCGGCCGGAGCTACGCCCGCCTCCGCTCCCCCAGCCGCGCTTCGCCCGTCCCCCCGTCCAGCTGCCCGTGGGCGCGTACTTTTGCGTCCTGCGGCGATGCGCACGTGCGTCGATCCTGCGTCCAGCAACGGCGTACCCGCGATGCGAGGCCCTTGATCGGGTCTCGCCGAGGCAACTCACCCCCGGTGTCATTACCGGAGG
This sequence comes from Candidatus Blastococcus massiliensis AP3, assembly GCF_000582785.1. Lineage (GTDB taxonomy): Bacteria > Actinomycetota > Actinomycetes > Mycobacteriales > Geodermatophilaceae > Blastococcus > Blastococcus massiliensis. The sequence continues at coordinate 914,546 of NZ_HG931173.1, forward strand.
CCCTGCCGTGAACTCCCACCGCGATGACCGGCGCGGCCCTGGCAGGGGCATGCCGGACGCGCAGCGGCCGGTCAGGTCACCGGACCCTCACCTTGCTCGGCTCTTCCAACCTGCACCGGCGAAGACTCAGCGACGACCTGCCGCACCGAGCAGAGCCTGGTCTTCTGGCCAACACTGCGGCTCGCAACGGGACGAGCCCACATGCCGATGTGCGGCCGCAGCCATCGCTCGACGACACACCGCCACGTTAATTCAGCCAAGGCGGCCATAGGCGTCAAAGCCGTAGGCACTCGCCTATCGCGATTTCACCAGTCGGGCGGGTCGGCATGAACGCCGGGCGCAAGCGACGTCAGCCAGGCAATGGCGTCGTCGCGCATGTCGTCGGGGAAGCGGCAGCGGTGCGATTGCGCGGCGTGGACGAGATCGAGTTCGCCGCCTCGAAGGCGCTGCGGAATGTTGGGCCCGCGGGTGCCCCAGTAGGTGTAGTGCTGAGATGCGAGCACCGCGTTCGTACCGGTGTCCTTGCCGATGTGCCCCTGATTCGGGCTGCCGTCAGAGAGGCTGTGCCGCGAGTCCTCTTGGACCCACTGGCCGGACGAATCGCGGTGGTAGATGTTGTCGCCGTAGACCCGTTTGACGCTGCCGTGCCGGTCGGGGCGCTTGCGGGCGAACCGCGGATCGTCCCAGTACGCGTCGAAGGTGAGAATCTCGTCGACGCGCATCGCATAGACGAGCCGGCCCTCTGCCCCGTGGCCCTTCGAGCCGGTCCCGACGATCCAGTCCCCGACGGCGGCCTTGCGGCGGATGTCCTGCTTGCACGTCGCGAGAGTGCACCAGCCGTGGAACGGGTTGGGGGCAAAGCCGATGTCGTACCGGACGACATAGCTGTAGAGCCGCACCATGTGTCAGCAGCCGATCCGGTTGACGGCGCGCGGCGGGACGGGCGCGCCGTCCGGGCCGTGCCAGTTGTCCTCGCCGTCGAGCGCTGCGACGACCGCGTCGGCGTCCCATTCGACGACGGCGTCAGCGTGCCGTTCGAGAGCCTCCGGAAGGTCGCAGCGGTCGGCGTCGGGCGCCCAGACCCCGATGATCCGCTTGTCGGGGAACTTCTGGGTGTACTCGATCTCCCAGTCGACCCACTCGTGGTCCTTGGTCTGCGGGGAGACGATGACGACGATCTTCCCGGCCCAGCGGATCCGATCGGCCAGGATCGACTTGATGTAGTCCTCCGACTTCGCCTGGTTCGGAGTGGCGGAGGTGACCGACGAGTCCCGGACGTCGCAGCTGTGCCGCTTAAGCAGGTCCTTCAGCCGGCCGACGAGGGCGTCGTCCTCGTGCCGGTGGCTGACGAACGCGTTGTGCTGATTGCCCATCCCGTCCTCCTCGATCCATCCTGCATCAACGGTAGAGGCCAGGTCTGACGTTCACGTGGCCAGCGCGGCCTACAGTCGGCGCGTGCTCCTGCCGCCGATCCTCGAGGTGTTCGTCGTCTGGCACCCCGACGACGGGCTCGGGGAGTGGGTCGCCGGGACGCTCGCCGACCACTTCCACGCCGCGCCGTTTGCCGGGCTCGCCGGTGGCGCCGTCGAGGTGTACGTCCGCAGCGTCCCGTGGGACGGCGCCGGCGGGCCGCCCCGGCCGATGCCGTTCATGGAGCCGCTGCCGTACGGCCTCCGGCCTCCCGAGTTCACCGCCGTCGTGCCCGTCGTTTCGACCCGGCTCGCGCGGGCCTACGACGACGACCCCGCGTGGCGAAGCTACGTCGACGCGATCGCGCAGGCCCACGGCCAGGACGGCGTCGGCGTCTACACGGTGGTGGACCGCGATCCGGACATGTCGGGCACCATGCTGATGCGGGCCCTGTCAGCCCCCCAGTCGCTGCCCCGAATCGACCGGGACGACCCGGCGGCGCTGTGCCGCGAGCTCGCCCAGGCCATCGCCCAGCGCGTCGCGACGCCCGACGGCGCTCCGGCTGAACGGATCACGGTCTTCGTGAGCCACACCAAGCACCGGTCGCTTGCGGAGGACGACGAGGACGGCCCGCGCCTGTACGAGGAGGTCCGGCAGGTCATCGCCCGGACGCGTCTGGCCGACTTCTTCGATGCCCGGGACCTGCAGACCGCCGACGACTGGGCGTCGGTCCTGGACGACAAGGCGTCGACGAGTGCGCTGCTCATCGTCAGGACCGACCGGTACGCCGGTCGGGAGTGGACTCAGCGCGAGGTCCTCCAGGCCAAGATCGGCGGCATGCCCGCTGTCACGCTGCACGCCATGCGGGAAGGCGAGGACCGCGGATCGTTCCTGATGGACCACCTTCCTGCCGTCGCGTGCCGCATCGACGACCCGGCCCCGGCGATCTCCGCGGCCCTGAACCGGCTCGTCGACGAGGCCCTGAAGCGGGCCCTGTGGCAGGCACAGACCGTGTACTTGGCCGAGCACGGCTTCGACTGGCTCCCGGCCCACGCGCCCGAGCCCGTCACCGCCAGCCCGTGGCTACGAAAGCACCGCAACAACGACGCCGACGACCGGCACGTCTGGATCATCCATCCGGACCCACCGCTCGGGCCGAAGGAACGCGACGTCCTCCTCGAGCTGTGCGGCCTCGCGGGGTTCGACCACAATGTCGACATCGTGACGCCCAGAACCTTCGCGTCCCGCGGCGGAAGGCTTAAGCCGTGACCGAACCCGTCCTCGTCCCGCGCGACGCCCTCGTCGGCGCGAACGTCGGGATCTCCGTCTCCGAGAGCGCCGACCTCGCCCGGCTGGGTCTGCGATCCTCGCACTGCCGCCTCGCCGTCGTCGAGCTCGCCCGGGCCGTCCTGCTCGCAGGCGGGACGATCGTCTACGGCGGCGACCTGCGCCCCGACGGCTTCACCACGCTGCTACTGGACGAGGTCCGGTCCTACGCCCACGGCCGTGGGGCCTTGCTCGTGTGCCTCTCCGCCGACGCTCACCACGGCCTCACTGACGAGGCCGTGGACGACGTCGACCGGCGCCTCGGCGCGGACGCCAGGCTCGTCCTCGTCAACGCCGACGGCCAGCCCGTGCGGCCCGGCGACCGCCCGGCCGGCCGCCCGCCGCCCGACCCGCCATCCGCCCTCACCGGACTGCGACGGCACATGACCGCGATCACCGCCGCGCGCGTAGTCGTCGGAGGTCGGCTCACCGGGTACAAGGGCAGGGGCCCCGGCGTCGTCGAAGAGGCCGCTCTCGCCGTCGACGCCGGCCTGCCCGTCTACGCCGCCGGAGGGTTCGGCGGCGCCGCTCTCTGCGTCGCCCGCGCGCTCGGGGCCGACCCGGACAGGTGGGCGCCGCCAGGCCTGCCCGTTGGCGCCGACGACGATGGCGCCCGGCAGGCCCTCGACGCGCTGGCAGAGACGATCGCGTCCCGAGGCGCCGCTCGCGACGGCCTCGACGAAGACCAGCGCAGGGCACTCGCGGCGACGCACCGTCCCGGCGAGATCGCGTCGCTCGCTGTCCTCGGCCTGTCCCGCGCCCGGCTCGGCGGCCCGGCATGATCGGCGACACCGCGCCCCGGGACGGTGCCGGCCTCACCCTCGACGACTATCAGGCTAGGGCCGTCCACACCGACGTCCTGCCCGGCGCGGACGAGGACACCTACGTCCTGCCGCTGCTCGGCCTCGTCGGCGAAATCGGAGGGATTGCCTCTGAGCTCAAGAAGCGCCGACGCGACGAGCAGGGCTACCGCGGTTTCGAGGACCAGCTGCGGGAGGAGCTCGGCGACGCGCTCTGGTACCTCGCAGTACTCGCCGACCGCGCCGGCCTGTCGCTGTCCCGGCTCGCCGCCGAGAACCTCGCTAAGGCCGAGCACGCGTTCGGGCGCGCCGACCCGGTCCTGCACCCCGGCTACGACGCCGACCGGCCCCAGGAGGAACGGCTCCCGCGGCGGCTCGCGGTCCGGTTCGCCGAGACGACCGCCCGGCGGCACGGCGAGAACGTGCCGACCGTCATCGTGCACGTCCTCGACGACCACGGAGAAGCCCTCGGCGACCCGATCGACGACAACAGCGCCCACGAGGACGACTACCGCTTCCACGACGTGTTTCACCTCGCCCACATGGCGGTCCTGGGCTGGTCGCCCGTACTGCGGGCGACGCTCCGGCCCAAGCGCAAGCGCCGCGGCACCCGCCACGACCGGACGGAGGACGGCGCCCGCGCCATCGCCGTGGAAGAGGGCCTTACCGCCGTCGTCTTCGCCCAGGCCCGGCACCACTCGCACTTCAGGACAGCCGACCGAGTCCCCGGCGACGTGCTCAAGCTGTGCCGCAGCCTCACCGCCTCGCTCGAGGTCTCCGACCGTTCCGCCGGCGACTGGCAGCGGGCCCTGCTCGAGGGCTACCGCGTGTTCGCGCTGCTCCGCGAGCACCGCGGCGGCGTCGTCGTGGCGGACCAGGACACGGGCACGCTGGACTACCGCAACGACTAGAAGAGCGCTAGCTCGGCGGCCCGGCGCGTGGGCCGCCGGACAGGCGCCGCAGCCGCGCCCCCTCGGACGGCGGCAGGCACGTCCAAGCCCCACTTCGGCGGAAAGAACGGCGCTGGCAATGGCCCGGCCGCCGAATACCTCTGCTTGATGCGAGTCCGGCCAGCGACCCCCGCGACATCCGGGAAGGCCACCCGGCTGTACTTGCTGATCTCGCAAAACAGGTTCTGGCAGTCAATCGGTTGGAGCCGCCGGCCAAACAGGCCCGGGAATTCCAGCCCGAGCCTCGCGAACTCGTCCTCCTGTCGCGCGCAGACGTCCACGATGAATCGCTCCGCGTCACGCGGGTGGGTCTCCGGCGAGCACTTGCTGATGCCGTCCAGCGCCCCGGGCCCTGCGACGACGCACTCCGCCTCGTCGAAATCGACCGCCGAGCTGTAGTTCAGGTCAATCGCGAGCTGAAACGCCAGGAACGGCCCCATCCCGGGGAAGCTCTTCAGCAGCCGGTACAGCCCCCGGAGCCCATCCGCGCCTCGGGCCTTCTCAGCGAGCCCGTTGTCCAGCATTAGAGCAACGAGCTCGAGATGGCCGCGGTGCTTAGGCGTTGGGTAGAGCGATACGGGCGGGACGATGTACGCAGCCGAGTAGACCGCACGTCCCTGCCGCTGCTCCTCGCTTAGCAGCGCAGACGCTGCCGCCGGATCGAACGACCTGACCGACGGCACGCCCAGCCCGTCGCAGAGCAGTTCCCACGTGTCGATCTTGTTGAACAGCTTAAATAGGACGGTCCGGAAGACGACCTCCTCCGCCGACTGATCGTGCGCGTACTGGACCTCCCTCACCAAGTACTGGCTAACCCGGTCGCAGACGCGGAAGGCGTTCGTGAACCGGTACCGCGACAAGACCGGGTCGGGGCACGGGACCGGCGGCAGCGCCGCGACCCGGCGCAGGTACAGGTCGTGCCGGGCCGCCGCGAAGCGCCAGTACGCGTCCATGACCCCGCCTGACGAGCCGGTCCTATGTCTCGCTTCCGCCCACACAGGCCGACCGTAGCGCCCGGCCGCGGTCGTGGTCAGGGCTGCCATGGGGGAAGCCCTACGAGATGCGGAGTGGGCGGTGGTCGGAGCGGGACCCTGCGCGTCCTTCTGCTGTCCCTGCAGGCGGCCCACGAGGTGCTGGGTAACAAGCCATCGCCCTTGACGCCTAGAGACTTGCATTTCCGGGTCACCTGGAACCTCAGCACAGGCAGTGGCTCGCCCCCTACAAGCGGCACCACCGCCGTCCGTCCCGCGGGAAGGAGACTCAAGGTCTCAGCGACCGAACCCGAGGCCGTCTTTTACTTCCACCTTGAGCCACGCCCCCAGCTCGTTGGCGCGCTCTGCTCGGGTGTACTCCACGGGAACCCGACGTACCTGCACTCCGCAACGTCGCCACTGCGCGTCCCGCATGTCGTCGTCGGCTCTGCGCTGCTCTTTAGAGTGTTGCGGCCCGTCTACCTCGATCAGCATGGCTCGCCCGTTCCCCATCAATAGGAAGTCCGGCGTCCACACGTTGCCGGCCCGGATACGGGTGCCGGGAAGCGGCGAGATAGAAAACGTCCGATCCTCGACCGTCGCAGCCTGCAACCGAACCAGCGCCTCATAGACTGCCAGCTCCTCGGCGTTCGTAAAGGTCAGTCCATCGGCAACTGGCGACTGGGGGATTAGCCTTTCTTTGCGCGCCGAGTTGGTGATGTCCTCGCCGCCGTACTGCTGACGTAGCGACTGTCGCCAGGTTTCGGTGTCAATGTTGGGCAGTGCGAAGCGCGTGTCGAGGAACTCGGGTACGGGGAGGTACGCCCGCTGAGCGATGCTCCGCAGCACCGGAAAGATTCGCTCCAGCACTTCCGGCGTGAACCGAGGATTTAGATACGGCTCGACGTCAAAGTAGTAGACGTTGGAGTTCTTAGGCCAAACGGAGCCATCTTCAACCCATGCGTTCTTCTCCAGCAGCCCACGCTGCTCGAACTCGATGTTGAGTAGTTTAACGTCCTCTATGAGCAGAGCCGCCTGCTCGTCACCCATCTGGGCAAGCAGGTGGGCCGTCGCGCCAAGCACGTACTCCAGCGTCTCTTGGCGATCGGAGTCATCATCGTCCCACACGGGCCTAGTCCCTTCCAGTTCTCGGGCGAAGCAGACCGTAACCGAAACCACCGACAGGAGGTGGCCGTCCGCTGGGCGTGCAGCCACGGCGGGTCGGGTCCTTCGTCGACGCCGACCTGCAGACCAAGCGGTAGAGTCGCCTTCCGCCCGGAAGGGACTTTCCGGTAACGGTTCCACGGAGGTAAGGGTTGTTCCTCGAGCGCCTCACGGTGACGAATTTCCGCTGCTTCGGACCCACTCCAACCACGATTCGTTTCGATCAGCATCTGACGGCGATGCTCGGCGGCAACGCCACTGGGAAGACCGCAGCTTGCGAGGCGCTATTGCGGCTTTTCAGTATCGTTGGGGACCAGCGCCAGGTTCGCGTCGGGGATTTCCACGTTCCCGACGACGAGGCAGAGGCACCCGCCGCTCGCGCGCTACAGATTGAGACGGTATTTGGCTTTCCTGAACTCGCCGAGGACAGTGCTGACGCTTCAGCCAGCGTCCCGGAGTTCTTCGCTCAGATGACCGCTGACGAGGACGGACAGCTCAAGCTTCGCATCGTCCTCGAAGCTTCCTGGTCGGACGAGGGTCCAGTGAACGGAACTATCGACGAAAGCCGCCGTGTTGTCTACTCGTTCGATGAGGACTACGGCGACAAGTGGGTCGAATTGCACGCCTCGGACCGCAATCGCATCCAGATGGTGTACGTTCCTGCGACCCGAGATGGCGCCCGGCACGTTGAGGCATTCTTGCGCGGGCGGGTATGGCGCGCAAGCTTGTGGTCTCCTGCGTTCGGCGAGCACGTCAGCAGCATGGCCGATGAGCTTTCGGACAAGTTCCGGAGCGAAGCGGTCGTCGACACTGTGGTAAGGGCGATCGCCGGCAGGTGGCAGGAACTCCACCACCTCACGTCCGACTACAACCCCGTATTCGAACCCATCAACCGCGATGTCAGCGTTCTCGTAACGCATGCCGAACTGCTTTTCAACCCGTCGCCTACTGGACGCGCGCGGCCCGCTAGGGAGTTGAGCGACGGCCAACGGTCCCTGCTCCATATCGCGTTGACCGCAGCAACATTAGATCTTGAGCGCGCGATCGCTACTGGCGACCACGACGACAAGTTCGACCTTACTGGCGCCGCCCTCCCCTCACTGACCCTGTTGGCGCTTGAGGAGCCGGAGAACAACCTTGCCCCGTTCTTCCTTTCCCGCGTCGTCCAGCAACTTCTCGCCGTTACCGCGTCTGGGCGCGCACAAGCACTCATCTCAAGCCACTCCGCCAGCGCCATGTCCCGAATCTCTCCCGAGCAGGTTCGGCACTTCCGTCTCGATCAAGAGACTAAGACCACTCGCGTACGCGAGATCGTTCTCCCGGATGACTCGACCGAAGCTGGGAAGTACATTCGCGAGGCCGTCCGCGCCCACCCAGAGCTATACTTTGCGCGCTTCGCTGTCCTAGGGGAAGGCGATTCCGAGGAGCTCGTGCTTCCCCGACTCGCGGCGGCTAGGGGCCTGCACATCGATCAGTCTTTCGTCGCGGTCGTCCCGCTGGGAGGCCGACACACCAATCATTTCTGGAGACTTCTGAATCAGCTTGACATCCCTCACGCCACGCTTCTCGACCTGGACTGGGGCCGCGCCGGCGGCGGCGAGGGGCGCATTCGCGACGCCTGCAACCGGCTCCGAGAGATCGGCATCGACCCCTTCAACGGATCAGACGACATTGCGGGTTTCGATTCCCCGGCCGACATCACCGGCCTGACCATCGACCAGATCAAGTCCTGGCTCGATCACCTTGAGAAGTGGAACATCTTCTTCTCTGCGCCGTTGGACCTGGACATGGCCCTCCTGGTCGCGTTCAAGTCCGCCTACACGGACCACCTGGACGAGGGACTTCTCGGGCCCAGCCCCAAGGGCGACCCACGAGATGCGGTTCTCGGCGACCCGGACGTTAGACCCGATGTCGGAACGTGGGATTCGGACAAGGCACTCGATCATCTGCGCTGGTACCGCTACTTGTTCCTGACCCACTCCAAGCCGAGCACCCACCTGCGCGCCCTGTCACACGTCGCCCCCGCCGACCTCGTCAAGCTGCCACCTCGCCTAGGTCGCCTGATGGACAACATTGAGGCGGCGGTAACCCCATCATGAGGGTCGCCCCCTCGGCCTGGCGGCCGAGAGACATCGAAGACCTTGAACCTGCGGCCTGGGATGCATTGCGCGCCGGCACCGCCTCGATCACAGCGGGGCCCGGTGCCGGAAAATCCGAGTTCCTTGCCCAGCGCGCCAGCTACCTCCTTGAGACCGGCTTGTGCCGCCCTCCCCGACAGATTCTCGCCATCTCATTCAAGCGGGACGCGGCAATCAACCTTCGACGACGTGTGCGGGCACGTTTGCCGGACCATGCCGCACGCTTCACATCGATGACGTTCGACGCTTTCACCAAGTCCATTGTGGACCGGTTCAAAGGCCTTCTACCTCCCGCTTGGGCATTGGACGGTAGCTACCGGATTGGCTTTGCTAGCCAGGCCGAAGTGCGCGACTTCCTCGGCAACCTTGCACTTTCGGGTCCGCAGAGATTTCGCGCCGACCTTCACAATATCCGACGGGAAAGCTTCGTCGCCGACCTCGTGGGGTCGAAGGAGCTGGAGGCCGAGCCGCGAGAACCCACGACAGCCGAGGACTACGCAGTCCAGCAGTGGTGGTTGCAAAAGTATCAAATCCACGATGTCCCAGCGGTCGACTTTGTGCTATTGAATCGGCTCGCAGATTTAATCATTCGGTCAAGTCCACAGCTCCAGCGCGCCCTCGTCGCCACTTATCCGCACGTGTTTATTGACGAGTTTCAGGACACCACCTACGCCCAGTACTCCTTCTTGAGGTCGATTTTTGGACGTGATGGGACTACCGTCACAGTCGTCGGCGACCGTAAGCAGCGAATCATGGGTTGGGCTGGCGCCCTCACAGACGCGTTTGCTCAGTTCGAGCACGACTTCAGAGCGGAATCTTTCGAGCTGACTTGGAATTTTCGATCGACACGGGAACTGGTTGAGCTGCAGCATCGGTTTGCGACACGGCTCGACCCCGGCAGCCAGCAGCAGCTGTCCCAAGTCGTCAGTCGCGTTGGAGAGCGCCCCGTTCAGATCTGGTCATTCTCGAATGCCAGGCTAGAAGCCGAGTCAGTGGCGGCTTGGATTGCTGCCGACATCGAGCAGTTCGGGCGTGCGCCGGCGGATTATGCCTTGCTTGCGCGCCAGCGGGTGACCGACCTCGAGCCACAACTTGCACAGGCGCTCGCAGCACAAGGACTCAGGCTTCGCAACGACGACGCCCAGATCGGCGATTTACGACTTCAAGATCTGCTCAAGGACGAGTTAGCACAGCTTCTCATCGGGCTAATCCGGCTCGGCGCCGTTCGTGGCGGCCAGCCGCAGACGTGGCGTGCGGTCACCGCCACACTGGGCCGCGTCGCTCCGCGCGATCGGAATCGCGAAGTGGGGTCAAGCGTCGATGATGCGCTTTCCCATTTCTTGCTTGAGCTGCGCAGCTGGTTCGCTGCAACGCCATTGAACGACGTGCCCGCCGAGTCAGTCATCGACATCACCGAGGCGCTGGTCGACAAGCTCGCGACATTTGTGAAGTACGACAACATCGCACACAAGCGCGTCCTAGCGGAGCGGCCGGAGGATCTGGCGGTAACGCTTAGGGCATTTAAGATTCGGCTCGCTGACGTTCTGGGACGGGTACCCGCATGGAACAATGTGGCAGATGCGTTTACGGACGGCGACGCGGTACCTCTGCTAACCATCCACCGCAGTAAGGGTTTGGAGTATCACACGGTCTTCTTTATCGGACTCGACGGCGACCAGTGGTGGGCCCACGCCCGCGACACAGTCGAGTCAACGATGACATTCTTCGTGGGCGTGTCCCGTGCCGCCGAGAGGCTAATCTTCACCCAGTGCGACGAGCGCGGCCCCACAGATCGGATTGCCGATTTATACGAGGTCCTGAATCAGGCCGAGGTGCCCGTCCTACGAATGGGCTAAGGGTCAAAAGCGAGCCCAGCAAGGCGCGAACAAAGCACCGAAGCTATTCATCGAGCGAGGAGGCACCCGCTGCCCAACGGCCCTGATCACTCTGGCGCCTGTCCCAGCCAACGCGGGCAGATGCATCCGCCGTCCGAGCGGACGGTCCGGCGTGCGGCTGCTGAGCTCTGAGGCACCGCAGCGATGATCCCGCCCGACCCGCACCGTCGCCTTGATCGGTTGTGAGGACCGCACTTCGCTGATCGCGCCCCCTAAGCACCGCCACCCTCCACGAGCGGCGCCGGCATGTCATCCGCCGGACCTCCTGCGCCTCCTACATGAGACAAGATCGCGACCTGACACACCTCATGCATTCAGGAGTCCCGTTGCGTCGTGACGCATCGGGGTGACGTCGGCCGGGACGTTGATCCGGAGTGTGACCGGCATGGGCAGACGTCGGAATGCATCGGTGCGCCGAGCGACGAGGCAGCAGCCACGGCGGCCGAACACGCCACCGTCCGGCGACCCGAGTGCGGATACGGCGGGGACAGTCGAGCCTGTTGGGCAGCTTCGGCGACGCGCCGCCTCCGTGTGCGGGTGGTGTGGTGGACCGATTGCTGTCAAGGCGACGGGGCGCCTGCCGAAGTGGTGCTCGGCGTCGTGCCGGCAACGAGCGTGGGAGCAGACCCGAGCGGCCGCGTCGGGGCTCTCGGCAGTTCGGTTCGTCGAACGACCAGTCAGGACGCCCGTGCCGCTTCCACTGACCCGCCACGATTGGCCCCGCCTGCTCGACGAGCTCGTCGTCCAGCTCGACACCGGCCGGATCTACAACCGCGACTTGGACGTGCTGTTCGTCGCCCTCGCGGCCGCCGACGTCGCTCTGACCCGCCGGATGTACATCCGCAGCCGGAATGCGCCGCATCCGCGCTGACCCCGAGGCGCGGGGTGACGTCCGGGCGTGCCCCGGGGTGACGTCGACGACCTGGACGTCACCCCGACCCAGGCACCAGACGTTGCGGTTCAGCACCGTCCCGGGCGGCCCACCGATGTTCGATTCTTCGGGTTCAGCCGTCACCAATCGCCCGAGGAAGGCGCCTTCTCCGTATGAGGTGCGACCCCGCCCCCGCCGGTCACCGTCACCGCCCACCGGGAGGACAGCGTGCGACTCGACCACCGACCACCAGCTGACGTGGGCAGCGACCGGTTGCTGCTCACCACCGCGGAAGCGGCCGACGTCCTCGGTGTCGGGCGCACCTCGGTCTACGCCCTGATCAAGGAGGGCCAGCTCCGGCCGGTGCACATCGGCCGCAGCTGCCGGATCTCCCGCGCCGAGCTCGAGCGCTACGTCAACCGGCTGGACGCTCCCCCACCGGCCGTCCCGGAAGGCTCTGGGCCGCGCCGGCCCACCCCTGTGGACCAGCCGACGCTGTCCACCCCGAGCAGTGGCCGCCCGTCAGTGGGTTGCTGAAAACTGCTCGGCACCGACGACGACGGGGACAAACCATGGCAGGGCGCTCGGCGAACGGTGAGTCGACGATCTACCAGGACGCCGACGGGCGCTGGCATGGTTACGTCTCCGTCGGCTTCACCCTCACCGGCAAACCCGACCGCCGGCACGTCACCGGCAAGACCCGCGCCGTGGTCGTCGCGAAGGTCCGCGACCTGGAGCGCAAGCGCGACGCCGGCACCATCAACGCCGTCTCCACCCCGACCGTCGCTGACTGGCTGGAGCACTGGCTCACCACCATCGCCCCGCGCCGGGTGCGGCAGCGGACCCTGGAGAGCTATGAGTCCGCCGTCCGCCGGCACCTGATTCCCGGCATCGGCCGCCACCGGATGGACCGGCTGCGCCCCGAGCACCTCGACCAGCTCTACACCGCGCTCCTCGACGCCGGCTACTCCCCCGCCACCGTGCTGCGCCACCACCGGATTCTGTCCCGGGCGCTCACCGTCGCCGTCCAGCGCGGACACGTGCCCCGCAACGTCGCCGCCCTCGTCGACCCGCCCGCACAGCGCCCGAGCGACATCGCCACCGCCCTCGACCTCGGCGAGGCGCGCGCCGTCCTGGGAGCCGCCGCGCACGTCCGCAACTCCGCCCGCTGGACCGTCGCTCTCGCCCTCGGCCTCCGACAGTCCGAAGCCCTGGCGCTGCAGTGGAAGGACATCGACCCGCTCGCAGGCACTCTCACCGTGCGGCGGAGCATCCACCGCGTCCGGGGCGGCGGGCTGATCTACGAGGAGCCCAAGACCCGCCGCAGCCAGCGCACGCTCGCACTGCCGATGCCTCTCGTCGCCGAGCTGCACCGGCACAAGGCCGCCCAGCTCGGCGAGCGGATGCTGGCCGGCTCCGAGTGGCACGACGAGGACCTGATCTTCGCCCAGCCCAACGGCCGGCCGATCGACAAGAAGACCGACTACGACGACTGGACGCGGCTGCTGCAGAAGGCCGGCGTCCGGCACGTCCGGCTGCACGACGGCCGGCACACCGCTGCCACCCTGCTGCTGGGCGAGAACGTCCACCCGAGGGTGGTCATGGAGCTGCTCGGCCACAGCCAGATGCGCACGACCATGGACATCTACAGCCACGTCATGCCGGCACTGGCCCGCGAAGCCGCCGACCGGATGAGCGCCCTGCTGCTGCCAGGTAAGGGTGGGCAAACTGCAACCACAACTGCAACCAGAGACGACTCAGGCCGCTCCCCAGAAGGGGAACGGCCTGGTCATCGGGGTGGAGCTGAGGGGACTCGAACCCCTGACCCCCACACTGCCAGTGTGGTGCGCTACCAGCTGCGCCACAGCCCCGAACCGGCCCGGTCTGGTGCATCCGAGCCGGGGGCAACTGTACAGGGCAGGACGTCTGGCACCGCGCAAGGGGTGGCTGCACCGGACGACGGCGCGGTCACCGGCGGGACGACGGTCAGCCCTGCTTCATGGACGCGATGCGGACGTTGTTGCCGAACGGATCGCGCAGCCCGAAGTCGATCCCGTAGCCGCGGTCCTCGGGCTCCTCGGGCAGCTCCACGCCCTTCCCCTTGAGCTCGGCGTGCGTCTTGTAGGCGTCGTCGCAGCGGAAGAACAGCGTCCCGCCGGAGGCGCCCTTCGTGAGCAGGGCGCGCACCTCGGCCGCGGTCTCCTCGCTGAGCGCCGGCGGGCCGGGCCGCTCGAGCAGGATCTCCCGGTCCGGCGCGCCGGGGACGTTGACGGTCAGCCACCGCATGAAGCCGAGGTCGGCGTCGGTGTGCACCTCCAGGCCCAGCTTGCCCACGTAGAAGTCGAGCGCCTGGTCCTGGTCGAGGACGTAGATCTGGGTGATTCCGATGGTGGTCAGCATGCGCAGGACGCTAGGGAGCGTCACCCCCCGCGCGCTTCTCCGAAACTGCTCGGTCGCAGCCAGGCCATCGCGAAGCACGACGGCACCGGCGGCAGCGGTCCGCGCCGCCGGTACTCGCTGGGCGGCTCCCCCACGACGTCGCGGAACACCCGGCTGAACGTGCCGAGGCTGGAGAACCCGACGTCCATGCAGATGTCGGTCACCGACCGGTCGGTCGACCGCAGGAGGAACATCGCCCGCTCCACCCGGCGCCGCTGCAAGTACCGGTTGGGCGTCTCCCCGAACGTGGCCCGGAACGTGCGGATGAAGTGCGCCTCGGAGACGTGCGCGATGCGGGCGAGCGTCGGGACGTCGAGCGGCTCGGCGTAGCGCCGGTCCATCGCGTCGCGCGCCCGCAGGAGACGACGGTTGGACTCCTCGACCGCGCGGCTCACCGCTGCATTCCAGCAGGCGACCGGAGGCCTCGGGCTAGATGGTGACGCCGCGCTCGCGCAGCCAGGTGACCGGGTTGACCCGCTTCCCGTCGAGCCCGCCCTTGTGCACCTCGAAGTGCAGGTGCGGTCCGGTCGACTGGCCGCGGTTGCCCAGCAGCGCGATGGTCTCGCCGGCGTCCACGTACTGCCCCGGCGTGACCAGGATCTTGTCCATGTGGCCGTAGACGGTGACGTCGCCGTTGCCGTGCAGGATGTAGACGGCCAGCCCGAAACCGGAGGCCGAGCCCGCCCGCAGCACGACCCCGTCGGCGGCCGCGTACTCCGGTGTGCGCATGGGCGCGGCCAGGTCGATCCCGTAGTGGAAGGTCCCCCACCGGCTCCCGTAGCCGCTGGTGAGGCGCGCGCCGGCGACGGGCAGCACCGCCTTCGGGCGGGCCGCCTCCGCGGCGGCGGCCTC
>NZ_HG931173.1:929386-1058531 GCF_000582785.1 Candidatus Blastococcus massiliensis AP3
CCTCGGCCTCGGCGACGGTCACGGCGGCCTGGGGCAGCACCTCGGGCTGCTCCTCCGCGCCGAGCATCTGCTGCTGGGCGACGAGGACCGACGTGTTGTCCGACGCGGCGCCCGCAGGGCCGGCGACGCCGAGCGCGGCGGCGGCGAGGCCACCGGCCAGCAGCGCACCGAGCAGCACTCCGGGGCGGCGGGCGGCTCCCCGTGGTGCCGCCGCGCGCCGGACGGCGGCGTGCCGACCGGACGGGGGGCCCACCGCGACCAGGAGATCGGTCGGGGCGTGGGAGCCCATCCGTGAATGCATGCATCTGCCCGTTCGCGCGAGGTGGTTCGGTCGCCGGTTCCGGCTCCGCCATCGAAACATTCCGTGACGTGTTCGTGACCGGCCGTCCGGCGGGTCGTCCGGGACACGCCGCGTGGGGCGCACCACTCGCCCCACGAGTCACAGGAGGAACTGACATCGATGTCATTCCGGACGCCACCACGCCCGTTCGAGCCCGCCGGCACAGGTCCCGCGAGGAGACCTTCAGCACTCCGGCGCGCGTGCGGAGCGTGGCACGGCCACACGAGCGGGCGACGCCGGTTTGGAGGAGTCCGATCCGGGCAACCATGCTCCTCTCGGCGTGGAACATCACGCGCCGGCCGAACGTCTTGAGATCCGGTTGCGACCTGGATACATCGACGCCGGAACCATTGCGCGGCTCGTGCCGCACCCGTGTACTGCAGCTTCAGCACCGGTCCTACGCGGGTCGGCCGCCGGAGTCGGCAGCACGGACGCAGACGTTGGAGGGGTGTGATGACGCAGGTCGAGATCCGCCCGCTCTCCACGACCGCTCCCAGCGTGCCGTCGGAGGAGATCCGCCCGCTCACCGAGCAGTCGCTCGGCCAGTACGGCGACCAGCTCGTCGTCCCCACCTACGACAGGTCGGCGCTGACACCCGCCGTCGTGCACTTCAGCGTCGGGGGCTTCCACCGCTCCCACCAGCTCCTGTACTTCGACGAGGTCGCCGAGCGCCGCATCAGCTCCGACTGGGGCGTCGTGGGCGTCGGCCTGCACAGCCGCACCATGAAGGACGCGCTGGCCCCCCAGGACCACCTCTACACCGTCGTGGAGCGCAGCCCCGACGGCGAGCGCGCCCGCGTCGTCGGGGTGATGATCGACTACCACTTCGCGCCCGACGACCCGGCACGCGTGCTCGACCTGCTCACCGACGAGCGCACCCGCATGGTGTCCCTGACGATCACCGGCAGCGGGTACCGGCTCTGCCCGTCCCGCGGCACCTTCGACGCCGACGACGTCGACATCCGGGCCGACCTGCGCTGCCCCGACCGCCCCCGCACCGTCTTCGGCTACCTCGTCGAGGCGCTCGACCGGCGCCGCCGCGCGGGCCTGCCGCCGTTCACCGTCGTCTCCTGCGACAACATGCACCGCAACGGCGACGCCGCCCGCGCCGCGGTCGTGGGCTTCGCCCGGCTGCGCGACGAGGTGCTCGCCCGCTGGATCGCCGACCGGGTGGCCTTCCCCAGCAGCATGGTCGACCGGATCACGCCGCACACCTCCCCGGGCGAGCGCGCGGCCGTGGCCCGGCGCTACGGCGTCGACGACCGCTGGCCGGTCATCACCGAGCCGTTCTCCCAGTGGGTCATCGAGGACACGTTCAGCAACGGGCGTCCGCCGCTGGACGAGGTCGGCGTCCGGTTCGTGCCCGACGTCGGTGACTACGAGCTGATGAAGACCCGGCTGCTCAACGCCAGCCACTGCGCGCTGGGCTACCTGGGTTCCCTCGCGGGCCTCCGCACTCTCGACGAGGTGATGGCCGAGCCGGTCTTCGCGCACTACGTCGAGCGGCTCATGGACGACGAGGTCACCCCGCTGCTGCCGCCACCCGACGGCATCGACCTGGCCGACTACAAGCGCACCCTGATGCAGCGGTTCGCCAACCCGGCGATCTCCGACGGGTTGGCCCGCCTGTGCCGCCGCGGCTCGACGAAGATGCCGCACCACCTGCTGCCCTCGCTGCGGGAGGCGCTGGACCAGGGCCGGCCGCACCGCCTGCTCACCCTCGGCGTCGCCGGCTGGCTGCAGTACCTGCGCGGCGTCGACGAGCACGGAGCGGCGCTGGTCGTCGACGACCCGCTCGCCGAGCGCCTGCAGGCCCTCGCCCGGGCCGGCGGCACCGATCCGCGCCCGGTGCTCGGCCTCCGCCAGGTCTTCGGCGACCTGGTCGACGACGACGGGTTCGTCGCCGAACTGCGCGAGGCCCTCGAACGCCAGCAGCGGGACGGCGTGCGGGCCGCGCTCGCCGCGAGCACCGCCGTCCCGCTCCGCTGACCACCACCATCCGACGACCGAAGGGACTCCTCCCTGTGCCGACCGTTGCGCCGACGCCCGTCGAGCGGGTGACGCACCTGCTCTGCGACGCCGACGGCAACCTCTTCCCGTCCGAGGAGCCGGCCTTCGACGCGTCCGTCGAGGTCACCAACGCCTTCCTCGCCTCGCTCGGGATCGACCGGCGCTTCACCGCGACGGAACTGCGGGCGGCAGCCACGGGGATGAACTTCCGGACGACGGCGCGCACCCTCGCCGAGCAGGGCGGGGTCCCCGACGCCGACGTCGAGCCGTGGGTCGCCGAGGAGCGCCGTGCGGTCACCGAGCACCTGGCCCGCACCCTGCAGCCGCACCCGCCGACGCAGGCGGCGCTGCGCACCCTCGCCGGCTCCCTGGAGCTGGCGGTGGTCAGCTCCAGCGCCCTCGCGCGGCTGGCCGCCTGCTTCACCGCCACCGGCCTGGACGAGCTGCTGCCGCCCGGGCGCCGGTTCAGCGCCGAGGACTCCCTCCCGACCCCGACCAGCAAGCCCGACCCGGCCGTCTACCTGCACGCCTGCCGGATGCTCGGCATCGCGCCGGAACAGGGGCTGGCCGTCGAGGACGCCGTCGCGGGGGTGCAGTCCGCAGTGGCGGCCGGCTGTCCCGTCATCGGCAACGTGCTGTTCGTGCTGCCCGAGGAGCGCGACGAGCGGGCCGCCGCGCTGCTGGCCGCCGGCGCACTGGCCGTCGTCGGCTCGTGGGAAGAGCTGGCCGACCTGGTCCTGCCGGCGCCGGCCGTGGGGGTGAGCCGGTGAACATCGTCTACGTCGCCTTCCGCGGCCACTTCTCCGACAGCCCCCGCGCGCTCTACGAGGAGCTGCTCGCACGGGGCATCGACGCCACCCACACGTGGCTGTCCGCCCCGCACACGCAGGACACCTTCCCGCCCGACGTGTCGACGGTGACCTTCGGCAGCCCCGAGTCGATCGCCGCCCTCGAGTCCGCGGACCTGGTCATCTCCAACGACCACATCCCGCTGGACTGGGAGAAGCGCCCCGGCACCACGTACCTCCAGACCTGGCACGGGACGATGCTCAAGCGCATCCACAACGACGTGCTGTGGGCGCCCGAGGGCCGGCTGGCCTACCTCGACCAGGACATCGCCCGCTGGGACCTGCTGCTCTCCCCCAACGCCGTCACCACCGACCGGCTGCGCAAGGCGTTCGGCTTCCGTGGTCCGATCCAGGAGACGGGCCTCCCCCGCAACGACCTGCTGTCCAGCCCCCGGCGCGACGAGGTGCGCGCCCAGGTGCGCGCGGACCTCGGCGTCAGCGAGGACCAGACGGTGGTCCTCTACACCCCGACCTGGCGCGACGACCTGGTCTTCGAGGGCAACCAGGGTCAGGACTTCGAGTTCCCGATCGACCTGGAGGCCTTCACCGAGCGCCTCGGCAGCGACCACGTGCTGCTGCTGCGGCTGCACAACATGGTGATGAGCCGGCTCGAGGTCGTCGAGGGCTCGGTGGTGCGCGACGTCTGCAGCCACCCGGACATCCGCGACCTCTACCTGGCCGCCGACCTCATGGTCACCGACTACTCCTCGACGATGTTCGACTTCGCCATCACCGGACGGCCGCTGGTCTTCTTCACCTACGACCTGGACCGCTACCGGGACGAGCTGCGAGGCTTCTACTTCGACCTGGAGGAGGTGGCTCCGGGCCCGCTCGTGCGGACCAGCCAGGAACTGGTCGAGGCGATCGCCGACATCGACCGGATCAGCGAGCGGAACGCCGGGCGGTACGCCCGGTTCCAGCAGATGTTCACCCACCTCGAGGACGGCGCCGCGACCCGGCGGGTCCTCGATCTCATCCTCCCGTCCGCAACCGCGTCCGGGCAGACCAGCAGAACCGAGGGAGATGATGTCCGTGCGCAACGGTGACCGCGTACTCAACCCCGTCCGGCGGGGTAGGGCACCCCTCTCGACGCGATCGACCGGCCGACGGGCCCTCGCCCCCTCGGTGCAGGTGATCATCCTGGCCGCGGGCATGGGCACCCGCCTGGGGCGACAGGACCCCAAGCCGCTCACCCCGCTGCGCGACGGCCGCAGCATCCTGCAGCGCCAGATCGACGGCCTGCGCTCCGTCCTCGGCGAGGACGTCAGCGTCACGGTCGTCGTTGGCTACCGCAGCAAGCGGATCATGAAGGCGGCCCCGGACCTGCTGTTCGCCTACAACCCCGACTTCGCCGTCACGAACACGTCGAAGAGCCTGCTGCGCGGGCTGCGCTCGACCCGCGAGGGCGGCGTCCTGTGGCTCAACGGCGACGTCGTGTTCGACCCCGCGGTGCTCGAGGTGGCCCTGCCGACGATGACGGCCGACCAGAGCTTCGTGTGCGTCGACACCAGCACCGTCGCCGAGGAGGAGGTCAAGTACACCCTCGACTCCGACGGTTTCGTGCGCGAGCTGTCCAAGACCGTCGTCGGCGGGCTCGGTGAGGCCGTCGGCATCAACTACGTGTCCTCGGCCGACAAGGCCACCCTCGTCGACCACCTGAGCGCGTGCGACGACCAGGACTACTTCGAGCGCGGCATCGAGACCGCCATCGCCACCGAGGGCCTGCGGGTCCGGCCGGTGGACATCTCGGCGTACAGCGCGGTCGAGGTCGACTTCGAGACCGACCTGGCGCGGGCCAACACGCTGTTCCCGGGGCCGCTGAACACCGTCGCCGACCTCGCCGCCGAGGTCGGCTGACCCCGCGGCCGGCCGGGATCCACGTCCCGGCCGGCCGCGGGCCCGATCAGCCCGCGACGATGGCCAGGTCGTGGGCGATGTCGCGGTTGGTGTTCCCGTCGTCGAACGCGACGTGCGCGGCGTCGTCGGCGCCGAAGAGCAGCATGAGGGCCGAGTGCGCCCGGCCGTTGTCCTCGGCGACCTCGATGCCCGAGGCCAGCTGCGCCTGCTCGACGGCCGCCACCTCGCCGGTGAGCCCGACGAACGGCCGGGGCAGGCCGCTGTCGAACCGCGCCAGGTACTCCCCCAGCACCTCGGGGGTGTCGGTGGCCGGGTCCGTCGTCACGAACACCACCTGGACCTGCTCGGCGATCGCCGGGTCCACCATCCGCAGCGCCGTCGCGACGTCGGCCATCGTGTTCGGGCACACGTCCGGGCACGTGGTGTAGCCGAAGAAGAGCAACGTGGGCCGCCCCGCGGTCTCCGCCTTGAAGTCGTACGGCGCACCGGTGGTGTCGGTCAGCGTGAACGGCGCCTTGCGGTACGGCTCGGCGAGGTCGAAGCCCGCGTAGACCTGGTCGGGGCCCTTCACCTCCGCGGGAGCGGCTCCCGAGTGGTCGTGCCCACCTGCGGCGCTGGGCGTCGCGTCGTCCGCCGACGACGACCCTCCACAACCGGCCAGCGCCAGGCCCGCGGCCAGCAGGACGGCCGGGGCCGCCCGCCACCGGGCCGGTGCCGGGCGGGAGCGGGCGCGGCGCAGGACGTCGGGAGTCACGAGCCCACGGTACGACGCCCGGCGCGGGCGGCCAGGACGGCGGCGGCGATCGCCCCGAGCAGCGCCAGGACCGCGACGAACAGCGCGAGACCCGCCGGAGCGTTGTCGACGTCGCCGTGCCCGGCGTCGGTGGCCGTGCCGTCGCTGTTCCCGGCGCTCGCGCCGTCCGCCCCGCCCGCACTGCTCGACGCGGTGCTCAGCGAGAGGACGGGCGCCGGCCGCTCGGGCTCCTCGCCGTCGACGGTCGGCTCGATCCACGCCGCCTCGCTGCCGTCGCTGTAGAGCTGCACGGACGGATAGGCGAACTCGGTGCTCTCGGGGAAGGGCCCGCCGGAGAGCGCGAACTCCTGGAACTCCCCCGGGGCGATGCCGGGACCCGTGGCCCGGAACTCCACGAGGGAGACGTAGGAGGTGATCTCCCGCCCGTGCGACTCCATCGGCTCCTCGAGCTCGGACTCGCTGAGCGTCGCGGTCCAGCCCGGCACGGGCTGCACCCGCAGGGACGCCAGCGCCGCCTCCTCGGGGATCTGGATGCGCAGGCCCACGGTGCTGGCGACGTCGCTCTCGTTGGGCACGCGGAAGGTGAGCTTCCCGTAGCCGCCGGGGGCGGCGTCGGCCGAGGAGACGGTGACGTGCGCGGACGCGGTCGCGGCGGTGGTCACCGACGCGGCGAGCGCGACGAGCAGCGCCACCAGCACGGTGGCGGCCCGGGATCGGGGGCGGGACATGTGGACGGGTCTCCTGTTCATCGGGTGAGTGGCACGTTCAGCGCACCTTCAGGTCGGTGCTCGCCGTGGTGGCGGTGAACTCGTCGAGACGGACGGTGACGGTGAGGGTCCAGGTGCCGGCGTTCGGGACCGGCATGGCCTCGGCGAGGTAGTGCCCGGGGCCGGCGGGCCGGAGCTGGACGTCGAGGGGGCCGATGTCCTGGCTCGGCTCGGTGAGGGACACCCCGATGTCGGCCGGCTGGGTGAGGCGGCCCTGGTCGTCGAAGAGGTAGAGGCGCAGCTCGTTGGGGCCCACCTTGCCCGGGGCGACCGACACCTGGACGCTCCCCACCTCACCTCCGGTGCCCTGCAGCGGGAGCAGCACGTCGATGGGCTGGGCGACGGTCGCGCGCGCCGGAGGTGTGCCGACCAGGACGGCCGACAGCACCAGGACGACGACGGCGCCGGCCACCTCGACCAGCATCGAGCGGCGCAACGACGGCAGGTGCGCGACCGCGTTCTCCGACTGCGCCCGGCCGCGGGAGACCGCGGTCCCGTCCTCGTCGTCGGGCCGGTCGTCCGCGCCGGTGGGGGCGGCGAAGGCCTGGGCGGTCACCCGGCGCACACCGCCCGGTCGGGGCCGGCGCACACCCAGCCGCTGCTGGACCCACACCCGTGAGACCCCGGCCGCCCCGAGCACCACCAGGACCACCGCGATCTTGGCCAGCAGCACGCCGCCGTAGGTGTTCCCGACCAGCGCCGACGGCGTGGCCACCTCCCGGACCGCCTGCACGACCCCGCTCACGACCAGGGCGACGACGGCGCCGAAGGCGACGCGGGAGAAGCGGGACATGGCCCGGGCCACGTCGTCGGCGTCCGGAGCCGGCCGCAGCAGCCCGATCAGGAGCCCGGCCAGCCCGCCGAGCCAGACGGACATCGCCGCCACGTGCACGGCGGCCACCGCGACGGCCAGCACCGGCCAGGAGCCGGCGACCGGGTGGCCGATCGCGGCGGTGGCGACCACGAGGCCGATCGCGAACACCGCCGCGGCCGCGAGCTGCGGGGTCCCGGGCGCGCGTCCCCGCCGCCAGGCGGGCGCGAGCGCGGCGGCCAGCGCCAGGGCCAGGGCCGCGCGGGCCAGCAGAGACCAGCCGGTGCCGGAGGAGGCGGTGGAGGAGAGCAGTTCCGGATCGAACAGCGCGCCCGGACCCCCGCCCGACGTGTACGGGCCCTGGAGCAGGAAGGCCAGCAGGGCGGTGCCGGCGGCGAGCAGCGCACCACCGACGGCGAGCCGGCGCAGCCGCGCCGACGCCCAGCCGGTCGGCCAGCACAGCAGCGCCAGCACGGGGATCCCGACGGCCAGGGCGATCCCGGCGAAGCCGAGGGCGCGCACCACCGGGAGGACCGCGGCGACGACGGGGTCGGCGTCGGCGTCCCCCGCGGTCGACCCCACCGGCACGAGATCACCGTCGCCGACGACGAAGGAGAAGGCGCCGGAGATGGGATGGGAGTCGGCGGAGACCACCCGGTAGGTGACGAGGTAGCCGCCGTCGTCCACGTCCGCCGGGAGCGGGATGCCGAGCACGCGGCCGTCCACCGAGGCGTCGTCGCCGGCCACCTGGTCGCCGTCGGCGGTGAGGACCCGGGCGTAGCCGGCGCCGAGGGAGACGCCCTCGCTGAACTCCAGCGTCACCTCCGCCGGCGCGCTCTCCAGGCGCGCCCCCTCCCCCGGATCGGTGGCAACGAGGGTGGCGTGCGCGGCCGCCGGCCCCGCGGTCGCGACCCCGCCGGCGAGCCAGGCGGACAGCGCGAGCAGGACGAGCAGGACGTTCCGGAGGGACGCCTGCCGGGTCACGCGGTCACCCGCCGGCCGACGACCCCGCCCGAGCGTCCCCGGGAGGCGCGCCACGCCACCACGGCAACCAGGACGACGCCGGCCAGGAGCAGCAGGTGGGCGGCCGCCCGTTCCGGGTGCACGTGACCGGACGACAGGTCGGCGACGGTGACCGGCACGAGCAGGACGCTGAGGGTGCCGAGGAAGGGAAGGGCGCCGGCCGCGAGCCGGGGCGCCGCGGCCACGGCGAGGAACGAGGCCCCGACGGCGAGGTTCCAGGCGCCGCTCTCGTGGGCCATGTGCACCGGCGCGCTCATCGCGCCGGCGCCGTGGACGAGCACCGGCCAGGCCAGCCCCGCCTGCGCCACGCCGACCGCGAGCAGTGCCAGCCGCAGGGCGGTGTCGAGCAACCTGGCGCGGGCGGCCGCGGCCACCCCGGGCAGTTCGCGCGGCAGCGCCGTCAGCACGGCGGCGGTCAGGTCGGGAACGGCGGGCGCCGGTGCCAGGCGGGCGCGGCGGGTCACCGCGGCGGCGTCGTCCGCCCAGCCGGCGCACGCCGGGCAGACGGACAGGTGGTCGTCGAGCGCGCGGGCGGGCATTCCGAGCGGCTCGTCGTCGAGACGTGCGGAGAGCGCCTCGCGGAACGGCTGGCAGGGCATGCTCCGTTGGTCGTCCGCGGGGGCCCGCTGGTTCCCGCGATCCGGGTCACACTTCCGGGCCCGGTCCCGGCCCGGCACCGCGGGACGACGAGGATGGAGCCGTGGACGACCTCCAGCGCGTCGCGGCCGACGCCGCCGAGGGCGATCCCCTGGCTGCCGCGGCGCTCGTGCGGGCGACCCAGTCCGACGTCTGGCGGCTCTGCTCCGCGCTGGGCGACCCCGGCTCCGCCGACGACCTGACGCAGGAGACGTTCCTGCGCGCCTTCGAGTCGCTGCACCGGTTCGAGGGGCGTTCGTCGGTCCGCACCTGGCTGCTGACCATCGCCCGCCGGGTCTGCGCCGACGCCGTCCGGTACCGGCGCCGCCGGCGGCTGACGCTCGTCGGTGACGACGACGCCCTGGCCGCGGTGCCGGCCTCCGGGGGCGCGGACCCGACCGGCGAGGGCGCCGCGGTGGCCGACCTGCTGGCCCGGATGGAACCCGACCGGCGGGAGGCCTTCGCCCTGACCCAGCTGCTCGGGCTGTCCTACGCCGAGGCCGCGGAGGTCGCCGGCTGCGCCGTCGGCACGATCCGCTCCCGGGTGGCGCGTGGCCGGGCCGACCTCATCGGCTCCCTCGGCGGGGTGGACGAGGGCGACGCGGAGGGCGACTCCGCTCGCAGGTGACGCCCAGGGGGTGCTGTCCGGAGGGCGACCTATGCTGCCGTCGGCCATGCCACCGCTCCGGGCGGTGGCCGCCGACCGAACCGAGAAGGAGCCCCGCGTGCCCTTCGACCTGACACCCGAGGACTCGCGCTCCTCAGGGATCGGCTAGCCGCCGCGATGACCGGCGCCGGGGATCCCGCTCCCGCCTCGGTCGCGCTCGGCACCGCCGGCGGGCGGTGGCTGCTCACCGCCACGGTGCTCGCCTCCGGGATGGCGTTCCTGGACGCCACCGCCGTCCAGGTCGCGCTGCCGACGCTGGGCCGCGAACTCGGCGCCTCGCTGTCGGACCTGCAGTGGATCGTCAACGGCTACCTGCTCCCGCTGGCCGCGCTCATCCTGCTCGGCGGCTCGCTCGGTGACCGCTACGGCCGGCGCCGGGTCTTCCTGATCGGCGTCACCTGGTTCGCGGCGGCGTCGCTGCTGTGCGGGCTGGCCCAGACCCCGGGCCAGCTCATCGCCGCCCGGGCGCTGCAGGGGATCGGGGGCGCGCTCCTGACCCCCGGCAGCCTGTCCCTCATCCAGTCCTCGTTCCGCCCCGGCGACCGGGCACCCGCGATCGGGGTGTGGTCGTCGCTCTCGGGCGTGGCCGGGCTCGTGGGCCCGTTCCTCGGCGGCGTGCTGATCGACCTGGTCAGCTGGCGGCTGGTCTTCCTGCTCAACGTGCCGCTGGCCGTCCTCGTGGTCGTCGTCGCCGGGCGGCACGTGCCGGAGAGCCGCGACCCGGGGGCGCATGGTCGCTTCGACGTCCCGGGCGCGGTGCTGGGCGCGGTCGCCCTGGGGGCGCTCACCTACGCGCTGATCACCGCCGGGGAGGGCGGCGGGTCCGCCGTGGCGTTCGCGCTGGCCGGAGCGGCCGGGGCCGGCGTGCTCTTCGTCGTCCGCGAGCAGAGGACGCCCGCCCCCGTGCTGCCGCTGCGGTTGTTCGCCGACCGGCAGTTCACCGGCGCCAACCTGGCCACCTTCGCCGTCTACGGAGCACTCGGGGGCAGTTCGCTGTTCCTCGTGCTCCAACTGCAGGGGGTGCTCGGCTACGGCGCGACGGCGGCGGGTGCGGCGACGCTGCCGACCATCCTGCTGATCACGCTGCTCTCGCCCCAGGCCGGCGCGCTCGCCCAGCGGATCGGGCCACGGCTGCCGATGAGCGCCGGACCGCTGACCGTGGCCGTCGGCACGGTCCTGCTCGTCGGCGTGGACGGCGGAGCCCCCTACTGGGTCGAGGTGCTGCCCGGCACCGTCCTGCAGGGCCTCGGGATGGCGCTCACGGTGGCGCCGCTGACGGCCAGCGTCCTGGGCGCCGCCCCCGACACGCTGGCCGGCGTCGCCAGCGGCGTGAACAACGCCGTGGCCCGCTCGGCCCAGCTGCTGACCGTGGCCGCGCTGCCCGTGACGGTGGGGCTCTCCGGGGACGACTACGCGCTGCCGGACGCGCTGACGGAGGGGTACCGCGCGGCCATGCTGCTCTGCGCCGCGATGTTCGCGGCGGGCGGCGCGGTGGCGTGGGCGACGATCCGGAACGACGTCCTGCGCTCCTGATCCCACTGGGTGGACCGGCTTTGTCGTATAAGCGCATCGGTCTGGTAGACATATCGCCGTGACGCGGACGACGACGCTGCTCCTGGTGAGCCGCCTGCACGTCGACCTGCTGCGCGTCTGCACCGCCGCCTGTCCGGGCTGCTGATCTCCGCGCCGTCCCCGGCGCCCTCTCGTCTCACCCCTTCTCCGCGGGCCCCGTGCGCCCGCGCCTCTCCTGAGACCCGGAGTCAGTCCCCGTGAAGACGCTCGTCCTGCTCGCCCTCGTCGGCCTGGGCGCCCAGCTCGTCGACGGCAGCCTCGGCATGGCCTACGGCGTCACCTCGACGACGCTGCTGCTGGCCATCGGCACCAACCCGGCGCTCGCCTCGGCCACCATCCACCTCGCCGAGATCGGGACGACCCTGACCTCCGGGCTGTCCCACTGGAAGTTCGGCAACGTCGACTGGAAGGTCGTCGCCAAGATCGGCATCCCCGGCGCGGTCGGGGCCTTCGCCGGCGCGACGTTCCTGTCCGGCCTGTCGACCGAGCTGGCCGCCCCGGTCATGTCCCTGATCCTGGTGACGCTCGGCGTCTACCTGCTGGTCCGGTTCACCCTGCGCGGCATCGACCGGCGCAACCTGGGCAAGCCCGTCCGCAAGCGCTTCCTCGGCCCGCTGGGCCTGGTCGCCGGCTTCGTCGACGCCACCGGGGGCGGCGGCTGGGGTCCGGTCGGCACGCCGGCGCTGCTGGCCAGCGGGCGGATGGAGCCCCGCAAGGTCATCGGATCGGTCAGCACCGCGGAGTTCCTGGTCGCCCTGTCCGCCAGCCTCGGGTTCCTGGTCGCGCTGGGTTCCCAGGGGATCAACTTCGCGTGGGTGACAGCCCTGCTCGTGGGTGGGTCCATCGCCGCACCGATCGCGGCCTGGCTGGTGCGGCACATCCCGCCGCGCATGCTCGGCTCCTTCGTCGGCGGCCTCATCATCCTCACGAACTCCCGGACACTGCTCCGGAGCGACTGGATCGACGCCGGCGACGCCACTCGCTACGCCGTCTACGCGGCCATCGCGGCGGTGTGGGTGCTGGCGGTCGTGCACTCCTTCCGCGCGTACCGCAGGGACCGCGCCCTGGAGTCGGCCGAGGCGGTCGCCGAGCAGGTCGAGCAGGTCGAGCAGGTCGAGCAGGTCGAGCGCAACGTCGTCGCCGAGCTGCCGCAGCCCGTCGCCGGGCCCGTCCCGGCCGGCCGCCCGAGCGCCCCCCGCGACTAGGAACGAGTGTGTCCGGAGGCGAGCAGGTGCGCCTCCAGGTCCTCCGGCAGGCCGGGCCCCGGCTGCGCCGCCGGCGGGCGTCCGTGCTCCTGCAGCCACGTCCAGGTGTCGGCCACCGACTCGCGCAGCGGTCGGCCCGGCAGCCCCAGCTCCCGGGCACGGGTGGTGTCCACGTCCCAGGCCGTGACAGCGACGTCGCGCGGTAGCCACAGCGGCAGGTGCGTCCACGGCTGCACACCGGCGCCGAGCAGTTCGGCCTCGGGCAGCGGCACCCACTCCGCGTCGCTGCCGGTGACCTCCCGGCAGGTCTCGAGGAGGCCGCCGAGGGTGGTCATGCCGACCGGGCCGGTCGCGTTGACCGCCCCGGAACGCCCCTGCTCGGCCATCTCCACCAGCCAGCCGGCGAGGTCGCGGGCGTCGACCAGCGCGATCGGCTGGGCGAGGGCGTCCGGCACGACGACACGCCCGCCACGGGCGATCCGCTCCAGCCACCAGCCGAGCCGGTGGACGGGGTCGGAGGGCCCGACCAGGAGACCCGCGCGGGCGGTGAGGAACCGGTCGCCGAGCGCCCCGGCGAGGGTCCGCTCGGCGTCGGCCTTGATCGGCCCGTACTCGTCGTCGTCGCCGTCCCACACGGGCTCGGAGTCCTCGGGCCCGATCGGCCCTGGGGGCCAGTTCCGGTAGGCGTTGAGGCTGCTGACGAAGGCGTAGCCGCGCACCCCGGTCAGCGCCGCGGCGGCGTTCCGCCCGGCCTCCCGCGTCTGGCAGGAGGTGTCGACGACGAGGTCCGGCGGCCCCCACGACTCCAGCGCACGCGGCAGCGCGTCGGGGTCGTCCCGGTCGCCGTGCAGCGGCAGCGCGCCCTCGGGCGGCCCACCGGAGATCCCGCGGGTGAACGTGGCGACGTCGTGGCCGCGCTCGAGCGCCGCCGTCGCCACGTGCCGGCCGAGGAAGTGGGTGCCACCGAGGACCAGGAGCCGCATGGGCCCACCTCAGCCGACCCGCTCCCCCGTCGTCCAGCCGGTTCGCGGCCGGCGCAACTCACACCGCGCGGCGGTACTCCGGCACCTGCGGCAGCGGCGTCGACCGGGCGGCGGCCAGGACCATCTGCGGCGAGCGCGGCAGGCCACGGCGGGTGCACAGCCGCAGCGCCCGCGCCCCGGTCAGCACGTCGGTCTCCGGCGGGACGACCAGCAGGTCGGCGCGCGCGTTGCCGCCGTTCCAGGTCAGGCAGACCACCTGCGGATCCATGCTGCGGAACCCGCCGGTGCGCACCACGCGGTCGGCGACGACGAGCTTGCGCTCCGCCGGCTGCCAGGCCTCCAGGGAGTAGGTGAACCGCTCGACCCGGACACCGCGCCGGTCGAGCTCCGCGATCAGCTCCGGCAGTTCGACCTGCAGGTCGCGGCTGCGCGGGAACCAGGCGCCGTCGAACGCGGAGTTCCCGTCGCCGGCGCCGTCCCGCAGGCTCACCCGCACATCGATGCCGCCCCGGAACCTGTTCTCCACCGGAGCCGTACGGGTGATCGTCGTCAATGCGCTCGGCCGCCTCTCGTGCTCTCGTCCCCCGGGGTCATGACCCATGACCCCGGCGAGAACGTAAGCGGGCCACCGCGCGTGTCCCGGGGAGCGTCGGCCCCGCGCGCCGGGCCCTTCCGGCCGGTCGTCACGACCCGTGCGCGGCTCGCCACCCGCCAGAAAAGGGCGAGATCTGCACAGTGGCCCCCATCCGAGGCGCTGATGAGGGCCACTGTGCAGATCTCGTCGTGCGGGAGTGTGGGTCAGGAGGGCTTGGGCTTCTTGTTCTTGGCCTTGCCGCGCTCGGTCTGGTCGAGGATCACCTTGCGGATGCGGACGGTGGCCGGGGTGACCTCGACGCACTCGTCCTCGGCGCAGAACTCCAGCGCCTGCTCCAGGTTCAGCACCCGCGGCGGGATCAGCCGCTCGAGCTCCTCGGAGGTGCTCTTGCGCATGTTGGTGAGCTTCTTCTCCTTGGTGATGTTCACGTCCATGTCGTCCGGACGGGAGTTCTCACCGACGATCATGCCCTCGTAGACCTCGGTGCCCGGCTGCACCATGAGCGAGCCGCGCTCCTGCAGCGAGAACATCGAGTACGTCGTCGCCACGCCCTGGCGGTCGGCGACCAGCGAGCCGGTCGGCCGGGCACGCATGTCCCCCAGCCACGGCTCGTAGCCCTCGAGGTTGTGGTTGAGGACGCCGGTGCCGCGGGTCTCGGTGAGGAACTCGGTGCGGAAGCCGATGAGGCCGCGGGACGGGACCATGTACTCCATCCGCGCCCAGCCGGTGTCGTGGTGCACCAGGTTCTCCAGCCGCGCGCGACGGGTCGCCAGCGCCTGGGTCAGCGTGCCGACGTACTCGCCCGGGGTGTCGATGGTGACGCGCTCGACCGGCTCGTGCAGCTTGCCGTCGATCTCCTTGGTGACGACGGTCGGCCGGCCGACGGTGAGCTCGAACTCCTCGCGGCGCAGCTGCTCGACGAGGATGGCCAGCGCCAGCTCGCCGCGGCCCTGCATCTCCCACGTGTCGGGGCGGTCGGTGGGCAGCATGCGCACCGAGACGTTGCCGACCAGCTCCTGGTCGAGGCGGTTCTTGATCAGGCGGGCGGTGAGCTTCTTGCCCGACTTGCCGGCCAGCGGCGCGGTGTTGATGCCGATGGTGATCGAGATCGACGGCTCGTCGACGGTCAGCGGCGGCAGCGGGCGCGGGTCGTTCGGGTCGGCGAGCGTGTCGCCGATCATGACGTCCTCGATGCCGGCGATCGCGACCAGCTCACCGGGACCGGCGCTCTCGGCCGGCGTGCGGGTGAGGCCCTCGGTGACGAGCAGCTCGGTGATCTTGACGTTCTTGATCGTGCCGTCGGTGCGGCACCAGGCGACCTGCTGGCCGCTCTTCATGGTGCCGGAGTGGATGCGCAGCAGCGCCAGGCGGCCGAGGTAGGGCGAGGCGTCGAGGTTGGTGACCTGCGCGCGCAGCGGCTCCTCGGCGTCGTAGACCG
Source organism: Candidatus Blastococcus massiliensis AP3 (assembly GCF_000582785.1). Lineage (GTDB taxonomy): Bacteria > Actinomycetota > Actinomycetes > Mycobacteriales > Geodermatophilaceae > Blastococcus > Blastococcus massiliensis. Next base: position 944,893 of record NZ_HG931173.1, read on the forward strand.
GCGCCGGGATGGTGTCCAGCAGCGTCTTGACCAGCGGACCGAGGTCCTCGCTGTCGGGCTCCGAGCCGTTCTCCGGGCGGGTCAGCGAGGCCTTCCCGCTGCGACCGCTGCAGTAGACGATCGGGAACTCGAGGGCGTCGGCGTCGAGGCCGGCGTCCTCCATGAGCTCCATGAACAGCTCGTAGCACTCGTCGACGACCTCGGCGATGCGCGCGTCGGCGCGGTCGGTCTTGTTGACCGCGAGGATGACCGGCATCCCCTTGGCCAGCGCCTTGCGCAGCACGAAGCGGGTCTGCGGGAGCGGGCCCTCGGAGGAGTCGACGAGCAGGCAGACGCCGTCGACCATCGACAGGCCGCGCTCGACCTCGCCACCGAAGTCGGCGTGACCGGGGGTGTCGACGATGTTGACGACGACGGGGTTGCCGTTCTCGTCGGCCAGGTGGATCGCGGTGTTCTTGGCGAGGATGGTGATGCCGCGCTCACGCTCGAGGTCCATCGAGTCCATGACGCGGTCCTGCGTGGAGTCGTTGTCCGTCCCCTCGCCCTTGGCGCGCCCGAGGGCACCTGCCTGGCGGAGGAGGGCGTCGACCAGGGTCGTCTTGCCGTGGTCGACGTGAGCGATGATCGCCACGTTGCGCAGGTCGTCGCGAGTGGGCATGCGGAAGGGCACCTCAGGGTGTTCGGGGAAACCGCTGCGTCGGCTCGCGGCATCTCGTGAAACGGCCGCCGGCCCGGCGACCTTCCCAATCTACGCGCTCAGACCGCGTCGACGGTCTCCGCGGACCGATCTGCCACCCCGAACGTCACTCCTGCGGCGGTGAGGGTGACCAGACTCACCGCCAGCCAGGCCGGCATCCCGACGCCGATGGCCAGGACGTGGGCCAGCACGAAGGCACCGACGTAGAGGGCGGCGAGCGCGACGGCGGTGGCCGGACCCCGCCGGCGGAGCCAGAGCACGCCGGCCGCCAGGCCGGCCGCCGCGAAGACCGCACCGCCGAGCGCGCGGATGCCGGTGCCCTGCGCGATGCCGAACCCGGCGGCCAGGCCGACGGCGACGAGGACGGCGGAGGGGAGGCGGGTGCGGGCGCGGGTCAGCGTGGAGCTCGACATGTCACCCAGTCTCCCCGACCCCCGTTGCTGGGATCAGGTCACCTGATCATGGCGCCTCCTCCCTCACGGTGGGCGGCGAGGGAGGACGCGCTGGGGCGAGGGAGGACGCGCTGGGGCGAGGGAGGACGCGCTGCGACGAGGGAGGACGCGCTGCGACGAGGGAGGACGCGCTGGGGCGAGGGAGGACGCGCTGCGACGAGGGAGGACGCGCGAGAGGCCCCGGACGGTTCTTCGTCCGGGGCCTCTCTGCCTCGTCCGAGGGCCCGCCCTGAGCGTGCGAAGGGTGGGGAGGACGAGGTGTTTCTCAGGCAGTGCGGAGCACGGCCTCGATCTCGAGCTCGACGGTGACCTTGTCGCCGACGACGACGCCGCCGCCGTCCATCGGCATGTCGATGTCGACGCCGTACTCCTTGCGGGAGATCTCGGTCTTGGCGCTGAAGCCGGCACGCGTGCCGCCGTAGGCGTCGGGGCCGAAGCCGTTGAGCTCGAGCGCCAGGGTGACCGGCTTGGTGATGCCCTTGATGGTCAGGTCGCCCTCGACGGCCCAGTCCTCGCCCTTGGCGACGACGGCGGTCGAGCGGAACGTCATGACGGTGTGGTTGCCCACGTCGAAGAAGTCGGCGGAGCGGATGTGCGCGTCACGCTGCTCCTGACGGGTGTCGATCGAGTCCATGTCGATCGTGGCGGTGACCGACGACTGCGACGGGTCCTCGGCGGTGACGAGCTCGCCGGAGAACTCACGGAAGTAGCCGCGGACCTTGCTGACCATCATGTGGCGGACCGAGAAGCCGACGGTCGAGTGCGAGGCGTCGATGTCCCAGGTGCCGACGACGTAGCCGGGGATCTGGCGGAGGGTGCTGGTCATGGGATCTCCAAATGGTTGAGCGTTTGACCTTCTCGTCGAGCCTAGCGTAGTTGAGCGCTGAACTATTCCGCCAGTAGGATGCAGACATGACCGCGCACGTGTCCCCCGCCCCCACCGGTGCCCCGGCGTCCGACGAGACCCGCTGGCTGGACGCCGACGAGCAGGCGGCGTGGCGCGCGTGGCTCTACAGCGCCCAGCTGCTGATGGACCGGCTCGACCGCGAGCTCACGCACCGCACCGGGATCTCGCACGCGTACTACGAGATCCTGGTCGCGCTCTCCGAGGCGGACGACCGCCGGATGCGGATGAGCGAGCTCGCCGACCGCTGCCTGTCCTCCCGGAGCCGGCTCTCGCATGCGGTCTCCCGGCTGGAGGAGCGCGGCTGGGTGCAGCGCCAGGTCTGCGCCGAGGACGGCCGGGGCCAGCTCGCCGTCCTCACCGACGTGGGCTTCGCCGCGCTCGAGGCAGCCGCGCCCGTCCACGTCGAGGGGGTGCGGCAGCACCTGTTCGACCAGCTCACGCCCGAGCAGGTCGGGAACATGCGCGATCTCGGCGAGACGCTGCTGACCCACCTCGACCCCCACCGCGGGCGGCGCTAGGGGCACCCGACCCGGTCCGGAACGACGCCGCGACGGTCAACTGTGACTGTCGCGACGTGCGGTTCCGCTCTACGCTCCGCCGGTGACCGCTGCCCCTGACTCCCCGCCGGCCGAGCCCCAGCCGCGCTCGCGGGCGCAGCGGACCGCCGACAGCCGGCTGCTGATCCTCGACGCGGCCGTGGCCTGCCTCGTCGAGGACGGGTACGCCGGCGCCTCCACCCTCGCCGTCCAGGCGCGGGCCGGGGTGTCACGCGGGCGGCTGCTGCACCACTTCCCCTCGCGCGCCGAGTTGCTGGTGGCCGCGGCCGAGCACCTCACCACGACCGTGCTCGAGGAGGTGCGCCACCGCGCGGCCGCGCTCATGGACGACGGGCCGACCGGTCGGGAGCGCGTCGACCGCGCCATCGAGCTGATCTGGGCGACGTTCCAGGAGCCGCCGTTCTGGGCGGCGATGGAGCTGTGGACGGCGGCCAGGACGGACCCGGAGCTGCGGACCGCGCTGCGCAGCGTCGAGCGCCGGCTGCGCGCGGCCATCGCGGCCGTCGCGCACGCCATCTGGGGTCCGGCGATCACGGACGCCCCGCTCTACACCGACCTGGCGGAGCTGCTCTTCACCAGCATGCGCGGCGTCGCCCTGGCCTACGCCTTCGAGGACCGCCCGGCCGCCACCGACCCGCACCTCGCGCTGTGGAAGCGGCTGGCCGCCCGCATGCTCGGCCTCGACGGCGAGGACGGCTGACCGGTCACCCGATCCAGGCGTCGGCGACCCGGTCGACCACCGTCGCCGCCTGCGCCCGGCCGGCACGCGCCGACGGCGCCCGTGCGGCGGGGTCGAGCACGTTGCGGCCGATGGCCGCGCGGGCGCCGTCGTCGGGGGTGACGACGGCGACGCGGGCGAGCATGCCGGTGACCTGGGCGTCGACGCTGGCGATCGGCCCCACCCCGCGCGGGATGGGCGCCAGCACCACGAGCCGGTCGTAGCCCTGCGCGAGGTCGGCGTTGGCCGCCGAGCGCATCCCGCCGTCGACGTAGCGCTCGTCGCCGATGGTGACCGGCGGGTAGACCCCCGGGACGGCGCAGCTCGCCGCGACCGCCTGGAGGAGGGAGACGCCCGAGGTGCGGTCGAAGGGGCGGAACTCGCCGGTGTGCGCGTTCACCGCGGTGATCGTGAGATCGCGGTCGGGCCAGTCGCGGCCCACCAGCCGGGAGCCGATGACGTCCAGCCGCTCCTGCTCCGACGGCGTCAGCCCCGCCTTCTCCGCGGCCAGGGCGATCTGCCCGACCCGGCGGCGGAAGTCGACGTCGCGGCCACGGCTGACCAGCATCGCCCACGCGTAGCGGGCGAGGTTGGACCGGGACATCCGCGCCACCTTCTCCTGCGCGGGGGGCTCCAGCTGCCGCTGGAACATGGCCTCGAGCTCGGCACCGCTGGTGACCTGCGCCCCGACCACCGAACCGGCGGAGGTGCCGACGACGAGGTCGGCGCCGGTGAGGTCGACGCCGGCATCGGCGAGCCCGGCCAGGACACCGATCTCCCACGCGATACCGGTGATCCCGCCGCCGCCGAGGACGAGGGCCGTGCGCTGGTCGCTCATGACCACATCGTCACAGACCCTCGACAGCGCGTGTGGTCTGGGCCACGCTGACGGGCGAACGTCTCGACGGAGAGACGACGACACGAAGGATGGGCATGACCGCCACACAGCAGACCACGACGTCCGCGGCCGCCAGCTGGCCGCCGGGGCTGCCCCGGTCGCTGGAGTACCCCGCGGTGCCGGTCGGCTCGATCCTCCGCGCGGCGGTCCGCAGGTGGGGCGACGAGGAAGCGTTCATCGACCACGACCTCCCGCTCACCTACACCGAGATGGGCGCCCGCGCGCACGCGGTCGCGAACTGGCTGGCCGACCACGGCATCGGCCGCGGCGACGTCGTCGCCGTGCACATCCCGAACTGCCGCCAGTACGTGCCGGTCTACTACGGGATCCTGCTGGCCGGGGCCACCTTCTCCCCCACCAACCCGCTCCTGCCGGCGGCCGAGCTGGCCGCCCAGCTCACCGACGCGGGCGCCACCGCCGTCGTCACCTGGGACCTGGTGCTGCCGCTGGTGCGGACCGCGCTGGACGCGACGCCGGTGCGGACCGTCATCGTCACCGGTGAGGCGCACACCCTCGACTTCGCCGCCCGCCTCGACGTGCAGGACGGCGACGTCGACCTCGCGGACCTGCTGACCGGCGACCCGACCGACCGGCACCTGGACGCCGGCATCGACGTCGACAGCGATCTGGCGCACCTGGCCTACACCGGCGGCACGACCGGCGTCAGCAAGGGCGTGGAGCTCCTGCACCGCAACGTGATCACCAACGTGCTGCAGTCGGTCTGCTGGACCACCGGCAGCGTGCCCGAGCTGGACGAGCACGGCGACGTCACCATCCGGAAGGTGGTGGGCGACGACGAGTACCCGCTGGCCCCGGGCGAGGGCCGGCTCATCAACCTCACCCCCTGGTTCCACGCGATGGGCGTCGTCGGCTACCTCAACGGGATGGTCATGGGCGGCACGACCGTCGTGATCCACCAGCGGTTCGACCCGGTCAGGTACGTCGAGGACATGCAGCGCTACCAGGTCACCTCGATCGGCGGCGCGCCCCCGGTCTTCGTGGCCCTCCTGCAGGTGCCGGCCTTCCTCGAGGGCGATTGGTCGGGCATCCGCGGCGTGTCCAGCGGCGCCGCTCCGCTGCCGGTCTCCCTCATCGAGCGGCTGGGGAAGCTGCTGCCCAACGCCACGATCGGCGAGGGCTACGGCCTGACCGAGGTCACGATGATGGCCACGAGCAACCCGTCGTTCCTCTCGGGCACCCGCAAGCCCGGGACCGTCGGCGTGCCGTGCTTCGACACCGAGATCAGCATCCAGCCGCTGGGCGGCGGCGAGCCGCTTCCGCAGGGCGAGCGGGGCGAGGTGTGCATCCGCGGTCCGCAGGTCATGCGCGGGTACGCCCACCGCCCCGAGGCGACGGCGGAGGTGATCGACGCCGACGGCTGGTTCCACACCGGCGACGTCGGGATCATCGACGAGGACGGCTACCTGGCGATCGTCGACCGCACCAAGGACATGCTGCTCTACAAGGGCTACAACGTGTTCCCCCGCGAGCTCGAGGAGATCCTGTTCGGCGTCCCGGGCGTCGCCGGTGCCGCCGTCGTCGGTCGTCCCGACGAGGAGGCCGGGGAGCTGCCGGTCGCCTATGTCGTCCGCAAGGGCGACGACGCGGGCGCCGCGCTCACGGTCGAGTCGGTCATGGCGACGGTCAACGACAAGGTCACGCACTACAAGCGGCTGCGGGACGTCGTCTTCATCGACGCCATCCCGGTCTCGGCCGCCGGCAAGGTGCTCAAGCGCGAACTGGCCGCCAAGGAGCGGGAGAAGGTCGGCGGCTGACGCTCCGCACCTGATCGCACGCCCCGATCCACCCCAGCCGCCCCGCCGGGTCGGATGACCCGATCGGGGCGGCTGCGCGCGCAGGCGGCTCCGCCTCACTACTGTCCGCGCCGTGGAGAACGACTGGGAGAGCGCCGACGCCGAGCACAGCGGGGTCCGGATCGCCCACGTCGAGCAGTCCCCCGTCCGGCAGGTGCTGCGGCGGGTGGTGATCGCCGCCATCGTGCTCGTCGTCGTCATCCTCGTCGTCTACATCGACCGGGACGGCTACGAGGACAGCAGGGGTGGCCCGATCTCCCTGCTCGACGCCGCCTACTACGCGACGGTCACCCTCTCCACGACCGGCTACGGCGACATCACGCCGGTCACCGACGAAGCGCGGCTCATCAACATCGTGCTCATCACGCCCCTGCGGATCATGTTCCTGATCGTCCTCATCGGGACGACCCTCGAGGCGCTGACGGCGCGCTCGCGGGAGGAATTCCGCATCCGACGCTGGAGGTCCCGCGTGCGCCAGCACGTCATCGTGTGCGGCTACGGCACCAAGGGCCGTAGCGCCATCCGCTCGCTCATCGCCAGCGGCACGCCGGCGGACAAGATCGTCGTCGTCGACCCCGAGACGCGGGCCATCGACGAGGCCAACTCCATGGGCCTGACCGGCATCGTGGGCGACGCCGGTCGCACCGAGGTGCTGCGGCGGGCCTCGGTGGAGCGGGCCCGGGCCGTGATCGTGGCGGCCAACCGTGACGACGCCGCCGTCCTGATCACGCTGACCGTGCGGCAGCTGAACCCGAGCGTGCCCATCACCACGAGCGTCCGGGAGGAGGAGAACGCCAACCTCCTCCGCCAGTCCGGCGCCGACACCGTCATCACGACGTCGGCGACCTCGGGCCGGCTGCTCGGCCTCTCCACCGACGCCCCCCGGGTGGTGGCCGTGGTCGAGGACCTGGTCACGGGCGGCCAGGGGCTGGATCTGCACCAGCGGACGGTGACCGCCAGCGAGGTCGGCCTCGGCCCGCGCGACCTGCGCGACATCGTGCTGTCGGTGACCCGCGGGGGCCGGACGCTGCGCTTCGACGACAAGCTCATCGGGACGCTGCAGCCGGAGGACGTCCTCGTCGTGGTGAAGGCGCACGACCCGGGCAAGCCGAACCGTCCCCCCTCGCAGCCGTCGTCGGTGCAGGCGTAGCTGTACGGAGCCGGGGTCGCCTGAGCCCGGGACCCCTCAGCCGATCCGGCGCACCCAGGTGGTGGTCGGCTCGCCGCGTCCGCGGAGCTCGACCTCGACGTCCCGGACCCACCGCGTGCGCTCCTCCTCCGCCGCGGCGAGCACGGTCGACTCGCTGGCCACCGCCCGGCCGGGATGGTCCTTGGACAGCTCGGTCAGCCGCGCCGCCTCGTTCACCGGGTCGCCGATGACGGTGTACTCCAGCCGGCTGGCCGCCCCGACCTGGCCCGCCCACACCGGGCCGCACGCCACCCCCACGCCGACGTCGACCTCGCCGGCTTCGGCGACCGCCGCGCAGATGCGGCGAGCCGCCCGCAGTGCCGCCCCCGCGGGATCCGGGTGGTCGGTGGGCGCACCGAAGACGCACAGGGCGGCGTCGCCCTCGAACTTGTTGACCAGCCCGCCCTCCTCCTCGACGGTGTCGACGACGACGGCGAAGAACCGGTTGAGCAGTCCGACCATCTGCTCCGGCCCGGTGCGGCGGACCAGCGAGGTGGAGCCGGCGATGTCGACGAACAGCGCGGCGACCGTGCGTACCTCGCCGCCGAGGCTCACCCCCGTGCGCAGCGCCTCCTGGACCACGGTCGCGCCGACGTGCCTGCCGAAGAGGTCCCGCAGCCGCTCCCGCTCGGCGAGTCCGGCGGCCATCGTGTTGACGCCCTCCTGCAGCAGCCCGATCTCGCCGGCGTCGTCCACCACGACGTCGACGTCGTAGTCGCCCTCCCCCACCCGCTGCACCGCCTGGCGCAGGTCGCGCAGCGGCTGCCCGACGGCGCGGGCGATGAGCAGGGTGGCCAGCCCGCCGACGAGCAGCGCGACCACGACCAGGAAGACCACCGCCGACTCGCCCGGGCCGTCGGGGTTGCTGGGGTCCAGGAACAGCAGGACCACGCCGAGCAGCGGCACCCCGCTGGTCAGCGCCCACGTGAGCAGCAGGCGCGGCCGGACGCCCAGGACCAGGGTGCCGACCGGTGGGTGGGCCGCCAGCGCCCGGGCGGTCACGGCACGGGCGGCGCGGGCGGTGAGCAAGTAGGTGACGCCGGCGGTGGCGATGCCGCCCAGGGTGACGGCGACGCCCACCCGGAGTCCGACCAGCGGCTCCGGGAAGATCATGGCGGAGGCCACGGCCATCAGCACCGCCCCGACGAACCAGACCGAGGCGGCGAGGAGCGCGGTGTCGAGGGGCAGGCGCAGCGCGTGGGCAGCCTCCGCCCCGGTCGGCTCGCGGCCGGCCATCAGCCAGTCGTTCGTGGTCCGCTGGCGGCGGAGCCCGGCGACCGTGGCGACCGGCAGCGCGACCACCAGGTACGCCGCCGCGAACCAGAGCACCTGGGTCCGCCCGGTCTGCCCGCTGCCGTCGTCGACGCCGAGGAGCAGCAGGGCGACGGTGGCGACGCCGACGAGGTTGGCCAGGATCACCAGCAGGACGATGAAGGGGACGGCGATGCGGTCGCTGGGCGCCCAGCCCGCCCACACGCCCTCCCGGGCGACCGTGGTCGGCCGCGTCCCGCCCTCCGAGGTCATGATCAGCGCAACGAGACCGGGTGGGCACCGGTTCCGCGGGCTCGCCCGATCGTGGTCACCCGGTCATGATGGCCCGGATCCAGCGGCCACGCGGACGACCGGGGTGCTGCGGCGGATCGGGATCGTCGACCAGATGGTGGAGGCGAACCTCGGGTGGGTGCCCTACACGCAGCTGGCGAACGTCACCGGCCGCCCGGCGATCAGCCTGCCGCTGTACCGCACCCCCGGCGGCCTCCCGATGGGCGTCCAGTTCGTCGGCCGGCTGCGCAGCGAGGACCTGTTGCTGCGCCTGGCCCGACAGCTGGAGCTCGCCGCCCCGTGGGCCCAGCACCTCCCGCCACCGGCGGTCGCCGCCGCGGTGTGACGCGCCCGGCCGGGGCGCACCTCGTCAGGCGCCGACGTAGTCGGCCAGGTGCTGGCCGGTGAGCGTGGAGCGGGCGGCGACGAGGTCGGCCGGGGTGCCCTCGAAGACGATCCGGCCGCCGTCGTGGCCGGCGCCGGGGCCGAGGTCGATGATCCAGTCGGCGTGCGCCATGACCGCCTGGTGGTGCTCGATGACGATGACCGACTTCCCGCTGTCGACCAGCCGGTCGAGCAGGCCGAGCAGGTTCTCGACGTCGGCCAGGTGCAGCCCGGTCGTCGGCTCGTCGAGGACGTAGACGTCCCCCTTCTCCGCCATCTGCGCGGCCAGCTTGATCCGCTGCCGCTCCCCGCCGGACAGCGTGCTCAGCGGCTGCCCGAGCGTGAGGTACCCGAGCCCGACGTCGACGAGCCGGTCGAGGACGGTGTGCGCTGCGGGGGTCTTCGCCTCGCCCGCGGCGAAGAACTCCTCGGCCTCGGTGACCGGCATGGCGAGCACCTCGGCGATGTTGCGGCCGCCCAGCGTGTACTCGAGCACCGCCGCCTGGAAGCGCCTGCCCTCGCACGTCTCGCAGGTCGATTCGACCGTGGCCATGACGCCCAGCTCGGTGAAGATCACGCCGGCACCGTTGCAGTCGGGGCAGGCGCCCTCGGAGTTCGAGCTGAAGAGCGCCGGCTTCACCCCGTTGGCCTTGGCGAACGCCTTGCGGATCGGCTCCAGGAGTCCGGTGTAGGTCGCCGGGTTGCTGCGCCGCGAGCCACGGATGGCCGCCTGGTCGACCATCACCACGCCCTCCCGCTCCGCCACCGAGCCGTTGATCAGGGAACTCTTCCCCGACCCGGCCACACCGGTGAGGACCACGAGGACGCCGAGCGGGATGTCGACGTCGACGTCCCGGAGGTTGTGGGTGCTCGCGCCGCGGATCGAGAGCGCACCGGAGGACGTGCGGACGGGGTCCTTGAGCCGCGCCCGGTCGTCGAGGTGGCGGCCGGTGACGGTGTCACTGGCCCGCAGCCCGTCGACCGTGCCCTCGAACATCACCTCGCCACCCGCGGAGCCGGCGCCCGGCCCGAGGTCGACGACGTGGTCGGCGATCGCGATCGTCTCGGGCTTGTGCTCGACGACGAGCACGGTGTTGCCCTTGTCCCGCAGCCGCAGCAGCAGGTCGTTCATCCGCTGGATGTCGTGGGGGTGCAGGCCGATCGTGGGCTCGTCGAAGACGTAGGTGACGTCGGTGAGCGACGAGCCGAGGTGCCGGATCATCTTCGTGCGCTGCGCCTCGCCGCCGGAGAGCGTGCCGGCCGGCCGGTCGAGGGAGAGGTAGCCCAGCCCGATCCCCACGAACGAGTCGAGGAGGTGCTGGAGCCCGGCGAGCAGCGGCGCCACCGCCGGTTCATCGAGCTCCCGGACCCAGTCCGCGAGGTCGGTGATCTGCATGGCGCAGACATCGGCGATGTTCCTGCCGGCGATCGTCGACGACCGTGCCTCGGCGCTGAGGCGGCTGCCGTCGCACTCGGGGCAGGTGGTGAACGTGACCACGCGCTCCACGAAGCGCCGGACGTGCGGCTGCAGCGCCTCGACGTCCTTGGAGAGCATCGACTTCTGGACCTTCGGGATGACGCCCTCGTAGGTGAGGTTGACGCCCTCGACCTTGATCTTGGTCGGCTCCTTGTAGAGGAGGTCCTGCATCTCCTTCTTGGAGAACTTCCCGATCGGCTTGTCCAGGTCCAGTCCGACGCCCTGGAAGAGGCGGCCGTACCAGCCCTCCATGCTGTAGCCGGGCACCATCAGGCCGCCCTCGTTGAGGGACTTGGTCTCGTCGTAGAGCGCGGTGAGGTCGAAGTCGTTGAGCGAGCCCATGCCCTCGCACTTCGGGCACATCCCGCCCTGGTAGACCGCCTCGCGGACGACGTTCTTCTCGATCCGGCCGCCCTTCTCGGTGCTCATGACACCGCTGGCCTTCCGCGTCGGCACGTTGAACGCGAAGGCGGTCGGGGGGCCGATGTAGGGGTTGCCGAGCCGGCTGAACAGGATGCGGAGCATCGCGTTGGCGTCGGTGGCGGTGCCGACGGTGGAGCGGGGGTTGGCGCCCATCCGCTCCTGGTCGACGAGGATCGCCGTCGTGAGCCCTTCGAGCAGGTCGACCTCGGGGCGGGCGAGCGACGGCATGAAGCCCTGCAGGAAGGCGCTGTAGGTCTCGTTGATCAGCCGCTGGGACTCGGCGGCGATCGTGTCGAAGACCAGGGAGCTCTTGCCGGACCCGGAGACGCCGGTGAACACGGTGAGCCTGCGCTTGGGCAGCTCGACGCTGACGTCCTTGAGGTTGTTCTGCCGCGCGCCGACCACCCGGATCAGGTCGTGGCTGTCGGCGGCGTGCGGGGTGCTCGCCCGCCCGTCCGCTCGGGTACCTGCGCTCATGCTGCGGTGCCTCCATCCGTGCGGGCCGTCCTCGCCGACGGTCCGTTGTCTACCAGCGGGATCCGACAGGAGTGACCGCGCGGGGCCCGGATTCTCAGCGGCCGGCCGGGGGCTCAGCCGAGGAGCAGCGCCTCGGCCCGATCGGCCGCGCTCGGTCGCGTGCGCGCCTCCTCGGCCAGCGTGCCGGCGAACCGGCGCGCAGCCGCACCGTAGGCGGGATCGTCCAGCACCTCCCGGACGGCGTCCGCTATCCGCTCCGGGGAGGCGTCCTGCGGCACCCGCACGCCCGCGCCGAGACGCAGCACCCGCGCGGTGTTGTCCTTCTGGTCCCGTCCCATCGGCATGCAGACCAGGGGCACACCGGCGGCCAGCGCCTTGAGGACGCTGCCGTGGCCGGCGTGCGTGAGGGCCACGGCCGTCTCGGCCAGTACGGCGCGGTGCGGGGCTGCCCGGACCACCCGCACGTTGCCCGGAGCCGGGATCTCGGCCGGGTCGACCGCCCGGCCTGTGGTGATCAGCCCCCGTACCGGGAGCCGGCCCAACGCGTCCGCCACCCGGCGCAGGAGGCCGACCTGGTCCTGGTAGATCGAGCTGGTCGCGACCAGCGCGAGGGGCTCGTCCCCCGGCGGCCGCCAGTCCACGCCCAGGGCCCAGTCCGGATCGCCCAGGTGGGGCCCGACGAAGTGGACGTTGGCCGGGATCGCGGGGGCCGGGAAGTCGAACGAGGGGCTGGTCATCACCAGCACCGCGCGGCAACGGTCGAACAGCTCGAACAGATCGCGCACCGGGGCCAGCTCCTGGGCGGCGAGCACGGCGTTCACGCCGGGGACGATCCGGTCGGTCACCGCTCGCACCGCGCGCCGGGCGACGGCGTCGCGGGCCCGACCCACGACACCCCGACCGGGCTGCCATCCCGACATCATCACCGGCAGCCCCGGCGTGGGACGCGGGTAGACGTTCGCCACGAGTGCGGCCGTGGGCAACCCGGTCGCCTGGGCGCCGATCAGCAGCCCCGGCAGGGTGTCGGCCAGCACGGCGTCCACCCGGTGCGCCCTGGCGGCGGCGACCACGTCGTCGGCGAACCGCCCGGCGGGTCCCAGGAGCACGCGGTCGCGAGCGGTCCGCAGCTGGCGCAGCGGGCCGCCGCTCTCGAGGTCGGTGATCATGGCGGTCTGGTCGGCGACCGTGTCGAGGCGCGGCGCCGTCGACCAGGCGGTAAACCCGCAGCCGGCGGCGCGCGCGGAGTCCGCCGTCATCGGATCGCCGACCACCTCGACGTCGTGTCCCCGCCGCACGAGCTCGCCCGCCAGACCCAGGTTGGGAGGCAGCGTGCCACCGACGTCGATCACGGCCAGCAGGAATCGGCCGCGGCGCTGTCCTGCCATGTGCCTGCGTCCTGGTCTCGGGGCGGGCCGTCAGCATCCCGCCCGCGTGTTCCGCTGTGAAGACGGTCGGACCCGGAAGAGCGGCGCCGTCGTTCAGTCCGCTGGCACCATGGCGGGATGAGGGCGGCGCCGCGGGTCGCACAGGTGGTGCTGACCCTCGTGCTCCCCCTGCTGCTCGTCACGGCCCTCGTGGCCGCCGCCGTGGCCGTCGTCCCGGGGTGGCGGGCGGCGGCCAAGGCCCCGGCGGTGCTCGGCGAGGCCTTCGGTTTCGACCCGCCGCGGCCGCTGGCGCCCGACGTCGAGCGGATCGACGACGAGATCGCCGGTGTGCCGGTCGACCGCTACTCCCCCGGCCGGGCCGCGCCCCCGCTCCTCGTCGTCCCGGGTGCGGCGGAGGAGGGCCGCGACGACGACCGGGTCATCGATCTGGCCACATCACTGGCCCGCGCGGACCGGGAGGTCGTCGTCCCGGAGCTCGCGTTGTACGGACAGACGCTCGACACCGAGGACGTCGAGCGGGTCGTGCGGATCGCCGAGCACCTGTGCGAGCGGGACGGCGGGCTGGTGCTGTTCGGCTTCTCGTTCGGCGGCTCGCTGGCTCTGCTCGCCGCCGCCGACGAGCGGGTCGCCGGATGCATCGACCTGGTGGCCTCGTTCGGCGCCTACGCCGACCTCGTGGGCGTCGTCCAGGCGGCGGCGACGGGGGTGTCGCTGGTGGAGGGGCAGGAGCATCCCTGGACGGCGGCGGACGAGGACACGGTCCGGGACGTGCTCGACGCCGCCGCCGTCGACCTGGTGCCCGCACGGGAGCGCGCACCGCTGCGCGCGGCGCTCGACCGCCGGGATCCTGCCGGCCTGGGCCCCGCCGCGCTGGCCGTCTACCGGATGGTCACGACCGAGGACCCCGCCGAGGTCCCCGACCTCGCCGAGCGGTTGCCGGCCGAGCAGCGCGCACTGCTCGAGGACCTCTCCCCGGTCACGGTCGCCGGCGGCGTCTCCGCACCGATCATCGCCGTGCACGCCCGGGACGACCCGACCGTTCCCCACGCCGAGCTGCGGCGGCTGCAGCGGGCGTTCCCGGACGCCCGCACGACGACGGTCGAGTCGTTCCAGCACGTCGACCTCGAGGCCGGCGCCGACACCGTCGCGCTCGTGGGGGACCTGATCGCGGCGTGGCAGTTCATGGCCGCGGTCCTGCGGCCCCAGGAGCGGTGGCCCTGGGAGTAGGCCGGGGGCACCGGCACCCCGCGTCCGCTCACATGTCGCGGTAGCGGACGGCCGCCTCGAGCCCCTTGCGCAGCCAGTCCTCCTTGACCGGCCGACCCGGCTGGGAGAAGACGGCGTAGGCCTTGGTGTCGCGCTGGTAGCGCCAGCCCTCGGCGAGCGGGCCCACGTCGTAGGCGTCGTAGCCGATCGCGTCGAGGAAGTCGGTCACCGTCTCCTTGGCCCCGGCGTCGTCCCCCGCGATGGCGAGGACGGACCGGTCGGGGTCACCGGCGGGCTCGGCCAGCGGGACCATCCCCGCGGCGGGGACGTTGTTGAAGCACTTGACCACCCGCGACTCCGGCAGGTGCGCCTGCAGCAGCTCGCTGACCGTCGTCGACTCGTCGTCGAGCTCCGGGATCTGGCCGTCGCGCTGCGCGTAGTAGTTGTTGGTATCGATGACGACCTTGCCGCGCAGCGGCTCCACGGGAACCTCGCGGTAGGCCTTCAGCGGCACCGAGACGACGACGAGGTCGCCCGCTTCGGCTGCCTCGGCCGGGGTCGCCGCCCGAGCGTTCGGGCCGAGCTCCGCGACGAGGTCGGCGAGGGTCTCCGGCCCGCGGCTGTTGCTGAGCACCACGTCGTAGCCGGCCGCGACCGCCAGGCGCGCGATCCCGCTGCCGATGAGTCCGCTGCCGATGAGCCCGAGAGTCGTCATGCCCCTCGCAAGCCGGGCGTGACGCAGGCCATTCCCGGGCCGCCGTGCTCAGCGGCCGGGCGGCCGATTCTCGGACCGTCCCTCGACGGCGCCCTGGCTCACCAGGCTCGCGATGGCCGTGGCCAGGCCGCCCCAGATCACCACCATCGCGACGACCATCATGACGATCGCACTGGCGCTCATCGCTGACCTCCTTCGACGTGGCCGGTGTCAGGGGCCGCCGGCGCAGACGCACCCAGCGGCACGGCCGGATCGGACCCTGGTGGCGGACCGTCCAGGTGGGTGCCCGCCCGCCACGGCAGGCGGGCGAGGACGAAGGCGACGATCGGCAGTGCCAGGACCATCAGCCAGCCGAACGTCAGCAGCAGCCAGGTGGGGTAGCCCTCGTAGGGCTCGGCGAGGTCGTCCCGCAACGCGAAGACGAGCACGATGGCCAACCCCAACGGGGCGACGACGCTGATGAGCACGCGCCAGCCGGTGCCCAGCCGTGGCCGGCCGTGGACGTTGAGGTGCTCGGCAAGGGCGGGCAGGGCCCGGAGCACCCAGGCGACGACCAGCATGCTGATCAGCGCGACGACGAGGATGCCGTACTGGTTGACGAAGCGGTCGACGACGTCGAGCACGTAGATGCCGCTCGTCGTGCTGAACAGCACGAGGCTCAGCACCGCCGTCGGGATCACGACCGCGAGGGTCGCGGTGAGCCGGCCGGTGTCGAGCTTGTCGCGGACGGCGGAGATCACGACCTCGATGACGCTGATCAGCGAGGTGATGCCGGCGATGACCAGGGACCCGAAGAACAGGACGCCGATGAGGGCACCGCCCGGAGCCTCGCTGATGATCGTCGGGAACGCGATGAAGGCCAGCCCGATCCCGTCGCTCGCCACCTCGTCGACCGCGACGCCATTGGCCTGGGCCATGAAGCCCAGCGCGGCGAACACCCCGATGCCGGCCAGCAGCTCGAAGCTGGAGTTCGAGAAGCCGACGACGAGACCGGAGCCGGTCATGTCCTCCCGGCGGCGGACGTACGACGCGTACGTGATCATGATGCCGAAGCCGATGGACAGCGAGAAGAAGATCTGGCCGAATGCGGCGGCCCAGACCGAGGCCGAGGTGAGCGCCGACCAGTCGGGTGTGAACAGCGCGTCCAGTCCGGAGCCCGCCCCCGGCAGGAACAGCGCCCGCACGACGAGCGCGACGAAGGCGAGCACCAGCACGGGGATGAAGACGAGCGAGACCGCGCCGATGCCCCGCTGGACGCCCAGGGCCATGACCGCCAGCACGACCAGCCAGACGATCAGGAGAGGCACCAGCACCCCGGCGACGACGTCGGTGGTGACCTCGACGTCGTCGCTGAGCTGGAGGAACTCGCCGAAGAAGAAGGCGTCGGGGTCGTCGCCCCAGGCTTCGTCGAGCGAGAAGAAGGTGTAGCGCAGCGCCCAGGCCAGCACCGCGGCGTAGTAGACCGCGATGACGAAGCAGATGCCCACCTGCCACCAGCCGAACCCCTCGCTCCCGCGGCGCAGGCGGGCGAACGAGAGCGGCGCGGACCCCCGGTGCCGGTGCCCGAGCGCGTAGTCCAGCAGCAGGAACGGGATGCCCGCGGTCAGGAGTGCGACCAGGTAGGGCAGCAGGAAGGCGCCCCCGCCGTTCTCGTAGGCGACGTAGGGGAAGCGCCAGATGTTGCCCAGCCCTACGGCCGAGCCGATCGCCGCCAGGATGAAGACCCTGCGGGAGCTGAAGCCGCCCCGCCGTTGCTCCTGGGTCTCCTGGTCGTTCGCCCGCCCTGCCGTCGCGCTCATGCGGCCTCCCGCGTCCCGACTCGCACAGTCGAGGACGAGGATGACAGGACTCGCGCGCTCCGGCAGACCGGAAGCCGGCGCTGGCACGATGCAGGCCATGACGCACTCGCCGGGAGGCTTCGCCTACGAGGTCCTCGGGGACGACGTCGTCATCACCCACCACGCCCGCCGGGCGACGACGCTGCGCTCGGCAGCGGCGCGGAAGTTCCTGGCCGACGTCGAGGTGGAGGACCCGCAGCACCTCATGGCGAGGCTGACCGGCAACTACAAGCGGGGCAACGAACGCGTCGCCAGGCAGCACCCGAGGAACCGGTAGCGGCCCTCGCGCGCCCCGGAGGCCGCCGGCGCACTCCGCTCACCCGCAGCGAGTCGCGACTCACCATCGGCGACGTCCTCCTGGCATGGTGAGGCCGCTCCCGCGGCCCCCCACCCAGCGAAAGAGACCTCGTGACCTCCACCCGCACCCAGTCCCTGCGCGCGCTCGCGGCTCTCGCACTGCTCGGATCCCTCGTGGCCGGCTGCTCGAGCGAGGACTCCGCGCAGGCCGACGACTCGGCGCAGACCTCGTCGACCCCGGAGCGCGAGTACGACTTCTCGGCGGTCGAGCCGATCATCGAGGCGTTCATCGCCGAGCACGGCCTGAACGGCGCCGGTCTGGTCGTCGTCGAGAAGGACGACGGGATCGTGGGCGAGCAGTACTTCGGCGACGTCGACGCCGACCGGGTGTCGCTGGTCGCCTCGGCGTCGAAGATGGTCACGGCCGGGGTGCTCGTCCGCCTCGCCGACCAGGGCGTGCTCGACCTCGATCAGCCGATCGCCGAGTACGTCGACTGGGCGGAGGGGCACAACCCCGAGGTCACCGTCGCCCAGCTGCTCTCGAGCAGCTCCGGCCTGGTGGGGCTCATGCCCAACCCCACCTACGGGCCCTACATCTGCCAGTTCGTCCCGACGGCGAAGATGCAGGACTGCGCGGGCACCGCCTGGGCGACGCCCGACGACGACGCCGACATCGTGGCGCCGGACACCGAGTGGCGCTACGGCGGCGTGCAGTGGCAGATCGCCGGGGCCGTGGCCGAGACGGTCTCGGGCAAGCCGTGGTCGGAGCTGCTCGAGGAGACCTACATCGAGCCGTGCGGCGTCGAGTCGCTCGGCTACAACAACCACTGGGCCCAGATCGGCGACGGCCTGTCGGGCTACCCGGACGAGTTCGGGGGCGACCCGGGCACGCTGGCGCCGACCGAGAACCCGCACATGGAGGGTGGGCTGTACATCGACCCGGTCGACTACGGCGAGCTGCTCCTTCTGCACCTGCGCGAGGGGCGGTGCGGCGACACGCAGGTCCTGGAGCCGGAGTCGGTCGAGCGGATGCACGCCGACCGGGTCGGGGAGACGTACGGCGGGGAGACCATGACCGGCGCGGGCTACGGCTTCGGCTGGTGGGTCGACCGCGACGACACCGGCCGCATCACCGACCCCGGCGCGTACGGGACCCTGCCGTGGCTCGACCTCGACGACGACTTCGGCGCCTACCTCGTGCTCGAGGCCGAGGCGGAGCTCGGCCTGATGCTGGCGGCGCAGCTGTACGACGAGGTCGAGGCCGCCGTCGCCGCCGCGCGGTGACACCGCAGGCGCCGGCAGCGCGGCCGTGATCAGGACATGTGGGGGTAGGCGTAGTCCTTCGGCGGGACGAACGTCTCCTTGATCGACCGCGGCGAGACCCAGCGCATCAGGTTGGCCGCGGCTCCGGCCTTGTCGTTCGTGCCGGACGCCCGGCTGCCGCCGAAGGGCTGCTGTCCGACGACCGCGCCGGTCGGCTTGTCGTTGACGTAGAAGTTGCCGGCGGCGAACCGCAGCTCCTCGCTCGCCCACGCGATCGCGGCCCGGTCGCGTGCCAGGACGGCGCCGGTGAGTGCGTAGGGCGCCACGCTCTCCAGCTGGCGGGTGACCGTCTCGAAGTCGCCGTCGTCGTAGACGTGCAGGGCGAGGATCGGACCGAAGCACTCGGTGCTGAACATCTCGTCGGTCGGGTCGACCCCCTCGACGATCGTCGGCCGGACGAACCAGCCGACCGAATCGTCGGTCCGGCCGCCCACGAGGACGTCGAGGGAGTCGGTCGACCTGGCACGGGCGAGAGCGGTCTCGTGCCGGGCGAACGCGCGGTCGTCGATGACCGCACCCATGAAGGTGGACAGGTCGGTGACGTCGCCCATGGGGATCGCCTCGATCTCACCCAGCAGGTCGTCCCGCATCCGGTTCCACAGCGAACGGGCGACGTAGGCGCGCGAGGCGGCCGAGCACTTCTGCCCCTGGTACTCGAAAGCCCCTCGGATGAGCGCCGTGCGGACGACGTCGGGATCGGCGGAGGCGTGCGCCAGCACGAAGTCCTTGCCGCCGGTCTCCCCCACGATGCGGGGGTAGGACCGGTAGCCCGCGATGTTGCGGCCGACCTCGCGCCAGAGGTGCTGGAACGTGGCCGTGGAACCGGTGAAGTGGATGCCGGCCAGGTCGGGCGAGGCGAGCGCGACCTCGGAGACGGCGAGCCCGTCGCCGGGGAGCATGTTGATGACCCCCGGCGGCAGGCCGGCCTCCTCGAGCAGTTCCATGGTCAGCGAGGCGGCGAGCTGCTGCGTGGGCGACGGTTTCCAGAGCACCGTGTTGCCCATGAGCGCGGGCGCGGTCGGGAGGTTCCCGGCGATCGCGGTGAAGTTGAACGGCGTGATCGCGTAGACGAAGCCCTCGAGCGGGCGGTGGTCCGTGCGGTTCCACGTGCCCGTGCTGTTCGCGATGGGCTGCTCGGCGAGGATCCGGGCCGCGTAGTGGACGTTGAACCGCCAGAAGTCGACGAGCTCGCAGGCGGAGTCGATCTCGGCCTGGAAGGCGGTCTTCGACTGCCCCAGCATGGTGGCGGCGTTCAGCCGTTGCCGCCAGGGACCGGCCAGCAGGGCGGCGGCCTTCAGGAGGACCGCGGCGCGCTCGTCGAACGGCATCGCCCGCCACGCCGGTGCGGCGTCGACCGCGGCACGGACGGCGGCCTGCGCGTCGGCCTGGGTGGCGGCCGTGAACGTGGCCAGGACGTGTCGGTGGTCGTGCGGCTGGACGACGACGGTCTCCTTCCCGCCGCCCGCCCGCCAGGAACCGCCCACGTACGCGGTGAGCGTCCGTTGGGTGGCCTCCTGCTCCGCCAGCTCGGCGAGCAGCGCCTCGCGCTCGCGAGTGCCGGGTGCGTAGGTCAGCTGCGGTTCGTTGACCGGGGCCGGCGGGGTCGTGGTGGCGTCCATGATTGCTCCAGAGACGGGGTCGTGAGAGTCAGCGACCGGCGAGGGCGCGGAGGAAGAAGACGACGTTCGCGGGGCGCTCGGCCAGCCGGCGCATGAGGTAGCCGTACCAGTCGGTCCCGAACGGGACGTACACGCGCATCGTGTCCCCGCGGTCCCGCACCTGCCGCTGGAGGTCGGTGCGGACCCCGAAGAGCATCTGCACCTCCCAGTCGCCCGGTGCGCGCCCGTGCCGGGCGGCGCTCGCCCGTGCGTGCTCGAGCATCGCGGGGTCGTGGGTAGCGATCATCGGGTGGCAGCCAGAGGCCATGAGCGCCTCGATCTGGCGCGCGTAGGCCCGGTCGACGTCGCGCTTGCGCTCGTGGGCGACGGTCCCGGGCTCGCGGTAGGCCCCCTTGACCAGACGCACCCGGGCCGGGGGGTCGGCGACGGCCGCGATGTCGCCGTCGGTCCGCCGCAGGTTCGACTGGAGGACGGTGGCGACCCAGGGGAACGTCGCGCGGAGCTGCTCGCCGATGCGCAACGTCGAGTCGACCGTGGTGTGGTCCTCCATGTCGAGGGTGACCGTGCTGCCCACGCTGGCGGCGACCTCGCAGATGCCGTGGGCGTGCTCGGCCGCCATGGCCTCGCCTCCCTGGGGCAGCGCCCGCCCCAGGGCGGAGAGCTTGAGCGAGACGTCGGCGCCGCTCGCCAGTCCCCGCTCGTCCAGCAGCTGCAGGAGGTCCACGTACGCCTGGCCGGTCCGTCGGGCGCCCCCGCCGTCGACGACGTCCTCGCCCAGAACGTCGATGCTCACGCGCATGCCGCTCGCGGCGAGAGCGGCCGCGACCTCGACCGCGTCACGGCTGGTCTCCCCCGCCACGAACCGGTCGACGACCCGCCGGGTGAGCGGGAAGGTCTCGACCAGGTGCCGGCTGCGAGAGCTCCGCGAGGCGCGGTCGAGGAGAGCACTGATCACGCTGACTCCTGAGCGGGTGCGGTCCGGCGGCTCATCGTCGGCTCCGCGCCCGCCGACGGCAAGAGCCGGGGACACCGCGGTGCGCGGTGTCCCCGGCTCCTGCCGGACGGCACGGGAGCCGGACGCCGGGTCTGCTCGGCGTCCCGCTCCCGCACACCCTGCGGTCAGCGCCTGCCGCAGGCGGAGAGGTCGACCCGAAGCTGCTGCCCGCGGTCGACGACCACCGGCACCCGCTGGACGACGCGGCCGTCGCGCTCGCAGGTGAGCGTCCACGCCTCGACCAGCCCGGGCACCGTCGACGACTCCGCCTGGAACAGCGCCGCGGTCAGCGTCCAGCTCGGGGCCACCGAGGCGAAGTTGATCGCCCGCAGGACGTAGGTGCCCTGCTCCGGGTCCTGCAGGAGCACCCGCTCCTTGTCCCCGATGAAGTTGCCCGAGCTCCCCACCTGGGTCAGCGACCCGTCGGCGGCCTTCCGGTACACCTCGAGGTCCATGTCGTCCGGCGTCGGCCAGTCGAGGGTGATCTCGAGCAGGTCGGCGTCCTGGGCGACCGTGAACTCCCGGTCGGCGGACTGCAGCGGCGCCGTCGTCCCCGTCCACGTCTCCCGCGCCACCGGCTCGCCGGAGAGCGTCTCCACCTGCCGGTCCATGACCACCGGCCGGGTGGACGGGTTGACGTGCCAGGTGAACTTCCCGTTCTGCCCGACCGTCATCGTGGTGTCGAGGGTGTCCTGGATCGACCCGTCCCACGTGGGCGTGGCGAAGGTCTTCTTCAGCCGCAGGGTCGCGCCGGCGGGGGCCTTGCCGGTGAGCACCGAGTGCGTCTCCGGGTTGACCGCGTTCTCCAGCGCGACCAGGTAGGCCTCGCGGTTGCCCTTGCCGGCGTACTCCTCGGCCCCCAGGTACTCGTCGACGACCTCGGGGAACGGCGGGTGGAACTCGTGCTCGCCGATCTCGAAGGTGTAGCCGAATCCGCCGGTGGCGTTGTACGACCAGTCCTCGGTGGAGCCGGTGGTGTCGTACAGCTCCCAGGCGTGCTGGCTGGTGTAGCCGTTCTGCGCGGCCATCGCGTCACCCAGCGCCTTGAGCTCCGCCTCGTCGTGCGGGTCACCGAGCGGGATGCCCTCGCTGCCGGGCACGAGATCCGGGGCCGCGCCGTTGGGCCGCAGCACCAGGTTGGAGAAGGTGTGGTTGGTGATGAGCGTCGTCACGTGCCGGCCGCTGACCAGCTCGCGGATGTTCTGCGTCTCCGGCTCGGAGAACGGCGCCGCCCCGCGGTAGGTCGGGTCGGCGAACAGGTCCGATGCCCCGGGACCGCCCCAGTACCCGCCGTAGTTGCGGTTGAGGTCTACGCCCGTGCCATACCCGCCGGGGCTGGTCAGGCTGCCGACCCGGCAGGTGCCGTCAGGGGTGTCCTGGCCGTCGACGAGCCGGCAGTTCTTGCGCTTGTAGGCGTTCCCGGGCGTGCCCAGGATCGTCGCGGTGCCGCCGCGGTCGGCCTCGCGCAGGTCGATCACACCGCCGTCGGTCCGCGACAGGTCGAACCCGTCGGGGTTGACCACCGGCACCACGACCACCCGCGACCGGTCCACCAGGTCGGTGATCCGGCGGTCGGTGCCGTAGTTCTTCACCAGATCGACGGCGAACTCCATGGCGTGCTCACCGGAGGGCCACTCCCGGGCGTGGTGCACGCCGAGCATGAGGAACACGGGCAGCCCACGGTCCGGGCCGGTCACGTCCTTGCCGATCTCCAGACCGAAGATCTCCCGCCCGTCCATCGACCGGTGCGGGAGGGCGAAGCGCTTCACCAGGTCGGGCCGCTGGGTCTCCAGCGCCGTCATGTCGGCGTTGTAGTCCTCGAGCGTCCGGTAGCTGTCCCGGCCCGACGGCAGCGGCGAGGTGTCGGTGGCCGCCGCGTAGGCGGCGTTGAGCTCGTTGATCTCTGCTCCGCGCGCCACCAGGTCGGGGATGCGGACGTCGTAGTCGAGCCCGGCGCCGACCAGCGCGGTGAGGTCGGCCGGGGTGTGCAGCACCACCTCGACGTAGTCGTGGCCGGCGTGCTCGGTGAGGTCCAGGCCGAGGGTCTGCAGGAGCTGCTTGTCCTCGCGCATCGGGGTGTCGACGGTCACCAGTTGCGGGCGGAACGCCTCGTCCTCGGCGGCGGCCGGCACGGTGAGGCCAGCGGTGGTGAGGCCGATCAGCACTGCGGTGCTGATCGCCGCGAGGGCGGTCCGTCTGCGGCGCGCAGGAAGCATGGGTGTGCCTCTCGGTCTGGACAGCGAATCTGTCGCGTTGCCGAGAGAACGAGCGCTCTGCCGGGAGGTCACGCGGCGGGCGGCAGGCCCAGTGGACCGCGCGGCGTGCGACAGCTGCACCCACGGGATGAGCGTGTCGTGGGCAGACGACGAAGCCGGGACCACCGCTGTCCGCGGTGGCCCCGGCTTCTCGCCAACTTGGGGGCCGGCATTTCGCCGAGACCCCTGGTGGAGGTGGCGGGAATCGAACCCGCGTCCTTCGACGCACAACCAGGGCTTCTCCGAGCGCAGTCTGCGTTGCCTCTGCTCGACCCCGTCGATCATGCAGACAAGTCGACGTGACGGGCCCAGTCGCTGTGTGGTGTCCCGCACGCACCCGCGACCGGCACGTGCGGTGAGTCATCTAGCTGATGCCAGGATCCGGGCCGATGACGAACCCGGGCTGACAGACTCGCCTAGCTGCTATCAGGCAGCGAGAGCGAAGTCGCGCTGATTGGAATCGGCGCTTGTGTTTTTTGCAACGGATCGTTAACGAGATGATCGTTGCCTTCCTCGGCTCGCTTCCCCTGGTCCAACGACCGAAGTCGAGACCATTCACCCCCTGTGTAGTTGTGCACCCAGCCTAACGGCAGGCGCCCCCGGCGTGTTCCCCCTGACGGGGGGCGTCGCCCGTGGCGACTCCAGGCGCCCGGGTCAGCGGACCAGCACTCAGCAGACGCGGCGCAGCCACCACCGCTGCCACGGCGTCTCCACCGCCCGCCGGTGGTACGCCGACCGCACCCATGCGACGGCGGCGGCAGGCTCCATCCCGTCGAGCACGGCCAGTGCCGCCAGCGCCGTCCCGGTGCGGCCCACTCCCCCGGCGCAGGCCACCTCGACCCGCTCACCGGCGAGCGACCGGTCCCGCGCCTCCCGCAGCGCGCCTAGGAGGTCGTCGCCATCCCGCGGCAGCCCGAAGTCGCGCCACTCCACCCGGCGGAACGGCCACGGCGGCGTCGGCCCCTTGCCGAGGACGACCGTGAAGTCGGCCGGACTCGGGGCGTCGCCCAGTCGCCGGCCGCGCACCAGGGCGCCGCCGGGCAACCGGACGACGCCGTCCTCACCTGCCCAGTGCGTGGTCATCCGTGCGGCTGCGCTCAGCCGACGCTGCCGAGCACCAGGTCGACCAGGACCGGCAGGAGCAGCACGATCAGCAGGGCGCCGAGGACGTCGAAGGAGATGCCGCTGCGGATCATCTTCGTGATCGGCACGACGCCCGAGCCGTACGCGATCGCGTTCTGCGGCGTCGACACCGGCAGCATGAACCCGAACGACGCCGCGAACGTCGCCGCCAGGGCCGGCACGAACGGGTTGATCCCGGCGGCCACGGCCACCGGGATGATGATCGGGACGACGACGGCCGCCGAGGCGGTGTTGCTCGTCGTCTCGCTGATGATGATCGCCAGGATCACCGCGAAGACCGTGATCGCGAGCGTGCTCGTGAGGCCCAGCGAGTCCGCCGACGCCTCGCCGATCGTCTCGGCCAGGCCGGTGCTCGCCAGCAGCGAGCCGAAGATGATCCCGGTCCCGAACAGCAGGATCGTGCCCCAGTCGATCTTCGCCGCGTCGCTCCAGTTGAGGGTGAACTCCCGCGACTTCCAGTCGGTGGGCAGCAGGAAGAGAAGGGAAGCGCCGAGGACGGCGACGATGCCCTCGTCGAGCCGGTCGCTGATGGTCGCGTAGAGGTCGGACTCGGTGCCGGCGGTCAGCGCGATGATCCCGGGGAAGATCCACAGCGCGACGGTCACGCCGAAGGCGATGAGGGTGTTCCGCTCGGCACCCGAGAAGGGCCCGATCTCCGCGCGCTCCTTCGAGACGTACTCGTGCACGCCCTCGATCCGCTTGATCTCCGGCTTGTTGAGCAGCAGCAGGATGATCGTCAGCGCGACGAACATCAGCGCGCAGATCGGCAGGGCCATCAGCATCCAGTCGAGGAAGCCGATCCGCTCACCGGTCGCCTCCTCGATCAGCCCGCGGCCGATCAGGTTGGGCGGGCTGCCGACCGGCGTGAGCAGGCCGCCGACGCCGGCGCCGTAGGCGAGCATGAGCATCAGGGCGACGCCGACGCGCAGCCGCAGCGGGTCGAAGTCCGGCTTCACCAGCTCCTTGTCCTGCAGCAGCTTGGCGATGACCGACAGGATCCCGATCGCCGTCGGCAGCAGCATGGCCACGGTGGCGGTGTTGGACACGAACGCCGACAGCACCGCGGTGATGAACCCGAACGCGATCACCACCCGCGCGGTCGAGGCCCCGACCCACGTCAGCGACAGGATGAACATCGCGAACCGCCGGGCCACCCCGTGCTTGAGCATCGCCGCGGCCAGGATGAACGCGCCGATGAAGGTGAAGACGGTCGTCGACCCGAACGGCGCCAGCGCGTCGTCCGCGGGCACCACCCCGAGCACGACGATCGCGCCGACGCCGATCAGGCCACCGATGGGGATCGGGACCGGTTCGGTGATCCACAGGACGATGACGCCCAGCAGGACCGCCGCCAGGAGGTGCTGGTCGCGCGGGAGGTCGACCGGCAGGAGGGCGAAGACGGTCGTGACGACCGGCGCGAGGAAGAGCCCGATCGTGCGCCGCGCCTTCTCGAACCGCTCCTCTGCCGGGCTGAGCTCCTGCTCCCCCAGACTGCGATAGGTGGCGCTCCCCTGGAAGGCGGCGTCGACGTCGGTGCGCTTGCCTGGCTGCCGCTCGGTCGCGGTCATCACGCCTCCCGATGTGGGGAACGATGCGACCCTAGGCAGCGCGGTGACCTGCGGCGACCGCTGGCGGCGGTCAGCCCTTGGCGAGCCCCGAAGCGTTCAGCGCTCCGTTGGCGACCAGCCGACGCGAGAGGTCCTTGGCGATCTCGACCACCCGGGCGGTGCGCTCGGGCCCGAGGTACAGCCACGGGTCCGCGGAGAGCGCGTCGGTGTGCACCTCGAGTCGCGCCCGGAGCTCGACGCCCTCCTCGGTCAGGCCGGCGTCGTCGAGGAGCCCCCGGTCGGCCAGGGCCTTCGCGCCGGCCGCCCACTCCTCGTCGCTCCAGCCACGGGTCGCCTTGGCCGCCTCGGGCGTGAACCCGCGACCCATGGCGGTGTGGGTGACCAGCGCCTCCAGCCCGGAGAGCCCGGAGTGCAGCAGCGCGGCGATGTGCCCGTCACCGCGGTGCTCGCGCAGCAGCGTGGCGCCGTGCCACAGGACCAGCACCGGCTCCTCGGGCCAGGGCAGGTCGGCGTGGCCGGCGTAGAGCGCGCGGCCCTCCGGCGTCAGGACCGTGGTGGCCTCGCGGAGCAGCTCACCGAGCTCGGCGACCTCCGGGGAGGACGCCGCGTCGCCGAGCAGGCGGGTGAGCGACGCGCGGGCGGCGTCGAGGCGGGCAGCGAGCACCTGCTCGGGGGTGGCCAGGGTCCACGCCTCGGGGATCGTGCGGGCGACGAGGGCGGGCGAGAAGTTGTAGAACGTCGCCGTCACCGTGCCCGCACCGACCGCGCCCATGGCCGCGGACCGGCCGGCGAAGTAGCACATCCGGCCCGGGCGCAGCCCGGCCCCGGTCAGGTGCTGCTCGGTCTCCGGGGCGAAGTAGACGTGCGAGTGCAGGAGCTCGACGGCGCGGTGCGCCCGGGCGATCTGCCGGGGGTCGAGGGCGGCGGTGGACGGATCGGCGCTGACCATGTGCCGCACCCTAGCCACCCGCGGCCGGGGGCAGAGCGGTCGACCAGGCGACGCGGGAGCGCACGGTGCGGAACCCGAGTCCCTCGTAGAGCCGCAGCGCGCCGGTCACGTTGTCGCTGTCGACGTCGAGCGCGGCGGTGGCGCACTCGTGCGCGGCCGCTTCGCGCAGTGCGGCGGCGATCATGGCCGAGCCGAGCCCCCGGCCCCGGCCCGCGGGCAGGACGCCGATCTGGCCGTAGTGCACCTCGCGGTAGCCCCGGGCCGCGGTGTCGGCCTCGAACACCGACGCGAGCACGAAGCCGACGACGCCGTCGTCCCCGATCGCGAGCACCGAGAGGTCGGGGCGGAAGGAGCGCGTGCCGGTGTAGAGCCGCCGCCACGATTCGGCGTCCCGCTCGCTCGTGCCGTGGTGCTCGGCGAACGCCACGTTGTAGGTCCGCCGCACCTCGTCGTCGAGCGCCGGGTCGAAGGGCACCAGCCGCACGCCGTCCACGGCGCGCGGGTCGGGCAGCGCGTCCAGCGGGCGCACCATCTGGCGGTACCAGCGCTCGGCGGTCAGGCCGGCACCGGCGACCAGCCGCTCGAGCGCGGGCAACGTGGCGTGGACCTCGACCATCAACCGGCCCGGCACCTCCGGGTGCCGCTCGCGGTGCAGCTCGCCGCCGCGCGCCAGCTGCCAGCCCAGCAGCGCCCGCCCGATGCCTCGCCCGCGGACGTCCGGCCGCACCCGGCCCTCGAGGTAGACGTAGTACACGTCGCGGAAGGTCGGCGAGGCCATGACCGTCGCGAAGCCGGCCAGCCCGCCGTCCGCGTCGACGACCGCCAGGGCGTCGCGGCCGAACTCCAGCCCCCAGCCGGTCCACCACTCGCGGACGTCGTCGGCGTCGGGGAACTCACCGGTGTCGTCCTGCGCCTCGGCGGCGGCCAGCAGCTCGGCCACGGCCGGGACGTCGTCGGAGGCGAGCGGGCGGACGGTGTAGCCCTGGGCGAGGGTCGACAGCGCGGGCACGGGCGGCAAGATTAGGCGAGTCAGGTACGGACGAACAGGCAGAAGACGTGCCCGGCGGGATCGGCGAAGATGCGCACCAGCTCGCGGGGGTCGTCGTACCCACCGATCTGCTCCGCCCCGGCCTCCAGCGCGGTGGCCGTCGCGGCCGCCAGGTCCTCGACCAGGAAGTCGAGGTGCTGCTGCATCTGCTGGGTGCCCGGCTCGGGTGGCCACACCGGCCGGACGTGGTCGCGCTCCAGCTGGAAGGACAGCCCGGTACCGCCGTCGGCCGGCCGCAGCGTCGCCCACTCGTCGGTGTCGTCGCGCAGCGGCCAGCCCAGCATCCGCTGGTAGAAGCGGGCCAGACCGCGCGGGTCCGGCGTCCCCAGGACGGTCGCGGTGAACGTGAAGCCGGGCATCAGCCCTCCAATCCGAACAGGCGGGCGCCGTTCTCCCAGAGGACGGCGCGCAGCCACTCCTCCCCCAGGTCCAGCCGGTGCAGCGCCTCGAGCTGGTGGGCGTACGGGTACGGGATCGAGGGGAAGTCGCTGCCGAGCAGCACCTTGGCCCCCAGGTCCGACAGTCTCGGCAGCTCGGTCCGGTCGAAGGCGTTGCTCCCGCGCTCGGTGAAGTCGGTCGCGAACATCGTGGTGTCCAGGTGCACCCGCTCGTACCGCTCCGCCAGATCGAGGAACTCCCCGTACTCGGGCATCCCGAGGTGAGCGATGACCAGTTGCAGGCGCGGGTACCGCTCGAGCAGGCCCTGCATCGGGACCGGCCCGGTGTGCTCGCCGGCCAGCGGCCCCGAGCCGCAGTGGATGACCACCGGGGTGCCGGTCTCCTCCAGGCGGGCCCAGACGTCGTCGAGCTGCCGGTCGCGTGGGTCGAAGGCGCCCACCTGGACGTGCACCTTGAACAGCCGGGCGCCACGGTCGAGCGCGTCCGCCACGTACTCCGTCACCCCGGGCTCGGGGTAGAACGTCGCGGACTGCAGCACCTGGGGGCGCCCCTGGGCGAACTCGGCCGACCACTCGTTGAGCCATGCGGCCATGCCCGGCTTGTGCGGGTAGGGCAGCGTCGAGAACGCCCGGACACCCAGCCGCTCGAGGACGGCGAGCCGCTCCTCCACCGACAGCTTGTAGGTGATGGGCCAGGTGGCGGTGCCGTAGTGGTCGCGGGCCATCCCGAAGTAGTCCCAGACCTTCGCCTGCACACGCTCGGGCAGGAAGTGCACGTGCACGTCGATCAGCCCGGGCAGCCCGAGCTCGCGCCAGAAGCGGGGGACGTCCTCGTCGTCCGCGGGTGGCCGGAGGCTCATCGGAGGGTGACCACGACCTTGCCCCGCACGTGTCCCTCGCCGACCAGGCGGTGCGCCGCGACCAGGTCCTCGAGCGGGAAGGCCTTGGCGATCGGGACCCGCAGCTGTCCGGCGTCGGCCATCCGGCCGAGCTCCTCGAGGTCGTGCTGCTCGGGGCGCACGAACACGTAGCGGCCGCCCATCCCGTTCACCGCCGGGTCGACCACCGAGGCGATGCGCGAGACGTCCCGCACCTGCTTCGGCGCGTCCGCGAGGGTGGCCCCGCCGACCAGGTCGAGGACGGCGTCGACCGGCTCGGACAGCTGCGCGCTGATCGGCCCGGCCGAGTAGTCGATCACCTCGGCGCAGCCGGCGTCCCGGAGGAACCCGTGGTTGCGCGGGCTCGCCGTCCCGATGACGTGCGCGCCGAGGGCCACGGCGATCTGCACGGCGTTGAACCCCACTCCGCCGGAGGCGCGGTGGACGAGCACCCGGTCGCCCTCGCCGACGTCGAGCGCCTCGGTCAGCGCCTGGTAGGCGGTCAGCCCGGCGAGCGGGAGTGCGCCGGCCTCCGCGAAGGAGAGCGATGCGGGCTTGTGCGCCAGACAGCGCTGGGGCGCAGGGACCAGTTCCGCGGCCGTCCCCCACTGGACGTCGTCGCGGCGGACGTAGCCGAACACCTCGTCGCCGGGGGCGAACGCGACCACCGCGGGGCCGACCGCCTCGACGACGCCGGCGACGTCCCAGCCGGGGATGATCGGGAAGTTGTGCGGGAAGAAGTTCGCCAGCCCGCCGGCCCGGATGCCCAGGTCGACGGGGTTCACTCCCGCCGCGTGCACGCGCACGAGCACCACGTCCGGCCCGACGGGCGGCTCCGGAAGGTCGTCGCGCAACGCCAGGACGTCGTCGTCCCCGAACCGGTCGTAGGCCATTCCCCGCATGCGCTCACCGTAGGCGTCGCCCACCGGAGCCGCGGCGCGGCAGCAGAGCCGGCGCACACCGCGGCTGCGCTGCTGCACGGCGGCTGCGGTCAACGGACGGGATGCCCGACGCGTTCACCGCAGGATCAGCGGCGGCCCTTCACGTACCGGCCGAACGCCTTCTGGATCTCGCGGCGCGAGTCGCGCTCGGCGAGGTCGTGCCGCTTGTCGTAGGACTTCTTGCCCTTCGCGAGCGCGAGGGTGGCCTTGACCTTGCCGTCCTTGAAGTACAGGTCCAGCGGGACGAGCGTGAGCCCGCCCTCCTTGATCTTGCCGAGCAGCTTGTCGATCTCGCTGCGGTGCATGAGCACCTTGCGCTTGCGGCGAGGGGCGTGGTTGGTCCAGGTGCCCTGCACGTACTCGGGGATGTGGACGTGCTGGAGCCACACCTCGCCGTCGTCGATCGAGGCGAAGCCGTCGACGAGCGAGGCCCGGCCGGCCCGCAGGCTCTTCACCTCGGTGCCGGTGAGCACCAGGCCCACCTCGAAGGTGTCGAGGATCGAGTAGTCGTGCCGCGCCTTCTTGTTCTGGGCGATGAACTTGCGCCCCTGTTCCCGCGGCATGGCCCCAGGTTACTTGCCATGCCGATCTTGCCCCCGCGGAACGACGAGATCTGCACACTCGCCCGCATCAGCGGCCGGATGAGGGCGAGTGTGCAGATCTCGACCGGAACTACAGGCGGACGTACAGGCGCAGCGTCACGTAGGCGGCGACGCCGGCCAGGCCGACACCGGCGGCGGCGATGATCGGGCTGATGAGGGCGATCTGCCCCCAGTCGACCGGCGGGATGATGCCGGCCTTGATCGGCCCGGACAGCGTCCGGTCGACGAACAGGATCTTGGTCAGCACCAGTCCGCCGACGGCGAGCAGCGCGCCGATCAGGCCGGCGACGGCGGCCTCGAGGATGAACGGCAGCTGCGTGTACCAGCGCGAGGCGCCCACCAGCCGCATGATGTTCGTTTCGTTGCGGCGGTTGAACGCGGCCAGCTGGATGGTGTTGGAGATCAGCAGCAGCGCCGCCAGCGCCTGGACCACCGCCACGGCGATGGTGGCGTTGCGGGCCCCGTTGAGCAGGCTGAACAGGCGGTCGAGGAAGTCACCCTCGTCGCGGACCTGGTCCACGCCGTTCTCGCCGTTCGGGAACTGCTCGGCGATGACCGGGTAGCGCTCGGGGTTGATCAGCTCGACGCGGAAGCTCTCCGGCAGCGCGTCCGGCGGCGTGTTCTGCACCAGCTCGGGCTGCTGGCTGAACTGCTGCTGGAAGCGCTCGTAGGCCTCGTCCTTGTTCTCGTAGATGTAGCTCTTCACCTCGGACGAGGCGTCCAGCTTGGTCTCGATGGCGAGGCGCTGCTCCTCGGTCACACCCTCGGCGAGGAAGATGGAGACCTGGACCTTGTCGTAGTAGATCTCCTTCATGTCGGAGATCATCCCGGCGATGAGCAGGCCGGTGCCCATGAGACCGAGCGAGATGGCCGTCGTCAGGATCATCGCGACCGTCATGGTCAGGTTGCGACGCAGCCCGGTGGCCACCTCGGAGAGCACGAAGTTGACGCGCATGGATCTCCTGTCGTGGAGGTCGGAGGAAGGCTGTCAGCGGCGGGCCAGGCCGCTCATCGACCCACGCCGTAGACGCCGCGCGACTGATCGCGCGTCAGCTGTCCCCCGTTGAGCTCGATGACGCGGCGGCGCATGGAGTCGACGATGTGGTAGTCGTGCGTCGCCATGATCACCGTGGTGCCGGTGCGGTTGATCCGCTCGAGCAGCAGCATGATGCCCTCGCTGGTCTCCGGGTCCAGGTTGCCGGTCGGCTCGTCGGCCAGCAGCACCAGCGGACGGTTCACGAACGCGCGGGCGATCGCCACCCGCTGCTGCTCACCACCGGAGAGCTCACCGGGCAGCCGGTTGGCCTTGCCCTCCAGGCCGACCATCTCCAGCACCTCGGGCACCACCCGGCGGATGGTGCGCTGGGGCTTGTTGATGACCTCCAGGGCGAACGCCACGTTCTGGGCCACCGTGCGGTTGCGCAGCAGGCGGAAGTCCTGGAAGACGCAGCCCATGGTGCGCCGGAGCTTGGGCACGTTCCACTTGCTCATGGTGTTCAGCGCCTTGCCGTTCACCTTGATCGTGCCGGAGGTCGGCTCCTCCTCCTTCAGCAGCAGCCTCAGGAACGTCGACTTGCCCGAACCCGAGGAGCCGATGAGGAAGACGAACTCGCCTTTGTCGATCTCCGTCGACACGTCGTCCAGGGCCGGCCGGCCGCTGGCCGGATAGAGCTTGGTGACGTGTTGCATTTCGATCACGAGGCGCCACGGTACTAGCAAGAGGGCCCTCGACCGGGCGTTCGCCACGGAACTCGCGAGGCTCGTTCTCGCCGTCCGTGACCGTCCCCGGCAAAGCCGCAGGACACCGGTGACGCTGGGTCGAGATCCGGCCCGGATCAGCCCGCCGGAGTGACGTCTCCTACAGCCACTGCAACGACCACCTGGAGGCGCCGCTAGGCGGCGGGGGCCTCCTGCTGGCGGCGCCAGCGGATGCCGGCCTCGATGAAGGCGTCGATCCCGCCGTCGAGCACGTCCCCGGGGTTGCCGCTCTCCTGCTCGGTGCGCAGATCCTTGACCATCTGGTACGGGTGCAGCACGTAGGAGCGCATCTGGTTGCCCCAGCTGGAACCCTCGCCCTTGAGCGCGTCCATCTCCGCCTTCTGCTCCTGCTGGCGGACGACGAGCAGCCGGGCCTGGAGCACTCGCAGTGCGGCGGCACGGTTCTGGATCTGCGACTTCTCGTTCTGGCAGGAGACGACGATGCCGGTCGGGATGTGCGTCATGCGGACGGCGGAGTCGGTGGTGTTCACGCTCTGCCCGCCGGGACCGGACGAGCGGAAGACATCGACCCGGATCTCGTTCTCGGGGATCTCGACGTGGTCGGTCTGCTCGACGACCGGCAGCACCTCGACCCCGGCGAACGACGTCTGCCGGCGGCCCTGGTTGTCGAACGGCGAGATGCGCACCAGCCGGTGGGTGCCCTGCTCGACCGAGAGGGTGCCGTAGGCGTAGGGCACCTTCACCGCGAAGGTCGCGGACTTGATGCCCGCCTCCTCGGCGTAGCTGACGTCGTAGACCTCGGTGGGGTACTTGTGCCGCTCGGCCCAGCGCAGGTACATGCGCATGAGCATCTCGGCGAAGTCGGCGGCGTCCACGCCGCCGGCCTCCGAGCGGATGGTCACCAGCGCCTCGCGGGCGTCGTACTCGCCGTTGAGCAGCGTGCGGACCTCGAGCTCGTCGATGACCGAGCGGATGCTGTCCAGCTCCCGCTCGGTCTCGGCGAGGGTGTCGTCGTCGCCCTCCTCGGCCGCCATCTCGTGCATCAGGGCGACGTCGTCGAGTCGGCTGCGCAGTTCCTCGACCCGGCGCAGCGTGCCCTGCAGGAAGGACAGCCGGGAGGTGAGCGCCTGAGCTGCCTCGACGTCGTTCCAGAGGTCGGGCGCGGCGGCCTGCTGCTCCAGGTCGGAGATCTCCTGGCGGAGGTCGTCCACGTCGAGGACGGCCTCGATGGACTTCAGTGTCGTGTTGAGTTCGTCGAGTACGACGGAGAAGTCTGCGGCCACGTCGACCCAGGGTAGTGCGCTCTCCTCCCGGGTAGGCATCCGTGGCATGAGCGAGCCCCGTGAACCCCGATCCCGGGAGGACTACGCCCGGGGACTGCCCGACCACCACGACCCGACGGCGGGCTTCGCCGGTGCGGCACCGGCGCAGTCCGCGCTCACCCTGCGGCTGATCCTGGCCCTGTTCGGCCTCGTCGTCTGCACGCTGGGCGGGATCGGCTGGCTGCTCACCGACCTGCCGGTGTGGCCGGCGATCGTGCTGCTCTTCTTCGCGGCCGTGGCGGTCGTGGACATCGGCGTCATCGTGCGCCGCAAGGCGCGCGGCGAGCCCGGCTGACCGAGCCCGTCCGTCAGTGCACGCCGACGAGCGCCCGGGCGTGCAGCCAGTCGGCCAGCTCGCCGGCCGGCATCGGCCGGGCGATGAGGTAGCCCTGCGCGAACGAGCAGCCGAGCTCGGTGGCGACGGCGAGCTGCTCCTCCGTCTCGACACCCTCGGCGAGGGTGCGCATCCCGAAGGCCGAGGCGAGGCTCACGACCGCCGCGATGGCTGCCGCCGCCTCGCTCATCCGGCCGTCGACACCGACGACCAGGCTGCGGTCGATCTTGAGCACCCCCACGGGCAGCGAGATCAGCTGGCTGAGCGAGGAGTAGCCCCGGCCGAAGTCGTCGATCGAGACCTCGACC
Source organism: Candidatus Blastococcus massiliensis AP3 (assembly GCF_000582785.1). GTDB lineage: Bacteria > Actinomycetota > Actinomycetes > Mycobacteriales > Geodermatophilaceae > Blastococcus > Blastococcus massiliensis. The sequence goes on from NZ_HG931173.1 coordinate 979,270, forward strand.
CCGGAGATCCGCAGCCGGGCGAACTGGGCGGCGGCCAGCGCGGGGTCCTCCGCCACGCTGGTCTCGGTGAGTTCCAGGACCAGCCGCTCCGGGGGCAGCCCCGAGACCGCCAGGGCGTGGGCGACGTCCTGCACCAGCGTGCCGGCGGGAAAGTGGTGAGCGCTGATGTTGACGCCGACCACCAGGGGCAATCCGGCGGCGTCCCAGGCGGCGGCCTGCCGGGTCGCGGTGGCGAGCACCCACCGGGTCAGCGGCACGATCAGGTCGTGCTCCTCGGCCAGGGGCACGAACTCCGACGGCGGCAGCAGGCCGCGCTCGGGGTGCTGCCAGCGCACGAGGGCCTCGACGCCGGTGCACTCGCCGGAGGGCAGGTGCAGAACCGGCTGGTAGTGCAGGACCAGCTGGTCGCCCTCGATGGCCTCGCGCAGCTGGGAGGCCAGCTGCATCCTCTGCTGCGCGGCCGACCTCAGATCCGGGCTGAAGTGCCGGACGCGGTTGCGGCCGGCCGCCTTGGCCGCGTACATCGCCAGGTCGGCGTCGCGGACGAGGTCGGTCGAGCGGACCGACGGTCCGCCGGACCGCCCGACGGCGGCGATGCCGATGCTGGCGCTGAGCCGCACCGCGTGGCCGCCGAGTTCGAAGGGCTGGTCGAAGGTGCTCTGGAAGCGCTGGGCCAGCATCTCGGCGCCGTCGACGTCGCAGTCACGGCACAGGACGACGAACTCGTCGCCGCCGAGCCGGCCGACGGTGTCCTCGGCCCGCGTGCCGTCCGTGAGCCGGCCGGCCAGCTCGCGCAGCAGCTGGTCGCCGACGTCGTGGCCGAGGGAGTCGTTGACGGCCTTGAAGCCGTCGACGTCGAGGAAGAGGACGGCGACCGGCGGGCCCTCGGGCCGCTGCAGCTCCGCGTCGATCAGTTCGTGCAGGTAGGCCCGGTTGGGCAGGTTGGTGAGGTGGTCGTGCCGGGCCCGCCACGACGAGGCGCGCTCGGCCCGCACGCGGGAGGTCACGTCGGTGTGGGTGACCACGATGCGGCCGCTCTCCCCCACCCGGGACGCCTGCAGGTGGAACCAGATGACCCCGTCGCTGTAGGGCAGCGCGTAGTCCGAGGACACCCATCGGCGCTCGCCGCGGGAGAGCTCGTTCAGCGTGCTGATGAGCGTGCGGTTGGTGGCGTCGTCCTTCATGTCGAGCACCATCGCGAAGTAGTTGCCACCGACCCGGACGAGCAGGTCGCCCCCGACGAGGTCGGCCATCGCGTCCCACGCGGAGTTGGTGAGGAGCAGGGTGCCGTCCTCGTCGATGAGGACGGTCGGCGAGGGCAGCGCGTCCAGCACCGATGCCACGAGGGCGGCGTCCCGTGCGTCGTCGCGTTCGTGCCGGGGCGCAGCGAGGGTCGGGTCGTCACCACCCGGTTGTGGGCGCACTGGGACCTCCCGCTGTCGTGGACGCACCCCGCGGCGTCCCTGCACTGCAGCATCGACACCGGTGACCCGCGCCACACCACGACGGCGGGGGCGGTCACCCCGAATGGGGGGCCGCATCCGCGGCCCGCGTCTCCTCGCGGATCCAGCGCAGGTACGCGGGGTTGCCTCCGACCACCGGCAGCGCCAGCACGCACGGCACGTCGTACGCGTGCAGCTCGATCGCCCGGGCCACGACGGCGTCCACCAGCGAGCGCCGGGTGTGCAGCGCCACCCGCGCCTCCGGCTCGTCGTGCACGGCGCCGTCCCAGCGGTAGATGGACCGGATCGGCGCGACCTGCTGGCCGCAGGCCACGAGCCGTTCCTCCACCAGCGTGCGGGTGAGCGCCACCAGCCGCTCCGGGTCGGCGTCGGTGATCACGATCTCGCAGCACTCCTCGTCCACGGGGGCATCCTGGCGCACCGGCCGGCCGGGCGAGTTCCGGCCCGACGGCATAGGAACGGCGCCCGCAGGGGTAGGGGGCGGTCATGACCGACGACATGACGATCGATATCGACGGCGAGCAGTACGTGCTGCGCCGTGACGGTGACGGCCTGCAGGTGGGTCAGCGCGTCGACGAGAACGTGACCTGGCTCGACACCGTGGACGGCAGCCTGCTGCCCGAGTCCGCGCGCACCGCGCTGGAGTCGGGCAACACCTCCGACGAGGCTCTCCGGACCGCGGTCCGGGGCGTGGTCGAGGCCCAGGTGAACCGGGGCGGCTGACTCCTGGGCGGGTGGCCGCGGGACTCCCGCGGCCACCCGTGCTCATCCGCCGTTCCCGCGGCCCTTCCCGTTGCCGCCGCCATTGCCACGGCCGTTGCCGTGGCCCCGGTCCGCGTCCCGGTCCCGGTCGTCGTCCCGGGTCTGCTGCTGGCGGTACCACTCGACCCAGTCCTGCCAGTCGCCCCCCGTCGCCGCCCGCTGCTGGGACGGAGCCGGGGCGGGAGCTGGAGGAGGCGGAGGCGCGGGAGCTGGGGCCGGCGCGTGGGTCCGGGTCGGCGCGGGAGCCGCATCCGTTCCGGCAGCCGGCGTCGGCGTGCCCGCCGCCGGCGCGGGCAGGACGGGCGGTGCGGGCACGGGCGCCGGCAGCTGCCACAGGGTGCCCTCGGGCGCATCGGGCCAGTCGGGATCGACCGCCGCCCACTCGTCCCAGGCCTCGGCGTCGAGCAGGGCGGGCAGCACCTCCCCGGCGGTGGCACGGTCGAGGCGGGCAGCCGTGGCCGCGCCGATCGCGGTCGCCGCCGCCACGTCGCAGGCCGTCGTCCCCAGGAAGTTGCGACCCTCCGTGCACGCCTCCCGCGCGCGCAGGGCCGCCTGGACGTCACCGACCAGCCCCGCGACGGACCGCCGCAGCGTTCCGGCCGCCGGCTCCTCGCGGACGTCGTCGAGCACCTCGCGCAGGCGGCCGGCCATCTCGGGCGCGGCCGTGACGGGCATCGGCCCGACTGTCAGGAAGCCGGTGCCCGCCCCCAGCGGCCAGCGGGCGACCTCGCCGGGCAGCAGCACCTCCGGCCCGCCGGAGGTCAGCCGGACGACGGCGGCGACGGCGCTGTTCTCGCTGCGCAGGCGGACAGGGGCACCGACGTCGCCGAGCGGCCGGACGACGACCGGCCGGCTCCGGTCGTTGTGCAGCGTCATCGCGGAGCCGTCGACGCAGGCCCGCACCGGGAACGTCACGGGCACTCCGCCGCGGACCGGGTCGAACGCGCACAGCGCCGTTCCGCCCTCCGCAGGCGCGGCAGCGGCTCCGGGGATGCCGAGCAGCGACAGCAGGAGGAGCGCCACCGGCACGAGGGACCAGCGCGTCATGTCGGGAACCCGCACACCGGCTGCGCCGTCGCGCCGACCTGCTCGAGTCCGCTGGTCACGGCGGCGCGCACCTGGTCGGTCGCCTCGCCCTCGATCACCTGACCGAGCGCGGTGACGACGCCGTCGAGCGCCGCCGCCAGGTCGTCGTGGTCGCCGTCGTCCCGGATGTCGGAGAGCACGTCGCGCAGTTCCCGCACCGCGCGGCTGACCTGGGTCCGCGCCTCGACGTCCGGGCCGGCCGCCAGGGCACCCATGGACGTCGGCAGGGCGCCGAGCTCACGGGTCGACGCGAGGTCGGCGCAGAAGCCGGGTGCGCCGTCGGGCGGGTCGTAGGAGGGGAGAGCGACCTCCACCCCCGCCTCGGGGCGTGCCTCGTCGTCGGCACCGCAGCCGACGATCGCGGCCAGGACGAGTGCCGGCAGGCCGAGAAAGGCGGCGGCACGGTTGCGCACCTCCGCAACGTAGAGGCGCAGGTCGACGCGCAGCGACGCGGAACCGTCCCGCCACCCGACCGGGTGACACCCGGTCGTGCGCGGAGGTCACGCGCGGTGGTCGGGGTCGGAAACGGCGCGTCGCGGCCGACTCACCCCGAGGGGTGAGACCTCGTCAATCCGGGGGGCCCGCGTCCCGATGGGAAGGCGTGACCCCCGCCCCGCGCGTCCGCCGTCTCCGGACCACCGCCGTCGCCGCCGCTGCGCTCGCCGCCGTCGTGCTGACGACCGGTTGCGACGCCGACGCCCAGCCCGCCCTGCCGGACAAGGGCCAGGCGAAGACCGCACTGCCTGCCGTCGCCGCTCCGGCGGACGGGACCGCCTCCTCCACCGGGACGGTGGACTGGAAGGGCGCGGCGTACGGAGCGCTCGACTGCTACCCCCGCGAACAGTGGGTCGCCGACGGTTTCCCCGCCGAGGCGTGGGACGCCGAAACCGTGCAGACCACCGCCGTCGACGTGACGGGCGACGGCGCCGGCGAGGTGCTCGTGCAGGTCATCTGCCCCGCGCCGACGTCGACCCGCGCGAACCACGTCGTCGTCTTCGACGTCACGACGCCGCAGCCCCGGCTGCTCGGCGTCCTCGGGGACGACCTGTTCCACCCCCAGGCGGACGTGACCACCGAGGGGACGACGGTCACCCTCAGCGGCCCGACGGTCGCCGGGGACGACCCGTACTGCTGCCCCGGCCACTGGGGCACGGTGACCTACGAGTGGACGGGCTCCCGGTTCGTCGTCGCGTCGATGGACGAGGTCCGCGGCACCCGGCCGGCAACCGCGCAGCGGCTGGCCGACGGCGAGTACGTCGGCATGCTGCACTCGGTCGGGCACGACCGCTTCACCGTCGACCTGGTCGAGTGGTTCGAGGGCGAGGACGCCGCGGCGGCCTGCCGCCAGGACGGCGTCCCGAACGACGGCTACGCGTGGTGCAACGACTACTACGTGCGCAATCCCGACCGGCAGGCCCTCGGCCTGCACGTCGCCGGCTCGGCGACGGTGAGCTACCTGGACCTCATGACGATGGAGACCGTGGAGGTCGACGACGTCGCCGAGCTGGGCGGCACGTACTGGGTCTCGACCGACGCGGACGTCGCGGGCTACACCCGGTTCCGGAGCGATGACGGCGTGGTCACCGAGCTGGAGAGCATCTACACGCCCTGACCTCTCGCCACTCTCTTTGTAGCAGTTCTGGTCAAGCCTCATGAGGTCGAATTTTTCGTTCTAGGGTCGCGCTCCTCCAGATGGGAGCTGATGCCGTGGAACCGCTGACCACCAGCACGTTCACCCTTCCCGACACCCTCGCCGCCAAGGCCGATCCGGCGCTGATCGCCGCCGACGAGCAGCACTTCGCCGCCATCGCCGGGAGCCTCGCCCACTCCATCGCCGAGCTCTCGGGGCGCCTCGACGCCGAGCGCCGCTCCCCGGGCGGTGACGGCCAGGCCGCGCTCGACCGCGACCTCGAGATCCACCGGCTGACCGCCCGGCTGCGCACCCTGCGCCGCTTCGGCCTGGACCTGTGCCTGGGGCGGATCGTGGCCACCGACGACGAGCCGGTCTACGTCGGCCGGCTCGGGCTGACCGACAGCACGGGGCGCCGGCTGCTGGTCGACTGGCGCTCCCCCGCGGCCGAGCCGTTCTTCGCCGCGACCCACGCGAACCCGATGGGGCTGGTCAGCCGCCGCCGGTATCGCTGGACCCGTGGCCGGATCACCGACTACTGGGACGAGGTGTTCACTCCCGACGGGCTCGAGGGGCACGCCGCGCTGGACGACCAGTCGGCGTTCATCGCGTCGCTCGGCGGCAACCGCTCGCCGCGGATGCGTGACGTGCTCGGCACCATCCAGGCCGACCAGGACGCGATCATCCGCGCGGACTCGCCCGGGGCGCTCGTGGTGGACGGCGGCCCGGGCACGGGGAAGACCGTCGTCGCGCTGCACCGCACCGCGTACCTGCTCTACGCCGATCCCCGCGTCGGGCACGACCGGGGCGGCGTGCTGTTCGTCGGGCCGCACGAGCCGTACCTGGCCTACGTCTCCGACGTGCTGCCCAGCCTCGGCGAGGAGGGGGTGCGGACGGCGACGCTGCGCGACCTCGTCGCCGAAGGAGCGGCGGCCGGCGCCGAGACCTCGGCCGAGGTAGCCCTGCTGAAGGCGACGGCGCGGGTGGGTGAGGTGATCGAGGCGGCCGTCCGCTTCTACGAGGAGCCACCCAGCCGGGGTCTCACGGTCGAGACGCCGTGGTCGGACCTCCGGATCACCGCGGACGACTGGGCGGAGGCGTTCGAGGCTCCCGACCCCGGCACTCCGCACAACGAGGCGCGCGAGCGGGTCTGGGAGGAGCTGCTCGCCATGCTGCTCGACCAGGTGGACGACGAGGACGCCTCCCCCGACGAGGTGCGGGTGTTCCTGGACCAGGAGCGGGAGCTGCGGGCGACCTTCGACCGGGCCTGGCCGCTGATCGAGGCGACCGATCTGGTGGCTGACCTGTGGTCGGTGCCGGCGTACCTACGGCGGTGCGCGCCGTGGGTCTCGGCGGACGAGGTGCGGGCGCTGCAGCGGGCCGACGCCGCCGCGTGGACGGAGTCGGACCTCCCGTGGCTGGACGCCGCGCGGCAGCGGCTCGGGGATCCGGGGGTGGAGCGACGGCGACGAGCGCAGCGGGCGGCCGACGCCCGGGAGCGGGAGCGGATGTCCGGGGTGATCGACGAGCTCATCCAGGCCGACGACTCGGAGCTGCTGCTGATGACGTCGCTGCGGCACGGCGACCTGCGCGATGCCCTGGTGGACGAGGGTGCGCTGCCCACCGCCGAGCGGGATCCGCTGGCCGGGCCGTTCGCGCACGTCGTGGTGGACGAGGCGCAGGAGCTGACCGCCGCGGAGTGGCAGATGCTGCTGCTCCGCTGCCCGTCGGGGAGCTTCACGATCGTCGGGGACCGGGCGCAGGCGCGGCACGGCTTCGCCGAGTCATGGGAGGAGCGGCTGCAGCGCGTCGGGGTGCGGAACGTGCGGCCGGCGTCGCTGACCATCAACTACCGGACGCCTGCGGAGGTGATGGCCGAGGCGGAGCCGGTCATCCGGGCGGCGCTGCCGGACGCCAACGTGCCGACGTCGATCCGGTCGAGCGGGGTGCCGGTGCTGCACGCGTCGGTGGCCGATCTCGAGTCCGTGCTGGACGACTGGCTCGCCGAGCACGCCGAAGGTGTCGGGTGCGTCATCGGGGACCCGACGTTCTCCGGTACCGAGCGCGTGCGCTCGCTGACGCCGGTGCTCGCGAAGGGGTTGGAATTCGACCTCGTCGTGCTGGTGCGCCCGGAGGCGCTCGGTTCCGGCATCGAGGGAGCCGTGGACCGCTACGTCGCGATGACCCGGGCGACCCAGCGCCTCGTCGTCCTCACCTGACGTTCCCGCGGGAACGTCTGCCGGTCCACGGGCGGTCGCGCGCGGGACGTGATCGACTGCGCCCGTGGCTCTCGTGGACCGGCTCGACCGTCTGCAGCGCCGCCATCCGGCCGCCGGCTTCCCCATCGCCGTCGTCTACAAGTACGTCGACGATTCCGGCCCGTTCCTGGCCGCGCTGATCACCTACTACGCGTTCGTCTCGCTGTTCCCGCTGCTGCTGCTCGCTACGACGATCCTCGGCACCGTGCTGGCCGGGAACCCGGAGTTGCAGGAGCGGCTGATCGACTCGGCGCTCAGTCAGCTCCCCGTCGTCGGCGACCAGCTGGGCGAGCCGCAGGGCCTCGGTGGCGGGACGCTCGGCGTCGTCGTCGGCGTGCTCGGCGCGCTGTACGGCGCGCTCGGGGTCGCCCAGGCCGTGCAGCACACGATGAACATCGCGTGGACGGTGCCGCGCAACAACCGGCCCAATCCGATCCTGGCCCGGGGTCGCAGCCTGGTGCTGCTGGCCACCGCCGGGCTGGCGGTCATCGGGACGACGACGCTGGCCACGCTGGGCGCAGGGGTGGCGGGATCCCTGGGCATGGCCGTCCGCGCGTTGATCCTGCTCGCTTCGGTCCTGATCAACGCGGCGGTCTTCACCTTCGCCTTCCGGCTGGCCACCACCCGGCGCCTCACGGTGCGGGACGTACTCCCCGGAGCAGTGCTCGCCGCCGTCTTCTGGCAGGTGCTGCAGACCTTCGGCGTCACCTTCGTCAGCCGGGTCATGGACAGCGCCAGCGCCGTGAATGGGGTGTTCGCCCTGGTCATCGGGTTGCTGGCGTTCCTGTACCTGGCGGCGGTCGTCGGCGTCCTGTGCGTGGAGATCAACGTGGTGCGCGTCGACCGGCTCTACCCGCGCGCGCTGCTCACCCCGTTCACCGACGCGGTCGACCTCACGCCCGGCGACCGGCGCAGCTACACCGGCAAGGCGAAGTCCGAGCGGCTGAAGGGCTTCCAGAACGTGCACGTCACGTTCGACCCTCCCGACTCCGACCCGCCCGACCGCGACCGCGACTGAGTCAGCCGGCTTGAGCCACCCGCTCGGCCAGCCAGTCCGGAACCGATGCCGGCAGCCGCGGGAACCGGCGCAGCTCCTCGGCGTAGACCTCCGCCGGCAGCAGTTCTCCGGCGGGTTCGAGGCTGTAGTTGAACCCGGGCTTGAGCTGCCCGGCCGCGCGGTCGATGGTGAAGTCCAGTTCGAGCCAGGTGCCGCGTTCCGGCGTCCACATCAGCTGCTTGAGCTCCTCGACGGCCGCGCGGACGGGGTTCGGAGCGCCCTGGAGGTCCTGCCGCCCCTCCGGGGTCTCGGCGGTGAGCCGGTCGCGGCGGCGGTCCCCGATGCACGTCGCGACGTAGCGCAGGTGGGTCCAGGTGTCCGGAACGGCCTGCGTGAGTCCGACGGCGATCTCGCGCAGCACCTCGGTGTGGTCGCGGACGGGGGCGTCCTCGAGCAGGCGCCAGTCGACGGAGACGCCCATCGAGGAGAGCACGTGACCGGCGGCGCGGAGGACGTCGAGAATCTCCTGCGGCGGCTCGCTCACCGTGTACAGGAGGACGACGGCCGGCTCGCCGTCCTGCCGCTCGGCGATCTGGTCCGTCTTCACCGCGTAGATGTAGGCGTTCAGCTTCGACCGCAGTTCCTCGGCGAGCACCGACGTGCTGAGCGGCGTGTAGGCGCGGTCCTCGGTCAGCGCGAGGGTCAGCACCCCCTCGGGCGACCGGGCGATGGTGTCGATCGTCTGCGCGTCGCGAACCGCCATGACCGAATCCTCCCAGCCGCGACGCGCCATCGGACGCGTCACGTCGAGGTCGCCGTAGCCGGCACGAGGAATGCGCCGCTGCCGCGACGGAACCCCTGTGCGTCGCACGCCGGCGAGAGGACCCTGCTGCGTGCGCCACGCCACGCCACGCCACGCCACGCCACGCCACGCCACTCCGATCCGATCGCAGAGGAGCTCCGACATGGCCGCGACCGCACTCGGCTTGTCCAGACCGCAGTGGGTGCAGGTGCTGGGCGGCAGCGCCTTCGCCTTCGGGGTCACCGGCCTCCTGGCGCCCCGGGTGATCGGGTCGGCCTACGGCGTCCCCCCTTCCCCGCACAGCACGCAGCTGATCCGCCTGTTCGGCACCCGCATGCTCGCGATCGCCGCGTGGACCTTCTCCGCCCGCACCCGGGAGGAGACCAACCGGGCGCTGGCCGTCGCGACCGCGATGAACGTCGCCGACGCGCTGACCGCCCTGGGCTCCGCCCGCTCGACGGGCGGAGCCACCGCGCTGCGCTCGGCAGCGACGAGCGGGGTGTTCGCGGGCCTCACATGGGTGGTCCGCTCGCTCGACGACTGAGCGGCCGCTCAGCCGTCGACGTAGCGGTCGCGCTCGACGACGAACTGGCCGGTCGCCGTGTTGGACTCGATGAACTCCGGCAGCATCGGGATCCGCACCGTCACCGTCACGCAGACGGAGAACTCCTCTCCCGGCGTCAGCGTCGGTAGGTACGTGCCGGCCGCGTCGCAGTCCGCACCCCGCGGTGCGTACTCCAGCCGCACGTCGGTCGCCTGCACCGCCTGGTCCTCCACGGCCAACTCCACCGCCCGCTGCGCCCGCACCTCACCGGTCGCCAGATCGGGCGCCGTGCCCAGCGCCCGGCCGGCCTCCCGCGCCGCCGCCGTCGACGCGAACACCCCGCGCTGCACCGCCGAGAACCCGGCCACGATGTAGACCAACGGCACGAACACCACCAGCGCGATGAACACGAACTCGACCAGCGCCGAGCCGCGCTCGCCCTCGATCTGCCCGAGCCGGGCGCGCAGCCACCTCACGCGCCCTCCTTCACCGCACGTCCGCTGACCTCCAGCGGCAGCAGGTTCCCCAGCGCCGACAGCAGAGAGGGCACCGACCCCGCGCAGCGGACGACCACCACGGTCAGGCCGCTCGGGTCGGTCTCCTCCCCCGACGTGCACGCCAGCCCCTCGGCGGTCCGCTGGGTGGTCGCCCGCGAGACCACGTCCAGCGTGCGCGCCGCGCCCGATGCCGAGTCGACGTCGGCGTTGGCCGCGAACCGGGCGCCCTCCTGCGCGCTGGCCACCACCACGTTGCGCACGTGGGCATAGACCGCCACCTGCAGCACCGCCAGCAGCAGCGCCACGATCAGCATCGAGACCAGCACGAAGTCGACGACGGCGCTCCCGCGCTCGCCGTCGTCAGCAGGCTGAGGTTCCTCAGCCACCGCTCGTGACGGACGTCAGAGCGTTGGTCACCGCGTCGACGATCGCCGTCCGGAAGGGAATGAGGATGGCGAGAACGAGCGCCGCCGTCATCACGGTGATCATGACCCAGCCGGGCACGTCACCCCGCTCGGGATCGTCGGCCCGGTACCGGGCCGCCAGGGCAGCGAGTGCCGCCGTCAGGTGTGCGAACGGGCGCATGATGCGTCCTTCCTCCGTGTCCGCCGGCTCATTGCGCCAGCGAGACGATGCTGATCAGCCCCGGGAACAGGGCGAAGAGAACGGTGACCGGCAGGACGAGGAAGACGACCGGCACCATCATGGCGATCTCCTTGCGTCCTCCGGCCTCGAGCAGCCGGCGCTTGCCGGCCTCCCGGACGTCGGCGGCCTGGGCGCGCAGCACCTCGGCCAGCGGGGTGCCGCGTTCGATGGCCACGAGCAACCCGTCGATGAACCGGGCCAGCTCGTCCAGCGAGGTCCGGTCGGCGACCTGCTGCAGCGCCTCGGTCAGCGGCACGCCGGCGCGGGCGCGGCCGAGTGCGTTGCCGAGCTCGCGGGCCAGTTCGCCACCGGACAGCCGGGTTACCCGCGCGATCGCCGCTGTCGGGCTCTCCCCCGCCGTCACCGCCAGGGCGAGCAGCTCGGCGACCACCGGGAACTCCGCGAGCAGCAGCTCCTCGCGCCGGTTCACCTCCTGCGTCAGCCACCAGTCGCGGCCGAGCACGCCGCCGACCAGCCCGGCCACGCAGACCAGCCCGGCGCTGAGCACGTTGATGCTGCCGGCGGCCACGGTCCCCACGCCGACGGCGACCAGGCCGGCCAGCAGCCCGAGTCCGCCCCACACCACCTGCTCGACGCGGAAGTCCTCGACGGTCATGTCGCCGCTCAGCGCGTCCAGCCGACGGCGCACCGCCGCCCGCCCGCCGACGAACCGGTCGACCAGGCGGGCGCCGTCACCGATGGCCGGGCCGAACACCCGCCGGACGGCGAGCAGCAGACCCGGCTCGGTGACCGTGCCCAGCAACCGCGACGGCGGCGGGGTGTCGTGCACGTAGGGCGCGAGCCGGTCGACCAGCCGCACCGACCGGAACGGCGGAGCGAACCGGACCGCCAGGATGAGCCCGCCGGCCGCGACCAGGCCGAGCAGCATGCCGGTCAGCGCGGGACTCACTGGAGCACCCGCACGTCCACGGGCAGCCGCCCGATCCGCAGCATCAACCGGTAGGCCACCAGACAGACCGCGCCCCCGCCGACGAGGATCACCGTGCCCATGGCCGAGTCGTAGGCGGCCAGCGTCGTCGACTGCGTGGCCAGCAGGAGGAGCACGATCCAGGGCGCCGCCACGGCCAGCCGCGCGGCCGACACGACCCAGCCCTGCCGGGTCTCCAGCTCCGCGCGGGCCCGGGCGTCCTCGCGCAGGAAGGTGGCCAGCGTGCGCAGCACCCGCCCGAGGTCGGTGCCGCCCACCTCGCGGGCCACCCGCAGCGTCTCGACGATGCGGTCGCCCACCGGGTCGGCGAGGTCGTCCTTGAGCGTGTCCAGCCCGGCGTTGAAGCGACCGCTGGAGCGATAGCCGGCGGCGAACCGGGCGAACGGCGGCCGCAGCACCTCCGGCCCCCGGGTGCTCAGCGCCACCAGGGCCTCCGGCAGCGACATACCGGCGCGCACCGCGGACGAGAGGTTGTCCACCACCTCGGGCCACACCTCGCGCAGGTCGGCCTGTCGCCTGGTCGCCAGCCGGCGCACCTGTGCGTAGGGCAGCGCGAACCCGAACAACCCGAACGCGAGGCTCACCGTCACCGTGCTCGTGGCCAGCAGGACCGCCACCAGCACGATCAGGCCGAGCGCCACCTGCAACGCCACCAGCTGCGCGGTGTTGATCCCGGTGAGGCCGGCGGCGGCCAGCAACTGCGCGTACCTGCCCGGCCGCTTCGCGGACGTCGACGGCTGCGGCGCGCGCGGGCCGCTGCGCCAGACCAGCAGCAGCCCGAGGCCGAACAGGAAACCGAGCAGCGCCCCGGACTCCGTCATCTCAGGTGCTCCGTCATGCCAGCAACCCGGCGAGGTCGAAGCCGCGCGCGGCGAACCGGTCGGGGTGCGGCGGGTACCCGTCGGCGCGTACCAGCCGCCCGTCCCGGCTGGTGAACACGTCGGCGGTCTCGATGACGCCGCCCTCGGCCCGGCCCGGCAGCGCCACGATCTCACGCACCCGCCGCTGACCGGACGGGTCGGTGCCCACGTGCACCACGAGGTCGATGCTGGCCGCCACCGTGGGGACGACGAACGCCGTCCCGATGTTCTCGCCGGCCAGCAGCGGCAGGGTGCACATCTTCACCACGGCCTCGCGCGCGCTGTTGGCGTGCAGCGTGCACATGCCCGGCAGGCCCGAGTTGAGCGCGATCAGCAGGTCAAGGCACTCCTCCTGCCGCACCTCGCCGACCACGATGCGCGAGGGCCGCATGCGCAGCGCCTCCTTGACCAGCCGGCGCAGCGGGATCTCCCCGGCTCCCTCGAGGTTGGGCTGGCGGGTCTGCATCGAGACGACGTCGGGCAGCGGCACCCGCAGCTCGAAGACCTCCTCGCAGGTGATCACCCGCTCCTGCGCCGGGATCGCCGCGCACAGGCAGTTGAGCAGCGTGGTCTTGCCGGCCTGGGTCCCCCCGGACACCAGCACGTTGAGGCCCGAAGCGATCGCCGCCTCCAGGAACCGGGCCGCCTGCACCGTGATCGTGCCCAGCGCGATCAGTTCGTCCAGCGAGTGCGCCTGCAGCACGAACTTGCGGATGTTCACCGCCATGTGCCGGCGGGTGATGTCCGGGATGACGACGTGCAGCCGCGAGCCGTCCGGCATGGTCGCGTCCACGAACGGGGTCGACATGTCGATCCGTCGACCCGAGGTGCGCAGCATCCGCTCCACCAGGTCGGCCAGCTCGCCGGGCGCCAGGATCGTCGTCGTCAGCTCCGAACGACCCCGCCGGGCGATGAACACCCGCCCGGGCTCGTTGACCCAGATCTCCTCGATCTCCGGGTCGTCGAGGTAGCGCTGCAGCGGTCCGAAACCGGCCACCCGGTCCAGCACGTCGCGCACGACCGACTCCGGGTCGCCGATCGGCGGCAGCGCCGAGGTCAGCGACCGCTCCGAGTAGTCCGCGACGACGTCGCGCACCAGCAGCCGCACCGGCCCGGGATCGGTGAAGGGGTCCAGTCCGCGGCGGCGGATGAGCTCGCGGACCTCGCCGTCCACCACGTCGAGTGCCGTCGCCACGGGCGGACTGTAAGAGAACGGGTCAGTCCGGCGCCGCCTCCCGCCGGCTTCCTGTGGACGACGAGCCCCAGGTCCACCCGCGCGGGTGAACGCCGGAAGGCCAGGTGCGGCGGACTCGCGGTGCGCCCGCGGCGCCACGGGCTCCCGGGAGGGCGCCGTGCGCGTAGCGTCGCCTCACGGAGCCGTCCAGGCTCCCGATGAGCGGAGCGCACGCCATGGGTGACAAATCGCCGCGACAGTCGATGACCAAGAAGGCCAGCGGGAAGTCCATCAAGGAGAAGCGTCAGGACAAGCGGAACGCCGCCGACACGTCCTCTCAGATGGACAACCTGACCCACGGCAAGAAGCACTGAGCCGGTGAGCCGGGCGGCGCACTCGAGTGCGCCGCCCGCTCACACAGTGGACAGGCCCCTCGGTCTCAGCGCAGGACGGCGTCGATCAGGTGCGGGCCGGGCTCGGCGAGCGCCGCGCGCAGCTGGTCGGCCAGCTCTTCGGCGGTGGTCGCCCGCGTCGCCGGCACGCCCATCCCCTGTGCGAGCGAGACGAAGTCCAGCCCCGGGCCGGTGAGGTCGAGCAGCTTGCGCGCCCGCTCGCCGTCGCTGGCGGCACCCACGCGGGTCAGCTCGTGCTCGAGGATCGCGTACGAGCCGTTGTCGCAGATGATCGTGGTGATGTTCGCCTGCTCGCGGGCGTAGCTCCACAGCGCCGAGATCGTGTACATCGCGCTGCCGTCGGCCTGGATCCCGATCACCGGCCGGTCCGGGCAGGCCACGGCCGCGCCCAGCGCCATGGGCAGCCCGTCGCCGATCGCGCCGCCGGTCAGCGAGAGCCAGTCGTGCCGCGGGCCGGCCGAGGTCATCTCGGTCAGCCCCGCACCCGAGGTCAGCGCCTCGTCGACGACGATCGCGTCCTCCGGGAGCAGCGCACCGACCACCGCCGCCAGCGACCGCGGGTTCAGCGGACCGGTGGGCAGCTCGGGGGTCTCGCGCTCCATGACCTCGGGCTCGGCGCCGGGGGCGGCCAGCTCGGCCAGGGCCTCGAGGGCGGCCACGCCGTCCTCCCCCGGGACGCTGAGCACGTGCACCGTGCAGTCCTCCGGCACCGGGTGGCCGGGCAGGCCGGGGTAGGCGAAGAAGTGCACGGGCGCCGTGGCGCCGGCCAGGACGAGGTGCTTGGTGCCCTTCAGCGCCGCCATCGCCATCTCCGGCGGGTAGGGCAGGCGGTGCAGGTCCGGCAGGCCGGCCCCCCGGGCACTACGGGCGGGGAACGTCTCGGCCACCAGCCGCACGCCGGTGCCGGCGGCGACCCGGGCCGCGGCGAGTTGGCCCTCGGCGGACGCCATCACGTCGCCGCCCAGGAAGACCACCGTCGGCTCGCCCGACGTCACGACCTTGGCGATCTTCTCGACGAGGGACGGCGCGACGTGCGGCCGCGGCCGGACGTTCAGCGGCACGGCGGGCTCGGCACCGTCCTCCCACGACACGTCGGCCGGGAGGATCAGCGTGGCGACGCCGACCTTCTTCGCCGCCGCGACGGCCTCCGCCGCGTCGCCGGCCACGTCGGCGGGGGACATCGACCGGCGCACCCACCCGGAGACGGTGCCGGCGAGGGCGTCGATGTCGGACTCCAGCGGCGCGTCCAGGCGCTTGTGCGAGCGGGCGTGGTCACCGACGACGTTGACCAGCGGTGCCCGCCCCCGGCGGGCGTTGTGCAGGTTGGCCAGGCCGTTGCCCAGGCCCGGGCCCAGGTGCAGCAGCGTGGCCCCGGGCCGTCCGGCCATGCGCGCGTACCCGTCGGCGGCACCGGTCGCGACCCCCTCGAAGAGGGTCAGCACGCCGCGCATCTCGGGGACGTCGTCGAGGGCCGCGACGAAGTGCATCTCCGAGGTGCCGGGGTTGGAGAAGCAGACGTCCACGCCCGCGTCGACCAGGGTCCGGATCAGTGCCTGTGCGCCGTTCACGACCTCGACCCTGGCACGCCCGTCGCCCGGTAGCGAGTGGGGGTCCCGGATCGCCGACGAGGACGTCCGCTGCGGCCTGTGGACAACCCGTCCGACGGCACCCGGAACCCGGTTACGGTCCGGTTCACATCCATCCCGTCCCGTCGGTGTCCTCCGTACACCCGGGCCGTCCCGATTGGACCTCCCCATGGCGAATGTGAACGTCACCTACCAGCAGATGGAAGACGCGGCCGGCCGGCTCACCAACGGGCGCACCGAGATCGACGGCATGCTGGGCCAGCTCAAGAGCCTGGTCGACCAGCTGGTCTCCGAGGGCTATGTCACCGACAGCTCCAGCCGGAGCTTCCAGGCGTCCTACGACGAGTTCACCACCGGCGCCAAGAACATGATCGCCGGCCTCGACGGCATGGCCTCCTACCTGAACCAGGCCGCCGCGACCTTCCGCGACGCCGACACCCAGCTGGCCAGCGTTCTCGGCCGCTGACCGGCCCGCACGGCTCCTGAGGCCGCCTCGCAGACCGCGAGGCGGCCTCGGTCGTCTCCGGGGACGGCGGCAAGCCGACTCAGGACGAGGCAGCCGGCGGAGCGCCCGGAACGGCCACCGTGAGCAGGGTGCTGTCGCCCAGGTGCAGCAACCCGCGGCCGGGCTGGACCGGCTGGCCGACGACGCTGCGCGGGATGCGGACCCCGATGAGGTCGCCGTCCGTGGTCCCCTGCGGGGAGAGCAGCACGCCCTGACGGGACTTCTTCGCCTCCACCTGCCAGCCGGACAGGCCGGTGCAGATGCTGTCGGCGTTGCCTGCCAGCACCAGGCCGCGGTCCGGTCCGGCGGCGCCCTTGAGCACGTCGCGGAACACCTCCGCCGCCGGGCAGTCGCGCAGCACGTCGCCGTCGTCCAGCAGCACGACCAGGGACCGGTCCGGATCGGCGGCGAGCAGCGCCCGCCACTCGTCGGCCGGCGCCGACGCATCGGTGACCACCGCGATGACGCCGGGGCGCCCCGCCAGCTCGCGCAGCGGCGACGGCTTGGGTGCACCGACCACCACCGTGGTGCCCTCTCGCAGCAGCGACTCCGCCATGACGGCGAGCAGCGTGCTCTTCCCCGAACGTCCCGGCCCCGCCACGACGAAGGCAGGCCCGCCCCGCGCGAAATCCGGACCGACGCCGGTGAGCTCGTCGCCGCCCACGCCGACCAGCGCGAACCGCTCACCGCTGCCCTCCGGGCGCAGCCCCCAGGCGTCCTCGAAGGAGATCCGCGACGGCAGCACGTCGACCCGGAACGGCCGGGCGGAACGCGGCACCAGCGCGTCCCGCACGTGCGCGGCCTTCCCGATCTCGGCGATGGCCGCCGCCTGCCCCTGCCCGGACTCGTCCTCGGCCAGCAGCGCGATCTGCGTCTCGACCGCGCCGTCGACGGTGATCGCGCGCCCGGGCGGCATCCGGTCGGGCACCTGCCTGGCGCTCACGCCGATGAGCGGGTAGTCGCCCCGGTCGGCCAACCGCATCACCAGCTTGTTGTCGGTGAGCGAGGCGAGGCGGGACGTCCCGAGGGAGCGGTCGCCGGTCATCACCACCGAGATCCCGACCGAGGCGCCCTCGCGCACGATCGCCATGAGGACGTCGGTCAGCCGTCCGCCGTCGACCTCGCCGAGTGTGGGCGTGCACCCCTCCCAGCGGTCGAGCAGCAGCAGGACGTGCGGCAGCCGCTGCTCGGCGGGAGCCGCGCGGCGCTGCTCGGTGATGTCGGCGAACCCGCCGTCGGCCAGGATCTGCTGCCGGCGCTCCAGCTCGCGGGCCAGGCGGTCGAGCAGCCGGACCGCGCGCTCGGTCTGCGTGCGGGTCACCACCGCGCCGCACTGCGGCAGGTCGGTCAGCGGCAGCAGCGCACCGTTGCCGCAGTCCAGCCCGTAGAGGTGGACGTCGCCGGACGAGCATCGGGCGCCGACCGCGCCGGCCAGGGTGCGCAGCACCTGCGAGCGGCCGCTCTTGGGCGAGCCGATGACCAGCAGGTGCCCGTCGGCCGAGGGGTCGAAGGTCGCCGGCCGGCGCTCCTGCAGGGCAGGCAGGTCCTGCAGGCCGTACGGCAGCCGGCCGGCCGCGGCCGCACCCGCGGTGGCGGGGTCGAGATCGGCGGCCAGCAGCCGCTCGGGCAGCGCCTCCAGCCACGGGCTGCGCTGCGCCGGCACCGACTCCTCCCGCGCTGCCTCGCGCACGGACTCCACGAGCACCGACAGATCGGTGACCTCCACGGCGGAGGCCGCGCCGCTCCCGACGGGGCGGACGGGCGCGGCGTAGCCGATCTGGTGCCAGGACAGCGGGACGACGAAGGGCGGGGCGGCCGCCACCGGGCGGGCCCCGGGGCGCCGGCCACCGATGCGGCCGGCCTGGAACGGCACCAGCCCGCCGTGCCCCAACCGTGCGAACCCGCGGCCGGGTGCCGACTTCGGGATCCGGGCGGCGTCGGGGGCGTCGAGGACGTCGGTGCTGTCGGCGCCGTCGGTCACCCGCAGGGCGATCCGCAGGTTGGTGTTCGCGCGGATCTCCGGCGAGACGACCCCGCTGGGCCGCTGGGTGGCGAGGATCAGGTGGATGCCCAGCGACCGGCCGCGCTGGGCGATGTTCACCAGGCCGGTGACGAAGTCGGGCAGCTCGCGGGCCATCGAGGCGAACTCGTCGATCACGATGAGCAGCCGCGGCAGCGGCGGGCGGTCGGGCTCGCGGGCCTGCAGGTCGATGTAGTCGTCGATGTCCTTGACACCGGCACCGGCCAGCCAGTGCTCGCGGTAGCGCAGCTCGGCGCCCAGCGAGGTCAGGGCGCGCTCGACCAGGTGGGCATCGAGGTCCGTGACCATCCCGACCGTGTGCGGCAGGTGCACGCAGTCCTTGAAGGCGCTGCCGCCCTTGTAATCGACGAGCACGAAGTTGAGGGCGTCCGGGCGGTTGGCGACCGCCAGCGAGGCGATCATCGTCTGGAGCAGCTCGGACTTCCCCGCACCGGTCGTACCCGCGACCAGCCCGTGCGGGCCGTCGGTGCGCAGGTCGAGGGTGAACGGGCCGCCCAGCCCCGCACCCACGACCATCTGCGTGGTCCGGCCCTCCAGCTGCCACCGGGCCCGGACGGAGTCGGCCGTGGGCGGCTCCATGCCGAGGACGTCGAGCAACCGCACGCTGTCGGGTAGCACGGCGTCGTCGTCCTCCACGCTGACGTCGCGCAGCGGGGCCAGCGCCCGGGCTGCGGTCTCGGCGAGCTCCACCGCGACCGGCTCGGCCAGCACAGCGGGCACGGGGTCGTGCCCGCTGCGGCGCACCAGCAGCGCGGACTCGTCCTCGCTGTCGAAGACCGCCGTCGCCCGCGCGGTCTCGGGCAGGAAACGCTCCTCCTCGTCGGCGCAGACGGCGTAGACGCCGACCTCCGGCCCGTCCTGCAGGACCTGCGCCAGCCCGGGAGTGACGCGCAGCGCCCGCAAGCCGTGGACGACGAGCACGTGGGCGGGGAACGACTCGGGCTGCACGCGGCCGCCCGCCGAACCCGCCTGCTCGCGCCGGGCCTTGATCAGCGCGCTCAGCTCGGCGACCCGCGCGGCCACCGTGTCGGCGTCGTTGCCGACGAAGGCGACCGGTCCCTCGCCGTCGGCGGAGCGGGCGTGCGGCAGCCAGCGCAGCCAGTTCCAGTCGGTGCTGCTGCGCGAGGCCAGCAGGGTGAGGGCGAGGTCGCGCGGCGGATGGTGCACGGCAAGCTGCAGGACCACCCAGCGCAGCAGCCCGGCCAGCGGCCCGGCCGGACCGGCCAGGCCGACGACGCCGGCCTCCCGCAGCGGGACGACGGCAGGGACCGCGTGCACGGTGCGCTGCTCCGGTGGCTCGTCGTTCGATCCGCGCCGGGTGACGACGACCTCGGCGGGGCGGTCGGCGGCGCCCAGCCGCAGGTCGAGGGCGTCGGGGTCGGTGCGGCGGCGCTCCCACAGTCGCCGGCGCGGCAGCACGGCGGTGAGCAGGACCTGCGCGGCGTCGGGGTGGTCGGCGCGCCGGCGGCTGGTCTCCTCGGCCAGCGCGGTCGTGATCCGCTCCTGGGCGCGGGTCAGCTCCTCCTGGTACTCCTCGCGGGCGCGGCGGTCCTCACGGGCGGTCTGCCGGCGGTCGGCGACGGTGTTGCTGATCATCATGACCGGGCTGGCGACGGCGAACACGAGGTAGAGCGGCGAGCGCAGCACGAGGGCCAGCACGATGCCGATGACCAGCGGGGCCAGCACCATCACCAGCGGGAGGCGGCGCGGCTCGCGGGCCCTGGGCTCCTGCGGCAGCTGGATCCTCGTCTCGCGGCGCGAGGGCAGCAGGCGCGGAGCGCGGACGAAGGCCCGGGTGCCCGGTCCGGCCGGCTCGACGGCGGCGTCGGAACCCGCGGCCGGCGCGATGACCAGCTGCGTGTCCCCGAGCCGGAACACCTGTCCGGGGGCCAGCGGGGTGGGCTCCTCGGGCACCTGCTCGCCCTCGAGCTGGGTGCCGTTGGCCGAGCTCAGGTCGGCCAGCGTGGCGCCCTCGGCGGTGACGGTGAGAACGGCGTGCTGGCGGGACATCGAGCGGTCGGCGAAGCCGATCGGGCTGCTGCGGCCCAGCTCGTGCCTGCCGATCGGCAGCTCGGCGACCAGGCCGCTGCCCGGACCGCTGACGACGTGCAACTGCCAGCCGCGCGCCGGCGGGGCGGGTCGCTCGCCCGCGACCGCCGCGGCCGACAGACGGACGACGCTCCCCTCGACCACCGGGGACTCCCCCACCGGGTGCTCGTCGTCGAGCCGCCGCCCGGCCAGGAACAGTCCCTCGACCGGCACTCCCGCCACCCGGCCCAGGGCCGCGGCGACGTCGCCCACCGAGGTGTCGTCGTCCACGTCGAGGGCGACGTCGAGCAGGTCGCGATCGGTTTGCCCGACGCTGAGCTGGATGCGCACGCGAACTCCTCCCGCCCGCGTCAGCCGGCGCTGTTCTGCAGCACGCCGACGTACGGCGCCGGACTCGACATCAACCGACCGCGACGACACCGTCCGCATCGGTCCGACCGTGTCTCTCGAGGCACTGCGGATCGGACCTTCGCACGGTGCGGCGCACCCGTCGACCAGTCATCCACAAGTGGGTGAACGTCCCAGGAGGGACCGACGCGACCGTGCCGGGCGGCACGCGGCAGACTCGACCGGCCAGCCCACCGACCGAGGAGAGATCCGTGGCCGACTCCACGACGACGACCACCGCCGATCCCGCGGCCCGTCGCGCGCACCCCGTCCACAGCGCGCTGGTCGGGCTGGCCTCGCTCGGCGTGCTCCTCCAGGGCGTCTGGGCCGGCCTGTTCATGGGCGGGTACGACTACGGCACCTGGGCCTCGGTGCACCAGCACGGGGGTGAGGCGACCGTCGCCCTGGCCTTCCTGGCCACGGTCGCCGCCGTCGTCTGGCTGCGGCACCGGACCGCCGTCGTCGTCGTCGGGACGACGCTGCTGTTCGTCCTCCTGGTCGTCCAGTGGCTCGTCGGCATGGCGATCGACGGCTCCTCGTGGGCCGTCGTCGTCCACGTGCCGCTGGCCATGCTGCTCATGGGCCTGGCCTTCTGGCTGCCGACCCAGGCCCGCCGGTCCTAGAAGGTCAAGACGATCCGGCCGCGGACGCCGCCGCGCTCGAGCAGCCGGTGCGCCTCCGCGGCCTCCTCGGCCGGGAAGGTCGTGGCCACGCGCAGGGTCACCGCGCCGTCCTCCACCTGCTGCCGCAGCCGGTCCAGCGCGGCCCGGTCCTCGGCCACCTTGCGCACCAGGGTCGGGAACACCCGCAGGTCGCGCCGACCGTCGCCCCGATAACCGCGGACGGTCGCCACCGCACCCCCGTCCTTCACCGCGGGCAGCACGAGTTCGTCCTGCACCGACCCGTCGGCCAGCCCGTCCACGCCGTCCGGGAAGTGCTGCCGGATCTTGTCGGCGACGTCGTCCCCACGCCGGACCACGAGGTCGGCACCGAGGTCGCGCACGAGCTGCTCGTCGGCCTCGGAGGCGTCGGCGATGACGGTGAGTCCGTCGGCCTTGGCCAGCTGGACCACGTACCCGCCGTAGGAGCCGGCGGCCCCGGTCACCGCGAGCACCTGTCCCGCCGACAGCCCCATGAGGTCCAGCGAGAAGCGGGCGGTGAGCCCGTTCATCGGCAGCGTCGCGGCCTCGACGGCGGTGGCGCCCTTCGGCGCCCGCACCACGGAGTCGCCCGGCAGCACCTTGTCCTCGCGGTAGCCGCCGTACGGGCCGAAGGGGACGACGACCCCCATCGCGAGGTCACCGACGGCGACGTGGTCCACGCCGTCCCCCACCTCGGCGACGACACCGGCGACGTCCATGCCGGGCACCCACGGCGGGGTCTTGACCGGGTCGCGGCCGGCGTAGACCCCGGAGCGGGCATAGGTGTCGGTCGGGTTGACCGTGGCCGCCTGCACCCGCAGCCGTACCTGACCGGGCCCGAGCGGCTCCGGCTCGACGTCGACGATCTGCAGGGCCTCCGGCCCACCGAACTCGATCACTCCCGCTGCGCGCATACCTCCTGACTACACCACCCGCCGGACGCACCGCGGCCCCCGTCCCGGGAATCGGGACGGGGGCCGCGGTCGGTCTGCTACTTGAGCTTGTACTCCTTGAGCAGGCCGCGGCTGATGATCGTCTTCTGGATCTCGCTGGTGCCCTCGCCGATGAGCAGGAACGGCGCCTCGCGCATGAGCCGCTCGATCTCGTACTCCTTGGAGTAGCCGTAGCCGCCGTGGATGCGGAAGGACTGCGTGGTGACCTCGGCGCAGTACTCGCTGGCCAGGGTCTTGGCCATGCCCGACTCGACGTCGCTGCGCTTGCCGGCGTCCTTGAGCCGGGCGGCGTTGACCATCATCAGGTGCGCGGCCTCGACCTTGATCGCCATCTCGGCGAGCTGGAAGGCGATCGCCTGGTGCTGGGCGATCGGCTTGCCGAAGGTCTCCCGCTGCTGGGCGTAGGCGATGGCGAGCTCGAAGGCGCGGATCGAGATGCCGCAGGCGCGGGCGGCGACGTTGACCCGCCCGACCTCGACGCCGTCCATCATGTGCGAGAAGCCCTTGCCGGGGGCGCCGCCGAGGATGTCCGAGGCCTTGGCCTGGTAGCCGTCGAACACCAGCTCGGTGGTGTCGACGCCCTTGTAGCCCATCTTGTCGATCTTGCCGGGGATGGTGACGCCCGGGACGACCTCGCCGAAGCCGGCCGGCTTCTCGACGAGGAAGGTGGTCAGGTTCTCGTGGGCCCGCTCCGCGCCCTCGTCGGTGCGGACCAGCGCGGCGACCAGCGTCGAGCTGCCGCCGTTGGTCAGCCACATCTTCTGGCCGTTGATCGTGTAGTTCCCGTCGGCGTTCTTCGTCGCCTTGGTGCGGATGGCGGCGACGTCGGAGCCCAGGCCGGGCTCGGACATCGAGAAGGCGCCGCGCACCTCGCCGGTGGCCATGCGCGGGAGGTAGTACTCCTTCTGCTCCTGCGTGCCGTGCTGGCGCAGCAGGTAGGCCACGATGAAGTGGGTGTTGATGACGCCGGAGACGCTCATCCAGCCGCGGGCGATCTCCTCGACCACCAGGGCGTAGGTGAGCAGCGACTCGCCGAGACCGCCGTACTCCTCGGGGATCATCAGGCCGAAGATGCCGAGCTCCTTGAGCCCGTCGACGATCTCCTGCGGGTAGGTGTCGCCGTGCTCGAGCTCCTGCGCGTTGGGGATGATCTCCCGGTCGACGAAACTCCTGACCGTCGACAGGATCTCGCGCTGGATGTCGGTCAGGTCCGCGGTCTGGGCCAAGCGGGTCATCGGTCTCCTCCGGGGACTCCGGTGTCCATAGTTACCGGCAAGTATGAGGTACACCCGACGGCCGCCCTCCGCGTGCCTGGTCCCGGGCTCCCGTGCGCGCCGACGCCGCCGGGGGCGCCCCTGCGTGGTGGAGTGGCACGACCGGCGCCCGCCGACGAGCAGGAGGAGATTCCGATGAGCACTCCCGACGACGGCACGGGAACCACGTCGCAGGGTGGCGGCCGCCATCCCGGCGAGCAGCCGACCGGGCAGCCCGGCTACGCACAGCCCCAGTACGGCGAACCGCAGTACGGCCAGCCCCAGCCCCCGTACGGCCAGCCTGCCTACGGGCAGCCGCAGTACGGGCAGGCCCAGTACGGTCAGCCTCAGTACGGGCAACCTCAGTACGGGGCGCCCGGGTACGGCCCGCCGGGGTACGCCCCGGGCTACGCCTACAGCCGGCCGACCAACTCCTTGGCGATCGCCTCGCTGGTCCTGGCGTTCGTGTTCGCGCCCGCCGGGCTGATCACCGGCATCATCGCCCGCCGCCAGATCAAGCGGACCAACGAGGACGGCGACGGCCTCGCCCTGGCCGGCATCATCGTCGGCGGCATCGCGACCGCCTTCTTCGTGCTGATGATCGTCATCTGGATCATCGCGGTGGCCTCGCTGGCCAACGACGGCTTCGCGCCCTGAGTCCGTGCCCGCTCGCCGGGGGGCGATGAGTTCCCGGCCCCCCGGCGGTCAGAGGGGAAACGACCGCGCAGGGAGGGCCTCGTGAGCCAGCTGCTCAAAGTCCAGAACTTCTTCGTCTCCAGCGACGGCTTCGGCGCCGGCGAGGGGCAGAGCCTCGAGCGGCCGTTCGGCCACGCCGACCCCGTCGTCCTCGGCGGCTGGGCCTTCGCGACGGCGAGCTGGCCCAACCGCACCGACGGCGCCGGGAGCCGCGGCCTGGACGACTACCTGGTCCGCGACTTCGCCCACGGCATCGGCGCCGAGATCATGGGCGCCCACAAGTTCAGCCCGCACCGCGGCCCGTGGACCGACCACGAGTGGAAGGGGTGGTGGGGCGACGAGCCCCCGTTCCACACCCCGGTGTTCGTGCTGACCCACCATGTCCGGCCGTCGTTCGCGCTGTCGGACACCACCTTCCACTTCGTCGACGCCGATCCGGCGACGGCCCTGGCGCAGGCGAGGGCGGCGGCCGAGGGCAAGGACGTCCGGCTCGGCGGCGGCGCCACCACGATCCGGGAGTTCCTGGACGCGGACCTCGTCGACACCCTGCACGTGGCGGTCGCGCCGGTGGAGATCGGCCGCGGCGTGCGGCTCTGGGAGTCCCCCGACGAGCTGCGGGACCGCTACCACTGCGACGTCGTCCCCAGCCCGAGCGGCGTGACCCACCACCTGTTCTGGCGGAAGTAGCCGCGAACGACGACGGCCGCCCGGGGTTGCCCCGGGCGGCCGTCGTCTGCTGTCGGGTTACTCCTCCGGGGGCGTGAAGGACGACGTCCGGGACAGGCCCGCGGCGCGCCCCTTGCCGGCGATGACCAGCGCCATCTTGCGGCTGGCCTCGTCGATCATCTCGTCGCCGAGCATGGCCGAGCCCTTCTTGCCGCCGGCCTCCGACGTCGCCCAGTCGTAGGCGTCGAGGATCAGCTCGGCGTGGTCGTAGTCCTCCTGCGACGGCGCGTAGATCTCGTTGGCGGCGTCGATCTGGCCCGGGTGCAGGACCCACTTGCCGTCGAAGCCGAGCATCGCCGAGCGCTTGGCGACCTCCTCGAAGGCGGGCACGTCGCGCACCTGCAGGAAGGGGCCGTCGATGGCCTGCACACCACGGGCGCGGGCGGCCATGAGGATCTGCATGAGGATGTAGTGGAACGGGTCGCCCGGGTAGTCGGGGTGCAGCGCACCCACCACCAGCGACTTCATGTTGATCGAGGCCATGAAGTCGGCGGGGCCGAAGATGATCGTCTCGATGCGGTCGCTGGCGAAGGCGATGTCGTTGACGTTGATGAGGCCCTGGGCGGTCTCGATCTGCGCCTCGATGCCGATCCTGCCGACCTCGTAGCCGTTGGCCTTCTCGATCTGGGTCAGCAGCATGTCCAGCGCCTTGACCTGCGCGGCGTCCTGCACCTTCGGCAGCATGATCGCGTCGAGATTGGCGCCGGCACCGCCGACGACCTCGAGCACGTCCTGGAACGTCCACTCCGTCGTCCAGTCGTTGACGCGGACGGTGCGGATCTTGTCGCCCCAGCCGCCCTCGTTCAGGGCGGCCACGATGTTCTTGCGGGCGCCGGGCTTGGCCAGCGGCGCGCACGCGTCCTCGAGGTCGAGGAACACCTGGTCGGCCGGGAGCCCCTTGGCCTTCTCGAGGAACCGGGGGTTGCTGCCGGGAACGGCCAGGTTGGAACGGCGGGATCGGAGCTCGGCCACAGTGCCTCTCTTCGTGCAGACGACGACGTCTTCAGCTTGCTCGCAGGGTAGCGACGCGGTGATCACGTCGCTCACCCACCAACGACGTCTCCGCCGGGTCGGGTGAGCGGATGTGGTCGACGACACGGGCGGACTCGCCGGATCGGGCGACAGCACCTGCGCAGCCGGCGCCGCAGGAGCCGGCCTACGTGGCGGGCTCGACCAGCGTCGTCGGCCTGCTGCCCCGCACGACCAGGGCCACCCCGGCGACGACGGCGACCATCCCCGGGAGGGCCAGCAGCGGTGGCGCCTGCTGCAGCAGCACGAGCGCGACCAGCGTCGCGCCCGGCACCTCGAGCAGGATGACCAGGCTGACCATGGTCGGGCCCACCGTGGAGAGGACCTGGTTGAGCAGGGTGTGCCCCAGCAACTGGGCGCAGACGGTGATCGCCCCGATCAGCAGCCAGTCACGGGTGCTGAAGCCGGTGAGCGGCACGTCGGCCAGCAGTGCTCCGGCGGCCACGGCCACGGCGCAGACGGAGTAGGCGATGACGGCGTAGACCGACGTCGGCAGTCGTTCCCGCGCCCGGGCACCGGCCAGGACGTAGCCGCCGGCGAAGATGGCCCCGAGCAGTGCCAGCCCGTCGCCGGCCAGGGCCTCGAGGCTGACCGCGACGTCGACGCCGGCGATGAGGCCCGCCCCCGCGATGGCGAGCACCAGCCCCCACCACACCGTGGCCGGCAGCCGGATCCCGGTGAACCGGGCGACCAGCGCCGTCCAGATGGGGGTCGTGGTGACCAGCGCGGTCGAGGCGGCGACCGTCGTCATGTTCAGGCTCGGCAGCCACGCCGCGAAGTGGGCGGCGAGGAAGAGGCCGGCCAGCACCGAGCTGCCCAGGTCGCGGGGCCGCAGACCGGCCAGGCTCGACCGCTCGCGGAGCAGCAGCGGCAGGAGCGCGACCGCTCCTCCGGCGTTGCGCCAGAACGCGATCGCGAGCACGGGTGCGACCGCCATCGCGGTCAGCGGGCCGGAGAACGAGACCCCCGCGACCGCGATGCCCATGAGGACGACGTCCCGACCACCGGGACGCGAGACCGCCCAGGGAGACGACCCGGCCTGGCCCTCTTGCAGGGTCCCACCGCGAGCCTGCGAGCGGTGGGCGGCAAGAGGGTCCTTCACCGGGACGGCACCCGGATCCGGCCGCTCGCCACCGGGACGACCGCACCGCGGACGGTGGCGGCGACGGCCCGGCCGGCGACCGCCGTCACCGTGCACTCGAGCACCGAGGGGCGACCCATCCGCTCGCCCTGGCGCACCGTGAACGACGACGTCGCCTCGCCGGGGAGCAGTCCGGTCTCCACCAGCCAGACGCCGGCGCCCAGGGCGGCCGAGCCCGTGGCCGGGTCCTCTCCCCACGCCAGGTCGGCGGCGAAGACGCGCGCGTGGACGGTGGCCGTCGCCGCGTCCCACGACAGGACGGAGACCCCCTCCCCCACCGTCAGCTCGCGCAGCGCAGCCGGATCGGGGACGGCGCGGTCCACGGCGTCGGGCCGCACGGAGAGATACGCGAAGGGCAGGCCGCAGCCGGCGACCTCGACCGGCACGCCGGTGGCGTCGTCCGCGGGCAGGCCCATCGCGCGGGCGAGCTCGGCCGCGGCGGGGCCGTCGTCGAGAGTGGGGGTCCCACCGGACAGCGTGGCGCCGACGGCGTCCGCCACGACGTCGAGGACGCCCGCGCCGCACTCCTGACGCACGGTGCCGGCCGACAGCCGCCCGGCCCGCACCAGCGTGTGCGCCGCGCCGACGCTCGGGTGGCCGGCGAAGGGCAGTTCGGCGTAGGGCGTGAAGATGCGGACGCGGTAGTCGGCCCCGGGCTCCGTGGGAGCGCAGAGGAACGACGTCTCGGAGAGGTGGAACTCGTTGGCCAGCGCCTGACACTGCTCCGTGCTCAGGCCGTCGGCGTCGAAGACGACGGCCAGCGGATTGCCCGCGAAGGCCCGGGGCGCGAACACGTCGACGATCTCGTAATCCAGCATCTCCCGGCCGTTCACGGCGCCGACGGTAGCCTTGCCGACCGTGACCACGGTGACCAGGGCGTACGTCTCGAGGCTCGCCGGATTGACCGTGTTCGACCCCAACGGCGACCGCGTCGGCAAGGTGCGCGACGTCGTCGTCGCCCTGCGGGTGGGCGCCGCTGCGCCCTGGGTGCTCGGCCTGGTCGTCGAGGTCGTCGCCCGCCGCCGGATCTTCGTGCCGATGGGCCGGGTCACCACCATCGATCCGAACTCGGTGACGCTGGCCTCGGGCACGCTGAACGTGAAGCGCTTCGAGCAGCGGGCCGGCGAGACGCTGGTGCTCGGCGAGCTACTGGACCGCCGGGTGACGATCAGCGAGTCCGACCGCGCCGCGCACGTCGTCGACGCGGGCATGGAGCAGACCCGCACCGGCGACTGGATCCTGTCGCGCCTCGCCGTGCAGGAGCCCGGCCGCCTGGGGCGGCGGGGGCAGCTGCACCAGCTCGCCTGGGACGAGGTCGCCGGGCTCGCGCTGCCCCAGACCGGCCAGGGCGCGGAGACGCTGATCGCCACCTACCGCGAGCTGAACGCCGCCGACATGGCGCACGCCCTGCAGGAGCTGCCGAGCAAGCGGCGGCACGAGGTCGCCGAGGCCATGGACGACCAGCGGCTGGCCGACGTCCTCGGCGAGCTGCCCGAGGCCGAGCAGATCACCATCCTGGGAACCCTCCAGGAGAGCCGCGCCGCCGACGTCCTGGAGGAGATGGACCCCGACGACGCCGCGGACCTGCTGGCCGAGCTGCCCAACGTCGACCGCAACCGGCTGCTGGAGCTGATGGAGCCCGACGAGGCCGAATCGGTGCGCCAGCTGCTGAAGTACTCCGAGGACACCGCCGGCGGCATCATGACCAGCGAGCCGGTGATCCTCAGCCCGGACGCCACCGTCGCCGAGGCGCTGGCCCGCGTCCGCGAGCCGGAGCTCAGCCCGGCACTGGCCAGCCAGGTCTACGTGTGCCGCCCGCCGTCGGCCACCCCCACCGGCCGCTACCTCGGGCTGGCGCACATCCAGCGGCTGCTGCGGGAACCACCGTCGACGCTGGTCAGCGGGGCGCTCGACGACCTCGAGCCGCTGCGTCCGGAAGCTCCGCTGGCGGAGGTCACGCGCTACTTCGCCACCTACAACCTGGTGGCCGCGCCGGTGGTGGACGCGCAGGGTCGCCTGGTCGGCGCGGTGAGCGTCGACGACGTCCTGGACCACCTGCTGCCCGACGACTGGCGCGAGAAGGCCCGTCGTGGCTGACACCCCGCGGCTCGACGTCCCGAGCGGTGGCCCGCGGCGGTTCACCGTCCTCCCCCGGCTGAACCCCGACGCCGTGGGGGCCGGCGCCGAGGCGGTCGCACGGTTCCTCGGCACCGGCCGCTACCTGGCCTGGCAGACGATCTTCGTGATCGTCTGGATCACGCTCAACGTCGTCGCGGTGACGTACCGCTGGGACCCCTACCCGTTCATCCTGCTCAACCTTGCGTTCTCGACGCAGGCTGCCTACGCGGCTCCGCTGATCCTGCTGGCGCAGAACCGGCAGACCGACCGCGACCGGGTGCAGGCCGAGGAGGACCGGGCCCGCGCGGCCTCCGTCCGCGCCGACACGGAGTACCTGGCCCGCGAGATCGCCTCGCTCCGGGTCGCGGTCGGCGAGCTGGCCACCCGCGACTTCATCCGCGGCGAGCTGAACCGGATGAACAGCGACGACGGCGACGATCGTCGCGAGAAGCGGCGCCGCGACCCGGTGACCTGAGGCCGCCTCACGCGGCCAGGCGGTCCGCCGCCCGGTCCAGCCGGCCACCGACCGGGCGGGCGGAGGTGGCAGCGGCCAGGCCCGTCGTCGGCATGTCGACGTAGACGCTCTCGGCCCGGGCCACCTCGTAGGTCTCGTGCCAGACGCCCACCGCGCCCGGGACCCGGCGGGCCCGCCGGTTGAACGCTGCCCACGCCGGCCGGTGCGCGGCCTCGCGGTCCCCGGCGTAGCGGTAGACGTCCTCCGTCCGTCGCCAGTACTGCACGAGGAGAGGGCCGCCCGGCCCGAGGGTCATGCGGGAACCCAGGAACCCCGACGACGGGTCGCGGGCGAGCTCGCGGAGCATCCGCGGCATGGCGAGGAAGGCGGGGAGCCACGCGTCGGGCCGCCACGGCTTGTTGATGCGCATGCCGATGAGGAAGACCGTCAGGTCTCCGGCGTGGTCGTGGGTCCAGCGTCCGCGGGCGATGCGTGCCATGTCGGGCTCCTTCGTTGGAGAGTGGTAGTATCCAACGTAGAGAGTGCCACTATCCAACGCAAGGGAGTTCCGTGCAGATCTCCGAACTGGCCCGCCGGGCCGACCTCCCGGTCGCGACGGTGAAGTACTACCTGCGCGAGGGGCTGGTGCCGCAGGGAGAACTCACCGGGGCCACCCGCGCCCGGTACGACGAGGACCACCTGGCGCGGCTGCGACTGGTCCGCGCACTGACGGGACCTGGCGGCCTGTCGGTCGCCGCGGCCCGGGAGGTCCTCGCCGCGGTCGACGCGCCGGCCGGCTCGGTGCACGAGGCGCTCGGCGCGGCGCACCGCGCCCTCCCGCCCCCGTCCGGTGACGCGCCACCGGACGTGGCCGAGGCCCGCGCGCACCTGGAGCGCTGGGGATGGCGGGTCGCCCCTGACTCCCCCGCCCTGCACACCCTCGCCGGCGCGTTGCAGGCCCTGCGGGCGGCCGGTTTCCCCGCGTCCGAGGACCTGCTGGATCGGTACGCACGAGCCGCCGGCGAGATCGGCCGGCAGGACGTCGCCGACGTGCCCTCGGACTCCGTCGCGGAGGCCGTGCGCTTCGTCGTGGTCAACACCGTCCTGCTGGAGCCGGTGCTCCTGGCGCTGCGCCGGCTGGCGCAGGAGGACGGCTCCGGCCGTCGCTTCACCGGCGGCGCGGGCTGACGTGGCGCCGGGCGGTCAGCCGGTGAGGACGTGCACCCCCGCGCCGGTGGCGCCGGCGAGGACGATGACCACGATGAACGGCGCGCGCAGGGCCAGCGCGAGCGCCGCGACGGCGAGGCCCGCCAGCCGGCCGTCGACCACGATCCGGTCGTCGCTGGTCAGGCCCTGCACCGCGACCAGGGCCGCGAGCAGGGCGGCAGGGACGAAGTCGACGACGCGCGCGACCCACGGCTGCTCCACCCAGGCCGCCGGCACCGAGAGCCCGGCCAGCTTGAGCAGATAGCAGCCGACCGACGCCACCACGACCGCCGCCCACAACGTGGTCGCGCTCATGTCGGCCGCTCCGCCGTGCGCGGCCGGCCGGCCAGCGCGACGGCGACCACCGCCGCGATCACCTGCACCCCGGCCGGGACGAACGGCGTCAGCGCCAGCGCGACCACCGCTCCCCCGACGGCGACCCGCCGCTGCACCGCCGCCTCGGCCGACCCCTTCCGCAGCCGGGGCCAGAGGAGGGCGAGGAACGCGGCCGGGACGACGGAGTCCAGCGCCGCCTCCGCGGTGCTGCCGAGCCCGGACGCGCCCAGAGCGCCGACCAGGGTCATGGCGTTCCAGCCGAGGTAGATCGTCGCCCCGGTGGCCCAGAACGCCAGCCGCCCGAGCTCCCGGTCCGGTGCCGCCACGGCCATCGCCGTCGTCTCGTCGATCACCCAGTGCGCCGCACCGGCCCGGCGGAGCAGACCACGGGGAGCCAGGACCGGAGCCATCCGGACGCCGTAGACGGTGTTGCGCGTCCCCAGCAGCAGCGCACTGCCGACGGCGGCCGGCGCGCTGCCACCGGCCCCGAGGACGCCGACCATGGCGAACTGCGACGCACCGGTGAACATCAGCGCGGAGAGCGTCATGGCCTGCCAGACGTCCAGGCCGGCGGCGTCGGCGGCCGCACCGAACGCGATGCCGTAGAGCCCGACCGCCACCCCCAGCCCGATGGCGTCGCGCAGGACCGTGGAGCGTGCGGGGTCGGACACGTCCGCAGAGGCTAGGCGGCGCCCGGCGCCCGGCGCACGACACCGGGCTGAGGAGCAGATCACCCCTGCGCTCGGCGGCGCTCGTCCCCGGCCGCCGTACAGTGGCGACGTCCCGAGTGCGCAGGCTCCGCTCCTGTCGCGGCCGGCCACCCTCGGGTCCCCCGTCGAAGGAGACACGCACCCCGATGACCGACACCATGACCGGCAGCCCGGCGCTCGACGCCATCACCGCCGCTCTGGCCACCGTCCAGGACCCCGAGATCAACCGCCCGCTGACCGAGCTGGGCATGGTCAAGGACGTCCAGATCGGCGCGGACGGTGCCGTGCGCGTCGAGGTCTACCTGACCGTCGCCGGCTGCCCGATGCGCGAGACCATCACCAACCGGGTGACCCAGGCGGTCGGCGCCGTCGCGGGTGTGACCTCGGTCCGGGTCGAGCTGGACGTCATGAACGACGAGCAGCGCGCCGAGCTGCGCAAGACCGTCCGCGGCACCGACGTCGCCGACCCGGTCATCCCCTTCGCCCAGCCCGGCTCGCTGACGCGCGTCTACGCGGTGGCGTCGGGCAAGGGCGGCGTCGGCAAGTCCTCGGTCACGGTGAACCTGGCCGCCGCGCTGGCCAAGCGCGGCCTGTCCGTCGGCGTCGTGGACGCCGACATCTACGGCCACTCGGTGCCGCGGATGCTGGGCACCGAGGAGAAGCCCACGCAGGTCGACAGCATGATCATGCCGCCGCAGGCCCTCGGGGTGAAGCTCATCTCGATCGGCATGTTCACCCCGGGCAACACCCCGGTCGTGTGGCGCGGGCCGATGCTGCACCGCGCGCTGCAGCAGTTCCTCGCCGACGTGTGGTGGGGCGACCTGGACGTCCTCCTGCTGGACCTCCCCCCGGGCACCGGCGACGTCGCGATCTCGATCGCACAGCTGCTGCCCAACGCCGAGATCCTCATCGTCACGACACCGCAGCTCGCCGCCGCCGAGGTGGCCGAGCGCGCGGGTGCGATCGCGACGCAGACCCACCAGCAGGTCGTCGGCGTCATCGAGAACATGTCGTGGCTGGAGCTCCCCGACGGTTCGCGCATGGAGATCTTCGGTTCCGGCGGCGGTGAGGCGGTCTCCGACGCGCTGACCAAGACCCTCGGTGCCCGCGTGCCGGTGCTGGGGCAGATCCCGCTCGACACGCGACTGCGGGAGTGCGGCGACGCCGGTGCACCGATCGTCCTGACCGAGCCGGACTCCCCGGCCGCACAGGCCCTCATCAAGATCGCCGACGGGCTGGCCAGCCGTCAGCGCGGGCTCTCGGGCATGTCGCTGGGTCTCACCCCCGTCAAACGCTGACATCTCTGCACCCGCTTCTGGGGTGTTCCTCCCGTTCACGGGGTCCTGCAGGACCCTCGGAGCGGAAGGGACACCCCAGAAGTACGTTCAGGGCATGAGCGACGACGCGCAGGTCAGCGGCACGATCACCATCGACGCCCCACCCGAGGTGGTCTTCGCGATCCTCGCCGACCCGAAGCAGCACTCGCGGATCGACGGCTCCGGATCCGTGGGCTCGGTGATCGCCGCCCCCGACCGGCTCACCGCGACGGGCGACACCTTCTCCGTGCACATGAAGCTCTTCGGACTCCCCTACCGGATCCGCAACCGGGTGGTCGAGTTCGAGGAGAACCGGCGGATCGCCTGGCGGCACTTCACCGCCAACCGCTGGCGCTACGAGCTCGAGCCCACGGCCGACGGCGGCACGACGGTCACCGAGACGTTCGACGCCTCGCGGGCCGACCGGGTCACCGACACCGTCGTGCGGGCGGCGAAGTTCCCGGAGCGCAACCGCGCGGGCATCGTCGCCACGCTGCAGCGGCTCAAGCAGGCCGCCGAGGCCGACGCCGCCCGGCCCTGAACGTGCACCGCCCCCTCCTCCGGCTGGAGGAGGGGGCGGCGACGCGCGTCGGCAGCTACCGGAGCGTGAAGACGGCGGTGTACTGCTTGCCGTCGTCGAGGCGGATGAACAGCTGGTAGCTGCCCGCCGCCATGCCCTTGGTCGACAGGTTGTAGACGTACTGCTCGTCCGACAGCCGGAACACGTTGCCCGTGTTGGCCGACCCTGGCGAGGTGGCTTCCTGTTCCGCCTCCTGCCCCGATCCCAGTGCCTGGATGTCGTAGCTGCGGACCGTGGACAACGTGGCGCGCGCCGTGGTGACGGGCTGCCCGGCGAAGTCGGTGACTCCGAACTTCACCGGCACGGTGCCGCCGGCCTTGAACACGCTCGAGCCGTCGGCGTTGATCGGCTGCCGGATCTCGCCGTAGGCGTAGATCACCGTGTACGCGAAGGACACCGTGCGGCTGTTGCCGGCCTCATCCGTGGTGGTGACGTCGAACGTCTTGTCCCCGACGGACGAGGTGTCCAGCGTCAGCGGGCCGTCGCACTCGGCGACGCCGGAGCCGCCGTCCTCGTCGGTGCACTCGAAGAGGGCGTCGACCGGCTGACCCAGCTTGTACTCGATCGCGGCGTGCGGCGAGCTCACCGTCGGCGCCGTCACGTCGACGACCTCGTAGGTGACGGTCTCCGTCGTCGTGTTGCCCGCGCGGTCGGTGCCGGTCACCGTGAACGTCTTCGTACCGAGAGTCGAGGTGTCGATCTGCTCGCCGACGCCGACGCTGCCCTTGCAGTAGCCGTCCTCGATGCCGGAGCCACCCTCGTCGTCCTCACAGACGAAGTCGGCGAGGACCTCGGCCTGGTGGGGGTACTTCGCCCCGTTCTCCGGACCCGTCACCGTGACGGTCGGAGCGGTCACGTCGAGCACCGTGTAGACGCGGGTGAGGAAGTCGGTGTTCCCGGCATTGTCGCTCGCGTCGACCCGGAACTCGTGGTCGCCGATGGTGCCGGTGGGCACGGGGGCGCCGTCAGGGACGGTCCCCGCACAGGTGGCCAGGCCGGAGCCGCCCGGCTCGTCGGTGCAGGCGTAGTCCGCCTCTACGACCTGGCGGCGGTCGAAGGAGGCACCCGCCCCTGGGCTGTCGAGCGTGATGGTCGGGGGCGTCACGTCCACGACGGTGTACTCGCGGGTGACCGTGGTGGTGTTCCCGGCACCGTCGGTCGCGGTGACGGTGAAGGTCTTGGTGCCGACGGTGCTGGTGTCGATCACCGTGCCGTCCGCGACCGTGCCGACGCAGCTGTCGACGTCCGAGCCGCCCGCGTCGGAGCAGCTGAAGGACGCCTCCACCGCCTCGTTCTGGACGAACGTGGCACCGGGGGCCGGCGTGACGGCGTGCGCCTGCGGAGCGGTCTTGTCGAGGCGGACCGGCTGGATCGTGCTGGCGCTGAGGTTGCCGTTGCCGTCGAGGGCGCGCACCTCGACGTGGGACGTGCCCTCGCTGGAGATGGTCACGGTGCCGAGGGTGGCGCTGATCGAGCGGGTCCAGGCACCGACGCTGCCGTCGGGCGCGTGGACCCGGTGTTCGAAGCCCCGGACGCCGTTCGCGTCGCTGGCGGAGCGGCTCACCGAGACGTTCGCCCGGTGCCAGCCGTTCCCGTTGGCCGGCGTGGTCGGCGTGACGGTGACGGTCGGCGCCGTCCGGTCGCGGAAGTCGTAGCCGGACTCGAACGCGTATCGCGCGAGCTTCTGCTGGCCGGCGAAGGACGGGTGGAAGTGGTCCTGGGTGCTGATGTCACGGTCGACGAAGTTCCACTGGGAGGTGTTGCTCGTCAGGGTCGTGCCGTTCGGGCGGTTGGCCGACATGTTGAACACGGCGTTCTCGTCGAAGCGGCAGCGCAGGACGTTCGCGCACTCCGCCTTGAGGACGTTGTTGAAGTCGATCGCGCGCTGTCGCACCCGCAACCGGCGGGCCTCGGAGCCGTGCGACGCCTGCGGGGTGGGGCCGGCGTTACGTGGGTTGGACGGGTCCTGCAGGAGGCTGCGGCAGGGGATGACCGAGCCGAACAGCCCGTCCCAGAACTGCCGCGCCCAGAAGGTGCCGTTGTCCTGGCTGCCACGGGCCGGGCGCGGGCCGGCCGCCGTGGAGTTGAACGGCCAGACGCCGAAGCTCTCGCCCTGGTGGGCGGCGCCGCGGAGGTACCAGAGGTTGTAGATGTCCGGCACCGAGTACACCGTCACCAACGTCTCCGGACGGTTCTCCTGCAGCCACTGCAGCCCTGCCCTCAGCTGGGCGCGGTAGTCGGCCACCGACGTCATCTCGGCCTCGGAGGGACGGCAGAGGTCGTTGCCACCCATCTGCACGAGCACGAGACCCGTGCCGGCCGGCACCGACCGCGCCTGGGCGAGGAAGTCGTTCCGCATGTTGGCGCCGTTGGCGGACAGGTTGATGCCCTGCGCCCCGGCGCCGCCCGGCAGGGCCCGGACGCGCTGCAGGTAGCTGTTCAGGCCCGACCAGTCACCCGTGGCCCAGGAGTTCCGCAGCCGGGGAGAGCCGATACCGCCGTCCTGCACGTTCAGCGAGGCGCCGCCGTCGTCGGAGCCGGTGCCCTGGGAGATGGAGTCGCCGAGGACCGCGATCGAGGCCGGCGGACCGGTGCGGGCCGGCGTGCTGGCCGGCGCCGTCGCCTGGACCGTGGCGAGCTGGACCGCAGGAGCGGCGGGCTCGGCGGGAACGACGTCGACGGCGGTGACCGTCAGCGCGGTGGCCGCGACGAGGGCGCCCAGCATGCGGCGGGCGCGTCGGGGATGTGACCTGTTCACAGAAGACCTTCCACAAGGGACACGTGAGCGCGCCATCACGGAGGGCGCTGGTTTCGCTGGGCAACTTATAGCAGCGAACGCGGACATCTGTGTCCCGTGTCACCCCTGTGACGCAAGCGACGTTTAGCGGCTCGACACGCCGACCGGCGACCGGCGACCTCAGGTCGCGTCGGGGTCGAACGGGGGCGGCACCGCGCGGTCACGGGGGCGGGCGACGACCGGTGCGCGGGTCGCGCCAGAGTTCTGCTGCGTGGACGGCCGCTCGTCGTCCTCGAAGAGCTGACTCCGGATGAACGTCCTCGGGTGGTACTTCCGCAGGTCGATGTCGCGCAGCTCGGGCAGGTCGTCACCGAGGCCGTCGTTCACCTGCGTGCGGACGTCGGTGATCGCCGCGCGCAGCTTCTTCAGCCCCGTGGCCGCGTCCTTGGCCAGGTGCGGCAGCCGCTCGGGACCGAAGATGAACAGCGCCGCGAGTGCCAGGACCATGATCTCGCCCCAGCCGATCGAGTCGAACACCGCCGCCCCCTCTCCGTGGCCCCCAGGGTAGGCGGCCGGATTCCGGCCCTTCCTCAGGCGGCGTCGAGCGTCGCCCGGAGCTCCTGCGACCTGCCGTCCCGGACGATCTCGACGGTGACCTCGTCACCGGGCGCATGCCGGTCGACGGCGACGACGAGCTCCTCGGAGCTGCCCACCGGGTCGTCCTCCACGGCGATGATGACGTCGCGCTCCCGGATGCCGGCGTTGGCCGCCGCGCTGTTCGGCTCCACGTTGAGCACGAGCGCGCCGTCCCGGGTGCCGTCGGTGACCGAGCGGGCGTTCACGCCGAGGGAGGCGTGCACCGCGCTGCCGGTGGAGATGAGCTGCTCGGCGATCTCGCGCACGGTGTCGATCGGGATCGCGAAGCCCAGCCCGATCGAGCCTCCGGTGGTGCCGGCGCCCCCGAGCGAGGCGATCGCGGTGTTGATGCCGATGAGCGCACCGGTGGCATCCACCAGGGCGCCGCCGGAGTTGCCGGGGTTGATCGGTGCGTCGGTCTGGACGGCGCTGATCACGGCGTTGGTGTCGCTGCCCTCGCCGGCCAGGCGCACCGGGCGCTCGAGGGCGCTGACGATCCCGCTGGTGACCGTGCCGGCCAGCCCGAGCGGGGAGCCGATGGCCACGACCGGATCGCCGACGACGACGTTCTCGGACTTCCCCAGGGACGCGGTCACCAGGCCGGGCTTCTCCACCTTGATGACGGCGAGGTCGCTGGCCGGGTCGCGTCCCACGATCCGCGCCTCGGACCCACTGCCGTCGGAGAAGACCGCGCGGATCTCGGCGCCCTCGACGCCCTCGGCGCCGGAGACGACGTGGTTGTTGGTGACGACGTAGCCGTCGTCGCCGTCGATCACCACACCGGAGCCGGTCGCGCCGCCCTCACCGACACGCACCTCGATCGACACCACCGCGGGGGTGACCTCGGCAGCGATGTCGGAGACCGAGCCGGGCTCGCGGGTGATGCCGGGGTCGACCTGCGACAGCGTCGTGCCCGGTGCGAGCAGGGGCGACTCGGGCGTGCTGCGGGTGAGGTACCAGCCGACGCCCCCGCCGACGGCCCCCACGAGCAGCACGGCGAGCAGCGCCAGCGCCGACAGCCGCACCGAGAGGTCGCGCAACCGGACCCGCCGGCGGCCCCGGGCGTCGACGACGATCGGCCCGGGCTGCTCCTCGGGCTCCGCGGGGAAGACCGCCGGAGCACCCAGGCCCGCCGGTGCGTAGGGGTCGCGCCAGGGATCGCTGCGCGCGTCGGCCTTCCACCACGGGCCGGCAGCGGTGCGCCGCCGCCCCGGGCGGCCCGACGGGGGCTCCTGCAGTCCGCGCTGCCCGGACGCGCCCGGTCCGAACGCGCGCAGGAAGGCCTCGGGAGGCGGAGGTGGGACCGGACGGGCCGGCGGCGGGGGCCGGTCCGCGGAGAAGCTGCCCGCGACGCTGTCCGGCCGGCCGAACGCGGCCTCCTGGCCGGCACCGGGCTGCGGGGCGGTCACCCGGCGCGGCGCGAGGCGGTCGGGCACCGAGCCGAACGGGCCGTCCACCCCGGTGGGCCGGGCGAAGGTCTCCGCCTCGGGCGGGGTCGCCGGGTCCGAGCCGTCGTGTTCGTCGGACGTGCTCAGGGGGTGCCGCCGGGTTCGGGCAGGGAGGACGACGTGCCGACGTCGAGTACGCGCACGACCGGCGGGACGACCTGGGTGTGCTCGCGGACCGCGGAGTCGGCGAATCCAGCGGCGGGCCCGGGGCCGGCGGGTGCGGCGGAGGGCAGGTTCAGGGCGAGCGCGGTGACCCCCACGCCGAGGCCGGTGAGCGTGCAGGCCAGGCCGCGGCGCAGCCAGCGAGCCTGGTCGGCACGCTGCGGACGGTCCTGGGGCGACAGGTCGACCTCCCAGGCGGCCGCGGCGTTCCGCACCGTCGGCTTGCCGGGGTCGCCACCGAGGGAGAGGGGGCCGCCACCGGAGCCGGGGACGTCGGCGGTGAAGGGGATGGCGCAGAGCCGGGACATCAGGTCACCGGGGACGGAGACCTCGTGGCAGCCGTGCAGGGCGTCCTTCGCCTCGCGCTGCGCCTGCACCGCCATCCGGCACTGGAGGCAGCCCTCCAGGTGGCGGGCGGCCCGCGCGGCGGGCCCGGCGGTCAGCTCGCCGTCGACGAGGGCGGCGATCGCCTCCTGCGCCAGGTGGCTCTCCGAGATGCTCATCCCGCGCCACCCCCACCCAGGAAGGCCTCGTCGTCGGCCAGGACCCGGCCGGGAGCCAGGTGGGCGAGCGCCTGCCGGAG
Organism: Candidatus Blastococcus massiliensis AP3; assembly: GCF_000582785.1. Classification (GTDB taxonomy): domain Bacteria; phylum Actinomycetota; class Actinomycetes; order Mycobacteriales; family Geodermatophilaceae; genus Blastococcus; species Blastococcus massiliensis. The sequence goes on from NZ_HG931173.1 coordinate 1,018,643, forward strand.
CTGCACCCGCCCGCGGTGGATGCGGCTGCGCACCGTGCCGAGCTTGATGCCCAGGGTGGCCGCGATCTCCTCGTAGGTGAGCCCCTCGATGTCGCAGAGCACGACCGCGACGCGGAACTCCGGCGAGAGCGCGTCGAGGGCGGCCTGGACCTGCGGGTCCAGGTGCGTGTCGGCGTAGACCTGCTCGGGGCTCGGTGCGCGGCCGGGCAGTCGCTCGGTGTCCTCGGGCAGGGGGTCGAACCGGATGCGCTGGCGGCGGCGCACCATGTCGAGGAAGAGATTGGTCGTGATGCGGTGCAGCCAGCCCTCGAAGGTGCCCGGCGAGAAGTCGGCGAGGGACCGGAAGACCCGGACGAACGTCTCCTGCGTGAGGTCCTCGGCGTCCTGCGGGTTGCCCGAGAGGCGGTAGGCCAGCCGGTACACGCGGGCCGAGTGCTCGCGCACGACCTGCTCCCAGGTGGGCGCCACCCAGCCCTCGGCCTCGGGGCGCGCGGGCTCGGTCACGTTCCCAGTATCCCCGACGGCGGGCGACGTGACGGGATCGGCGTCGGAGGGGCGGGTGGACGTGGCTCGCTTCAGGCGCACGTAGGGCTCAACGGGCGGCGCCACGGGCGGTGTTCCCGCTCACCCCCCTTCCCAGTGAACTCACAGCGCGGCCCGCCTCCCCGAGCGTCCGGCGCCCTCCGCCGGGGCCGGACCACTACCCTCGGCCGGTGATGAGCGCCCACCCACCGCCGCCGGGGAGCGGCTCGGAGGGCGCCGCCTACGCCGACCGGTTCGCCGCGGAGACGGCCGAGATGACCGAGGCCCGCAACCGCGCCGCACGGCTGCCGGGTCCTCCCCCGATCGAGCCCGCAGCGGGGGCCACCCTGGCCGTCCTGGCCGCCGGCGTCCAGGCGCGTTCCGTCGTCTCGATCGGCAGCGGTGGCGGCCTGACCGGACTGTGGCTGCTGCGCGGCATGCAGCTCGACGGGGTGCTCACCGCCCTGGACGGCGACCCCGAGCAACTGCGCGCCGCCCGCGCGGCCTTCGCCGCGGCCGGGGTGCCGGCGGGCCGGGCCCGGCTGATCTTCGGCACGCCGGCCGAGGTGCTCCCGCGGCTGTCCCCTGGCGCCTACGACATGGTCGTGTGCGCGGGCCCGCCCCGGGAGTACGCCGCCCAGCTCGACGCCGTCCTCGGCCTGGTGCGCACCGGCGGCACGCTGGTGTGCCACGGACTGCTCACCGAGGGCCGGATCGCCGACCGCACCGCCCGCGACCCGCAGTCGGTCGCCTGGCGGGAGGTGGCCCGGACGGTGCGCGAGGACGAGTCGCTGCTGCCGGCCGTCCTCCCCATCGGGGCGGGCCTCCTGGTCGCCACGAAACGCGCCTAGAACGGCGCCATCGTGGCCATGACGGCCCTGGCTACGGGAGGGCTCGGGCGCCCTTGCCGAGCACGGTCACGCCGCCGGCGCTGACGTCGTAGCGCTCCCGGTCGAGATCGGGCTCCACGCCGATGCGGGCTCCCGCCGGGACGACGACGTTCTTGTCGAGGATCGCCCGGCGGACGATCGCGCCCTCGCCGATGAACGCGCCGTTCATGACCACGCTGCCCTCGACGCGGGCGCCGCGCTCGACGCGGACGCCGGGCGAGATGACCGAGTTGTGCACCGAGCCGCCGCCGATGATCGCGCCGGCGCTCACCATCGACTCCTCCGCCCGCCCACCCAGGACGAACTTCGCCGGCGGCAGCTGGGGCGGCAGCGTGTAGATCGGCCACCGGTCGTTGTAGAGGTTGAAGACCGGTGTGACCGAGACCAGATCCATGTGCGCGTCGTAGTAGGAGTCGATCGTCCCCACGTCGCGCCAGTAGCCGTGGTCGCGCTCGGTCGCACCTGGGACGACGTTGGTGGAGAAGTCGTAGACCCACGCCTCACCGGCAGCAGCCAGCATCGGCATGATCGAGCCGCCCATGTCGTGCGCGGAGTCGTCGTCGGCGGCATCGGTGCGCAGCGCCTCGAGCAGGGCGTCGGTCGTGAACACGTAGTTGCCCATGGAGGCGAAGCTCTCCTCGGGCGAGTCCGGCAGGCCCGGCGGGTCGGCCGGCTTCTCCAGGAAGCCCCGCACCCTGCCGTCCGCGGCCGCGTCGATGACGCCGAACTCCGTCGCCTCGCGGCGCGGCACCCGGAGCCCCGCGATGGTGACGCCGGCACCGGTCTGCAGGTGCTGGTCGATCATCTGCCGCGGGTCCATGCGGTAGACGTGGTCGGCGCCGAACACGACCACGATCTCCGGGCGCTCGTCGTAGATCAGGTTGAGGCTCTGGAAGATCGCGTCGGCGCTGCCGGTGTACCAGCGCGGCCCCAGCCGCTGCTGCGCCGGCACCGGGGTGATGTAGCCGCCGAGCAGCTGGGACATCCGCCAGGTCGTCGTGATGTGCCGGTCCAGGCTGTGGCTCTTGTACTGCGTGAGGACGGCGATCTGCCGGATGTCGCCGTTGACCATGTTCGACAGCACGAAGTCGATGAGGCGGTAGTTGCCGCCGAAGGGCACCGCCGGCTTGGCGCGGTCCTGGGTGAGCGGCGACAGCCGCTTCCCCTCACCGCCCGCCAGGACGATGCCGAGAACCCGAGGACCGCCGCGCATGTCCGCAACGTATCCCCCGCCCGTCGCGGCCACTCCTCGAAACCCCACGACCACCCCACCGGGGCAACGCCGGGCGCACGAGGGGTGCCGCAGGGGACGTCCTTCTACTCTGACCTGCGTGCGCATCGGCATCGTGACCCGCGAGTGGCCGCCGGACGTGTACGGCGGCGCCGGCGTCCACGTCGAGCACCTCGTCGCAGCGATGCGGTCCCTCCCCGGCGGGCCGGACATCGACGTGCACTGCTTCGGGGGTCCGCGCGACGACGCCACCGCCCACGACGTCCCCGACGGGCTGCGCGGGGTCAACGGCGCCCTGCAGGCGATCGGGGTGGACGTCGGCATCGCCGCGGCGCTCGACGGGGCCGACCTGGTGCACAGCCACACCTGGTACGCCAACACCGCCGGCCTGCTCGCCGGCCTGGTCCACGGCATCCCGCACGTCGTCACGGCGCACTCGCTCGAGCCGCGCCGCCCGTGGAAGGCCGAGCAGCTGGGTGGTGGCTACCGGCTGTCGTCGTGGGCCGAGCGGACGGCGTACCTCGCCGCCGACGCGGTGGTCGCGGTCAGCGCCGGCATGCGCGACGACGTCCTCGCTGTCTACCCCGACCTCGACCCGGCCCGCGTGCACGTGGTGCGCAACGGGGTCGACGCCGAGGCCTACCGGCCGGTGGAGGCGCCGGACACCGTGCGCGCACTGGGCGTGGACCCCGGCCGCCCCTACGCGCTGTTCGTCGGGCGGATCACCCGCCAGAAGGGCCTGCCGCACCTGCTGGCCGCCGCCGAACAGCTGCCGCCCGACGCCGGGCTGGTCCTCTGCGCCGGGGCCGCCGACACCCCCGCGGAGCGCCAGGAGGTGGCCGACGCCGTCGCGGCGCTGCAGGCCCGCCGGGAGGGCGTGGTCTGGATCGAGGAGATGCTGCCGCGCGAGCAGCTCGTCCCGCTGATCACCGGCGCCACCGTCTTCGTCGTGCCGTCGGTGTACGAACCGCTGGGCATCGTCAACCTCGAGGCCGCGGCGTGCGGCACCGCCGTCGTCGCCAGCGCCGTCGGCGGCATCCCGGAGGTCGTCGACGACGGGCGCACGGGCCTGCTCGTGCCTTACGACCCGGAGGACGCCGTCGCCTTCGCCGGCGGGCTCGCCGCGCGGATGACCGACCTGCTCGACGATCCCGGCCGCGCCGCGCAGATGGGCGCGGCCGGCCGCGAGCGGGTGCTCGCCGAGTTCGGCTGGCCGGCGATCGCCCGGCAGACCGTCGAGGTCTACGCGAGCGTGCTGGCCGCCCGCTCCTGAGAACCGCGCTCCTGGATCCCGGTGGTACCTTTCCGGCGCCGGCCCGTGCGCCGGCGGCACAGCAGCAGCGAAGTCCGGTGCGATTCCGGCGCTGTCCCGCAACTGTGATGGTCACCCCGAGACGTTCGGGGGGAACCCAGCCAGATCGCCTGCTCTGGGCCATGCAACCGACCCTCGCGGCAAGGGTCGCGCATCGGGCGTCGGGTCAGCTCGTGAGCGACGCTCGCCGCCTCCACTGGAGGCACTTCTCTTGTTCGGCACCCATTCCCGCGCGGCGCGGTCGACGTCGCGCGTGCCCCGGCGGCTGTCCCCCACCGCCCTCCTGGCCCTCCTGACGGCCCTGCTGCTCGCCCTCACGGCGTGCGGCGGTTCCGACGGCGACGAGGAGGCCGCGGCGTCCTCGTCGTCGGCGGACGGCTTCCCCGTCACCGTCACGGCCGACAACGGCGAGGTGACGATCGACGAGCGGCCCGAGGCCATCGTCTCCATGTCCCCCACCGCCACCGAGATGCTGTACGCGATCGGCGCGGGCGACCAGGTCGCGGCCGTCGACAGCAACTCCGACTACCCGGCCGACGTGCCGACGACGGACCTGGCGTCCTTCACCCCGAACGCCGAGGCGATCGTCGGCTACGACCCCGACCTCGTCGTGCTCAGCGACGACATCAACGGGATCGTCGGCTCCCTGGAGGCCCTCGACGTCCCGGTGCTGCTGCTCGGCGCGGCCGCGGAGCTCGACGACACCTACGCGCAGCTGGAGCTGCTCGGCGAGGCCACCGGTCACGCCGAGGAGGCCGCCGACACCGTCGCCGAGGTGCAGGACAGGATCGAGGCCGCCGTCGCGTCGGTGTCCTCGGACGTAACGGGGCTGAGCGTCTACCACGAGCTCGACCCGAGCCTCTACACCGCGGACAGCAGCACCTACATCGGCAGCATCTACAGCCTGTTCGGCCTGGAGAACATCGCCGACGGCGCCCCGGACCCCAGCGGCGGCTACCCGCAGCTGTCGGCGGAGTTCGTCGTCGAGCAGGCGCCGGACATCATCGTGCTGGCCGACGTCCAGTGCTGCGGGGAGAGCGCCGAGACGGTCGCGCAGCGACCGGCGTTCGACACCGTCCCCGCGGTCACCGAGCAGCGGATCATCGAGGCCGACGACGACGTCGTGTCGCGCTGGGGCCCCCGCGTCGCGGACTTCGCCGAGCTCGTCGCCGAGGTCCTGCAGGGCTGAGGAGCAGTCCCCCGATGAGCACCACCGTCCACCGCACCCGGTCCGGCCGCACCACGGCCGGGCCGGGCGCGGTGCGTCCCCGGCGGTCCGCCCTCGCGGTGTTCGGCTCCGCCGGCCTCGCGCTGGTGGCCGCCGCGCTCGCCGGCATCTGGGTGGGGGCGGTGCCGCTGGCTCCCGGCGGCGTCGTCCTCACCCTGCTGGACCGGGCGCTCGACCCCCTGGGCATCGAGGTCCGCGGCGGGCTGGAGGGCACCCAGGCGGCGGTGCTGCTGCAGCTGCGCCTGCCGCGGGTGGTGCTGGCCGTGCTCGTCGGGGCGGCGCTGGCCGTCGCGGGCGCCGGCTACCAGGGCGTGTTCCGCAACCCGCTCGCCGATCCCTACCTCCTCGGTGCGGCAGCCGGGGCGGGGCTGGGCGCGACCCTGACCATCGCCTACTCCCCCGTCCAGTCGATCGGCCCGGTGGGCGTCGTCCCGCTGGCCGCCTTCGCCGGGGCGCTCTTCGGCGTGTTCTGCGCCCTGGCGCTCGGCACCGTCTCCGGTGGCTCGCACGGCCCCACGCTGCTGCTCGCCGGCATCGCGGTCGCCGCCTTCCTGTCGGCCGCGCAGAGCCTGGTCCAGCAGCAGAACACCGACGACCTGCGCGCGATCTACGGCTGGATGATCGGCCAGCTGGGCAGCTCGCAGTGGTCCGACATCGGGATGGTGCTGCCCTATCTCGGCGTCTCGTGCGGGGTCCTGCTCTTCTGCGGCCGGGCGCTCGACGTGCTCTCCCTGGGGGACGACGAGGCCGGCTCGCTGGGCGTGCACCCCGGACGACTGCGGCTGCTGGTCATCCTCGCCGCCTCGCTCGCCACCGCGTCGGCGGTGGCCGTCAGCGGCCTCATCGGCTTCGTGGGACTGGTCGTGCCGCACATCGTGCGGCGCCTCGCCGGAGGCTCCTACACCCGCGTCCTGCCGCTGTCGCTCCTGGTCGGCGGGGCGTTCCTCGTGCTGGCCGACCTCATCGCCCGGGTGCTCCTCGCGCCGGCCGAGCTGCCGATCGGCGTCGTCACCGCCTTCGTCGGCGCACCGTTCTTCGCGGGCCTGCTGTGGTCGGGGGCGCGGCGGCGATGACCGATCAGCTCCCCCCGACCGGCGGCGCCCGGGTCGAGGTCGTCGGCCTGAGCGCGGGCTACGGCCGGACCCAGGTGCTCGACTCGGTGCGGTTCACCGTCGAGCCGGGCGGCTGGCTCGCCATCATCGGCCCGAACGGCTCGGGCAAGTCGACGCTGCTGCGGTCGGTGCTCGGGCTGCAGCGCCACGAGGGCCAGGTGCGCATCGACGGCGTCCCGGCCACCGGCATGCCCCGTCGCCGCCGCGCCCGGCTGCTGGCCTACGCGCCCCAGAAGCCGGTGCTGCCCGAGGGCATCAGCACCCGCGACTACGTGACCCTCGGCCGCACCCCCCACCGCCCTCTCCTCTCCGCACCCCGCGGCATCGACCGGGCCATCGTCGACGACGTGATGCGACGGCTCGGTCTGGAGTCCATGGCCGACCGGCTCGTGGTCACCCTCTCCGGCGGCGAGCAGCAGCGCGCCGTCCTGGCCCGGGCACTGGCCCAGCGGCCCCGGGTGCTGTTCCTCGACGAGCCGACCGCGGCGCTCGACCTGGGCCACGCCCAGCAGGTGCTCGACCTGCTCGACCGGCTGCGCCGCGAGGAGGGGCTCACGGTGGTGAGCACGCTGCACGACCTCACGCTCGCCGGGCAGTACGCCGACCGCCTCACCCTGCTCGCCGGCGGCCGGGTGGCCGCCGAGGGCCCACCCGCGGAGGTGCTCACGCCGGCCGCGCTGGCGGCGCACTACGGCGCCCGCGCCCAGGTGGTCACCGGCCCCGACGGCCTCGCCGTGCTGCCGGTTCGGTCAGGCCGGGCGGAACCGCACCGGGTCGCCGGGGCGTAGCTGCGCCGCCAGCGGCAGGTCCGCGGTGACGACGACGGCGAGCACCGGGTAGCCGCCGGTCACCGGGTGGTCGGCGAGGAACAGCACCGGAGCGCCGTCGGGCGGCACCTGCAGCGCGCCGGGCACCAGACCCTCGCTGGGCAGTTCGCCGTCCCGCGCGCGGTCCAGCCGTGGCCCCTCGAGCCGCAGGCCGACCCGGTCGCTGTCCGCGCCGACACCCCACCCGCGCGTGGTCAGCGCGGTCCAGGCGGTGTCGGCCAGCCAGTCCCGCCGTGGTCCCGGCACCACCCGCAGCACCGGCTCCTCGGGCGGGAGTCCCACCGGGGCGACGTCGACGAACGGCTCCTCCCCCGCCAGGTCCCCGATCGGCAGCAGCGTGCCGGCGGCCACCGGCGGCGGGCCGAGCCCGGAGAGCGTGTCGGTGCTGCGCGAGCCGAGCACCGGCGCGACGCCGATGCCACCGCGGACCGCGACGTAGGACCGCAGGCCACGCGGGGGGCGCCCCAGCGCCAGCACCGACCCCGCGCGCAGCGTCATCGGAGCGGCGAAGGGAGCCGGCCGGCCGTCGACCTCCACCGGCGCGGGCGCACCCGTCACGGCCACCAGCAGGGTGCGCCCCGCCCGAAGGCGCAGCCCACCGGCGGTGACCTCGAGCAACGCCGCCCCCGGCCGGTTGCCGACCAGCCTGGTGGCCAGGCCGGCGGCGACGGAGTCGGCGGCACCCGACCGGGTCACCCCGATGGCGGCGTGGCCGGGTCGGCCGCGGTCCTGCACCGTCGTGAGCGGCCCGGGGGCCAGCACGGTCAGCACCTCAGCCCACCTCGCGGAAGCGCACCCGCACACCCGGCACCAGCAGGGCGGGCGGCTCGCGGTCGACGTCGAAGAGGACGGCGTCGGTCCGGCCGACCAGTTGCCAGCCACCGGGCGAGGCGCGCGGGTAGACACCGGCGAACGGCCCGGCCAGCGCCACCGAGCCCGCCGGCACCCGCGTGCGCGGCGTCGCCCGGCGCGGGACGTGCAGGTCGGTCGGCAGGCCGGCGAGGTAGCCGAACCCGGGCGCGAACCCGCTGAAGGCCACGGTCAGCTCGGCGGCCGTCAGCTCGCGCACCAGCGCGGGCACGCTGCGTCCCGCCAGGTCGGCGACCTCGGTCAGGTCGGGCCCGTCGAAGACGACCGGCAGGGTGACGAGCGCGGCGGCGTCCTCGGGTCCCGCTGCCTCGAGGGGCAGCCGGCGCAGCGTGGCGACGTCGAGGTCGGTCGGCGCCCGGTCCAGGAGGACGAGCACCGTGCGGGCGGCCGGCACCAGCTCCCGCTGGCCGGGCAGCGGCGCACGGTCGAGCGCCGCTCGGAGTCCGGCCACCGCGGCCAGGTCGCCCACCTCCACCAGCAGGGCCCGGTCGCCGTACGGCAGCACCCGCATGCCTGCCCCGCCGCTCGTCACGGCGTCATGATCGGGCATGCACGGGGTCCGTGACCCAGGGGAGGCGTACCCGCCACCTCCCGGGGCATCCCTGACGGATGACCATCGCCGGGCGCTTCGCCCACGCGCTGGCCGCCGTCGACGATCCACACCTGGCGGGTGCGGAGCAGTTACCGGTCCGGCTGGCGTGGGCCTGCGTCGGCATGCTGCCGGTCGACGGAGCCGGACTCAGCCTGCGCGACGCCGGCCGGCACCGGGTGCCGCTGGGCGCCGCGCCCGACGAGGCCGTCCTGGCCGAGCGGCTGCAGTTCACCGTCGGCACGGGACCGTGCGCCTGGGCCGAGAGCACGCGCGAACCGGTGTTCGCCGTCGAGGACGACCTGCTCCGTCGCTGGCCGGTGTTCGGAGGCCTGCTGCACCGCGAGACCCCGTACCGGGCGGTCGTGGCGCTCCCCCTCGACCTCGGGTTCAGCGGATCGGCGGCCATCGACTTCTTCTTCCGGCGGTCGGCGGACGTCCCGGCGCTCGACGTCTTCGAGGCGCTGGCCGTCGGCGAACTGGTCGGCTCCGCGCTCAGCGAGGCGGCCGTCTGGTCGACCTGGCCGGCCGACCGCGGCCCGGACTGGCTGCACGGGCCCACCCCGCGGGCCCGGGGCGCCGTCTGGGAGTCGGTGGACAAGGTCGCCGCCGAACTGGCGCTCGCCCCGGCGACGGCGCTGGCGCTGCTGCGGGCCCGGGCCTACGTGCTCGGCGTTCCGGTCGACGAGGTGGCAGCCGACCTGCTGGCCGGTCGGCTGCGCGCCGGCGACCTCGGGGCCTGAGTCTCAGCCGGCGAACGACGCCGGCGTCACGCCGGCGGCCTCGAGCGCCGCGCGCACCGCCCGCGCCAGCTCGACGGCCCCCGGGGTGTCCCCGTGCACGCAGACCGACTCCACCTGTGCCGGCACCGTGCTGCCGTCGACGGCCACGACCGTCCCCTCGACGGCCATCCGCACCGCCCGCGCGGCGACCGCCGCCGGATCCTGGACGAGGGCGCCGGGCTCGCCGCGAGGCACCAGGCTGCCGTCGGGCGCGTACCCGCGGTCGGCGAAGCCCTCGGCCACCGTCGGGAGGCCGGCCTCGGCCGCGACCCGCAGCAGCACCGACCCGGGCAGCCCGAGCACGGGCAGGGCGGGGTCGTACGCCACGACGGCGTCGACCACGGCACGCGCCTGCCCCATGTGGGTGACGGTCGCGTTGTACAGAGCGCCGTGCGGCTTGACGTAGCGGACCCGGCTCCCGGCCGCGCGCGCGACGCCGTCCAGCGCCGCCACCTGGTAGAGCACGTCGTCGGCGAGCTCGGCGGGCGCGACGTCGATGAAGCGGCGGCCGAACCCGGCGAGGTCGCGGTAGGAGACCTGGGCGCCCACGGTGACCCCGGCGGCGGCGGCGCCACCGCAGACGCGGCGCATCGTCGTCGGGTCGCCGGCGTGGAAGCCGCAGGCCACGTTGGCGCTGGTGACGACGTCGAGCAGCGCCTCGTCGTCACCCAGCCGCCAGACGCCGAAGCCCTCGCCGAGGTCGGCGTTGAGGTCGACGGAGGTGCTCACCGGCGCAGTCTCGCACTGCGCCGGTGAGCAGACCGGCTCAGAGCTCCGGCTTGAGCTGCACCTTCACGACGCCGTCTTCCTTCTTCTGGAACTTGCGGTACATCTCCGGCGCCTCGGACAGCGGCACCCGGTGGGTGGCGAACGTGTCGCAGCCCAGCGGGTCGTCGTCGGTGAGCAGCGGCATGATCTCCGGGATCCAGCGCTTGATGTTGCACTGACCCATGCGCAGCTGGATCTGCTTGTCGAACATGGTCATCAGCGGCATCGGGTCGGCCGCTCCGCCGTAGACGCCCGACAGCGAGATGGTGCCGCCGCGGCGGACGATGTCGATCGCCGAGTAGAGCGCGTTGAGCCGGTCGACGCCGGCGTGCTCCATGATCGGCGCGGAGACCGCCTTCGGCAGCAGACCGGCCGCCTTCTGGATGAAGCTCGTGGCCGGCGACCCGTGGGCCTCCATGCCGACGGCGTCGAGCACCGAGTCGGGGCCGCGGCCTCCGGTCATGTCCCGGATCGCGTTCCCGATCTCGTCGACCTCGTCGAGGTCCACCACCTCGATGCCGCGGGCGCGCACCCGCTCCAGCCGCTCGGGCACCAGGTCGACCCCGATCACGCGGAACCCCTTGTGCTGGGCGATGCGGCAGGCGAAATCGCCGATCGGGCCGAGGCCCAGGACGACGAGCGTCCCGCCCTCGGGGACGGCGGCGTACTCCACGCCCTGCCAGGCGGTGGGGAGGATGTCCGAGAGGTAGGCGAACCGGTCGTCGGCCGGCCCCTCCGGCAACCGGATGTGCGTGAACTGCGCCTGCGGCACCCGCAGGTACTCGGCCTGGCCACCGGCCACCTCGCCGTAGAGCTTGGAGAAGCCGAACAGCGCCGCGCCCGTGCCGTGCTCGCGCACCTGGGTCGTCTCGCACTGCGTGTAGAGCTGCTGCCGGCACATCCAGCAGTGCCCGCAGGAGATCTGGAACGGGATCGAGACACGGTCGCCGACCTTCAGGTCGGTCACCGCCGAGCCGACCTCCACGACCTGGCCCATGTTCTCGTGGCCGAGGATGTTGCCGACCCCCATGAACGGCGACAGCGGCTCGTAGAGGTGCAGGTCCGAACCGCAGATGTTGGACGTCGTGACGCGGATGACGGCGTCCGTCGGCTCCTGCACGAACGGGTCGGGCACCTCCTCGACGCGTACGTCCCGCTGTCCGTGCCAGGTCACTGCCTTCATGGGGCTCCCGTTCGTCCTGTGCGTACGCGCCGCCGTCGGCGCACGATCGCCACGGGGTCGCAGTGCCCGGGCCGGGTGTGGCGAAACCGGCACCGGACCCACGTCAGCTACCGGAATGCGCTCCGTCGGCTGCCTGCTGCACCTGGCATGGCACCGGTCGAGCCGCTCACCCTCTTCGATCCCGAGCCGGCCCCCGCCCCTGCACCCCCGAACCGGCTGCTGCAGGTGAGGCGCATCTACGCCGAGCCCGCCGCCGTGGACAGCCCGCGCGGCCGGCAGGTGCTGGGCCGCTTCCCCGGCGCGGAGATCGTCGAGGTGCCGTCGCACTGGCAGATCCCCGAGCTGCACGGCAACGAGGGCAACGTCGAGCGGTGGGTGCGGGTCAAGACCGAGACCCTCGTCCTCGGTGTCAAGAAGTCGCTGTCGGCCCGGCCCAACGGCCGGTCGGCGAACTGGATCGCTCCCTCGACCGCCAACGGCTGCGCGATGGCGTGCGCGTACTGCTACGTCCCCCGGCGCAAGGGCTACGCCAACCCGGTCACCGTCTTCACCAACATCGAGCAGATCACCGGCTACCTGCGGCGGCACGTCGCCCGCCAGGGGGTCAAGCCCGAGCCGGACCAGGCGGATCCGGACAGCTGGGTCTACGACCTGGGCGAGAACAGCGACTGCTCGGTCGACGCGCTGGTCAGCGACAACGTGGCCGACCTGATCGCCACCTTCCGGGAGCTGCCGACCGCCAAGGCCTCCTTCGCGACGAAGTACGTCAACCGGCAACTGCTCGACCTCGATCCGGCCGGCCGCACCCGCATCCGGTTCTCCGTCCTGCCGGAGGACGACGCGCAGCTGCTCGACGTCCGCACCAGCCGGGTCGCCGAGCGGATCGCGGCGGTCGACGACTTCGTCGCGGCCGGCTACGAGGTGCATCTCAACCTGTCGCCGGTCGTTCTCCGCGACGGCTGGGAGGCCGCCTGGGCTGCGTTGTTACAGCGACTGGACGACGAGCTGTCCGCCGCCTCGAAGGCGCAGGCCGCCGCCGAGGTCATCCTGCTCACCCACAACCGCGACCTGCACGAGGTCAACCTCGGCTGGCACCCGAAGGCCGAGGAGTTGCTGTGGCGGCCGGAGCTGCAGCAGCCCAAGCGCAGCCAGAACGGGCAGGACAACGTCCGCTACCGCACCGACGTCAAGCGGGACGGCGTACAGCGACTGCAACGACTCGTCGGGCGGCACGCGCCCTGGCTGCGCATCCGCTACGCCTTCTGATCGGCTCGGGTCCGGTCGAAAACCGTCCGCGGTGGGTTCCGAAGGTAACGATTCGTGTGACAAAGTTGCACACGTAGTGACCGATCGACTGCAGGGGGCACGGTGCCGATGGACCTGGGGCGCCTGTCGGCGGTCCCCGCGGAGCACCTCCTCGACGCCCTCCCCGACGCCGTCGTCGTGGCCGACGTCCAGGGGCGCGTCACCTATGCCAACCCGGCCATCCGCACGCTGCTCGGCCACGACCCCGCGGAACTCATCGGCCGTCCGCTCACCAGGGCACTGCCGGCGCGGTTCCAGTCCGGTGTCGACGGCCGCGCCCTGCGCCCGGTGAGCACCGGGCAGGGCGAGCTGCTGGGACGGACGACGCAGCTGCCCGTGCTGCACGCCGCCGGCCACGAGGTCACGGTGGACCTCACGGTGGCCCGGCTGGAGCCCTTCCCCGGGGCCGCGCCCGAGGAGCGCTCGGTGGTCTGCGTGCTGCGGGACGCGAGCACCACGATCCTGCTCGAGCGGCAGCTCCAGGTCAGCCGCTACCTGACGGCCACCCTCCGGGTGACCGCGGCGCTCACGGAGGCCGCGGACGCCGACGTCGCGTTCCAGCGGCTGCTTCCCACGCTCTGCACCGAGCTCGACTGGGACGCCGCGGTGCTGTGGGAGGCCGACGAGCACAGCGGCCGGCTGGTGCATGCCGGCACCTGGACGGCGCGTGACGTGGAGGTGCCGGCGCTGCGCGGCGAGACCCGCCGCACCTTCGGCCGCGGTGAGGGGCTGCCCGGCCTGGTCCGGCAGCAGCGCGCGCCGGTCGTGATCGAGGACCTCTGGAGCGACCCCCGTTTCCTGCGCCAGGAGGCCGCGCGCAGCGACGACGTCCGCACCGGCGTGGCCTTCCCGGTGCTCCGCGGGGAGACCGTCCTGGGCGTCTGCGAGCTGTTCTCCCGCCCCCGTCGCATCGTGCCGCCGGAGCTGATCGAGGTGCTGGCGCACGCCGGCCGCCAGATCGGCCAGTTCCTCGACCGGCTGCGTGCCGCCTCCGAGATCCGGTCCCTGGCCGAGACGCTGCAGCGCAGCCTGCTGCCGTCGCACCTGCCCGACATCCCCGGCGTGGAGCTGGCCGCGCACTACCGGGCCGGCGGCGGCGCGTCCCTGGTGGGCGGCGACACCTACGACGTGATGCCGCTGCCCGACGGGCGGTGGATGGCGCTGATCGCCGACGTGTGCGGCACCGGCGCGGAGGCGGCGGCCCTGACAGCGCTGACCCGGCACACCGCGCGCGCCGCGTCGGCCGCCGGCTGCCCGGCCGCGGTGCTGGCCGCGGTCAACACCGCGCTCCTGCGGGAGCAGGGCGCCGGACCGCTCCGGTTCGTCACCGCCGCCTGCCTCGTGCTGGAGAGCGGCCCGGACGGGCGTCGCATCGGCATCAGCATCGCCGGGCACCCGTCGCCCCTGCTCCGCACCTCCGACGGCGAGGTCCGCGCCCTGGGCCGGCCGGCCGCACCGCTCGGCGTGGACGCCGACACCGTCTTCACCGACCACACCGTCGAACTCCCGCCGGGCTCCACGCTGCTGCTCTACACCGACGGGGTCACCGAGGCTCGCGACGGCGCCGGCGAGCAGTTCGGCGAGGACACGCTGCAACGGCTGCTGGAGGACGAGAGCTGCGCGGAGGCCGAGGGCGCCGTCGCGGCGGTCGCCGCGGCCGTCGAGGAGCAGGTGGCCGGTTCCCGCCACGAGGCCGACGACATGGCGCTGCTGGCCCTGACCGTCCCGGCCTGACCACCGCGGTCGCCGCGAGGGCACGGCTACCGTGGCCGTGTGGCGCGCGTGGTGGTGGTCGGCGCCGGGCTCGGCGGGCTGGCCACGGCCGCCCGGCTGGCCGCGCAGGGGCACGCCGTCACCGTGCTGGAGCAGGCCGAGCAGGTGGGCGGCAAGCTCGGCCTCCTGACCGTGGACGGGCACGTCTTCGACACCGGCCCGAGCCTGGTCACGCTCCCCCAGGTCTACCGCGACCTCTTCTCCGCCACCGGCGCACCGCTCGAGGAGTCGGTCGACCTCGTCCGCCTCGACCCCGCGGTGGCCTACCGGTTCGCCGACGGAACGCGACTGGACCTCCCCGGTCTCCCCGCCGCCGTGCCGGCCGCCCTCGACGGCGCCCTGGGCCCCGGAGCAGGTGCGCAGTGGTCGGCGCTGATGGCGCGCGCCGAGCGGATGTGGCAGGTCAGCGAGGGCCCCTTCCTGCGCACTCCGCTGGCCGGCGTCGCCACGCTGGCCCGCCTCGCCCGCCGGCCGGCCGACGTCGCCACCGTCGCGCCCTGGCAGTCCCTGCGCAGCCTCGGGAGGGCTTACCTCCGGCACCCCCACCTGCGGACCCTGCTGGACCGCTACGCCACCTACTCCGGCTCCGATCCGCGCCGGGCGCCGGCGGTGCTCGCCACCGTGGCGCACGCCGAGCAGGCGTTCGGGTCCTGGTACGTGCGGGGCGGGTTGCACCGGCTGCCGCAGGCCGTGGCGGAGCGGGCCGTGGAACACGGCGCCGTGCTGCGCACCGGCTGCGCGGTGCGCCGGGTCGTCGTGACCGGCGGCCGGGCGTCGGGAGTGGAACTGGCCGCTGGCGAGGTCCTCCCCGCCGACGTCGTCGTGTCGAACGTGGACGCCGCGGCCCTCTACGCCGACCTGGTGCCCGCCCGGGCGGCCGCGGCGCCACGGCGGGCGCTCGCCCGGACGACCCCGTCCCTGTCCGGGTTCGTGCTGCTGCTCGGGCTGCGCGGCCGGACGCCGGGGCTGGCCCACCACACCGTGCTCTTCCCCGACGACTACGACGACGAGTTCGACGCCGTCTTCGGCACCGGCCGGTACGCCGGAGGGCCACGGCCGGTGGCCGACCCGGCCGTCTACGTCAGCGCGCCCGACGACCCGGAGCTGCGACCCGACGAGGACAGCGAGTCGTGGTTCGTGCTGGTCAACGCGCCCCGGCACGACCCTCGCCGGGGTGTCGACTGGGACGAGCCGGGCCTGGCCGAGCGGTACGCGGAGACGGTCCTGCGGAGGATGGCCGACCGGGGGCTGGACGTCCGGGACCGCATCCGGGTGCGCACCATCCGCACCCCGGCCGACCTGGAACGGAGCACCGGCAGCGTCGGCGGGTCCATCTACGGGACGTCGAGCAACGGCGCCCGGGCGGCGTTCCTGCGGCCCGCGAACGTGTCACCCGTGCCGGGGCTCTTCCTCGTCGGCGGCTCGGCGCACCCGGGTGGCGGGCTCCCGCTGGTGACCCTGTCCGCCGAGATCGTCGCCGGGCTGGTGGGCCCCGCCTGAGCCTCGGCCCGGTGCGCCCGCGGCGCCCACGTGCGAGGGTCGGGGGGTGCGTGCATACCCGCCGGCGTGCGGTCCGGAGCAGGCCCAGCTGACCGCCTTCCTGGACACCCAGCGCGAGACCGTCCTGCTCAAGGCCGACGGGCTGGAGGCCGACCAGCTCGCCCGCCCCCTGGCACCGTCGTCGCTGACCCTCGCCGGGCTGCTCAACCACCTGGCGCGCGTCGAGGACCTCTGGTTCCAGGTGCGCTTCGCCGGCCGGCACCCGGATCCGCTCTGGGCGGGCGTCGACTGGGCGGCCGACCCCGACCACGACTTCCGCACCGCCGTGGACGTGCCGCCCGAGGAGCTGCGCCGTCGCTACCTCGACGCCATCGGCCGGAGCCGGGAGACGGTCAAGAGCACCGACACCCTCGACCAGCGCTCCGTGCGCCCTCGGTCCAACGGCCAGTACGTCGACCTGCGCTGGGTGCTGCTGCACCTGATCGAGGAGACCGCGCGGCACGCCGGCCACGCCGACCTGCTGCGGGAGGCGATCGACGGCTCCGTGGGCGACCAGCCCCCGGGATGACGACGACGCCCGACCGGCCTCAGGCGCGCGCGGCCCCGTAGCCGAGCAGCGCGGCCAGGCCGAGGGCGCTCCGCGGCTGGTAGGCGGCCCGCCACAGGCCACCGTGCGCCGCCTGGCAGGCCTCGTCCTGCCACGGGTGCTCGTGCGCCGGCCCACCGCCGGTGTGCAGGTCGTGCACGAGGAGCGCGGCCATGAGGACGTTCGAGGTCGCCGGCTCGAAGATCTCGACGCCGAACCGGTGGGCACCGGCGTAAGCAGCGGCGAGCGCGCGGTTCTTCACCACCGAGCGGGTGCGCGTCGGCGGCGCCACGTTCATCGACACGGTGCTGCCGGCCGCTCGCGCCGTCGTCGCACGCCAGCGCTGCAGCCGCTTGGCCAGGGCGTAGTTGGGGCCCTGCTGGGCGACCAGGCTGTCGGCGATCCCGGGGTCGGTCCCGGGGACGTACGCGCGCTGCAGCAGTCGGCCACCGGAGACCGTGCGCAGCGGGCGGCCCAGGAGCTTCGCCGGGCGCGACCGGGCCGCGTAGGCCTGGACCGACTGCGCCACCGCGTCGGCCGGCACGGCGAAGACGTCGGTCGGCGTCGCCAGGAACGCCAGCGCGAGCTCCGGCCGGGCCCCCGCCAGCCGCACCGTGAGTGCGTCGACGGCCGTGGACACCCGCACGTTCGTCGCGCCGTCGGCGTAGACGTAGTTGCCCAGGACCGGCCGCCCGGGCAGCCCGGCCGCCCACGCGGCGACCTCGGGCACCTCGGTGATCAGGTCGGCGCCCGCGCGGCCCGGGTCCACGCCCGCCGCGGCGTCGTCGACCGGGACCAGGAGCGTGCCGGCACCACCGCGGGCGATGTCGAGGACCCGCTCCCACAGCGGCGCCCGGGGCAGGTCGACCCCCGCGACGGTGGCACCCCAGCGCAGCAGTGCCGTGAGGGGACCCATCTCGGCCCCGGCGCCGAGGACGACCACGGTGCTGTCCGGGAGGGCCAGCCACTCGGGGTTCGCCGCGACGGTGCGGACCGCCTCGGCGCACGTGGGCTCGATGACGCCGGAGGCCACCCAGCCGTCCAGTTGGCGCAGCAGCCCGTCGCCCCGCAGCCGCCGGCCGTGGAAGGGCAGCGACAGCTCCCGCTCCGGCTCCGCGGTGCCGCGGACCGCGACGGTGTGCAGCGCTCGACCGGCGGGGGCGCCGACCAGGTCGGCCAGGCTCGTCTCACCCTCCGGACCGGCCACCCGCATCCGCGAGTGCAGAGCGGTCAGCCCCGCCTCGGCGACGGCCCGGGCACCCGGTGGCGAGGTCAGACCGGCCTCCACCAGCCGCCGGAAGTGGGTCAGGTAGCCACCCCGCCAGTTGGTCTCGCGCTCGGCGGCGAGCGCGCCGGCGGCGTCGACCGGGCGCAGCGCGTCGGCGACCACGGCACGGCCCAGGGCCGCCGTGCTCCGCCGGCCGTCCGCTCCTGCGGGGAAGACGACGCCCCGCTCGTCCTCGCTCATGGCTGCATCTCCACGCCGTCAGCTTTCCAGTTCCACCCCGAGTCGTGCGCTCGCCTCCGCCACCCCCGTGAGGCGTCCCCGTGCGACGACGCGGCCCCGGTCGCCGGCTCGTCGCCGACGGCCGGGGCCGCGTCGTGCTGCGCTGCCCTGCTCCGGAGGCAGGTCGGCGCAGTCGGTCAGCTGGTGGCGCCCTTCAGGGCCTCCGACAGCGCCGCCGCCTCGTCGGGCGACAGCTCGACGACGAGGCGACCGCCTCCCTCGAGCGGTACGCGCATGACCAGGCCGCGGCCCTCCTTGGTCACCTCGAGGGGACCTTCACCCGTACGCGGCTTCATGGCCGCCATGCGTGCCTCCTTCGCGGCCACACCGCTCCCCGCCGAGGGCGAGGGTTGGGGTGGCGTCGGTCGATGCTGTGAGCTCCGTCAATGATCCCGTATGCCACGCCGTCGTCCAACACGAGCCCCTATCAGGGGAACGCCCGGAAGCAGTCGGCGACGTGATCGTCGACCATCCCGGTCGCCTGCATGAGCGCGTACGCCGTCGTGGGACCCACGAAGACGAAGCCCCGGCGCTTGAGTTCGCGCGCCATCGCCACCGACTCGGGGCTGGTCGCAGGCACGTCGGCGAGGGTGGCCGGCCGGGTACGCGGCCCCGAGGGCGCGAAGGACCACAGCAGGTCCGACAGGCCTTCGGGCTGCTGCCGGGCGGTCCGTGCGTTGCGGACGGTCGCGGCGATCTTGGCCCGGTTGCGCACGATGCCCGCGTCGGCCATCAGGCGCGCCTCGTCGTCGGCGTCGAACTCCGCGACCGCGTCGATCGAGAAGTTCGCGAACGCGGCCCGGAACGCAGGGCGCTTGCGCAGGATGGTGAGCCACGAGAGCCCGGACTGGAACGCCTCGAGGCAGAGCCGCTCGAAGAGGGCGTCGTCGCCGCGCAGGGGCCTCCCCCACTCCTCGTCGTGGTAGGTGACGTACTCGGGAGCGGACTCCCCCCAGGCGCAGCGCTGCACGTCGGCGACCGTAGCGGCCGGCACCGACAGGTCAGCGGGCCGCCGCGTCGAGCGCCTCGCCGGCGGGTGCGGGAGCCGCCGCACCGCTGCGACTCGTGGCGAGGACGCAGCCGACCAGCACCAGCGGGAGCCCCAGGGTGATGCCCAGGGTGAACGGCTCGTCGAGCAGCAGGACGCCGAGCAGCACCGCCACCACCGGGTTGACGAAGGTGATCACCAGGGCACGCTGCGGCCCCACCTCGCGGATGAGCGAGAAGAACAGCGCCAGTGCCAGCGCGGTGCAGACCACCCCCAGCGCGAGCAGCGCCAGCAGCGCCTCGCCCGACGCCTCGGCAGCCCCCCCGAGCTGCGGGACGGCGAACGGCGCGTAGACCAGCGCGGTGACCGTCAGGGCGACGGAGGCTGCGGCGACCCCCGGCACCCCGGGCAGCTTGCGGCTGACCACCATCGGCGCGGTCGCGTACCCGACGACGACGCCCGCGACGGCGAGGACCGGCCACAGGTGGGCGCCCTCCACGTCCAGACCGAGCAGCGCGGTGATCCCGAGGACCCCGATGCCGAGGCCGAGCAGCCGCACCGGGGTCAGTCGGTCCTCCTCCCCGGCCACCCGCGCGGCCACCGCGGCGACGAAGGGCACACCGGCCACCAGCAGCCCGGTGAGCGAACTGGACAGCGACTGCTCGGCGTACGACAGCAGCAGCCACGGCGCGGTCATCTCCAGCACGGTGAAGGCCAGCAGCCAGCGCCAGTGCCGCAGCGCCGTCCGCAGGTGTCCGGCGCGGAGCGTCCACGGCAGCAGCAGCGCCGCACCGATCGCGCAGCGGGCGAAGACCACGACGACCGGTGACACCTCGCCCACGGCGACCTTGATCAGCAGGTAGGGGACCCCCCAGATGACCGCCATGGCCAGGAACAGCGCCCACCCGCGGCGGCTCACCGGGCGGGCGTTCCGCCCGGCCGGGCCGCCACCGCCGCGAAGCGGCGCAGCGAGCGGCGCACGCCCCACCGGACGAAGGGTCGGACGGCGTACCACCCCGGCGTGAGGAACACCCCGAACCAGCCCCACGGCAGGTAGAACCGCTCGGTCCAGACGAAGGTGGCGTGCTCGCCGCGCGGCTCGATCTCGAAGATCCCCGGACCCCGGATGACGCGTCCGGTGTGCTGCACCTCGACCAGCCGCGGCGGTTCCCACTTCGTGATCACCATCGTGTCGAGCAGACCCACGTGCCGTCCGCCGGGCAGGGGCAGCCCGGTGCGCGCCACGAGCCGCCCGCCGACGCCCTGCGCCGGCCCGTCGACGGTCTGCACGTCGGTGGCGACCATCCACTCGCCCTGTCCCACCCAGTCGGTGAGCACCTCCCACACGCGCCCCGGCGTCGCCTCGACGTCGATCCGCTCGACCAGTTCAGGCATGCGGGTTCTCCTCGTCGTCGCGCGCGGGTGTGCGATCGCTCTTCAGCTCGTCGGTGGCGACCGGATGCAGCCGCTCGGTCAGTGCGGCGATCTCGGCGTCGCGCTCGTCCAGCGTCCGGGCGAACTGGTCGAGCAGCCAGTCGACCTCGCTCATCCGGTAGCCGCGCAGGGTGACCGTCATCCGCAGCGCCCGCACGTCGTCGCCGGTGACGGGGCGGGCCACGGGCAGCTGCACGGGCGACCGGTCCGGGTCGGCCGGCGGCCGGGTCTCCCCGCGCCCCATCAGCAGGGATGCGCCGAGGAAGAGCAGTGCGGCGACGACGAGGACACCGACGACGAAGAGGACGACGTCGAGCACGTCAGGCGTCGGACGGCCCGAGCGGCGCCCGCATCCCGCCGCCGCCTTCGCCCGATGCCGTCCGGGCGGCCTCGGCGGCCTGGATCGCCGCGACCACCTCGCCGACGTCGTCGGTGACGGTGAGCAGGTCCAGGTCGGTCGGGCTGATCGTGCCGGTCGCGGCCATGGTGTTGCGGACCCAGTCGATGAGGCCCGACCAGTAGGCGGTGTCGTACAGGATGACCGGGAAGCGGGTCACCTTGCGCGTCTGCACCAGCGTCAGCGCCTCGAACAGCTCGTCCAGGGTGCCGAAGCCGCCGGGCAGGATCACGAACGCCTGCGCGTACTTCACGAACATCGTCTTGCGGACGAAGAAGTAGCGGAAGGAGATGCCGACGTCGACCCACTCATTGAGCTCCTGCTCGAACGGCAGCTCGATGCCCAGGCCGACCGACAGCCCTCCGGCCTCGCACGCCCCCCGGTTGGCCGCCTCCATGACCCCCGGGCCGCCGCCGGTGATCACCGCGTAGCCCGCCTCCGCGAGCGCCGCCCCGACGGCCACGCCGGCCGCGTAGTGCGGGTGGTCGGCCGGCGTGCGGGCGCTGCCGAAGACGCTCACCGCGCGCGGCAGCTCGGAGAGGAGACCGAAGCCCTCGACGAACTCGGACTGGATCCTCAGGACGCGCCACGGGTCCGTGTGGACCCAGTCCGTGGGCCCGCGCCGGTCGAGCAGCCGCTGGTCGGTCGTCGTCCCCACCGTCCGGGGATCGGGCTCTCCACCGCGCAGCAGCACGGGGCCGCGGTGCCGCGCCGGGCGCTCGCGCGGGGCAGCCTGCGGCTGGGGGTCCTGCGGGCCGGGTGGGACGGTCATGCGGTGCTCCCGGACAGGTAGGCGGTCAGGGCGTCCTCCGCCGGCTGCAACCGGTCGACCAGGACGTGCTCCTCGCGGGTGTGCGCCAGGGTGGGGTCCCCCGGCCCGTAGTTGAGCGCGGGGATGCCGAAGGCGGCGAACCGGGCGACGTCGGTCCAGCCGAGCTTGGCCCGCGCCGGACGGCCGACGGCGGCGACGAACGCGGCGGCGGCGGGCTCGGAGAGCCCGGGCAGCGCACCGCCGGCGTTGTCGACGACGGTGAGCGTCGCGCCGGCGGCGGTCGCGTCGGCGAACACCTCGCGCACGTGCGCCTCGGCGGCGTCCTCGTCCCGGTCGGGCGCGTAGCGGAAGTTGACCGTGAGTGCCGCCTCGTCGGGGATCACGTTGCCGGCGACGCCACCGGAGATGCCCACGGCGTTGAGCCCTTCCCGGTACAGGCAGCCGTCGATCTCCACCTCGCGCGGCCGGTAGGCGGCCAGCGCGGTGACCGCACCGGTCAGCGCGTGGATCGCGTTCACGCCGAGCCAGCTGCGGGCGCTGTGCGCCCGGTGGCCCGTCGTCTCCAGCACCGCCCGCAGCGTGCCCTGGCAGCCCCCCTCGATCTCGCCGTCGGTGGGCTCCATGAGGATCGCGAGGTCGCCGTAGAGCCAGCCGCGCCGCTCCCGGGCCACCCGGCCCAGGCCGTTCCTGGCCGACTCCACCTCCTCGTTGTCGTAGAAGACGAAGGTGAGGTCGTGCGCGGGCTGCGCGCCCGGGACGCCGAACCGCGCCGCGAGCCGCAGCATCACCGCGTCGCCGGACTTCATGTCGCTGGTGCCGCAGCCGTAGAGGCGGCCGGTGGCCTCGTCGAGCCGGCTGGGCACGTTGTCGGCGATCGGCACCGTGTCCAGGTGCCCGGCGAGGACGACGCGGGTGGGCCGGCCGAGGTTGGTCCGGGCGAGCACGGCGTCGCCGATCCGCTCGACCTCCAGACCGCCCAGGGCGCGCAGCGCCGCCTCCACCGCGTCGGCCAGCGGCCCTTCGCTGCCGGAGACCGACGGGGCGTCGACGAGCGCCCGGGTCACCGCGAGGACGTCGGCGGAGAGGTCGAGCGGCGGCAGGGTGCTCACGGTCGGGAAGCCTAAGGGTGACGTGCCCGAGCGGCCCGCCTGCAGGTGTCCGCCACGAGCCGGCGAGTGGTCGGGGCGGCAGGCGGGTCCCGCCACTGGGTAGCGTCGACGGGGTGACTGACGCAGCGTCCGCCCCCGTCTCCGCCGTGGCCGCCGGTCTGGCGACCGTGACCCCGTCCGGCACCGTGCTCGACACCTGGTACCCCGAGCCCCGGCTCGGGGCGCCCGAGGGCGCCTCCACCGGGACGATGCGGCTCGGCGCGCTGGAGCTGGCCGGGGAGCTCGGCCCCGACTACGGCGGCCTGGTGCGCAGGGACGAGGCCCGGGGCGTCGAGGTCATCGCCGTCCGCACGGTCATCGCCGACCTGTCCGAACCCGCCGTCGACACGCACGACGTCTGGCTGCGGTTGCACCTGCTCTCCCACCGCCTGATCCAGCCACACGGCGCGAACATGACCGGCATCTTCGGCCTGCTCACCAACGTGGCGTGGACCAGCGCCGGTCCGGTCGAGGCGGCCGGATTCAACGCGCACCGGCTGCGCGCCGCCGTCGGGCACGTCACCGTGTTCGGAGTCGACAAGTTCCCCCGGATGGTCGACTACGTCATCCCGTCGGGCGTCCGCATCGCCGACGCCGACCGGGTGCGCCTGGGCGCCCACCTCGCCGAGGGCACCACGGTCATGCACGAGGGCTTCGTGAACTTCAACGCCGGCACGCTCGGCCCCTCCATGGTCGAGGGCCGGATCAGCGCCGGTGTCGTGGTGGGCGCCGACAGCGACATCGGCGGCAGCGCGTCGATCATGGGCACCCTCTCCGGCGGCGGTACCGAGGTGATCTCGGTCGGCACCGGTTGCCTCCTCGGTGCCAACTCGGGCATCGGCATCTCGCTCGGGAACGACTGCATCGTCGAGGCCGGCTGCTACGTCACCGCGGGCTCGCGGATCACGCTGCCGGACGGCTCGGTGGTCAAGGGCAAGGAGCTCTCCGGCCGCGACGGGCTGCTGTTCCGGCGCAACAGCGTCAGCGGCGCCCTCGAGGCCGTCGACCGGACGGGGCGCGCCTGGGGCGCGCTCAACTCCGAGCTGCACGCCAACTGAATCGGGGCTCAGGAAACCGTCAGGAAGGCGACATACAGTCGCCCGCGATGGCCACCTCGACGACCTCGCGCCCGGCCGCGTTCGCGGCCGGCGGCCGGGCCGGACGACGCGGTGCGCCCCGGCGACGGTCGTCCCCGCGCCGAGGACGGTCCGGCCGGAGCCGCGGCAACCAGAGCTGGTGGCCGCTGGTCGTCGTGGGGCTCGTCGTCCTCGCCGGGGTCGCCTGGGCGCGTTCCGACCTGATCCCGGAGACCGGCGGCTGCACGGTCGACGGCGGCTCGGTCCGCGTCACCGCGGAGCAGGCCGGGCACGCCGACACCATCGCCCGGGTCGCGCGGGAGAAGGGGCTGCCCGAGCGGGCCGCCGTCATCGCCCTGGCCACCGCCCTGCAGGAATCCGGGCTGCGCAACCTCGATCACGGCGACCGCGACTCCCTCGGCCTGTTCCAGCAGCGGCCGTCCCAGGGCTGGGGCACCCCGGCCCAGGTGCAGGACCCGGTGTACGCGGCGGGCATCTTCTACGACCGGCTCGTCACCGTGCCCGGCTGGGACACCGGCCGGCTCACGGACGTCGCCCAGACCGTCCAGCGCAGCGGCTTCCCGGAGGCTTACCAGAAGCACGAGGCCACGGCCCAGGAGCTCGCGGTCGCGCTGACGGAGAACACGCTCACCTGCACGGAGGGCTGAGCGGCCCGATCCCCCGCCCGAGGGAATTGCTTCAACCCCGGCCCCGGTTCGGTCGACAGCACTGCCATGCCGATCGCGCCGAACCACACCCACGCCGTGCCCACCGCCGAGGCCGCGGTCGCGGACGTCACCGCCCTGCTGCCGACCCGCGAGGCGCTCCTCGACCGGCTCGCCGAGCGGCTGGCCTCCCCCGGAGCACCCGCGAGCCTGCTGATCGTGGGGCTGCTGCGCCGCGACGACGGCTGGCCGCTCGCCGCCACGACGCGGGCCTCGGTCACCATGCTGCTGGCCCGCTCGCTGCGCGGCGACGACTGGCTGGGCAGCCCCGGCGCGGGCGAGTTCGCCATCGTCCTCGACGGGCCCGAGACCGCCGCGGAGACCGCCGGCGCACGGCTGACGGCCGCCGTCGCCGCGCTCGGGATCGACGGGCTCACCGCCGCGGCGGGCATCGCCCCGCTGACCGCCGGCCTCCAGGGTCCGGAGGTCTTCCGTCGCGCCACCCTGAGCCTCACCGCCGCCCGGCGCGTCGGCTCCGGGACCGTCCTGCGCTACCGCGAGCCGGCCTGACCGCTCAGGCGATCAGGCGCTCGACGGCGGTGTCGATGCGTTCGTCGGTGGCCGTGAGCGCCATGCGCACGTGCCGCGACCCGCTGGGCCCGTAGAAGCTGCCCGGCGCCGCCACGATGCCCAGGCCGGCGAGCCAGTCGATGGTCGCCCAGCAGTCCTCGTCCCGGGTGACCCACAGGTAGAGCCCGGCCTCGGAGTGGTCGATCCGCAGCCCCGCCGCGCGCACCGCGCCCGCCAGGCGGTCGCGGCGGGCCCGGTAGCACTCGCGCTGGGCGTCCACGTGCGCGTCGTCGGCCAGGGCCGCGGTCATCGCCGCCTGGACCGGTGTGGGCACGAGGAGCCCGAGGTGCCGACGCACCTCCCACACCCGTCGGACCAGTGCCGGGTCGCCGGAGAGCAGTCCGCCGCGGTAGCCCGCGGCGGAGGACTGCTTGGACAGCGAGTGGACCGCCAGGAGGCCTGTGTGGTCGTCCCCGGCCACGGCGGGGTGCAGCAGCGATCGCGGCTCGACGTCCCAGCCGAGGGTCACGTAGCACTCGTCGGCGACGACGGGGACGCCGTGCTCCCGCCCCCAGTCGACCCAGGCGCGCAAGTCGTCGTCGCTGAGCACCCGGCCGTGCGGGTTCCCGGGCGAGTTCAGCCAGACCAGGACGACCCCGTCGGCGTCGTCCGGCGGCACGTCGGCTCGCACGACACTCAGGCCGGCCACCACGGCACCGACCTCGTACGTCGGGTACGCGACCGACGGGATGAGCACCGTGCCTCCGCCGGCCAGCCCGAGCAGCGTCGGGAGCAGCGCGACGAGCTCCTTGGAGCCGACCGTGGGGATCACCGACGGGTCCGCGGAGAGCGGATCGGCGACCGTCACGCCGAGGCGGCGGGACAGCCAGCCGGCCGCCGCGGTGCGCAGCGCGGCCGTGCCCAGCGCGGCGGGATAGCCGGGCGCGTTACCGGCCCCCGAGAGCGCGTCGCCCAGGAGCGCCGGGGTGTCGTCGACCGGCGTGCCGATCGAGAGGTCGACGACCCCGCCGGGGTGCTGCGCCGCCCGCTCCCGGGCCGGCTCCAGCGCGTCCCACGGGAAGTCCGGCAGCACCCGCGGCGCGCCGGGGTGTTCGACGGTCAGTGGCCCTCGCCCCGGGGCGGGAGTGCCGCGACCAGCGGGTGGTCCTTGTGGATCTTCCCGGTCTTGGCGGCGCCGCCGGGGCTGCCCAGGTCGGAGAAGAACTCCACGTTGGCGTTGTAGTAGTCCTTCCACTTGTCCGGGACGTCGTCCTCGTAGTAGATGGCCTCGACCGGGCACACCGGCTCGCACGCACCGCAGTCGACGCACTCGTCGGGGTGGATGTAGAGCATCCGTTCGCCCTCGTAGATGCAGTCCACCGGACACTCGTCGATGCACGCCTTGTCGAGGACGTCGACGCAAGCCTCGGTGATGACGTAGGTCACGGTGGTTCCCTCCCGGGGACGGTGCGGACCAGCAACCGCTGGACGGGTCGATCGCCTGATTAGTATCACCCTCCCGCGGCCGGATGACCGGGAAGGGTGCCCTTTCCTCGACATCACCCCGAGGAGGGAGGCGACTCGACCCCGCTCAAGGTCCCGCGTGCGAGGCCGATTCCGATGTCGTGTCCGAGCTCACGGCAGAGGACGGCGCCGCGCCGCGGCCGTCTGCGTCGCCCTACGACGCCCAGGCCGCCGCCGACCACCTCCTGGCCCGGCTGCAGAGCGCGGCCGCGGCGATCCGCGTGTCCGTCTGGGTGCACGAGACCAGCACCCAGTCGCTGGTCCCCTTCGCCGCCGCCGTCCCCGCCGGCTCCCCGGCGCCCGACTCCCCTGCCGGTCGCAGGGCGTTCTCCGTGACCCCCTCCTTCCTCGCCACCGTCATCTCCGAGCGCCGTCCCGCGGTCGTGCACGGCGACGGCGGCCGCAGCGGCGACCCGGGCCTGGCGATCCTCGGCACCGGGAGCGCGCACGTCGAACCACTCGTCCTCGACGGCGAGGTCGTCGCCGTCCTCACCGTCGAGCCGGCCGACGGCGCCACGCCGGAGCTGCTGGCGGAGATCGTCCCCGCGCTCACCGTCGCGACCGCCGACGCGTGGACGCGACGTTCCGAGAAGCGCCGCATCCGCCAGGCCGAGGTGCTGCTGGGTCTCATCGAGGCCGCGGCGCAGGCCGACTCCATGGACCAGCTGCTCAACGCCGCCTGCCGCCAGCTCGCCGAGCTCGGCGAGGTGGAGCGGGCGTGCGTCTTCCTGCTCGAGGACGGCCGGCTCGTCCCGCGGATGGCGAGCTACGCCGACGGACGGCGCGACCTGGCCACCTGGGAACGGTTCCGCAACGCACCGGTGGGCCTCCAGCTGGCCGAGACGGTGGTCCGCACCGGTCAGCCGCTCACCGCGGACCGGGACTCCGGCCAGCTGGCCGGCTGGTGGGTGGACACCTTCAAGATCGCCTCCGCACTCGCGGTGCCCATCGGCCGCAGCCCGCACGTGGCCGGCGTCCTCACGCTGGACAGCACGGTCGTCCGGCCGTTCTCCGAGGCCGTCCGCCGGCTCGCGGCCGCGGCCGGCGCCCACCTCGGCGGCGTCATCGAGCAGGCACGCACCAGCCAGGCCCGAGCGGCCTCCCTGGCCACCGCCGGGGTCGTGCGCCAGATGATGGTGGACGGCTCCCACGCCACCGGGGCCCCCGAGGCCGCCGAGGTGCTCGCCCGCGCGGTCCAGGAGCTCGTCGGCACCGAGCGCAGCGCGGCCTACCTCGTCGACGACGACGGCCTCGTCTCCGAGATCCGCCACGTCGGCTGGACCGAGGAGCACAAGGCGATCGTGCAGGCCCAGCTCGTCGGCCGGCCCGCCGACGACGTCCCGCTGTGGCGGCTGACCACCGAGCAGCGGCTGCCCGTCTTCGTCGAGGACGCCCCGAACACCACGCTGGTCGACCCCCGCCTGATCGCGGCCCTGGACCTCGAGTCCTTCATCAGCGTTCCGCTGCTGTCCGGCGACCGGCTCCGCGGCCTGGTCATCACCGGCTCGACGAGCGGTGGACGGACCTGGTCCCCGGCGGTCCGCGAGGCGGTCCGCCAGGTGGCCCTCGAGGGCTCGCTGGTCGTGGAGAACGCCCAGCTGCGCGCCGTCGAGCAGCTCCGGCTGGAGCAACTGGCCACCGAGGCCCACCACGACCCGCTCACCGGCCTACCCAACCGGCGGCGGTTCACCGAGGCGCTCGAAGCGACCGTCTACGGCCGGGGCGAGCCGTCCTGCGCCGTCCTGATGATCGACCTCGACCGCTTCAAGGAGATCAACGACAGCTTCGGGCACAGCGTCGGCGACGACCTGCTGTGCCTGGTCGGTCCGCGTCTGCAGGACGCGCTCGAGCCCGGGGACCTGCTGGCCCGGATGGGTGGCGACGAGTTCGCCGTCCTCCTGCCCGACGCGGGCGACCTGCGGGCCCGCGAGGTCGCCGCCCGGCTCGGCGCCGCCCTGCGGGACGAGTTCGTGCTGGACGGCATGCCCCTGCACGTCGACGCCAGCATCGGCATCGCCCTGTGCCCCGATCACGGCCGGGACCGTTCCCTGCTCCTCGCCCGGGCCGACACCGCGATGTACGGCGCCAAGCGCGGCCGGCACGGGTTCGAGGTGTGGGCGCCCGACGGCACCCCCGCCTCGCGCGACCGCCTCGAGACCCTCGAGCAGCTGCGCGGCGCCCTGGACACCGACCAGCTGATCACGCACTACCAGCCCAAGCTCGACCTGCGCTCCGGCACCGTCGTCGGCGTCGAGGCGCTGGTGCGCTGGGAGCACCCCGAACGCGGCGTGCTGGGACCCGACGTCTTCCTGCCGCTCGCCGAGCAGGCCGGCCTGATGCGCCGGCTGGCGCTGCGGGTGCTCGAGCTGTCGCTGCGCGACCTCCGGGTCTGGCGGGCGGCCGGGCAGGACCTGTCCGTGGCGGTCAACCTGTCGGTGTCCAACCTGCAGGACGTCGCGCTGCCCGACCAGGTCGCGATGCTGCTCGAGGCCTGCGACGTCCCCGCCGGCGCGCTGATCCTGGAGATCACCGAGGACGTGCTCATGGCCGACGCCGCGCGCAGCCAGCAGGTGATGGCCGCGCTGCGCCGCCTGGGAGTCCGGCTCTCGATCGACGACTACGGCACCGGCTACTCGTCGCTGTCCTACCTGCGCGCGCTACCGGTGGACGAGCTCAAGCTCGACCGCAGCTTCGTCAGCGCCCTCACCAGCGACGAGCGGGCCGCGGCCATCGTGCGCAGCACGCTGCAGCTCTCCCGGGACCTGGGCATGGGCATGGTGGTCGAGGGCGTCGAGGACGCCGCCACGCTGGACGCCTTGCGCTCGTGGGGCTGCGAGACCGCGCAGGGGTACCACATCGCGCGCCCCATGCCGGCCGGGGAGTTCGTCCGCTGGCTCGCCGATCACCGGGACGCGCTGCTCGCCACTCGCCCCTCCTGACGCGCGCCGAGCACGCGTCCGCAGGCGAAGGCCGCCGCGACCGTCCCGACCAGCAGGAACGCCAGGCCGACCACACCGGTGCTCCCGGAGCCGACCAGGACGAGGTCCCCCTCCGGCCGGCGCACCATGGCGGCCAGCGCCACCACCAGCCAGACCACCGCCGGCAGCACCGCGACCAGCCGCGAGCCCGACAGCCGGTGCGCGAGGAACACCAGCAGCACGTTGCCGGCCGCCGCGGCCGGCACCGACAGGGGCAGCAGCACGCCACCGACGCGCAGCGGCAGCCAGAACACCTCGACCAGCGCCAGCCACGCGGCGACGACGACGGCCACCACAGCCCAGCCGGCGGTCGCGATCCGGGACGTCACGCGTCCAGGCCGGCGAACAGGTCGTCCTCCCAGCCGTGCGGGCCGCCGCCCGGGCCGCGCTCGCCGCGCACCAGCCGGTAGTGCTCGGTGGCCATGACCTCCAGGCCGAGGTTGTTCGACAGCGCGAAGAAGGGGCCGTCGACGGTGATCTGCGTCGGGTGCGAGCGCATCGCGGCGTCCTTGCGGTCGGCGTACGCGCGGGCGTCGATCTCCGTCGTCACCACGTCGTCGGGGACGACGAACGGCACGTCGTCGAGGTTGCCGAACCCGTCGAAGATGGAGGCCTCGCCCAGCGCGGCCATGGCGTCGATCCCCGACTGCACGACCGAGCGGGGCATCGCGTTCCAGTAGACCTTGGCCACCTGCCACGGCTCGCCGAGCTCGGGGTGGAAGGCCGGGTCGGCCGCGGCGTCGACCGCCCGCATCGCGACCCGGTGGGCCTGGATGTGGTCGGGGTGCCCGTAGCCGCCGTTCTCGTCGTAGGTCACCACCACCTGCGGGCGGACCTCCCGGACGACGGCGACCGCGTGCGCAGTGGCCTCGTCCAGGTCGGCGGTCCAGAAGGCGCGGGGGTGCTCGTTGGCCGGCGTCCCCATCATCCCCGAGTCGCGGTAGCGCCCGGCTCCCCCGAGGAAGCGCCAGTCGGTGACGCCGAGGGCGTCCATGGCCGCACGCAGCTCGCCGATCCGGTACCCGCCGAGCTGGTCGGCCTGGTCGGCGGCCAGCTGGGCGAGCTCCGGCACGAGGATCTCGCCCTCCTCCCCCAGCGTGCAGGTGAGCAGGGTGACGGCGGCTCCCTCGGCCACGTAGCGCGCCATCGTCGCGCCGTTGCCGATCGTCTCGTCGTCAGGATGCGCATGGACCAGGAGAAGACGCCGGTCAGAGGTCACGATGCGCATTCTCCCTGAGGGCGGCGGCCGAACTGCGACGTCCTACCTCACCGCGCGGCGTCCTCCCTCACCGCCCACCGCGAGGGAGGACGCCGCACGATCAGGTCACCTGATCGTCGCCGCGTCCGGACGGCACGGCGGCAGCTCCGGGAGCGCGTGATGTCAGCCCGTCACAGGACCGGGCGGGCCTCGGCGTAGTGGCAGGCGTTGAGGTGCTCCGCGCCGCGGAGCTCGAGCGCGGGATCGACCTCGATGCAGGTCCGCCGCTGGGTGTCGGAGAGCTCGTTGGCGAACTTCTGGCACCGCGTGCGGAAGTGGCACCCCGACGGCGGATTCGCCGGGCTGGGCACGTCGCCGGAGATGATGATCCGCTGCCGCGCCCGCTCGCGGCGCGGATCCGGCAGGGGGATCGCCGACAGCAGGGCCTGCGTGTACGGGTGCACCGGCCGCTCGAAGAGCTCGTCCCGCTCGGCCACCTCGACGATCCGGCCCAGGTACATGACGGCGACCCGGTCGGAGATGTGCCGGACGACGGACAGGTCGTGGGCGATGAACAGGTAGGACAGCTGCAGCCGGTCCTTCAGCTCCTCGAGCAGGTTGATGACACCGGCCTGGATGGAGACGTCCAGGGCCGACACCGGCTCGTCGAGCACCAGCACCTTGGGCTCCAGCGCCAGCGCCCGAGCGATGCCGATGCGCTGACGCTGCCCACCGGAGAAGTCGGACGGATAGCGGTTGGTGTGCTCGGGGTTGAGGCCCACGAGCTGCACGAGCTCCTCGACCCGGGCCCGGACCGCGGCCTCGCCCTTCACGACGCCGTGGATCAGCAGCGGCTCGGCGATGATGTCGAACACCGGCAGCCGGGGGCTCAGGGAGGCGTACGGGTCCTGGAAGACGATCTGGATGTCACGGCGCAGCGGGCGCATCTGCTTGCGGCCGAGTCCGATCAGCTCCTTGCCCTGGAAGACCACCGAGCCGCTCGTGGCCGGCTGGAGGTTCAGGATGGCGCGGCCGGTGGTGGACTTGCCGCACCCGGACTCCCCGACCAGACCCAGCACCTCACCGGGGTAGAGGTCGAGGTCCACGCCGTCGACGGCGCGCACCGCGCCGACCGTGCGGCGGAGCAGGCCGCCGGTGATCGGGAAGTGCTTGACCAGCCCGCGCACCGACAGGATGGGCTCGCCCCGCTCTCCCGCGGCGCGGGGGCGGTCGGCCGTGGGGGCGCTCACGGGCGGTCTCCTCGGGGGGTGGTCACGGTTCCGGTCTCGCCGCCCTGGCGCGCGGCTGGTTCGGTCTGACCGGGCGGCGGGGGGCCGGCCGGCTCGTCCGATCCCGTCCCGATCGACGGGTCGACCGGCGCTTGGTCGACCAGCAGCGTGTCAGTGACGCCGGCCTCGAAGACCTCGGCGGCCTGGCCGTGGGCCGCGGCGACGACGTCGGTACGGATGCACGCGGCGGTGTGGCCCGGCCCCACCTCGATCAGCGGCGGTTCGTCCGTGTCGCACGCAGGGACGTGGAGGGGGCAGCGCGGCGCGAAGGGGCAGCCCGGCGGCATGTTCAGCAACGACGGCGGGGCCCCGACGATCGGCGTGAGCCGCTCGCGGTTGGCGCTGTCCAGCCGAGGCAGCGACCCGAGCAGCCCGAGCGTGTACGGCATGCGCGGCTCGTAGTAGATGTCCTCGACACCGCCGACCTCGATCGGCCGGCCGGCGTACATCACGAGGACGCGGTCGGCGATGCCGGCCACCACGCCCAGGTCGTGGGTGATCAGCACCATGGCGGCGCCGGTCTCCTCGAGCGCCGTCCCGAGCACCTCGAGGATCTGCGCCTGCACCGTGACGTCGAGGGCGGTGGTGGGCTCGTCGGCGATGATCACGTCGGGCTGGTTCGCCATGGCGATCGCGATGACGACGCGCTGGCGCATGCCGCCGGAGAACGCGTGCGGATAGGCCCGCACCCGGTCGCCGGCCTGCGGGATGCCGACCATCTCCAGCAGTTCGACGGAGCGCGCCGTGGCCGCCTTCCTCGAGAGGTTGCGGTCGTGGATCCGCAGCGTCTCCTCGATCTGGTCGCCGATGCGGTAGACCGGGTCCAGGGAGGTCATGGGGTCCTGGAAGATCATCGAGATGCCCGACCCGCGGAGGCGGGACATCGCCTTGTCACGCATGCCGAGCAGTTCCTGGCCGCGGTAGAGCACCGAGCCGGTGATCCGCGCTGACGCCGGCAGCAGGCCCATGACGGCCAGCGAGGTGACCGACTTGCCCGAGCCGGACTCCCCCACGATGCCGAGGACCTCACGGGGCCGCAGCGTGTAGTCCACCCCGCGGACGGCGTGCACGAGTCCGTCCTCGGTC
This sequence comes from Candidatus Blastococcus massiliensis AP3, assembly GCF_000582785.1. Lineage (GTDB taxonomy): Bacteria > Actinomycetota > Actinomycetes > Mycobacteriales > Geodermatophilaceae > Blastococcus > Blastococcus massiliensis. The sequence goes on from NZ_HG931173.1 coordinate 1,051,753, forward strand.
GGGAACCGGACGTTGAGGTCGCGGACCTCGAGCAGCGGGTCGGATGCCGACCGCGGGGCAGCGGTGGCCGCCGCGCCCGCCCGGCCGGAGGAGAGCACGTCGTAGGACGTCGCCCCGGTGCCGGACGTGCGGGGGCCGCCGGGCTCGATGCTGGTCATGCCTCTCCCTCTCAGGCCCGCACGCGGCGGTTGCTGGGATCGAAGGCGTCGCGGATCCCGTCGCCGATCAGGTTGATGGCCAGCACGATGAGCAGCAGCGTGATGCCGGGGAAGTAGAAGAGCCACGGCCGGGTGCTCGCCGCCTGCACGCCCTCGGAGACCAGCCGGCCGAGGGACGTCGCGTTGGCCTGGTTCACGCCGAAGCCGAGGTAGGTGAGCGACGCCTCGAGGATGATCGCGGTGGCGGCCGCCAGGGTGACCCACACGATGATCGACCCGAGCGCGTTCGGGATCAGGTGCTTGAAGATGATCCGCTTGTCCGACGCGCCCAGGGCGTGCGCCGCCTCGACGTACTCCTTCTCCCGCAGGGTGAGGAACTGGCCGCGGACGATGCGCGCGAGGTCGAGCCAGCCGAACAGGCCCAGGATGAGCCCCACTCCCTGCGGCGTGCGCAACTCGGGGAAGTTGCTCGCCACGACGAGCAGCACGACGAGCAGCGGCACCGTGAGGATGAGGTCGACCAGGCGCATGAGCGTGCTGTCGACCCACCGGCCGAAGTAGCCGGCCAGGGCCCCGACCAGCAGACCGAGTGGCAGCGCGATGACCAGGAAGATGGCCACGATCAGGAGCGTCCGCTGCACGCCCTCCATGAGCCCCGCCAGCAGATCACGGCCGATCGCGTCGCTGCCGAGGATGTACCCGTCGGTGCCCGGCGAGACCGACTGGGCGTTCCGGTTCTGGGCGCGGTACTCGGTCCCGTGGAGGAGCGGGCCGACGAAGCCGAACAGCAGCATGACGGCCAGCAGCACCAGGCCGGACATGCCGACCTTGTTGTGCAGGAACCGCCGGATGATCTGCTGGCGCTGGCTGCGCGCCCGGACACCGAACTCGCGGTCGACGACGCCGCCGCCGAGTGGGGTGCCCGGCTCGGCGGCGATCGCCGTGCCGGCCCCTGGTCCCGGTTGTGTGGATGTCATGGTCGATTCCCTATCGGCCGGGGGCCGTCACGACAGCCGGATCCGCGGATCGAGCACCGCGTAGAGGATGTCGGCGATCAGATTGAAGACGACGACGAACACGGCGCTGACCAGCAACCAGCCGAGCACCACGTTGATGTCGTTGTTGCCGATCCCGCTCTCGAGCAGGTACCGCCCCATGCCGTTCCAGACGAAGACCTGCTCGGTGATGATCGCGCCGCCGAACAGCGTGCCGATGCCCAGGGCGACGACCGTGGTGAGCGGGATGAGCGCGTTGCGCAGGCCGTGCTTGACGACGGTGCGCCGGTAGGTCAGACCCTTGGCGCGGGCCAGGCGCATGTAGTCCGAGCCCAGGACGTCGAGCATCGCGGCCCGCTGGAACCGGCTCCAGGCGGCGAAGGAGAGCAGCGCCAGGCTGATGGTCGGCAGCACCAGGTGGGCGAGTCGATCCGACCAGAGCTCCCACCCGTCGGCGTAGAGGCCCAGCGCAGCGGTCTCCTCGCCGAGTGTGTAGAAGATCTGCCTCCCGGCTGCGTCGTTGATGCCGACGGCGACGAACTCCTTGAGCAGCGCCGCGAACCAGAACGTCGGCAGGGCGATCAGCAGGTAGGCGATGAAGGTGAAGGCGTAGTCCGACGCCTTGTACTGCCGCACTGCGCCGATGACGCCGACGACGATCGCCAGGATCACCGCGATGATCACCGCGGCGGTGATCAGCCGGGCTGTGACACCGAGCCGCGTGAAGAGCTGGTCGGCCACCGGCGTGCCGTTGATGGTCTCGCCGAAGTCACCGGTGAGCACCCCGGTGAGCCAGTTCCAGTACCGGACGAAGAAGTTGTCGTCGAGGCCGAGTTCCGTGCGCAGGTTGTCGAAGAACGCCTCGGGCGGCCGCGGCTGGAGCGTGTAGTACTTCGACAGCGGATCGAAGCTGGCCGCGCACAACGAGAACACCAGGAACGAGCTCCCGAGCAACACGAAGACGGCTCCGATGAGCCGTCTGATCGCGAAGAACAGCATGGGCGAGACCTTACGTCGGGAGTCGTGGCGCCCCGGTACCAGCGGAACCGCGGCGGTCGTCGGACCGCTGCGGCATCAGCCGGCCGACCGGGAGGAAGGCGGGGGTCTCCGCCGGACGCTGCCCGACGGAGGCGCACCGCGGCCCTCGGAGCAGAGCACCGAGGGCCGCGGCAGGACGAGGCCGGGAGACCGGCCGGACGGTCAGGGGCTCCCGGACGGATCCGGAAGCCCCCGACCACCGATCACTCGACGGTCCAGGTCTCCGAGTTCCAGAGGGGACCGGCCTGCGTGGAGTTGTCCTCGACGCCCTGGACATCGCTGGAGAACGCGATGAACGTCGGCTTCTGGTACAGCGGCACGGTGGCCACCTGCTCCCAGAGCAGGGCGTCGATCTGGTTGCCCAGCTCGGCCTGCGCGTCGGCGTCCGGCTCCTGCACGAACTCCTCGTAGAGGGCGTCGATCTCCGCCGTGCCCTGACGCGAGTAGTTCTGGCCGAGGCCGTTCTCCGGCGACCAGTAGATCGACTGGGTGGCCGACCGGAACGGCGAGCCGACCCAGGCGAACACCGCGGCCTGGAAACCGCCGGCCTCGAGCGAGGTCGGCTGCTCCGCACCGGCGAAGATGTCGGGGTTGGCGTTGAACGACGCCGCGATCCCGGCCTCCTCGAGCTGCGGGATCATGACCTCGATGGTCGTCTGCCGCAGCGGGTTGTTCGCCGTGGTGTCGATCTGGATCTCCAGACGGCCACGCTCGGGGTGCGTGTAGATGCCGTCCGGACCGGCCGTGTAGCCGTCACCCTCGAGGAGCTGACGCGCCTGGTCGACGCTCTGCTCCTTGTACTCCTCGGGCGCGGTGTCCTCGTACTGCGGCTGGTTGTTGAAGTAGATCCGGTTCTGCAGCACCTCGGCGTCGGAGGAGAACTGGCCGACGGTCTGGGCCACGATCTCCTCGCGGTCCAGCGACATGGCGATCGCCTGACGCACGGGCAGGCTGGCCAGGTGCGGGTCCTGGGCGTTGAAGTCCAGGTGCTCGAACGAGAGGCCGAAGGTGATGTCGCTCTCGACATTCGGCGCGAGCCCCTCGACCTGGTCGACCAGGTCGAGCTGCGGCTGCGGGTAGATGATGTCGATCTCACCGTTCTGCAGACCCTGGACGGCGGTCGTCGGGTCGTTGCCGATGTTCTGGATGATCAGCCGCTCGATGAACGGGCCCTCGCCCCACCACTCGGGGTTGGGGGTCAGCACGACGGTCTGGGTGCCGACGTCGATGCTCTCGGCCTTCAGCTGCCACGGGCCACCGGAGATGTCCTCGGGCAGACCCTCGGCGATCGGCCACCCCTCGGTGATCGTCTCGCAGATGACGGCCGGGTCGTCGTCGTCCATCAGGTGGGCCGGCAGGATGCCGCCGCCGAAGTCACCGCTGAACAGCGACTGCCAGTCGGCGAAGGGGCTGGAGTAGGTGACGGTGACGGTCTTGTTGTCGTCGCCGCTGCCCTCGACCGACTCGATCTGCTCGTAGCCCGTCGTCGACAGCAGCGAGGCGCAGCCGCCCTCGGCCGGGTCCGTGCTGCGGCCGGACCGCCAGGTGAACTCGAAGTCGTCGGCCGTGATCGGGGTGCCGTCGCTCCACACCGCGTCGTCGTTGATGACGTAGGTGTTGACCTGGGTCTCGCCGTCGACCTCGAGGGTCGGCTCCTCGGCCAGCAGGTTCTCGTTGTGGACGATGCTGAAGTCCGGGAGCACGTTGAACGCGCCAGGGAGGATGCCGTTCAGGATGTTCGCGGTGGACGTCGCGTTGCCCGCGGCGATGTTCGGGAAGAGGTTCTCCGGGAAGTCCGTGGACTCACCGAAGACCACCTGGCCCGACCGGTCCGATGACTGGTTGTTGCCGCCGGACTCGCCGTCGCCGTCGCCGCCGCCACAGGCGGAGAGCACGAGCGCTCCGGCCACGCCGGACGCCACGAGCGCGGTACCGCGCCTACTCAGGATCACTTGCTGTGCCTCCCTCTTCCCCCGCGGTCAGCGGAGGAACGGACTGGATCCCGTAGGGAGAGCCCCGGCCCGCGGATGAGCGGACCCGGGGCACGCGTTCGTTCGACCGAACGCGCCCGCCGAGATGTATGCGGGGAAACCCTAGGGACGCCCGGCGGGGTCGTCCACGACCGTCATCCTTCTGTGACCTCGGCCGGGCGCACCGCTCGACGGCGGAGGGCCTCCGCGGGCGGTGGACGACGACGTCACCTGCGGGGTTGAGACGATGGACGAGATGACCACGCCCGTCCCCCGGCCGCACCGGCGAGCCGTGTCCCAGCTGTGGCTGGGCCTGGTTCCGCTGCTCGTCGTCTGCGCCGCGCTGCTGGGCGTCCTGGCCGCCCAGCTGCCCGGAGCCCGGGCCCCGCTCGCCGACGCGACCGCCACGTCCGTCGCGCGTGTCGTCGAGAGCGGGCGCCCGCCGGGGGACCGCGGCCTGCTGGTGACCTTCGACGACGAGGACGGCGGCACCCGTACGGGGCGGATCGTCCTGGCCGAGGTGGCGGAGGTGCCGCAGGACGCCGAGGTCACCGTGCGGTACGACCCGAGCGCGGCCGACGGCCCCACCACCACCGTGTACGCCGACGGGGACGCCGCCACCCGCCGGGTCCAGAACCTGGTGGCGAGCATGGTCGTCGTCGCCGCCGTGCTCCTCGCGGCAGCCGGCGCCACGGCACTGGTCGTCCTCACCCGGCGCGGACTGCGGCCCCGTCCGCCGGGTTCGGTCGGGGCCACCCGCCTCGTCGTCCGGCGCGGCCTGCTCGTCCGCAGCTGGCTGGAGCTGGAGACCGCGGGCGGGACCCGCTGGCTACCGGTGTTCTGGACCCGGGAGCTGACCGGGTTGGCCCCGGACTCCCGGATCGAGCTGCGCGGGAACCCCGTCGCCGACCGGCTGGTCCTCCCGGTCGTGGACGGAGCCGAGGTCTGGCCGTCGGGCCGGCTCCGCGACCGGGCGCCCCGGGGCGAGCAGCGTGCGCCCCGGTCGGCGCAGGACCTCCAGCCCGCCGGCCTGCGGCGACAGGTGCGCGTGGACGTCGTGGCCGTGGTGGTCGCCCCCCTGCTGGGCCTGGTGTGGGCCTACCTCGACGAGGGCGGGGTCGCGAGCTTCGCGGGCGGGACGGCGCTGAGCGCCGTCGGTGTGTTCTGGCTCTTCCAGCGGCTGGGCTCCGACCCGGAGGCGCCCGCCCACGGGTGAGCCCGCTCAGGCCTCCTCGCGCAGCACCGCCGAGGGATCGGCGCGGTCGGCCGCGGCTTGGGCGTAGCGGGCGGTCAGCACGGACAGCAGTAGCGCAACGGCCACGGTGAGCCCGATCGCCGCCCACGGCACGTCGAGCAGGGGCGTCGGCGGACGCAGCAGGTCGACGTCCAGGCGCCGGTGGACGAGGGCGACGGCGCCGACGGCCAGCAGCGCGCCGAGCACCAGTCCGGCGACCGCGACCGCACCGAGCTCGACGACGAGCGAGGCCAGGTGCGACCGCCGGCTGAGCCCGAGCCGGCGCGCCATCACGTAGCCCGCGACCCGGCTGCGGCTGCGGGACTCCAGGTGCAGCAGCAGGCCCGCCGCGGCGATGACCCCGACGAAGACGGCCAGCGCGGACAGGTACCCGAAGGTCCACGAGATGCCCAGGAAGTTGGCGGTGGTCAGGACGTCGGCGGGCTCCAGCGTGCGCGTGAGCCGGCCGCCGGCGTCGGTGAGCGCCTCGACGGCGGGGCCGGCCGGTCCGTCGGTCCAGAGCTCGGACTGCCGGTCGGAGCCGGCGGACCGCGGCACGTCGGGCAGCCGGTCGGCCGCGACGAGCACCACCGGCTCCGCCGTCCGCCGGCCGGGCAGGACTCGCGCCGTGCCGGCCACCTCGGCGTCGACGGGGAGGCTGCCCAGCCGCAGGTCGACCGCACCCGGGGGCAGGCCGGTGGCGACGACCGGGATCCGGCCGTCGACCGGCGGACCGGTGAGGCGGGCGACCAGGTCCTCCAGCGGGACGTCGGCGAAGCTGCCGTCCCAGAAGGCGGTGCCGGCGAACGTGTCGGGGTCGACGGCCAGCACCTGGACGTCGGTGCGGGTCCTCGCGCCGTCGGCGGGGCCGGCGACGCTGCCGTCGTAGCGGTCGAGCACCGTGCCGACGGCATCCGTCCCCGCCGTCGGGCTCACCCGGTCGATCGAGACGAGAGCCCGCTCGGCCCCGATCTGGACGCCCACCTTGGCGGCGAGCGTGGTCTCCGACCCGGCGGACAGCGTCGCCGTGTACCCGAGGACGGCGACCGGCACGGTCACCGCCACGAGCAGCGCGGCCGCCGCCCCCGGGGCCGCCGCCAGTCGGTTGACGGCCAGGAAGACCGGTGGACGGCGGCGGCCGGCCCAGCGGCGGAGCGCAGGGAGTGCCCGGGTGGCGAGCCGGGCACCCAGCAGCGCCGCGCCTGCGACGCCCAGCACGGGGAAGGCGACGAGCAGGCCGTTGACCTGCGCCACGCCGCGCTCGATGACGATCGCGTCCCGGCTCTCCAGCAGCAGCCAGCACAGTCCCGCGGCGAGCACGAGCGCCAGCTCCCAGGGGACGGCGGCGGACCGGCGGGGAGCCGCACCGAGCGGCCGCTCCACC
>NZ_HG931173.1:1058556-1108464 GCF_000582785.1 Candidatus Blastococcus massiliensis AP3
AAGGCCCGCCCCCGGCGAGTGCCGCGATGACCGTGGCCGTGCGGTCCAGGTCGTCGGCCGGGCCGAGGGCGCCGACGAGCACCCGGGCCACCAGCCATCCGGCCGCTGCCCCGAGCACGCCCGGCAGGAGCAGCTCGAGGGCCGCCTTGCCGGCCAGCGCGCCCGGTCCGGCGCCGCGGGCGGCCAGGAGGCGCACCTCCGCGCTGCGCCGGTCGGCCCAGAACCCTCCGGCCGCGGCCGCGAGCAGGAGGGCCAGCACCCCGGCGGCGGCAGCGACGGCCAGCACCGGACCGCGCAGGCCCGCCTCGATCAGCTCGGCCCGCTCCACCGCCTGGTCCAGCCGGCCGTTCCAGCCCAAGGGGATCAGCGTCGACGCTTCGTCGTCGGCGAGTTCGCCGGCCGCTTCCCGCTGCTCGGCCACCAGACCCCGCGCCTCCTCGACGGAGAACTCACTGGGCCGGGTGGGCACCGTCTCGATGACCCGCAGCTGGCCCGCGGCGCTGCTGATCGCGGTCAGCGTCACCTGGTCGGTGGCCAGCAACAGAGCCGGCGGGGGGACGTTCGCCGAGGCCGCGTTGAGGTAGAGCTCGCCGTAGGCGCACCAGTACGGGCCCGCGTCGGTGTCGAAGAGATCGGTGTAGACGCCGGCGACCGGGACGGTCACCCCGGCGACGATGATCCCGTCCCCGACGATCGCCCCGGCGGCCTCCGCGTAGGAGGCGGGCAGCCACACTCCGGCTCCGCCGGCGGAGTCGACGACCTCGACGTGGTCGGTGATCCCCGGACGCCAGATCAGGTTCGCCGGCTGCGACAGCGGCGCCCCGGCGGTGTCGCGGACGGGCATCGCCGCCTGCGGGTTGCCCGCCGGGCCGACCGACCTCGTCACGAGCAGCGCCCGCTCGGGGTCGCGCCCGCGGTCGGTCCAGAGCTCCCGGGTCCTGTCCGCCGCCTCGACCAGCTGCTCCGGTGGCGTCCCGGGCTCGAACTCCAGGGTGGCGAAGGTCGCCGGCTGCGCGGCCTCCGCGCACTGCGGGGCCAGCTGCGCCTGCAGCGCGGCGGAGCGGGCCGAGGAGAGCAGCAGCGGGGCCGAGGCCAGCGCGCAGGCCAGCACCGCCGTCGTCACCAGGACGGCCAGGACGGTGACCGGCGAACTCAGGGCCAGCAACGGAGCGCGACGCCACGGGGCCAACCGCCACGGCCTCACACCGGCACCTCCCCGCCGAGCCGTCCGTCGCGCATCGACAGGACGCGGTCGGCCCGGTGCCAGGCCTGCTCGTCGTGGGTGGCCAGCAGCACCGCCGAGCCGCGGCCGGCCTGTGCCGCGATCGCGTCCAGCAGCGCGTCGGCGTGCCCGCGGTCCTGATGGGCGGTGGGCTCGTCGGCGAGGAGGACGGCGGGTTCCAGCACCAGCGCGCGGGCGACGGCGGCGCGCTGCTGCTCACCGAGGGAGGTCTGGTGCGGATAGCGCTCGGCGATGCGAACGAGCCCGAGCTCCTCCAGCAGCTGCCGCCCGCGGGGCTCCGCGCCGGCGAGGTCCCCGGCCAGTCGGGCGGGCAGCAGCACGTTGTCGGCCAGCGACAGGTCGGCGACCAGCCCCAGTGCCTGCGGCACGAGCGCGAGCTCGGGCCAGTCGAGGTCAGCGGGCGGCCGCCCGGAGAGCGGGCCGGTGTAGGTCAGCGTGCCGGAGTCGGCGGTGTCCCAGCCGCACAGCACCGCCAGGAGCGTGCTCTTGCCCGAGCCCGACGGCCCTGCGAGCGCCACCACCTCCCCACCGGCGACGGCGAGGTCCGCACCGGCCAGTGCGGGGACGATCTCCGACCCCCGGGTGAACGTGCGGACCAGCCCCCAGGAGACGAAACCGGGCCGGCCGTCCGTCGTCCCGGTCACGGCACGACCCGGCCGTGGTCCAGGTGCACCGTCCCGTCGGCGACGGCCATGACGCGCGGGTCGTGGGAGGAGACGACGAAGGCGACCCCCGAGGCGGCCAGGTCCGACATCGCCGCGAGCACCCGCTCGGCCGCGGCGGTGTCGAGCTCGGCGGTGGGTTCGTCGGCGACCACCAGCGTCGGCGAGCCGACCACGCTGCAGGCCACGGCGAGGCGCTGCTGCTCCCCGCCGGAGAGCTCGGCGGGGCGGTGCGCGCCGCGGTGCCCGAGACCCAGCCGGCCCAGCAGGTCCTGGACCTCGTCGCCGTCGACCGTCGCGCCGCGCATGGCCGCGGCCAGCCGGACCTGCTCTATGGCTCCCAGGTAGGGCAGCAGGTTGTCCCCGGGCCGCTGGAAGAGGTAGGAGACCTGGCGCCTGCGCAGCCGCCGCCGGCCGCGGGCGCGCAGCTCGTCGACGCGCTGCCCGCCGACGTGCACCGATCCGGAATCGGGCCGGTCGATGCAGCCGAGCAGCCGCAGCAACGAGGACTTGCCCGCTCCCGAGGGCCCGACGACGACGGTCACCCGGGCCCGGGGGATGCCGAGGGTGACCCGGTCCAGGGCGGTCACCGGCTCCGTGGCCGTGCGGTAGGTCTTCACCACGTCGGTGCACCGCGCGGCCATGCCGTCGGGCGTGTCCTCCGCGTGCGGGGACGGCGGGGCGCTCCTGGGCTCCAACCGACCACTCTCCTACCCCGGACCGGCGGCGCGCACAGCCGGACCCCCGCCGTTGCTGAGCGGAGACCCTAGTTCCGACCAGCCGTTTCGCGGTGCAGCGGCGGAGCTCCCGGTGCCCAGGTGTGTCGTTCCGCCGTCTCTGGGTAGGGCCCTGGGGGACGAAAGGAGCTCACATGAGCGGCGAGGACAAGACCAACAACAAGATGGAAGAGCTCGGCGGCAAGGCCAAGGAAGCGCTGGGCAACGCGACCGACGACAAGGACCTCCAGGCCGCGGGCCAGAAGGACCAGTCCAAGAGCAACCTGAAGCAGGCCGGCGAGAAGGTGAAGGACGCCTTCAAGTAACCGCCTGCACGTCAGGGACCGCAGGGGCCGCACTCACCCGGGTGCGGCCCCTGCGCCATGTTCCGGGACTTTCGGCGCCGAAAGTCCGTCGGTCGTCCTGGACTTTCGGCGCCGAAAGTCCTCATCCCGTCGGTTCCAGCGGCCTCAGCGCCGTGCGGATCCGCCGTACGACGGCGTCCATGTCCCTGAGATCCGCTGCGCTCAGGCGGATCACGCGCCAGCCCGCTGCCACGAGCCGTTCGTACCGACGATCGTCGCGCCGGATCTGCAGCTCCTCGAAGTGGTGCGCCCCCTCGTACTCGACGATCAGCCGGTGCTCGGGCCAGGCCAGGTCCACCCGGCCCAGGAAGGTGCCGTCCTCGAGGACGACGAACTGCGGCACGGGGTCCGGCAGCCCGGCTCGCGCACAGGCCACGCGCACCCAGGATTCCGGTGGGCTCTCACTGCGCCCGTCGACGAGCGGCAGGACCTTCTCCACCCGCGCGCGGCGCCACCGGCCGTGGGCTGTGGCCAGGTCGCGGCGACATGCGTCGAGGTCCAGCCGGCCGGCTCGGACCATGCCGTCGAGCATCGCCACTGCGGCAGGGAGCGGTTCGAGGGTCGCCACTTCCCATGCAGTGCGCAGTGGAGCCGTCAACCGCAACCCGTCTTCGGTCGTCATCACCTCGCAGGACCGGAGCGCCGTGCGGTGCGCGCGGACTCCTCGCGGCCCCCGCCACGTCGAGTCGGGCGGGACGAGCACGACCACGGGATCAGCGGCCGACGCGAAGTTCGCACCGAACCACGGGGCGGCGGATCTCCCGCCCAGAACCCCGTCGGCGGGCATGAGGAGTGCTGCCGCCCGCGCCAGCAACGCGTGGTCGACCGAGAGTCCCGGATCGGCGTAGACGTTCCGCATCAGGCGCCGGTAGAGGCCGGACTTGAGCTGCTTCGTGGTCACGGCGCCCTCGGACACCGCGTGCGAACCGAGGAAGACGCCGTGCAGTCGCTGCACAGGAGACATGCGGCCACCCTCGGGGACGTCGTCCTGTCGTGCGGGCGTCGTCCACAGGCCGAGGCCTTTCGGCGCCGAAAGTCCCTCGGTCGTCCCGGACTTTCGGCGCCGAAAGTCCGTCAGGTGGACGTGAGGAGGGCGCGGACGGCGGGGAGGAGGGGGCGGTCGGCGGCTATCCAGTCGAGGTCCTCGAGCTCGTCGAGCCCGACCCAGCGCAGCGCCGCGTGCTCGTGCGCGACGGGGGTCCCCGACGCGACGCGCGCCGACCACACCCGCATCGTCGACGCACCCGGTTCGCCGCCCCCGACCCGACCGTCGAGCACGACCTCGCCCAGGAACTCCTGCGGCACGATCGGCACGCCGAGCTCCTCGGTGCACTCGCGCACCAGCGCGGCCAGGTCGGACTCGCCGGGCTCGACCTTCCCGCCGGGGAACTCCCAGCACCCGTCGTAGGGCCCACCGGAGCGCTGTGCCACCAGCACCCGGTCCCCCTCGACCAGCGCGGCTCCCACCACCCGGACGACGGCGCGACCACGAGCCGCCGCCGCGGCGGCGAACGCGTCCAGGTGCGCCTGCATCGCCGGGACGATCCTCCGGCGCATGGCCCGGTCGGCCAGCACGCCCAGGACCCCCGGCAGACCGCTTCCCCCGACGATCTCCTCGTCGATCCGCGTGCCGTCCGCGGTGGCGGTGAACCGGCGGGTGTGGGTCAGCGTGCGCCGTCCGCCCGGGCCCCCGTGCGTGTGGACGTCGGAGTGCGGGCGCACCGACTCGACTTCCCGCAGCGGTGTCGGCCAGGGCCGGCCCAGGACGCGGGCGACGTCGAACGCCACGGTCAGCGGCGCCTCCACCAACGTGGTGAAACGCAGCCGCAACACCCGGCCACTGTTCCACGCCACGGCAGGATGGCAGTCGTGCGCATCAATGCCCGGGTCGACTACGCCGTCCGAGCCGTCGTCGAACTCGCCGCCGCGGCGCCGGACTCGATGACGGCCGACGCCATCGCCACCGCCCAGGGCATCCCCAGCCGGTTCCTGCAGGCGATCCTCACCGACCTGCAGCGGGCCCGGCTCGTGACCAGTCAGCGCGGCCGGGACGGCGGCTACCGGTTGGCCCTGCCGGCGTCGGAGATCTCCATCGCCCGGGTCATGCGCATCGAGCAGGGGTTCCTCGCCGAGGTGCACGGCCAGCGCCCCGAGGACGTGCGCTACCCCGGCGCGGCCGCCGACCTGGCGCAGGTCTGGGTCGCCGCGCGGGAGGCGTACCGGCGGGTGCTGGAGGGGGTCACCGTCGCCGACGTCGTCAGTGGCCGGCTGCCCGCGCACGCGGCCGAACTGGTGGCCATCGACGAGGCCTGGCGCTCGTTCGGCAACGCCTCCGGCGACTGACCGCGGGAGCCGGTGCGCGACACTGGCGGCCATGTCCGCAGCACCGCGTCCCGGCGTCACCGTCTTCCTCACCGGCCTGTCCGGCGCCGGCAAGTCCACGATCGCCGATGCGCTGGTCGACCAGCTGGAGTCCGAGGGGCGCCCGGTGACGGTGCTGGACGGCGACGTCGTCCGCACGCACCTGTCCAGCGAGCTGAGCTTCGCCAAGGAGCACCGCGACCTCAACATCCGCCGGATCGGCTGGGTCGCCGGCGAGGTGGTCAAGCACGGCGGCACCGTCGTCGTCGCCGCGATCGCGCCCTATGAGGAGGCCCGCGAGCAGGCACGGAAGCTGGTCGAGGCCCACGGGCGGTTCGTGCTGGTGCACCTGTCCACCCCGCTCGCGGTCTGCGAGCAGCGGGACGTCAAGGGCCTCTACGCCAAGGCGCGCGCGGGCGAGATCCCGGAGTTCACCGGTGTCAGCGACCCCTACGAGCCCCCGGTCGCCCCCGAGCTGGTCATCGACACCTCGGTCACGCCGCTGGCCGAGTCGGTCGCCCGCATCCGCGCCGCGATGGCCTGACGACGGCGGTGTGAGCCGCTCCACGCCACGACGTCGGGCGATTGTGGCACCATCGACGCCGTGACTGGTCGCGGCGTACTCCTCGTCGCGCGCCTGCACATCGATCTCGCGCGCGTCTCCAGCGCCACCTGTCACGCCTCGCGCTGACCCAGGTCCCCCCGCGCAGCACCCCTGCGCATCGAACCGGCAGCGCCCTCCCGACCGCGGCAGGCTGCCGTGCCGGGTGCAAGGCGCAGGAAGAAGTACCGAGACGTGACGACCCCCACCCGCACGAGCAACCGCCCCAAGCGCGGCGAGGGCCAGTGGGCTCTGGGCTACCGGGAGCCGCTCAACCCCAACGAGCGGATGAAGAAGGACTCCGACGGCCTCGAGGTGCAGCAGCGCATCCTCGACATCTACTCGAAGACCGGCTTCGACGGCATCGACCCCGGTGACCTGCGCGGCCGGATGCGCTGGATGGGCCTCTACACCCAGCGCGCCCAGGGCATCCCCGGCGGCAAGACCGCCGTGCTGGAGCCCGAGGAGCTCGAGGACTCCTACTTCATGATGCGCGTCCGTATCGACGGTGGGCAGCTGACCAGCGACGGGCTGCGGGTCATCGGCGGGATCAGCACCGAGTTCGGGCGGGACGTCGCCGACGTCACCGACCGGCAGAACGTGCAGTACCACTGGATCCGCATCGAGGACGTGCCCGAGATCTGGCGCCGCCTCGAATCCGTCGGCCTGAGCTCGATGGAGGCCTGCGGCGACGTCCCGCGCGTCATGCTCGGGTGCCCCCTCGCCGGGATCCTCGAGGACGAGGTCCTCGACGCCACCGACGTCATCGCCGAGACCGTCGCCACGTACGTCGGCAACCCCGTCTTCAGCAACCTGCCGCGCAAGTGGAAGACCTCGATGTCCGGCTGCGTGGACCACTGCACCGAGCCCGAGATCGACGACGTCTCGTTCGTCGGCGTCGTCAACGAGGACGGCGAGGCCGGCTACGACCTGTGGGTCGGCGGCGGCCTGTCGACCAACCCGCGGTTCGCCGAGCGGCTCGGCGTCTTCGTCCGCCCCGACCAGGTCACCGAGGTCTGGGCCGCCACGACGGCGGTCTTCCGCGACTATGGCTACCGCCGGCAGCGCAACCGCGCCCGCATCAAGTTCCTCATGGCCGACTGGGGCCCGGAGAAGTTCCGCCAGGTGCTGCAGGACGAGTACCTGCACGCACCGCTGCCCGACGGCCCGGCCCCCGCCCCGGCCAAGCACGACCAGCGCGACCACGTCGGCGTCAGCCGGCAGAAGGACGGCAACAACGCCGTCGGGTTCGCGCTGCGCACCGGCCGGATCAGCGGCTCCCTGCTCAGCACGATCGCCGACCTCGCCGACGAGTACGGCCAGGGCCGCATCCGGACGACGACGCAGCAGAAGCTGGTCATCCTCGACGTCCCGGACGACCGGGTCGAGGCCCTGGTCGAGGCGCTGGCCGCCCACGACCTGCAGGTGCGGCCCAGCGCCTTCCGCCGCGGCACCATGGCCTGCACCGGCCTGGAGTTCTGCAAGCTCGCGATCGTCGAGACCAAGCAGCACGCGCAGGACCTGTACGCGGAGCTGGAGAAGCGACTGCCCGAGTTCGACACCCCGATCGGCATCAACGTCAACGGCTGCCCGAACAGCTGCGCTCGCTTCCAGACCGCCGACATCGGGTTCAAGGGCTCGATGGTCAAGGACGACAACGGCGAGATGGTCGAGGGCTTCCAGGTGCACCTGGGCGGCCACCTCGGCGTCGAGGCGACCTTCGGCCGCAAGTTCCGCGGGCACAAGGTGACCAAGGCCGAGACCGCCGACTACTGCGAGCGGGTGCTGCGCGGCTTCCTGGAGCACCGGACCCCGGGCGAGTCCTTCGCCCACTACGTCTCCCGGGCCGAGGAGGCCTGGTTGCTGTGACGGTGCTCCTGTGAGCGAGGAGGCGGGCGCGGGAAGGACCCGGCAGCTGCCGGTGTTCCACTGCCCGTACTGCGGGGACGAGGACCTGACCCCGTACGAGGGTGAGTCGAATTCGGGCTGGCGCTGCAGCGCCTGCCTGCGGGCGTTCTCGGTCCGCCTGATCGCAACGGGGGTGCAGCAGTGACGATCGCCATCGGCGCCTCGCCGGAACTGGCCGCCGAGGCCGACGCCCGCTTCAGCGGCATCGCCGACCCCGTCGAGCAGGCCCTCGCCGTGCTGAGCTGGGCCGGCGACACCTTCGGCGAGCGGTTCGCGATCACGTCGTCCATGGCCGACGGGCTGCTCTCGCACCTGGCGAGCCGCGCGATCCCCGGCGTCAACGTGATCTTCCTCGACACCGGCTACCACTTCGCGGAGACGATCGGCACCCGCGACTGGATCAGCGGCGTCCTGCCGATCACGCTGCTCAACGTCACCCCGCCCCAGACCGTAGGGGAGCAGGACCTCTCGTTCGGCGCGGAGCTGCACGACCGCGATCCCGACCTCTGCTGCGAGCTGCGCAAGGTGAAGCCGCTGGCCGAGGCGCTCGCCGGGTTCGCCGCGTGGGGGTCCGGGGTGCGCCGCGACGAGTCCCCGACCCGTGCGGACACGAAGCTGGTCGACTGGGACGCCAAGCGCGGCATGGTGAAGGTCAACCCGATGGCCGCCTGGACCCAGGACGTCGTCGACGCCTACGTCGCCGAGCACCAGATCCCGGTGAACCCGCTGTTCGAGCTCGGCTACGGCTCGATCGGCTGCGCGCCCTGCACCCGGCCGGTCGCACCCGGTGAGGATCCCCGCGCCGGCCGCTGGGCGGGCTCCACCAAGACCGAGTGCGGCCTGCACACCTGAAAGAGGACCGTCGGGAGGATCGGCACATGCCGCGACCTCCCCGCCTCTCCCCCGACGCCGTCGCCGATGCGCTGACCGGTCTGCCCCGGTGGTCCGGCGACGCCGACGGGCTGCGGCGCACCGTCGAACTGCCGAGCTTCCGGGACGCCGTCGCCGCGATCGTGGCGATCGCCGACGTCGCCGAGGAGATGGACCACCACCCCGACGTCGACCTGCGCTGGCGCACCCTGCACCTGACGCTGGTCAGCCACTCCGCCGGCGGGGTGAGCGAGCTCGACCTCGAGCTCGCCCGCCGCATCGACCCCCTGCTCCCCGACGGCGTCTAGTGCACGAACCGCCCCCCGGCCCCGGCGGACTTCCGGCGCCGGAAGTCCGGACCCGGTGGACTACACGCCGGTGACGGGCAGGACGAGCAGGCGGAACAGCCGGTCGGCCTCGGCGTCGGGGTCCTCGGTGAGCCCGGTGTGCACCGGCCCCGGCTGGATGACCGTGCTGCGGGGTGCGGTCAGCCAGCGGAACCGCGATCCGAGCGCCTCCCGCCCGGCCGCGCCCGCACCCGGGTCGGCGGCGCACACGTCGGCCGCGGCCTGCAGGGCGCGCTCGATCGCGGCGGCGTCGGCCGTGGGGTCCAGGGCGCGCAGTCGTTCGGGGTCCAGCTGCACCCGCGACCCCAGGTAGTCCCGCTGCCGGCAGTAGACGAGGACGCCGGCGTTGAGGAACTCCCCGCGCTCGACGCGCGGCACCACCCGCAGCACCGCGTACTCGAAGGTGTCTCGGCTCATCGTTGGGTGACCCCTTCCGGCGGCGGAGGCCCCAGCCAGGAGGGGCGGTTCTCGCCCCGCGGCGCCCGCCGGCGGCCCGCTCCACCGGCCTCCGCGGCGGCCACCAGCCCGGGCAGCCAGGCGTCCCGGGCGTCCAGCCGCGCGAGCAGCTGGTCGGCGTACCGGCCGCGCAGGTCCCCGGGCGGCTCGCTTTCCAGCCACTCGTCGGGCACCAGCGCCAGCACGCCCATCAGCAGCTCGCGGGTGACCAGCGGGGCCAGCGCGGTGTCGGCGGCCGGTACGTCGGGCGCGCACTCGATCAGCGCGTGCGTCGACGCGTCGTAGGGCCGCGTCACGGCGGCTCCTGCGCCCGGCCAGTGGTGGTGGAACGTCAGCGCGGCGCCGTGGTCGATCAGCTGCAGCTCGCCGTGCCAGAAGAGCATGTTCGGGTTCCGCCACGAGCGGTCGACGTTGCCGACCAGCGCGTCGAACCACAGCACCCGGCCGGCCGGCCCGCCGTCCACCCCGTCGGCACCGGCCTCGAAGTCCAGCGCCCCGGGCAGGTAGTCCAGGCCGAGATTGAGCCCGGCGGAGCGCTGCAACAGGTCCTGCACCTCGACGTCCGGCTCCCCCACGGCGAGCTCCGGGGCGACGTCGACGGTCACCAGCGTCGGCACCGGCAGGCCCAGTGCCCGCGCCAGCTCCCCGCAGACCACCTCGGCGACCAGGACGTTCACGCCCTGCCCCGCCGCCCGCCACTTGACGACGTAGGTGCCCAGGTCGTCGGCCTCCATCAGCCCCGGCAGCGAGCCACCCTCGCGCAGCGGGGTGACGTAGCGGGTGGCGGTGACGGAGGCGAGCACAGTGCCGGGGACCCTACCGGCGCGCGGGTCGGCGAGACTGCATGACGTGGGCCTCCTCCGCACGCTGACACCTGCCGACCTCGTCGATGCCCCGTTCACCTACGACGAGGTCGGCGGCACCGGCGCGGCGGAGCTGCCCGCCGGCTACCACCACGCCACGCACACCGCCGTCGTCGGCTCGGGACGGGCGGACTTCGAGCGCGCCGCGACCGCCGTCCTCGACTGGGGTCAGCAGCGGGGCGCCGGCCTGCGGGTGCGCGCGGACGGTCCGGCCGGACGCCCCGGCACCGTTGTCGTCCTCACCGCGGGCCTCCCCCGGCTCGGCTACGACATCCCCTGCCGCGTGGTGTGGGCGGCCACCGACGGCGACGAGCGCGGTTTCGCCTACGGCACGCTGCCCGGCCACCCGGAGAGCGGTGAGGAGCGCTTCGTCGTGCGGCTGACCCCGGCCGGCGAGGTGGTGTACGAGATCCGGGTGTTCTTCCGGCTGGCCTCCCCCGCCGCCCGGCTCGCCGGGCCGCTGAGCATGGTGCTGCAGCGGCTGGCCACGGCGCGCTACGTCAGCGCGATCCGCACGGCCGCGCGCGCCTAGATCAACCGGCTCAGCCAGTCGACGGCGCCCCTCAGGCCGACGCCGATGAGCGCCGCTCCGAACAGCAGCCCGAGGGCGACCGCTCCCCATGGCGCGTCGTCCACTAGACGTCCCGCCGCTCGAAGAGGACGACGCCGAGGACCCAGGCACCCACCGCCCAGGCCGCGACGACGCCAGTGCCCACCTGCCAGGTCGTGGGCACCGCGAAGAAGGCGTCCTGGCCCACCCGCAGCATGGGCAGCGCCTGCGAGAGCCGCTCGGCCCACGACGGTCCGGACAGCGCGAGCACCGGTGGCAGCGCGAACACCAGCGCCGCCCCCACCCCGACCGCCCCGGCGGTGGAGCGCAGCACCGCGCCCAGCGCCACCCCGAGCACGCCCACCAGCGCCGTGGCGGCGACCTGGAGGCCGAGCGTGCGCAGCACCTCGTGGTCGGTCGGCGGGACACCGCCGGGCACCGCGGTGAGCGTGCGGGCGGCGAGGAAGCAGGGCGCGGCCAGCACCGCGCCGAGAAGGACGCAGTAGGTGACGACGACGGCCGTCTTGGCCAGCAGCAGGCGGGTGCGCCGTGGGACGGCGGTGAGCGTGGCCACCGCACTGCCCGACGCGAACTCGGCGCTGACGGCCAGCACCCCCACCACGAGCAGGACGAGCTGCCCGAAGGCGAACCCGACCAGCGCCGTCTGCACCGCGACCTCGGGGCGCTCCTCCGTGTCGGTCCCGGCGGCGGCCAGCGCCCCGACCGCTCCCACCACGAGCACGAAGACCGCCGTCGCCCACCAGGTCGAGCGGACCGACCAGAGCTTGGTCCACTCGCTGCGCAGCACCGCCGAGAACGGGACGCCGCTCACGGCACCGCCGCCCGGTACTCGACCTCGTCGCCGGTCAGCGCCAGGTAGGCCGCCTCCAGCGACGCCGTGACGCGGCTGAGCTCGTGCACGCGGACGCCGGACAGGAACGCGACGTCACCCACCTGCTCGGCGTCGAGGCCCTCCACCCGCAGGGACCCGTCGATCTGCAGCTCGATGGTGGCGCCGGCCCGCTGCAGAGCGGCCGCCAGCACCGGCGCCTGCGGGCTGCGCACCCGGACGGCCGAGTGCGCGCCCAGCAGGTCCGCCATCGGGAGGTCGGCCAGCAGCCGCCCCCGCCCGAGGACGACGAGGTGGTCGGCGGTGTCCTCCATCTCGCTCATGAGGTGGCTGGAGACGAGCACGGTGCGCCCCTCGTCGGCGAGGTCGCGGAGCAGCTCCCGCACCCACCGGATGCCCTCGGGGTCCAGGCCGTTCACCGGCTCGTCGAGCAGCAGGACGTCGGGGTCCCCGAGCAGCGCGGCCGCGATGCCCAATCGCTGACCCATGCCGAGCGAGAAGCCCCGTACCCGGTCATGCGCCACGCTGCCCAGGCCGACGAGCTCGATGACGTCGTCCACCCGGTGCGCGGGCAGCCGGTTGCTCTGCGCCAGGGCCAGCAGATGGGCGTGCGCCGTCCGTCCCGGGTGCCGTGCCCGGGGATCGATGAGGGCTCCCACCCGGCGCATGGGGTGGGCCAGCTCGCGGTAGGGGCGGCCGAGCACCCGCGTCGTCCCCGAGGTGGGGCGGGTGAGCCCGAGCACGCAGCGCAGCGTGGTGGTCTTGCCCGAGCCGTTCGGCCCGAGGAAGCCCGTGACCCGGCCCGGGTGGACGGTCGCGGTCAGGTCGTCGACGGCGACCCGGGAGCGGTACTCCTTGGTCAGGCCGTCGAGCTCGATCACCGGGCCAGCATGGCCAGCGCGGCGCCCCGGTGGAAGAGGGACGCGCTACCCCTCCCGGCGGACGGTCTCCCGTTCGCGCTCGATGAGCTCCTTGCTGCGGACGAGACGGATCAGGGTGACGACGAACAACCCGCCCGCCATGTTGAGCAGCACCGTGTACCAGAACCAGGCCAGCCAGTCCGCGTAGCCGAACGGGGCGCCCGCGTGCAGGGCACCGAAGATCAGCAGCGAGTCCAGGACCGAGTGGAACAACACCAGACCGGCGAGCAGGAAGCCGCCGATGACGGAGGCGGCGAGCTTCCCGGTCTCTGAGTCCGCGCCGTGCTGCATGCGGGTCATCAGCGTGATCACGCTGCCCGCCAGGAAGGCCAGGCAGACCGACCGCAGGTCCAGGGGCGCCTCGACGAAACGGGCCGCGGACTCGACGGCGGCGCCGGTCAGGTCGGGGAACCCCTGCACGACCACCCACATGACCAGCCAGCCGCCGACCAGGTTCGCCACCAGCGTCCCGGCCCACAGCTTGGCCAGCTGAGCGCTGCTCGCCCGGCCGGCGAACACCGCCGTCACCGGGACCAGGAACCCCTCGGTGAACAGCTCGCTGCGCCCGAGCATCAGCGCGATGAAGCCGACGCTGAAGGCCAGCCCCGCCAGCAGTTCGCTGCCCGTCGCCTCGAGGACGGCGAGCAGGGCCAGCACGCCGACGGCGATGTCCAGCCCGCCGGCGAGCCCCGTCGCCAGCACCTCGCGCCACCGGCGGTGCAGGCGCTGGGCGCCCTCGCTGACGATCTTCTCGAACGCCTGGGCCACCTCGTCCTCGGCCGGCGCGTCGGTATCGCCCAGGTCGGCACGCTTCTCGTCCTGCTCGTCCACGGTTCTCCTCCAGGTCGGACACCGGGACCGGGATCCGGGCGGCGCGTGCTCGCGCGGCCCTACCCGGAGCGGGCTCGGCCCCACACCTCGGGTCGCCCCCGGCCACGCGGACCAGCAAGATCGGCGACCGTGGACCGCGACCTGCTCGAGTACGCCGTGGAGCTGGTCGAGGAGGCCGGGGGGCTGGCGGCCCGGCGGTTCGCCGAGGCCATGCCGCGGACCGGCGCCGCCGGCGCGACGACACCGGTCGAGGTGGAGGTGGAGCGGCTGCTGCGCACCCGGATCTCCGCCCGCTACCCCGACGATGCCGTGCTCGGGAAGGAGTCCGAACCCTGTGCGGGGACCGACCGCCGGCGCTGGGTGCTCGACCCGATCAACGGCACCAGCCTGTTCGCCCAGCGGGTGCCGACGTTCAACGTGCTGCTGGCCGTGGAGGACGCCGAGGGGCCGGCGGTCGCCGTCGCCGGCTACCCCATGAGCGACGAGGTGCTCTACGCCGGCCGGGGGCTGGGCTGCTGGCACTCGCTGGCCGGCCGACCGCTGCGGCAGGTGCACGTCAACGACCACGAGCGGCTGCGCGGCGCCGTGGTGGAGATGCTCAACCCGCTGGCCTGGTCGGAGGAGCTGCTGCTCACGCTGCACCGCGAGCTGTACCTGCAGCCGTGGACCAAGGGCGACGTGGACCTCGCCACCGGGCTGGCCGACGCGCTCGTCATCGCCGGCCAGCCGATGGGCTACGAGGACCTCGCCGTCCTGCCCCTGCTCGTCGGCGAGGCGGGCGGGCGGGTCACCGACCTGTCCGGGCGCCCCGTCCTGCTCGGCGACGGCACCGTGCTGGCCACCAACGGGCGGCTGCACGACGCCCTGCTGGAACTCGTCGCCGGGCTCCCCCACGGCCGCGACTTCGCCGCGCTGCGCCGGGACCCGACCGCCTGACGACCGCGGATCACTTCAGGAACGGCGTCCGCTTCAGCAGCTTCAGACCGGCGGTCATCACCGAGGCGTACTTCTCCAGGGGCAGGCCGG
Source organism: Candidatus Blastococcus massiliensis AP3 (assembly GCF_000582785.1). Taxonomy (GTDB): domain Bacteria; phylum Actinomycetota; class Actinomycetes; order Mycobacteriales; family Geodermatophilaceae; genus Blastococcus; species Blastococcus massiliensis. Next base: position 1,073,126 of record NZ_HG931173.1, read on the forward strand.
GCATCGGCCCGATCGGCAGCCCGCGCTGCACCGCGACGGTCTGCGACTCGGTGTACTTGAGGATCCCCTCGGCCCCGTGCCGCCGGCCGACGCCGGAGTCCTTCATGCCGCCCATGGGGGCGTCGTGGGAGGCCCAGGCCGCGGCGTAGGCCTCGTTGACGTTCACCGTTCCCGACCGGATCCGGGTGGCGAGCTCGGCGCCCCGCCGCGGACTCGACCAGATGCTGGCGTTGAGGCCGTACTCCGTGTCGTTGGCCCGCTCGACCGCCTCGTCGGCGTCGCGGACCCGCGTCACGGCGACCACCGGGCCGAACGTCTCGTCGCGGCAGAGGTCCATCTCCTCGGTGACGCCCTCGAGCACCGTCGGCTCGTAGAACAGCGGCCCGAGGTCGGGGCGGGGCTTCCCGCCGGCCAGGACCCGCGCCCCCTTGGCGACGGCGTCGTCGACGTGCGCGCGCACCGCGTCGAACTGGTCCTGGCTGACGAGGGATCCCATCTCGGCGTCCCACGTGGTCCCCGCAGCCAGCCTCATCGCCTGCACGCGCTCGGCGAAGGCGGGCACGAACCGGTCGTAGACCGCGTCCTCGACGTACATCCGCTCGATGCTGATGCACAGCTGGCCGGAGTTGGAGAAGCAGGCGCGGATGGCGCCCTCGACCGCCTTGTCCAGATCGGCGTCTGCCAGGACGACCATCGGGTTCTTGCCGCCCAGCTCGGCCGAGAAGCCGATCAGCCGGCGGGCGCACTGCTCGGCGACGATCCGTCCGGTCGCGGTGGAGCCGGTGAACATCAGGTACTCGACGCCCTCGATCAGCGGCGCCCCGAGCACCTTCCCGGCACCGGTCACCACCTGGAAGAGGTCTCGCGGCAGGCCGGCCTCGAACAGGAGCTCGACGGCGATCAGGGCGGTGAACGGCGTCTGGGCGTCGGGCTTGAGGACGACGCCGTTGCCGGCCAGCAGCGCCGGGATCGCGTCGGACACCGCCAGGGTCAGCGGGTAGTTCCACGGGCTGATGACCCCGACCAGGCCCTTGGGGTGGTGGTGCTCGACGGTGCGGGTCAGCACCGGCAGCGCACCCTGGCGGCGCGTCGGGCGCAGATGCTTCGCCGCGGTGTTCGCGTAGTACCGCGCGGTCATGGCGACGTCGGCCAGCTCCTCGAAGGCGCTGACCCGGTTCTTGCCGGTCTCGGCCTGGGTGACGTCGAGGATCTGCTCCTGCCGCTCGAGCACCAGGTCGTGGTAGCGGAGCATCACCGCGCAGCGCTCGGCCAGCGGGCGGGCCGCCCACTCGGCCTGGGCCGCCCGCGCCCTGCGCTGCGCCTCGGCGACGTCCTCGGCGGTGCAGGTCGGCACCTCCCCGATCACCGCCCCGTCGACAGGCGCGTGCGACGCCTGGCGGGGGCGTCCGGGGGCCGCGGTGACCAGCGCCGCGAGGCGGCCGGCGAGGGCGGGGTCCAGGGGGCCGGGGGTGGTGGTGCCCGTCGGGGCGAGCTCGGCGGTCGACATGCCGGGGCCCTACCCGGGTCGCCGGGCGTCCACGCAGGTCAGGCGCTGGGGCCGAAGCGCTCCACCCGGATGGACGACGCCGGGCGTCCCGACGCCAGCAGCAGCTGGGTCGCCGCCTCCGCGAACGGCGCCGACCCGCAGACGTACACCGTCTGGTCGGGCTCCCACAGCGGGAGGAGCTCCTCGGCGTGCAGCCGTCCGGCCGGCCGGATGCCGTATGCCTCGCGGGTGAGCGCGATCAGCGCGCCCGCGGCGACCAGCTCGTCGGCGTACGGCAGGCCGGCGAGGGTGCGGGCGGAGACCGCGATCCGCAGCAGGTCCTCCCGTCCGGTGGCGCGGGCGTGCCGCAGCATCGACACGAACGGGACGACACCGGACCCGCCGGCGACCAGCAGGGCCGGCGACTCGCCGTCCCAGACGAACCAGCCGCCGATCGGCCCCCGCAGCTCCAGCTCGTCGCCGGGCTCCACGACATCGGCCAGGTGGATCGACACCTCGCCGTCGTCGAGCCGCTCGACGAACAGCTCCACGAGCGGGTCGGCCGGCGCGGAGGCCACGGAGTAGGAGCGCTGGGCGGTGTAGCCGTCCTCGGCGGTCAGCCGGACGACGTAGTGCTGCCCGGGCAGGTGGTCGACCCGGTCGTGGACGTCGAGGCGCAACTGCACCGAGCGCTGCACCGGGCGCCGCACGCCCGCCACCGTCGCGGTCCGCCATCCCCCGGCCGGCGCCGCGCGGCCGGCACCGGACAGCGGGCTAATCACCCTGGTAGCGCTGCTGGCGCCAGGGGTCGCCGAGGTCGTGGTAGCCGTTCTGCTCCCAGAACCCGGGCTGGTCGCGCTTCAGCAGCGTGAGCCGGGTGATCCACTTGGCGCTCTTCCAGAAGTACAGGTGCGGCACGAGCAGCCGGACCGGACCGCCGTGCTCGATCGGCAACGGCTTCCCGTCGTACTCCCAGACGATCCAGGCCTGCCCGCCGGTGACGTGCTCGAGCGGGAGGTTGGTCGTGTAGCCGGTCTTCGACGTCGCCATGACGAACCGCGCCTCGGCCGTCGGCCGGGCGGCTTCGAGCAGCGTGTCGACGCTGACGCCGGCGAACCAGGTGCCGAACTTCGACCAGGTCGTCACGCAGTGGATGTCGCCGCGGTACTCCGACCGGGGCAGCGCGTGCGCCTCGTCCCAGTCCCAGGTGGTCGGGCTCTCCACGGCGCCGTCGACGGTGATCGACCACGTCTCCGGGGTGATCCGCGGGGTCGGCTCGGCGGTGAGCACCGGCCAGTCGGAACCCGCGTCGTACTGGCCGGGGGGCAACCGGGGGTCGCGGTCGCGACGTCGGCCGAGAAAGCCCCGGGTGGGTCCAGGCATGGCTTTCCTCTTTTCTCGGCTGCGGGCCACCCGTCAGTCAACGACCCGGTCGGCCGGTAAGGCAAGCCTTACGAGAGAGGGGTCACCGCGCGTTGACATGGTCACCGGACCTGGAACGTCCTAGTTTTGTCGCCGTGGTCACGGTGACGGACGGCGTTCAGCGCAGAACTCCCAAGGCGGCGAAGACGAGTTCGGTCTTCAAGAAGGTCGTCATGGCGGTCAGCGGCATCATCCTGGTGCTGTATCTGATCGCGCACATGATCGGAAACCTCAAGGCGTTCTCGGGCGCCGAGGAGTTCAACCACTACTCGGAGTGGCTGCGGACGATCGGCAACCCGGCCCTGCCGGGCGCCACCACGCTCTGGCTGATCCGGATCATCCTGCTCGTCGCCGTGCTGGCGCACATCTGGGCGGCCGTCTCGCTGTGGCGCCAGGCCCGGCGGGCCCGCCCCGAGCGGTACGTCACCAAGAAGAGCGCCGCGCAGAGCTACGCCTCGCGGACCATGCGCTGGGGTGGCGTGATCATCGCCGCCTTCGTCATCTGGCACCTGCTCGACCTCACCTTCGGCACCGTCAACAGCCAGGGCGACGCGGAGCCGTACGACCGCCTGGTCGCGAGCTTCTCCAACCCGGTGTCCACCGCCTTCTACGCGATCGCGGTGATCCTGGTCGGCATGCACCTCCGGCACGGCATCTGGAGCGCCACCCAGACCCTCGGGCAGAGCAACCGCCGTCGCGAGGTGACGGTGAACTACGCGGCCACCGGCATCGCCACGCTGCTCACCCTGGGCTTCCTGCTCGTGCCCTTCTCCGTCCTCTTCGGTCTGATCGACTAAGACTCTTCCGCCTAGGAGACCCAGGCATGCCTCTCGACCTCTTCACCGAAGGCGACCCGATCGCCGACACCAAGGCGCCCTCCGACGTCCCGATCGGGGAGCGCTGGAGCGAGCGCAAGTTCCGCGGCCGCCTGGTCAACCCGGCCAACCGCCGGAAGATGACGGTCATCGTCGTCGGCACCGGCCTCGCCGGCGGCTCCGCCGCCGCGACGCTCGGCGAGGCCGGCTACCAGGTGAAGTCCTTCTGGTACCAGGACAGCCCGCGCCGGGCGCACAGCGTCGCCGCGCAGGGCGGCATCAACGCCGCCAAGAACTACCGCAACGACGGCGACAGCGTGCACCGGCTGTTCTACGACACGGTCAAGGGCGGCGACTTCCGCTCGCGCGAGAACAACGTGCACCGCCTCGCCGAGGTCAGCGTCAACATCATCGACCAGTGCGTGGCCCAGGGCGTGCCCTTCGCCCGCGAGTACGGCGGCCTGCTCGACAACCGCTCGTTCGGTGGCACCCAGGTGTCGCGCACCTTCTACGCCCGTGGTCAGACGGGCCAGCAGCTGCTCTACGGCGCCTACCAGGCCCTCGAGCGGCAGATCGCGGCCGGCACCGTCGAGCAGAACGCCCGCACCGAGATGCTCGACCTGATCGTCGTCGACGGCCGGGCCCGCGGCATCGTCGCCCGCGACCTCGTCACCGGTGAGATCAGCACCCACTTCGCCGACGCCGTCGTCATCGCCAGCGGTGGCTACAGCAACGTCTTCTACCTCTCCACGAACGCCAAGGGCTCCAACACCACGGCGATCTGGCGGGCGCACAAGCGGGGCGCGTACTTCGCCAACCCCTGCTACACGCAGATCCACCCGACCTGCATCCCGGTCAAGGGCGACTACCAGTCGAAGCTGACCCTGATGTCGGAGTCGCTGCGCAACGACGGCCGGGTGTGGGTGCCCAAGGAGCGCGGCGACGACCGCGACCCCCGCGACATCCCCGAGTCCGAGCGCGACTACTACCTCGAGCGGCTCTACCCCTCGTTCGGCAACCTGGTCCCCCGCGACATCGCGTCCCGCCAGGCCAAGAACGTGTGCGACGAGGGCCGCGGCGTCGGCCCCGGCGGGCTGGGCGTCTACCTGGACTTCGCCGAGGCCATCGAGCGGCTCGGCCGGCCGGCGGTCGAGGCGAAGTACGGCAACCTCTTCGACATGTACGCCCAGATCACGGGCGAGGACCCCTACGCGGTCCCGATGCGCATCTACCCCGCGGTGCACTACACGATGGGTGGCCTGTGGGTCGACTACGACCTGCAGTCGACGATCCCGGGGATGTTCGTGATCGGTGAGGCCAACTTCTCCGACCACGGCGCGAACCGCCTGGGCGCCAGCGCCCTCATGCAGGGCCTGGCCGACGGGTACTTCGTGCTCCCCTCGACGATCAGCGACTACCTGGCCGACGGGCCGTTCCCGGCCGTCGACGAGTCGCACCCCGCTGCCGTCGAGGCGATGCAGGGTGTCCAGTCGCAGGTGCAGAAGCTGCTCAGCATCAACGGCACCCGCACCCCGGCGTCCTTCCACCGCGAGGTCGGCCAGCTGATGTGGGACCTGTGCGGGATGGAGCGCACGGACGAGGGCCTGCGCAAGGCAGTCGAGCGGATCCAGGAGATCCGCCAGGAGTTCTGGACCAACGTCAAGGTCACCGGCGACTGGCACTCGTTCAACCAGACGCTGGAGCACGCCGGCCGGGTCGCCGACTTCATCGAGCTCGCCGAGCTCATGTGCATCGACGCCCTGCACCGCCGCGAGAGCTGCGGCGGGCACTTCCGGGCGGAGAGCCAGACCCCCGAGGGCGAGGCGCTGCGCGACGACGAGAACTTCGCCTACGTCGCTGCCTGGGAGTGGACGCCGGAGGGCCAGCCCCCGGTGCTCCACCGCGAAGACCTCGACTACGAGTACGTCCACCTCGCCCAGCGGAGCTACAAGTGACAGCGACCCACGAAGGCACCATGCGCTCCAGCGTCGGCGACCCCGGCGCCGGCAAGCGCGGCATGAACCTCACGCTGCGCGTCTGGCGCCAGCAGGGGCCGACGGTCAAGGGCAAGATGGTGACCTACAAGGTCACCGACATCTCCCCCGACATGTCGTTCCTCGAGATGCTCGACGTGCTCAACGAGCAGCTGATCATGCAGGGCGACGACCCGGTCGCCTTCGACCACGACTGCCGCGAGGGCATCTGCGGCATGTGCGGCCTCATGATCAACGGTGAGGCACACGGCCCCCAGCAGACCACCACGTGCCAGCTGCACATGCGCTCGTTCAAGGACGGCGACTCGATCGACATCGAGCCGTGGCGCGCCTCGCCGTTCCCGGTGATCAAGGACCTCGCCGTCGACCGGCGCGCGTTCGACCGGATCATCCAGGCCGGTGGGTACATCTCCGTCCCGACCGGGACCGCACCCGAGGCGCACGCGACGCCGGTGCCGAAGAAGGACTCCGACGCCGCCTTCGACGCCGCGACCTGCATCGGCTGCGGCGCCTGCGTGGCCGCCTGCCCGAACGCGTCCTCGATGCTGTTCACGGCCGCCAAGGTCACCCACCTCGGCCTGCTCCCCCAGGGCCAGCCCGAGCGCAACGACCGCGTGGTCAACATGGTCCACCAGCAGGACCTCGAGGGCTTCGGTGGTTGCACGAACATCGGCGAGTGCTCCCACGCGTGCCCGAAGGGCATCTCGATGGAGACCATCTCGCGGCTGAACCACGACCTGCTCGGCGCCCTGCGCGCAGGGGCCCGCCCCAAGAGCTGAGCACGTCGTCGTCCTCCGGACGACACCGCGACGGGCGGGGATCCCCACACCGGGATCCCCGCCCTCCGCCGTCTCCGGGACTTTCGGCGCCGAAAGTCCCGGTGCCGTCGTCGGGCTCAGCGCACGGAGGTGCGGCTTCGATCCTCGAGCCAGGTCCACAGCGCCTCGGCGGGCAGCGGCCGGCTGAGGTGGTAGCCCTGGACGACGTCGCAGCCGAGGCCGGCGAGCGCGTCCACGGTGTCCTGGTCCTCGGCGCCCTCCGCCACCAGCACCAGCCCGAGGGCGTGGGCCAGCTGCAGCGTGGAGGTGACGATCGACTCGGCGCGGGGACTCCCGGTCATGGCGCCGACGAAGATGCGGTCCAGCTTCAGCTCGGTGACCGGTAGCGCCGCCAGGTAGGCCAGGCTGGAGTAACCGGTGCCGTAGTCGTCGATGGCGACCCCGACACCGTCGTCGCGCAGCCGGCGGAGCACCCGCACGGCCCGCTCGCGGTCCTCCATGAGCAGGCTCTCGGTCACCTCGAGGACGAGGCAGGCAGCCGGCAGGTCGTACCTGGCGAGCAGCGCGCGCACCTGGTCCGGGAACTCCTCGTCGACCAGGTTGGACGGGCTGACGTTGACCGCCATGGTCAGCCGGCGGCCGCGGTCGGCCCAGGCGCGGCACTGGGCCAGCGCCACGTCGACGACCCGGTCGGTCAGCTGGGCCATGAGGCCCGCGGACTCGGCGAGGTCGATGAACGCGTCGGGGTAGAGCAGGCCACGGGTGGGGTGCTGCCAGCGGACGAGCGCCTCCACGCCGTCGACGCGGCCGGTCGGGAGTGCCAGCTTGGGCTGGTAGTGCAGCACCAGCTCGCCGCCCTCGATGGCGCGGCGCAGCTGGGCGACGTCCTCCAGCCGGTGCCGGCCGTGCCCGTCGCGGTCCTCGTCGTAGGTCGCGACCCCGCTGCGGGTGGACTTGGCCGAGTACATGGCCAGATCCGCCAGCTGCAGGAGCTCCGCGGCGCTGGCCGAGTCCTCCGGCCCGACGGCGACGCCGACGCTGGCGTCGACGCTGAGACCCATGCCGCTGAAGGCGAACGGCCGCTGCAGCTGGGCCCGGAGCCGGTCGGCGAGCAGCTGGGCGCCGTCGGCGTCCAGGTCGTCGGCGAGGACGACGAACTCGTCGCCACCGAGGCGGGCCAGCACGTCACCGGTGCGGAGCTGGCCGCGCAGGCGGGGACCGACCTGCGCCAGCAGGGCGTCTCCGACGGCGTGCCCGAGCGAGTCGTTGATCTCCTTGAAGCGGTCCAGGTCGATCACGAGGACGGCGGTGCGCTCGCCCTCGGACAGCCGCAGGTCGGCCGCCCCGAGCGCCTCGAACACCGAGCGCCGGTTGGGCAGGCCGGTGAGCTCGTCGGTGCGCGCCTGCCGGCGGCTGTCGGCGAGCGCCCGGACGTCGCGGAAGGTCAGACCCGTGCGGGCCAGCGCGGCGAGGACGGCGACGAGCGCGAACCCGCCGGCCACCGGGTCGCCCGGTCCGAGGTACCCGCGGAAGAGCAGGGCGAGGGCGACGAGCGAGCAGACCCCGGGGATCAGCAGTGCGCTGCCCCCGTCGGGGCGCGGCGTCGTGCGCGGGGCGGTGCGCTGGGTGGCGGCCATGCCGCAGCAGACGAAGGCGAGCCCCCAGGCGATGTCCAGCGGTCCGCCGACGACGTAGGTGCCGTGCGCCGACTGGTAGGCGTAGACGGTGTCGGTGACGACGAAGATGCCGAGGCCGGCGGTGACCCACCACCAGCCCGGCCCCGCTCCCCGGCCGATGAGCACCAGGCCACCGGCGATGAGGCTCAGCAGCAGCAGGTCGCCGATCGGGTAGAGCATCGCGGTCGTGACGACGAGGACGCTGCCGTCGGTGGCCTGCAGTTGCGCCCCGATGCCGGCCGCGGCGGCCACCGCGGCGGCGGTGCAGCCGGTCACGAGGACGTCGAGCCACATGCTGGCCGTCGGCCGCCCGACGCGGGCCCGGAGGAGCAGCAGGAACGCTGCGAAGGCCAGGGGGAAGAAGCCCAGGTACGCGATGTCGGACCACGCCGGCCGGGGCACGACGTCGAGCCCGCGGTAGTGGAACTCGTAGAGGCTGGCCCCGCCCAGGTAGCAGAAGACCGCGGCGGCGAAGCACCACCAGGAGGTGCGGTCGGCGGGCGACCCGGCGCCGCGGACGACGAGGATCAGCACCAGGCCGGCGAGGAACACGAGCTTGCCCTGCGCCGCCAGCAGGTCGCCGACGGCGTCGACGCCCAGCCCGGCGGCCGCGAGCGCCGCCACCCACATCCCGACGAATCCGGCGGCGAGCAGGCGGACGGCACGCAGGGACCGCTCGTCGTCGCGCGCCTCGTCGGACAGGTCCACGAGGACGTCGGGGTGCCGTTCGCCCATGCCCTCCCATCGGCCGGTGGCAGGGTGATCTAGAGCACTTCTCCGCAACCGGGCCGCGGCTCTCCCTCGACCGGGGGACGTCGTCTCCCCGGAGCCCTCCCGTCGACGAGAATCGATCCCCGTGCTGACCTGGGACGACGTCGCTCGCGCCTGCCTGGCGCTGCCGGCGACCACCGAGGCGGTGTCCGCATCCGGACGCCGCCGCTGGCTGGTGCGCGGGAGGACGTTCGTGCGGGAGCGGCCGCTGCACCGCACGGACCTCGACGAGCTGGGCGGGGCCGCGCCGGACGGCCCCGTGCTGGTGGCCTACGTCCCCGACGAGGGCGCCAAGGCCGCGCTCCTGGCCACCGAGCCGGACGTCTGGTTCACCACGTCGCACTTCGACGGCCGGCCGGCGCTCATGTGCCGGCTGGACGCCCTCGACCACCGGGCGCTGACCGAGCTGGTGGCCGAGGCGTGGGCCAGCCGGGCACCCCGCCGGCTGGTGGCCGAGCACCCCCTGCCGTCCTGACGCTGGCGGTCAGCTGCGCGGCGGGACGATCCTCTCGATGACGTCGGCCGGCATCAGCCCCGCCTTGCCGAAGCGCCGGGCGGCCTCCAGGAACTGGGGGGCGCAGCCGGCGAGATGGGCGAGCATGTCGCGGGCGGCGTCCTCCCGGCCGGCCAGCGCGGCGACGACCGCCCGCCACATGAGCTGGTCGGGTTCGGTCTGCGGGTCCATGGGCCGCAGCAGCTCGAGCTCGCGATCGGCGGTGAACGGGTCGCCGTCGATGGCGAGCTGGAACGCGCGGACCACGTCCTGGTACCGGGCGCGGGTCACCAGCAGGGCGGCCAGGGCGTCGATCGGCTCGTCCGAGTCGTCGACCCGCAGGTCCACCACCATGTCGTGCCACGGGCGACCGGTGGTCGTCGCGCGGATGACCATGATCGCCGCGGACCGGCGCCCCCGGAAGTCGCCACCGGCCTCCTCCCCCGCCTGCAGGGCGGTCAGCAGCCGCTGCGCCAGCGGACCGCCCGATCCCTCGAACCGCTCCACCATCGACTCCCACACCTGCTCCGAGGCGGCCATGTTGGCCAGCGCCACGCAGGTGTCGCCGACGAGGTGCCCGGCCGCGTCGACGCACTGCCCGCCGGTGTAGGCCGCGAGGTCCCCGTTGACGCCGAGGATGGCCAGCTGCCGGCGCTCCGGCTGGGGATCGACGCTGCTGAGGGCGGTGAGCACCTCCTGCGCGGTGAAGCCGCCCTGCAGGAGGTCCAGGCCGACGGCGCCGTACATGGGCTCGGCCATCGACTGGGTGGCGATGACGCCGTGACCGGGCAGCGCGAACGGAACGCTGTTGCCGACGGCGAAGGCCTGGGACTGGGTGGCGACGCCCATCTCCCCGGTCTCGGGGTCCCGGGCGACGATCGAGAAGGTCACCGCCCCGGGCTGCCCGCATCGGCGGGGAGAGCAAACACCGGGGGTCCGGCGGCCGCACCGGAGGCACTGGCGCCCGTGGCTCCGCGGCGGTAGGGAGGGCACATGCGCTTCCGGCCCGCCGGGTTGCTACCGGTGCTCCTGCTGTCTGCCCTGGTCGCGTGCGGCGGCGACGAGCCGCAGGACGACCCGGAACCCACCGCCACGGCCGCGACGACGTCCGAGGAGAGCCCGCCGACCTCCTCGCCCAGCCCACCGGACGGCTCACCGGGCGGCGCGAGCCCCGGCCAGGTGCCGCGTCCGTCACCGGGGAGCTGCCAGCCCGTGGCCGAGTCGCCCGACGGCCGGTACGTCATCCCCGACGTCGGGGAGATCGAACTGCGCCTCGAGGGCCCCGGCGAGCTCACCCTGAACGTGCGGTCCAGCGGCGAGTGGTCCACCTCGGTGGACAGCGACGACGACGAGGCCGAGATCGAGTTCACCCGCGGCGACGAGGAGATCGACTTCGAGGCCGACGTCGAAGGCGGCCGGCTGGTCCTCCGGATCTGCGACGGCGACGGCGACTGACCGGCCGGGACGCCGGGCGCCGGCCCTCAGGCCCGGACCGACTCCATCGCCTCGGCCAGCAGCTCGACGGAGCGCAGCCGCCCCTCCACCGTCGAGGACTGGTGGGCCACGATCAGCTCGTCGGCGTCGGCCAGCTTCCGGAACCCCGCCACGTAGTCGGCCAGCTGACCGGGACCGCCGACGGCGGTGTGCGTGAGCATCCCCTCGACGTGCTGGCCGGCGCCCTGGGCCAGCAACTGGTCGGCCTGCTCGTCGGTGAGCGACCGGCCGCGCCCGAACAGCCCGATGGCGAGGTTCCGCTCGACCGCCCGGAGCTCCTCCCGCGCGGCGTCCTCCGTGGCGGCGGCGACGACGTTCATGCCGGCGATGACGTAGGGCCGGTCGAGCTGGGCGGAGGGCTTGAACTCGCGCCGGTAGGCCTCGACGGCGGGCTGCAGCAGCTGCGGCGCGAAGTGCGACGCGAAGGCGTAGGGCAGGCCGAGCGCGGCGGCGAGGGTGGCACCGAACATCGACGAGCCGAGGATGTAGAGCGGCACGTGCGAGCCCTTGCCCGGGATGGCGTCGACCCCGGGCACGCGGGTCTCGCCGGCGAGGTAGGCCTGCAGCTCCAGCACGTCCTGCGGGAACCGGTCGGCCGAGTCGTTGGTGCGGCGCAGCGCGTACATCGTGTTCTGGTCGCTGCCGGGCGCGCGCCCGAGCCCGAGGTCGATGCGGCCCGGGTACATCGCATCCAGCGTGCCGAACTGCTCGGCGATGGTGAGCGGCGAGTGGTTGGGCAGCATGACGCCACCGGCGCCGAGCCGGATCGTGCTGGTGTGCGCGCCCACGTGCGCGATCAGCACGCTGGTCGCCGAGGAGGCGATGCGCGGCATGTTGTGGTGCTCGGCGTACCAGACCCGCTCGTAGCCGTGCTCCTCCGCGCGCCGGGCGAGGGCGACGCTCGCGGCGATGCTGCTCGACGGCGTCTCTCCGCGGTTGATCGGTGCCAGGTCGAGGATGGACAGCGGGATGCGCATGGAGAGGTGCCTTTCACGTCGGTTGCCCGGAGCAACCACGCCGTCCCCCGGAGGCTTCCCGCGGCGTCAGCGGCTCTGCAGGGCGTCCAGCGCCACGGCCATGGCCGCGGCCACCCGGAAGTCCAGCCGCGGGTCGGGCACCCGGACGTCGTACCGGTCGCGGATCGCCTTCCGCCGCTCGCTCACCAGGACCGGGGCGCCGGTGGCGGTGTCGGCGAAGTCGAAGTGGAAGACGAACGGCACCCAGACGTCGCCGAGGTAGGGGATCAGCTCCCAGATGCGGCGCAGGACCGCGATGACCGGCCGGCGCTCGCGCCCCACGGCCTCCAGCCCGGGGGCCTTCAGCTCCCAGGTCGAGCGGAGCAGGCTGGCGCCGAACTTCTTGCCGAAGCTGCCCAGCGGGGCGCCGTGCTCGTCGAGGACGTCGTGCCAGGCGCGCACGTCGAGGCGCTGGCGCGCCTTGAACGAGAACACCGCCCGGCTCTTCGACTCGTCGGAGTAGAAGACGACCTCCTCCTTGAGCTTCATCCGCTTCTGCTCGGCGAAGGCGAGGAGGTGCCCCTCGGTGCCGTCGGGGTTCGCCGCCCGGATCTCGTAGCGGTTCACCATCACGGTGATCCGCTGCTTCACGAGGAACCGGGGCACCGCCATCGGCGGGGGAACGGGCTGGGACGTGGTCACGGAGTGCTCCGGAGAAGTGGTCGGGAGATGCAGATCATGGCAGTGCCGCGGTGGTGCTGACGTCCGCGGAATCGTCGGTCGCTCGTCATCCAGCCGTCATTTCGGTCGATCAGGATCATCGCCATGACCGCCAGCCTCTTCGTGACCGGGACGTCCGTGGTGTGGAGCGGCCGCGAGCTGCGCGGGAGCGCCGCCGCGGCGGAGGGCGAGGTCTCCCATGCCGTGGCCAAGCCGGTGGTCGACGGGCTCGAGTCCTCGGTCTGCGGCTCGCTGGTCACCGCGACCGCGGGGCTGGACTGGCCGACCGCGCCGGACGCCCCCCGCTGCGAGGAGTGCGCCCGCATCGCGGGCTGACTCACGCGCGCGCCGCACCGGTCCCGTTGATGGCCGCGTGCAGGCGCTGGGCGAGCCGCTCGAGCGGGCTCAGCGCCCCGTCCACCGGGCCTGGGCCGGCCGGCAGCAGCACCCAGAGCAGCAGGTAGAGCAGGACGCCGCACCCGCCGAGCAGGGTGACGACGACGAACCCCACCCGCCACAGGACGGCGTCGACACCGCTGTACTCGGCGAGCCCCCCGCAGACGCCACCGGCCATCCGGTCGGTGCCGCTGCGCTGTGCGCGGCGGTAGCCGGGCGCCGCGGGCGGCGGGGTGGGGGCGTCGGCGGAAGCGCTGGACGGGGCTGCGTCGGTCATGGCACGAGCCTGCCGAGGCAGCCCCCTCCGGCGCCATCGGGTGATCCCCGGATCCGACCCTGGCTGCGCGCTCGGGGTCCTCCCGGTGCGCGAGGCCCGACGCCCGGCCGCGCCGCGACGTACCGTCGATGACGTGAGCGTCCTCCCCGTCCCGGCCGTCGGCCTCGACGACCGCTTCGCCCGTGCGCTGCCCGAGATGGCACTGCCCTGGCAGGCCGAGGAGGCGCCCGAGCCGACCCTGCTCGCGCTCAACGAGCCGCTGGCGGCCGAGCTCGGCCTCGATCCCGCCGCGCTGCGCAGCCCCGAGGGTCTGCGCCTGCTCGTCGGCACCTCGGTGCCCGAGGGCGCCACCCCGGTGGCCCAGGCCTACTCCGGCCACCAGTTCGGCGGCTTCACGCCCCGGCTGGGCGACGGGCGGGCCCTGCTGCTCGGCGAGCTCACCGGCGTCGACGGCGAGCTGCGCGACCTGCACCTCAAGGGCTCGGGTCGCACGCCGTTCGCACGGGGCGGCGACGGGCTGGCCGCCGTCGGCCCCATGCTCCGCGAGTACGTCCTCGGCGAGGCGATGCACGCCCTCGGCATCCCCACGACCCGGTCGCTGGCCGTCGTCGCCACCGGCCGCGCCGTCCGCCGCGAAACCCTCCTGCCGGGCGCCGTCCTGGCCCGGGTGGCGAGCAGCCACCTACGGGTCGGGAGCTTCCAGTACGCCCGCGGCACCGGCGACGACGCCCTGCTGCGCCGCCTGGCGGACGTCGCGATCACCCGCCACCACCCGGCCGCGGCCGACGCGGAGAACCCCTACCTCGCGCTGTTCGAGGCCGTGGTCGCCGTCCAGGCCTCGCTCGTGGCGCAGTGGATGCTGGTCGGGTTCATCCACGGGGTGATGAACACCGACAACATGACGATCTCGGGCGAGACGATCGACTACGGCCCCTGCGCGTTCATGGAGGCCTTCGACCCGGACACCGTCTACAGCTCCATCGACGAGGGCGGCCGGTACCGCTACGGCAACCAGCCGCTGGCGGCCGAGTGGAACCTGGCCCGGCTGGCCGAGGCGATGCTCCCGCTGTTCGCCGACGACGCGGAGCGGTCGATCGAGCTCGCGCAGGCCGCCCTGGGCACCTTCCGGCCGAGGTACGAGGCGGCCTGGTCGGAGGGGATGCGGGCCAAGCTGGGCCTGCCCGACGACGCCGACGACGCCGCGGTGGCGGGGCTGGTCGACGACCTGCTCCCCCTGCTGCAGGCCGACCACGTCGACCACACGTCGTTCTACCGGCGCCTCGCGGACGCCGCCCGCGGCGACGCGGAGCCCGCGCGGCTGCTCTTCCTCGACCTGGCCGGGTTCGACGCCTGGCTGTCACGGTGGCGGGCGCTGGGTCCCGACGGCGGCGCGATGGACCGGGTCAACCCGGTCTACATCCCCCGCAACCACCTGGTGGAGGAGGCGCTGGACGCCGCGACCGGTGGCGACCTCGCCCCGGTGGAGGCTCTCCTGGAGGTCCTGGCGGCGCCCTTCGACGAGCGCCCGGGACTGGAGCGGTACGCGGCCCCGGCGCCGCAGGACTTCGCCGGCACCTTCCGCACCTTCTGCGGCACCTGATCACCGCACCCGCCTGCCGGAGGATGCGGGTGGGCACGCCTGGTGTCGGCGGGGTTGCCGGTGAAGCCGGGACCCCCGACGAGGCCGGTGCGCGACGGATCCGCCGATGTCAGGGGATATTGGTCCCCGCCGGGCAGCTGTACTACTGCTGGGGGGCCGAGAACGACGGAGGCACGGAATGGTGAGCGCGACGACTCTGGACGGTGTCCGCCGTCCTGAGCCGGACGGCTCGCCCCGCGACACCGCGGTCGTGGCACGGGGCGACCACTTCCGCCCCGACATCGAGGGCCTCCGCGCCGTCGCCGTCGCGCTCGTCTTCGCCGACCACGTGTTCGGCTGGCCCGCCGGTGGGTTCATCGGCGTCGACGTCTTCTTCGTCATCTCGGGCTTCCTGATCACCAGCCTGCTCGTCCGCGAGCGGGCCCGGACCGGGCAGATCTCGTTCCGCGGGTTCTACGCCCGGCGCGCACGCCGGCTGTTCCCGGCGGCGTTCCTGACCCTGGCCGTGACGACGGCGGCCGCCTGGTTCGTGTTCCTCGGCGGACGCTTCCGGGAGACGGTCACCGACGTCGTCTGGGCGGCCCTGTTCAGCGCGAACATCAACTTCGCCCGACAGGGCACCGACTACTTCGAGGCCACGGCCGCGCCGTCGCTGGTGCAGCACTTCTGGTCGCTGGCGGTCGAGGAGCAGTTCTACCTGGTCTGGCCGGGGCTGATCCTGCTGGCCTTCGCGCTGCCGCTGATCGGGACGCGACGACGTCGGGTGATGCTCTGGGCCGTCCTCGGCACGGTCACCGCGGCCTCCTTCGCCTGGTCGGTGCACGCGACGAGCGCGTCCCCGGTGACCGCCTACTTCTCCACCTTCACCCGCGCCTGGGAACTCGGCCTGGGAGCGATGATCGCGATCAGCGCGCCCCAGCTGCACCGCGTCCCGGCCGCGCTCCGCGCCGTCCTCGCCTGGTGCGGGCTGGGCCTGGTGGTCGCCGCGGCCCTCCTCATCGACGAACGCACGCCGTTCCCGGGCACGGCCGCGGCCCTGCCGGTGGTGGGTGCCGCCCTGCTCGTCGCGTGGGGGAGCACGCCGGGCGGGCCGGGGACGCGGTGGCTGCTCTCCAGCGCACCGGCCGGCTTCCTGGGCGCGATCTCGTACTCGCTGTACCTGTGGCACTGGCCGGTGCTGATCCTCGCCGGGGCGCTCGTGCTGCCCGGCTCCGCGGTGTTCTACGCCGGCGTCGTCGTCGTCTCGCTGGTGCTGGCGACCTTCTCCTACTACTGCGTCGAGCAGCCGGTCCTGCACACGAACTGGTTGCTCTCGCACCGTCCGGTCGACCCCGCCCGGGCCCGGCGGGCCTTCGTGCGCGCGCGCACCGTGGGCCTGGCGACGGCGGCGGCCGTGGCGGTGACCGTCGGGGCGCTGGTCGTCGTCCCGGCCGGCGACGACGGGGACGCGCAGGCGGCGGCGGTCCAGGCCGCGGCCGACGCGGAGCAGGCCGCCGCCGACCAGGGGCTGCCGCCGCTGACGCCCCTGCAGCGGGACATCCAGGCGGCGACGTTCGCGACCGAGTGGCCGGCCGACCTCGATCCGGGGCTGGACGAACTACCCGACTACCTCGGCACGACCTGGGCGGGCAACTGCCTCCACATCTCCGAGTCGAACGTCGACGAGTGCCGCTGGGGCCCCGCCGACGCCGAGCAGTCGGTCGCCGTCCTGGGTGACTCGTTCGCCGCCGCGTGGCTGCCGGCGCTGCGGCAGGAGCTCGTCCCGGCTGGATGGTCGCTGCAGAGCCTGACGTTCGGCCTGTGCCCCAACATCACCTCGATGACCCTCTTCGAGGGGCAGCCCTTCCAGGGCTGCGTGGAGCACCGCGAGTGGGCCATCGAGCACATCCTCGAGACGCGGCCGACGATGGTCGTGCTGACCCACTCGTGGCGGGCACAGCTGTCCCGCGAGTCCGACCGGCCCGCCCTCTACACCGAAGGGCTCACCGCGGTGGTGCGGCGGATCCAGGCATCCGGCGCGGAGGTCGTCCTCCTGGGTGCCCCGCCCGGGTCGGAGAGCCTGCAGACCTGCCCGACGAGCCTGAACGGGCCGGACGACTGCCTCCGGGGCCCGGCCGACACGTTCGCCCCGCAGATGGCGAGCGAGCAGCAGGTGGCGGCCGCCACGGGGGCGCGGGCGATCGACCCGGAGGCGTGGTTCTGCATCGACGGCCGCTGCCCGACGTTCGTGGGGACGGCGCCGGTGTACGGCGACGGCCAGCACCTCACCCAGGAGTACGCGGAGCGCATCGCGCCCGAGGTCGTGGCGGCGATCCTGCAGCCCTGAGCCGGGCGGCCGGCGCCGTGTCACACGGCGGCCGCCGGCGGTGTCTCCATGTCGACAGCGATCGACATGATGGAGGAGACATGGCCACCACCACCCGGGTTCCCGCGACGGAGATCACCGGCGTCTACGGAGCCCTGCTGAAGACGATGAGCCGGCGGATCCTCGGCCAGGTACCCGACTCCGCCGGCGTGCTGTGGCACCACCCCGCCCTGCTCAAGGACGCGATGGGCTTCGGCCGGAAGGTCGAGTCGTGGAACCGCCTGGACCGCGACCTCGCAACCTTCGCCTCGATGGCCGCGGCCGGGGCGATCGGGTGCAGCTTCTGCCTGGACCTCCACTACTTCATGACCCGCAACCACGGCGTGGACGAGGCCAGGGCGCGGGAGGTGCCGCGGTGGCGGGAGTCCACCCTGTTCACTCCCCTGGAGCGGAAGGTCATGGAGTACGCAGAGGCGATGTGCCGGACGCCGGTCACCGTGACCGACGAGCTGTCGGCGGCCCTGCTCGAGGAGCTGGGCGCCCCGGCGTTGCTCGAGCTGACCTTCCGGGTCGGCGCGATGAACATGACCGCCCGTGGCAACGTCGCGCTCGGCATCCGCTCGCAGGAGTTCGCGGCGTCCTGCGGGCTGCCGCCGCTCGCGACCCCGAGCGCAGTGGGTTGACCCCCGGGATGACCGACGACCCCTTCGTGGCCCACCGCAGCCTGCTGTTCACCGTCGCCTACGAACTGCTCGGCTCGGCGGCCGACGCCGACGACGTGGTGCAGGAGACGTGGCTGCGGTGGGCGGAGGTCGATCAGGCGGAGGTGCGCGAGCCGCGGGCGTACCTGGTCCGGATCGTCACCCGCCAGGCGCTCAACCGGCTGCGCACCGTGGCCCGGCGGCGCGAGGACTACGTGGGCGAGTGGCTGCCCGAACCCTTGCTGACCAGCCCCGACGTGGCCGAGGACGTCGAGCTCGCCGAGAGCGTCTCGATCGCGATGCTCACCGTGCTGGAGACGCTGGGTCCGACCGAGCGCGCGGTGCTCGTCCTGCACGAGGTGTTCGACGTGCCCTACGACGAGATCGCCACCGCCGTGGGCAAGTCGGCTGCCGCGGTGCGGCAGATCGCGCCCGTGCGCGCGAGCACGTGGCGGCGCGACGACCACGGATCGCGGTGAGCCCGGCGGAGCAGCAGCAGGTGGTGGAGCGGTTCCTGACCGCCCTCACCGGCGGCGACGTGCAGGGCCTGCTCGACGTCCTCGCACCGGACGTCGTCGTGGTCGCGGACGGCGGTGGACTGGCACCGGCGGCCCTCCGGCCGATCTCAGGGGCGCCCCGCGTGGCCAACGCCCTGTCCCGTTTCCGGCAGCTGGTGCCGGACGTCGACATCACGACGCCGCTGGTCAACGGTGGGGTCGCCGCCCGGATCGACCCGGGAGGCGAGTTCGACACCGCGATCACCTTCGTCGTGGAGGACGGCCGGATCGCTCGCATGTACGCCGTGCGCAACCCGCACAAACTGGGCAGGCTGGACCAGGTGGCCGAGCTGCGGCGGTGACGTGATCCGCGGTCTGACTCGAGGAGCGGACGTGGAGCATCACGAGGTCCTGATCGTCGGTGCCGGCAATGCCGGCATCTCGCTGGCGGCGAAGCTGCTGCGCGACGGCATCCACGACGTCGCCGTCGTGGCACCCCAGCCGGTGCACCGGTACAAGCCGCTGCTCAACTACGTCGCGGCCGGCGAGGCCCGGATGGCCGACCTCGAGCGCCCGACGGAGGACGTCGTCCCGGACGGGTGTGAGTGGATCCGCGACAGCGTCGAGGCGGTCGATCCGGCGGCCATGACGGTGACGACTCGTTCGGGACGCACGCTGCACTGCTCGACGCTGGTCCTCTGCCCGGGGCTGACCGAGGACTGGGACGCCACCCCGGGGCTGCAGGCGGCCTACGCCGACGGCTGGATCGCCTCGCCCTACGTGCCGGGCAGCACCCCGACGGTCTGGCCGCGGCTGACGGCGCTGCGCGGTGGCTCGGTGGTGTTCACGGTGCCGCCCGAGCCTGCCTCGTGCGCGCCGACCGCCCTCAAGCCGCTGCTCATGGCCTGCGACCACTGGCGGCGGGCCGGCGTCCTCGACGAGCTCGAGGTCCGGCTCGTCCTGCCGGGCCGGACCGGCACGGGGGTGCCGCAGGCCGACGACGTCCTCGAGCAGGCCTTCACCGACTACGGGGTCGAGGTGCTGCGGGAGTCGCGCATCGAGTCCGTCGACGCGGACGCGCACGCCCTCACGGTGGCCTCGTCCACCGGGCGGCAGGTCCTGGAGGACGTCGCCTTCGCCCACGCCGTCCCCCACTACCGGGCGCCGCGCTGGATCGCCGACGGCGGCCTGGCCACCGGCGGCTCGAGCCTGGTGGACGTCGACCCCGGGACGCTGCGGTCCCGGCGGTACGAGTCCGTGTGGGCGATCGGCGACGCCGCTGACGTGGCGACCCGGCCGTCAGGCGGAGCGCTGCGGAAGCAGGTCGCGGTCCTCAGCAAGAACCTCGACGCTGCTCGCCGAGGGAAGCCGCTGCAGCGGTACGACGGCTACACGGTCATGCCGATCACCGTGAGCCGCCGGAAGCTGGCGCTGAACGAGGTGGACCGCGACAACCGGCCGAGCCCGTCGGTGCCCTTCCTCGACCCGTTCGTGCCCCGGCGCTGGCAGTGGCTCTTCGACCGGTACGGACTTCCGCAGGTCTACTGGCGGCGCATCCTCCGCGGCCGCGTCTGATCGAGGCTGCATACTCCGCTGGTGCGCCGGCCCGGACCTCCTTCGCCCGATCAGGGGCGCCGGGCGTTCCTCGCGGTGGTCGCGGGGGGCCTCCTGGCGGCGTGTGCGCGCACGGAGGCTCCGGTGGCACGGCCCACCCCGCCCCGGGCGGCCGCCACGGGCAGCACCACCGCCGCACCACCACCGAGCGCGCCGGCGCTCCCGAGCCGCCAGGACGTCGTAGCCCGCTACACGGGGGTGGTGCCCCGGGCCTTCGGGCTGGACGTGCCCGGTGTCGTGAACCGGCTGCCCACCCAGGACCGGGTGATCGCCCTGACCCTGGACGCGTGCGGCGGTGCGCGCGGCAGCGGCTACGACGCCGCGCTCATCGAGACGCTGCGGACGACGGAGACGCCCGCCACGCTGTTCCTCAACCAGCGGTGGGTGCTCGCCCACCCCGACCGCGTGGCGGAGCTCGCCGCGGACCCGCTGTTCGAGCTGGCCAACCACGGCACCGCCCACCTCCCCCTGTCGGTCACCGGCGCCGCGGCGTACGGGATCCCGGGCACGACCGGCCCCGGCGAGGTCTTCGACGAGATCGCCGGCAACCGCGACACCCTGACCACTGCGACCGGTACCGCACCGAGGTTCTTCCGTTCCGGGACGGCGCACTACGACGACGTCGCGGTGCGGATCGCCGCCGACCTGGGCGCCACCGTCGTCAACTTCGACGTCAACGGCGACGCGGGGGCGACGTCGGCTCCCGCGCAGGTGGCGGCCGCCCTTCGATCGGCGTCGGCCGGGTCGATCGTCATCGGGCACATGAACCAACCCGGCGGCGGCACCGCCGAAGGCGTCGCCACCGCGCTCCCCCACCTCACCGCCGACGGCTTCCGGTTCGTGCGGCTGTCGGAGTACCTGCCGTAGCGGCGGCCGGTCTGCCACGCCACGACGGTGAGCCGCGGCAGAGGACTGCGAGCCACTGGAGCGCAACGTTGGCCGGACCCCGAGGACCCCGAGGAGTCGGCCGACGACCTGACCAGGACCCTCGCCGAGAAGCGCCCGGTGCCGGCGCGGGCGCGGGCCGATCGAGCGGGCGGCGGGGTCCTCCTGTCGGCAGCCGCGACGTGGTGGGACCAGGGCCGGAGGCCGCTCACCGATCCGGGACGACCGCCGGATCGCTCCCTGTCGCTCCCCGACTGATCCGATGGCACACCGAGCGGCGGAGAAGTCCTCGGTCTGCGGACCGAGAGACCGATGGTCGGCGGGGCGTCGGCTGCACCGATGCGGAGGTCCCGCCGCGGCCTTCGGGATGCTGGTCAGCTGACGGGATGGCCCGCCAGGAAGGGCACGAGCACCTCGAGCAGCGCATCGGGGTGGGTCAGCGCGACGTCGTGCCCGGCGCCTGCGATCACCGCCTGGTCGGCATGCGGCAGCCACGCGCGGATCAGGTCGCCGACCCCGTCGAAGAAGGGGCCGTGGTCGCTTCCGGCGATGTGCAACACCGGACAGCGCACCCGGGTGGCGGTGGAGGCATCGAACGGCCAGCCGAGCAGCGCCGGGATGTCGACGTCGAGGAACGTCCGGCTGTCGCGCAGCACCTGCGTCGAGCTGCCCGGAACGATGCCGTCGAGCCGGCCGCGCCAGTCGTGCCCCATCATGCGCGTCAGGAAGCCATCGACGGCGGCCTCCGCGCCCCGGGCCTGCCGGTCGCCCAGGAGATCGGCGTTGGCGGCGCGGAACGTGGCATCTCCGGGGCCGTGCACCGGTGGCGGTTCGACGAGCGTGAGCGTGTGGACCAGGTCGGGGTGGTCGACGGCCATCTGGAGTGCCAGCGCAGCGCTGTAGGAGGCACCGAGGACGTTGACCCGCTCGATGCCGAGCGCCGCCAGCAGTCGTGCGCAGTCGGCCGCGTCCTGTGCGATGGAGCCCGGCGGCGTGACCGGGCTGCTGCCGGCATAGCCGCGCCGGTGGTAGTGAACGACCCGGAACCGGCTCCGCAGCCGTTCGGCCAGCGGCAGGAGCTCGTCCGCCATCAGCGCGGTGGGCACGAGCACGATCGGGTCGCCGGAGCCGAGGACCACCGTCTCCAGGTCCCCGGCGTCCATCGCGACCCGCGCCATGGGCTCCCTCATGGCGGCGATCGTGGCGCGCCGTCGGGGCCTCGGTCCAGCCGGACCATCAGGTCCGGGCGGCGTCAGACGTTGAAGCGGAACTCCACGACATCGCCGTCGGCCATGACGTAGTCCTTGCCCTCCATGCGGACCCAGCCCTTGGACTTGGCCTCGGCCATGGAACCGGCCTCGACGAGCTGGTCGAAGCTGACGATCTCGGCCTTGATGAAGCCACGCTGGAAGTCGGTGTGGATGACTCCGGCGGCCTGCGGGGCGGTCGCGCCGACCGGGATGGTCCAGGCGCGGGACTCCTTGGGTCCGGCGGTCAGGTAGGTCTGCAGCCCGAGCGTGCGGAAGCCGACCTTGGCGAGCTGGTCGAGGCCCGGCTCGTTCTGGCCGATCGACTCGAGCAGCTCGGCGGCCTCCTCGGCGGGCAGCTCGATGAGCTCGGACTCGGTCTGCGCGTCGAGGAAGATCGCCTCGGCCGGGGCCACCAGCGCCCGCAGCTCGTCGAGCTGCCCGGTGTTGGCCAGCTCGTCGGCGTCGACGTTGAAGACGTAGAGGAACGGCTTGGTCGTGAGCAGCGTCAGCTCGCGCAGCGGCTCGGGGTCGACGCCGGCGGAGAACAGGGTGCGGCCCTCGTCGAGCACCTTCTGCGCGTCCTGCGCGGCGGACAGCAGCGCGGCGCGCTCCTTGTCCTTCTTGGCTTCCTTCTCCAGCCGCGGGACGGCCTTCTCCAGCGTCTGCATGTCGGCCAGGACGAGCTCGGTGTTGATCGTCTCGATGTCGTCGGACGGGCTGACCTTGCCCTCGACGTGCACGACGTCCGGGTCGGAGAAGACCCGGATCACCTGGCAGATCGCGTCGCTCTCGCGGATGTTGGCGAGGAACTTGTTGCCCAGGCCCGCGCCCTCGCTGGCGCCGCGGACGATGCCGGCGATGTCCACGAAGGAGACGGTCGCCGGGATGATCTTCTGCGAGCCGAAGATCTCGGCGAGCTTCTCCAGCCGCGGGTCGGGCACGCCCACCACGCCGACGTTGGGCTCGATCGTCGCGAACGGGTAGTTCGCCGCGAGCACGTCGTTCTTGGTCAGGGCGTTGAAGAGGGTCGACTTGCCGACGTTGGGCAGGCCGACGATCCCGATGGTGAGGCTCACGGGGGTTCAGGTTACGGCCCGCCCGAGGGGTTCCCGGCGGGCCCGCGACCACCGGTCGTCGCCCGGCGCCGTGACCTGGGGCGGAACCCCTCGTTAGGAGGCACAGAGCCCTCGACGCAGGAGATGCCAGATGCGACGCACCGCCGCTCGATCAGCCTCCACCCGCCGCCGCCTGTCGCTGCTCGCCGCCGTACCGCTGCTCGTGACGTCCGGCGCGCTGACCTCCCCGGCGCTCGCGACCAAGCCGACGTCGCCCGGGCCGGCCGGTCCCCTGGCGGTGCCGGCGTACTCGTCCTTCGACCCGATGGACAACGGGGAACCGATCCAGGTCCGGACGCTGTCGTCACGCGCCGACCTCGTGAGCGGCGGCGAGACCTTCGTCGAGATCGTGCTGCCGCGCGGCACGAACCCACGCGCGGTGAAGGTGAAGGTCGGCAACCGGAACGTCTCGCAGGCGTTCCGTCCCGGAGGCCCGGGCCTGCGGGGGCTGATCACGGATCTGCCGCTGGGCGACAGCACGATCACCGCGCACGCACCGGGGAACCTGCGCGCCGAGCTGACGGTGACGAACGCGCCACAGGGCGGCCCGGTGTTCTCCGGACCGCAGATCGAGCCGTGGACGTGCACGAACGGCTCGGCGCAGCCGGACTGCGGCCAGCCACCGACGATCGCCTACTTCTACAAGTCCACCGACCCGACGAAGGGCGGCGTCAGCATCCAGATGTTCAACGGCGCGGTGCCGTCGGGCCTGCAGCCCTACGACCCGGCGAACCCGCCCACCGACGTCGCCACCACGACCACGGACGACGGCGAGACGGTTCCGTTCATCGTCCGCGAGGAGACCGGCTACAGCCTCCGCGACCAGTACAAGATCGCCGCACTCTGGGACCCGGCGCAGGGTGAGGCGCCGGACCCGGCGGCGGAGAACCCGGGGTTCGCCAACAAGCTCGTCCTGACCCACGGGCAGAGCTGCGACACCGGCTACGAGTCGGGCAGCGCCCCCGACGTCCTCTTCCGCGACGCGCTGTCGCAGGGCTTCGCCGTCGCGTCGCACGCGCTGGACAACGCCGGGCACAACTGCAACCTCGTCACGCAGGCGGAGTCGCTGCTGATGACCAAGGAGATGGTCGTCGAGCGCTTCGGCCCGCTGCGCTACACGATCGGCAGCGGTTGCTCCGGCGGCTCGCTCGTGCAGCAGCAGGTGGCCAACGCCTATCCCGGCGTCTACCAGGGCATCACGCCGCAGTGCAGCTTCACCGACGCGTGGAGCAGCGCCCAGCAGTACGTCGACTACGTGCTGCTGCGCGACTACCTGGAGGATCCCGCCACCGCCCTGGAGCACGGGATCACGCCGGCCCAGTGGCCGAGCATCTTCGGCCACGCCAACCCGCTGAACCAGATCACCTTCACCACGGCGATCCCCAACAGCGGCGAGCCGAGCCGGGAGTGCCCCGGGGTGGCACCGGAGGACGTGTACGACGAGAACACCAACCCCGACGGCGTCCGCTGCACCCTGCAGGACTACATGCGCAACGTGTTCGGCCTCGACGACGACGGTTTCGCGCGGCGGCCGATCAGCGGCGTCGGCATCCAGTACGGCCTCTCGGGTCTGCTGTCCTTCCTCGATCCGGCCGGCGCGGACCCGACCCGTCCGCCGCTGACCCCCTCGCAGTTCGTCGCGCTCAACGCCAACGTGGGTGGCTACGACCTCGACTTCAACCACACGCCGGAGCGGACCGCCCCCGACCCGGTCGCCAACGAGCGCGCCTACCGCAGCGGCGCGGTCAACACCGGAGCGCATCTCGACCAGGTCGCGATCATCGACCTGGGCGGACCGGAGCCCGGCGCCTTCCACGACGTGTACCGGAAGCACTCGATGCGCGACCGGCTGATCCGCGAGCACGGCACCGCGGACAACCACGTGTTCTGGGAGGGGCAGACGCCCCTGCTCGGCGACCTCAGCTTCGTCGACGACTCCATCCGCGCGATGGACGAGTGGCTCGCCGCGGTGGAGGCCGACGACCGCGCCGTGCCGCTGCCGGCGAAGGTCATCGATGCCCGGGCCGCGGCCGGCGTCGAGGAGAGGTGCGTCGCGGCGAACGGGATCGACGCGCCCTCGTCCCTGTGCGACCTCACGGTCGACGCGACCCTCTTCTCCTCCCCTCGCATCGAGGCGGGCGGCGGGGACCAGGCACCCGTCAACGGGGTCGGCCCGGCGACCGTCGGGTTCACCGACGACCGGCTGGACTGCCAGCTCATGCCGATCGAGGAGTTCGCGTACGCCGGGAAGGCGTTCGGCGAGGTCTTCACGCCCGACCAGCAGGCGCTCCTGAAGCAGACGTTCTCGACCGGCGTGTGCGACTACAGCCGGCCCGGGAACGGGTTCCAGGCAGCCGAGACCTGGCTGACCTACCAGGACGCCGACGGTGCCGTCACGTACGGCGGAACGCCGCTGGGTGCGCCCCCGCTGTCGGTGGCCTCCCGCCGCTGACCGAGTCGTCGGCCGCTC
Organism: Candidatus Blastococcus massiliensis AP3; assembly: GCF_000582785.1. Lineage (GTDB taxonomy): Bacteria > Actinomycetota > Actinomycetes > Mycobacteriales > Geodermatophilaceae > Blastococcus > Blastococcus massiliensis. Next base: position 1,098,842 of record NZ_HG931173.1, read on the forward strand.
GCCACGAACCGTGGCGAGCGGCCACGATGCACCCATGCCCTCCCTCGTGGACCTCTCTGCCGCCCTCGCCCAGTTCGACCAGCCGTGGCAGCCGCGCACCGTTGCCATGCTGAACGACTACGACGTGCGCGTCGTGCACACCAAGGGCGAGTTCGCCCGGCACAGCCACCCGGAGACCGACGAGTTCTTCCTCGTCCTGTCCGGGTCGCTGACCATCCGCATGGACGACGGCGACGTCACCCTCGGCCCGGGCCAGCTCTACGTCGTCCCGAGAGGGACGCCGCACCAGCCCTCCTCCACCGACGGCGCGCAGGTGCTGCTCGTGGAACCCAGCGCGACGGTGAACACCGGCGACAACCCCGGCGAGCTCACCGCCGAACGCCGCGTCGTCTGACGACGGGCGTGTGGTCAGGCGGGGACGAGGAAGGGTTCGAAGATTTGGATCTCGGTGCTGTCGGGCCGGTAGGTGTGCCATCGGCCGGCGGTGTCGCGCACGATCTGGAAGCCGTGGTGGACCTTGGTGTGGTGCCGTTCGCACAGCAGGCCTGAATTCTCCAGCGTCGTCTCTCCGCCGTCGATCCAGTGCAGAAGATGGTGGACGTCGCACCAGTAGGACGGGGCGTCGCAGCCGGCGAAGACGCAGTGCTCGTCCCGCAGCTCCACGGCTCTGCGCAGCGCGGGGGGCACGACGCGGTGGCTGCGGCCGAGGTCGAGGCGGTGCCCGTCGGGGCCGAACACCACGCGGCTGACGTTGCCGTCGCAGGCCAGCCAGCGGGCGCGGGCGGCGGAGATGATGCCGCCGAATCCGGTGCGGGCGGCCCCGGCGCCGGGGTGCGGGTCGACCAGGTCGTCCAGATCGAGGCGCACCACCACGTGCGGCTTGTGCCCGCGCAGGATCGGCAGGTTCCCCGAGGCGAGGGCGTTGTCGCACAGCTGCACGAGCGCGTCGCCGGCCTGCTGGGCGCGGGTGCGCAGGTCACCGGCGGGGCGGGTGGCCTGCAGGATCGACTCGATCGCTGCCTGCAACTTCTCCCCACCGACCGCGTCCAGCACGAACCGGCCGACCACCATCCCGTTGCTGTCACGGCCGATGCTGAGGCTGCGCGACTCGGTCGGGTCCGGTTCGGGGCCGTCCGGATCGAGGCGGGCCAGGTAGTGGGCGACCACCTGCCGCAGCTCCGCGTGCGGCCGGGTGGTCGCCACCTTGGTCAGGGCGGCGTCGATCCCGGCCAGCTCCACGCCCTGCGCTTCCGCGGCGGCCACGTTCTCCGCCGAGGCGACCGGGGCGATCACCGACACCGCCTCCGGGCTGACCCCGCCGGCCGCAGCCGCTGCGGCCAGCACCGGCAGCTGCTCCAGCGCCCGCCCGTTGCGCACCAGCTGGTTGGCCGCACCCGAGGGCAGGCGGTGGTGCCCGCGCAGCCACCCGCCCATCGACGCCGCGCCGTCGTGCTCGGCAGCCTGGGAGAGCTCACCCTCCCGGACCGTGCGGGCCACTTCGGCGCCCAGTCGGTTCCGGGCGACCACCAATGCCCTGCACCGCTCCAGCACCGCGGGCCCGAACAACGGCTTCAGGTCCTGACCGGCCAGCGCCTGCAGAGCACCTGCCAGGCACTCCACAGGGGTCGCGCAGTCGGTCGAACACATGTACGAATCCTACCGCCGGAAGCGGCCGCGTGCGGGCACGAATCCCCAGGTCAGCAGCCCGTCCACAAATCCGAAGAACGGCTGGACACCGACCGGCGATCAGCTCCCCGGAGCCGGCAGCAAGCCGCGCTCCACCGCCACGAGAACCGCCCGCGTCCGGTCGTCCACACCCAGCTTCGCGAAGACCCGCAGCAGGTGCGTCTTCACCGTCGCCTCGCCGATGAACAGCTGCCGCCCGATCTCGGCGTTGGTCAGACCGCGGGCGACGCCGGCCAGCACCTCGAGCTCACGCGGCGTGGGCGCGTCCACCGCCGGAGCACGCATCCGTGAGACCAGCCGGGCGGCAACCGGCGGCGCCAGCACCGTCTCGCCTCGCGCCGCCGCGCGCACCGCATCGGCCAACTGGGGCAGCGGGGTGTCCTTGAGCAGGTAGCCGGTCGCCCCCGCCTCCACCGCCCGCACGATGTCGGCGTCGGTGTCGTAGGTGGTGAGCACGAGCACCCGCACGCCGGGGTGGGCAGCCGCCAGCCGCTCGGTCGCCGTCACGCCGTCCATGCGCGGCATACGCAGGTCCATGAGGACGACGTCCGGCGCCAGCGACGCGACCATCGCCAGCGCCTCCAGTCCGTCCGCGGCCTCGCCCACCACGTCGAGGTCCGCCTGCGCCGCCAGCCAGGCGACCACTCCGCCGCGCACCACCGGGTGGTCGTCGACCACCAGCACCCGCACGGTCGGCCCGCCGGAGCCTTCCGCCGTCATCGAGCCGGCACCCGGACCGTCACGCGCGTTCCCTCCCCCGGCGCCGAGCTGACGTCGACGGCACCGCCGACCTCCTCCGCGCGGTCACGCAGCCCCGCGAGCCCGACCCCCGCCACGGCGGCCGGGTCGAAGCCCACGCCGTCGTCCTCCACGTGCACCGACACCTGCGCAGCCTCCCCCGTGCCGACCCGGCCGAGCCGCAGGACCACGGCCGACGCCGAGGCGTGCCGGCGCACGTTCGCCAGCGCCTCCTGCGCACCCCGCAGCAGCACGATCTCCTCCGCCCGGCTCAGCGCGGGCTCGCTGCCACCCAGCGCGACCGTGTCGACCCGCGTGGCGATCCCGGTCTCCCGGCCGAACCGCTCCGCCAGTCGCTCCAGCGCCTCGACGAGAGTCGCCGAGTCCAGAGCCACCGGCGCGAAGGCGGCGACCATCGCCCGCGCCTCCGCGAGGTTCTCCCGGGCGACCTCCTCGATCACCGCCAGCCGCTCCGCGGCTGCCCCGGGCTCGTCCGGCAGCGCAGCGGCGGCGGTCTGCGCAAGGACGACGATGCTCGTGTAGCCCTGCGCCAGGGTGTCGTGCACCTCGCGGGCGAGCCGTTCGCGCTCGGCGACGATGCCCTGCTGGTGGTGCAGGGCGGCGAGCTCGGCGCGGGTGGACTCCAGCTCGAGGATCAGGGCCGCCCGTTGATCGCTCTGCTCCAGGACGCGGTGCACCCAGATGCCCATGGCCAGGCTGAAAACCAGCCCGACCAGGGTGGACCCGGGGCCCCACAGCGGTTCCTCGCCGCGCGTCCAGTCGACGAGCGGGCCGCTCGTCGCGGCGGCGGCCAGCGCGAACGTCCACGGCACCCCTTCGGCGGCCCGCTCGGCCAGGAACCAGACCTGGGAGTACGCGAGGAACATCAGGAACAGCAGCGACGGCTCGTGCCACGCGATGACCGCGACCGCGGCGACCATGACCGCCTGGTAGCCGAGGCGCCGGCGGACGTCCCGGGACAGCAGCGCCGGCCCGCCGAGGAGGAGGTAGGCCAGACCCCAGGCGCCGAGCGCGGCCAGCAGGAGAGGGCGTGACCCCTCGACGTCCACCACGAACACATTGCCGACCGCGACGGCGAACAGGACGGCGAAGGCGACGTGCAGGACGCCGATCGTGATGCGCCAGCCCCGCTCGGACAGCGGCGGCCCGCCGGGCTCCCCCGAGGCGGGGGGCCCGGCGGGCCGGGGCGACGACGACGTCATCCCTCGCCCCGCCGCCAGCGGAACGTGCGCACGCAGACCATGACGCCGATGATCACCCATGCGACCAGGACCAGGGCAGTGGTCCCGTGCTCCCACGAACCGGCGACCTCGCCCGCGGCGGCCCTGTCCGGCAGGAAGACCGAGCGCATGCCCTGGGTCAGCCACTTGAGCGGGAAGACCGCGGCGACCTGCTGCATCCAGGCCGGCAGCTCCGCGAAGACGAAGAAAACGCCGGAGAAGAACTGCAGGACGACGGAGAAGCCGGTGATGCCCGCGGACGCCGCCCGGGCGCTGCCGACGAACGGCGAGACCGCGATCCCGAGCACCGTCCCGGCGAGGATCCCCAGGACGGCGACCCATGCGAACGTGAACCAGCGCCCGGCGTCGGCCGGCATCGGCACGTCGTAGGCCAGCGAGGCGACGGTCAGCAGGACCGCCAGCTGTGCCGCCGTCGTCACCACGACCTGGCCGGCCTTGCCGATCACGTACGACGACGGCGGCGTCCCGAGCACCTGGAGCCGGACGAGGTCACCACGCTCGCGCTCCTCGGCGATCGCGATGCCGACGGCCTGGAAGCTGGTCAGCATGATCCCGGTGGCCGCGATGCCGGCCAGGAAGTAGTCCTCGAACCGCACGCCGGGCCCGGTCGTCTGGCCACCGAACACCGAGCCGAAGATCAGCAGCATGATCACCGGATAGGCGAAGGAGAACACCACCTGGCCCGGGTCGCGCAGGTAGAGCCGCAGCTCCAGCGCGATGCGGGCGACGCCGATCGGGAGTGCGCCCGGCGGTGCCGGGCGGACGTCGGCGGGCAGTGCGGTCGTGGTGGTCATCGCGGGCCTCCGTCGGCGGTGAGCTCGGCGCCGGACACCGGGGAGGCGCCGACGAGGTGCAGGTAGACCTCCTCGAGCCCGGGCCTGGTCACGGTGAGGTCCGGGAGATCCACCCGCGGACCGCCGGCGAGCAGGTCGCGCAGCACGGCCGCGGGCTCGGTGGTGACCACCGTCCGGAAGCCGCCGTCCTCCCGCCAGCGCACGGTCGAGCGCAGCCGGAGCTCGCCGCCCATCTCCTCCGGAGGGCCGACGTCGACCAGCCGTCCCGCGTCGATGACCCCGACCCGATCGGCCAGGTGCGCGGCCTCGTCCAGGTAGTGGGTGGTCAGCAGGATCGTCGTCCCGCCGGCCCGCAGCCCCTCCAGCACCGCCCAGAACTGGCGGCGGGCCACCGGGTCCATCCCGGTGGTCGGCTCGTCGAGGAACAGCAGCTCCGGCCGGCCCTGCATGCTCAGCGCCACCTCGAGACGGCGGCGCTGGCCGCCGGAGAGCCGGGCCGCCCGCGTGCCGGCCGCTTCCTGCAGGCCGACCGCGGCGATGAGCGCGTCGGTGTCCTCCGCGAGTGCGTGGTAGACGCCGAAGTGGTCGAGCGTCTCCCGGACGGTCAGCGCATCGCCCACGCCGGTGGCCTGCCCGACCACGCCGATCCGGTCGCGCCACCCCCGTGCGCCCGTGGCCGGGTCCTCGCCGAGGACGCGGACGTCCCCGCCGTCACGCGAGCGCAGCCCTTCCAGGATCTCGACGGTCGTGGTCTTGCCCGCGCCGTTGGGGCCGAGCAGCGCGAAGACCTCACCGCGGCGGACGTCGAGGTCGAGCCCGTCCACCACGGCGCGGCCGGCGTACCGCTTGACCAGGCCGCGCACCCGCACGGCCGGCGGCTCCCTCCCGGGTACCGCCGCGAGCTTGCGAGTGGTGGGGAGGAGGGAGTCCTTGTGCATGCAGCGAGCCTGTCGGCGCCGGCGTCCGTCCGGGACCGCCGAATTGCTGGTCCGGCGTCCACCGACCGGTGGACGCGCGCCCTCCACCGGTCAGGGAGGACCGTCCGGACCCACCTCGGGGCGGGCCACCGCCGCCGCCAGTCGCTTCGGCGCCCGGAGGCAGTAGGTGTCGGTGACCAGCTCGGCGACCTCCTCCCAGTCGACGGTGTCGTCCAGGCGCAGGCCCACCTCGTCGCCGCGCCACGGCGGGGCGAAGAACGGCGGGCCGGTCCGCCGCAGGGTCTCCAGCTCCAGCCCCGACGAGCGGAAGGTGAGGATCTCGCACGGGCCGGATGTGCCGGCGGCCCGCGCGTGGGCCTGCGGCCGGCCGTCCTCGATGTCGAGCAGGTGCGCGAACGTCCGGCCCCGGACCCGCCACCGCGTGCCCACCCAGGCCGGCTCCTCGTACGCCTCCGGAAGCGCCAGCGCGACCGCGCGCACGCCGGCGAGGAGTTCATCGTCCACGTCGTCCCTCCCGCCGTCCCGCGGCCGGACCCGCGGCGCCGTCATGGTGGACGACGGGTCCGACAGCCGGAACTCGCCGGCCAGCGCCTTGGCGACGTCCGAAAACCGCCAGAGGAGGACGCGGCCTGCTGTCATGCTCGTTGCCATGACACCGCCGCTGGAGCACGAGCGCTGCTACCGCGCCGTCGCCGGCCGCGACGCCCGGTTCGACGGCTGGTTCTTCACGGCGGTCCGGACCACCGGCATCTACTGCCGCCCCTCCTGCCCGGCGCGCACGCCGAAGCCGTCCAACGTCTCCTTCTTCAGCACCGCGGCGGCCGCCCAGGCCTCCGGCTACCGCGCCTGCCGCCGGTGCCGCCCGGACGCCAGCCCCGGCTCCCCCGAGTGGGACGTCCGTGCCGACGTCGTCGCCCGTGCCATGCGGCTGCTCGCCGACGGCGAGGTCGAGCGCACCGGCGTTCCGGGGCTGGCCCGGCGGCTGGGCTACTCCGAGCGCCAGCTGCACCGCCTCCTGGTGGCCGAACTGGGGGTCGGCGCCCTGGCCCTGGCCCGCGCCCAGCGGGCGCAGACCGCCCGGCTGCTCATCGAGACGACCGAGCTGCCGATGGCCGACGTCGCCTTCGCCGCCGGCTTCGCCAGCATCCGCCAGTTCAACGACACGATCCGCGAGGTCTTCGCGGCGACCCCGACCGACCTCCGGCACATCCCGGCCCGGGCGGCGACCGGGTCTCCCGGCGAGCTGACCCTGCGACTGGCCGCCCGGGCGCCGTTCACGGCGGAGGAGGTCCTGCTGTTCCTCGGTGCGCACGCCGTCCCGGGGCTCGAGGAGTGGGACGGGGCCACCTTCTCGCGGGTACTCGACCTGCCCCACGGGCCCGGTGTCGTCTCCCTCTCCCCCGCTCCCGACGGCAGCGCGGCGGTGACCGCGCGGCTGCGCCTGAGCAGGCTGGGCGACCTCGGCGTCGCGGTCAGCCGCTGTCGCCGCATGCTCGACCTGGACGCCGACCCCGTGGCGGTCGACGACGTCCTCGGCGCCGATCCCGCGCTCGCCCGTCTCGTGGCCGCCGCTCCCGGTCGCCGCGTGCCGGGCTCCCCCGACGGGCCCGAGCTCGCCGTGCGTGCGGTGCTCGGCCAGCAGGTCTCGGTCGCCGGCGCCCGGACGCTGACCGCCCGCCTGCTCACGGCGGCCGGCGTTCCGCTGCCCACCCCGGTCGGCACGCTCACGCACGCCTTCCCCCGCCCCGAGACACTCGCCGCGGCCGACCTCACGACCGTGGGCCTGACCGGCGCACGACGGGCGACCGTGCACGCGCTGGCGACGGCGCTGGCCGACGGCGGCCTCGCCCTGGACCCCGGCACCGACCGGGAGGAGGCCGGACGCGCGCTGCTCGCCGTCCGCGGCGTAGGCCCCTGGACGGCGGCGCTGGTGGCGCTGCGCGGTCTGGCCGACCCCGACGTGTGGCTGCCCGGCGACCTGGCGTTGCGCCGCTCCCTGAGCGCCGTGGGCAGCACCGACGCCGAAGCCGCCACCCGCTGGCGTCCGTGGCGTTCCTACGCGGTGATGCACCTGTGGGCGCTCGCCGCGCCGTCCTTCTTCACCCGCCCGGCCACTGCAGTTCCTCTCCCACTCCGCCCGGCCGCCGCGCCGGTCCCTTCCGAACGGAGCGCCTGATGACCGCACTCCCCGCCCGGTACGCCACCGTGGCCACCCCGCCCGGGCCCTTCACCGTCGTGGTCACCGACGCCCCCGACGGCCGGTCCGTGGTGCTCGCCAGCGGCTGGACCGACGACGTCTCCGCACTCCTGCCCGTGGTGCACCGGTCCCTGCGCCCCACCTGGGTCGAGCACGAGGACCGGCTCCCCGTCCTCGACGCCGTCGAGGCCTTCTTCGCCGGCGACATGACCGCCATCGACGACGTGCCGGTGCGCCAGCGCTCGGGCCCATTCCTCGAGGACGCCTGGGAGGTGCTGCGCACCGTCCCCGCGGGCGAGCCGGACACCTATGCGGGCTTCGCCGCCCGCTGCGGGCGACCGGCGGCCGTCCGCGCGGCGGCCAACGCCTGCGCGCGGAACGCCGCCGCCCTGTTCGTCCCCTGCCACCGGGTACTGGGCTCGAGCGGCGGCCTCGGCGGCTTCCGCTGGGGGACGGCGGTCAAGCGCCAGCTCCTGGAGCACGAGGCGCTGCACGCGCCGGTCGCCGCCGCCTGATCCGGAACTGTCGGACCCGTCGGGCACCCTGCCGGGCATGGACGCCGCTTCCCTGTTGCTCGGGCTCCTCCTGGGTGCGCTGCTGGCCACCGCAGCCACGCTCGGGGCCGTGGCCGTACGCGGCCGCCGGAGCCCCGCCGACACCGGACTCGAGCCGGTGCACGAGTCCCTCGACCACCTCCACCGGCTGCTGGCCGGGATGGAGCGTGCCCGCGCCACCGCCCACGGGGAGCTGCGCGAGCAGGTCGGCACCGTGAACCAGACCTCCGCCCAGCTGAGGCAGGAGACGGCCGCCCTGGTCACCGCGCTGCGCACGCCCCACGTCCGCGGCCGGTGGGGCGAGGTGCAGCTGCGTCGGGTGGTCGAGCTGGCCGGCCTGCTCGAGCACTGCGACTTCGTGGAGCAGCCCGCGGGCAGCAACGACGAGGGCGCCGGCGTGCGCCCCGACCTCGTCGTCACCCTTGCCGACTGCCGGCAGGTGGTCGTCGACGCCAAGGTGCCCTTCACCGGCTACATCGAGGCGGTGCAGGCCACCGACCAGGCCGTCCGCGACCAGCGGGTGGCGATGCACGCCCGGCAGCTGCGCACCCACGTCGACGCGCTGGCGGCCCGCCGCTACCCCACCGCGTTCCGGCCGGCGGCGCCGTTCACCGTCCTGTTCGTCCCCTCCGACGGCTTCCTCATCACCGCGCTCGAAGCCGAGCCCGGCCTGCTCGAGTACGGCTTCACCCGGGACGTGGTGCTCGCGACCCCGAGCACCCTGCTGGCCCTGCTCCGCACGGTGGCGTACTCGTGGCGGCAGGAACGGCTCGCGCGGGACGCCGACCAGGTGCTCGAGGTGGGGCGCCGCCTGCACGCCCGGCTCTCGACCCTGTCGGGCCACCTCACCCGGCTCGGCTCGGCCCTCGGCTCGACCATGGCGAGGTTCAACGAGACGGTGGGCTCCTACGAGCGCTCCGTGCTCACCGCCGCACGTCGCTTCGACGACCTCGGGGTCGCCGAGCAGCCGGTGCCCACCCCCACACCGCTCGAGGCGACGGTGCGCACCCTGCGGCCGGAGCCGGCGGACGACTCCGACGGCGTCCTGGTCGACGGGGAGGACCGGTTCGACCCGCTGCGCCGGCACGAGCACGAGGAGCGGAGCGGCACCCACGGCTGAGGGCGCCCCCTGGGTCCACCCCACCCCGCCAGTCCCACTGCTCACCCTGCGTCGCCAACCGCACACAGCGAGAGGCGCGACGCGGCCTCGTCTTCCGCCGCTGTTGCCTTCGCGCTCGCTACCGTGAGCATCGGGAGACGGCCGTCCGGGCCCGACCGCGGTGGAACGGAGGTGTGCCATGACCTCGGCGAGTACAGCCGACGCATGGCGGCAGGGCGGGGCCTACTCCGACCGGTCGTTCCCCGGGTCGCGGATGCCCCGGGACGACCGCCCGGTCGGCCACGACCGCAGCGGCCGCCCCGTGCGCCCCGCCGTGCCGCCGCGCGGCCGGCCC
>NZ_HG931173.1:1108519-1144623 GCF_000582785.1 Candidatus Blastococcus massiliensis AP3
GGGTCCCGCCGCCCGTCCGCCGTCGGCCCGGCCGGCCGCGCGTCCCGTCGACGCCCGCAGCGCCGCGGCGCACGGCCGCTCCGCGGTGGACACCGAGCACGGTGGTGGTCGGGTCCGCGGAGCCGTCGCGGTCCTCGGGGTCTTCCTCGTCACGCTGGCCGGTGCCGGCATCGACTCGTTCGTGGGCATCGGCCTGGGCGTGATCACGCTGGGCGCGCTCCTGGGCTCGGCGACGATCGCCACGCTGGCCGTCCGCCGGCGCGATCTGCTCTCGGTCGTCGTGGCACCGCCGCTGGTCTTCATCGCCGTCGCGGCGCTGAACATCGGCCTGGCGCCCTCGGCGACCTTCAACGCCCCGACGGTCGCCACCCTGCTCATCCGCGGCTTCCCGACCATGGCCATGGCCACCGGCGTCGCCGTCGTCCTCGCGCTGGGCCGCCTCGTCGCCCGCCGCTGAGGCCTTCCGCACCGAACGCACCGCGCCCCGCTCCGGCACTGCCGGGACGGGGCGCGGGGCGTTTCGGGCGGACGTGAGGCCGCCGCAGGTCAGTCGGTGGCGGCGCGGGGCTTGCGGAGCTCGTGCGGGAGCGCGAACACCAGTCGCTCCTCCGCGGCCTTGACCGTCTCGACGTCGGCGAAACCGCGTGCGGCGAGCCAGTCCAGCACCTCGCTGACCAGGATCTCCGGCACCGAGGCACCGCTGGTCACGCCCACGGTGGCGACGCCGTCGAGCCAGGCCTCGTCGATCTCGGCGGCGTAGTCGACCAGGTAGGAGGCGCGGGAGCCGGCCTCCAGGGCCACCTCCACCAGGCGCACCGAGTTCGAGGAGTTGGTCGACCCCACGACGAGGACGAGGTCGCACTCGGCGGCCATCTGCTTCACCGCCTGCTGGCGGTTCTGCGTGGCGTAGCAGATGTCGTCGCTGGGCGGGGACTGCAGCCCGGGGAACCGGTTCTTCAGCTGGTCGACCGTCGCCAGCGTCTCGTCCACCGAGAGGGTGGTCTGCGACAGCCACACGACCTTCTCCGGGTCGCGCACCTGGACGTTCGCGACGTCCTCGGCGCCGTCGACGAGCTGGATGTGCGACGGCGCCTCACCGGCGGTGCCCTCGACCTCCTCGTGCCCGCGGTGGCCGATCAGCAGGATGTCGAAGTCGTCCCGCGCGAAGCGCTTGGCCTCCTGGTGCACCTTCGTCACGAGCGGGCAGGTCGCGTCGATGGTCTTCAGCTGCCGGTCGGCCGCCTCCTGGTGCACCGCCGGCGACACCCCGTGGGCGCTGAAGACGACGATCGAGCCCTCGGGCACCTCGTCGGTCTCCTCCACGAAGATCGCCCCGCGGCGCTCGAGCGTCGCCACCACGTGCTTGTTGTGGACGATCTGCTTGCGCACGTACACCGGGGCGCCGTGGATCTCCAGGGCGCGCTCGACCGCGATGACTGCCCGGTCCACGCCGGCGCAGTAGCCCCGGGGGTCGGCGAGCAGGACACGTCCGCGCTGATCTGCCATGCACCCAGCGTACGTGGGTGCGGGCGCGGGCCGGGCCCGGCGAACGTGGCCAGGAACACCATTCGAGCAGGTGCATCGACGCCGGCGGGGGTGTCGCACGCGGATTCCTGGGGCAAGGTGTGCCCATGGCCCGTGAGATCCCTGAGGTTGTCCGCGCCGCTGCCGGCCTGGCTGCGACCGTCGTCGACGAAGCCCGCAAGCTGCCCGAGACCATCCCCGGCCTGCCGGTGCGCCTGGTCGGCATGGCGATGCAGCACGCGATGAAGGTGCAGCAGCAGTACGCCGGGCTGGTCGCCCGCGGCGACGAGCTGTTCACCGGGATCCGCGGGGAGGCCGAGCCGGGTCTGGCCACCTTCGACGACGACGGCGACGCCGCACCCGTCACCGGCTTCCGCGGCTCCGCGTTCGACCGCGCCGACGTCGTCCCCGACGAGGTCCCCGACCGGGTGGGCGCACAGGAGACGGTCGACACCCTCGCCGAGGAGGCCCCGGCCACCGACGAGATCCTCGAGGAACTCGCCCTCGACGAGGCCATCGAGGCTGCCCCCACGCTGGAAGAGACCGCCCGGGTGGTCACCGGGGACGCCGACGCCCCCGCCATCGAGCTGCCGGTGGCCGGTGCGGCCGACCCCGAGGCCGACGCCACCCCCAGCACCGTCGACGTCCTGACCCCCGAGGGCGACGACGTGACCACCGTCGAGGCCACGGTCACCGACGAGGGCGTCGCCACGCCCGTCACGGGCGACGTGACCGAGGACGCCGGCGCCGGCCCCGCGATCGACGTGGCGCGAGGGGATGCGCCCATCGCCGCCGCCACGGGAGTGACCGCCGACGAGGAGCCGGCCATCGCCTCCGGTGCGGCCGTGGAGGGCGACAGCGACGCAGGCGAGTCGTCCGGCACGTCGGCGCCGGCCGAGGCCCCCGTCGACGGCTACGACAGCTTCTCCATCGCCCAGCTCCGCGGTCGCCTCCGCGGCTACGCGCTGGCCACCGTCGGCGACCTGGTCGCCTACGAGGAGGCCACCCGCGCCCGGGAGCCCTACCTCCGGATGCTGCGCAACCGGCTGGAGAAGCTCGAGGAGCAGGCGGTCGAGAGCAGCCCGCTCGCTCCCCGCGGCGCCTGAAGAAGGACCCCGTCCGCCCCACCCTTCGCAAGCTCAGGGCGGGCCCCAGGACGGGGCCGGCTGAGGTGTCACCAGCATCCGGCAGGCTGTCGGCATGACCGCGCCGTCGTCTCCCGAGGCTCCCTGGCCGGTCCGTACGGTCTCGCGCAAGATCGCCGACTGGATCGGTCGACTCGGCGAGGTCTGGGTCGAGGGGCAGGTCGCCCAGCTGTCCCGGCGGGGCAACGCGGCCACGGTCTTCCTGACCCTGCGTGACCCGGCCGCCGACCTCTCCGTGCCGGTCACCTGTCACCGGGAGGTCGCCGACCGCCCGGGCCTCGAGCTCACCGAGGGCGCGCGGGTGATCGTGCGGGCCAGGCCCGACTACTACGTCGCCCGCGGCTCCTTCTCCCTGCGCGCCACCGAGATCCGGGCCGTCGGTCTCGGGGAACTGCTCGCCCGCATCGAACGGATCCGCCGTCTCCTGGCGGCCGAGGGCCTGTTCGACGCCGCCCGCAAGCGCCCGCTCCCCTTCGCGCCTGCCGTCGTCGGCGTCATCACCGGCCGGGACAGCGCGGCCGAGCGCGACGTGCTTGTCACCGCCCGGCGGCGCTGGCCCGCCGTCCGCTTCGCCATGCACAACTGCGCCGTGCAGGGGCCGCAGGCCGCGGCCAACGTCATCGAGGGGCTGCATCGACTGGACGCCGACCCGTCCGTGGAGGTCATCGTCGTCGCCCGGGGCGGGGGCTCGGTCGAGGACCTGCTCCCCTTCTCCGACGAGGGCCTGGTGCGCGCCATCGCCGCCTGCCGCACCCCCGTGGTGACCGCGGTCGGCCACGAGACCGACACGACGCTCGTCGACCACGTCGCCGACGTGCGCGCCGCCACCCCCACCGACGCCGCGCACCGGATCGTGCCCGAGATCGGCGAGCAGCGGCGGCTGGTCGACGGCCTGCGCGCCCGCGCCCGGCACCTGCTGAGCGCCCGGCTCGAGCAGCAGGAACGCTGGCTGGAGTCGGTGCGCACCCGGCCGGTCCTCGCCTCCCCCGACCGGCTGCTGCACGGCCGGGCCGACGACGTCGCGCAGCTGCGCACCCGGGCCCGGCGCACCGTCGTGCACCGGGTGGAGGGCGCCGAGCGGGACCTCGAGCACGCGCGCGCACGGGTGGCCGCGCTCTCCCCCGCAGCCACCCTCGAGCGCGGCTACGCGGTGGTGCAGCGGGCCGACGGCGCCCTGGTCCGCGACCCGGCCGCGGTGGCCGACGGCGAGCGCCTGCGGGTCCGCGTGAGTGGGGGGCGTCTGCCCGTACGGGTCGACCGGGAGGATGGGGAACCGTGAGCGGACAGGAACGTGCGCATCGCAGCGAGGAACGAACGAGGAGCGGAGCGTTCCGCGGGAGCGAACTGGAGACGTTGTGAGCAGCGCCGAGGAGCCGACGACCACCTACGAGCAGGCCCGCGAGGAGCTCGCCGACGTCGTGCGGCGACTGGAGGCCGGCGGGCTCACCCTGGAGGAGTCGCTGGCCCTGTGGGAGCGCGGCGAGGAGCTGGCGAAGCTCTGCCAGCACTGGCTGGACCGCGCCCGTGAGCGCCTCGCCGCCGCCGCGCCCGCCGACGACGAGGACTGACCGCTCAGGCCGACCGCTGCCCCAGTGCGGGTGCGGCCAGCGGCCGCGGCCCGACCACCAGGCCTGCCTCGGCGAGGGCGCCGAGGACGCGACCGGCCCTGCGGCGCAGGTCCGACAGGTCGGGGACGCCGCCCGGCTCGACGAGGCAGCGGGCGACCAGGTCCAGCACCGCCGGGTGCCCCTCGGCCGGCCGCCTCACCGGCACCCGGGTGACCATCCCGCAGGGGCAGCTCCCGCCCGAGCTCGGCGCCAGGTGGTCACCGTGCGCGCAGACGTCGTCGTCGAGCATGTCGGCTCCTCGTCCGGCCGGCTGCCGCGGTGGTGCCGGGCGGGACCCCATCCTGGGGCGGCCGGCCCCGCGGCGGCACGCCGAAACCCCGCCCGTCGGAGGGTCGCCCGACACCCGTCACACGATCGCAAACAGCGGCCGGGTCAGTCGACCGGCCGGACCGCGCCCGCCACCGCCCGCAGCTCGTCGTCGGAGGCCGAGCCGCTCACGACGACGACGACGCCGTCGGCCTCCCGGCTGAGCACGGTCTCGCTGCGGCCGGTCGTCGAGCGGGTCCACTGCTGCCCCCCGACCTCGACCATGCCCTCCTCGAGGGCGCTCTCCAGCACGGCTCGTACCGGCTGCGCGCCGGGGTCGTCGCTCACGGCGAACCCGGCGAACTCTCCCGACGGCGTGAGATAGCCGATCTCCAGCGTCACCGGGCCACCGTCCGCGGCGGTGCCGGCGTCGGTGCGGGCGCTGGTCGGCCGGTAACCCTCCGGGAGGTCCGCCGGCGCCGGGACCGCGTAGTCCGCGCGCTCGGCGGCCAGGCGCACGGTGCTGGAGGGGTCGACCTCCCGCACCGGGTCCTGCCCGCTGGTGCGGAACGCCTGCCAGGCCACGAGCAGCAGGCAGATGACCACCAGGGGCAGCAGCGAGCGGATCATGTTGGCGGCGCTCAGCCGGTTCGCCCGTTCCACCGCGGACGACGCCGGGGGCGCCTCCGCCGTGGGCACCGCTGCGTCGTCGGGGTGCGCAGGACGCTGGCTCGTCGGGCCGATTCCGGTCATGCCCCTAGGATCGCAGGAGAGCTCTTCCCCGCCGCCGCCCGGCGCCGGCGCGGCCACCGACCGGGCCCGGATCTCCGGGAGCGGCCGGTCGCCGGGCCGTCCACCGCCGACGGCCCCGTCCTGCGTCCTGCCCCGAGCTCGCCGGGGGGAGGAGGACGGGGTCTGCTGATCCAGGAGGTCCCGTGTCGCTGCCCGTTCCCGAAGGACCCGCCATCACCCGCGACGGCACGGGGTTCTCCACCGACCGCCCCGCCCCCGACCGGAACCTCGCCCTCGAGCTGGTGCGCGTCACCGAGGCGGCCGCCATGGCCGCCGGCCGCTGGGTCGGGCGGGGTGACAAGAACGGCGGGGACGGCGCCGCGGTCGACGCGATGCGCGCCCTCATCGGCACGGTGAGCATGCGGGGCGTCGTCGTCATCGGCGAGGGCGAGAAGGACGAGGCCCCGATGCTCTACAACGGCGAGCAGGTGGGTGACGGCCAGGGTCCGGAGTGCGACGTCGCCGTCGACCCCATCGACGGCACCACGCTGATGGCCAAGGGCATGCCGAACGCGATCGCCGTCATGGCCGTGGCCGACCGCGGCGCGATGTACGACCCCTCGGCGGTCTTCTACATGGAGAAGCTGGCCACCGGCCCGGCCGCGGCCGACGTCGTCGACATCACCGTGCCGGTCGCGGAGAACATCCGGCGCGTGGCCAAGGCCAAGAAGAGCTCGGTCGGCGACGTCACCGTCTGCATCCTCGACCGGCCGCGCCACGCGCAGCTGGTCCAGGAGGTCCGCGAGGCCGGCGCGCGCATCAAGTTCATCACCGACGGCGACGTCGCCAGCGCGATCGCCGCGGCCCGCGAGGGCACCGGCGTGGACCTGATCCTCGGCATCGGTGGCACGCCCGAGGGGATCATCGCGGCCTGCGCGCTGAAGTGCATGGGCGGCTCGTTCCAGGGTCGCCTCTGGCCCAAGGACGACGAGGAGCGGCAGAAGGCTCTCGACGCCGGCCACGACCTCGACCGCGTGCTGCACATCGACGACCTGGTGCGCGGTGACGTCTTCTTCGTGGCCACCGGCATCACCGACGGCGAACTGCTGCGCGGGGTGCAGTATCGCTCGGGCGGCTGCACGACCCAGTCCCTGGTCATGCGCTCCAAGTCGGGCACGATCCGGTCGATCGAGAGCCTGCACTCGCTGGAGAAGCTGCGCGCCTACTCCGCCGTCCCCTTCGACCGGGAGGGCTGAGCCCGGTCAGCCCTGGCCGCCCCTGGCGAGCCGGTCCATGACCTGGCGCCAGCGGCTGGCCGACTCGCCGGGGGCGAGGCTGCGCAGCTTGAGGTCGCCGAACACGGTGCGCGCGTGGACGACGACGCGCGGGGTGCCGGCGAGCCGGGGCACGGCCGCCAGGTCGACCTTGCGGTCGCCGAAGACCGTGCGGCCCTGGATCTGGGCGTCCACGCCCTCGGCGACGACGACGTCGACGTCGCCGAAGACGGTGGTCAGGTACAGGTCGAGGCGGTCGACGTCGGTGCGCAGTCCGCGCAGGTCCATCCGCACGTCGCCGAAGACCGTGGAGACCCGCAGGGGAACGGTGGGACCGGCGAGCTTGATGTCGCCGAAGACGCTGGTCTGCACCTCGGGCGCCCGGGTGCCGACGATCTCCACCGGCGAGTCCGTGGGCAGGTCGGCCACGAGTGCGGCCAGTTCCGCGGTGGTGACGGCCGCATAGGCCGCGCCGGCGCGCTGTCCGAACTCGTCGAGGTCCAGACGACCCTCGCCCAGCGCCTTCTGCAGGCGCGCGACCAGCGCCTCGCGGTCGGCATCGGACGCGCGGACGGCCGGGTCTCGGGAGTCGTCGGACACGGCTCCCGACCGTAGCCGAGAGCCCCCCGGCGCGGTCCGGCCCGACCCGCGCTCAGCTGGAGGGCGGAAAGGCGTCGACGCAGTACTCCTCGTGGGCGAGGGAGTTCGACTGCCGGCCGGCGCAGGTGCCGCCGTAGAGCTCGTACGCCGCCCCCTCCGGCGAGAACTGGAACAGGTCGTCGCAGGCCTGCATGTCGCCGTCGTGGCAGTCCCAGGCGAAGCTGTCGAGTTCCGGGTCGTTGCCGAGCCCGTCGGGCTCCGAGGTCGCCTCGGGCAGCGAGGAGCCGCTGCCGGTCCCGCCGTCGTCGCTCCGGAGCCCGATGACCAGCGCCACCGCGAGTGCCGCGATGACCACCGCGGCCCCCACCGCGAGGGCGACGACGGTCCCCCGGCCGCTCCCCGGCGAGGGCCCCCCGCCACCCTGGCCCCACGGCGGGACCGGCACGCCGTACTGGCCGGGGTACGCCTGCTGCCCGTACACCTGCTGGCCGTACTGCCCGTACTGCCCGTACTGCGGCCCGCCCTGGTACGGCACGTATCCGGACGGGGGCGGACCCTCGTACGCCTGCCCCGGGAATCCCTGCCCCGGGAATCCCTGCCCCGGGTATCCCTGCCCCGGGTACGCGACCTGCGGCTGGTCACCGCCCGCGTCGGAACCACCCGGCGGCGGGTACGGCGGCTGCGACATCGGGGCTCCTCGGGACGGGTTCCAGTCTCCCGGATGCTAGATCCAGCGCCTCCCGGTCACTCCAGCTCTGTGCACGCGAACACGGTGTACGGCTTGACCCTGCCGCCGCAGGTGCTCGCGTACTCCTCGTAGTCAGACATCGGCGGCGACTCGTAGAGCAGGTCGTCGCAGGCCTGCAGTTCGCCTTCGAAGCACTGCTGCGCGTACTCGTCCAGCACCGGGTCGGGGCCCAGCGCCTCCGGCGGCACCGGCGGGAACTCGTCGACGTCCTCACCCGGCATGCCCGGCATGCCGGGCATGCCCTCGAACACGCCGCCGAACTCCTCCATCGTCCGCTCGAGCACCTCGTCGTTGCCCTCGATCACGCCGTCCCGGACGGCGGCCTGCAGCTCGTCGGCGATGTCCGAGCCGATCTCCGCCCCGTCGACGACGACGTTCGCGACGAAGAACGCCGCCCCGACGGCACCGACCAGGGTGCCGAGGAGCGCTGCCAGCCCGATCAGGAACAGCGTCGACCGGCCGGGCCGGGCCGTGGCGGCCGGCACGGGCTGACCGGGCGGGCCGGGCTGCGCGGACGGGGACGGGGACGGCTGCCACGTCGGCGTCCTGACCTCCCACCCGCCGTCCTGCGGCCACGCCGTCGTGGGCGGAGGGGACGAGGGGGGCGGCCACTGATCGCCGGAGCCGGCGGGGGACGGGTGCGGCGGCTGGGACATGGAGCCCTCCTCGGACACGGGGGACGGACCACGGCGGTCGCCCCGGTCCCCTTCTCGGCGGTTCCGCGACCCAACCACACCCACCGGGAACGACACCTCGAGCGGCCGGGATCTAGGGTCCGTGGCGAGCACCGATCCTCTCCACACATCCGGGAGCACAGCGTGGCCACCCAGCAGGACGGCACCGACTACCGCATCGAGCACGACTCCATGGGGGAGGTCCGCGTCCCCGCCTGGGCCAAGTGGCGGGCCCAGACCCAGCGCGCCGTCGAGAACTTCCCGATCTCCGGCACCCCGATCGAGCGCGAGCTCATCGGCGCCCTGGCCGCCATCAAGGGCGCGGCCGCGACCGTGAACGCCGACCTGGGCGTCCTCGACCGGTCGATCGCCGACGCCGTCACCGAGGCGGCGGCCCGGGTGGCGACCGGTGAGTTCGACGAGCACTTCCCGATCGACGTGTTCCAGACGGGCTCCGGGACGTCGAGCAACATGAACACCAACGAGGTCATCGCCACCCTGGCCACCGAGTCCCTCGGCTCGCCGGTGCACCCGAACGACCACGTGAACGCCTCGCAGTCGTCCAACGACGTCTTCCCGTCGGCGATCCACGTGGCCGCCACCAGCGCGATCGTGCGGGACCTGATCCCGGCGCTGCGCCACCTGGAGCTGTCCCTGGCGCGCAAGTCCGACGAGTTCGCCACCGTCGTGAAGAGCGGCCGCACCCACCTGATGGACGCCACCCCGGTGACCCTGGGCCAGGAGTTCGGCGGCTACGCCGCGGCGGTCCGCTACGGCGTGGAGCGGCTCCAGGCCTCCCTCCCCCGCATCGCCGAGCTGCCGCTCGGTGGCACCGCGGTGGGCACCGGCATCAACACCCCGCCGGGGTTCGCCGCCGCCATCATCGAGCGCCTGTCGGGCGAGCTCGACCTTCCCCTCACCGAGGCCCGCGACCACTTCGAGGCGCAGAGCTCCCGCGACGGGCTGGTCGAGGCCTCGGGTCAGCTGAAGACGATCGCCGTCGGCCTCATCAAGATCGTCAACGACCTGCGCTGGATGGGCTCGGGCCCGCGCACCGGCCTGGGAGAGATCCAGCTGCCCGACCTGCAGCCGGGGAGCTCGATCATGCCCGGCAAGGTGAACCCGGTGATCCCCGAGGCGGTCATCCAGGTGGGCGCCCAGGTCATCGGCAACGACGCCGCCGTCACCTACGCCGGCACCACCGGCGTCTTCGAGCTCAACGTGACGCTGCCGCTCATGGCGCGCAACGTGCTCGAGTCGATCCGCCTGCTGGCCAACGTCAGCCGGATCCTCGCCGACCGGTGCGTCGACGGGATCGTGGCCAACGTCGAGCAGTGCCGCGAGTACGCCGAGTCCTCGCCGTCGATCGTGACGCCGCTGAACAAGTACATCGGGTACGAGGAAGCCGCGATCGTGGCCAAGCAGTCGCTCAAGGAGCAGAAGACCATCCGCCAGGTGGTGCTCGAGCGCGGCTACGTCGAGCAGGGCAAGCTCACCGAGCAGCAGCTCGACGAGGCACTCGACGTCCTCTCCATGACCCACCCCTGAGGAAGGCCACGGGTCGAGCCGCACTTTCGGGCTCGGGGGGTTAGCGTCAGGGCGATGAGCGAGACAGATGTAGCCCTGCGCTACCCCGGTGGAGAACTGCCCCTTCCCGTCAAGCACGCGACGGAGGGCGCCGACGGCCTCGACACGAGCAAGCTGCTCGCGACGACCGGCCAGGTGGCGCTGGACATCGGCTTCGTGAACACGGCCGCGTGCACCTCGGCGATCACCTACATCGACGGCGACGCCGGGATCCTGCGCTACCGCGGCTACCCCATCGACCAGCTCGCCGGCAAGGCCAGCTTCGTCGAGGTCAGCTACCTGCTGATCTACGGCGAGCTGCCGAACGCTGACCAGCTGCAGGAGTTCGACCAGCGGCTCCGACGGCACACCCTGCTGCACGAGGACCTCAAGCAGTTCTTCAAGGGCTTCCCGCTCGACGCGCACCCGATGCCGGTGCTGTCGTCGGCGGTGAGCGCCCTGTCGACCTTCTACCAGGACTCGCTCGACCCGTTCGACGACGAGCAGGTCGAGATGTCCACGCTGCGCCTGCTGGCCAAGCTGCCGACCATCGCGGCCTACGCCTACAAGAAGTCCGTCGGCCAGCCGTTCCTCTACCCGGACAACTCCCTGGGTCTGGTCGAGAACTTCCTGCGCATGACCTTCGGCTTCCCGGCCGAGCCGTACGACGCCGACCCGGAGCTGGTGAAGGCGCTGGACATGCTCTTCGTTCTGCACGCCGACCACGAGCAGAACTGCTCGACGTCGACCGTCCGGCTGGTCGGCTCGTCGCACGCCAACCTCTTCGCCTCCGTCTCGGCGGGCATCAACGCGCTGTTCGGTCCGCTGCACGGCGGTGCCAACCAGTCGGTGCTCGAGATGCTCGAGGCGATCCAGGCCGACGGCGGCGACATCCCGCGGTTCGTCGAGCGGGTGAAGAACAAGGAGCCCGGCGTCAAGCTCATGGGCTTCGGCCACCGGGTCTACAAGAACTACGACCCCCGGGCGGCGATCGTGAAGTCCACCGCCGACACGGTGCTGGACAAGCTCGGCGGGAACAACGAGCTCCTCGACCTCGCCCGCCAGCTCGAGGACATCGCGCTGAAGGACGACTACTTCGTCGAGCGCAAGCTCTATCCGAACGTCGACTTCTACACCGGGCTGATCTACCGGGCCATGGGCTTCCCGACCCGCATGTTCACCGTGCTGTTCGCCCTCGGGCGGCTGCCCGGCTGGATCGCCCAGTGGCGCGAGATGATCGAGGACCCCAGCACGAAGATCGGCCGGCCCCGCCAGCTCTACATCGGCGAGACCGAGCGGAACTTCGTCCCCCTCGACCAGCGCTGACGAAGGACCTCTCCCCGGCCCGGTGAACGGCCCGGTCCGGGTGCGGAGCGCCGACCCCTACGGTGAGTGCGCCCCGCACCCGCGGAGGAGTCGCCCCCTTGGAGGTCCGCCCATGGCCGAGCCGCCCGGCGACGACGTCCTCGTCGTGCCGCCCATCCCCCTCGCGAGCGGCAACATGCTGGAGCCGGAGGGCGACGGACCGCCCGTGCGCATCACCACGGTCGAGGTCGTGATCTCCACCGAGGACGGCAGCGAGCTCCGCATCCCCCTCGTGCACCGGCACGGCGCCTGGTGGGCGCCGTAACCGCTCCTCCCCCGCGCTCATCCTTATGGGCGCCACCCGAGCTTCACTCTCACCCGCAAGGGTGAGATCCCCTCACCCCTCCCTCAGGCGCCCCTCCCGGCACGTCGATACGAGGTCCAGAGCCCGACTGCACCAGCAGCCGGGCCGGCCATCGACACGACGAGACCGCCGGGGGACGCCGCAGTGCCCGCACCACGCACGCCCGTCCGCCGCAGCGCCTCCTCCGGCCGCCCTGCGCCCCGACCGGTGCTCAGCGCTCGCGAGGCCCAGGCGCTCCGCGAGGCCATGGCACTCCGCGAGGCCACGGCCCTGCGCCGGCTCGCCGAGGCCCGGCCGGACCTCACCCCGGAACAGCTCGCCGCGGCACGCGCCGCGATGGCCACCAAGGCCGGGACGAAGCGCCCGGCAGCCAAGCGCCCCGCAGGCAAGGGCACCGCAGGCAAGCGTTCCGCGGCCAAGCGCCCCACCCGCACGCGTCCGGCCGCCCGTCGCGCGGCCCGGGCCGGGACCCCGGCGGAGCGCACCGGCTCCCGCTGGTCCAGCCGGCTGGGCGTCGTGGCGCTGAGCACCCTGCTCATCCCCGCCGTCGTCACCGTGGTGCTGCCCGGCGCCACCACGCCGTCGGGTGGACCGCTCGACGTGACCGCCCTGGCGCTGAGCGCGCGCAGCTCGCTGCTCGAGGCCGCCGACGGCTACCGGGTCCTCGAAGAGCAGGCCGCGCACCGCCGCAGCCAGCTGGAGGAGGCCCGCGCCGCCGAGCAGGCCGCTCAGGACCAGGTCGCGGCCGACCGGCGCGTCGTCGGCGCGGGCGCCGCCGCCCTGTACCGGGCCACGCCCACCGCCCGTCACCCCCTCCTGGCCCTCGACTCCGCGGATCCCTCGGGCACCGCCGACGTCCTGTTCCACCAGGCGGTCACCGAGCACGCCGACCGAGCCCTCGACGGTGCGGTCGTCCGGGCCGAGCGCACCAGCGCCGCCCTCGCCGCCGCGGCGGCGCAGGTCGCCGCCGCCGAGGCAGCCGTGCAGGCCGCCGACGCCGAGCTGGACTCGGCACTGTCCGCGATGCGGGACCAGGTCGACGAGCTGAGCCCCGAGGTCACCTCCCGGCTGGCCGCGCTGGGGGCCATCCCGGCCGCGGGTGAGCAGCAGGAGCGCAACGAGCGGGCGGTCGCCCGCTGGCAGGGCTACCTGGCACAGCTCGGCGGCGCGGGCATCGAGCTCCCCGCCGCGGCCAAGATCGCCGACCCCGCTGCCATGCCCAGCGGGCTCTCCCCCGCGCTGGACGCCGCCGGCCAAGCCGTCCCCGGCGTGGCGTGGGCCGTGATCGGCAGCAGCCCGGTGACCGTTCTCCCGTCGGAGACCGTCGCCGCGGTCAGCAACGCGCTCTCCCAGCTGGGCAAGCCCTTCGTCGCCGGCACCGCCGGACCGGAGACCTACGACTGCGGCGGCTTCACCGCGGCCTCGTGGCTGCTGGCGGGCTACGCCCTCCCCGCCACGCCGCAGGAGCAGTGGGCCGCCGGCGCCGCCGTGCCGCTCGACAGCCTGCAGATCGGGGACCTCGTCTTCTCCCCCGGCGGTCAGGACGTCGGCCTCTACCTGGGCGACGGCGACGTCCTCGGCGCGTCGGCCGGCACCTACCAGGTGGGCGTGCGATCCATCGCCGCCGGCTCCACCGCCGTCCGCGTGCCCGTGCAGGTGACCGGCGGGCCCAACGCCCCGATGCCCGGCACCGGCCCGACCGGCCCCTGCGGTGCCGAGCTGCCGACCCCCGGCGTGAACAGCCCGCGCTGGGGTGGGTGGGACAACGGCAAGATCCCCACCGAGGCGCTGTGCCAGCTCGGCGTGTACCGCCACGCGCTGCGGTGCGACGCCGCGGCGGGGTACCTCGCGATGGCCACCGCCTACCGGGCGGCGTTCGGAACCGACCTGTGCATCACCGACTCCTACCGGTCGCTGGGCGGCCAGCGGACGGCGTTCTTCCTGAAGCCGGCGCTCGCCGCCGTGCCCGGCACCTCCAACCACGGGTGGGCGCTGGCCGTCGACCTGTGCGGCGGCATCCACGTCGCCGGCTCCCCCCAGTGGACGTGGATGACCGCCAACGCCGGCCGGTTCGGGTTCGTCCAGCCCGCGTGGGCGGCTCCGGGGGGCGAGAAGCCGGAACCCTGGCACTGGGAGTTCGGCTACATCTCCTGAGGCAGGAGCCGGTCGGCTACAGCCAGGGCAGGTCGGCGACGCGGGACCACGGCAGGGTCACGCTCGCCTCGGGGGTCTCCCCCGCCAGCCGCGCGGCCACGCCGCGTCCCGCGCAGGCCACCGGCCGCTGCGGGGTGACGACCACGTGCACGTCGTCGGCGGGCAGTCCTGCCCCGGCGACTCGGGAGAGCATCCGCTCCGGCGCCACCAACGCCGCGGTGGCCAGCACCGGCACCGCGGGATGCGACCACAGCGCGACGGGGCCCTCGACGCGCAGCTCGAGGTCCACCTCCAGCGACCGGCCCGTCGCGGCCGAGCGCGTGCGCCGCATCCGATCGGCGGGACTGCCGGGCTTCGGGGTCCAGGGCAGCGCCAGGTCCCCACGGCGGACGACGACCCGCCAGCCGACGGCGGTATGCCGGGGGTCGCTCCAGTCCAGGACGGCGACGCCACCCGCGGCAGCAGCCACGTCGGTGACGGGACGTCGGTCGACCCAGGCGCCGAGCGCGGCCGCCATGGCGTCCTGCGACGGCGCCACGCCGGCCCGGGTCATGTCGTCCGCGAGGTCGGCCAGGTCGATCCGCAAGGTGCGCTCGTGCTCCTCCAGGACGACGACCGAACCGGCCGACGACCGCCGGACCAGGTCCACCCGCAGGTCGGGCCCGCCCAGCGACGGGAGCACCGCCTCGGCCACGTCGAGCAGGTCGGCGACGTCGATGCGCACCGGACGGAGGCGCTGCAGCAGTCCCGCGCCCGAGCTCCCGACACCGAACGGCGTCATGCCCCGTCCCCGCCCAGGCGGGCGCGGAGCCCGTCGGGCAGCGTGCCGACCGACAGGACGGCCGACACCTCCGCGGCGCTGAGCCGGACCGGCAGGACGTCGGCGTCCCAGCCGGTGGCCAGCCGCACCCGGGCTGCCGACGCCGGCCAGACCGCGTCGCGAGCAGCCGCGACGTGCAGCTCCGTCAGCACGTCCTCCAGGTGGATGACCGCGACGGGGTGCACGCCGGGATCACCGAGGGCGGCGCGGACCGCGGCGGCCAGCTGGCTGCGCTCGGCGGCCGCGAGCCAGTGCGGGACGAGGACCTCGGCGCCGGGCCCGCCCGCGGGCAGCGCGGTCACCGGTCACCGCCCGCACCGTGCGGTCGAGCTGCTGCTCCCCCTGCCATCGCGCCGGTTCGGCGGCGGAGCGGGGAGCGGGGGGTCACGAGGTGGATATCGGCAGCGCACGGACCGGATGGACCCGTCCACGGTCACGAATTGCCACGTCGTCGCCGCCTCGTCGTCGCCGCGGCGCCGGCCGGGGCCGTCGGACCGCCGTAACCCCGGCGCCGTCCGGCCGTTGCCATGGCGTAGCCGACAACCGAGGGGTCCCCATGCGCCGCGCCATCGGTCCCGCGCTGACCGCCGTCACGCTCGCCGCCGTCCTGACCGCACCGGGGGTCGTCCCCGCCGCCGCGACCGGCGAACCGTCCGCGGACCCGCGCGCGGTGATGTTCGTGGGCAACAACTGGGACGGGACGGCAACGGTCGTGGACGCGGACACCCACGAGGTGATCACCACCGTCGACACCGTGCCCGACCGGCGCCAGCGCATGGCCGAGATCCTGGCCCGCCCGGACAAGCTGGCCTTCTACCTGGCCATCCAGGCCGCGATCGGTGAGGGCAACGCGCAGTACACCGACGACATGTTCACCAGCCACGACGGCCGGATGCTGGCCGTGAGCCGGCCCAGTTTCGCCGACGTCGTCGGCCTCGACCTGGCCACGGGCGACATCGTCTGGCGCTTCCCGATGGAGGGCTACCGCTCCGACCACATGGGCGTCTCCCCGGACGGGACGCGGCTGCTGGTCAGCGACTCGACCGCCAACAAGGTGCACGAGCTCGACTTCGCGACCGGCGCCAAGACCGGCGAGTTCGCGAGCGGCGACAGCCCCCACGAGAACAACTACACCGCGGACGGCTCGCGGGTCTTCCACGCGAGCATCGGCCGCGTGTACACCCCGGTCGACCGGCCGGTGTTCCGGCAGGCGTTCGACACGGTGAAGGGCGAGCAGCACTTCCAGATCGTGCGGACCGAGGACCTGGCGATCGAGTCCCGCTGGGACATGGGCAAGGAGCTCGAGGAGGCCGGGTACCCGGGCATGGCGTCCGCCGTCCGGCCGATGGCGCTGGCGCCCGACGAGCGGTACGTCTACCTCCAGGTGTCGTTCTTCCACGGCTGGATCGAGTTCGACACCGAGGCGCCCGACGTCGACGGTTCGACCACCTACGACGGCGAGCCCGCGGTCGGCGCGGTGACCCGCGTCGTCGACCTGCCGAAGCGGACAACCGAGCCCCGGGAGCGGTACGTGCTCGACTCCGCGCACCACGGCCTGGCGATGAACCCGGAGGGGACCACGCTGTGCGCCGCCGGCACGATGGACGGGTACGCGGCGATCATCGACCGGGAGACCGAGCAGCACCGGCTGGTCGAGGTGGGTGACAAGCCCTACTGGTCGACGAACGGCGTCTTCAGGGACGAGTGCTGGGTCTCGGTGAGCGGCACCGACCAGGTCGTCGTCATCGACTACGACACCGGGCAGGAGGTCCGGCGCATCGACGTCGGTGACCACCCGCAGCGCGTCCGGGACGGCGTCGTCGCCGCCGACGTCCTCACCACCTGGCAGTAGCCCTCGCCGAGATCTGCACACTCGCCCCCATCAGGCGCCTGATGCGGACGAATGTGCAGAACTCGACGGGGCTGTGGACGGCGCTCACCGACGGCGACGCTCTGCACCAAGGTTGTTCGCGTGCCGAGCCGACGCGTTCCCTCCCGCATGGCCGGGCCGACGACGCGGGGTATGGCCCGGGCGGCCGGGATCAACGACAAGCAGTTGCGAGCGCGCGACGTCGTCCGGCTCTCGCGGGGCACCTACCTCCCGCGCGCCCTCGCCGGTGACCTCCGGGCGAGGGTGGCTGCGGTTCTGCTCACCGCGCCGCCAGGAGCCGTCGTCAGCCACCTGACGGCGGCCGCGCTGTGGCACCTCGCCGTCCCCCTGCGACCGCTCGAGGAGCCCGTCCACGTCACCGTCGGCACGGGATCGGCCATCCGTGGTCGCCAGGACCGGGTCGTCCACCGCAGCGTCCTCGCCGACGACGACGTCACCAGGTCGCACGGCATCCCGCTGACGACGCCCGCCCGGACGTGGCGCGACCTGGCGATGGTCCTGTTGCCCGCCGCGCTGCTCGCGGTCACCGACCAGCTGCTGTCGAGCGGGTCCACGATCCTCGAGCTGCAGACGGAGCTGGCCCGCCGTCCGACCGGGCGTGGGTCCGCGCGAGCGCGGGCGGTGCTACCGGTGGCCGACCCGCGCGCCGAATCGGCGATGGAGTCGGTGCTCCGGTGGTTGCTGCACGAAGCCGGGCTGCCGCGTCCGGTGCTGCAGCACGAGGTGCGGGGCGCGAGCGGGCGCTTCCTCGGCCGGGCCGACCTGGCCTGGCCCGACAGGCGGGTCCTGGTCGAGTTCGACGGCGACGTGCACCGGGAGCGCGATGTCTTCGTCAACGATCTCCGGCGCCAGAACCTGCTGATCGCGGAGGGGTGGACCGTCCTGCGGTTCACATCGGCGGACGTGCTCGGTCGGCCGGACGACGTCGTCGTCCAGATCCGCAGCGCCCTCCGGCGGTGAAATCTGCACACTCGCACCCATCAGTGGCCTGATGCGGACGAGTGTGCAGATCTCGCCCTGAGGTCAGTCGGCGAGTTCGGCGAGGCGGGCCTTGAGCGCCTTCTCCACCCGGTCGGCGTAGACGTTCATGTTGCGCACCGAGGTGCTGAGGTCCGCCGAGAGCTGCGTCTTGGTCTGCCCGCCCCACGTCGTGAGGTACCAGGTGGCCCAGCCGAGCACGTTGGGCTGACCGGCCCGCTGGTCGCGACGCGCGTTCGGGTCCGGGGCGCAGGCTGCGGTGAGGGCGTGGGAGAGCAGGGTCTGCTCCGCCTCGCCCATGATCTCGTCGGGCGCCTCGCCCGAGTCGGGCAGCAGGATCTCGGTCGCGTCCGGCCCGCCGTCGAGGGACTGCAGGTTGCGCAGCCCGTTCAGGGTGGCGACGGTCTGCGAGTTGCGCCGCAGGGTGGCCACGCTCTGCCCCATGTAGGCGGCGAGCTCCTTCTCGCTGGGCCGGCGCTGGTGCTCGGCGATGAAGGCCGCGATCGCCTTCTGCTGCTTGTGCTCGGTGTCGGCGGCGGTGCGCCCGTGGGCGTTGCGGCCCAGGTCGTGCACCCACTTGGACAGCTGCGTGGCGAGGAAGGCGCCGAAGGGGACGGACTTCGTCTCGTCGAACTGGCTGACCGCCTTGAGCACCCACTCGTACACCTGCTGGCCCAGGTCGTCCGGGTCGGGCAGGTGCAGCCGGATCGTGCTCATGTTGCGCTGCAGCCGCTTCAGGCTGACTGGGCCGTAGTGCCGGCACAGGTCGGCCAGGAAGTCCGGCGGGAGGTCCCTGGGCACCCGGCGGCGGACGTCGGTCTCCGCCCGGAGGCCGACCGTCTGGCAGCCGTGCCGGGCACACCACGCGCGCACCCAGTCGGCCAGCACCGACGCCGTGCCGCGTGCGCCGTCCACCCGGTAGAGCCCGTCACCGTGGTCGTAGCTGACCGTGACGCCGTCGGGCAGGTCGGCGCGGAACTCGTCGAGCGGCAGCTCCCGGTCGAGCCGGAAGTGCACGCGGTCGCGGGCGGTGATGGGGGCGAGCGCCCAGCCCTCGGCCTCGGGGATGCCCCCGAAGACGAGCGGCTGACGGACGCGGGACCTGGGATCGAGGGTGGGCGGGGCGGACGCGAGGATCTCGGACACCGGAACTCCTGGGCACTACGAGGAAGAACAGACCACGGGGAAGGAGGCCTGCGAAGACGCTCGGGAGGCGGCCGTCAGGCCGGGATGCGCTCGCCGGGGCCCGCGGTCCGCGGGCCGGGGACCGACGCAGCGGTGGCCGGCAGGGCCTCCACCACGTCGGCGGGTGCAGCACCGGCGGCGGCCCGCTCCAGCAGGACGGCCGCGGCGGCGCGCTCGGCCTGGCTCGGCTCGGCCACGTACACCGGCATGTGGTCGTACAGGGACGTGAAGACGGCGCTGACGAACGCGTAGGCGGCCTGGGCCTGCGGCGAGAACTTCGCGACGCCGGCACGGGGCCCCAGGTCGACGCCCACGGTCACCCGCACGACGCGATCGTCCTTGCTCAGCCCGGTGACGGCGAACGAGACGTCGTCGTGCTCGGTGGCGAGCGACGCGAGGGCGGACAGGCACTTGCGGGTCGCGCCACGGCGGGGCCGGAGCTGCACGTGGACCACCACGGACTCCTGCTCGACGCCGTGCTCGACGTCGGCCTGCGCGCTGACTGCGTTGTGTTGCATGTTGATCGCCCCCTGTCACTTGCTTGAGGGGAAATCTGCCCTATCCCCTCGGCAACCGAGGGGACAACACTCGCCGTGTCATACGCACTTCTGGCCCGACACTTCGGCAGATGTTGCCTGTGTCGTTGCCTCAAGGAGCCCGCCGACCGGACATCCGGGCAGGACCCGCCGAAAAGCCCCGCCCGGAGTCGTCGTTCTGCTCAGGCCTGACCCTCGCCGGCGACCGGCTCGGGGGCCGGCTCCGGCGCAGCCGCCGGTGCGAACGCCGCCAGGGCGCCGATGCTGTCGGCGGTCACCTGCGCCGCGAGCAGGTTGGCCTCGGCGATCTGCCGGTAGACCTCCTCGCGGTGGATCGTGACCTCGCGCGGGGCCTTGAAGCCCAGCCGGACCGTTCCTCCGCGCACCTCGACGACGTGGACCTCGATGTCGTCGCCGATGCGGATCGTCTCGCCGACGCTGCGGGTGAGTGTGAGCATCTGTACCCCTCCATGGGTGTGTGTGGCCGTCCGTGGCGTGCTGTGCGTTCGTATGGGGACTGTCGCCCGTCGGGTGTTCTTATCGGCGCACGGGCCGCCGGACGGGATGTGAGGCGTCGGACAGGAGCACCTGGCGCGCCCGCCCCGTGCCGGGGTGGACCACCAGGGGAGCCCGGAGGTTCGCCGTCGCCGCGCTCACGTCGCCGTCCGGCACGGTGAGGACGCAGTGCACGTGCGGGGCGATCGATCCGGCCAGGCCCAGTTCGACGCGGGCCGCCGCCGGCAGGACGGGCGCGTAGTCGGGGAACCACGCATCCGCGCGCGCCACCAGCAGCCGCGGACCGTCGGGGGCGACGGCCTGCAGCCAGGAGAGCACACCGGTGGTGTCCGCCGGCACGAGCACGTAGTCCCGGTGGGCGGGGAAGCCCGGCAGGGGCTCGGTCAGGGCCAGCACCCGGATGGCCGTCGCGGCACGGTCCTGCACCGGCGCGCACGCGGGGGCGTGCGTGCGCGCGGCCAGGACCGCCGGGGACGGCGTCATGCGGGCCACCCCGGGAGAGGAGGGGCCGCGGGGGCGGGGCGGCCGGCCATCAGCGGAGGTAGTCCAGGAGCGTGGGCGAGAGGGCCTTCGCCGTCGCCGCCAGCGCCGCCTCGTACCCGACCTGCTGCATCTGGACCTTCATGATGGTGTTGGGCAGGTCGATGTTCTCGACCTGGGCGAGCTGGGACTGCAGGGTGAGGGCCCGGTCGCTGTTGATCAGGTCGACCCGCTCGAGCCGGCTGGCCCGGGAGCCGACGTCGGCGACCGCGGTCCGCATCCCCTCGGTGAGTGCGTCGAGATCGCTCAGGTCGACGGTCAGCGCGTCGGCGTCGCTCGCGCGCAGGCTGGCGGCGATGCGGTCCACCACCGCGAACAGGTTCCCGGCCCCGTCGCCGAACGCCTCGGGCCCGGTGACGTCCACCCGCAGGACCTCGCTGTCGGAGATCCTGCGGTTGACCTCGGTGTCCGGGATCCCGACGAAGGTGCCGTTCGCGTCGTAGGCATCGGTTCCGGCGGTCACACCACCGAAGACGGGCCGACCCTGCACCTTCGTGTTGGCCAGGCCGAGCAGCCCCTCCCGCAACGAGGCCACCTCGATCGCCAGCGCCTCCTGGCTGGAGGCGGACGACGAGCCGGTGTTGAGTCCCTGCACCGTCAGGTCCCGGACGCGGCGGACCGTGTCCAGCATCTGGCGCAGGGTCGTGTCGGCCTGCTCCAGCCAGCCGGTGGCGTCGCTGATGTTGCGGGCCTGCTGCGCGTTCGACGCCAGCTCCGAGCGCGTCTGCATGGCCCGGTTGGCACCGGTCGGCGAGTCCGACGGCTTGTTGATGACCCGGCCCGAGGTGAGCTGGTTCTGCAGCTTCGCGAAGGCGTCGAGGTTGCGGTTGAGACCCTGCAGGCTGGTGAGGGTGACGGCTCGCTGAGTGATGCGCATCTAGGTCACAGCCCCACGCGGCCGGTGCGGTTGATCAGCACGTCCAGCATCTCGTCGATGGCCGTCACCAGTCGGCCGGCCGCGGCGAACGCGTGCTGGTAGGACAGCATGTTGGTCATCTCCTCGTCGATGTTGACGCCCGCGACCGATTCCCGCGCCGCGTCGACCTGCGTGGTGATCACGGCCTGGATGCCGACGTTGCGGT
Source organism: Candidatus Blastococcus massiliensis AP3 (assembly GCF_000582785.1). Classification (GTDB taxonomy): domain Bacteria; phylum Actinomycetota; class Actinomycetes; order Mycobacteriales; family Geodermatophilaceae; genus Blastococcus; species Blastococcus massiliensis. The sequence goes on from NZ_HG931173.1 coordinate 1,130,028, forward strand.
TGGCCACGGCCGCCTCGACACCGAGCGAGACGACGAGCTTCCGGTAGTTCGCGTCCGGACCGTTGGCCTGGTTGCGCAGCTGGGCGATCTGGTCGGCCTTGCTGACGTCGGTGTTGGGACCGCCGCCCAGGCCGGAGGCCGCGATGAGCTCGGGGTCGTCGAAGGCGAGCTGGATGTTCCGGGCGGTGATGACGCCGCCGTCGGCGGCCTCGAACACCGCCCCGCCCGGGTTGCCGGCCTTGTCGAAGCCGGTGACGTGCACGCCGTTCACCGCGTCCGCGATCCCCTTGGCCAGGGCGTTCAGTTCGCGCTGGTAGTCCGGGAAGGTGCTGTTGAGAGCGCCGAGCTGACCGGCGGCCGTCCCGTCGGCAGCGACGGTGTAGCCGCCGACTGCGGTGACCAGGCGCACCGGGTCTCCGCCTGTGCCGGTGGGCGAGAAGGTGCCGGCGACGGCGAGCGTGCTGGCCGCGGCTCCGCTGACCAGGGTGATGCCCCCGACGGCGACGTCGACCATGCCGTACTTGCCCTGCCGCACCGTCGCGCCGACCTGGTCGGCCAGCTTCATGACGAGTGCGTCGCGCTGGTCGGAGAGGTCGTTCGCGGGCATGCCCATGGCGGAGGCCCGCTGGATCGCGTCGTTCAGCTTGGCGATGGTCCCGGCCGCTGCGTTGACGTCCTTGACCAGGACGGCGAGGTTCTCCCGGGTCTGGTTCCACTGGGCGTCCAGGGAGCTGGAGGCGAACTTGAGACCACCCACGAGGGTGTCCATCTGCTCGAGCACCTGGGCGCGGGCCGCGTTGCGGTCCGGCGAGTTCGCCACGTCCTCCCAGCCGTCCCACATGTCCGTGAGCAGGGCCTGGATGCCGTCCGTGCCCGGCTCGCGGAAGGCGGTCTCCACCTGCTCGAGGGCGGCGGCGGCGGTGGCCATCCGGGCGTGGTTGGCGTGCTCGGTGTGTCCGCGACCCTCGAGGAAGACGTCCCGGATGCGGGTGACGTTGTCGACGCGGACGCCGCCCCCGATGCCGTCGCTGGTGGAGTAGAAGGCGGGCACCGCACTTCCGCCGATGGCCTGCATGTCGGCCCGCTGCCGGCTGTACCCGTCAGTGTTGACGTTGGCGATGTTCTGGCCGGCCACGTCGAGCGCCCGCCGCTGGGCCCACAGCGCCGTCGTCGCCGAGTTCAGCCCGGAGAAGGTGCCGCTCACAGCGCGCCGTCCAGGGTGACGGCGCGGGCGGTTCCGCCGTCGTGGCGCCCGGTGGCGCCGTAGGTGCCGGCCGAGGTGCGGGTCTTGAGGAGGACGTCGCCGATGGCGGCCAGGCCGCCCTCGATGAGCTCGCGGTTGGCGTCGGACAGGCTCCGCAGGTCGGTCACCAGGACCAGCAGTGCCTCGTGGTGCTTGGCGAACAGGTCGTTCCAGGGCGCCGGCGCGACGTCCGCGACCTGGCGCAGCGACGGGTTGGCACCGAGCCCCAGACCGGCCGCGATCGCCTCCGTGGCGGCGGACCGCTCGACCTCCAGGGTGCGCAGCTGGTCGAGGACCACCTCGATCTCGTGCGCGATGCGTGCCAGCCAGCGGGTCTTGCCCGTGAGGATCAGGTACTGCTTCTCCTCGGCCTTGAACAGCAGGAGGTCCAGGAGCTCCTGCTCCCGCCACAGCAACGTCGACAGGTGCTGGTAGTCCACGGTGTCCACCGCCTCTCCGTCGTCTCGCTCCGCCGCCGGCCGGGGTTCGCCCGGTGGGCCTCGGAGTCCTCGCGCAGCAGGTCGGACCTGCTCTGGCGCACTTCTTCGTCGACCTGCCATCGGCACCCGCCGGAGGGGCATCAAGCCGAAGCGGCGAGTCGGTCCTCAAGTTCCCGAGGAAATGTGCCGAGTGCGGTGCCGTGTCGCCCGGGGGCAGCCGAGAAGAAGGTCGTGAGCCCAGCCCGTGCCCTCGCCAACGAGCGCCCCTCGCGCGAGCGGATCCCCCGCGAGCGCAGTACGACGTCCGGCCGCACGCCGCACCCGTCGCGGACGTCCGCCCCGACCCGCAGCCCCGCCGACGTCGACGCCCTGGTCACCGAGCACCTGCCACTGGCATCCTTCGCGGTCAACGCCGTGGCGGCGCGCATCTCGCTGCCGTCGCACGTGAGCAGGGACGACCTGCTCTCCTGTGCGCACGTGGCGCTGGTCGAGGTCGCCAAGCGGTTCGACCCCTCGGCCGGGGCCTCCTTCTCCACCTATGCCCTTGCACGCCTGCAGGGCGCCGTCCTCGACGAGCTGCGCTCCGGCGACTGGGCCAGCCGCTCGGTCCGCGCAGCAGCCCGGCGGACCGACGCCGCCGCGGACGCGCTCACCATCTCCCTCGGCCGGCCCCCGACCCGGGAGGAGCTGGCCGAGAGCCTGGGCGTCCCGCGCACCGAGTTGGACAGCCTCCAGGTCGACGTGCACCGCGCGGTCATGGTGAGCATCGACGCGGAGACCGGGAGCGACGGCGGGTCCCTGGACCTTCCCGACACCGGCGAGTCCCCCGAGCGCGCTCTGCTGCGCGGCGAGCGGGCGCGGTACCTCCACGAGGCGATCCGCGCCCTCCCCGACCGGCTGGACGAGGTGGTCGAGCGGAATTTCTTCGGTGATGAATCTCTGACCGACATCGCGGACGATCTCGGCGTCACCCTCTCGCGGGTCTCGCAGATGCGCGCGCGGGCGCTGACCCTGCTGCACGCGGCCATGAGCGAGGTCTGGGAAGGCCGCGCCGTACCCGCGGACGGTGGGGTGCGGGCGCGCAACCAGCAGCGCAGCTACGTCGAGCGGGTCGCGGCGCGTGCGCCGGCGCCGGCGACGGGTGGGTCCGCCATCCCCCGCCCGCGCGGGAACTGGCTGCCTCACGGCCGCGGCGAGGCTGCGCAACCCGCCTGAGTGACAGCCGGCGAAAAAGAAGTCCGGTTCGCCTCAAGTCACAGGCGCCCCAAGCCGTAACCACCAGTGCGACACCAGCACGGCCCGCAGCACGGATGCAGCGGGAATCCCAGTAAGACCCCTTCCAAGGAGGAACATCATGGGTCTGCGCGTCAACAACAACATCGCGGCGCTCAACGCTTACCGCAACCTGTCCGTCACCGACGGCCAGATGAGCAAGAGCCTGGAGAAGCTCTCCTCCGGGTTCCGCATCAACCGCGCGGCCGACGACGCCGCCGGTCTGGCCATCTCCGAGGGCCTGCGCTCTCAGATCGGTGGCCTGAAGGTCGCCGTCCGCAACACCCAGGACGGCATCTCGGTCGTGCAGACGGCTGAAGGTGCTCTCACCGAGACCACCTCCATCCTGCAGCGCATGCGTGACCTGTCGGTCCAGGCGGCCAACGACGGTGGCCTGAACACCGACGCCAAGGGCAACATCCAGAAGGAGATCGACCAGCTCAACCAGGAGCTGGACCGGATCGCCACCACCACGAAGTTCAACGGGAAGGCGCTGCTCGACGGCAACTACTCGGCGAAGTTCCAGGTGGGCGCCAACGCCGGCGAGAGCATCGATGTCGCCATCGGGACCCCCGGAGCCGGCATGAACGCCGCCGGCCTGGGCGTCAACAACGTCGACGTCACCTCCGGCGGTCCCTCGTGGACCTTCGACCCGGGTGCCGTGGACTACGCCGCCGCGACCGGCCCGGTCATCACCGTCGACGTCGAGGGCTCCGGCGCTCGCACGCTCGACGTGACCGGGTGGGCCACCACTGGTACCTCCGCTGACGCCGCGAAGAACCAGGCGCTGCTGCAGAAGGCCTTCGACAAGGAGCTGGGCACCTCCGGCTACACCGTCAAGGTCGGCGACTACGGCCAGGTCACCGCCAGCGGCCCCACGGGCGCCGTCGACGGCGACCTGGTGATCGGTGGCGCCGGCATCACCGGTACGCACGCCTTCGGCAACCTTGCGTCGGGTGCCGACGCTGCCATCGCCGCCATCGATGGCGCCATCAAGACGGTGTCGACCACTCGTGCCGACCTGGGTGCCATCCAGAACCGGTTCGACCACACCATCAACAACCTCAACGTCGCGGTGGAGAACCTGACCGCGTCGGAGAGCCGCATCCGCGACGCCGACATGGCGCAGGAGATGGTCCAGTTCACCCGGAACCAGATCCTGACCCAGGCCGGCACCGCGATGCTCGCGCAGGCCAACCAGGCCTCGCAGGGCGTCCTCTCGCTGCTCCGCTGATCCTCCGGCTGACCAGCTAGACGCGCACCAGCGTGACCCCGGGTGAGGGGGGAGGCCCTCCGGCCTCCCCCCTCACTCGCACCCGGACCACCCCGTTCCCGACCCGGCACCCATCCGACCGGCCCTGGAGGCAGACAGCATGAGCATGAGCGTCGACGGTCTGATCTCGGGCATGGACACCACCGCGCTGATCAGCGGCCTGATCCAGGCCGAGGCCGCGCCACAGACCGCGCTCAAGTCGCGGATGAGCGACGCCGAGAAGGCCGCGTCGGCCTACCGCACGGTGAACACGACCTTCCTGGCGGTCACCGCCGCCGCCGAGGCCGCCCTGAAGGCCGAGTCGTGGGTGCCCGCCAAGGCCACCAGCTCCGCCTCGAGCGTGGCGGTCAGCGCCACGAGCGGCGCCCCGACCGGCGCCCTCAGCTTCACGGTCGACCAGCTCGCCGCCGCGCACGGCATGGTCCGGCACGACGCCGCGTGGACCGCCGACACCTCCGCCTTCAGTGCCTCGGCCACCACCCTCACGATCAAGGGCCTCGACGGCAGCACGCGCGGCACCCCCCTGGACATCAGCGCCACCACGTCGCTCAAGGACGTCGCCGCGACGATCAACGCGGGTGACTACGGCGTCACCGCGTCGGTGATCCAGATCGATGCCGGCAAGTTCTCGCTCCAGCTCACGTCGAAGAAGACCGGCGCGGCCAACGAGTTCACCCTCGAGGGTGGCGGCACGTTCGACGTGACCACCCAGGCGCAGAACGCCAAGCTGACGATCGGCACGACGAACAAGTACAGCGTCTCCTCCGACACCAACACCTTCGCCGCCGTCCTCCCGGGCGCGACGATCACGGTGAGCAAGCTCGAGACCGACCAGGTGACGGTCGGCGTGGCCTCCGACCCCAACGCCGTCGCCGGCAAGGTGAGCACGCTGATCGATGCGGTCAACTCCGCGCTGTCCACGACCCGGTCCTACACCTCCAGCGCCAAGGGCAGCACCGCCGCGCTCAAGGGCGACTACGCGGTGACGTCCCTGGCCGGCCGGCTGCTCGACGCCGTCTCCGGGGCGATCGGCGCGGACGGCTCCCCCGCCCGGATCGGTATCGAGCTCACCCGCGACGGCAAGATCACCTTCGACAAGGCGAAGTTCGTCGCCGCCCTCGAGGCCGACCCCACGCTCGCGAAGCGGATGGTCGCCGGAACCCCGGCGAGCACCGGGCCCGACGGAGTGGTCGGCGGCGGGGACGACGTCGCGGCGGTGACCGGCCTGGCCGGCCGGCTGCTCGACGTCTCGAAGGCCGCCTCGAACTCCACGACGGGGACGCTCGTCGCCATGGCCGACGGCCAGGACTCCCAGGTCAAGGACATCAAGGCGCGGATCGAGGCGTGGGACCTGCGCCTGGCCAAGCGCAAGGAGACCCTCACCCGCCAGTTCACCGCGATGGAGACCGCGCTGAGCGGCCTGAAGAGCCAGTCCACCTGGCTGGCCGGACAGATCAACAGCCTCCCGTCCTACCGCTGATCCCCCGGACCACCGCACCACCTCCCCCACGCTCCAGGAGTACACCCCGATGAGTGCCGCTTCCCTCCGCGCCCGCTACCTCGGCGACGCTGTCGCCACCAGCTCGCCGCAGCAGGTACTGGTCATGCTCTACGACCGGCTCGCGCTCGACCTCGAGCGGGCGCAGAAGGCCGTCGCGGCCGGTGACCGCGAGGAGGCCGGGGAGCAGCTGCAGCACGCGCAGGCCATCGTCATCGAGCTGCTGTCGAGCCTGCAGGTGGACGCGTGGGAGGGCGGGCCCCGGCTGGCCTCCCTGTACAACTGGCTGATCAGCGAGCTGGTCCAGGCCAACATCAAGCTGGACACCAACCGGATCTCCGCGTGCCGGCAGGTCGTCGAGCCCCTCCGCGACGCGTGGCGGCAGGCCGCCCTCACGCTGGCAGGCAGCACGCCATGAGCGCGGTCGGCCCGGTGAGCAGCGCGGCGACCGCGGGCTTCGGCGCCAACCCCTACGCCGGGCAGATCCCCGCGGGCGCGTCGCCCCGCCAGGACGAGCGCAACCGCCGCAGGCCCAAGGACTGGCACGAGGCGGTGGCCGAGCTGGAGGGCGAGGTCCTCGCCGCCGAGCAGACGATGGCCGAGGGCCGCGCCGACGAGATCGCCGCCTGGGGCCGCCGCTCCGCCGACTGGGTCCCGCCCACCGACCTGGGCCCGATCCCCGAGGACCTGCGGGAGCGCGCCATGCGCCTCCTGCAGCAACAGCTCGCCGTGGCCGAGGCGCTCGTCGACCGCATCACCCAGTCGCAGAAGCAGCGCGACGTCGCCGCCCGGATGTCCTACGGCCCCACCCGTCCGGTCGCCTCCTACATCGACCGGGCGCTCTGACCCCCGGGCGTCCGCGCCCGTTGCCCCCGCCCCTGTCACCGGCCCCGCCGACGGCAGGGGCGTTCGTGCTTTCTGCCGACGGATCGGCGCCGCACCGGTCCTCCAGCCACGGATGGTGCCAACTCAGGCGCCCCGGTCGGCCCGGGACACGGCCAGGTCACCGCTGGTCACACGCGCCCCGGGGCCCTCCCCCGGCACCGCTGCCCCTCGCGTGGGAGGCGAACGGTCAGTCCGGGGGACGCGGGTGCCGATGAGATCCCTGCACGGACAGCACCACATCGCCATGGATCGGCGGACCCCTCACTCGTTCGCGAGTGCCTTCCGCGTACCCGGAGGTCGATCGTGTCCCGCTCTCCCTGCCGGCCGTTCCCGTGATCGGCGACATCACCCCGGCGGCGTTGCACGCGGCGCTGTCCGGCCTGGCCCAGCGCCAGCGCGTCACCGCCGACAACATCGCCAACGTCAACACGCCCGGCTTCCTGGCCGGCCGCACCGATTTCGAGTCCTCGCTCCGCGGCGCCCTCACCAGCGGCGAGACGCCGCAGATCAACGGAGGCATGGTGGGCCGCTCCCTGGAGCCGACGAACACGAACGGCAACAACGTGAACCTCGACGCCGAGACGCTCATCGCGACCGAGACCGGGCTGCGCTACCAGCTGGCCCTCAGCGCGCTGGACGGCAAGTACAACTCCATCCGCACCGCACTCAGGACGCAGTGAGATGGCCATCTTCGACACCTTCGGCATCTCCGGTTCCGGCCTGCTGGCGCACCGGAAGTGGCTGGACGCCGTCTCCGACAACATCTCCAACGTCAACACCGCCACGCGCACGAACGAGGACGCCTTCCAGGGCCGCATGATCGTGGCCCAGGCCGTCGAGTACGGCACCGGCGAGGGTGGCGTCCGCGTCGCTCGGGCGGTATTCGGCGACCCGGAGGGCCGGCTGGTCTACCAGCCCGACCACCCGCTCGCCGACGACGAGGGGTACGTGAAGTACCCCGACATCGACCTCGGCGACCAGATGTCGCAGATGATCATGGCGCAGCGCGGCTACCAGGCCAACCTCGCCGTCGTCGAGCGCGCGACCCAGGCCTACCAGGCTGCCCTGCAGCTCGGGAAGGGCTGACCATGACCCTCCCCATCGGTGGCATCCCCGGCATCGGCGCCGCCTTCGGCGTCGGCGGGGTCGCCGGCATCGACACCACGGCCGCTGCCCAGGGAGTCGGCGGGACGGCGAACGGAGACGCGTTCTCCTCCGTCCTCGCGGCGACCTTCGACCAACTGCAGGCCACGCAGGCCAACGCCGACGGCCTGGCCGCCAAGGCCGCCACCGGCGACCTCAAGGACGTGCACGACTACATGATCGCCCGGAGCGAGTCCTCCCTGGCGGTGGAGATGGTCGTCGGCATCAAGAACAAGGCCGTTGACGCCTTCAACGAGATCATGAGGATGCCCATCTGATGAACGAGGCACTCACCGGGACGCTGGAGCGCGCCCGCTCCACGTTCGCCACGGTCAGCCTGGGGCAGAAGGTCGTCATCGGCCTCCTGTTCGCCGGGCTGCTCCTCGGTGGGTTCTTCTTCTTCAAGTGGATCACCGCGCCGACCCAGGCACCGCTGTTCTCGAACCTGGCCTCGAGCGACGCCTCGGCGATCGTCGACGAGCTCAACGCCGAAGGCGTCTCCTACGTGCTGACCGACGGCGGGCAGACGATCATGGTCGCCAAGGACGCGGTGTACGACCTGCGCCTGCAGATGAGCGGCAAGGGCCTGCCGGCCGGCGCGGGCACCGGATACGCACTCCTGGACGAGCAGGGCATCACCACCAGCGAGTTCCAGCAGCAGATCACGTACAAGCGGGCACTCGAGGGCGAGCTCTCCAGGACCCTCAAGTCGCTGGACGGCGTCAACGAGGCGATCGTCAGCGTCGCGCTGCCCGAGGACGAGGTCTTCGTCCGCGACAAGGCCAAGCCCACCGCCTCGGTGCTGCTGGGCCTCGCCGCGGGGACCCAGCTCACGAGCCAGCAGGTCCAGGCGGTGACCAACCTCGTCTCCTCCAGCGTCGTGGACCTCTCCCCCGAGCAGGTGACGGTCACCGACACGTCCGGACAGGTGCTGTCCAGCCCGGGGAGCGGGATCACCGCCGCCGCCGGCGACGCCCGCTCGCAGATCGAGCTGGAGACGCAGGCCCGGCTGGCGACCAACGCCCAGCAGATCCTCGACCGGGTGCTGGGCCCCAACCGGGCGGTCGTCTCCGTCCGCGCGGACGTCGACCTCAGCCAGCGCGACACCACGTCGAAGACCTACACCTACGAGGAGGGCACGCCGCCGGTCTCGGAGAGCACCACCACGGAGAACTACACCGGCGCCGGTGGCCCCATGGTGGGTGGCGTGCTCGGCCCGGAGAACATGCCCGACGCGAACGCCAACGCCGGCGGGGGCGACTCCAACTACACCAAGGAGTCGAACACCTCCAACAACGCCGTCAACGAGACCACGACGGTCGAGGAGGGCGCACCCGGCGGGCTGAACCGGCTCACCGTCTCGGTGGTCATGGACGAGGCCGTCGCCGGCAACCTCCCGCAGGGTCAGATCAGCGCGCTGGTGAGCAACGCCGTCGGCCTGGACCCGGCGCGGGGCGACGACATCACCGTGGCGACCATGCCCTTCGACACCACCGCCGCCGACGAGGCCGCCGCCGCGATGGAGGCCGCCCGCGAGGCCGAGTCCGCCGAGCAGATGTGGTCGATGATCCGCACCGGAGGGATCGCTGCCGGCATCGCGCTCGTCGTCCTCGTGGTCTGGCTGCGCTCGCGCCGGGGCGGCGACGTCGAGGAGGACTACGAGCCCCTCGAGCTCACCGACGACATGCTCGCGGAGCTGGACCGCATCCGGATCGCCAGCACCCGCGAGGAGCCCATCGACAACGCGGCCGCCGAGCTGGAGGCCGCCGAGCGGCAGAAGGTGCGGGGCGAGATCTCCACCATGGTCAGCGAGCGACCGGACGAGGTCGCGGCCATGCTGCGCGGCTGGCTGACGGAGAACAAGTCATGACGATGGCCGGGATGGACCAGCTGCTGGCGGGCGGGACGAACCTGCCCGCCGTCCCACCCCCTCCGCCGCGACCCGAGATGCCCGGCCTGCGCAAGGCCGCCGTCTTCCTCGCGCAGATGAGCAAGGAGGAGGCCGGCGTCCTGCTGGGCAAGCTGCGCCCGCGGGAGGTCGAGTCGCTGACCCGCGAGCTCATGCGGCTGGGCTCGGTCGAGGTCCAGGACGTCGACGGCGTCATGAACGAGTTCCACGGCCTCATGACCGCCCAGCACTTCATCGGGCGCGGCGGCGTGGACTTCGCTCGCGAGATCCTGGCCGCGGGCCTCGGCGAGGACAAGGCCGAGGGCATCCTCTCCCGGCTCAACGTCGTCTACACCGAGGTGCCGTTCGCCTCCCTGCGCAACGCCGACGTGCGCCAGCTCGTCACGTTCCTCAAGGACGAGCACGCCCAGATCATCGCGCTGGTGCTGGCCCACCTCACCCCCGCGCAGTCGGCGGAGGTGCTCTCCGGCTTCGCGCCCGAGCAGCAGGCGGAGGTCGCCCACCGGATCGCGACCATGGACCGCACGTCGCCGGAGATGGTGCGCCTCGTCGAGGAGGAGCTGGGCCGCCGGATGGGCTCGATCCTGGCCCACCAGGACATGTCCACCGCGGGTGGTGTCGAGGCCCTCGTCGAGATCATCAACCGCTCGCCGCGGCCCACCGAGCGCTCCATCCTCGAGTGGCTGGACAGCACCGACCCGGAGCTGGCCGAGCAGGTCCGCTCGCAGATGTTCGTCTTCGAGGACATCGTCACCATCGACGACCGCTCCCTGCAGCTCGTGCTCCGCGAGGTCGAGGCCAACGACCTGGCCACCGCGCTCAAGGGCATCCGGCCCGACGTGCGCGACAAGGTGCAGCGGAACCTGTCGGAGCGCGCCGCGGAGAACCTGGCCGAGGAGATCGAGATGCTCGGCCCGGTCCGCACCCGCACGGTCGAGGAGGCCCAGGCGAAGGTCGTCGGCGTCATCCGCACCCTCGAGGAGCAGGGTGCACTGACCATCTCGCGTGGCGGGGACGATGAATTCGTCGCCTGAGGCCGGCCACGCCCGTGCCGGCACGAGGACGGTGGCTCCGGTGGAGGCCGCGGTCGTGCTGCGGGCTGCCGCCGGGGACGTGCCGCCGCCCCGCGCCCCCCGCGAGGGCGCCGTCCTCCGCGGCGGTGCCGCCATGACCGCCCGTCCCTACCGGCAGAGCGGCGGCGACGTCGCTCCTCCCCCGGTGCCCGCCCAGCCGGCACCGGTCGAGCGGCGGATGACCGTCCGGCGTGCCGAGGACCAGCCAGTCGCCGGTGGGCGGCCGACGTTCAAGCTCGGCGAGGTCTACGCCGACGAGCTCGACCGGCTGCGCCGCCGGGCGCACGCCGAGGGCTTCGCCGCCGGTCACGCCGAGGGCGTGGCCGCGGCCGCCGAGGTCGTCGCGGAGGCCGAGCGCGCCGCCGCGGAGCGCATGCGGCAGGCGCAGGAGCGGTGGGAGCGGCGGATCGCCTCCGCCACCGCCGCCCTCGGCGCCGCGGTCACCCGCCTCGACGAGGCCGCCGTCCCGACCGCCGACGAGATCCGGGAGACCATCCTCGGGTCGGTCCTCACGCTCGTCGAGGACCTGGTGGGGCGCGAGCTGGCCCTGGCCGACTCCCCCGTCCTGGACGCGGTCCGCCGCGCGCTGACCCTCTGTCCCGCCGATGCCCCGACCCTGGTGCGGGTGCACCCGGACGACCTCGCCGAGATCCCCGCCGAGGCCCTCGCGGAGCTCCCCGACTCGGTGCGCGTGGTCGCCGACCCGTCCATCGAACGGGCCGGCGCGGTCGCCGAGACCGGTTCCCGGCGCATCGACGCGCAGCTCGTCGCGGCCCTCGAGCGGGTGCAGACGGTGCTGACGTCGTGACCCTGCCCGCCACCCTGCTCACCCGCGCCCGCCACGCGGCTCGCCCCCAGGTCACCGGGGTCGTCACCGGCGCGATGGGCCTCACCCTGACCGTCGACGGCATCGCCGCCGCCGTCGGCGACCTGGTGGAGATCAACCCGGCGACGCGCCCCCTGCTGGCCGAGGTCGTGGCCGTCGGTCGCGACCGGCTCACCTGCATGCCGCTGGGCACGCTGTCGGGTGTGCACGCCGGCGCGCCGGTGCGGGCCACCGGCATGCCGCTGCAGGTGCCCGTCGGCGAGGCACTGCTGGGCCGGGTCCTCGACGGCCTGGGCCGGCCCCTGGACGGCGGGCCGCCGCTGGCCTCCCGCGTGTCCTGGGTCGACCTCGCCAGCGAGACCCCGCACGCGCTGTCCCGCACCCGCGTCCAGGAGCCGCTCACCTTCGGGGTCCGCGCACTGGACACCCTCGTGCCCTGTGGCAAGGGCCAGCGGCTCGGCATCTTCGCCGGTTCCGGAGTGGGCAAGTCGAGCCTGCTGGCGCAGATCACCCGCGGCACCGACGCCGACGTGCGCGTCATCGGGCTGATCGGCGAGCGCGGACGCGAGGTCCGCGAGTTCCTCGAGGAGAACCTCGGCCCCGAGGGGATGGCGCGCACCGTCGTCGTCGTCGCCACCTCCGACGAGCCGCCCCTGGTGCGGCTCAAGGCGGCGTTCGTGGCCACTCGCATCGCCGAGGCCTTCCGCGACCAGGGCCGCGACGTGCTCCTGCTGATGGACTCGATCACCCGCACGGCGATGGCCCAGCGCGAGGTGGGCCTGTCCGCGGGGGAACCGCCGGCCACCCGCGGCTACCCCCCGAGCGTCTTCGCGATGATGCCGCAGCTGCTGGAGAAGGCGGGCACCGGCGCCACCGGCTCGATCACCGGGCTGTACACGGTCCTGGTCGAGGGCGACGACCACAACGAGCCGATCGCGGACACCGCCCGCTCGATCCTCGACGGGCACATCGTGCTGACGCGCAAGCTCGCCACCGTCGGGCACTTCCCCTCCATCGACGTCCTCGAGTCGATCTCCCGCGTCGCCACCGCCGTGGTCCCGCCGCCCCAGATGGCGGACGCGCGGGAGATCCGTCGTCTCCTCGGAGCGCTCCGCGACGTCAAGGAGCTCATCGAGATCGGCGCCTACCAGGCGGGCAGCGATCCGCTGGTCGACCGCGCCCGCGAGCTCGCGCCCCAGATCGAGGCGTTCCTCCAGCAGCCGATGGGTGAGTCGACGCCGGCGCCGGACGCGTGGGCGTGGCTGCAGCGGATCGTGAGGGCCGCGTGAAGAAGGGGACCTTCAAGCTGCAGGCCGTGCTCGACCTGCGCCGTACGCAGGAGCGGGCCGCGGCCGTCGCCGCGTCCCGGGCGGCCGCGGCCGCGACCGACGCCGACCTGCGCGCGACCGGCTACGAGACGTCGCTGGCCACCGCCGGGATGCCGAGCTCCTCGTCCTCGGGTGACTTCCTGGCCCGGATGGCGATGCTGCGTCTCGCCGCGAGCGACGCCTCCGACGCGCGCGCAGCGGCGACCGCCTCCGCCGAGCAGGCCGAGGCGGTCCGCGCGCAGTGGACGGCCGCCGCGCAGCGGACCAAGGGCATGGAGCGGCTGCGCGACCGGCATCAGGAGGCGGCGCAGCACGCCGAGGCGGTGGCCGAGGAGCGGGCCGTCGACGACCTGGTCACCGGTCGCGCCGGCCGGGCAGCCCCCGAGGAGGTGCCGTGGACTCCGTAGCGTCCGTGCAGGCACGGATCAGCCAGATCCAGGCGCGCTTCACCCCCGTCGTCCCGACGGCCAACCGCGGGTGGGCCTCCGCCGCCGCGGCGGCCGGGCTGACCGGCACCGGCTCCGCGAGTGGCGCCTCCGCGACCGGCTCCGCGGGCACCGCGTCGGAGACCGCGGTCGTGGCCGAGGCGAGCAAGTACCTGGGTGTCCCCTACCTGTGGGGCGGCACCGACCCGTCGAAGGGCCTCGACTGCTCCGGCCTGGTCCAGGTCGTGTTCGGCAACCTGGGCATCTCCCTGCCCCGGACGTCGTCGCAGCAGGCGACCAGCGGTACCGCGGTCGCCTCTCTCGCCGACGCGCGGCCCGGTGACCTCGTCTTCTTCGACAACTCGCCGTCGCGACCCGGGATCGACCACGTCGGCATCTACATCGGCAACGGGAAGATGATCGCCGCTCCGCAGGCCGGCGAGAACGTGAAGGTGCAGGACGTCGGCAACCCGACGTCCATCCGTCGCGTGCTCCCCCAGGCCGCACTCGGCCAGACCGGAGCGACGTCGCCGTCCGGCGGGGGCGGCGTCTCCGGCGTGCCCTACGCCAACCTCTTCACCGGTGCGGCCGGCCGACACGGCGTCGACGCCTCGCTGCTGGCCGCCGTCGCCTCGGTCGAGTCGAACTTCAACCCCGGCGCGGTCTCCCCCGCGGGCGCCCAGGGCCTCATGCAGTTCATGCCGGCCACAGCGCGCGGCCTGGGTGTGAACGCGCTCGACCCGGCCTCGGCCGTGGACGGCGCCGCCCGGTACCTCAAGAGCCTCACCCAGCAGTTCGGCTCCACGGAGCTGGCCCTGGCCGCCTACAACGCGGGCCCGGGGACGGTGAACCGCTACGGCGGGATCCCGCCCTACCCCGAGACCCAGAACTACGTGCGCAGCGTGATGAGCAAGGCGGAGGCCTACCGATGACCACTCCCGTGATGCCGGTGGCTCCCGCCGCGCGTCCCACCTCGACCGGAGGCGCCCACGAGGCGGGGAGCGCCGACAGCGCGGCGCCCTTCGCCTCCGCGCTGGACGGCGCCCTGTCCGGCGGACGCGCCCCGGTGGGCGACGGGCCGGCGGACGGGGAGCACGGCGAGGACTCCGAGCAGCCGGCCGGCACGGTCGCCCCCCTCGACGCCGACGGCGCGACGGAGACCGGCGCGGTGGGCCTCAGCGGTGCACTGTGGGCGCTGGCGCTGGGGGTGCAGCAGGGTGCCGGTCAGCCCGCGACGGCGACCGCCGCGGGGGACGCCGTCCCGGCCACCGGTGCCGTCGC
>NZ_HG931173.1:1144648-1235385 GCF_000582785.1 Candidatus Blastococcus massiliensis AP3
GCCGCAGCCCGCCGGGACCACGGGCCCCTCGACACCGGGCCCCTCGACACCGGCCACCGACCCGTCGGCCTCCACCGCTCCGGGAGGCGCGCCCGCGACCGCCCCGACGGGTACGGGCGGTGCGCCGTCGGCCGGATCGGGCGGCGCCGACCAGGGCGCCGGCACGGGCACCTCCGCCCCTGCACCGGCTCCGGCTCCGGCTGCCGACGGCGCAGAACCGACCGTCTCCACCGCCGCCGCGGCGGCCCCGGCGGCCGCCCCGACCGCGACGACCGCCGTCCAGAGCGCCACCGGTACCGCGGCGGCCCTGCCGGTCGCCGGGCAGGTGGCGCAGCAGGTCGCCGTCCTGCGGGGCGCCCCCGACGGCTCGCACACGATGACGCTCGTGCTCACCCCCGAGACCCTCGGCCCGGTCGAGGTCTCGGTGACGGTCACCAAGGGCACGGTCGACCTCCTCCTGCGGGGGGCGAACGAGCACGGACGGGCCGCCCTGCTCGACGCGCTGCCCGACCTGCGCCGCGACCTCGAGGCCGCCGGCCTGACCACGTCGCGCCTGGCCGTCGACCGCGAGGCCGGCGGCTCCTGGCTGGCCCGGCACGGAGCCGAGCAGCAGGCGCAGCAGCACGCCGGGCAGCGACCCGGCCAGCAGGAGCAGGGCGACGGACGGTCACGACCCTGGCTGCGCTCTGCCGATACCGGGAACAGCGCAACCGTTCCCACCACCCGAGCCGCGTCCTCGGGCGTGGACGTCCGCGTCTGAGAAGGAGAGCGAACCCATGCCTGACGCAGTCAGCGGATCCCCGGCCCCGGCCGCCAGTTTTTCGGCGACCCAGCAGGTCGAGCGCAAGGATCAGATGAACAAGGACACGTTCCTCAAGCTCCTCGTGGCCCAGATGCGGTACCAGGACCCGGCCAACCCTGCCGACACCAACCAGATGATGGCCCAGACCGCGACCTTCGCCCAGGTGGAGAAGCTCGAGGAGATGGCCAAGTACAGCGCCACCTCGCTGATCCTCCAGGAGCA
Source organism: Candidatus Blastococcus massiliensis AP3 (assembly GCF_000582785.1). Taxonomy (GTDB): domain Bacteria; phylum Actinomycetota; class Actinomycetes; order Mycobacteriales; family Geodermatophilaceae; genus Blastococcus; species Blastococcus massiliensis. Next base: position 1,145,673 of record NZ_HG931173.1, read on the forward strand.
CGCGACGGCCGGCGCCATGGTGGGCCGCCAGGTCACCTACACCGACACCAACGGCGCGTCGGTCACCGGCGTCGTCTCCTCCGTCCGCCTCGCCTCCGGCAAGTCCGAGGCCGTCGCCGTCGTCGACGGCAAGGACGTGCAGGTCGGGCGCATCACCGCCGTCTCCCTTCCCACGCCGAGCTCAGGGACGAGCTCCTCCGCGGCGTCCTGATCCCCACCTTCCCCCGACACGCGAGGAGATCCTCCGCATGCTCCGCTCCATGTTCTCGGCCATCTCCGGCCTCAAGGCGCACCAGACCAAGATGGACGTCACCGGCAACAACATCGCCAACGTCAACACGGTCGGCTTCAAGAGCAGCTCGACCGTCTTCCAGGACACGCTGTCCCAGGTCGTCCGGGCCGGCGGCGCTCCCGCTGCCGACCGTGGCGGCACGAACCCGGCCCAGGTGGGTCTCGGCGTGAAGCTGGCCGCGATCACCACCAACTGGACCAACGGCGCCGCGCAGTCCACCGGCCGGTCGACCGACTTCATGATCGAGGGCGACGGTTTCTTCGTCACCCGTGGTCCCGGCGGCGAGCAGCTCTACACCCGCGCCGGTTCGTTCGACTTCGACGCCAGCGGCCGGCTGGTGACGCCGGACGGCAGCATCCTGCAGGGCTGGCAGGCCGACCCGCTCACCGGCGTGGTCAACCCCAACGGCCCGATCACCGACCTGACGGTCCCGTACGGCGCCCAGGTGCGGCCCACCGCCACGGCTGCCTCCGCCCTCGACGGCAACCTGAACACCGACGCCGACGTCGGCGCCTTCGTGCAGACGCCGGTGAAGATGTTCGACCAGATGGGTGTCCGTCAGGAGGTGGCGTACACGTTCGTCAAGACCGCCGACAACACCTGGCAGCTGTCGGTCACCAACGGTGACGACGACGGCGATCCCACCACGCCGATGCCGACCCTCGCCATGCTGGACGAGAACGGCGACCCCTACGGCGGCGTGATCGTGTTCGACGACAACGGCGCCATGCTGTCGCCGACCGGACCGATCAGCTTCGACCCGGCCATGGCCAGCTGGCCGGGGCCGGTCCGGATCGACCTGTCCTCGATCAGCCAGTTCGGCGGGAAGAGCGAGGTCGTGCCGAGCGACGTCGACGGCTACGCGATGGGCTCGCTGCAGGGCTTCGAGCTGACCAACGACGGCACGATCATCGGCACCTACTCCAACGGGCTCCGGCAGAACCTCGGCCAGCTGGCCATGGGGGCCTTCAACAACCCCAGCGGCCTGCAGAAGGCGGGCAACTCCTCCTTCCGCGTGGGCGAGAACTCCGGGGAGCCGGTGATCGGCGTGGCCGGCACCGGTGGCCGCGGCATCCTCTCCTCCGGTGCGCTGGAGATGTCGAACGTCGACCTCTCCGAAGAGTTCACCAGCCTGATCGTCGCCCAGCGCGGCTTCCAGGCGAACAGCCGCGTGATCACCGCCTCCGACGAGCTCCTCCAGGACCTGGTCAACCTGAAGCGCTGATAGCCGGCCCGCCGCTCTCCGGGACTTCCCGCACCGGAAGTCCCGGAGAGCGCGGGCCTCCCGCACCGACTGCTCCCTCACCCCGGCGAGCTCGCCCCTCCGGGTGAGCGGCCCGCGTCCCGCTCGGCTCAAGTGCCCACCTCAGGGAGCCGATGGTGACAGTGACGATTTCCGCCCGTTCCGATGTACGCCCCCCGAGCAAGAGGACCGACCCGTGATCCGTGTGACGCGCCTGAACGGGGAGCAGTTCGCGCTCAACCCCGACCTCATCGAACGGGTGGAGGGCCACCCCGACACGGTCGCCTTCCTGGTGGACGGCACCAAGTACGTGGTCAAGGAGACCGTGGACGAGGTGCTCCGCGACATCCTCGAGTACCGCGCCGGCATCCTCGCCACCAGCTACGAGATGGATCGGGGCGAGTACCGGTCCCCGGGGCCGCAGACGCCCGGCACGGACGGCTCCTCGGTGGTCCCGTTCCCCGTGCGAGAGGAGCGCTGACCGATGGACCCGGTGACCCTGCTCGGGTTCGTCATCTCGATGGCGGCCCTCCTCCTCTTCATGGTGCTCGAGGGCGCCGACCCGATGTCGCTGCTGTTCCTCCCGGCGATCGTGCTCGTCATCGTCGCCACCTTCGGCGCGGCCCTGGCCAGCCAGACGATGAACGACCTGAAGAAGCTCCCCCTCTGGTTCAAGATGGGCCTGCTCCCCGCCAAGGTCGCGCCGCCCACCCAGCAGATCCAGACCCTGGTGAGCCTCGCGGAGAAGGCGCGCAAGGAGGGCCTGCTGGCCCTCGAGGCACAGGTCAAGGCGATCGAGGACCCGTTCCTCAAGCGCGGCCTGCAGATGGGCATCGACGGGACCGACCCCGAGGAGCTGCGCACGGTCCTCGAGGGTGAGATCTCGGCGAAGAAGTCCGAGGACAAGGTCGCCGCGAAGTTCTTCAACGCGATGGGCGGCTACTCGCCGACGATCGGCATCATCGGCTGCGTCGTGGGCCTGATGAACGTCATGGGCAACCTGAGCGACCCCGAGGCGATCGGCCCGATGATCGCCGCGGCGTTCGTCGCCACGCTCTGGGGCGTCATGGCCGCCAACTTCTGGTTCCTGCCGATGGGCGCCAAGATCCTGCGCGTCAGCGAGCTCCAGGCCGCCCAGATGGAACTGCTCGTCGAGGGCATCGCCGAGATCCAGGCCGGCACCAGTCCGCGCGCGGTCCGCCAGAAGCTCAACGCCCTCGTCCCGCCCAGCGAGCTGGCCAAGGACGCCGCGTGAGTGCCGGCCACGGCGGAAGCCGCCGGCCGAAGAAGCACGAGGAGGAGGAGCACGAGAACCACGAGCGGTGGATGGTGTCCTACGCGGACATGGTGACGCTGCTCCTCGTGACGTTCATCGTCCTGTACGCGATGAGCTCGGTGGACAAGGACAAGTTCGCCGCCCTGGCCAAGGGGCTCGCCTCGAGCTTCGGCGGGCCGATCGCGGTCACCACCGGCCCCACCCCCGAGGGCTCGGTGCTGGACGGGCTGCCCGGTGCCATCGACATCGCCTCGGCGATCCCGCCCGACCCCACCGTCTCCACCGCGCAGGTGGACGCCGCGGCCGCCGCCGCGGCCGCCGAGCGCGCCTCCCGGATCGCCAACGAGGCAGCCGCCGCCTACGAGAACCTGGCCGCGGCCCAGGCCAAGCTGGAGGCGGCCCTGGCCGCGGCCGGCTACTCCGGCGCGGCCCGCTTCGAGATCGACGAACGCGGCCTCGTGGTGCACATCGTCGCCGATGCCGTCCTCTTCGACGCCGAGGAAGCGGCCCTGCGGCCCGAGGGCCGCGCCATCCTCGCCGCGGTCGCCCCCACGCTGATCCAACTGCCCAACGCCCTGCGCGTCGAGGGCCACGCCAACCACCTGCCGGTCACCCGCCCCGGCCCCTGGCCGTCGAACTGGGAACTGTCCGCGACCCGCGCCACCACCGTGCTGCGGGCCCTGAACGGTGAGGGCGTCCCCGAGGCGCGCATCTACGCCGCTGCCTACAGCTCCACCCAGCCGCTCGTGCCGGAGGCCGACCCCACGTCGATCAGCGTCAACCGGCGCGTCGACGTCGTCGTCCTCTCCACCGCCTCGGCAGAGGCCAACGCCCTGCTGCCGGGCATCGCCGCAGCACAACAGGAGGCCACGCCATGAGCACCGACAAGAAGACCGAGACCGACGACGACGCCGCCCCCAAGGGCAAGAACAAGACGATGCTGATCATCGGCATGGCCGTGCTGGCCGTCGCCGGGGCGGCGTACTTCTTCCTGTTCTCCGGTGGCGACGCCGAGGCCGCGGCCCCCCAGCACGGTGGCTACACGGCGCTCGAGCCCATCGCGGTCAACCTGGCCGGGGGCGGCTACCTGAAGATCGGCATCACCCTGGACTACACCGCGGCTGCCGCGGGAGGCGGCCACGGCGGAGGAGGTGTCGACGGCGCCAAGGCCTACGACGCGATCATCTCCACGTTCTCGCAGGCCAACCCGGCCGACGTGACCGGCGCCCGCGACGCCCTCAAGGCAGCGCTGGAGCAGAAGATCATCGAGAAGTACACCGAGGACGGCGTCCCGATGGTGATGGGCATCTACTACACCGAGTACGTCACCCAGTGAGCCGGCGTCGGCCGGCCCCGCCGAGGGGCCGGCCGACGGTTCCGACCCGGTCACGCCGCGACGCCCCCCGCACCATCCGTCACAGTTCTCCCGCCTGACCGGCGGCCCGCAGAGCCCCGGTCAGGGTCCCGGCCCCCTCCGCCGATGAGTGAGGGGTGACCACCCCTGAGACCGGCCCGGCCCCCCGCGCGGCGGCCGCCCAGCCTCCGGCGGGCTCACCGGTCAGCGGCTCCCGGAGCCGACGGGGTGAGCCCCGCACGTACGACTTCCGCCGCCCGACGAAGCTCTCCCGCGAGCACGTCCGGGTCCTGCAGATCGCGCAGGAGGCCTTCGCCCGCCAGGCGACGACGATCCTCACCACGTTCCTCCGGGCCGGCGCCCGCCTGGAACTAGCCAGCATCGAGCAGTTCTCCTACGACGATTACGTCCAGACGCTGCCCGACCCGGTCTTCATCACGACGTTCACCCTCGAGCCGCTGGCCGGCAAGGGCCTGCTGGCCTATCCGCTGGACATCGCGATGGCGATCGTCGACCACCTGCTCGGCGGCTCCGGCGCCGCCGCCCAGCCGAACCGGCCGATGACGGCGATGGAGACCACCATCTCCACCCATCTCCTGGACCGGCTGCTCACCGAGTTCGCCGCCGCCTTCGCCCACATCACCGAGCTCCAGCCGGCGATGACCGGCTTCGAGTACAACCCGCAGCTCGCGCAGGCCGCCTCCGGTTCCGACACCGTCATGGTCGCGAGCTTCTCGATGGCCGTGGGCAGCCGCGAGGGCGAGGCGACGCTCGTCCTGCCGTTCTCCTCGTTCGCCCAGTCGCTGAACAACGCCGCCTCGCCGCAGCTGTCGGAGTCCGCACTGCGCAAGCGCAAGAAGGCCGCCGAGGCGCTCGCCGCCCGGCTCAACCTCGTGCCGGTCGACGTCAGCGTGCGGTTCGCGCCGCTCACGGTGTCCTCGGCCGACCTGCTCTCCCTGGCCGTCGGCGACGTCCTCCTGCTGCGCCACCCGCCCGACAGCCCCCTGGAGGTGACGACCAACGACGTCACCTTCGCCTACGCGATCGCCAGCAACCACCGGCGCCGTCTGGCCGCCACCGTCGTCCCCACCCCGCAAGCCGCCGTGAAGGACACCGCATGACTGCGCCCCGCACCGCTGACAGCACCCAGGACTCGCAGACCGTGACCGCCGTCGTGGTCGCGGCGGCGCGCGCCGCGGCCACGCTGGTCCCCGCGACGACCCAGCTGGTCGCCGGCGCCCCGGTCAGCGATCCCGACACCGTCCCGCTCCCGCCGTCGGCCGCCTCGGCGGTGACCGCCGGCCTCTCGGGCGAGGTCAGTGGCGACGTCGTCCTCGTGCTCTCCGCCGACGTCGTCGAGGCGCTGAACAACTCCCCCGTCGGCAAGATGGACGTCGCCGCGGCGCTGCGTCCGGCACTGGAGGCCGCCGCGGCCACCCTCGGCCGGGTGCGCGTGGCCTCCGAGCGGGTCGAGGAGCCGGTGGCGGCCCTGGACGGGCTGCGGGACAAGGGCATGTTCGTGGCCGTACCGCTCATGGCCGACGGCGAGCACCAGGCCACCTTCGCGCTGCAGGTGAACCTGCCGGCCGCCCGCGCCCAGAGCGGCAGCCTCGACCTGCTGCGCCACGTGGCCATGGAGGTCACCGTGGAGATCGGGCGCACCCGGATGACGGTGCAGGAGCTGCTGTCGCTGCACCCCGGCGAGGTCGTGGAACTGGACCGCGCCGCCAGCGCACCGGCCGACCTCCTGGTCAACGGCACCCTGATCGCCCGCGGCGAGGTCGTCGTCGTCGACGAGGACTTCGGCCTGCGGATCAGCGAGATCGTCAGCGACGCCGCCGAACTGGGGGTCAGCGCATGACGTGGATGGTCATCCGGCTGATCCTGTCCCTGGCGTTCGTCGCCGCGGTGCTGCTGTTCGCAGCGCGGCTGGCGAAGAAGCGGGGCCTGGGCCGGGGCAACGACCTCATCGAGATCGTCAGCCGCCAGCGCCTCGGCCGGACCAGCACGGTGAACGTCGTCCGCATCGCCGACGTCGTCCTCGTCGTCGGCGCCACCGAGGAGCAGGTCACGCTCCTCGCCGAGGTGGACGCCGAGAGCGTCGCCCACGCGATGGGCGAGGAACCGCCGGTCCGCCGGCCGGCCGCCGCACCCCAGGACGAGCACGAGCAGTACGCCGCGTACGACGCGTACGACGAGCCGCACCTCTCTTCCGGACGGTCGGCCTCCCCCGCGCTCGCCGGATCGGTCCTCGACCGCGACGGCTGGGGCAACCTGGTCCACGAGCTGCGCGAGCGGACGGTCCGCCGGTCATGACCGCCCTGCTCCAGCGGAGGTCGCCGGCATCGGCGATCCGGTGGCGCGCGACCGTCGTCCTGCTGCTCACCGTGCTGGCGGGTCTCGCCGCGATCGTGGCCGCCGGCCCCGCCGCCGCGGTCCCCACCGATCCCACGGCGCCCGTGGCGCCGACCGCTCCGGTGGTGCCCGGTGCCGTGGGCGGAGCCGACGGTGGCGTGGACATCTCCATCGGCGGCGGATCGGCCAGCACGTCGATCACGCTGATCCTCGCGATCACCGTGCTGTCGGTGGCGCCGTCGGTGCTCCTGCTGGCGACGTCGTTCACCAAGATCATCGTCGTCCTCGGCATCACCCGGAACGCCCTCGGGCTGCCGACCTCCCCGCCGAACCAGGTGCTCACCGGCCTGGCGCTGTTCCTGACGCTGTTCGTGATGGGGCCGGTGTTCGGCGACATCAACGAGGTGGCGGTCCAGCCCTACATGGACGGCGCGCTGTCGGTCTCCCAGGCCTACGACGCCGGCGTCGTGCCGCTGCGGGAGTTCCTGCTCAGCAACACCCGCGAGGACGAGCTCAGGCTGATGATCGGCCTGTCCGGCGAGGAGGCCCCCGCCGACGCCGCCGCGGTCAGCATGACCACGCTCGTCCCGGCCTTCGTGCTCTCCGAGCTCAAGAGCGCCTTCATCATCGGGCTGGTCGTCTTCATCCCGTTCCTGGTGCTCGACATGCTCGTCAGCGCCTCGCTGATGTCGATGGGCATGATGATGATGCCGCCCACGATCGTGTCGCTGCCGTTCAAGCTCCTGCTGTTCGTCGTGGTCGACGGCTGGTCGCTGATCACCACGGCGCTCGTCGGCTCCTACGGGGGTGGCTAGGCATGAGCGACGCAGACGTCACCGAGATCGCGCTCGAGACCATGCTGCTGGCGGCCAAGGTCGCCGCCCCGATCCTGCTCACCGCGCTCGCCGTGGGCTTCCTGATCTCGCTGTTCCAGGCGGCCACGCAGATCCAGGAAGCGACCCTGTCCTTCGTGCCCAAGATGATCGCCGTCGCGATCGCCCTGCTCGTCACCGGGAACTGGGTCCTGGCGTCGCTGGTGGACTTCACCCACCACCTGTTCGACCAGCTACCGCGACTGCTCGACCGGACCTGAGCCATGGACCTCTCGGTCCCCGCCGTCACCCTGGTCGCACTGCTGCTCGGCACCGCCCGGGCCGCCGGGTTCGTGCTGCTGGCCCCGCCGTTCAACTCGCGGACCATCCCCGGGCCGGTCAAGGGCGCCCTGGCGATGGCGCTGTCCCTGCTGCTGTCGACCCAGATCGCGCCCTCGCTGCCCGAGCCGACCGCCGGGTTCATCGTCGTCGCGGCGGTCACCGAGGTGGTGATCGGGGCGGCACTGGGCTTCGTCGTCCAGGTGCTGTTCACCGCCGTGCAGATGGCCGGTGACCTCATCGACCTGACCGGTGGCTTCGCGCTCCAGCCGGCCTACGACCCGCTGTCGATGACGCAGAACTCCTCGATCGGGCGGCTGCACTACCTGCTGGCCAGCACGCTGCTGTTCACCAGCGGCGGCCACCTGCTGATGGTCAAGGGGTTCGCGACCTCCTACGAGGGCCTGCCGGTCGGCGGCGACGTGCCCGTCGACCAGCTCGGCGCCGTGCTCATCCAGGCGGTGTCGATGATGTTCCTGGCGGCGCTGCAGATCGCCGGGCCGATGGTCGCGGTGCTGCTGCTGGCCGACGTCGCCCTCGCCCTGCTCAGCCGCGCGGCACCCGCGCTCAACATCTTCGCCATCGGCTTCCCGGTGAAGATCATGCTGACGCTGATCATGCTGGGGCTGACGTTCCCGCTGCTCCCGCCCGCGCTGGACGCCCTGCTCGAGCACGGCGTCCAGGCCATGACCTCTCTCCGGAGCGGCTGAGCGATGGCGGTGACGGGTGGCTAAGGACGGTCCCGGTGGTGAGAAGACCGAGAAGCCCACTCCCCAGCGCCTGAAGAAGGCGCGCAAGGACGGGCAGGGGATCGCACGGACCGAGGAGCTGGGCACGTGGGCGGGCATCGCGGCGGCCAGTGCCCTGCTGCCGATGGTCGTCGGGAACGGGTTCGACGAGGCCCAGGAGCTGTTCCTGCAGATCCGCGCGGTCGCCGACAAGCCGGAGACCACGAAGATCACCGCCCTGCTCGGTCAGGCGCTGAGTGCTTTCATGTGGACGGTGCTGCCGCTGGCGCTGGGCCTCATGGTCGTCGGCGTCGTCTCGTCGGCGTCGCAGGGCGGGGTCGTCTTCTCCGGCAAGGCCATGAAGCCGAAGCTGAAGAAGTTCAACCCCTTCCCCGGCTTCAAGCGGATGTTCGGCACCCAGGGCCTGTGGGAGGCGACCAAGGCGCTGATCAAGACGACGGCTCTCGCGGTGGTCGTCATCACGACCAGCGACCGGGCGCAGACGCTCGTCTCCTCGGCGGGGGCGCTACCGCTCTCGGCGGTCATCGACACGTTCGTCGACTCGGCCATCCTGATGTTCCGCGTCGTCGCGGTCGCCGGCCTGGTCATCGCCGTCCTCGACTACCTCGTCGTGCGCAAGAAGATGTTGAAGCAGCTCAAGATGAGCCACTACGAGATCAAGCAGGAGTACAAGCAGTCCGAGGGCGACCCGTTCATGAAGGCGCACCGCCGCGGGGTGCAGCTGTCCATGTCGCGCAACCGCATGATGGCCGAGGTCTCCGAGGCCGACGTCCTCCTGGTCAACCCGACGCACGTCGCCGTGGCGCTGAAGTACGAGGCCGCCAAGGGCGCGCCACGGGTCGTGGCCAAGGGCGCCGGCGAGGTGGCGGCCAAGCTCCGCGAGATCGCCGCGGAGGCGCGGGTGCCGATGGTGCAGGACATCCCGCTGGCCCGTGCCCTGCACGCCTCCTGCGAGCTCGGTCAGGAGGTCCCGCCGCAGCTGTTCACCGCCGTGGCCCGCGTCCTGGCCTTCGTCATGCACCTGGGTGCGCGCGGCGTGCGCGGCGGTCTGCACCGCCCCGGGTTCGAGGCACCCGACACGAGCGACCTGCCCAAGGCCGGCCGCCGCCGCACACCCGCCCCGGAGGCGGCCGGGATCAGGTGACCTGATCGTCGAGCGTCCTCCCACGTGGTGCGCGGTGAGGGAGGACGCTGCACGGTCAGGGAGGACGACGGCGCGGGCCGGTACCGGAGGTGCCGCGGGCTGCCGATGTAGGGAGACGTGAGCACCCGTCCGTCGTCCGCATCCCCGGTCGTGGACCGGTGAAGGGCATGGGCAAGGCAGCCGTCCCCATCGGCGTGGTCGCCATCGTGCTCATGCTGGTGGTGCCGGTGCCGGCTGCCTTCATGGACCTGTTCCTCGGGCTGAACCTCGCCGTCTCGCTGCTGATCCTGCTGGTCGCGATGCAGATCAAGAAGCCGCTGGACTTCGCGGTGTTCCCCTCGCTGCTGCTCATCGCGACGCTGTTCCGGCTGGCGCTCAACGTCTCGTCGACCCGGCTCGTGCTCACCGACGGCTACGCCGGCAAGGTGATCGAGGCATTCGGGCACATCGTCATCGCCGGCTCGCTCGTCGTCGGCCTGGTGATCTTCCTGATCCTCACCATCGTGCAGTTCGTGGTGATCACCAACGGTGCCGGCCGCGTCGCCGAGGTGGGCGCGCGCTTCACCCTCGACGCCATGCCCGGCAAGCAGATGGCGATCGACGCCGACCTGAACGCCGGCCTGATCAACGAGGACCAGGCCCGCAAGCGCCGCCACGAGGTCACCGCCGAAGCGGACTTCTACGGCTCGATGGACGGCGCCTCGAAGTTCGTCAAGGGCGACGCGATCGCCGGCATCGTCATCACGCTGATCAACCTCATCGGTGGGTTCGCGATCGGCATGATGCAGCGCGGCATGCCGCCCGGCGAGGCGGTGTCGACGTACTCGCTGCTGAGCGTCGGGGACGGCCTGGTCTCGATGATCCCGGCCCTGCTGATGTCGACGGCGACCGGCATCATCGTCACCCGGTCGGCGACCGAGGGCGACATGGGCACCGACCTGATCGCCCAGCTCGGCCGGTTCAAGCAGCCGGTGCGGATCGCCGGCGGCGCCTCGCTCGCCCTGTGCCTGCTCCCGGGCCTGCCGAAGCTGCCGTTCCTGCTCGTGGGCTCGCTCTTCCTCTTCCTCGCCACCCGGCTCACCGACGAGCCGGAGGTCGACGAGGCGGCGGCGGCAGCGGCCGCCGCGGCTGCCGACGAGCCGGCGCCGGACTCCCCCGAGGCGATCGTCGAGAAGATGCGGGTGGACCCGCTGGAGCTCGAGGTCGCCTACGACCTGGTGGAGCTCGTCGACACCTCCCGTGGCGGCGACCTGCTGGACCGGGTCAAGGCGCTGCGACGGAAGGTCGCGATGGAGACCGGCCTGGTCATCCCGCTGGTGCGCACCCGCGACAACCTCGACCTCCCCGGCTCGCAGTACGTCATCTGGCTCAACGGCGTGCCCGCTGCCAAGGGCATCTCCCCCGCCGGCACCGTGCTCGCCATCGGCGACAACCTGGACGGCCTGCCCGGCAAGCCCACCCGCGAGCCGGTGTTCGGGCTCGCCGCCAAGTGGGTGCCGGTCGAGCTCCAGCGCGCCGCGGAGATGGCCGGCGCCACCGTCGTCGACCGCTCCTCGGTGATCACCACGCACCTGGCCGAGGTCGTCCGGCAGAACGCCGCGGACCTCCTCGGCCGCGAGGACGTGCGCCTCCTGGTCGAGATGGTCCGCCGCTCGCACCCCGTCGTGGTCGAGGAACTGACCCCCACCCTGCTCACCCTGGGGGAGGTGCAACGCGTGTTGCACGCGTTGCTCGAAGAGGGTGTGTCGATCCGGGACCTGGTCCGCATCTTCGAGGCACTCTCTGTGCGTGCGAAGCAGTCGACGGAGCTGGACGGCCTCGTGGAGGCCGCACGCGCCGCACTCGGCTCGGCGATCAGTCACCCGTACGTGACGCCCGACGAGCGACTGCACGTCTTCACCCTCGAGCCCGGCTTCGAGCAGCGTCTCCTGGAGTCGGTGCGGCCGAGCGAGGGTGGGGCGGTCCTGGCCCTGGACGCCGGCGCCGTCGACGCGCTGGTCATGGGGTGCGGCGGTCTGCTCGAGGAGGCCGAACGCCAGGGCCTGTCACCGGTGCTCGTGTGCTCGCCCCAGGTCCGGGCGGCCCTGGCCCGGCTGATGCGTCAGATCCTTCCCCGGCTTCCGGTGATCTCCTACGCCGAGGTCTCCCGGACAGCGCAGATCGAGTCGCTGGGAGTTGTGAGCGGTGCCGTTGCGATCCGTTGAGGCTGCCACCCGCGACGATGCGATCGCGGCTGCACGCGAACAGTTCGGCCCGGCCGCCCGGGTGGTGGGCGTCCGACGCGTCCGCTCCGGTGGCGTGCTCGGGTTCTTCGCCACCGAGCGCTACGTCGCCGAGGTCGCGCCCGACCCGATCGGCGTCGCGGGCGTGCCGGTACCTGCTCCCGCCCGTCCGGCCGGCGCGCTGACGGAGGACCCCGACACCGGCTCGCTGGCCGCCTTCGGATCGCCGCTGGCCTCGGCCGCACCGGCCCGGGCGCGCACCGCACCGGCCCGCAACGGGGCCGCGGCGTGGGCCGAGGCCGGACGGTCGAGCGCGCCGGCCGTGCCCGCACCGCGCAGCGAGGCGCCCTCGTCGTTCTCCGCAGCTCTCGCGGCGTCCACGGACGCGTCCCGGCGGACGGCGACCCGACCGGCCGCCGTCGAGCCGGACGATGCCCGCCTGGACGAGCTCGCCGGGCTGCTGGGCGTCGCCGAGTCCGCCGCGGCCGAGCCCGCGGCCCCCTCCCGCACCCCCGTGGCGCGGGCCAGCTTCCCGCGGGCCACCCGCGAGAGCACCCCGCTCGCCCATCCGGCCGCCGACCACACCGGGGACGTCGTCGACGACGCCGCGGCCACGGCGGCACCCTCGCCGTTCACCGCCGCGCTGGCGCGGATGGTGGCCGGCGACCGGGACGTCCAGCACGCGGTGCGGGAAGCGCTGGAGACGTCCGACGCGGCGCGCTCCGGCGAGGACGACGGCGAGGACGACTGCGGGGCCGAGCGCGTCCGGCCCGAGCACGAGGCAACGAGTCAGCCAGCGGTGTGGTCGCGTGCGACCCGCCAGAAGGAGGAAACGGTGGGAGACCAGGTCATCGCGCCGCCCTCCACGTCGATCGACGAGCGCACGGAACTCGACTCCTGGACCGCCGAGCCGGCGTTCCTGGACGAACCGCCGTTCCTGGACGAGTCTGTGTTCCTGGACGAGATGCCGTTCCTGGACGAGTCGCCGCTCCTGGACGAGCCTGTGTTCCTGGACGAGATGCCGATCCCGGACGAGGTCGCGGTCGAGCCGGCCGAACCCGCCCGCGCCGGCGAGCCGGCCGTCGCCGTGGAGCAGGCGGCCGCGACCGAGCCGGCCGCGTCCCGCGAGGAGGCGATCGCCGAGGTGCTGCGGGCCGCCCTGGCCGAGGGGCACTCGGACGAGGCGCTCGCCGGGATCCTGCGCAAGGTCGTCGCCGGCGACTCCCCGCAGGCCGCGCTGGTCGAGCCCTCGGCCGCCGACGAGCCGGCTCCCGTGGTGGAGGAGCCGGCCGCCGAGACGCCGGCGCCCCCGGTGACGGCTACCGGGTCGGCCGCGGCGTCCGTCGCCGCACCCACTCCCGTCGAGCCGTCCGCCCGGCCGATGCCCGAGCTGCCCGCCCGTGCCGTGGTCGAGGCGCCCTTCGAGCTCTTCCCGTCGGTGGCGCCCGCTGCGCCCTCGTCGGCCGGGGTGTCGCTCTGGGGCGAGCCCTCCGCCGCGACGACCGCGGCCCTCAGCACGAGCGCCGACGTGACCCCGGCGTCCCAGGGCGCGCGCATCTGGGGCGAGGCGCAGCCCGAGGCGGAGCCCGACCAGCCCGAGGTGCCGACCGAGGTCGAGATCGAGGTCGAGATCGAGGCCGAGATCGACGCCGAGATCGAGGCCGGGGTCCAGGCCGAGGTCGAGGCCGAGGTCTCCGTCGCCGAAGCCACCGAGGAGGCCGCCGCCCTCGACGTCGAGCCGGCGCCGCTGCTCGCGCGGACCGCCAGTGACCCGGCCCCCGTCCAGACGCCGCGACCGTCGATGTCGATGGACGCCACGACGGTCATGCCGCCGCTGTCCCTGCTGCCCGGGGCGCCGTCCCGGGGCCGCGGGCTGCCCCCGGTTCCGCCGCGCACCTCCCGCCCGCCCGTCCCCCCGCCGTCCTCCGCGACCCGTACGCCGGCCGCACCGCCGGCCGACGGCGCCGACGTCCCCTCCCCCGCGCGCCCCGCACCGGAGCTGCTGGCCACGGTGACCCGGCTGCCCGTCGCCCCGCTGATGGCCACGCCGGAGACGCCGGACATGCCCGAGCTCGCCGATCTGGCCGAGCTGATCGAGGACGACGCCACCAGCCTCTTCGGCTCGCCGGAGCCGCCCGCCGTCCCGGCCCGGCCGGCGCGTGTGCGCATCGCTCCGCCGAGCACGCCGGAGGAGGTGGTGTCCCGGCTCGCCGCCCTCGGGGTGCCGGCCGACCTGCTCGACTCCGGGTTCACGGCCGACGTCAGCACCGGCGGCACCTACTCCGCGCTCACCCGGACGCTCGGTGACCGGCTGCCGGAGGCACCGGAGCTCCCGACCGGCGCCGGCGACGTCCTCTTCGTGGTGGGGCCCGGCGTCGAGACCCTGCGGGCGGCGCGGTCCCTGGCCGCGACCCTGCGGCTCGACCCGGACCGCGTGCAGTGGGCGACCCGCGGCGACCTGGTGGGCCTCGCGCCGGAGTCCAGCCGGATGAGCACCATCGACACGGCGCTGAGCCGTCGCCAGGACGCGTCGGCCTCCGGGACCGTGACGATCGTGGCCGTGGACGCGCCGCTGCGCACCGACGCCTACTGGATGTCGCAGATGCTGGCGATCTGGTCGCCGGTGGCCGTCTGGGCCGTCGTGGAGGCCACCCGCAAGCCCGAGGACATCGAGCACTGGGTCGACGGCCTGGCCCGTGTCGACGCGCTGATCGTGCAGGACACCGACCTGTCGGCCGACCCGGCCGCTGTGCTCTCCCGCCTCACCGCGCCGGTCGCCGTCGTCGACGGCGTCCGGGCCACTCCCCACCGCTGGGCCTCGGTCCTCTGCGAGCGGCTGGAGACCGCACCGGCATGAGCCCGCTGCGCTGGGACGTGCTGCTGGTCGGCTTCGTGCTGGCTCTGCCGGTGCTCGCACTCGGCCTGCGCGGCGACTTCACCGCCGAGGAAGTGACCCTCCGCCTGCCCTGGTGCCTCGCGGCGGGGTGGGCCGTGGTGGCGATGCTGAGGTTCGCGACCACCCCGCGGACGCCGGCCCGCGCCGCTGCCACCCGGGCACACCGCGACGACGTCGCTCACGAGTCCGCCACGGACGACGCCGAGTCGTCCGCCCCGTAACCCGCCGTCTCCGTTCGCGAGGCGGTTCTCCTGCTCCCGGGGTCCTGCAGGACCCCGGGAGCAGGAGAAGCACCTGGGGGCGCCAGCACTCAGAGCGGGAGGTCCTCCAGCATCTCGGTGACCAGCGCGGCGATCGGGGACCGCTCGGACCGGGTCAGCGTGACGTGGGCGAACAGCGGGTGCCCCTTGAGGTTCTCGACCACCGCCGCGATGCCGTCGTGCCGGCCCACCCGAAGGTTGTCGCGCTGGGCGACGTCGTGGGTGAGGACCACCCGGGAGCCCGCACCCAGCCGTGACAGCACGGTGAGCAGCACCCCGCGCTCGAGCGACTGCGCCTCGTCGACGATCACGAACGAGTCGTGCAGGGACCGGCCGCGGATGTGGGTGAGGGGCAGCACCTCGATGAGCCCGCGGTCGGCGATCTCGTCGAGCACGGCGGGCGAGACGAGCGCGCCGAGCGTGTCGTAGACCGCCTGCGCCCACGGCGACATCTTGTCGCCCTCGTTGCCGGGCAGGTAGCCGAGCTCCTGCCCGCCGACGGCGTACAGCGGCCGGAAGATGACGACCTTCTTGTGCGCCCGTCGCTCCATCACCGACTCCAGCCCGGCGCACAGCGCCAGCGCGGACTTGCCGGTGCCGGCCCGGCCGCCCAGCGAGACGATGCCGATGTCGGGGTCGAGGAGCAGGTCCAGCGCCACCCGCTGCTCCGCCGAGCGGCCGTGCAGGCCGAACGCCTCCCGGTCACCGCGCACCAGCCGCACGTGCTTGTCCGGCAGCACCCTCCCGAGGGCGGAGCCACGCGAGGAGAGCAGCACCAGTCCGGTGTGCGTCGGCAGCTCCGCCGCTGCCGCGAGGAAGACCTGACCGCTCTCGTACAGCTCGTCGAGTTCGGCGTCGTCGACGGCGACCTCGGCCGTGCCGGTCCACCCGGTGTCGACGGCGTCGTGCACGCGGTACTCGTCGGTGTCCAGGCCCACCGCGGCGGCCTTGACCCGCAGCGGGACGTCCTTGGTGATCAGGCAGACGTCCCGGCCCTCGGCGCGCAGGTTGAGGGCGACCACCATGATCCGCGAGTCGTTGCTGTCGTTGCGGAAGCCGGCCGGCAGCACCGACGGGTCGCTGTGGTTCAGCTCGACGTGCAGCGTGCCGCCGTCCTCACCGATGGGGACCGGTGCGTCGAGCCGGCCGTGCCGGACCCGCAGATCGTCGAGCATGCGCAACGACTGGCGGGCGAACCAGCCCAGTTCGGGGTGGTCTCGCTTGTCCTCCAGCTCCCCGATGACGACGAGCGGGAGCACCACGTCGGAGGCCCCGAAGCGCAGCAGCGCGCCGGGGTCCGAGAGCAGGACGGAGGTGTCGAGGACAAACGTGCGGCGAGTGTTCACGTGTCGACTCCCGTGGGGCGCACAGCGCGCCCCGACTCGATGGCGGCCGGGCCCCGGCGCGGAGGCCGGGTTCCGGCCCCCCTGGTCGACGAACTCGTCAGCACCAACCGGGCCTCCCGTGAACGGCCCGGGCAACTCCGGGTCGTTCACAGCGGACGCTAGATCGGGCCACCGACGAAAGCGCCACGACCACCCCGGACGGAACACAACGTTCACCTGTTGGGGTCACATCCACCCCGTCCGTCACGCACAGCGAGCAGCCGCGTTCAGCCGCGGTGGGGTCCGTCCCAGCGGTCGTCGCGGAACGGGCGGCGGACCGCCGGCCGCTCCACGGTGTCGGTGCGGTCCTCGGGTCGCGGCAGCACGCCGGGATACCGGTCCTCGGGATACCGGTCCTCGGGAGGCCACCGCTCGGCGTCCTCGTCCCAGGCGTCCCCGTCCCACGCGTCCCCGTCCCAGGAGTCCTCGTCCCAGGCGTCCCCGTCCCAGGATTCGTCCGGGTCGTCGTCCCGGACCTCCTCCCAGGCCGGCCGTCGACGGGGGCGCAGGGCGATCAGCGCCCACAGCAGCGGGACGGCGAGCACCGGCCACTGCACCGCCAGGTCGCCGAGCCGGAGCACCCCGGCGAGGAGGAAGGCGGCGAGCCAGGACGCCGTCCACACGCCGAGCACCCGCGCCCGTCGCGGGTCGCGGCGGCTCACGGCGTCCCGGCGGCCGCGAGCTCGACGGTGACGGCGGCCGGCGTCAGCGGCTCGTCGAGCAGGCGGAGGAAGCGGTCGGCGGCCGACTGCCCGGCCGGGCGCGCGCCCAGCCACCGCGACAGCAGCCCGAAGCCCTCGACGTAGGTGGAGATGTAGGCCCGCCACAGCGGGTCGGTCAGGAACCGGATCTGCTGGCGGGCCCGCTCCGCGCTGACCAGGGACCAGCGCTGCAGGAACGCGGCCACCTCGTCGACGTCGGCGCCGCGGTCGTGGAGCAGGATCGCCGCGTCCTGGCGCACCCGGTTCAGCGGCGCCGCAGCGGCGGCGACCCGCTCCGCGAGGTGCCCGTCGAAGCGCAGGCCGAGATCGCCCAGGATCTCGGCCGACCACGGGCCCCATCCGTCGCCGATCGCGGCCTCGACGCCGAGGTCGGCCAGCCCCTCGGCCATGAGGCACTCGGGGGTGTTGACGAGGAAGACGGTGTGCTCCGCGCGGCCGGCCCGCTCGACCAGCCCGCGCTCCTTGCGGCAGTGCTCGGTGTGGTGGCCCGGATAGGACTCGTGGGCGACCAGGTGGGCCAGCTGGGAGAGCCGGTGCGGCAGGTCGGCGTTGATCGCCACCCGCGAGCGGTAGTCGCCCTCGTAGTAGTTGAAGCCCGACCACGGCTTGTCGGTGACCACCTCGTAGCGGACGGTCTCGACCTCGGGCAGCCCGTACTGTGTCCGCGCCCGGTCGCGCAGCGCGCTGGACAGGGCGTGCACCGCGGCCTCGAGCCGGTCGGGCGGGCACTCCTCGCGACGTCGGTGCGCGTCGTACCGCTCGGCCAGCGACCCGCCGCCGGGCAGCAGCGCGTCCAGCTCGGCGTGCGCCGCGGCGTAGCCGGCCTCGTCGCCCAGCTCCACGTCCACCTGGAAGTAGCTGCGGACCTCCTCCACGAAGCCGACCGGCTCGCCGCCCAGCTTGCGGGCGCTGCACTCCAGCCCGGTGAGCTGGCCCCTCAGGAAGTCGGCCCGGTCGGCGGCGAGCCCGGCGCCGTCGAGCTCGCGGAGCAGGTCGCGGGCGCGGTTCCGCAGCTGCTGCGGGCTCGGGGCCGGCTCGTCGGCGACCTGCGCCCGGACCCGCGGGTCTCCGGTGTAGGCGTCGACGAACCCCGGTTCCAGCCGGTCGAAGCGCAGCCCCAGCCGCACGTACTCCCCCGGCAGGTCGAGGGCTCCGGCGCTCATGCGGGCAGTCTTCCAGCCGCCGGCTACCCGCCGAAGCGGCGGTGCCGGGCCGAGTAGTCGCGCAGCGCGCGCAGGAAGTCCACCCGGCGGAAGTCCGGCCAGTACACGTCGGTGAAGTAGAACTCCGAGTGCGCCGTCTGCCACAGCAGGAACCCCGACAGCCGCTGCTCCCCGCTGGTGCGGATGACCAGGTCGGGGTCGGGCTGGCCGCGGGTGTAGAGGTGCTCGGAGATGTGCTCGACGTCGAACTGCTCCACGAGCTCGGGCAGCGTCGTCCCCCGCCCGGCGTGCTCGGCGAGCAGCGAGCGGACGGCGTCGGCGATCTCCCGCCGCCCGCCGTATCCGACGGCGAGGTTCACGCTGGCACCCGGCCGGTCGCGGGTGTCCTCCTCGGCCTCCTTGAGGACGGCGACCGTCTCGGCCGGCAGGAGTTCCAGGGCACCGACGGCCCGCAGCTGCCAGTTCCGCCCCGGTCCGGCGAGGTCGCAGGCGACGCCCTCGATGATCCGCAGCAGCGGGGTGAGCTCTGGTTCGGGCCGCTGGAGGTTGTCGGTCGACAGCAGGAAGAGGGTGACCACCTCGACACCGGCCTCGTCGCACCAGCGCAGCAGGTCCACGATCTTGTCCGCACCGACTCGGTGCCCGGCGTTGACGTCCTCGAGGCCGATCGCGCGCGCCCAGCGCCGGTTGCCGTCGATGATCACGCCGACGTGGCGCGGGACGTCCGCCCCCACCAGTGCGCGAGCGAGCCGACGCTCGTAGATCCGGGTGAGACCGTCCCGGACCGTCTGGCGCAACCCCACGCGGGTCACCCTAGGCCCCTGCCGGGGCTCCGGCAGGCACCCCCGGAGCACCGGTGGCAGCAAGCTCACAGGCCGCCGGGATGACGCCGCACCTACGGCTCCGTAACCTCGGGCCATGAGCCGCCCCTCCCCATCCCCGAACGAATCCGTCCGGGTGGAGGCCGACAGCGCGGAGCTGGAGGCCCCCCGCGCACAGGCGGTCGCCACCGTCCTGGGTGAAGGCGAGCGCGTCGAGCACGAGTGGACCGCCGAGGACTTCGGGGACAGGGACTGGAACCACCCCGACACCCGGCCGCGCATGCGCGGCTGGCTGCACCTGTTCTCGTTCTTCGGCGCCATCGTCTCCAGCGCCGTGCTCATCCCGCTGGCCTACGTGGAGAGCGCGCGGGCCGGCATCTCGGTCACGGTGTACTGCCTGACCATCTGCGGACTGTTCGGCGTCAGCGCCCTCTACCACCGCCGTCGCTGGTCACCGCGCGGCTGGCGGCTCATGAAGCGTCTCGACCACTCCATGATCTTCCTGTTCATCGCCGGCACGTACACGCCCTTCGCGCTGCTGGCCGTCGACGAGGCCACGGGCTTCCTGGTGCTCGCCGTCGTCTGGGCGGGCGCGCTCGGCGGGGTCACCCTGAAGATGACGTGGCCGACGGCTCCCCGCTGGGTGGGCGTCCCGCTCTACATCGCGCTCGGCTGGGTCGCGGTCTTCGTGCTGACCGACATCCTGCACTTCGCGGGCGTCACCTCGCTGGTGCTGCTCGCGGCCGGCGGCGTGCTCTACACCCTGGGTGGGATCGCCTACGGCATCAAGCGGCCGGACCCCTGGCCGGGCACCTTCGGCTACCACGAGGTCTTCCACGCCATGACCGTCGTGGCCGCGATCTGCCACTACATCGCGGTCTACTTCGCGATGTACAACTCGCCCTTCAACTGACGGGTCAGCTGAACGGCGGGCGGTCGTCCAGCCGGACCGAGAGCCGCCCCGCGGCGCGCCACAGCCGTGCGGTGAGGTCGCGGTCGGAGTCGGTGACCAGGTTGCCCATCACCCGCAGCGCCACGGTCATCAGCGGGCGGGAGCGCATGCCCACGGGGCCGGCGGCGGGAAGCAGACGAGGCAAGGTGAGGAGCCCGGCCAGCCGGCGGGCGATGGAGAAGGCCTCGCCGTAGTGCCGCCGGAGCGTGGCCGGCCACGCCGCCGACCAGTCCGGCTCGTCCAGCATCCCGGCGATCGACCGGCCCGTCTCGAGCCCGTAGTCGATGCCCTCGCCGTTGAGCGGGTTCACGCAGCCGGCGGCGTCCCCGATCAGGGCCCAGTTGCGCCCGGCCACGCCGGACACCGCCCCACCCATGGGCAGCAGCGCCGAGGTGACGTCGCGGACGGCGCCGTCCAGCTGCCACTCCTCGCGGCGGCTCTCGGCGTAGAACTCGAGCAACGACTTCAGCTGCACCCCGGCCGGACGGCGCGAGGTCGCGAGCGTGCCGACCCCGAGGTTCACCTCGCCGGCCTCCCGGCCCAGCGGGAACACCCAGCCGTAACCGGAGAGCAGCTCCCCCTCGGTGCCGCGCAGCTCCAGGTGCGAGCTGATCCACTCGTCGTCGCTGCGCCCCGAGCGGGCGTAGCTGCGGGCCGCGACCCCGTAGGCGGTGTCCCGGTGCCATGCGCGACCGAGCACGCGGCCCAGCGGCGAGCGCACCCCGTCGGCGACGACGAGGCGCCGGCAGGCCACGGTGGACCGCGCGCCATCAGCGTGCTCGAACACCACCCCGCGGACCTGCGCGCCGTCGCGCTCGACGTCGATCGCGCGGGCGCCGTCCATCGGGCTCACCCCCGCGTCCAGCGCCACCTGCCGGATCCGGGCGTCGAGCTCGGTGCGGGGCACCGCGCTGCCGTGGTCCGGAAAGGCGCCACCCGGCCAGGGCAGCTGCCACTCACGGCCGAACCCCGCCGCCCGCAGGCCCCGGTTGCGCGCCTTCGAACGCGCCCAGTCGCCCAGCCCGAGCAGGTCGAGCTCGGCGATCGCCCGCGGGGTCAGGCCGTCACCGCAGGTCTTGTCGCGCGGGAAGACGGCGGCATCCGCGAGGACGACGTCCCGCCCCTCGCGCGCGGCCCACGCGGCGGCCGCGGAGCCGGCGGGACCCGCCCCGACCACGAGGACGTCGGTCGTCACTGGCAAGGCATCGACGGGCACGGGACCAGTCTCCCTGGCCGGCCCGGCGTCGCTCGTGCGGCCACCCGATCCCGGACCGCATGACGGCTTCGTGACGGTGCTGTGGCTTCAGCACCGCGGCGCCCGGACGGGGTACTGACGACGACATCAGCGACGCACGGGGCCTGTGGGAGGTAGTCATGGAGCGACCAGGCAGACGGTTCCTGACGGCGATCGCCGGCGCCCTGCTCACCGCCGGCCTGCTGACCGGCCCGGCCCAGGCATCGCCGACACGTACCGGCGATCAGCCGTTCTGCGGACAGGTCTGGGGGTCGCTGCCCGAGGCGCAGCCCATGTCCACGGCCCCGGAGGTCCTCACCGACGTGCGCGCCGGCCGGCACGTCTGCTTCGACCGCCTGGTCATCGACCTGCGCGGACCCGCGGACCGGGCACCGACCTACGACGTCCGCTACGTCAGCGAGGTGTCGGAACAGGGCTCGGGTGCCGACGTGCCGCTGCGCGGGGGCGCGACCCTGCGCATCCTGGTCGGCGCGCCGGCATACGACGACCGCGGACGGCCCACCTATGCGCCGGACCACGCGGAGGTCGTCGACGTCAGCTCCTTCGAGACCTTCCGGCAGGTCGCCTGGGCCGGCTCCTTCGAGGGGCAGACCAGCATCGGCCTGGGAGTCCGGGCGCACCTGCCGTTCCGTGTCTTCACCCTGCTGGGCGAACCCGGCGACGACCGGGCCGTGCGACTGGTGATCGACGTCGGCCACATCTGGTGACCTCGGCCGGCCGGGTCGGGCCCGGCCGGGTCAGACCCGACCGGCGGAGCCGTCCGGCCGTCCGTCGTCGTCCCGCGGCGGCTCGATGGCCAGCGGACGGCTCCGCAGGTCGTCGAGGACCTCCCCGCCCGGCCTCCGCTCGACGAGCCCGGCGGGCGAGTCGGGCACCCGCGGGACGTCGTCGGCGGGGTCGAAGCTGGGCGGCAGGTTCTTCAGGTGCCCGGACATCGACCGCACCAGGAGCACGACCGCGATCAGCAGCACGACGATCAGCAGCAGCCCGAAGGGGCCGGACTTGCCGATGTCCTCCGGCAGCTGCTCCTCGACGGCGAGGAGCGTTCCCCAACCGGTGCTCATCGGACTCCCACCTCACTGCGCAGGCCGGCGAACAGGTCGTCCTCCGGCACCGGGACGTCGACCAGCGACCGGGCGAGCTCGTAGTCCTCGGTCGGCCACACCTGCTGCTGGGTCTCCAGCGGGCAGGCGAACCAGCGGCCCAGCGGGTCGATCTGCGTGGCGTGCGCGATCAGGGCGGCATCCCGGACCCCGAAGTACTCGCTGCAGGGGACCCGCGTGGTCACCCGGTGGGAGATGTCGCGGGCGGGGTCCCAGTTGGCCAGCCACTCGGTGTACGGGGACTCCGCACCCGTGGCCAGGATCGCCTCGTGCAGCGCTTTCGTGCGCGGGAGCGTGAAGGTCATGTGGTAGTAGAGCTTGCTCGGCTGCCACGGTTCTCCGAGCTCCGGGTACCGGTCGGGGTCGCCCGCCGCATCGAAGGCGTACATCGAGATCTCGTGCGTCTTGATGTGGTCGGGGTGCGGGTAGCCGCCCCGCTCGTCGTAGGTGGTGAGGACCTGCGGCTTGAACCGGCGGATCAGCGCCACGAGCGGAGCTGCTGCCTCCTCGAGCGGCACCAGGGCGAAACACCCCTCGGGCAGCGGCGGCAGCGGGTCGCCCTCGGGCAGCCCGGAGTCCACGAAACCGAGGAACTCCTGCTCGACGCCGAGGATCTCGCGCGCCTTGTCCATCTCCTCGGCCCGGATCTGGGGCAGTCGCTCCCACACCTCGGGGCGGTCCATCGCCGGGTTGAGCACGGAACCGCGCTCGCCGCCGGTACAGGTGGCCACCATCACCTGCACGCCTTCGGCGACGTACTTGGCCATGGTGGCGGCGCCCTTGCTCGACTCGTCGTCCGGATGGGCGTGCACGGCGAGCAGGCGCAGCTGGTCGGGTCGGGTCACCGGTGCATTGTCCCCCGACGGCCGCGGGCGCCGGTGACACGCCCCGGCACCCGCTCCGGAAGGGGCCGGCTCAGCGCCGCGGAGGAGCTGGTTGTGCACGTCGTCACGTCGGGACCGGTGCGGTCTCGTATCCCCGGAGCGACTCCCCGGATCCGTGCATCCGGTCACTCACCGGTGTTAGCTTGACCGGAGCGACCCACGGCCGTCCCCGTTCGGGGGCGGCCTCCCGAGTTTCAGGAGTACGTCGTGTCCACCCCCACTGACGAGCAGGACCAGGGCATCTGGTTGACCCAGGACGCCTATGACCGGCTGAAGGCCGAGCTCGACCAGCTGGTGGCGAACCGCCCGGAGATGGCCGCCGAGATCAACGCCCGTCGTGAAGAGGGCGACCTCAAGGAGAACGGCGGGTACCACGCCGCCAAGGACGAGCAGGGGAAGCAGGAGGGCCGGATCCGGCAGCTGACCGACCTGCTGCGCAAGGCACAGGTGGGCGAGCCCCCGACCAAGGTCACCCACGCCGTCACCGGGACCGTCATCACCGTGAAGTTCGCCGGTGACGACGACACGGAGAAGTTCCTCCTCGGCTCGCGCGAGATCGCCGGGACGACGGACCTCACGGTCTACTCCCCCGAGTCGGCGATGGGTGCGGCGATCATGGGCGCGAAGCCCGGCAAGAAGGTCACCTACCAGGCGCCGAACGGCCGGGACATCACCGTCGAGGTCGTCGGCATCGAGCCGTTCGTCCCCTGACCGTTCGGTGACCGCACCTCGCGGCCGCTCCCGACGCGCGGAGAACACCGGCTTCCCGTGCGTGCACTGCACGGCTCCGGTGCCGGCGAACACCGACGGGCACTACCGGAACCACTGCCCGTACTGCCTGTGGTCGCTGCACGTCGACGACCTGCCCGGCGACCGCGCGAGCGAGTGCCGGCAGCCGATGGAGCCGATCGGCCTGGTGGAGAAGTCCGGCAAGGGCTGGCAGGTGGTGCACCGCTGCACGGCGTGCGGCCACCGCCAGCCCAACCGGCTCGTGCGCGACGGCGACGCCCCCGACGACCTCGACCTGGTGCTGTCCCTTCCGTGGCTGTGACGCGGCGTCGGACCGGCGCCTGGCCCTGATCGCTTGCCGGGAGCGGCTAGGCGGCCAGGCCGCGACGGCGCAGGAGCGGACCGGGATCGGCGTCCCGGCCGCGGACGGCGCGGAAGGCGGCGAGCGGGTCCACCGAGCCGCCGACGGCGAGCAACCGCTGCCGGAAGGCGTCACCGTTCTCGCGGCGCAGGCCGCCGTTCTCCTTGAACCACTCCACGGTGTCGGCGTCGAGCACCTCGGACCAGATGTAGGAGTAGTAGCCGGCCGAGTAGCCACCGGCGAAGACGTGGTTGAAGTACGTCGTCCGGTACCGGGGTGGCACGAGCTCCGAGGCGACGCCGGCCTTCTCCAGCGCGACCCGCTCGAACTCCACCGGGTCGCCGATCTCGGTGTCCGGCGTGATCCGGTGCCAGGCCTGGTCGAGCAGCGTGGCCGCCAGGTACTCCAGCGTCGCGAACCCCTCGCCCCACAACCGGGCTGCCTCGATCGCCTCCACCACCGAGGACGGGATGGGCTCGCCGGTCTCGACGTGCCGCGCGTAGTGGGCCAGCACCTCCGGCCACATCGCCCACATCTCGTTGACCTGGCTGGGGAACTCCACGAAGTCGCGCGGAACGCTGGTGCCGGCGAACCGCGGGTAGGTGACCGACGAGCTGAGCCCGTGCAGCGCGTGCCCGAACTCGTGGAACAGCGTGTCGACCTCGTCCAGCGTCAGCAGCGCGGGCTGTCCGGCGGGCGGACGCGAGACGTTGAGGTTGTTCACGACCACCGGTGATGTCCCGAGCAGGCGCGACTGGGTCACGAACGAGTTCATCCAGGCGCCGCCACGCTTCCCCTCACGGGCGAAGAAGTCGCCGAGGTAGAGCCCCACCGCGGTGCCATCGGCGTCGGCGACCTCCCAGACCCGCACGTCGGGGTGGTACCCGGCCAGGTCGGGGCGCGGGGTGAACCGGAAGCCGTAGAGCAGTTCGGCGGCGTGGAAGACGCCGTCGGTCAGCACGCGGTCCAGTTCGAAGTACGGCCGCAGAGCCGCGGTGTCGACGGCGTAGCGCTCCGCCCGCACCTGCTCGCTGTAGAACGCCCAGTCCCAGGGGGCCAGCTCCACCCCGTCCCGGGCGGCCGCCTCGGCCAGCACCGCGGCCTCGGCCTCCGCGTTGGCCACCGACGCCGGAACCATGGAGGCGAGCATCGCGTCGACCGCCTCGGTGGTGCGGGCGGTCTGGTCGGCCAGCACCAGGTCGGCATGGGTGTCGAACCCGAGCAGCCGGGCCCGCTCGGCCCGCAGTTCCGCGATGCGTACCGCCACCGGCCCGTTGTCGTGCTCACCGGCCGAGGCCCGGCTCACCGAGGCCTCGTGCACCCGGCGGCGCAGCTCCCGGTTCCGGAGCTTGGACAGCACCGGCTGCCGGGTGGGCAGCAGCAGCGGCAGCATCCAGCCCTCGACCCCGCGCTCCCCGGCCGCAGTGGCGGCCGCGGCGATCTCCTCGGCGCTCAGGCCCTCCAGCTGGGCGGCATCGGTGACGTGCACGGCGGCCGCCTCCGAGGCCAGCTGGAGGTTCTGCCCGAACGTCGTCGACAGGCCCGACAGCTCCTGGTTGAGCTCGGTGAGCCGGGCCCGCCCCGCCTCGTCGAGCTGGGCGCCGGCCAGGACGAAGTCCAGGTGGTAGCGCTCCACCAGGCGGACCGACTCGTCATCGAGCCCCGAGTCGTGCCGGGCCGCGTGGACCGCGGCGATGCGCCCGAAGAGTGCCGGGCCCAGCCGGAGGGCGTCGGAGTGGGCCGCGGCCAGCGGCGCGATCTCCCGTTCGATCTCCCGGAGCCGCGGTGAGGAGACCGACGAGACGAGGTTGCCGAAGACGCTCCACGCCCGCGCGAGCAGGCGGCCGGACCGCTCCAGTGCGACGACGGTGTTCTCGAAGTCCGGCGGCTCCGGCGCCGCGACGATCAGCGCCACTTCGGCACGCTGCTCGGACATCCCGGCGAGCAGCGCCTCCCGGCAGTGCTCGGGGGTGATCTGCCCGAACTGCGGCAGCCCGAACGGCAGCGGCGAGGGGCAGAACAGCGGATTGGCGGGGGTCACCGGTGCGGTGTCGGCGGCGCTCATCGCCGCTATTGAACCGCGATCCTCCGGATCGCACCGCAACCAGGAGCCGTCCCCGGGCTGAGCTGAGCCGTTTCGTCGCACCTGCGCGGAGCCCTCCGGGCCCCACTCGGCACGACCGTCGTCAGCTCAGTCCGAGATCCGAGACGGTCAGCGGCCGGCCGTGCGGCGGTAGGCGCGCACCGACAGCGGCACGAACACCGCCAGGATGATCGCCGTCCACAGCAGCGTGTACAGCGCCGGGTTCTGCAGCGGCCAGGCGTCGGACACGGGGGCTCCCGGCACGGTGTTGCCGAACAGCTCCCGCGCCGCCTGGACCACGGTGGACACCGGGTTCCACTCCGCGAAGACCCGCAGCACGGACGGGAAGGACTCCAGGGGCACGAAGGCGTTCGACGCGAAGGTCAGCGGGAAGATGACCATGAAGCTGGCGTTGTTCACCACCTCCGGCGTGCGCACCAGGAGGCCGACCATGG
This sequence comes from Candidatus Blastococcus massiliensis AP3, assembly GCF_000582785.1. GTDB lineage: Bacteria > Actinomycetota > Actinomycetes > Mycobacteriales > Geodermatophilaceae > Blastococcus > Blastococcus massiliensis. The sequence goes on from NZ_HG931173.1 coordinate 1,172,528, forward strand.
CCATCAGCCAGCTGATCGCGTAGGCGAAGACCAGCAGCAGCAGGAATCCGCCGATCGCCTCGATCACCGACGAGTTGATCCGCCAGCCGACCGCCAGCCCGGTCAGCGCCATCACCGTGATCGAGATGACGTTGAGCCCGGCGTCGGCGACGGTCCGGCCGATGAGCACCGCCGCGCGGGACATCGGCAGCGACCGGAACCGGTCGATCAGCCCCTTCTGCAAATCCTCGGCGATCGAGGCGCCGGTGACCGTGGACCCGAAGACGACCGTCTGCGCGAAGATGCCCGGCAGCAGGAACTCGGCGTAGTTGATGCCGTCCGGCAGGTTGATCGCCCCGCCGAACACGTAGCGGAACAGCAGCACGAACATGATCGGCGACAGGGTGGCGAACACGATCAGGTCGGGCACGCGCTTGACCTTGATCAGGTTGCGCTTGGTGATGACGACGCTGTCGGACAGCGTCGCGGACAGGGCGCTCATCGAGCTCCTCCGGTCGGGACGGGCGCCTCGTGCGGCTCCTCGTCGTCGGTGGCGACCTCCTCGGCGGCGTGGCCGGTGAGGGCGAGGAAGACGTCGTCGAGGTCGGGGCGGCGCAGACCGACGTCGAAGATCTGCGCGGTGGAGCCGTCGAGCCTGCGCAGCGCGTCGGCCAGCACCTCGGCGCCACCGCTGACCGGCATCGAGAGGCGCCGGCTGGCCAGGTCGACGAGCGGCTCGTCGACCGCCAGCGGCCGCAGCGCCTCGACCATCCCCGGCAGGGCGGTCGCATCGGTGACGGTGAACTCCAGCCGCTGACCGCCGACCTGGGCCTTGAGCTCGTCGGCGGTGCCGCGGGCGATGACCCGGCCGCGGTCGATGACGACCATCCGGTCGGCCAGCCGGTCGGCCTCCTCCAGGTACTGGGTGGTGAGCAGGATCGTGGTGCCACCGTCGGCGAGCTCCGCGATGAACTCCCACATGGCCAGCCGGCTGCGCGGGTCGAGACCGGTGGTCGGCTCGTCCAGGAAGAGCACCCGGGGGTTGTTGATCAGCGAGGCGGCGATGTCCAGCCGGCGCCGCATGCCGCCCGAGTAGGTCTTCGCCGGCCGGTTCGCGGCGGCCACCAGGTCGAACCGCTCCAGCAGTTCCCCCGCCCGCTTCCGCGCCTCGATCTTGGGCAGCCGGTAGAGCCGGCCCACCATCTCCAGGTTCTCGAAGCCGGTCAGGTACTCGTCCACGGCGGCGTACTGACCGGTGAGGCCGATGGCCGCCCGGACCGCGTCGGCGTCGCGGACCACGTCCAGGCCCGCCACCTGAGCGCGCCCCTCGTCGGCCTCGAGCAGCGTCGTCAGGATGCGCACCACCGTGGTCTTGCCGGCGCCGTTGGGGCCGAGGAGCCCGAGCACGGAGCCCTCGGTCACGGTCAGGTCCACTCCGTCGAGCGCGGTGGTGGCGCCGAAGCGCTTCACCAGCCCCTCGACGACGATCGAGTCGGTCATGCGCGGAACGCTAGGGCCGGGCACCGACAGTTTCCGAGTGTTTTTCGCGCTGGGCTGACGACGTCAGGGAAAGAAGGACGAGGCACGGGAGCGTGGACGGCGCGACGCTCCGGAACTCATCGGTGGGGCGCGCTCAGCCGGCGCTCACCGCGTACCCGGCGGAGGACAGGGCCGCCAGAACGTCGTCGGCGTGTGCGGGCCCGCGCGTCTCGAGCACGACGAAGATCTCCACCTCGCCCAGGTGCAGCCGCGTCTCCGTCCGCTGGTGCTCGACCTCGAGCACGTTCGCGCCGATCGCCGCCAGCTCGGCCAGCACCCCGGCCAGCGACCCGGGGCGGTCGGGGACGCGCACCTTCAGCGACAGGTAGCGCCCCGCAGCGGCCATGCCGTGCTGCACCACCTTCAGCAGCAGCAGGGGATCGATGTTGCCGCCCGACAACACGGCGACCACCGGTGGCCTGAACGCGGCCGGGTCGGCGAGGACGGCGGCGACGGCGGCCACTCCTGCGGGCTCGACCACGAGCTTGGCCCGCTCCAGGCAGAAGAGCAGCGCCCGGGACAGGTCCTCCTCGCCGACCGTGCGCACGTCGTCGACCAGCCGCTGCGCGTGCGCCAGCGTGAGCTCGCTGGGAGCGGCGACGGCGATCCCGTCGGCCATCGTGGCCGTCTGCGTCAGCGCGACGGGCCGGCCGGCCGCGAGCGAGCCGGGGAACGCCGCGGCCCCCTCGGCCTGGACGGCGACGACGCGCACGTCGGGACGGCGCTCCTTCACGACGGTCGCGACACCCGAGAGCAGCCCTCCCCCGCCCGTGGCGACCACCACGGAGCCGACGTCGGGGCACTGGTCGAGCAGCTCGAGCCCCACGGTGCCCTGTCCGGCGATCACGTCCGGGTGGTCGAAGGGGTGGATGAACACCGCGCTGGTGCGCTCGGCGTGGTCGGCGGCGGCGAGAAGCGCCTCGCCCAGCGTCTGGCCGCCCAGCCGGATGTCGGCGCCGTAGGCGCGGGTGGCGGCGATCTTCGGCAGTGGCGCGGTTTCCGGCATGAACACGGTCGCCGCGCAGCCGAGCAGGCGCGCGGCCAGCGCGACACCCTGGGCGTGGTTGCCAGCGCTGGCGGCGACGACGCCCTGGGCGCGCTCGGACACGGTCAGACGTGCCATCCGGGTGTACGCACCGCGGATCTTGAACGATCCGGCCCGCTGCAGGTTCTCGCACTTGAGCCACACCGGGCCGCCGACCCGGTCGGCCAGGCCGCGCGAGTGCTCCAGCGGCGTGCGGCGGACGACGCCCTCGAGCAGCGCGGCGGCGGCCTCGACGTCCGCCGCCCGGACCAGAGGCATGGCCATGCGGCGATCATGGCAGCTCCGGAGGCTCCCTCGCGGCCGTGATCGTCGTACCGTGTTCGGGGTGACGGACACTGCCGCACCGACCACCCCCTCCCCCGCCGCCACGACGCTCGGCGAACTTCGCGCGAGCGGCGTCGTCCCCCGGCCGGTCAAGGCCGAGATCCGCGCCAACCTGCTCGCCCGCCTCGGGCGCGGCGAGCCGAGCCTGCCGGGCATGGTGGGCTTCGAGGACACCGTCCTGCCCGAGGTCGAGCGGGCCCTGATCGCGGGCCACGACCTCGTCCTGCTCGGCGAGCGCGGGCAGGGCAAGACCCGGCTGATCCGCACGCTCGTGGGGCTGCTCGACGAGTGGACCCCGGTGCTGGCCGGCAGCGAGCTCAACGAGCACCCGCTGGCGCCGATCAGCGTCTGGGCGCACCGCCGGATCGCCGAGCACGGCGACGACACCCCCGTGGGCTGGCTGCACCGCAGCGAGCGCTTCGGCGAGAAGCTGGCCACCCCCGACACCAGCGTCGGCGACCTCATCGGTGACGTCGACCCGATCAAGGTGGCCGAGGGCCGGACGCTCGGGGACCCCGAGACGGTGCACTACGGGCTGGTCCCGCGCACCAACCGCGGCATCTTCAGCGTCAACGAGCTCCCCGACCTCGCCGAGCGCATCCAGGTGGCCCTGCTCAACGTGCTCGAGGAGCGCGACATCCAGATCCGCGGCTACCGCGTGCGGCTGCCGCTGGACCTGCTGCTCGTCGCCAGCGCCAACCCCGAGGACTACACGAACCGCGGCCGCATCATCACCCCGCTCAAGGACCGGTTCGGCGCCGAGGTGCGGACCCACTACCCGATCGAGCTCGCCGACGAGATCCGGTTGCTGCACCAGGAGGCGCAGACCTCCGCGCTGGGCGGCGACGCCCAGAGCGCTCCGCTGGTCCCCGAGCACCTGGTCGAGATCGTGGCCCGGTTCACCCGGCTGGTCCGCGAGTCCACGCATGTCGACCAGCGCTCCGGCGTCAGCGCTCGCTTCGCCATCGCCGGCCTGGAGACCGTGGCCGCCTCCGCCGTCCGCCGGGCCGCGATCGCCGGGGAGACCCGGCCCGTGGCCCGCGTGGTCGACCTGCCCAGCGTGGTGCCCGCCAGCCGCGGCAAGGTCGAGTTCGCCGACGCCAGCAGCGACAACGACGACGACCGCGAGCTGGAGATCCTCGACCACCTGCTCCGGCAGGCCACGGCGCAGACGTTCCGCGCACGGTGCGCCGGGCTGGACCTCACCGGTCTGCAGGAGCATTTCACCGGCGGGGAGACCGTCGAGTCCGGGGAGCTGGTCAGCGCTCCGGCGCTCCTCGGCCAGCTGGGCACGATCCCGAAGCTGGCCGAGCTCCTCGGCCGCCTCGGCGTCCCCGAGGGCGAGCAGTCCGCCGAGCAGGCGGCCGCGGCCGTGGAGTTCGCGCTGGAGGGCCTGTACCTGACCCGCAGGCTGGCGAAGGACACCGACGGCGGCCGCACGATCTACGGGGCCTGACGGTGACGCGGGGTCGCACGCCCAGGGGGTACCGCTACGGACGCTGGCGCGGCGGGCCCGATCCCCTCGCCCCGCCCTACGACCTGGGCAACGCCATCGACGAGATCGGCGACTCGGTGCTCGGCGGCAGCGGGGTCCGGGAGGCGATGCGCGAGCTCCTGCGGCGCGGCGCCGAGGGCCGTCGCGGGCTGGACGAGCTGCGTCGCTCGGTGCGCGAACGGCTGCGCAAGGCGCGCACCGCCGGCCGCATGGACGGCACGCTCCAGGAGGTGCGGGAACTGCTCGACCGGGCGGTGGAGGCCGAGCGCCGCGCGCTCTTCCCCGACCCGGACGACGCCGCCCGGCTGGCCGAGGGAGAGCTCGACGCGCTCCCCGAGGACACCGCCGGGGCGGTGCGCGCGCTCAAGGACTGGCAGTGGCGGTCGGAGGAGGCGCGGCAGGCCTACGATCAGATCCAGGACCTGCTCCGTCGCGAGGTGCTCGACAGCTCCTTCTCCTCGATGAAGCAGGCCCTGCAGAACGCCGGCGAGCAGGACATGCAGGCGGTCAAGGACATGGTCGCCGACCTCTCCCAGCTCGTCGACGCGCACAACCGCGGCGAGGACACCGACGAGCGCTTCGCCGACTTCATGGAGAAGCACGGCCAGTTCTTCCCCGACGACCCGGGGACGGTCGAGGAGCTGATCGACTCGCTGGCCCGGCGGGCCGCCGCGCAGCAGCGGATGATGGCCGGGCTGTCCGCCGAGCAACGGGCCGAACTGGCCGACCTGATGGCGCAGACGATGGAGGACATGGGCCTGGCCAGCGAGATGGCCCACCTGTCCGATGCCCTGCGTCAGGCGCGCCCGGACCTCCCGTGGGGCCAGCGCGGCCAGGTGCCCGACGGGGAGCAGTCACTGGGCATGGGCGACGCCACCTCCGCCGTGGCCGAGCTCGCCGACCTCGAGGCCCTGTCCAACCAGCTCGCCCAGGGCTACGCCGGCGCTTCGCTGGCCGACATCGACGAGGAACTGCTGGAGCGTGCCCTCGGCCGGCCCGCCGTCGACGACCTCGCCGCCCTCCGGCAGATGGAGGCCGAGCTCGAGCGGCAGGGCTACCTCAACCGGTCCGGCGGGAAGCTGGAGCTCTCCCCCAAGGCCGTGCGCCGGCTCGGCGCGACAGCGCTCCGGCGGGTCTTCGCCCAGCTCGACGCCACGGGCCGCGGGGAGCACGACGTCGCCGATGCCGGAGCCGCCGGCGAGCTCACGGGGAGCTCCCGGGAGTGGCGGTTCGGCGACGAGCAGCCGCTGGACGTCGTGCGCACCGTGCGCAACGCCGTCCTGCGCACCGCCGGCGAGCCCCGCACCGACCACCAGCGCCGGGTCCGCATCGCCGTCGAGGACTTCGAGGTCGTGGAGACCGAGCGGCGCACCGGTGCGGCGGTCGCGCTGCTGGTCGACCTGTCCTACTCCATGGCGCTGCGCGGCACCTGGGGTGCGGCGAAGTCGACGGCGATGGCGCTGCACTCGCTGGTCACCACGCGCTTCCCGCAGGACGCCATCGAGATCATCGGGTTCGCCTCGACCGCTCAGGTGCTGGCGCCGTCGACCCTCGCCGAGCTGTCGGTGGACACCCTCCAGGGCACCAACCTGCAGCACGGACTGATGCTGGCGCGACGCTTCCTCGCGAAGCACCACGACGCCGAGCCGGTCGTCCTGGTGGTGACCGACGGCGAGCCGACGGCGCACCTCGAGGACGACGGGACGCCGTTCTTCTGCTGGCCCCCGATGCCCGAGACGATCGCCCGCACGGTCGCCGAGGTGGAGCGGGTGGCCCGGTCGGGCGCCACGGTCAACGTGTTCGCGCTCGACCCCGACCCGGGGCTGGTGCACTTCGTGCACGACCTCACCGAGCGAGCCGGTGGACGGGTGTTCACCCCGGACAGCGACCGGCTCGGCGAGTTCGTCGTCGCGGACTACCTGCGCACCCGGCGGGGCCGCCGGGCCCGCTGAGGACGGCGGGCGCTGAGTTCCGGCGCCACGGCCGGTCTGCACGACATGACCGACTACGTGCGGGCTCCGGACGGCACCCGGATCGCCTTCGACCGCGAGGGCTCCGGCCAGCCGCTGATCCTGGTCGGCGGGGCCGGCCAGTTCCGCGCCGTCGACCCGGACACCCGGGAGCTGACCACCGCCCTGGCCCACCTCGGTTTCGACGTCCTCCACCCCGACCGGCCCGGACGGGGCGACAGCGGTGGCGACCCGCCGTTCGACCTGGACCGGGAGGTCGCCGCGGTGCAGGCGCTGCTGCACGCAGTCGGAGGGCGTGCGTGGCTGTACGGCAGCTCCTCCGGCGGCGCGATCGCCCTGGCCGCGGCCGCCCGCCTGCCCGGCATCGAGCGGCTGTTCCTCTGGGAGGTGCCCCTCGGCCCGGAGTGCGGGACCGACGGCGCCGAGTACCTGGACGCCGTCCGCGAACTCGTGGCCGCCGGCGACCCGGAGGGCGTCTGGCGGCTGTACACCGACGGCATGCCGCCGGAGTGGTTCCGGGACATGCGCGACGGACCGCGGTGGCCGCTCTTCGAGCGCATGGCGGCCACCCTCGAGGCCGACGCCGAGGCACTCGCCTGGACGCAGTCCGCGCCGAGGAGCCGGCTGTGGGCCTCGGTCACCGCACCGGCCGTCGTCCTCCTGGGGACCGACACCTTCCCGTTCATGGCCGACGCCGCCGCGTCGCTCGTCCGGTCCCTCCACCGCGCCGAACGGGTGGAGATCCCGGGGTCCGGGCACCGCTGGCGGGTCGCCGACCTCGCCGAGCGGCTCGCCGGGTACCTCCCCGCCGAGGTCAGGGGCTCGTCGGAGGCGCCCGGCTCGCGCTGAGGCCCGGCTTCCCGCCGGTCGACGGGGACGTCCACGACCGGCCGGTCCCGGCCGCCCGGCAGTGTGAACTGGGTCATACCTGCGAGGGAGAAGGCCACAGGTTGCGTCGGAGGAGGCCGATAACCTCGGTGAGGATGGACCAACGGCCCGGCGACCAGCGGACGGAGGCACCGTGACCCGAGCGGCGACAGCGCGACGGCTGGCGACCGGCGCCGCCTACGGGGGCGGCGGGGTCGGGCTGGCAGGTGCCGTCCTCGTGGCACTGCTCCGGGAGGAGGCGCGGGCCGCGCGCCGCCGCGTCGACGCCCATCGACAGCCCGATCCGCCGTCCGGTGACGGGATCTACGGCCGCGGACGCGGCAAGCCCATCTCCTTCACCGTTCTCGGCGACTCCAGCGCCGTCGGCCTCGGCGTCGACCGGGCGGCCGAGACGCCGGGCGTGCTCATCGCGGCGGCGCTGGCCGAACTGGCCGAGCGGCCGGTGCGGCTCACCCGGCTGGCCGTGTCCGGCGCGAAGTCACCCCAGCTCGACGAGCAGGTCGACGCCGCGCTCGAGGACCCGCCCGACGTCGCGCTGATCATGATCGGCGCGAACGACGTCACCAGCCGGACCAGGCCGGCGGTCTCGGTCCGCCACCTCGGGGACGCCGTCCGCCGGCTCACCGAGGCCGGCGCGGAGGTCGTCGTCGGCACGTGCCCCGACCTGGGCACGATCCGGCCGATCGCGCAGCCGCTGCGCACCCTCGCCCGCCGCTGGAGCAGGCAGATGGCGGCCGCGCAGACCATCGCCGTCGTCGAGGCCGGCGGACGCACCGTCTCGCTCGGCTCGGTGCTCGGCCCCTCGTTCGCCTCCGACCGCTCGCTGTTCAGCCGGGACGAATTCCACCCCAGCGCCGCGGGCTACGCGCACGCCGCCGCCGTGATCCTGCCGTCGGTCGCCGATGCCCTGGGCGTCTGGCCGGCCTCGGCCGACCGCGGCCGCGGTGCCCGGCACCGAGACTCCGTGCGCCCCGTCGCGAGCGCCGCGGCCCGGGCGGCCAGCCGGCCCGGCACCGAGGTGCAGAGCGCGGAGATCGACGGGTCGACGGTCGGGCCCCGCGGTGGCTGGGCGTTGCTGCGCCGCCGTCGTCCCCCGGAGATCCCGACACCCGCCGAGGCGGCGGAGGCCGAGCGGGAGCCGGTCGCACCCTGACCCACCCCGTGATGCGGGCCACACCGGGCCCAGCCGTGTGCCGCGGCTCATAGCCGGAGAAACGACCGGGGTAGCTTCAGGGGTGACCTCACGTCCGGCGATTCCGCGACCGGACCCCCTCATCGTGGAGGACCCATGCCCGAAGCAGTCATCGTTTCCACCGCGCGCTCCCCGATCGGCCGCGCCTTCAAGGGCTCGCTGAAGGACCTGCGCCCGGACGACCTCGCCGCCACCATCGTGAAGGCCGCCCTGGACAAGGTCCCGGCCCTGGACCCGCGCGACATCGACGACCTCATCCTCGGCTGTGGTCTCCCCGGTGGCGAGCAGGGCTACAACATGGGTCGCGTCGTCAGCGTCCTCATGGGCATGGACCACCTGCCCGGCACGACGATCACCCGCTACTGCTCCTCCTCGCTGCAGACCACCCGCATGGCCATGCACGCCATCAAGGCCGGCGAGGGCGACGTCTTCATCTCCGCGGGCGTGGAGATGGTGTCGCGCTTCGTGAAGGGCAACAGCGACGGGCTGCCGGACACGAAGAACCCGGCGTTCGAGGACGCGCAGGCCACGGCCGCCAAGGCCGCCGAGAGCGGCGCCGACAGCTGGACCGACCCCCGCGAGAACGGCGCTCTGCCCGACGTCTACATCGCGATGGGCCAGACGGCCGAGAACCTGGCCCTGCTCAAGGACGTCTCCCGCCAGGAGATGGACGAGTTCGCCGCCCGCAGCCAGAACCTCGCCGTCGAGTCGATCGACAACGGCTTCTGGGCCCGCGAGATCACCCCCGTCACGACGCCGGACGGCACCGTCGTCAGCCAGGACGACGGCCCCCGCCGCGGCACCACCGTCGAGGGCCTGGCCGGCCTGAAGCCTGCCTTCCGCCCCGACGGCCGCGCCACCGCCGGCAACGCCTGTCCGCTCAACGACGGTGCGGCCGCCGTGGTCGTCATGAGCGACACCAAGGCCGCCGAGCTGGGCCTGACCCCGCTGGCCCGCATCGTCTCGACCGCGGTCACCGGCCTCTCGCCGGAGATCATGGGCTACGGCCCGGTCGACGCCTCGAAGCTGGCCCTCAAGCGGGCCGGCATGAGCATCGACGACATCGACCTCGTGGAGATCAACGAGGCCTTCGCCGCTCAGGTCATCCCCAGCTACCGCGACCTGAACATCGACATCGACAAGCTGAACGTCAACGGTGGCGCCATCGCCGTCGGCCACCCGTTCGGCATGACCGGCGCGCGCATCACCGGCACGCTGATCAACGGCCTGCAGACCCGGGACAAGACCTTCGGGCTGGAGACCATGTGCGTCGGTGGCGGCATGGGCATGGCGATGATCATCGAGCGCCTCTCCTGATCCGGCGCTGACACAGCGGCCCGGCCCCCTCACGGGGGCCGGGCCGCTGTGCTTCCCGGGCCGGCCCTCTCGGGCACCGGCTCCGGACATGACAGTGGCCCGGCCCCCGAGGGGACCGGGCCACCGTCAGTGGTGCGGGAGTCAGGTTAATCGCGCAGGTAGCTGAGCAGCCGCAGGATCTCGATGTACAGCCAGATCACGGTGAGCAGCAGGCCGAAGGCGATGTACCAGGCGAACTTCGCCGGGGCGCCGCGACGGATGGCCTCGTCGGCCATGTCGAAGTCCATCAGCAGCAGGAACGCGGCGATGCCGATCATGACGACGCTGAACAGGATGCCCAGCGGGCCGTCGGTGCGGATGCCGAGACCGTCGTCCATGAAGAAGTAGGCGACGAAGTTGACGACCATCAGCACCAGGGCGCCGACGAGCGCGCCGAGGACCCAGCGGGTCAGCTTGGGCGTCACCCGGATGGCGCCGGTCTTGTAGACGATCAGCATGCCGCCGAAGACACCGAACGTGCCGATCAGCGCCTGCATGACGATGCCCGGGTAGACGGTGTTGAACGCCTCGCTGATCGCGCCCAGGGCGACGCCGTAGAGGGCGCCGTAGGACAGCGTCGCGATCGGGTTGGCGATCTGCTTGAACGCGATCACCAGGCCCAGCACGAGCGCCACGAGGACGGCCGGCATGGCCAGACCCCACGCGGCGTCACCGGGGAGCGACCAGACGACGGCGGCGGACAGGACCGTGACCAGGAAGGACAGACCCGTCTTGGTGACGACGTCGTCCATCGTCAGGTACTTGGTGGTCGTCGCCGCGTAGGGCGACGGAGCGGCATAGGGGTCCTGCGTGGGCGCGCCGTACTGGCCGGGCTGCTGCTGGGCAGTGCCCCAGCCCGCGTACTGCTGGCCGCCGCCGGCGCCGCCGAGCCCCCGGAACGCCGGGTTGTTGCTTGGCATTGTCATCTCCTCGAGGTGACCTGTGGGTCGTGGCCTACACGGTGGTGCACTCCACTCGGTCTGGTCAACGCTGCGGCGCCCCAGGTAGTTCCGCGTGTCGCCGCCGTGCCCCCGGTCGGGATCGAACCGACACTGGGACCCTTTTAAGGGGCCTGCCTCTGCCTGTTGGGCTACGGGGGCTGTCCGAGGTGCGAACGCCTGCACGGTAGTTGGCGGCGGGGCTCACCCGGCCGACGTGGCCAGCTCTGTCGCCCGTGAGAGCACGGCGTCGAGCATCGGCTCGGTCAGCTTGCCGGTGAAGGTGTTCTGCTGGCTGACGTGGTAGCTGCCGAGCAGCGTGAGCGGCCCGCGTGGGCCGGTCAGCTCCACCTCAACACCGTGCCCGAACACCGGCCGGGGCCGCGGCACGGCGTAGCCGGCGGCGGCGAGCACCGGCCACAGCGCCGTCCAGCCGAAGCCGCCGAGCACCACGACGACCCGGAGCCGGGGCAGCAGCTCCAGTTCGCGGGCCAACCACGGCGAGCAGGTGTCGCGCTCCTCGGGGGTGGGCGCGTTGGCCGGCGGGGCGCACCGCACGGAGGCGGCCACCCGGACGTCGGTGAGCTCGAGGCCGTCGCCGAGGTGGGTGGACGTCGGCTGGTTGGCGAGGCCCGCCCGCCAGAGCGCGGCGAAGATCCAGTCCCCGCTGCGGTCGCCGGTGAACACCCGGCCGGTGCGGTTGCCGCCGTGCGCGGCAGGCGCCAGCCCGACGACGGCGATGCGCGCGTCGGCCGGCCCGAGCCCCGGCACCGGCCGGCCCCAGTAGTCCTCGTCGCGGAACGAGGCCCGCTTGACCCGCGCCACCTCTTCCCGCCAGGCCACGAGCCGGGGGCAGGCGTAGCAACCGGAGATCCGCTCGTCGAGGACGGCGAGGTCCCGGGTGGCCCGGGCAGAGCGCACCACTCCGGCAGGCGTGCGGGTGACCGGGAACCCCCCGTCGTCCAGCGCCACGGCTAGCTCCTGGCGAGGCGCAGCGCGATGCCGTCGAGGATGTCGTGCTCGCTCACCACGACCTCGTCGAGGCCGAACTCGTCCATGATCACCCGCAGGATGAGGGCGCCGGCGCCGATGACGTCGACCCGGCCGGGGTGCATCACCGGCAGGGCCGCCCGCTGCTCCCGCGGCATCGCGAGCAGGTCGTCGCTCACCCGGCGCACGTCGGCCCCCGGGATCCGCGAGCCGTGGATGGCGAGCGGGTCGTAGCCGGGCAGGTCGAGCGCCAACGCCGCCACGGTCGTCACCGACCCGGCCAGCCCGACCAGCGTGGCGGCTTCCCCCACCGGCACCTCGGCGGTCACGAGCGCCAGGGCCGCCCGGATGTCCGCGACGGTGGCCTCGACCTCGGCAGGCGACGGCGGGTCCCCGTGCAGCCGGCGCTCGGTCAGCCGCACGCAGCCGATGTCCACCGAGCGCGCAGCACGCAGGCCGGCGTCGTCACCGAGCACGAACTCCGTCGAGCCACCGCCGATGTCGACGACGAGGAAAGGCGAGCGTGGTGCGGGACTCCCCTGTGCGGCCGCGGCCGCTTCGAGGGACGCCGTCGCACCGAGGAAGGACAGCTCGGCCTCCTCGCGCCCCGGGACGACGTCCGGCAGCCGGCCGAGCGTCGTCAGCACCATCTGCTCGAACTCGGCACGGTTGGCCGCGTCGCGGGTGGCGCTGGTCGCCACCATGCGGACGTCCACGGCACCGAGCTCGCGCGCGGTCGCGGCGTACTCGGCCAGCACGACGCGGGTGCGCTCGATCGCCTCGGCGGCCAGCCTCCCGGTGGCGTCGACACCCTGGCCCAGGCGCACCACCTCCATGCGGCGCACGAGGTCGGCGTGCCCGCCCACCGGAGGCACGTCGGCCACCAGCAGTCGGATGGAGTTGGTCCCGCAGTCGATGGCGGCGACCCGTCTCACGCGTCGTCCCCCTCGGGCGGGGCGCAGGGGCCCTTGGCCCACCACTCCCCCATGCCCTCGACGGCGCGGTCACCGATCGGGTTCACGCCCGGACCGGCGGCCAGCGCGTGCCCGGCCAGCGCGTGCAGGCACTTGACCCGGTCCGGCATGCCCCCGGCGGTGGCCCGGGTGGGCAGCACGTCCTTGGCGTCCCGCTCGGCGAGGTAGGCCTCGTGCGCGGCGCGGTACCCGGCGGCGAGCTGCGGATCGGTGCCGAGCTCCTCCTGCCACTCGCGCATGCGTCCGGCCGCCTCCAGCCGGCTGGCGGCTGCCGACGCCCGCGGGCAGGTCAGGTAGTACAGCGTCGGGAACGGGGTGCCGTCCTCCAGGCGCGGTGCGGTCTCGACGACGTCGGGCTGTCCGCACGGGCAGCGGTGCGCGACGCCGACCAGCGCACGCGGCGGCCGGCCCAGCTGCCGCTCCACGACGGCGCGGTCGGCCGGGCTGATCGGTTCGCTCACTCGGTGGGCTCCTCGGGCAGGTCGCCGTCGGCGCGGGCCACCGACTCCAGCAGCCCCTCGTACCAGGTCTGCGGAACCGGCGGCGTGGCCGCATCGGAGAGGGTGCCGGCGTCGCCCTCCACCGCCTCGCCGTCGACGACGACGATCAGCCGGTCACCGGGCAGCACGTAGGTGAGCCGCTCGCGCGCCTGGCGCTCGGTCCACGCCGGGTCGTCCTGGCGCCGGAGCTGCTCCTCGAGCTCGGCCGCCCGCCGGTCGAGGGCCTGCCCCTCCGCGCTGAGCTCCACCAGCTCCTGCTGCCCGGCCAGGTACTGGCGGACCGGCCCGGCGAGGGTCAGCGCCAGCAGCAGGACGAGCGAGACGAGCAGGACCGCCCGGCCGGTGAACAGCGGCCGACGCCGTGCGGCCGGAGCCGGCGTCGTGCGGGCGGGCCGGCGGGCTGCCCGGCGCTCCCCCGGACGCCGGGTCGGATGAGGCGTCCCGGCGCGCAGCCCCGTCCGCACCGGCCGGGTCGTGTGGACCCGCGGTACGCGAGCGCTGCTGCGGTGTCCCGGGGGCGGTGACCCGCCCCGTCGGCCGCGGACGCTGCTCATCGGCGTCCGGTCAGCCCCGGGCCAGCCGGGGGAAGGCAGCGGCGCCGGCGTAGCGCGCGGCGTCGTCGAGCTCCTCCTCGATGCGCAGCAGCTGGTTGTACTTGGCCACCCGCTCGCTGCGGGCCGGGGCGCCGGTCTTGATCTGCCCGCAGTCGGTGGCGACGGCGAGGTCGGCGATCGTGGTGTCCTCGGTCTCGCCGGAGCGGTGGCTCATCATGCTGCGGTACCCGTTGCGGTGGGCCAGGTTGACCGCGTCCAGGGTCTCGGTGAGCGTCCCGATCTGGTTGACCTTGACCAGCAGCGCGTTGGCGGCACCGCGGTCGATCCCGTCGGCGAGGCGGGTCGGGTTGGTGACGAACAGGTCGTCGCCGACCAGCTGCACGCGGTCGCCGAGCGCCTGGGTCAGCCCGATCCAGCCCTCCCAGTCCTCCTCGTCCAGCGGGTCCTCGATCGAGACGATCGGGTAGGCGTCGACCAGCTCGCGGTAGTAGTCGGTCAGGTACTGCGCCGACCGCGACTGCCCCTCGAAGTCGTAGGAACCGTCGGCGTGGAACTCCGTGGCCGCGACGTCGAGGGCGAGGGCGATGTCCGTGCCCAGCGAGTACCCGGCCTTCTCGACCGCCTCGGCGATGAGGTCCAGGGCGTCCCGGTTGCTCGGGAGGTCAGGCGCGAAGCCGCCCTCGTCGCCCAGGCCGGTGGACAGGCCGCGGCCCTTCAGCACCGCCTTCAGCGCGTGGTAGGTCTCGGTGCCCATCGCGAGCGCCTCGGCGAAGGTGGGCGCGCCGATCGGGGCGATCATGAACTCCTGCACGTCGACGTTGCTGTCGGCGTGGGCGCCACCGTTGAGGATGTTCATCATCGGCACGGGCAGCAGGTGCGCCGAGGGGCCGCCGACGTAGCGGAACAGCGGGAGGCCGGTGGAGTCGGCCGCGGCCCGGGCGACGGCGAGGCTGACACCCAGGAGGGCGTTGGCGCCCAGGCGCGACTTGTCCGGCGTGCCGTCCAGGTCGATCAGCCGCTGGTCGACGAGCCGCTGCTCGGTGGCCTCGTACCCGACCAGCTCCGGGCCGATGACGTCGAGGACGCCGTCGACGGCCTTGGTCACGCCCTTGCCGCCGTAGCGGTTCCCTCCGTCACGGAGTTCCACCGCCTCGAAGGCGCCGGTGGAGGCGCCGCTGGGGACCGCCGCGCGGGCGATCGTCCCGTCGTCGAGGGCGACCTCGACCTCGACAGTGGGGTTTCCGCGCGAGTCGAGGATCTCCCGCGCGCCTACGGCATCGATGCTCGGCACGGGAGCAGCCTAACCAGCCGCTCCCCGGTCGTCGGCTCGCCTCGCCCCGATCAGGGGACAGCGCGCTCCGCGGCCTCGGCGTCGAGCTCCCCGGCGTACCGGCGGACGGCCTCCCGGAGGGCGTCCTCCACGTCCCAGCCGCGCTGCTCCGCGGCGGCGACGACGGCCAGCAGCCGCTCCCCCAGCTCCTCCGGGCTCCGGGCGGTCAGCTCCGCCGGCTCGGGCGTGCTCAGGCCCGCCCGGCCGGCCCGGCGCACCAGCGCGGCCCCCCAGGAGGCGGACGGTTGCGAGCGGGAGACACCCTCGGTCGGCGAGCGGCGCTGCTTCTCCGCCTGCTTGATCTCCTCCCAACCGGCCTCGACCTGGGCGACATCGCGGGGACCGGCGTCGCCGAAGACGTGCGGGTGCCGGCGGACCAGCTTGTCCACCAGGTCCCACGCCACCTCGTCCACGTCGAAGCGGCGCTCCGACGGGGCCTCGGCGGCCACCCGGGCGTGGAAGACGACCTGCAGCAGCACGTCGCCGAGCTCCTCGCGCATGCCGGCCGGGTCGTCGTCGACGATCGCGTCGTAGGCCTCGTGCGCCTCCTCCAGCAGGTAGCCGCGCAGCGAGGCGTGGGTCTGCTCGGCGTCCCAGGGACAGCCACCGGGCGAGCGGAGCCGGTCCATGACGGCGACCACGTCGAGCAGGCGGCTGCCGGCCGGCATGCCGACGGACGCCAGACCCGGGAGCGCCGACAGCTCGGCGGCGGTGCCGAGCACGACGACGTCCTCGGTCCGCTCCTGCGCCGACTGCGGGTCCGCGTCCTCGACAGTCACGCCGGCGCGGCGCAGCTCCTCGGCCGTCGCGGCCGCTCCGGGCAGCGCCAGGACGGGGACGTCCTCGCTGACGGCCCGCCAGGCGGCCGGGCTCAGCAGGGAGGGGGCGTACGGGCTGACTTCGACGGCGAGCGCGACGGGCACCGGCTCAGTCTCCGGGACCGCTCCGGTCCGCGGCGTCCGCCCCGGTCGCGCCGGCGAGGAGCTCGACCACGCCGCCCTCGCCCCGCACCAGCCGGCCCTCCTCGGAGAGGACCCCGTACCGCGGGTTCACGGTGACGTCCAGGTCCTCGCGCACGTCCTCGACCAGCGCGGCGCCCGCCTCCTCGGCCTCCCGGCGGGCCTCGGCCTCGAGGTCGGGACGGACCTCCTCGAAGGCCGGGGTCGCCGTGCCGGTCGTGAACCCGACGACGATGCCGCCGGCCACCTCGAGCGGGACCACGAACCCGCTCCCCGGCGGGGTCGCGTCGAACCGCTCGGCCAGCACCGGGACGATCTCGGCCGGATCGCCGCGGGTCAGCTGCGGCAGCGTGGAGGGGCCGGCGTACCGGGCGGCCACGGTCGGATAGGCGGCCGGGTCGGCGGTGAGCTCGGCGAGCACGGCCTCGGCCGTGGCCTGGTCGGCGACCGTGATGACGCCGAACTCCGGCTGGGCGAGGCTCTCGCTCACCTCGGCGTAGCGCGCGCGCAGCGCCTCCTCGGACAGCGCGTCGGTCTCCCCCGCGGCCTCGGCGATCCGCTCCCGCACCAGCTGCTGGCGGACGCTGTCGGCGATGTCGGTCCGCGTGACGCCCTGCTCGGCCCACGAGGCGTAGATCGCTTCCGCGTCGTTGTCGCCGATGATCTCGTCGATGCGGGATCGGACCGCGCCGTCGGTCACGCGGACGTCGTAGCGCTCCGCGACCGCCTCGTAGACCTCCCGCTGGACGAGGAACTCCAGGACCAGCCGGGTGTAGTCGGCCTCCCTCGAGGCGGCGAACTCGGCGACGTCCTCGTCGGCGAGCCGTTCGTCGACGGCGCGCTCGAGCTCGGCGACGGTCACCCGGGCGTCACCCACGTAGGCCGCGACGTCCGGCGAGCTCCGGCACGCGGCCAGGGCGGGCAGGGCGAGGGCGAGCGACAGCCCGGCGGCCGCCACTCGGAGAGCACGAGGCTTCAGCACGCCGGGAGACTCCCACACCCGGGTGGGGCTCCGCCGCTAGGACGCGGCAGCGGCCTGCGGCTGGTCGAGAACAGCGGTCAGGGTGGCGTGCAGGGTCTCCAGCAGGGCGACGTCGCGCAGGGGTGTGCGCCGGTCGGGACCGACCGGCATCTTGAGAGCGATCGTCTGAACCGCGGCCTTGTACGAAGCACCCTCGGCCAGCCGGGCGAGGCGCATCTGCTTGGACTCCGGCAGCTCCACGGGGCTGACCCGCACCGCCCGGCCCTGCAGCGACACCTCGGTGATGCCCAGCGCCCGCATGGCGACCCGGAAGCGCGCCACGGCCAGCAGGTTGAGCACCGGCGCCGGCGGGGTGCCGTACCGGTCGGTCAGCTCGTCGAGGACGGCCTGCGCCTGCTCCTCGTCCTGGATCGAGGCCACCTTGCGGTAGGCCTCCATCCGGAGCCGCTCGCCGGGCACGTAGTCGTGCGGCAGGTGCGCGTCGACCGGCAGGTCCACCCGCACCTCCACCGGCTCGGCCGGTGCCTCCTCGCCGGTGACCTGGGCCCGGTAGTCGGCGACCGCCTCGCCGACCAGCCGGACGTAGAGGTCGAAGCCGACGCCGGCGATGTGCCCGGACTGCTCGCCGCCGAGGAGGTTGCCCGAGCCGCGGATCTCCAGGTCCTTCATCGCCACGGCCATGCCGGCACCCAGGTCGGTGTTGTTGGCGATCGTCGTGAGCCGGTCGACCGACGTCTCGGTGAGCGTGCGCGTGGGGTCGTAGGTGAAGTACGCGTAGGCGCGCTCCCGGCCGCGGCCCACCCGGCCGCGGATCTGGTGCAGCTGGGAGAGCCCGAAGGTGTCGGCGCGGTCGACGATGAGGGTGTTGGCGTTGGGGATGTCCAGGCCCGACTCGACGATCGTCGTCGCGACCAGGACGTCGTACTCCTTCTCCCAGAAGCCGACCATGATCCGCTCGAGCTCGTGCTCCTTCATCTGCCCGTGGCCGACGGCCACGCGCGCCTCGGGGACCAGCTGGCGGATCTTCGCCGCGGCCTTGTCGATGGACTGCACCCGGTTGTGGATCACGAAGACCTGGCCGTCGCGCAGCAGCTCGCGGCGGATCGCGGCGGCCATCTGCTTGTCGGCCCACGCGCCCACGTAGGTGAGCACCGGGTGCCGCTCCTCGGGCGGGGTGAGGATCGTCGACATCTCCCGGATGCCGGTCAGCGACATCTCCAGGGTCCGCGGGATCGGCGTGGCCGACATCGACAGGACGTCGACCGCCGTCCGCATCGTCTTCAGGTACTCCTTGTGCTCGACCCCGAAGCGCTGCTCCTCGTCGACGATGACCAGCCCGAGGTCCTTCCACCTGGTGGTGGGCTGCAGCAGGCGGTGGGTCCCGACGAGGATGTCGATCTCCCCGGCCGCGAGCTGGCGGAGGATCTCGGTGGTCTCGCGGTCGGACTGGAACCGGGAGAGCACCTTCACCGTCACCGGGAACTGCGCCACCCGCTCCGAGAACGTCTTGAAGTGCTGGTTGGCCAGCAGCGTCGTCGGCACCAGGACGGCGACCTGCTTGCCGTCCTGCACCGCCTTGAACGCCGCCCGCACCGCGATCTCGGTCTTCCCGTAGCCGACGTCGCCGCAGATGATCCGGTCCATCGGGACCGACTGCTGCATGTCGGCCTTGACCTCGTCGATCGCGGCCAGCTGGTCGGGCGTCTCCTGGAACGGGAACGCGTCCTCGAGCTCGCGCTGCCAGACGGTGTCCGGCCCGAAGGAGTGGCCCTGGGTGGCCATCCGGGCGGAGTAGAGGCGGATGAGCTCGCCGGCGATCTGCTTGACCGCCTTGCGCGCCTTGCTCTTGGTGTTCTTCCAGTCCGCGCCGCCGAGCTTCGACAGCGCCGGGGCCTCCCCGCCGACGTAGCGGGTGAGCTGGTCGAGGGAGTCGGTGGGGACGAACAGCCGGTCCGGCGGCTGGTTCCGGCGCGAGGCGGCGTACTCGACGATCAGGTAGTCGCGCTGCCCGCCGTTGACGGTGCGGCTGATCATCTCGATGTAGCGGCCGATGCCGTGCTGCTCGTGCACCACGAGGTCACCGGGCTGGAGCTGCACCAGGTCGACGGCGTTGCGGCGCCGCGCGGGCATCTTCACCGCGTCGCGCATCGAGGTGCCGCGCTGGCCGGTGAGGTCGTGCTCGGTGAGCAGCGCCAGCCCGATGCCGGGGAAGGCGAAGCCGGTCTCGATGTTCCCCTGGGTCACGTGGGTGACCCCGCCGTCGGGTGCGGCCACGAGGTCGGGCACGAGGCGGACGCCGAGATCGGCCTCGGCGAACTGGTCGGCGGCCCGCTGGGCGGGGCCCGGCCCGGCGAAGGTGACCACCACCCGCCAGCCCTCGCGGTGCCAGGTGCGCTGCTGCTCGATCGCCTTCCCGACGTCGCCGGCGAAGCGGTCCACGACCGTCGCGGCGAGATTGATCACGCCGTCGTCCGCCATGTCATCGGCTGTGACGGTGAACGACCCCGTCGTCCACCACGGCAGGCCGCGGCCCCGGGCGGCCGCCTCGACGTCGGCCAGGTCGCGGAAGGCCGACGCACCCAGGTCCAGCGGGGCCTCTCCCGCCTCCGCCGCGGTCGCCCAGGAGGCGGCCAGGAACTCGTCGGCGGTGCGCACCAGGTCCGCGGAACGGCTGCGGACCCGCTCGGGGTCGGCGACCAATACGTGCGTGCCGGCGGGGACGAGGTCGGTGAGCAGCTGCATCGCCGAGTCGCCGATGAGGGCCGGGGTCAGCGACTCCATCCCCTCGACCGCGATGCCCTCGGCCAGCTTGCCCGCGATCTCCAGCAGCCCCGGGTGCTCCTGCGCCAGCGCGGCGGCGCGGGCGCGGACGTCCTCGGTGAGGAGGAGCTCGCGGCACGGCGGCGCCCACAGCCGGTCGGGTCGCTCGTCGAGGGAGCGCTGGTCGGCCGCGGAGAAGTACCGCAGCTCGTCGACCTCGTCGCCCCAGAACTCGACGCGGACGGGGTGCGGCTCGGTGGGTGGGAAGACGTCGAGCAGACCGCCGCGGACGGCGAACTCGCCGCGCTTCTCGACCAGTTCCACCCGCGTGTAGGCGGCGTCGGTCAGGGCCCGGGCGACGTCGTCGAGGTCGGCGGCGTCACCGGCCTTCAGCTCGACCGGGACGAGGTCGCCCAGGCCCGGCGCCAGCGGCTGGAGCACGCTGCGGACCGGCGCCACCAGGACGTCGATCGTCCCGTTCTCGCCGGGGTGGGTCAGGTCGCGGAGCACGGCGAGCCGGCGGCCCACCGTGTCGGCCCGGGGGCTGAGCCGCTCGTGCGGCAGCGTCTCCCAGGCCGGGAAGGTGACGACCCGGTGCTCGGGCAGGAAGCAGCGCAGCAGGTCGGCGGTGACGTCGGCGTCCCGCTCGCCTGCGGTGACCAGCAGGACCGGTACGCCCGCGCCCGGCTGCCTCGCGGCCAGGGCGGCGGCGACCAGGGGCTGGACCGGCGGCGGCGCGGTGACGGCGACCTCGGCGCTCCCCGCAGACGCCACGACGCGGGCCATGCCGGGATCGCTGAGGACGACGTCGAGCACGCCGCGCAAGGTCACGCCTGTTCTCTCCTCGGATGCGGGGCCGCACCGCCGCCGCCCACTGCGGCGCGGGGCCCGTTCCCAGTGTAAGGACCCCGATGCCCCCCACGACTCGCTCCGCTCGCCGCGGGCCCCTGCACCGGGGCCACGATCAGGCGAGCGCGAACGGCCTGTTCAGGAGGTGAGGGCGCGGGCCACGCGCCCGACCGGCTCCTCGGCGTCGATCGCGGCCAGCGCCTTGCGCAGCAGCGTGCTCGAGGTGTGCACCGTGTACGGGAAGTACTGGACGGTCACGCCGACCCCGGCGAACTCCTGCTCGAGCCGCTCCCCCTTCGGCGTGCCCCGCCAGTCGTCACCCTTGAAGATCACGTCGAAGCCGACCTCGCGCCAGGTGTCGATCTTGTCGGGCACCACTTCGGCGTGGACGTCGTCCACGAACCGCAGGCTGCGCACGATCTCCATCCGCTCCGCGAGCGGGATGACCGGCGCGCGCCCCTTCGTCAGCACGAGCATCTCGTCGGAGACCACGCCCGCGATGAGGTGGTCGCAGTGCTCCGCGGCGTGCTTGAGGATGTTCAGGTGCCCGACGTGGAAAAGGTCGTAGGCACCGGGCGCATAGCCGATCACTGGCACAGTCGTCGTCCCCCGAGACTTGAAGATGAAAGCTCCCCGAGTCCACCAGCACGGCTACGAACTGTCACCACCCTGACGGTGGGCTTCACCGTATCGAGGCAGGTCAGCGCGGCAACCGTCGGAGCGTGCCGCGCCTCCGTGTCACGCTGTGTAGTCACGGCGAGGCGCAGGGTGCCTCCCGGCGCCGCCTCCGGCCGGCCGGACGCCGCGCAGCGGCCCTCGAGCCCCTCCCCTACGGGTGATACGCCTGGTCAGAGGGCCGCTTTTCCCGCGCGAGGGCCCCTAGCCTGGTGACAACGGGCCCGCCCGCGGGCGTCGTCGACGTGCACGACGGCGGGCCGACGAGAGCAGGCGGGGACGATGGAGCTGCAGGACTACATCTCGGCGCTGCGGCAGTACTGGCGCACCTGGGTCGCACTCACGGTCATCGGTGTGCTGGCCGCGCTCCTCGTCGTCGAGGCTTCTCCCAAGACCTACCGGGCCACCGCACAGGTCTTCGTCGCCAGCACCCTCGAGGGCACCAGCGGCGCACAGTTCATCAACCAGCGCGTGGGGAGCTACCCGGACATCGCGGAGAGCCTGGCCGTGCTCGGCCCGGTCGCGGAGGAGATGGAGCTGGACGACTCGTTCGAGGACCTGCGCGGCATCGTCACCGCCACCAACCCGGCCGAGACCTCCCAGGTCAACGTCTCGGCGACCACGGGGTCTCCCGAGGAGGCGGCCCGAATCGCCAACGCCGTGGCCGAGCGGTTCAGCGAGACGGTGGAGACCCTCGAGGCCCCCGCCGACGGGCGCTCGCCGGTCGACCTGACGGTCACCGACCCGGCCACGGTCCCGACCAGCCCCGCCTCCCCCGACGCCGTCCTGCTCGTGGCCCTCGGCCTGGTCGTGGGCCTGCTGCTGGGGCTGGCGCTCGCCATCCTCCGCAGCCGCCTCGGCACCACGCTGAGCACCGAGACCGACGTGCGCGAGCTCTGGGGCGCCGACGGTGAGCGGATCGAGGTCTACGCCGCCCGGTCCCGCGGTCGCTCCCGGACCGGGCGTCCCGCCGCACGTCTGGCCGGCCAGCTGGAGCTGATGGCGGAGTCGAGGCCGGTGCGCGTCTTCGCGCTCTCCGCCTCGCCGGACCGGTCCACCGCACCGCGGCGACTGCTGCGCGACATCGCCGACGTCCTGGCCGCCCGCGGCGTTCCGGCAGGAGTCGTCCGGGCCTCCGTCGAGGAGCGGCTGCCCACGTCGCAGCAGCCCCGGGTGCAGCTGGCGACGGGCCGGCGGCCCGTCGCGCTGCGCGAATGGCGTCAGCTGCTGCAGAACTACGACGCCGTGGTGATCGTGGTCGAACTGGGCCACGGGACGGTCGAGGAGCTGCGGGAGCTCCGCGCGATGGCCGCGGCCGCGGGGGTGCAGCCCCTGGCGGTGCTGCTCGTGCGCGGGCGGGGTTTCGCCGTCACGTCCGGTGCCACCATCCGCACGCGGGCGGATCGGTTCGGGGCGTCCACCACCCTGGACCTGCCGGCGAAGTCCACCACCGGCGCGCCGGGCGGGTCCTCGTCCCAGGAAGACGCCGCGTCCGGGGAACCGGTTCCGGTGGGCGCCCCGAGCGGTCTCCGGAAGCGTCCGGCCCGCTAGGCGGACCCCGGTCGGTCCGGCCCGACCGGCTGCTCGACCGGCTGCTCGACCGGCTGCTCGACCGGCATGGCCCCAGGCACACGGGGGCGCCCCGCTGCGTCCACCGCCGTTGCCTCGTCCCGCAGGCGCGCCCGCGAGCCACCCTCCGCCAGCAGCGACACGGTCATGAAGAGCAGGAACTCCGGGGTCGCCTCCACCAGTCCGCTCTCCAGGAGGCTGCGGCCGAGGAGGAAGGTCAGCACGCCGAGGAACAGGATCCGGTGCGGTCGAGGGGCGCGAACGGAGCCCACCACGGCCCACACGGCCCACACGACGGTCACGAGCAGTCCGAGGAGCCCGGTCTGCACCAGGGCGGACACCCAGCTGCTGTCGAGCAGCTGCTCGTCCCACCACTGCCCGTCGACCGGGATGTACTTGACCGACAGCCCGCCGCCGAACGCCCACTGCCACCACGACTCCGCCCACGACTGGGCGGCGCTCCAGGCCACGAAGCGCGACTCCAGCGTGCTGGTCCCCGTTCCGTCGCGCGTGACGAAGCCGGCGACCGCCCCCGTGACCACCACGGCCACGCAACCGAGGGCTGCCGTGACCAGGGCCCCGACCACGAGGCCGACCCGGGGCCGGCGCATGTGCAGCACGACGACCACGACCGCGAGCACGAGCATGAACAAGCCGGTCCTGGATCCGGTCAGCCACACCAGCGCGAGGAACCCGCCGCCCAGCAGCGCATTGCGCCACCGGGCCTCGCCCAGCGCCGTGCGCCACGTCGCCCAGAGGACGACGACGCCGGCGAGGAGGGCCAGGCCGTTCGGGTGGAGGGGCGGGATGCCGCCGAAGAAGCGTCCGTCGAGCAGGCTGGGCAGTCCGGTGGCGGCAGCCACCGCCGCGACCACACCGCACGAGCCGACGATCGCCCGGAGCACCCGGAACGCGGGAGCTGCCCGGAGCAGCAGGACGACCGTGGCGACGAGGATGGTGGTCCGCGCCGCGATCACCGCGCTGGGGACCAGGGTCCCGTGACCGAGCGCGCCGAGGAGCGACGCGGCGAGCATGACCCCGAAGAACCACAGGGAGCCGGTACCGACCCGGCGCCGGCCCGCACCCGCGGCCTGCGCCGCCGCGAACGCGAGCGCCAGGGCCAGGACGCCGCACACGGCTTTGCCGACGACCACCGGGTCCAGCGAACCGGAGAAGACGTCTCCCCGCCGCCAGACCACCGTGCTGGCGACCATCAGGAGACAGGCGACGCCCACCCGGGGGGAGGCAGTGGTGCTCATGACGCCTCCTGCGTGGCCGAGCTGCGGCGCAGGACAGCGCCGCTCGGGATGGTAGGTGCTCCGCGGCCGTCCCAGGCGCAGGCTGCGCTCACGCCCGTTGCAGGACCGCCTGCGACAGGGTGGCGGAGTACGCCTCCATCGAGAAGCGCGCGCGAGCGTCCGCCTGACCGGCCAGGCCGAGGCGCGTGGCGGTCGCCGGGTCGGACAGCAGCCGGATGATCGCGTCGGCCAGCGCACGCGGATCGTCGGGGTCCACGAGCAGGCCGGTGCGGCCGTCCTCGATGATCTCCTGCAGCCCGCCGACCCTCGAGGCCACGACCGGTCGACCGAGGAGGAGGGCTTCGACCGCGACGAGCCCGAAGGGCTCGACGCGGGAAGGCACCAGGACGACGTCGGCCGCGGCGACGTACTCCACCGGGTCCTGGAAGCCGACGAACTCGATCGCTTCCCCGACGTCTTCAGCGACTGCCAGCGCCCGCAGACCGTCGACGTAGTCCTCGTACCCCGGGTACCCGTCGCCGACGAGCGTGAGCTGCACGTCGTAGCCCGCGTTCCTGACCAGCGCGGTCGCGGCGATCGCGACGTCCTGGCCCTTCCGCGCGGCCAACCTGCCGACGACGACGACGCTCCGCCTGGTCGACGCCCGATCCGTGGAGGGAACCGCTTCCGGAGCCGGCTCGCGCACGCCGTTGTAGATGACCTGGCACCGGCGCGCGGTCCGCCTGCCCAGTGACGACGTGATCCACGTCAGGCAGTCCTCGCTGTTCGCGATCACCAGGTGAGCGGCCAGCAGGGGCGCCAGCAGCACCGCGCTGCTGATCCGCGACATCTGCGGTTCGCTCTCGTGCACGTGGCACACGACGCGCGCACCGCTCAGGCGCCCGGCGATGAGCCACTGCGGTGCGGCGACGGTGCTCACGTAGAGGACCGACGTCCTGCGCGACCGGAGCCAGGCCGTGGAGACGATCACCGATCGCACGAACTGGAGGAGGAAGACGAACACCTTCCACGGCGTGCGCAGCTCGACCTTGCGCAGGACGGGGAAGGGGCGCACCTCGTAGGAGAGGTTCCGCCCGTCGAGTTCCGTCAGGAGCGGCCCACGCTTGGGCAGCACGACCGTGGCTCCTGGCGCGAGGGTGGCGACGCTCTCCAGGAACATCCGGTCGCTGCCGTACAGGTCGGCGTGCGGGTGGACGGCGACGACGGCGCCGTCCGGTCGGTCGGTGCTCACGACGGGTTCCAATCGTTCGGCAGGACCGCGGCCGTGGACTGCCGATCGGTCCTGCGCAGTGCGACGGATCCGGGTCCCGCGAGACGTCTCGTGGAACCCGGATCCGATGTCAGGTCAGCTCACCGGTTCTGGGCCGTCGCACTGCCGAAGATCTTGGTCTTGACCTTGACAGCGGTGTCGTAGTGACGGGCGAACATCCGCTTGAGCGGACCGGCCGCCTCCGGCGACCACCCCGTGGTGCGGGCGACGGTGCTGCCCTCCGGCACCAGCTCGTAGGCATAGGTCGCGATGGACTTGCGGGTCACCCCCGGCGGGAGGCTCATCTTCTTGAACCCGTGGTAGGTGCGGTCGTCGGTGACCATGATGAGTCCGCGGTTGAACAGCGGCTCGATCGCCACGGGATCGCCGTCCGGGCTCGTCTTCACCAGCAGGCGTCCGTCGTACTCCGGCTTCCAGTCCTTGTTCACGTAGAAGAGGACGTTGAGCGTCCGCAGCCAGTTCGAGTGCAGCGGGTGCATGTTGAAGTCCACGTGGGTGTCCAGGAAGCCACCGTCGCCGCTCTGGTGGAAGCCCCCGCCGTGGAAAGCCGGGTCGACGAAGAGGTCCTTCCCCGTCAGCGTGCTGATGAACTGCTTGAACTGGTCGCTCATCAGGGCGTCGTAGAACGCCTTGCTGGTCGGCCCCTGCTCGGCGACGCTCGACAGCTCGTGCTTGTCGCCGAACACGTAGTCCCGCGACTTCGGCATCGCCTCCGGGGAGGGGAACTCCGCCAGCAGCTTCTCGGCGGTCTCGACGTCGAGGAAGTTGTCGATGATCAGGTGGGGAAAGGGCTCCGCGGACCGGAATTGGGCAGCGAGCTCCTCGCCGCGGTCGATCCATTCGTTGAACATGTCAGCTCCTAGTGGATGCCTGGTCAGCGGGCATTTCCAGTCCGCGAAAAACGGATCCCGCGCGCGATCGACATTAGTTATGGCACCCTCACCCGGCTACGGTCGCTGACCCTTTCGGGGGGCGTTCCGAAGGGCCCTGGGGAGCCGCTGTCCGACCACGGCGCCGGCTCGCGCCACGCGGTCCGGCCGACCCTGCGCGGCCGGCGCCAGGATCAGGCCGCGCACAGCGGCGGCGGCCAGCACGGGGCCCACGGCCAGCCCGAGCGGCGCCCACTGCGCCCCGCTCTCGACCGTGATCACCATGACGACGACCGCGGCGAGCCCGGCGAACTCGAGCGAGCGCAGGAGGAGCACTCGCCGCTGCTGGCGATGGACCGTGGCCAACGCGGAGTACGGCAGGAGGACGGCGCCCGCGACCGCATAGGCCGACCACCCGGCGACCGCCGGCAGGGGGACCTCGTACTGCCCTCCCGCCAGGAGCGGGCCGAGCCACGGCAGGAGCAGGCAGATGGCCGCGCCGATGAGTGCGACGCCCACGGCCAGGCCCGCGGCGACGCGGTCGGCCTTCCGCAGGGTGTCGCTCACCGGCCTGTCCCTGAGCGCCACGAAATGAGGGAGCAGGAACGAGCCCAGCCCGGCGACCAGCACCAGGGTGGGCGCGGTGAGGACCCGGGCGGCCTCGATCGGGCCGTAGGCAGCCGCCCCCGCCACGGCGACGACGACGACGCGCACCACGGTGAGCAGGGTCGGCCGGATCGTCTGGGCGGCGGCACGCCACACGCCGAAGGCGAAGACCGTGCGCAGCGCCGGGTTCCGCCACGGTCCCCGGGGTCGTTCGGCGTCCGGCAGCCGCCACCAGGCGACCAGTGAGGCGCCGGTCTGGCCGACCAGGACCGCCACGACGAACGAGGCCACGGTCAGCTCACCGTCGATCCGGAGGGCGACGAGCGTGGCCAGGGAGAGCAGGAGACTGCCGCCGTCGACCGCCGGCAGGGACCAGAAGCGCCCGGTGGCCATGAGCAGCCGCCGCAGCGTGTCCTCAACGATGAACACCGCCGTGGCGAGTCCGAGCAGGAGCCCCGCCCACACCGGGAGGACACCGGTCGCCAGTGCGGCCGCCGCACCCAGGACCGCGGCGGCCGTCGACACCAGCGCCGCCCACCCGTGCAGGCCCGCGCGGGTCCGCTCGTCCCCGCGGTCCAGCACGGTCAGCGAGTCCCCGACCAGTCCGCTGCAGACGGCCGTGGCCAGTACCACCAGGCCGTATCCGAGGGCGAAGGTGGCCAGCCCCGCAGCACCCAGGAAGCGGGCCGCCGCGACCTGGAGCACCAGGCCGGCGAGCGCCTGCGTCACTTGGCCGGCGACCGCTCCGGTGACCGGCCGTCGCAGGACGGACAGCGATCGCACCTTCACCGATCCATCCTCCCCGAGAGGGACGCCCGGCCGGATGGTGTTCCAGCCGGGCGTGCCCCTTCGGAGGGAGTGGTCAGCCGATCGCGCGCACCGCGAAGCCGGTGAACCGGACCGCGGTGGGCGCGGTGGCGCTGCCGGCGAGATAGGCGGAGATGCCCACGGCACCGGCTGCCTGCAGCGACGGAGTGGCGTCGGTCCTGGTGAGCGTGGGCGCGAGCGGCTCGGACTGACCGTCCGCCCACACGGTCGCGGCGAGCTGTGCCGTGCCGGTGCCCGCCACGCGCAGCCGGACGTTGAGCGGGGTGCCCGGCGCCGAGCTCACCCCCGGGACGACGACCTCACCACCGATGACCGTCTCGGTGAACGAGCCGGACAGCCGGGTGATGGCCAGCCGCACGGTGCCGTCGGTCAGGAACCGCAGGCGGGCCCGGTAGAGGTCGGTCGCACTGACCCGCCGCCCCGCGATGTAGACCGACGTCCCGCCGCCCGTGGGTGCCTGCTCCAGCGCGAGCGAGGCGTGCACGTCCACGTCGGAGAGCGACACCCCGGAGAGGAACGAGCCGGTGTTGTTGCCCGGCGCCGTCAGCTCCAGCCGCGCCGCACCCGGGGTGACCGACTGACGGTTGCCTCCGAACTGCACCGTCCAGTCGCCGCCGACGTCCGCGGTTCCCAGCCCCCCGGTGACCGTGCGGGCGAAGGTGTCGACCGCCACGGGAGCGGGGGCACCCGGGTCCTCCGGACCGTCGGGCGACACCACGGTGACGGACTCGGTGGCCGTGTCCGTCGCACCCTGCTCGTCGGTCACCGTCAGCGTCACCGTGTACGTCCCGGCTGCCGCGTAGGTGTGGTTCGCCGTCGCGCCGGTCCCCGTGGCGCCGTCTCCGAAGTTCCAGCCGTAGGAAGCGACGGTGCCGTCGGCATCGGAGGAGGCGGAGGCGTCCACGGACACCGCCAGCCCCTCCACGGCGGACGTGAACGTCGCCGTCGGCGCCTGGTTGGTCTCCGGAGCCGGCGCCGGAGCGCCCACCGGCACCGCGGTGAGCCCGGTGAACCGCACGACGACCGGACGGGTGGACGAGGCAGACAGGTAGCCGGACAGGCCGATCGAACCGGCGGCCTGCAGCGAGGACGTCGAGTCGGTACGGGTCACCGTCGGCTCGGCCGGCTCGTCGGTGCCCGCGGCCCACACGCTCGCCGCGAGCTCGGTGGTGCCGACGCCCTCAGCCAGGGCCCGGACGTTCAGCACAGTGCCTGCGGTGTAGGTCAGTCCGGGGACCACCTGCTCCCCGCCGATCACCGTCTCGCTGGCCGTGCCGGAGAGCCGGGTGAAGGCGACCCGCACCGAACCGTCGGCCAGGACCCGGACCCGCGTGCGGTACTCCTGGTTCGTCCCGACCCGCCGGACGGGGAGGTAGACCGACGCCCCGCCACCGGTGGGCACCTCGGCCAGCGAGAGCGCCGTCCGGAGGTCGACGCTCGTCTGCGAGACACCCGCGAGGTAGGAGCCCGTGTTGGTGCCCGGGGTCAGGTTCAGCACCGCCGCGCCCGGGGCCACCGACTGGCGGTTCCCGCCGGCGGACACCACCCAGGTGCCGCCCACGTCCGCGGCGCCCAGGCCACCGGTCGCGGTCCGTCCGAAGGCGTCCGCGGCCAGGACCGTCGCCTCGACGACCGACACGACCTGCTCGGACGTACCGGTCGCGCCGTCGTCGTCGGTCACGCGGAGCGTCACGGTGTACGTGCCCGCTGCCGCGTAGACGTGCTGCGCCGTCGCACCAGTGCCGGTCGACCCGTCACCGAAGTCCCACTCGTGGGAGGCGACGGTGCCGTCCGTGTCGGCGGAGGCCGTCCCGTCGACGGAGACCGTCAGGCCGGACGTGGCAGCGGAGAACGCAGCCGTCGGAGCGGCGTTCGGCGGCGGGTCGGTCACCGTCACCGGAGCCGACACCTGTGCGGTCGCACCGTCGTCGTCGGTCACCGTCAGCGTCACCGGGTACGTGCCGGCCGCCGCGTAGACGTGCTGCGCCGTCGCACCGGTGCCCGTCGACCCGTCACCGAAGTCCCACGCGTACGAGGCGATGCTGCCGTCCTCGTCGGTCGAGCCACGGCCGTCGAACGAGGCCTCGAGGTCGGCCACCGTGGAGGTGAACGCGGCCGTCGGCAGCAGGTTGATGGCGCTCCCGGTGGCCCCGACGCTGTAGTGATTGGCCACCCGGTCGGCCGACAGCGCGGTCGGGTAGACGGCGACCTCGTCGATGCGGCCGGCGAAGTAGGCGGCACCGGACCAGCTGGTGTCACCACCCACGCGCCAGTAGCCGTTGTAGACCTGCGCCGACGTCGTGTCGGTCCGCGAACCGACCAGGACGCCGTCGACGTACAGCGCCATGCCCGCCGGGCTCAGCGACGCGGCGACGTGGTGCCACTGCCCGTCGTTGTAGGCGTCCGGGCTGGTGACGACCCGTTCTGCCCCCGGGTAGACACCGAAGTTCAGCCGGCCGGCGGCGTTCATGTACACGTGCCGGTCGTAGTTGCTGCTGTTCCCGGTCGCCGAGCTGCCGAAGCCGAGGATCTTGCCGCCGGAGGTGGTCGTGGTCTGGAACCAGGCCTCGACGGTGAACGTCTGCGGGCCACCGACGAGCGACTGCGTGGACAGGAAGCCCCGGTTGGCGCCGAGGGTCGTGGCGTTGAACTGGTAGGCGGTGTCGGGGTCACCCGTGACCGCACCGGTCACGCCCCTCGTCGGGGTCGTCCCGTTCGCGCCGGTCCGGACGGCCAGGTCACCCGCACCTGCGTAGTCGTACGCGACGTCGCCGGAGGGCTCGCCCAGCGGCCAGTAGTGCGTCGCGCCGTCGCCCCGCACGGTGTCGCTGTAGGGCCGCGGAGCGATGTCGCCCTCGGCGACCTCCACCGACAGCCACGGCGAGTTCGCCCGGTTGCCCGTGGGGTCGAAGGCGCTCACCCGGTAGGTGTGCGCACCGGCGGACACCCCGAGGTCGACGAAGCCCATCGCCTGCGGGCTCCACCAGATGGACGACCGCGTCGTCTCGTACACGGGGACGGGGTCGTTGTCCCGGTAGACCCGGTAGACCAGGTGCTCGTTGTCCTGGTCGTTGGTGGTGCTCCACTTGACGCGGACCATGCCGCCCATCGGGGAGTCCACCGACGGCGCCAGAGCGCCCGCGGCCGGCCCCACGCGGTTCGGGGCGCTGCTCGGCACCGCGTAGCGGACCAGACCCTGCTGACCCGTGCCGTTGACGCGGGGGAACTCACCGCCGTAGACGACGTACTGGTCGTTGCCCGCGACGCTCCACCCGGCCTGGTACTGCTTCGTGTACGACCCCATCGCCATCGTGGGGAACCAGGTGAGCAGCGAGGGAGCCGGCTTGCCCTGCAGCAGGGTTCCGCTGGAGGGGTACTGCCTCTCGTTGACGTGCACGATCGTGCCGTCGGGCTTCACCCGGCTGTTGGTCAGCGTGCTGGAGCCCACGGTGCCCGTCGCCTCCGCGCTGACGGCGGTGGCGTAGCGGTGGATGCGCGGGTTGTGCTCGTGGTAGCCGCCGATGTTGGCGCAGACGTGCGGGTGGCCGGCGATGTACACCGCGCCACCGAGCGGGAAGCTGGAGTAGGTGTCGCCCTGGCAGTCGTTGATCCAGACCACCGCTCCGCCGTCGGCGGCCGCGGCGAACCCGCCCTCGAGGTTGCCGGGCCCGTAGAAGTCGTACGACGTGCCGTAGACGTTCGTGCCGTCGGTCGACAGGTTGTTCACCGCACCGTTGATGCCCTGGTTGGTGATCAGCTGGTTGATCGCGAACGGCCGGGTGGCCCCCGTGACCGCGTCCAGCGCTCCGACGCCGGTCGCCTTGACACCGTTCAACGTGTCGAAGTGCCCGGCGGCGACGACCTGCGACCCACCGCTGGTGACGACCAGCGAACGGACCACGTCGCTGAGCGCCGTGTTCGTCGTCCCGCTCTGGGGACGGTTGAGCATCGGCCCGGTGCCGGGGACCGGGTTCCAGGGCAGCAGCGCCCCGTTGGTGGCCGAGAACGCCGCGAGACGGTGCCGGCTCTCCGAGCCCACCTGGGTGAACGCGCCGCCCACGTACACGGTGTCGCCCGAGGTGGCGATGGCGTTCACGCGGCCGTAGACGTTGGGCCGGAAGTCGGGGACCAGCTGACCGGTCGCGGTGCTGTAGGCCGCGATGCGCCGGCGCGGCTCGCCGTTCGCCTGGGTGAAGTCACCGCCGACGTAGATGCGCGAGCCGTCCGGCGAGGCCGCGACGACCATCGCCTGGGCGTCGAGGTCCGGAGCGAAGGAGGTGACCAGCTGCCCGGTGCGGATGTCGTAGGCGAGCAGGTTGCGGCGCACCGTCTCCTGCGTCCCTTCGGGCGCGCCGGCGGGACGCGCCCGGGTGAACTCACCGGCTGCGTACACGGTGTTGCCGACGACGACCTGGGACCAGACGACGCCGTTGATCTGCACGGTGGGCAGGGCGTCCGCGGTCACCGTCGTCGGAGTGGCCGGGTTGGTCGGGTCGAGTGGTGCGGAGTCCGCACGGGCCGTCCCCGAGAAGGCCATCCCCAGCGTGCCGACCGCCAGCAGCAGAGCCATGAGCCCCGCCAGTGCCGCGCGCGGCGCCGCCATGCGTGCAGACATCTTTTCCCCCATGCTCGTGTGGCGTCGACCAGCAACCCTGGGACCGACTGACGCACACTAAGCGTGACGACGGGCTCTCAGGCATCCCTCTAACCGGTGACCGTCCTGCGAGAACGCGTCGGTCGGCCCCCATCTGTGCACTCTGAGTGATCAGGCGTGTTCACGCGGTCGCATTCCGACCCATGCTGCCCTGCAAGGGGTTCGTCCACCCGCTGCACGGACGACGGAGCCCCCTCGAGCGTGTGCTCGAGGGGGCTCCGTCCAGGTGCTGCGGCCCGGGGCGTCAGCGCACCGGGCCGGAGAACACCGCCAGCGGAGCGCCGGCCTTGTAGCTGATCTCGACGGTGACGACGTCCCGTCGGTCCACCGGCACGCGGAAGACGTAGACCCCCTCGGCCGTGTCCGTCGGCGCGAGCACACCCACGAAAGGCGAGCGCGAGGGGTCGTCCAGTGGCGACGCGGGAGCGCGGTCCGGACCGGAGAAGACGTTGACCGAGATCCCGTCCAGAGGCACGTCCGTCGCCGTCTGGTTCACGACCCGCACCGTGAGCCGCAGCGCCGGACCGCCCACGTCCCCGGGGCCGGTCGGCGTGCCGTCGATCTCCTCGATGAGCGCGATCGATGCGGTGACCTCGTCCAGCGCGACCGCCTCGTCCAGCGCCACCGCGGGGAGGGCCGGCACCTCCACCTCACCGGCGTCGACCGGATCGGTACCGGGCGGTTCCGCCGGCTCGGGTGCGGGCGTCCCGCCGGTCGGCTCGGGCTCGGGCGTCGTCGACGGCGAGGCACTCGCGACGGGGTCGCCGGTCCGTGCGTCGTCGGACTCGTCGGAGCCCGTACCGAGGACGATGCCCAGGACCACCAGCGCCGCCAGCACCGCGGCAGCCGCGGTGACGAGCAGTGCCCGGCGCCGGACGAGGAGGCTCGGGCGACCGCCCGACGCAGCCTCGTCCCCGGAGGACGAACCGGGGTTCGGAGGGGAACTCATCGCGCCAACCTGCCCATCTCTCGATACCACTTCACCGACGCGAGCGTCAGGTAGACCGCCGTCGCACCGAACAGCACGGCGTAACCGGCAACGAACAACGACGGCGCACCCAGGAGCACGAACAGCAGGCACAGGACGCCGTAGTCGGTGGGCGCCACCATCAGGGACCGGACCACGCTGGGCCGCTCGGTGGACCGCTCCGCCCGCGTCCGCGAACCGTGCTGCGCACGGAGGGCCTCGTTCAGCAGGGTCGCGAAGAAGTGCACGACGGCCACGACGGCGAACCCCAGGGGCAGCAGGAGGAGTGCGTCGCCGTCGACGGTGTCGAACCGGTACCAGCCGATGAGCACCGCGAGATGCAGGGTCGCGATCTTGACCGAGTCCACCATGTGGTCCAGCCACTCTCCGGCCGGCGACCCACCCCCGCGCAGCCGGGCCAGTTGACCGTCGGCTGCGTCCAGGGCGTACCCGAGGACCAGGCAGGCCGAGACCGCGAGGCCCGTCGACCAACCCGGCGACACGAGGGCCAGCAGGGCGATGCCGGTGCCGGTGAACAGGGCACTGATGCCGGTGACCGCGTTGGGGGTGAGCCGGGCGTGGAACGCCAGGGCGGCCAGCAGTCGGCCGAGCTTCCGGTTCACGAACCGGCCGTACGCCGGTGCGCCGGCCGCACCCTTCTGGGCACCGGCCAACCGCGCGAGCGTCGCACCCAGGCTCTCGCCGTCCGGATGACGGCGGACCTGCTCCGTGACCGTCACTGTGCCCTCCGGAAGCGGACGACGACGGCGTCCTCCTCGTCCGCCGGCTCGCTGCGCGGCGCCGGCACGCGGAACGGCTCCGGCGGCTGCACCGACAGGCGCCGGCCGCGGGGCCGCCGGGACGGGAACTCACGGCGGGCCAGCGTCAGCGCGAGCTGCTCGTAGCCTGCCGCGACGTCGTCCCAGCTGTAGTGCTCGGCGAGCTCTCGCGCCCGCAGACCGGACTTCACGACGCCCTCCGGGTCGGCCTCCGTGGCGTCGACCAGCGCGGCGACGTCCGCGGGGTTGGCGAAGTAGCGGCCGGACTCGGCGACCACCTCGCGGTTGAAGTCCACGTCATAGGCCAGCACGGCGGCACCGGCACCGATGGCCCGCAGCAGTGAGGGGTTCGTCCCGCCGACGGAGTGACCGTGCAGGTAGGTATAGGCGCTCGCGTACAGCTGGTCGAGCTGCACCTGGTCCCAGACCCCGCCGAGGAAGCGCACGCGCTCGTCGGCAGCGGCGTGCACCCGTGCTGTGTAGGCGTCGGAGTAGGGCGCGGAACCGACCACCACCAGGGGCTTGGTCGCCGAGCTGCGGGTGTACCCCTCGACGATGACGTCGACGTGGTTCTCCGGCTCGAAGCGGGCGACGACCAGGTGGTAGCCGCCCGGGGTGAGACCCAGCTCGGCCAGCCGGTCGGCTCCGGGTTCGATCAGCGGCGCGCCGTAGCTCAGCAGCGTGGTCGGAGCGGCGAACTCGCGGCGGTAGTAGTCGGCGATGCCTTGCGCATCGGCGATGAGGGCGTCGGACCACCGCACGGCCATCGACTCGGCGATCCGGTAGTAGCGCTGGCCGACCGGTCCCCACTTGGCGCGCTTCCACTCGAGCCCGTCGACGTGCGTCGCGACCGGGATGCGGGCGGCGCGCAGCAGCGGCAGCAGGGGCGAGTTGGCGGCGTTGAAGACGATCGCGGCGTCGGTCCGGTGTCGCACGAGGTGCGCCACCGACAGCGCGGTGTGGCTCAGGGTCTCCAGCGAGCGCTTGCGCGCGGCCGGCAGGTGGACGAGGTCCATGCCCAGGTGCTGCTCGAGCCGTTCGCCGTCGTCCCCGGCGGTCCGGCAGTAGACGACGACGCTGTGACCGCGGTCGGCCAGCCTGCGGCCGACCTCCTCGACAGCCGTCTCGAAGCCGCCGTACCGCGCGGGCACACCGCGGGTTCCCACCATGGCGATCCGCATGGTGCCTCCGTTCGTCTCGTCCCCCGAGGTCGGTCTCCCCGTCGGGATCGAGGCCGCCACCTGCCGAGACCTCATGATCACGGTCCGGAGGCGTCAGCGGGCCCGTCCGGGTGGTCGCCTGACCCGGACGGGTGACCGGCGCCGGAGGCGTCCCAGGGCGGAGGCGTCAGTACGCGCCGGAGCGGCTGAGCACGGCCCGGCCGGTCTTCCAGAGGATCAGGAAGTCGGTCGCCAGCGACCAGTTCTCGACGTAGCGGAGGTCCAGCCGGACGGCCTCCTCCCAGGGCAGGTCGCTGCGGCCGGAGATCTGCCACAGGCCGGTGAGCCCCGGCTTCACGAGCAGCCGCCGGCTGACCGAGGAGTCGTAGCGGGCCACCTCACCCGGCAGGGGCGGACGCGGGCCCACGAGCGCCATCGAGCCGCCCAGGACGTTGAGCAGCTGCGGCAGCTCGTCGAGCGACAGCCGGCGCAGCCAGCGGCCGACCGGGGTGACCCGCGGGTCCTCCCGCATCTTGAACAGCGGCCCGTCGGAGATGTTGCCCGCCTGGATGGCCTCGAGGCGCTGGTCGGCGTCGACCACCATGCTGCGGAATTTGAGCATGGTGAAGGCCCGGCCGTTGATCCCGATCCGCTCCTGGCGGTACAGCGCCGGCCCCGAGCTGGAGAGCCGGACGGCCAGCGCGATGCCGGCCAGGACCGGCGCGAGGGCCAGGAGCGCCAGCGCCGCGGCGCAGCGGTCGAACGCGCCCTTGACCATGCGCTGCCAGCCCTCGAAGCGCGGCTGCTCGACCGACAGGAGGGGCAGGCCCTCGAACGGCCGGATGTGCAGCCTCGGCCCGGCCACCTCGATCAGCCCCGGCGCGACCAGCAGCTCGACGCCGGTCCCCTCCAGGTGCCAGGAGAGCTGGCGCAGGTACTGCGCGGCCGTCTCGCTCGCCGAGGTCACCGCGATGGTGTCCGCGCCCAGGCGGGCGGCCAGCTCGACGACGTCGTCGAGGCCGCCGACGGGGACGTCCACCTGACCGCCGATGCGGTCGAGGTCGCCCGGGGTCACGCAGAAGCCGACGACGTCCAGGCCGGCGTAGTTCTCCCGCCGTAGGCGGTCGGCGAGCTCGAGGACCGCCCCACCGCGGCCGACGACCACCACGCGCTTGGTGCACCGGCCCCGCGCCCGGAGACGCCGCAGGTGGCAGCGCGCGGCGTACCGCCAGAGCAGGGTGGCGACCGTGAGCGCCGGCACGCCGACGACGACCAGCGCCCGGCTCAGGTCGAGCCCGGCGGCGTAGGAGACGAAGCCGGCGATCGCCAGCAGGAGGAGCCCCGCGCGCCCGACGGTCCGGTACTCGTCGCTGCCCGTCCCGAACACCCGCTCGGCGTGGGCGCCACAGGCCCAGAGGAGGACCGGCCACGCGGGGACGAGCGCCACTGCTGCCCAGAAGAGGGACGGCGTGGGTGGCAGACCCTCGGGCCGGGTCAGGACGACCCCGGCTCCCACGGCCGCTGCGGTGAGCGCCTCGACGACGGCGAGGCCGCGGGCGTAGGTGCGGACCCAGCCCGCGGTGGTGACACGCTCGAGCGGAGGTTCGGGCACGGGCGCAGGCGCCCGCCGAGGGGCCGGGATGAGTCCCAGCCCGCAGTCCACTACGTCCTTGTCCACCAGCACGACGTGCCCCCCGTTACGCTTCGTAATCGAGTCGATACATCGGGGGCGAGGCGACGAGCCTCTGAACTGGACGTTCCCCCCGGAAGATGTCCTCGACGCCGGGGGCAACCCTCACAGTCCGTGATCAGTGCAGTCAACCCACGAGGGCTGGCTTCACCCTTTCGGACCTGCCGGGCGGCAGTCCACCTAGCTGCGCGGGTGGACGTCGTTCTGCGCGGCCTCCAGACCACCGGCCAGCAGCGCCTCGGTGGCGTCGGCCGCCTCGACCAGCAGGAGGTCCAGCTCCTTCCGCTCGGTCGAGGAGAAGTCCTTCAGCACGAAGTCGGCGGGGTCCTGCCGGCCCGGGGGGCGGCCGATGCCGACGCGCACACGCAGGTAGTCCCGGGTCCCGGTGGACCGGGAGATCGACCGCAGGCCGTTGTGCCCGCCCTCCCCGCCGCCGCGCTTCAGGCGGACGGCCGAGAACGGGATGTCGAGCTCGTCGTGCACGACGACGAGGTCCGAGACGGGAAGCTTGTGGTAGTCGAGCAGCCCGCGCACGGGTCCGCCCGACTCGTTCATGTACGTCAGGGGACGGGCGAGCACGACCCGGCGTCCGGCCAACCTCCCCTCACCGCTCACCGCGCGGGACCGGGCGCCCTTGCCGGGCGAGAGCCGGATGCCGGCCCGGTCGGCCAGCACGTCGAGCACCATCGCGCCGACGTTGTGCCGGTGCCCGGCGTACCCGGGACCGGGGTTGCCGAGCCCCACGACGAGGAAGGGCCCCTCGCTGGGAACGGACGCCTCGGGGGCGCCGGCAGTGCCGGCGCCCCCGAGGGTCGTGCTGTCGCTCAGGGGATGCCTCAGCTGTCCGCGGACTTCTCGGCCGAGTCCATCGACTCGCCGCTGCCCTGGTCCTGCGGCTCGGGCACGACGTCGCCCTCGCCCTCGCCCTCGGCGGCCTCGCCCGACTCCTCCTTCTCGATGCCGGCCTCGGCCTCGGCCTCGGCGAGCTCGGCCTCGAGGGCCTCGGCGGTCGGGGCGGCCATGAGGTTGACCACGAGGTAGGTCTCGTCGGTGAGCAGGGTGGCGCCGCGGGGCAGCGTCAGGTCGGCGACGGTGAAGCCCTCGCCGACGCCGCGGCCGGTGACGTCGACCTCGATCGACTCGGGGATGCTCGTGGCGGCCACCTGCACCGAGACGGTGTTGAGCTCGATGCTCACCAGGGTGTCGGGGGCGGGATCGCCGACGACGACGACCGGGACGTCCACGGTGACCTTCTCGCCGCGGCGGACGATGACCAGGTCGACGTGCTCGTGGGTGCGCTTGATCGGGTCGCGCTGCACGGCCTTGGTCAGGGCCAGCTGGTCCTTGCCGTCGAGGACGACGGTGAGCAGGGCGTTGGAGCCACCGTTGCGCAGCGCCGCGGCGAACTCGCGGGCCGGCAGCGACAGGTGGACGACGTCCTGGCCGTGCCCGTAGAGGACGGCGGGGACGCGGCCGGCGCGGCGGGTGCGACGCGCGCTGCCCTTGCCGAACTCGGTGCGGATCTCGGCTTCGAGCCGGAAGTCAGCCACGGTGATGTGCTCCTCGAGAGGTGGATCGGATCTGCGGGCCGGCGCACGAGCGCGGCACACCGCCAGGGATTCCCACCGGAGCACGCACGTCGATCACGGAGCAGGAGCTCCCTCGCCGGGCAACGGGAAAGAGGATACGCGACGAGTTGCGGCAGACGCGCAGCGGTGGGCCGATCGCGGGGCCCGGAGGGTCCCCGACCGGAACATGGGCAGCGGCTCGGCCCAGGCCGGGACGGCGCCCGGCCGCGGTGTGATCCGGAGGAACGCGGTGTTACGAGGCGCCGTCGAAGAGCGACGTCACGGATCCGTCCTCGAAGACCTCCTTGATGGCCCGCGCGAGCAGCGGGGCGATCGAGAGGACGGTGAGCTTGTCGAACCGGCGCTCGGGCTCGATGGGCAGCGTGTTCGTGATGATGACCTCGCTGACCTTGCTGTTGGACAGCCGCTCGGTGGCGGGTCCGGACAGCACGCCGTGCGTCGCGGCGACGATGACGTCGGCGGCGCCCGCGTCGAAGAGCGTCTCGGCGGCCTTCACGATCGTGCCGCCGGTGTCGATCATGTCGTCGACCAGGATGCAGACCCGGCCCTCGACCTCGCCGACCACGCGGTTGGCCACGACCTCGTTGGCGACCAGCGGGTCACGGGTCTTGTGGATGAAGGCCAGCGGAGTGCCGCCGAGCTTGTCGCTCCACCGCTCGGAGACGCGCACCCGGCCGGAGTCGGGCGAGACGACGGTGATGTCGCGGTCGCCCCAACGCTCCTTGACGTGGTTGATGAGCAGGTCCATGGCGAACAGGTGGTCGACCGGGCCGTCGAAGAAGCCCTGGATCTGCGCCGTGTGCAGGTCGACGGTCATGAGCCGGTCGGCGCCGGCGGTCTTGAACAGGTCGGCGACCAGGCGCGCGGAGATCGGCTCGCGGCCGCGGTGCTTCTTGTCCTGCCGCGCGTACGGGAAGAAGGGGGCGACGACGGTGATGCGCTTGGCCGAGGCGCGCTTGAGCGCGTCGACCATGACCAACTGCTCCATGAGCCAGGTGTTGATCGGCGCCGTGTGGCTCTGCACCACGAAGGCGTCGCAGCCGCGCACCGACTCCTCGAAGCGCACGAACAGCTCGCCGTTGGCGAACTCGTAGGCGGCCGTCGGGGTGGGCGTCACGCCCAGGTGGCCGGCGATCTCGTCGGCGAGCTCGGGGTACGCCCGGCCGGAGAAGAGCATCAGGCTCTTGTTGGTGGTCTGCCGGATGGCACTCATCGGCTCTGCTGTCCCTCGTCGTCGTCGTGCACCCCGGGATCCCCGGGGGCGTCCGCACGCCGCTCGGCGGCGGCAGCGGCCTCCGCGGCGGGGCTACCCGGCCGTCGGCGTCGGACCCAGCCTCCCACATTCCGCTGGGCGGCCCGTGCCACGCCCATGGCCCCCGGGGGGACGTCCTTGGTGATCACCGAGCCGGCAGCGGTGTAGGCGCCGTCGCCGACGGTGACCGGCGCCACCAGCATGGTGTCGGACCCGATCCGCACCTGGTCACCGATCGTCGTGCGGTGCTTGGCGACCCCGTCGTAGTTCACGAAGACGGTCGCGGCCCCGACGTTCGAGCCGCGGCCGATGGTGGCGTCACCCACGTACGAGAGGTGTGGCACCTTGGAGCCCTCGCCCACCTCGACGTTCTTGGTCTCGACGAAGGCCCCCACCTTGCTGCCGCGGGCCAGGCGGGTGCCCGGGCGCAGGTAGCTGAAGGGGCCGACGGTGGACTCCGGCCCGATGACCGCCCCGAGGCAGTGCGAGCGGACGACCTCGGCCCCGGCCTCGACCGTGCAGTCGAGCAGCGTGGTGTCCGGCCCGACGACCGCTCCGGACGCGACCGTCGTCGTCCCCTGCAGGTGCGTGCCGGGCTCGAGGACGGCGTCGTTGCCGACGGTGACGGTGACGTCGACCCAGGTGGTCTGCGGGTCGACGACGGTGACCCCCTCGCGCATCAGCCGGTCGAGGACGCGGTCGTTGAGGGTGCGACGGCGCGCGGCGAGCTCGCGGCGGTCGTTGCACCCCAGGACGTCGTCGGGGTCCTCGGCGCGGACGCCACCGACCGGGGCGCCGTCGGCCACGAGCAGTCCGAGGACGTCGGTGACGTACAGCTCGCCCTGGTCGTTGCCGGAGCCGATGCGGGCCAGGCCGCTGCGCAGCGCGGCGGCGTCGCCGAGGTAGACCCCGGCGTTGACCTCGCGGATCGCGCGCTGCTCCGGCGTCGCGTCCCGCTCCTCCACGATCGCGGTGACCGCACCCGAGGCGTCGCGCACGATGCGCCCCAGCCCCGTCGGGTCGTCGACCGCGGCGGTGAGCACGGTGAACGCGTGGCCGGCGCGCGTGTGCTCGGCCACCAGGGCGCCGACGGTCTCCTCGCGCAGCAGGGGGGCGTCGCCGTTGACCAGCAGCACCGGCCCCTCGACCTCGGGGACGGCGGCCAGCGCGACGGCGGCGGCGTGCCCGGAGCCGCGCTGCTCCTCCTGGACGACCGGGAGCGCCCCGGGGGCGATCTCCGCGAGGTGCGCTTCCACCTGGTCGCGGCCGGACCCGACGACCACCACGGTCACCCCGGCCTGCAGCGGTGCGGTCGCGGCCAGGACGTGACCGAGCATCGAGCGGCCGCCGAGGGCGTGCAGCACCTTCGGCGTCGACGAGCGCATGCGCGTGCCCTGCCCGGCGGCGAGAACGACGACGGCGGCGACGGCCGGTCCCCCGGCGGGGGTCTCCTGGGGGCTCACGGATCTCCTCGGCGTGCTGGGCGGTCTTGCTGGGGGACTCGGACTCGAACCGAGACTGCACGGCTCCAAAGGCCGGCGGGCTGCCGATTACCCCATCCCCCACCCGCGGTGCGGATCGGCCGCACCCCGGGGGCGCCGCGCGGAGCGGTACCCGGTGCGAGCCTAGGGGGCGCGGGGCGCCGGGAGCACGCAGTGGCACCCGTACGGGCCGCCCTGCGCGACGGGGTCGCCGGACGGGGCTCGGGTCGCCGCGTTCCCTACGGTCCCGTAGGTTGCGGATATCTGCCCGGAGCATGCCGGTTCCGACCGCGCCCGGATCTCACCCCGCTCAGGAGTCCCTTTGTCCGCT
Organism: Candidatus Blastococcus massiliensis AP3; assembly: GCF_000582785.1. Lineage (GTDB taxonomy): Bacteria > Actinomycetota > Actinomycetes > Mycobacteriales > Geodermatophilaceae > Blastococcus > Blastococcus massiliensis. The sequence continues at coordinate 1,214,131 of NZ_HG931173.1, forward strand.
CCCGCTCTCACCCGGCCCACGGCTCCCCCGCTCGCCGATCCCTACGCCGGGTTGCCCGCCAACGCCATCGGCAGGCACAAGAGCACGCTCGAGATCGTCACGCTCTACGTGATCGTGCTGGTCCCCTTCGTGGCCCTCGCCGCCGTCGTCCCCGCGGTGTGGGGCTGGGGGCTGTCCTGGCTGGACGTCGGCCTGGCGGTCGGCTTCTACTACCTCTCCCTGCTCGGCGTGACCGTCGGCTACCACCGGCACTTCACGCACGCCTCCTTCAAGAGCAACCGCCCGCTGCGCCTCGGCCTGGCCGTCGCGGGCTCCATGGCGATCCAGGGCCCGGTCAACCAGTGGGTGGCCGACCACCGGCGGCACCACGCCTTCGCCGACCGGGCGGGCGACCCGCACTCCCCGTGGCGCTACGGCACCGACCTGCGCGCGCTGCTCAAGGGCATGTTCCACGCGCACCTCGGCTGGCTGTTCGACCGGCGCAAGACCAACCAGCAGCGCTACGCCCCCGACCTGCTCAAGGACGCCGGCCTCGTCTTCATCAGCAGGACGTTCGTCGTGTGGGCCTTCCTCAGCCTGGCGCTGCCCGCGGTCCTCGGCGGGCTGATCACCGGCAGCTGGGCCGGCGCGTGGTCGGCGTTCTTCTGGGCCGGCCTGGTCCGCGCGGCACTGCTGCACCACGTCACCTGGTCGATCAACTCCGTCTGCCACGTGGTCGGCAACCGGCCGTTCGTGTCCCGCGACCGGGCGACGAACTTCTGGCCGCTGGCGATCCTCAGCGGCGGCGAGTCGTGGCACAACCTGCACCACGCCGACCCGACCTGCGCCCGCCACGGTGTGGACCGCGGGCAGATCGACATCAGCGCCCGCGTGATCTGGGTCTTCGAGAGGCTCGGCTGGGCGCGCGACGTCAAGTGGCCCGACCCCGTGCGGCTGGCCGCCAAGCGCCGGGTGACGGCTCCGGTCGCGCCCTGAACGAATCCCGGCCGCGCGTGCGCATGACGGGCGACCAGCGCCGGTCGCAACTGCTCGACGTCGCCCGGGAACTGTTCGGCGAGCGCGGCTACGGCCCCACGTCCGTCGAGGAGATCGCCGCGCGCGCCGGCGTGAGCAAGCCGGTCGTCTACGAGCACTTCGGCGGCAAGGAAGGCATCTACGCCGTCGTCGTCGACCGGGAGATGCAGCGGCTGCTCGACAGCTTCGCCACCGCCCTGTCCAGCCCCGGGCACCCGCGGGACCTCCTGCAGCGGGCCGCGCTGGTCCTGCTGGAGTACATCGAGTCCGACACCGACGGCTTCCTGGTGCTGACCCGGGACGCCCCGGTGCCCGGCGGAGTGGGCACGTACTCCTCGCTCATCGGGGAGGTCGCGCGCAAGGTCGAGCACATCCTGGGCGGCCAGTTCGCCGCCCGCGGCTACGACCCGCAGCTGGCCGAGCTCTACAGCCAGGCGCTGGTCGGCATGGTGGCCCTGGTCGGGCAGTGGTGGCTGGGCACGCGGACCCCGGAGAAGAGCGACGTGGCCGCCCACCTGGTCAACCTCGCCTACAACGGCCTGTCCCACCTCGACCCGGCCCCCCGGCTCGCCGAGGACGCCGGCACCTCCTGAGCGGTCCTCAGCCGGGGACGACGCGGGCGCCGGCCACCGGGCCGGCCACCACCCGGACCGTGCGGAACACGCCCTCACCGGCCATCGCCGCGGCCAGTCGCACCGCGGCGGGCTCGTCCTCGGCCAGGGCCGCGACGGTCGGTCCGGACCCGCTGACCAGGGCGCCGAGCGCTCCCGCGTCGGTGGCCGCCCGCAGGGCCCGGCGCAGCGCCGGACGCAGCCCCAGGGCGGGCGCCTGGAGGTCGTTGGCCAACGCCGTCCCCAGCGCGGCGGCCGGCCCGGTGCGCAGTGCCGCGAGGACCGGCTCGGCGGGGAGGAGGGTGCGGCCGTCGGGCACCCGGCCCTCGGCCCGGAGCCGGTCGAGCTCGGCGTACACCGACGGCGTCGACAGACCCTCCCCGGCGATGCCGAGCACCCAGTGCCACGACCGGCGGGCGAGCACCGGGGTCAGCTGCTCCCCCCGGCCGGTGCCGAGCGCGACGCCGCCGAGCACGCTGAACGGCACGTCGCTGCCCAGCTGCGCGGCGAGCGCCAGCAGGTCGTCCCGGTCGGCCCGCGTGCCCCACAGGGCGTCCAGGGCGACCAGCGCGGCCGCCGCGTCCGCGCTGCCACCGGCGAGGCCGGCGGCGGCCGGGATCGACTTGGCGATCTCCAGGGTCGCGTCGGCGCGCACCCCGGCGTGATCGGCCAGCAGCTCGGCGGCCCGCCAGACCAGGTTCCGGTTGTCGGTGGGCACGGCGTCGGGCCCACCGGCCGCCTCCGCGCCCTCGCCGGTCAGGGCGAGGCTCAGCCCGTCGCCCGCCCGCACCGTGACGGTGTCGAACAGGGAGACGGCGAGGTAGACGGTGCGCAGCTCGTGGAAGCCGTCGGGACGCAGCGGCCCCACGGCGAGGTGCGCGTTGATCTTCGCCGGGGCGCGGGCGGTGACGGCGTCCGGCGTCCTCACGGCTGCACCTCGTCGGTGGCCGCCAGCCGGGCGAAGTCGGTGACCGAGAGCTGCTCGCCACGGGCGGAGGGATCGATGCCGGCCGCCCGCAGGCGGGCCTCGGCGGCGGCCGGGCTGCCGGCCCAGCGGGCGAGCGCCGCACGCAGACCCTTGCGCCGCATGCCGAAGGCGGCGTCGACGACCGCGAAGGTGGCCTGCCGGTCGCCGGCCGGAGGGGGGCGACGGACGAGCGCCACGAGGCCGGAGTCGACGTTGGGCTCGGGCCAGAACACCCGCCGGCCCACGTTGCCGGCACGGCGCACCTCGCCGTACCAGGCGGCCTTGACCGACGGGACGCCGTAGGCCGAGCCCCCGGGAGGTGCGGCGAGCCGCTCCGCCACCTCTGCCTGCACGAGGATCAGCGCCCGGTCGAGGGTGGGCAGCAGCTCCAGCAGGTGCAGCAGCACCGGCACGGCGACGTTGTACGGCAGGTTGGCCACCAGCGCCGTGGGCGGCGGGCCGGGCAGCTCCCGGATGCGCAGGGCGTCACCCTCGACGACGGTCAGCCGGTCGGCGAGATCGGGCCGGCGCTCGAGGACCGTGCGCGACAGCCGCCCGGCCATCCGCGGGTCGATCTCCACGGCGGTGACGGCGGCGGCTGCCGGGAGCAGGCCGAGGGTCAGCGAGCCCAGGCCCGGGCCGACCTCCAGCACGACGTCGTCGGGCCGCAGGTCGGCGGTCCGCACGATCCGCCGGATGGTGTTCGCGTCGTGCAGGAAGTTCTGGCCCAGCGACTTGGTCGGGCGCAGGTCGAGCTCCTGGGCCAGCTCGCGGATCGCGGCCGGCCCCAGGAGCCCGTCGGCCTGCTCGGGCGGCGTACTCAGTGACGGCCCCGCTGCAGGGGCCCGCGGCGAGCGGGCGAGCCGTGGGGGGCAGCGGGGTCCTTCATCAGCCGAACAGCCGCGGCCCGCAGTGCGGCCACTGGCCGGCACCGGAGCGCTGGTACAGCAGCTGCGCGCGGTAGGTCTGCTCGTCGGCCGAGGCGGCGGCCGGGTCGCCGGTACCGCCGACGGCGTTCCAGGTGCTCTGCGAGAACTGGTACATGCCGCGGTACTTGCCCGTGCCGCTCACGGCGTTCGGCCGGCCACCGGACTCGCACTTGGCGAGCGCGGCCCAGTTCAGCCCGTCGGCGGACGGAGTGTTGGCCGGGCGGGCCTTGCTGCCGACGGTGACCTGCTCGGTCACCGGCTGCCTGGTGACCGACGCGCTCAGCTGCTCGCGGGCGGTCTCGACGCCGTCGGTGACGGTGACCCGGTAGGTGACCGTCCGCTCGCCGTCCACGCCGGCCGTGGTGACCTTCTTGTCACCCACGAACGCCTCGGGGTTCTTGGTCTCGACGACCTCGTGCGCGATCGGCTCGGTCACGGTGACGTCGGAGATCCCCACGCGGAACACCTGCAGGCGCATCTGGTGCACCAGGGGCAGCGCCAGGTCGACGCTGGCCCGGTCGGTCGCGCTCAGCACGATGCCCTGCTCGGCGAGCAGGTCGGCCCCGGTGGCGGCCGTGGTGGTCACGACGCGCTCCTGGTTGTCCGAAACGAGGACGACGTCCTTGGGCGTGGTGACCGCCAGGCGCATGCCGTCGAGCGGGAGCCGCTCGCTGCGGCTGGCCGACAGGACCAGGTTGTCCGAGCGCAGCCCGAGCTGCTCCAGGGCCTCGTCCACCGACAGGGCGGTCACGTAGACCTCCTGCTCCACGCCGTCGACGCTGAGCAGCAGCGGACGGGCGCGGTTCAGGACGATGGTGTCGCCGTCGGCCACCGCCTGGTCGGCCGCCGGCAGGAGGACGTCGTGGGCGGCCGGCTGCAGGCCTTCCTCCTTCAGCACCTCGGCCACGGTGTCGGCGTAGGTGCCGACACGCTGGGCCTCTCCGTCGACGGTGAGGACGACGGACTTCTGGGCGACGAAGAAGGCCAGCGTCCCGCCGATGAGTCCGAGCAGGACCACGGCGAAGAGGCTGAGGCGGAGCGAGCGGCGCACGGGCACATCCAGGGGTCACGGGACCCGGGCAGGAGGAACGGGCACGCCGCGGTGGACGGCACACCCGCTGCAGCTCGCTCCGGGTCGGCGTCCGGCCCGGAACCTGGGTTCCCGGCCGGGCGGCGCGGCCCGGGGCGATCTCCACCCCGGCTGTCGATCACGACACGATAACGAACACGACGTCGGTGGCAACGGTGCGAACTCAGTGAAGCAGAACGGCGTCATGTCGCTATGTGGACGCGCCGACACGATCTGTCACGGCCGCGCCGGGCCCTGCCGCCGTTCGGGGGGCGATGCCTCCGGAACCGTCGGTGAGCAAGCGCACAGCGTGAACCGGGCCCGGAACGGGCACCGACGCGGCCTCAGCCGGCCAGCGCGGGCGCTCCCGTGCGCGCCGGCCGCAGCCAGGTCACGAGGAATACCGCCAGGGCGGCTCCCGCGGCCAGCGCCGAGAAGCCGCCCGCGACGAGCGCCACGGGCAGCAGGTCGAAGTGCTCGGTCACCCGGTCGCCCCGCTCGATCCCCGCGGTGAGCAGGAGAGCCCCGAGCGGCAGGAGGGCCAGCACGCTGGCGGCTGCCGACACCAGGTGGGCCGTCCAGGTCCGCAGCGCCTCGTCGACGGGGACGTCGGCACCCGCGGCCGGCAGGGGCCGCAGCACCGCCCGCAGCAGGGCCAGCTCGGCCAGCAGCCAGGCCGTGCCCGGGACGACCACCGCGGTCCAGCCCACGGCCGTGCTCAGCTCGTCGCCGGACCACAACCAGGCGGCCGCGGCCAGCTCGGCCACGACCACGGCACGGGCCGACCAGACCAGCCAGCCGGAGACCAGCTCCGCCTGGCGCGGCCGACGCGGGGGTCGGGTGACCGCCCAGCGCGGCCGGGGGCGCAGCACCTCGGCCAGCAGGACACCGGTCAACAGGCCGAGCACGAGGATCGGCACCCAGAGGAACACCGAGGACTCCGCCCACACGACGACGCTGGCGACGATCCCGGCGATGCCCAGCAGCAGCCCGGCCCGGCGCCAGCGCCGGCCGTGCTGCGCCTGCTGCGTCAGTGCGGCCGCCCCTTCGGCGGTCGGCTCGACCAGCTGGACGGACCCGCTCGCGACCGCCCGCCGGTCCGCCGCACGCGCCCACGCCCGGCCCAGCAGCACGCCGGGAACCAGGAGGGCGATGAACAGCACAGCAGCGATGAGGCGACCCACGCTGTCGATTGTCGCCCTTCGGACGACACCGCTGCCACGGAGCGCCCCCCGGCTGTTACGCGCGCGTTCCCGACCCCCAGGGGCCGAAGACGCGCTCGGCGGTCCGGGTCAGCTGGTCGCAGAGCTCCTCGAGGTCGGTGCCGGTGACCTCGACGAGGCCTCGCACGGTGTGCGGGACCAGGCGGGAGGCGTTGGGGCGGCCTCGGAACGGGACCGGGGTGAGGAAGGGCGCGTCGGTCTCCACGAGCAGCTGGTCCACGGGGGTCAGCGCGGCGGCCTCGCGCAGGTAGCCGGCGTTGCCGAAGGTCAGCGTGCCGGCGAAGGACAGGACGTGCCCGCGCTCGACGCACGCCTTCGCGAACGCGGCGTCCCCCGAGAAGCAGTGGAAGACCGTGTGCTCGGGCGCTCCCTCGTCGTCGAGGACGCGGAGGATCTCCTCGTGCGCGTCCCGGTCGTGGATGACCAGCGCGATGCCGTGCTCCTTGGCGATGCGGATGTGCGCGCGGAAGGCCGCCTCCTGCGCGTCCCACCCCTCCGGCCCGGTGCGGTAGCGGTCCAGGCCCGTCTCCCCCACCGCGCGCACCCGGGGCAGCGCGGCGAGCCGGTCGATCTCGGCCAGCGCGTCGTCGGTCGCCCGGCCGTCGCCGGCCTCGTTGGGATGCAGGGCCACCGCGGCCAGCACGTTCGGGTGCCGGGCGGCCAGCTCGGCAGACCAGCGCGACGAGGCGACGTCGACACCGACCTGGACCAGCCGTGGGATCCCGGCCGCCTCCGCCGCCGCGATCTCCGCGTCGACGGCGTCCTCGGACGCCCACTCGCCGTGCTCCCCGTCCGCCGGCCGCTCGCCCAGCACGATGTCCAGGTGCGTGTGGCTGTCCACCGCGGGTGCCGGCAGCGGCTCCGGGGACGGCGGCGGCTCGCCCCGCCGGTTGGCGCGGGCGCTCGCCGAGCGGCTCACCTCGCCTCGTCCTCCAGGCGCGCCAGCTCGTCGGCCACCACCGACTCGTCGAGCTTCGTGAAGATCGGCGTCGGCGGGGCGAGCGGGGCGCCCGGCGGCAGCGGGCGCGAGCCCCACACCGCCGACGCGGCGTCGTAGTCGCCGGTGATGATCGGGTAGGGCGCGCCGTCGTCCAGGTCCTCGGTCTCGACGATCTGCGGGGACGGCGACCAGACGCCGGTGCCGCCGAGCAGCTCGTGCACCTGCTGCGCCGAGTGCGGCAGGAACGGGGTGAGCAGCGCGTTGCAGTCGCTGATCGCCTGCAGCGCCGTGTGGAGCACGGTGTCCCGGCGGGCCGGGTCCTCCTTGAGCTTCCACGGCGCCTGGTCCGACAGGTACTTGTTGGCCTCGCCGACCACCCGCATCGCCTCGCCCGCGGCGGCCCGCTGCCGGTTGCGCCCCAGCAGCTCACCCACGGGTCCGAACGCGGACCTCGTCGTCTCGAGCAGCGCGCGGTCGGCGTCGGTGAGCTCGCCCGGCGTCGGGACGGCGCCGACGTTCTTGGCCGCCATCGACACCGTGCGGTTGACCAGGTTGCCCCAGCCGGCGACCAGCTCGTCGTTGTTGCGGCGGACGAACTCCGCCCAGGTGAAGTCGGTGTCCTGGTTCTCCGGGCCCGCGGCGGCGATGAAGTACCGGAGCGCGTCGGCGTCGTACCGGGCGAGGAAGTCCCGCACGTAGATGACGACCTGGCGGGAGGACGAGAACTTGCGCCCCTCCATGGTCAGGAACTCGCTGGAGACCACCTCGGTGGGCAGGTTCAGCCGGCCCAGCGAGCCGGGGCTGCCGCCCTTGTCGCCCTCGCCGTTGTAGCCGAGCAGCTGGGCCGGCCAGATCTCGGAGTGGAAGACGATGTTGTCCTTGCCCATGAAGTAGTAGGCGTCGGACTCCGGGGACTGCCACCACTGCCGCCACGCCTCGGGGTCGCCGGAGCGGCGGGCCCACTCGATCGACGCCGAGAGGTACCCCACGACGGCGTCGAACCAGACGTAGATGCGCTTGTCCGGCCGGTCGCGCCAGCCGTCCAGCGGCACCGCCACGCCCCAGTCGATGTCACGGGTGTAGCTGCGCGGCTTGAGGTCCTCGAGCAGGTTGACGCTGAAGTTCAGGACGTTGGAGCGCCAGTTCTTCCGGGTCGCCAGCCAGTCACCCAGCGCGCGGGTGAACGCCGGCAGATCGAGGAAGTAGTGCTCGCTCTCGACGAACTTCGGCGTCTCGCCGTTGATCCTGCTGACCGGGTTGATCAGGTCGGTCGGGTCCAGTTGGTTGCCGCAGTTGTCGCACTGGTCGCCGCGCGCGCCGTCGTAGCCGCAGATCGGGCAGGTGCCCTCGATGTAGCGGTCGGGCAGCGTGCGGCCGGTCGACGGGCTGATCGCGCCGAGCGTCGTCTTCGGGAAGACGTAGCCGTTCTTCAGCAGGCCGAGGAAGATCTCCTGGCTGACGGCGGCGTGGTTGGCCGTCGTGGTCCGGGTGAACAGGTCGTAGCTCAGCCCGAGGCTGGCCAGGTCGTCCACGATGACCCGGTTGTTGCGGTCGGCGATCTGCCGCGGGGTCACGCCCTCGGCGTCGGCCGCGACGGTGATCGGCGTGCCGTGCTCGTCGGTGCCGCTCACCATCAGGACGCGGTTGCCGTTCATCCGCTGGAAGCGGCTGAAGACGTCGGAGGGGACCCCGAAACCGGAGACGTGGCCGATGTGCCGCGGGCCGTTGGCGTAGGGCCAGGCGACCGCGGTCAGGATGTGGCGATCACTCACGGGTCAACAGTACGGAGGGCCGTCCAGCCGATTGCCCGGGCAGTCGGACTCAGGGCTGGTAGACGACCGTGGAGGCGGTCTCACCGGTGCCGGCGGAGGCCTCGACCGGCGTGAGCAGGGCCAGCGACCCGAGGGCCAGGCCGATGACGCCGAGGGTGAGGGTGGCCAGGGCCCGGTGCGCCGTGGCGGGGTCGGGCCGGCTCTCGACGACGCGCGGTCCGGCGGCCACCCAGGCCGAGGCCGACGGCGCACCGGCGAGCAGCAGCTTGCCGACGGGGACCGCGGCGGCGAGCAGGAGCAGCCCCGGCAGCGGCAGCGCCACCGGCAGCGCGAGGGGGGTGGTGGTGGCGAGGACGCCGACCAGGCCGACCAGGACCAGCTCGGCGACGGAGACGCCGATCAGCATGCGGCGGCCGGAACCGTCGATCAGGGTGGCGCCGCTGCCGGCCGAGAGCACGATCCAGCCGGCCAGGGCGAGCAGCGCCATCGCCACGACCGGGCCTCCCGGGCGGGTGGAGGCGGTGAGCAGCCCGTCCAGACCCTGCAGGGCGACGGCGAGGAGGCCGACGGCCTGCACGATGGCGACGACGCCGGCGGCCAGGGCGCTGAGCGGCAGGCGGCCGTGCGACGTCGCGGCCCGACGCGAGGGCAGCGCGAGGCGCGGCCACGCGCTGGTGTCCCGGATGTCGAGGACGCTGATCGCCACTGGGGTTCTCCTGACCGATGCGGTGCTGTCACCGGTCTGCTCGACGCGTCCGCGCGCCCGCTGAAGAGCGCGGATCGCCGTTCCACCCGGAAGGGTGAGCCGGCTCCGCGGGCGCCACCGGCCACTCCGGTCCGCCACCGGGCCGGGCCTACGCTGCGGGTGCCCGGCCACGAGGAGATCCCCTGATGAGCAGCGCCGACACGTCGTCCGCACCGTCGACCCCGCCGCTGCCCGACCGTGCGGTCGCTCCCGCCGATCCGCAGGACGCACCGCCCGGTCCGCGCCCCCGCCCGGCGGGCCGGGAGCCCCGGTCGCCCACGCGGCAGCCCGGAGCCGAGGCCGTCGTCGACTGCGCCGTCTACGTCGACGGGCGGCGCCAGGCACCCGTCGCGCCGGAGGAGGTGCTCCGGGTCGCCCGGGACAGCGGCGGGTTCGTGTGGCTGGGCCTCTACGAGCCGGCCGAGGACGAGCTCGGGGCGCTGGCGGAGCGCTACGACCTGCACCCGCTGGCGGTGGAGGACGCCGTCTTCGCCCACCAGCGCCCCAAGCTCGAGCGCTACGACGACGGGCTGTTCATGGTTTTCAAGACGGCCACCTACGTGGAGCACGAGCAGCTCACCGCGACCAGCGCGGTGGTGGACACCGGCGAGGTCATGGTCTTCGTGGGGCCCCAGTACGTGATCACCGTGCGACACGGGCACCACGGGGAGCTCAGCGAGCTGCGGCACCGGCTCGAGGAGCAGCGCGACCTGCTGTGCCTGGGCCCAGCGGCGGTCCTCTACGCCGTCGCCGACCTGGTGGTGGACACCTTCGTGGACGTCGCGGGGGCGGTCGAGGACGACGTCGAGGAGCTCGAGGCCTCGGTGTTCAGCCCGGAGCGCACCGACGACATCGGCCGGCTGTACCAGCTCAAGCGGGAGCTGATGTCCCTGCGCCGGGCGGTGTTCCCGCTCGAGGTGCCGCTGCAGAAGCTCGCCGAGCGGGAGATCGACGCCGTTCCGGAGGCCATGCGCTCGTACTTCCGCGACGTGCTCGACCACGCGATCCGGGTGCGCGACCAGGTGGCCTCGCTGGACGAGCTGCTGACCTCGATCCTGCAGGCGTCGCTCGCCCGCACCTCGATGGCCGACAACGAGGACATGCGCAAGATCTCGGCCTACGCCGGCATCATCGCCGTCCCCACCGCGATCGCCGGCATCTACGGGATGAACTTCGAGCACATGCCCGAGCTGGACTGGCGCTTCGGCTATCCGACGGTGCTGCTGGTGATCCTGAGCGCCTGCTTCTTCCTCTACCGCGGCTTCAAGCGCAACGGCTGGCTGTAACCCCGGCGGTTGCGCCCATTTCCACCCCTCGGGCCCTGTGAGGCGTGGGTCATCGCGCACTCACCCGAGGGCGCGGGCGATCCGGGCGAGGAGCGCAGCCGGCTCGCGCAGATCCGCGGCGGTCACGAACACGACGCTCCAGCCGGCCTCGCGGAGCGCGTTGAGCCGTCGCCGGTCCCGCGCGAACCGGCCGGGTTCGGCATGCCACAGCCCGTCGTACTCGAGCGCGACCTTCCTGTCCGGCCAGGCGAAGTCGACCCGGGCCACGAACCGGCCGTGGTGGAGCACGCGGAACTGGGCGACCGGTGGAGGCAACCGGCTTCGTCCGATGGTCAGGCGCACCCTTGTCTCCTGCGGGGACTCCGCCAGCCCGTCGGCGAGCGCCACCACCCGCCGGCCCCTGGCGGACCCCGGGCCGTGACCGACGGCAGCACGTCGCCGCACCGTCTCGAGGTCCACCACGCCCGTCGCGATCAACTGGTCGACGGCGGCGACCGCGGAGTCCGGCGAGAGCACGCTCGCCAGCCGGATCGCCGTGGCTGCCGGGGAGGACACGAGCAGGCCGTGGCGACGGCGGACGTCGGTGGCGGGCAGCGCGGCGCGCCGGGTGTGCAACCCGACCACGCGGACCATGTGGGTGCCGGGCGGCAGGGTCAGCTCGACGTCGTCCTCCGGGCCGGCGAGCTCGACACCCCAGAGGGCCGCGGCGCTGCGGCCCGTGACCACGGCACCGGGGAGCCGGAGGAGCGCCGCCTCTGCCCGGAGCAGGTGCGTGACCGGGACGTCGCGGTGCACGTACACGCCATGGACCAGCCGGCGCCAGGCCGCCCCCTCCAGCTGGCGCTCCGTCACCAGGCCCGCGGCGACGGCGGACGACGCGAGGAAGGGCGTCTCCCGGAGCTGGGGCGGGACGCGCGCGGGGACGGGCACCGCCGCACCGTGCCGGATCTGCCACCTCCGCTGCGGCGCTCGTCCACAGGGCTCAGCGCCGTTGCGCCCTATCCCACGTGTCCGGGGGGCCTGAGGGGTGGAAGAGGGCGCACTCGCGCCGTGGGTCAGGGGGACTTCGCGGCGACGACGGCGTCGTAGACGACCCGCCGCGGCATACCGGTGCGCTCGACGACCGCCCGGATCGCGTCCTTGCGGGTGGCGCCGGCCGCCTCCTCCGCCGCGACCTCCGCCGCCAGCTCGGCCGGGGTGAGCGACACCGCCCGCGGCGGCGCCCCGCCCACCACCAGCGTGATCTCGCCCTTGACGCCCTCGGCGGCCCACGCGGCGAGCTCGGCCAGCGGACCCCGGCGGATCTCCTCATAGGTCTTGGTCAGCTCGCGGCACACCGCGGCGGGCCGGTCGTCGCCCAGCACCGCGGCGGCGTCGGCCAGCGCGTCGGCCAGCCGGTGCGGTGACTCGAAGAAGACCATCGTGCGCTGCTCGTCGGCCAGTCCGGCGAAGCGGGCACGGCGCTCCCCCGCCTTGCGCGGCAGGAACCCCTCGAAGCAGAACCGGTCGACCGGCAGCCCGGAGACCGCCAGCGCCGTCGTCACCGCCGAGGGGCCGGGCACCGACGTCACCGGGATCCCGGCGTCGATCGCGGCCCGCACGAGGGTGTAGCCGGGGTCGGACACCGAGGGCATGCCGGCGTCGGTCAGCAGCAGGACGGTCGCGCCGTCGGACAGCGCGCTCAGCAGCCCGGGCAGCCGCGCCTGCTCCACCGACTCGTGGAACGTCACCACCCGCCCGGTGAAGGTCACCTCGAGGTCGGCGGCCAGGCGGTGCAGGCGTCGGGTGTCCTCGACCGCGAGGACGTCCGCCGTCGCCATGACCGAGCGCAGCCTCGGGCCGACGTCGCCGGGCTGACCCAGGGGCGCGCCACCGAGCACCAGCCGTCCGCTCACGCCCGCAGCCTGTCACGCCGACGGCCACATACCCTGACCCGCATGGCGGTGCTGGCACCCGAGCGGGACGGTGGCCCGGCCCCGCAGCCCGTTCCGCCGGCGCGGTGGCGGATGCCGCCCCGTCCGCGCCGCGACCGCACCCCGCCACTGCCCGGCGACACCCGGCTGTCCTGGGTGCTCACCGCGGCGCTCGGGGCGCTCACCCTGACCAGCCGCCTGGTCGGTATCAGCTATCCCCGCCGGCTGCTCTTCGACGAGGCCTACTACCCGCCCGAGGCCGCGGACCTGCTGCGCTGGGGTTTCGAGTACAACCGCGGCTACACCTTCATCGTCCATCCGCCGCTCGGGAAGTGGCTGATCGCGGCCGGCGAGGGGTTGTTCGGGAACGACTCGCTGGGGTGGCGGTTCCCGAGCGCGGTGGCCGGCACGATCGCCGTCGTCGTCCTCGTCCGGCTGGCGCGCCGGCTGACCGGGTCGACCTTCCTGGGCCTGGTCGCCGGGCTGCTGCTGGCGCTGGACGGGCTCTCGTTCACGTTGTCGCGGATCGGGCTGCTCGACGTCTTCGTGCAGGTCTTCGTAATCTCGGCGGTCGCCTGCCTGGTGGTCGACCGGGACCGGGTGCGGGTCCGCATCCGGGACGGCGGGGAGCGGGCGGCCGCCGGGTTCCGGCTCGGCCCCCGAGGCTGGCGGATCGCCGCCGGGGCGCTCTTCGGCTGCGCCTGCGCGGTGAAGTGGAGCGGCATCTGGTTCCTGGCCTTCTTCGCCGTCGCGTCCCTGCTCTGGGAGCGGGCCGCCTGGCGCGACGCGGGGGCGAAGCGGCCCACCCGCGCCGCAGCCCGGTACGGCCTCCCCGGAGCGCTGTGGGCGCTGGCGGTGGTGCCGGTGCTCACCTACCTGGCCAGCTTCACCGGCTGGTTCCTCGGCGAGACGTCGCAGGGCAAGGCCTGGGCGCAGCAGAATCCGGACACCGCCTTCCCGTTCGTCCCCGACGCCCTGCGGTCGCTGTGGCACCAGCACGCCGAGTGGCTGCGGTTCCACAGCGGCCTGTCGACGCCGCACCCGTGGGAGTCGGGACCGTGGTCGTGGCTGGTGAACGGCCGCCCGATCCTGCTGTGGAACCCGCAGGGCCTCACCGACGACGACGGCGGGCAGGTCGTCCGCTACATCCTCATGGTGGGCACGCCCACGCTGTGGTTCCTGTTCGTGCCCGCGATGGCGTGGCTGGTGTGGCGGGTCGCGGCCCGCCGTGACCCGGCCGCAGGCGTGGCCGCGATCGCGATCGCCGCCGGCTGGCTGACCTGGCTGGTCAACCCCGAGCGGACGATGTTCATCTTCTACCTGGCGCCCACCGTGCCCTTCCTCGTGCTGGCGGTGGTGCTGGTGCTGCAGGACGTCCTGGGGCCGCGCCACGGCGGGAACCGGCGCACCGTCGGCCTCTGGGCGGTCTGCCTCTACGTGGCGCTGGTCCTCGCCACGTTCGCGTTCTTCTACCCCGTGCTCACGGGGCAGCCGCTCGACCAGGTGGAGTGGCAGCGACGGATGTGGTTCCCCTCCTGGTTCTGAGGGGAACCAGCGGCGCTCAGTAGCGCCGGTCCACGACCCGCCCCGTGGCCGCCGTCCACGTGATGGAGCCACGCTCGAAGTTGGTCCGCCGGCCACCGGGAACGCTGAACTCGTCGCTGGTCGGATAACCCAGGTACGAGCGCTCCCAGCCCAGCGCCGCCCACCGTTCCCGGATGGCGCCCTGCACCTCGTGGGCCCCCGTCCGGGGCGTCCAGTACACCGAGCCGCCCTCGAAGTGGTTGAACCGTCCCACGCCGTCCGGCGTCCCCAGCTCGTTGGTGATCGGGAAGCGGAGGTGCCCCATCTCCCAGCCGTGCTGGCCCCACTTCTGGTAGATCGCGCCGTACACGCTGCGCGCGCCGACACCGGGCCGCCAGTAGATGCCGCCGTTCTCGAAGTCGTTGTACCGGCCGCGGCCGTCGGGCGTGGAGAGCTCGTCGCTGCGCGGGTAGCCGTGCATGCCGCGCTCGTAGCCCATGGCCCGCCAGTGGCCGAAGATCTCGCCGTAGACGACGTGCGCGCCGGTCTGGGGCGTCCAGTAGAACATCGCCTCGTCGTTCGGGAAGACGTTGAACCGACCCCGGCCGTCCGGGGTCCCCGTCTCGTCGCTCAGCGGCGGACCCCAGCGCCCGGGCCCGCCGGTGGCGTCGTAGGAGCGCAGGATCTCGCCGTGCACCTCGTGCACCCCGGTCTGGGGTGACCAGTACACGCGCCCCCCGGCGTACTGCCGGGAGCGCAGCCAGCTGTCCCCCTGCTCCGGTCCGACGGGCGCGCCCACCACGGCCCGCAGCCCAGGGTCGAACGCGTGCCGCAGGTCGATGGGCGTCACGTACTCGGCGGTGAGCGTCACGTCCCGGTCGGGCATGACCAGCTGCCGTTCGCGCGGCTGCCCGTCGCTCCAGCGACCGAACATCGCGACGCCGTCCCCGGCCAGCGGGGGCGCGTTGAGGGAGACCCGCGCTCCGGCCGTCACCTGGGCCGAGGCGCGGGCGACACCGTTGACGGTGATGGGGCTGGGCACCGTCGAGGCGAGGGTCAGGGTCCGCAGCTGCGGCTGGGCCACGAAGACCTGCTCGGCGCGGACGCCGAACCGGTCGGTGGCGCTGGCCGTGATCTGCAGCCGGGTGTCGTCGCCGTGGTCCTCGAACGGCACGTCGTACACGGCCCCCGTGAACGAGCGGCCGGGGTGGTCGTGGCAGTAGCCCCCGCTGCAGTGGACGAGGACGACGCTCCACGTCACCGGGAGGGCTCCGTCCTCGGCGTCCAGCGCCGTCCCGGAGAGCACCACCCGCTCACCCACGGAGTAGCGCTCGCTGCTCGGCGGTGTCGTCAGCGTCAGCACCGGTACGCGGTTCCCGGGCACCACGGTCAGGGTCGCGGTGCCCGTGGCCCCGACGCTGTCGGTGACGTCCAGGCGCACGGTGACCGGTTCGGTGCTGGTGCCCCCGTAGGCGTGGGTCACGAGCGCCCCGGTGGCCGTGGCGCCGTCGCCGAAGTCCCACCGGTAGGTCAGCGCTCCGCCGTCCAGGTCGAACGACCTGCTGGCGTCGAAGGTGAAGGACCGTGCCGAGGCCGGGTCGTTGGTGATGGTCGCCTCCGCCGTCGGCGGGCGGTTGCCGGCGGCGTGGACCAGGCGCTTGAGCCGCGATCCGCCGATGTCGGCGTAGACGATGTCGCCGTTCTCGGCCGCCCCGAACTTCACCGGCATGCCGTTCTCCACGCCGAAGCCGCCGGCCTCGGGCTGGCGCACCAGGCGGCCCTGGTCGTCGTAGCGCAGGGTGTAGACGCGCTGGGAGGCGTAGTCGCCGAAGAAGTAGGCGCCGCGGTACTGCTCGGGGTACGTCGAACCGGTGTAGACGATGCCTCCGGTCACGCTGGTCCCCATCGGCCCGTGCGGGTAGGCCCACAGCGGAGGCGTCGTGGTCGTGCCGGCGCAGGCCGCCATGTCGCGGTAGCCCGGCGTCTGACCGTTGCCCTCCCAGCAGGGCCAGCCGTAGCTGGCCCCCGGCCGGACCAGGTTGATCTCCTCCCAGGTGTTCCAGCCGACGTCGCCGACCAGCGGTGCGCCGGTCGCCGGGTCGAGACTCACCCGGAAGGGGCTGCGGAAGCCGCTGGCGTACACGCGGCTGCGCCAGGAGGAGGGCGCCGCTGGGTCGTAGTACGGGTTGCTGGCCACTCCGCGGCCGTCGGGCGTGACGCGCAGCAGCTTGCCGTAACCGGTGTTGACGTCCAGCGCGCGCAGCGCCAGGGGGTCGACGAACCGGAAGTCGGCGCCGTCGCCCATCGTCACCCACAGGGTGCCGTCGGGGGCGGCCACGATGCCGGTGATGGTGTGGACGTCGGCCTGGATCGGCAGGTCCCAGATGACGCGCTCGGGGGCCAGCGAGGTGGGCGGTGTGCCCACCACCGTGGCGGCGCTCAGCCGCATCGTCCACTGCCCGTTCACCGTGAGGGTCCTGGCGAGGTAGATGACCCGCGAGGTCGCGTAGTCGTGGGCGACGGCGATCCCGTTGAGCCCGAGGTCCTGCACCGTCACCACGGAGAAGGTGGCGAGCGTCCGGGCCGCCGAACCATCGGCGGACACCCAGGCCACCCGGCCGTTCTTGCCGGTCGTGAAGTAGCTGCCGTCGGGGGCGAAGGCGAAGTCGGTCAGCAGCTCGCTCTGCCCGCTGGGCATGTCCTTCACGGAGAAGCCCGGTGGGAGGGACGGCGCTGCGCGTCCGGTCCCCGTCGCCACGACGGCCATCCCCGCCACGAGCACCGCGATCACCGCGATGCGCACCGCAGCAGCGGCAGCGCCGCCCCACCCTTGGCGCAGCCGCGCCGTCGTCTCCCCGGTCACCGGGGTTGCGTACCAGCGCATCCGCCCCGGTCACATCGGAATGTGAACGATTTCGTACCAGAAGATCGAGCACTTACCGAGCGCCGTCACGCAGCGCGAGGGCTCGGTGTCGGACGTGCATCGCCGGAGTCGGGACGCACGAACGCCGCCGGGCGGATGCCCGACGGCGTGTCGTGACCTGCTGGGTGGAGCTGAGGGGAGTTGAACCCCTGACCCCCTCGATGCGAACGAGGTGCGCTACCGGACTGCGCCACAGCCCCTTCGAGGCACGACTTTACCGCGCCTCCCCTCCCGCGCCACCACCGGGTGGCCCGCGCGGGAGGGTCCTTTCAGGCGTTGGCCACTCGACGGGGCTGGTACTCGTCGATGTCGGCGAAACCGATGTCGTCGTCGTCCAGGCCGACGACGGCGCTGTGCTGCCAGCCCGCGGGAGCCGGCGTGCGAGCGGCGACGATCCGGCCGCGGAACTGGGCCACCGGGGCCAGCGGCACGCTGGGGTGCGGCAGGCCCTGCTGCGCCACGGTCTCCTGCACCTCGGGCGCCGTCCGCGGCTCGGGAGCCGGACGCGCCTCGGGCACGGTGCGGGTGGCGGAGCGCACCCTCTCGCGGGCGGCGGCACGGGCCGCTCGGCGGGCGGCCAGCCGCTCGCGGCGGGCCACCTTGCGCAGCACCAGCACGTATCCCACGACGGCGAGGTCGAGCACGAACTGCACGAGCCACAGCCAGGGGCTGACGACGACGGCGGCGACCAGCGAGACGACGGCGAGCGCGACGAGCCCTCCGAGGGTGCGGCGACGGAGCGCATGCACGTCGACCTTCAGCTCACCGCTGGTCAGCAGTGCGGCGCGGTCGATGGACACCCGTTCCGTCTCGGCCGCGACGACCGGGACGGACGCACGGCGTCGCTGCAGCGTCCGACCGGAGTCGGCACGCTCCGTCCAGCCGCCCTGTGCGTCGCCGCGGGTCACCACCATGGGCACCAGCACGACGAACCAGAGAACGACCAGAGCAGCCAAGAGCACGCCTGATCCCATTTTCGTACACCACCTGTCACATGAGTCACTCGCGACGGCGAGGTTATGCAGACCGCCCCCCCGATCGAGGGAGGCGCGCGGCGTGTCGCTGATCAGTCCTGTGACTGGTGTGACGACGAGTCGGCGTGTCGACTCGTCGGGGACGGTCGCCCGCCCCGCCCCGTGCTAACGGCTGGGCTCACCGCCCTGTGCGCTCCCGCCAGCGATCGAGGGCCCCGCCGGGCAGGTCGTCGGCCAGCAGCGCGTACGCGACGTGGTCGCGCCACTGCCCGTCGATGTCCAGGTAGCGGCGCAGCAGCCCCTCGCGGGCGAAGCCGAGCCGCTCCACCAGGCGCCGGCTCGGGGAGTTCTCCGGCCGGATGTCGGCCTGCAGCCGGTGCAGCCCGACCTCGCCGAACGCGTGGTCGCACGCGAGCGCGACGGCCAGCGACCCCATGCCCCGTCCGGCGACGCCGGCGTCGATCCAGTAGCCGAGGAAACCCGACCGGAGGGCACCGCGCACCACGTTGTCCACGGTGACCTGGCCGGCCAGCCGGCCGTCCACCCGGACGGCGAAGGGCACCGACGTGCCCAGGCGGGCGCGGCGGGTCGCGGCGCGGCGCACCGCGCGATAGGTCGCCGGGGTGTGCCGGTCCGCCCAGGACACCTCCGACGTGGGCTCCCACGGCCGCAGCCACTCCTCGTTGACGAGCCGCAGCCGGCTCCACTCGGCGGCGTCGCGGCGGCGTAGCGGGTGCAGCTCGACCGGCCCCCAGCTCAGCCGGGCGGGCCAGCCGGGGTGCAGGACGGGTTCCAGGTCAGCCGCCGAGGAGCAGCGGCATGACCGTGAC
This sequence comes from Candidatus Blastococcus massiliensis AP3, assembly GCF_000582785.1. GTDB lineage: Bacteria > Actinomycetota > Actinomycetes > Mycobacteriales > Geodermatophilaceae > Blastococcus > Blastococcus massiliensis. The sequence goes on from NZ_HG931173.1 coordinate 1,232,851, forward strand.
CAGGCCACCGGCGGCCACCTCGGTGACGTCCTCGTCGACCACGATCAGGCAGTTGGCGCGGGCCATGCGGGCCAGCAGGGCGTCCGTCCCGTCGCCCACCGGCTCGACGACGTAGCCGCCGTCGGGGTGGCGCATCACCGTGCCGTGCAGGTACTGGCGGTAGCCCAGCGGGGAGACCAGGGGCTGACCGGCGACCGCCTGAACGGTGCGGCGGAACAGCTGCCGCTTGCCCAGCATGAGCCGGATCGCCGGGCGGACGAACACCTCGAAGGCCACCAGCGCGGACACCGGCTCGCCGGGCACGCAGATGACCGGCACCTGGTCGCGGCCCAGCCGGCCGAACCCCTGGACCGGCCCGGGGTGCATCGTCACCTGGCGGAACTGCATCTCGCCCAGCTCGGCGAGCACCTCCTGCACCATGTCGCGCCCGTCCGGCCCCAGGGTGCCGGCGATGAGCACCAGGTCGCTGCGCAGCAGCTGGCTCTCGAGCACCTCGGTCAGGCGGCGGCGATCGGTCGGCAGGATGCCGGAGCGGTACGCCTCGGCGCCCGCGTCCCGGGCGGCCGCGGCCAGGGCGTAGCTGTTCACGTCGACCACCTGGCCGGGAGCCGGCGAGGTGCCGACGTCGACCAGCTCGGCTCCGGCGCAGAGCACCGCGATGCGCGGCCGGGGCCGCACGAGGACCCGCTCGCGACCGACGGCGGCCAGCAGGCTGATCTGGGCGGGCCCGATCGGCGTCCCCACCTGGACGGCGGGGTCGCCAGGGGCGACGTCGTCGCCCGTGCGGCGCACGTATCCACCGGCCGGCGGGCCGGCCAGGACCTCGACCCGCACCGTGCCCTGGTCGGTCCAGACCGCGGGCACGACGACGTCGGCACCCGCGGGCAGCATCGCGCCCGCGGCGACGCGGAACGCCAGACCGGGTCCGATGGACGTCGGGATGACGCCCGTGCCCGCGACGCTCTCCCCGACGACGGCCAGCGAGACCGGTGCGGACATGCGCGCGCCGGCGACGTCCTCGGCCCGGACCGCGTAGCCGTCCAGCGCGGCCTGGTCGAACGCCGGCAGCGCCCGCTGGCTCACGACCTCCTCGGCGCAGAGCAGCCCCTGGGCGTCCAGGACGGCCAGCTCGATGGGGTCCACCTCCGGCGCGCTGCCGAGGATCTCGTCGAGGTGCCGCTCCACGGTGCACACGATCGACAGCGGGACCGACTCGGCGGGCGGCAGCGGGATCGGGCCCTCCACCATGGGCCGGGGGGTCGGCACCGGCGGGATGCCGCGGGACGGCTCGCCGCCGCGCGTCCGCACCGGGATGGGGGCGGAGGGCCGCGGAGGCGCCATGGGCATGTCGACCTGGGCGGTGTCCCGGTACCCCCGGTACCCGCCGCCCGTGCCGTCCGCGTCGTCCATAGATCCGGTCATCCCCACCACCACTGCCGTCCGCCGTGCCGTCCGCCGTTCGGTGACACCGGCCTGTGCGGCACGTACGGGCCCCGATCGGGGGCCCGTACCGTGCCTCGATGCCCGATGGTGCCCCCGCGAGGCCCGCTCAGGACGACGACGCGCCCTCGGCGGGCAGCTCGGTCACGAACTCGCGCAGCCAGGAACGCAGCGCCGGCCCCAGGTCCTCGCGCTCCGCGGCGAGCCGGACGACCGCCTTGAGGTAGTCCAGCTTGTCGCCGGTGTCGTAGCGGCGGCCGCCGAAGACGACGCCGTGCACCGGCTCCCCGCGCTCGACCAGGGTGGCCAGCGCGTCGGTCAGCTGGATCTCGCCGCCGCGGCCCGGCGCGGTCCCGCGGAGCACCTCGAAGATCTCCGGCGCGAGCACGTAGCGCCCGATGATCGCCAGGCTGCTGGGGGCCTCGTCGACCGGCGGCTTCTCCACCAGACCGGTGATCGTGACGACGCCCTCCTGGGTGTCCTCCTCGATCGCCACCGCGCCGTACTTGTCGATGTTCTCCCGGCCGACGTCGAGCAGCGCGACCACGCAGCCGCCGTGCTCGGCCTGCACCTCGAGCATCTGCTCGAGCAGGTGGTCGCGGGCGTCGATCAGGTCGTCGCCGAGCAGGACGGCGAAGGGTTCGTCACCGACGAACGCGGCCGCCTGCAGCACCGCGTGCCCGAGCCCCTTGGCCTCCCCCTGGCGGACGAAGTGCACCTGGGCGACGTCGGTCGAGGCACGGACGGCGTCGAGGCGGGCGGCGTCGCCCTTCTTCTCGAGCGCCGTCTCCAGCTCGGGCGTGCTGTCGAAGAAGTCCTCGATGGCTGCCTTGTTGCGGCCGGTCACCATGAGCACCTCGGGCAGGCCGGCACGAGCGGCCTCCTCGACGATGTACTGGAGGGCCGGCCGGTCCACGACCGGTAGCAGTTCCTTGGGCACGGCCTTCGTGGCAGGGAGGAATCTGGTGCCCATCCCCGCGACGGGGATGACGGCCTTCCGTGCAGGTCGCGCGCCCTGGCTCGTCATTCCCGCAGCCTAACTAGCCTGCCGGGCATGCACTCCGAGGCCGACCCGGGCGCCGCGAAGCGGGCCCT
>NZ_HG931173.1:1235410-1240202 GCF_000582785.1 Candidatus Blastococcus massiliensis AP3
GCGGCCGCGGTCGGCACCTCCCTGCTGCAGGGCCTCGCGGGGGTGCGCACCCTCGCCGCCCACGTGCCGGCGGAGACCGAGCCGGGGCACGGGCGACTCCCCGAGGTGTTCGGCCGGCTCGGTGCACGGGTGCTGCTGCCGGTGGTGTCGGCGCAGGAGCCCGAGCTGTCGTGGGCCGTGGACACCGGGCAGCTGACCCCCGGCCGCTTCGGGCTGCTCGAGCCGGACGGCCCCCGGCTGGATGCCACCGCGCTGGGCACCGCGGAGGTCGTCGTCGTCCCGGCGCTGGCGGTGGCCCGCGACGGGGTGCGGCTGGGCCGGGGCGGTGGCTACTACGACCGCGCCCTGCGGCACGCCCGCCAGGGGGCCGTCCTCGTCGCGGTGGTCTTCGACGACGAGCTCCTCGACGAGCTGCCCAGCGAGCCGCACGACCGGCGGGTGACCGCCGTCGTGACGCCGTCCGGCGGCTGGCAGGAGCTGGCCGCCGGCGGCTGACCGGATCCCTGGCCGGAGGGGTGGTGTCGCCGGGCGCCGCCCGGACGGAGATCATCGGCGGCATGACCGAACCGCCCCGCCGGCTGGACGCCCGCGCCCTGCGCGACCTGGTGCTCGACCCCGGCTCCTGGCAGTCGTGGGACTCCCCCATCGCCGCGCGCGAGGTCCCCGCCGACTACGCGCGCGACCTGGCCGACGCCGCCGAGAAGACCCGGCAGGACGAATCGATCATCACCGGCGAGAGCCGGCTGCGCGGACGCCGGGTCGCCGTCGTCGCCGGGGAGTTCGGCTTCCTCGCGGGCTCCATCGGGGTGGCCGCCGCCGAGCGGCTGATCGCCGCGGTCGAGCGGGCCACCGAGGAGGGGCTGCCGCTGCTGGCCGCTCCCGTGTCGGGTGGCACCCGGATGCAGGAGGGGACCGTCGCCTTCCTGCAGATGATCGGGATCACCGCGGCGATCGCCCGGCACAAGCAGGCGGGGCTCCCCTACCTCGTCTACCTGCGCAACCCCACCTTCGGCGGGGTGCTGGCCTCGTGGGGCTCGCTCGGGCACGTCACGATCGCCGAGCCCGGTGCCTCGATCGGCTTCCTGGGCCCGCGGGTCTTCCAGGCGCTCTACGACGAACCGTTCCCCGAGGGCGTGCAGACCGCGGAGAACATGGCCGAGCACGGGCTCATCGACGCCGTCGTCGCGCACGAGGAGCTGGCCGAGGTCGCCGACCGGGCCCTCCGCGTGCTGGCCGCGCGCCAGACCTGGCACCTCGACGTCGCCTCCGCCGAGCGGCCCCGCCCGGAGGACGACGCCGACCCCGACGGGGACGGGCGCACCGCCTGGGAGGTGGTGACGGCGTCGCGGCGGGAGGACCGGCCCGGCGTGCGCCGCCTGCTGCGCACCGCGGCCACCGACGTCGTCGGGCTGTCGGGCACCGGGGCCGGGGAGAAGGACCCGGGACTCCTGCTGGCCCTGGCCCGGTTCGGTGGCGCGCCGTGCGTCGTCCTCGGTCAGGACCGGCGTGGGCAGTCGCCGGCGGCACCGCTGGGGCCCGCGGCGCTGCGCGAGGCGCGGCGCGGCATGCACCTGGCCGAGGAGCTCCGGCTCCCGCTGGTGACCCTCATCGACACCCCCGGGGCGGCGCTGTCCCGAGAGGCGGAGGAGGGCGGGCTGGCCGGGGAGATCGCCCGCTGCCTGCAGGACCTGGTGATGCTCGGGGCGCCGACGCTCGCCGTCCTGCTCGGCCAGGGCACCGGCGGTGGCGCGCTGGCCCTCGTGCCCGCCGACCGCGTGCTCGCAGCGGCCAACGGCTGGCTCGGCCCGCTGCCACCGGAAGGCGCCTCGGCGATCGTGCACCGCGACCTGGACCACGCCGGCGAGATGGCGCAGGCGCAGGGGGTGCGGGCCACGGACCTGCGGCGGGCGGGGATCGTCGGCCGAGTCGTGGCCGAGCGTCCCGACGCCGCCGACGAGCCCACCGAGTTCTGTCTGCGCCTCGGGCGGGTGCTCGGCGAGGAGCTGGCCGGGCTGCTGGGCCGCGACGACACCGAGCGCCTCCGCACCCGGCTGCACCGGTACCGGCACCTCGGTCGTTAGTCGACGGCGTCGCGCACGCGGAGGCTGCGGTCGGGGTCCAGGCGCTCGAGCACGGCCTCGAGGGCGTCGCCCAGCAGACGGGTCTGCTCCGGCGTCAGCGGCGCGAACATCGCCTCGCGGACGGCCTCGACGTGGCCGGGGGCCAGGCTGCGCACGACGTCCCAGCCGGCGTCGGTGAGGACGGCGACGTTCCCCCGGCCGTCGTCGACGGAGCGCTCCCGCCGCACCCAGCCGCGCTCCTCCAGGCGGGCGACGGTGTGCGAGAGCCGGCTCTGCGACTGGTTGGCCCGCCGCGCGAGGTCGCTCATCCGGCGGCTGCGGTGCGGCGCCTCGGAGAGCATCGCGAGCACGACGTAGGCGGCGTGACTGATGCCGGCGTCCCGCTGGAGCTGGCCGTCGAGCACCCGCGGCACCAGATCGGAGACCGACAGCCAGGCGCGCCAGGTCCGCTGCTGCTCCTCGTCGAGCCACCGCTGCGTCACGGCGCGACGGTACTGGTCAGCGCGCGGAGGCCTGCCCGGTCCGGTGTCCGCCGCCACCCCGCGGGTCCCCCGCTCCGAGCCGGTGCCGCCGTATCGTCGGGTCGACTCCGCACCTGGCCCCGACGGGAGGACGGCCCGTGACGAGCTCCGGCCCCCGCACGCCGGGTGGACGCCCGCTGCCCGCCCGGCTGGACCCGCGCCGGGGCGGCCGCACCCCGGACGGACCTTCCGGCCGGGGTCAGCGGGCCGCGCTGGCCGCCCGCCTGATCAGCGCCGTCGCCGCGGTCGCCGTGCTCGCCGGGAGCGGCTGGGGCTGGTACCTCGGTCGGGTCGCGGACGCGAACGTCACCCGCACCGCCGCCCTGCCCGCGGAGGGCAACGAGGACGTCACCGGCGACGGCGCGGCCCTGAACCTGCTGCTGGTCGGCAACGACAGCCGGGCCAGCGCGAGCGACGAGGAACTCGCGCAGCTCAACACGACCGCCAACGACGGCATCAACACCGACACCATGATCCTGGTGCACGTCCCCGCGGACGGGTCGCAGGCCTCCTTCGTCTCCTTCCCCCGCGACTCCTGGGTCGAGATCCCCGGCTACGACTGGGACAAGCTGAACGCCGCCTACGCCTACGGCTACCAGTTCGAGGCCGGCGACGGCGCCACCGAGGAACAGCGCCGGGCCGCCGGCGCACAGCTGCTCATCCAGACGGTGAGCGGCCTGAGCGGCGTGCAGGTCGACCACTACGCCGAGGTGGACCTGCTCGGCTTCTTCAAGCTCTCCGAGGTCGTCGGGGGCGTGGAGGTCAACCTGTGCGCCCCGGCCAAGGACTCGTTCTCCGGCGTCGACCTGCCGGCGGGCCCCCAGACGATCAGCGGCGAGCAGGCGCTGGCCTTCGTCCGCCAGCGGCACGGGGTACCCGGGGAGGACTTCGGCCGGATCGTCCGCCAGCAGACGTACATCGGCGCGATGGTCCGGAAGCTCCTCTCCGACGACGTGCTGTTCGACCTCGGCAAGCAGCGGCGCCTCGTCGAGGCCGCCGCGGAGTCGCTGACCGTCGACGAGTCGCTGAAGCTGCTCGACCTCGCCGCGCAGATGCAGTCGGTGACGGCGGACAGCGTGCGATTCCAGACCGTCCCCAACCTCGGCCCCGACCGCGAGGGCAGCAAGTCGATCGTGCGACTGGAGGACGAGGACGTCCTGCACCGCTTCTTCGCCGAGCTCTCCGCCGAGCCGGAGCAGGAGGACGCTCCGCCGGCGGCGGCGCCCGAGGACGTCGACCCGGCCGACGTGCCGGTCGCGGTCTTCAACGGGTCGGGGATCGCGGGGCTCGCCGCCGAGGCCGCAGCCGGACTGGAGGAGCAGGGGTACCCGGTGACCGGCACCGGCAACGCCGACTCCTCCGACTACACCCGCACCGAGGTCCGGCACGCCGCCGGCGACGAGGGGCTGGCCGCCACGCTCGCCGCGACGATCCCCGGCGCCACCATCAGCGAGGTGGACGACGTCGAGGCGGGCACCGTGCAGCTCGTCCTCGGCTCGGACTTCAGCGGGATCGGCGAGCCGCTCGAGGCACCTCCGGCCCAGGCGCCGACGGCGACCGAGACGCCGCGCACCGCCGCCGACACCACCTGCATCAACTGACGGCACCGCCCCGTGCACCCCGACACGGGTGAACGGGGCGTCGGCGGGTGGCATGATTGGCAGTCGCCGGGCGAGAGTGCCAACCCGGCACCTACCTCCGCTCGACCAGGGAGCCCGCCCGTGCCCACCTACCAGTACGCCTGCACCAACGCCGAGGGGAAGCACCAGTTCGAGGTCGTGCAGTCGTTCAGCGACGACGCCCTGACCGAGTGCATCGAGTGCAGCGCTCCGGTGCGCAAGGTGTACGGCTCGGTGGGCGTCGTCTTCAAGGGCTCGGGCTTCTACCGCACCGACAGCCGCAAGGCCTCCTCGGCGTCCGAGACCGCCTCGACCGGTGGCTCCTCGTCGAACGGATCGTCGAACGGTTCCTCCTCGGACGGCTCGTCCGGCGGCAGCTCGTCGGGGACCACCCCCGCGCCGTCGTCGTCCGGCTCGTCGAGCACCCCGACGCCGAGCAGCGGGTCCAAGGCCGCCGGCTGACGTCCGCCCCGTCCACAGCGGTCGGGGTCGTCCACATCCTCGGCGCCGCCCGGCCGTAGGGAGGCGGCGCGCGCCAGGCTCGGCACATGCCGCGCTTCCGCCGCCCCCG
>NZ_HG931173.1:1240308-1293904 GCF_000582785.1 Candidatus Blastococcus massiliensis AP3
CGCTCGGCCCGGGCGACCTGGAGGTGGCCGGCTATCCCGTCGGCACCGCACCCGCGGGCGTGGTCGCCGAGCCCGACCTGCTGCTCGGGCGCGTGCTCGCCGGCGCGGTGCGCCCCGGCGAGCCGCTGACCGACACCCGGCTCGTCGGGCCCGGGCTCACCACCCTGCTCCCCCGGAGCCAGGTGGCCGCCCCGGTCCGGCTGGCCGACCTCGCCGTAGCCGGGCTGGTGCGCACCGGCGACCGCGTCGACGTCCTGGCCACCGCTCCCGGTGCCGCGGAGGCCGAACTCCTCGCCGACGGCGTGCTGGTGCTCGCGGCCGGCGGGTCGGGCGAGGACCCTGCCGCCGGTCTGCTCCTGGTGGCGGTGGACCCCGCCACCGCGGCCCGCCTCGCCGCCGCGGCGACGACCGCGACGCTGACCGTCAATCTGCCGCCACCGTGACCGTCGCCGGCGCACACCGCACGCGGTTGGATGACGTCCATGATCAAGGGATTCAAGGACTTCCTGCTCCGGGGCAACGTCGTCGACCTCGCGGTCGCCGTCGTCATCGGCGCCGCCTTCACCGCGGTGGTGGGCCAGTTCACCGCCTCGTTCCTCGAGCCCCTGATCGGGCTGCTCGGCGGGGGCGGCCTGGACGGAGGCACCTTCACCGTCGACGAGCAGGTTTTCGACTGGGCCGCCTTCATCAACGCGGTCATCACCTTCGTGCTCACCGCGGCGGTCGTCTACGTCGTCGTCGTGCTGCCGATGAAGTCGATCATCGAGAGGCGCAAGCGCGGCGAGGAGGCCGGCCCCGCCGAGCCCACGCAGGTCGAGCTGCTCGTGGAGATCCGCGACCTGCTCCGTGCGCAGCAGGGCCGCGGGCCCGGCACGGACCCCTCCGGGCCAGGGACGAGCTCGCTGCCTGGGCAGCTCTAGTCGGAACCCCAGTGCGGGGGCCGGTCCTCGAGATAGCGCCGGTCGTCGTCGGAGGGGTCGCCCGGCCGCTCCCCCCAGCCCACGTCGCTGTCGTCGGGTGCCCGGCGCGTGGCCGGCGGCGGCCCGTCCGCGGCGGGGTGTCCCGCGGGCGCCAGCGGCCGGCCCAGCCCCTCCAGGACCCGCGCCGACGGCAGGGCCGCGAGCACCGCGCCCGGGACGGCGAGCTTGCTCCCCCGGGTGCCCGAGCCGACGACGACGAGGTCGGCCGCGGCGACGGCGGCGTCGACGAGCACCGGCCAGGACGACGGCAGGCCGACCGGGGTGATGCCGCCGTAGGCCATGCCGCTCTCGGCGACCGCGACGTCCTGCGGGGCGAACGAGGCCTTCCGCGCGTCGAGCTGCCGCCGTACCAGCCCGTTGACGTCGGCCCGCGTGGTCGCCAGCACCAGGCAGGCGGCCATCGTCGTCTGCCCGGCCCGGCGAGCGGCGACCACCACGCAGTTGGCCGACGCCTCCGCCGGCACCCCGTAGGCCTCGGTGAAGGCGGCGGTGTCGGCGAGGTCGTCGTCGATCTCGGCCACCCACGCCGGCCCGGCCAGCCCGCCGAGCGCGGCGGCCACCGGCGGCCCGAGCAGCTCGGGATGCTCGGTGGCGGGCAGCCAGGACAGTGTTCCCAGGACGGGCGGAGTCGGCACGCGTCGATCCTGCGCCACGCCGGTCGGCCCCCGCAGCCGGGGTCCCGTGGGCGAATACCGGCTGGAGACCGTCGGACCCAGCCGCCAGGATGTGCCCATGATCGGTCAGCTGCACTCCGTCGTGATCGACGCCCCCGACGCGCACGCCCTGGCCCGCTTCTACGCCGACCTGCTCGGGATGGAGGTGAAGGGGAACCCCGGTGACGACTGGGTGGTCATCACCGGCGCCGGCTACCGGATCGCCTTCCAGCAGGCGCCCGACCTCCGGCCGCCGGACTGGCCCGACCCCGCGCGACCGCAGCAGTTCCACCTCGACATCCGCGTCGCCGACGTCGACGAGGCCGAGCCGAAGGTCCTGGCACTCGGCGCCCGGAGGCTGCCCGGCGAGGGCGGGGACTTCCGCGTCTACGCCGACCCGGTCGGCCACCCCTTCTGCCTGGTGTGGGACGCGTGACCGACGAGCAGCCGCCTCCCCCGCCGGCCTTCGTGGCCGCCATGGGCTTCCGGACGGTGGAGAAGAGCGGCACCCGGGTGACCGGCACCGCCGAGTTCGGCCCGGAGCAGCACACGCCGTGGGGTGTGGTGCACGGCGGCGTCTACTGCGCGATCGTCGAGACCGCGGCCAGCATCGGGGCGAGTGAAGCGGTGCGCGACCAGGGCCAGTTCTCCGTCGGCGTCAACAACGACACCGACTTCATCCGGTCGATGACGGCCGGCCGGGTGGACGTCGTCGCCCAGCCCGTGCAGCAGGGCCGCACCCAGCAGCTGTGGCAGGTGACGCTCACCCGCGCCGAGGACGGCAAGCTCGTGGCCCAGGGAAAGGTGCGGCTGCAGAACGTGCCGCTCCCGTCGGCCTGATCAGCCTGCCCCCGGCCTGGTCAGCGGAGCACGGCGGGGTCCAGCACGACCCGGAACAGCGCACGCGGGTCCTGCAGCGTGGCCGGGGGGCGGGTGGCCGAGCGTGGCACCACCCGGTCCCACCGGGCCGGCCGCCGGTGCGGGAGCAGCTCGCGGCCCTGGAACAGGTAGTCGCCCACGACCTCGCCCAGTAGCAGCCCCGCCCCGTGCTCGACGGGCAGCGCCACGGGGTCCCCGGGCCGCAGATCGTCGAGGAACGCCGACAGCTGGCGTAGGTCCTTGGCCGGGCGGCGGCCCGAGATCTCCTTCGACAACGCCCGCAGTTCGGCCGGGTCGAGCCCGGTCGCGTCGACGTCGATGCCGGACTGGGTGCCCAGTCCCACCACGCCGGCGGCCAGGCAGGCCCCCAGCTCGTTGTGCGACCGGGGCCGGACGACCCACACCCGCACGCCCTCGGGCTCGGGTTCCGTCGGGACGTCGTCCGGGCCCGGCCACAGGTAGGGCAGGTCGTCCGGCTCGGGGCCGAACAGCTCGGTGAACCGGGCCCGGTAGAACCCCGGGTCCTTGGCGACGAGGTTCGACCGGTGGGAGCGGTGCAGCTCCTCGTTGCCGATCCACGAGGGGAGCAGCCCGGCGGCGGCGAGCTCGGCCTGCGACCGGCCGACGACCTCGGGGGCGAACTCGCCGATCAGCGACTCGGTGGTGTCGGCGAATCCGCGCTCCCGCCAGACCCGCACCATCGCCAGCCCGTAGCTGACCAGCGCCGGGGTCCGGCCGCGCCACATGGTCACCGCCGGGTGGCTGGCCCACCCGTAGTCGGGCAGCTCGAGGGCCCGCAGGATCTGCAGCGTCTCCACCCGCTGCTTCCCCAGCCGCGGCGAGTCCAGCAGCCGCGCGCTCTCCTCGAAGTCGGCCACCGGCACGAAGGTCTGCATCGCGCCGCTTCCTGCCCTGTCGCGTGTGCGGTCAACCGCCGAGCGCGCGGAGCGCGGCCTCCCAGCGATCCCGTCGCTCGGCCTCGGACTGGTCCCACCAGGCCGGTCCCCGCTCCCCCAGGCCGGTCTTCGCCAGCTGCACGCGGGCGCGGGCGGCGGCCACGGCGTCGTCGTCACCGGCGGCGTTCCGCACCGCGGACCGGGCCACCCCGAGGTGGTGCAGCAGCCGTCGGCGGACGTCCTCGGGCAGGGCAGGGTCCGCCGTGCGCCACCGGCGCCCGTCGACGACGACGTACCGGCCGTCGTCGGTGCGCTCGACCTCGCGGGTCATCCGGCCAGGCGGGCGGCGAGCGCCGGCAGCACCTCGCCCAGCGGCGCGTCGACCCGGACGTCGGCCTTCCCGTCCCCGCGGGTCGGCCCGACGTTGACGATCGCCACCGGGATCCCGAGCTTCGCCGCGTGCAGCACGAACCGGTAGCCGCTCATGACCGTCAACGAGGATCCGAGCACGAGCAGGGTGCCGGCCTGCTCCACCAGCGAGAAGCAGGCGTCCACGCGGTCGCGCGGCACCGTCTCGCCGAAGAACACGACGTCGGGCTTGAGCAGGTCCTCACCGCAACCGAGGCACCCGACCATCACGAAGCCGTCCAGCACCTCGTCGGGCAGCTCGGCGTCCCCGTCGGGATTGATCTCCTCGACCCGGGGACCGAAGTGGGGGTTCGCCGCCCGCAGCCGTTCGTCGAGCGCCGCGCGGCCGGCGACGTCGCCGCAGCCCAGGCACACGGTGCGGTCCAGCCCGCCGTGCAGCTCGAAGACGTCGGTCGCACCGCCGGCCTGGTGCAGGCCGTCGACGTTCTGCGTGATCAGCCCGCCGAGCAGCCCCGCGGCCTGGAGCCGACCCACGGCCCGGTGCCCGTCGTTGGGCCGCGCCTCGCGCATCTGCCGCCAGCCGACGAAGCTGCGCGCCCAGTACCGGTGCCGGCCACGGGGATCCCGGGTGAAGGTCTGGTACGTCATCGGGGTGTGCCGGCGGAGGCTGCCGGTCGCGCCCCGGTAGTCCGGGATCCCCGAGTCGGTGGACAGGCCCGCCCCGGAGAGGACGACGACGTCACCGTCGGCCACCAGGTCGGCCAGGGCGTCGAGCGAGGAGCCGACGGCGGGTGGTGCGAGGGTCACCGGCCCATGGTCCCCGCCGATCGGCGTCCGCGCCGGGATCAGCCGGCGGCGAGCTCCGCGTCGAGCCGGGTCAGCAGGTCGGCGTACACCCGGGCCAGGCCCTTCGGCGCGAAGGTGCGCTCGAAGAACCCGCCGATGCCACCGGCCCCGCTCCAGGTGGTCCGCACCCGCACGGTGCTCACGCCGGCGTCGGCCTCCGCGACCGTCCACGTGGTGACCATCGAGGAGTTCCGGTCGGTCTCCACGAGCGTGCCGGCAGCGGGCTCGGTGACGTCGATCAGCTGGTCGCGGACCCGCTTGGACGTCGCGGCGAACTTCCAGTGCACCGTCGTGCCGGCGCCCTGCCCGCCGCTGTCGACCCGGTACTCGCTGAACTGCACCGGCAGGATCCGCGGCCGCACCGCCTCGTAGTCGGCCAGCGCCGCGCTCACCCGCTCGGCAGATGCTCGGACGATGGCCTCGGAGGTCGCGACTACCTGACTCATGCCCACCATCCTCCCGCGCCGCGGGATGCCCCGGTCACGCGGTCACCACTTCGCGCGGGGGGAACAGCCGGCCGAGCACGTCGGCGAGGGTGAGCACTCCGATGACCGATCCGGCGTCGACGACGACGGCGAGGTGGTTGCGGGTCTCGCGCATCGCCTTGAGCGCGGCGTGCACCGTGGTGTCGGCGCCCAGGCTGAACACCGGCCGGGCGAAGTCCGCAGCCGGCGCCTCGTCGGCCGCGGTCAGGGTGTCGCGGACGTGCACCACGCCGGCGATGCGGTCACCGTCGCTGGTGAGGATGCGCAGGTGGCCGGTGCGCCGGGTGGCCGCCCGGACCTCGCCGGCGGTGGCACCGACGGGGACGGCGGCCAGCGGCGTGGCCGGGTCGACGAGGTCGCGCACGGTGAGCTGCTCGAGCTCCAGCACCCCGGCGATCTGCGTGGAGAAGCTGGCGTCCAGCGCACCGACGTTCGCCGAGTGCTCGACCAGGTGCCGGAGCGCGTCGGGGCTGTGGCCGACGGCGAGCTCGTCGACGGCGTCGACGCCGACCCAGCGGAGCAGCCGGTTCGCGGCCGAGTTCAGCCCGCGCAGGAGCGGCCGGAAGATGGCCATGAACCCGCGCATCGGGACGGCGAGGAGCGTGGCCGAGCGCTCGGGGTGGGCGATCGCCCACGACTTCGGCGCCATCTCGCCGACGACGAGGTGGATGAAGGTGACGACCAGCAGGGCCAGCACGAACCCGACGACGTCGGCGGCGACCAGCGGCAGCCCCCAGTCCTGGAACAGCGGCGTCAGCCAGTGGTGCACCGCGGGCTTGCTGATCGCACCGAGCGCCAGGGTGGCTGCGGTGATGCCCAGCTGCGAGCCGGCCAGCAGCAGCGTCAGCTCCGCGGAGTTGCGCAGCGCGGCACGCGCGGCGCGGCTGGTGGGGGCGGCCTCCTCGAGGCGGTGCCGCTTGGCGGCGAGCGCGGCGAACTCGACCGCGACGAAGAACGCGCTCAGCGCGACGATCACGACGGTCGCGCCGACGACGACCCAGGGGTTGTCGCTCATCGGGAGGTCTCCTCGGGGCTGACCGCGTCGTCGGCGGGGGCGGTGCGGTCGGGCAGTTCGAGGCGGACGCGGGAGGGCACGTGCCGCTCGACCTCGAGCACCTCGATGCTGAGCAGCCGCGGCTCGGGCTCGTCGGCGTGCACGAGGTCGCCCGGGTCGGGCGGCAGGTCGACGGTGAGCCGGGTGCCGGCCTCGGGCAGCGTGCCCGCGACGGCGATGACCAGCCCGGCGATCGTCTCGTAGTCGCCGCGGGGCAGGTCGACGGCCAGGGCCCGCTCGACCTCGTCGACGTGGACGTCGCCGGGCATCTCCCAGATGCCGTCGCCCTCGACCGGCACGTACTCGGGGTGCTCGTCGTCGTGCTCGTCGGTGATCTCGCCGACGAGCTCCTCGGCGAGGTCTTCCAGGGTGAGCACCCCCGCGAAGCCGCCGTACTCGTCGATCACGCAGGCCATCTGGTCGCCGGTGTCGGCGAGCTGGCGCAGGGCGTCGGGCAGCGAGGTGAAGGTGGAGACGATGAGGCAGGGGCGGGCCATGGTGGTCACCCGGGCGCCGTCGGGCTCGGTGCTGGTGAGCAGGTCCTGGAGGTGCACCACCGACACCACGTCCCCGGTCTCGGTGTCCATGACCGGGTAGCGGGAGTGGCCCTGCGCCATGAGGCCGCGCAGGTGGCCGATCGTGTCGGTCGCGGAGACCGTGCCCACCCGGGGGCGCGGGATCATCGCGTGCTCGACGCGCCGGTTCGGGAAGTCGAGGATGCGGTCGAGCATCATCGACAGCTCCGCGGGCAGGTTCCCGCTCTCCCGCGAGTCCTCGAGGATGTGCTCGAGGTCGCGGGCCGTGGCGGCGTGCTCGACGTCGTGCACCGGCTCGATCTTGAGCGCCTTGAGCAGCAGGTTCGACGCCTGGTCGAACACCCAGATCAGCCAGCCGAACAGCTTCAGGTAGAGCACGGTCGACGTCGCCAGCCAGAGCGCGACCGGCTCGGGCTTGGCGATCGCGAGGTTCTTCGGGAAGAGCTCACCGAAGAGCATCTGGACGAGGGTGGAGAACAGCAGCGCCAGGACGGCGCCGATGCCGACGCTCACCCCGGCGGGCACGTTGACGCCGCCGAGCAGCCCGCCCAGCGACTGCCCGATCAACGGCTCGGCGACGTAACCGACCAGCAGCCCGGTCACGGTGATGCCGAGCTGGGCGCCGGAGAGCATGAACGAGGTGCGGCGGGTCACCGTGAGTGCCCGCGTGGCCGCGGCGTCGCCGGCGGCGGCGCGGGCGGCCAGCGCCGAGCGGTCGACGGCCATGTAGGCGAACTCCTGGGCCACGAAGTAGCCCGTGACCGCGGTGATCGCGAGCACGACGAGCACGCCCAGGAGGAGCGAGAGGACTTCCGTCACCGGCCACGCACCCCCTCACCGGTGGAGGGAGTCGTGGCCCGGGGACTGTGACTTGTACTCATGGCTCTCTTCGACGAGGGGCGCCGACGTGCGGCGGATGCGGGGTCAACGCACGGACCCGCCACCGCGTTCCGGCCCGCTCGGCTTCCGCCAGATCGAGACGTGGCTCTCGCTGTCCCCGGTGAACGGTTCTCCGCTCCAGTCGGCGGTCCGGCGCTCGAACTCCAGGCCGGCGAGTTGCGCCATGAGGTCGCACTCGGCCGGCCAGATGTAGCGGAAGTTCGAGGCCGAGTACCGCACGCTCCCGTCGTCCCCCTGCCGGACGTAGTGGTGGGAGGTCCCCTGCTGCGTGACCAGGTCGTAGGTGTCGAAGCCCACGTGCCGTCTGCCCACGTGGAAGGGCACCGCCGCCTGCCCGGGCGGGAGGCGCCGGATGCCGGGGACCCACAGCTCGACGACGAAGCGCCCGCCCTGGCCGAGGTGGCGGGCAGCGTTGCGGAAGCAGGCGACCTGCTCGGCCTGGGTCCGCAGGTTCCCGATGCTGTTCCAGACCACGTACACGAGGGAGAACTCGCCCGGGACCGCGCTCGTCGCCATGTCCCCCACCACCACCGGGACGTCGTCCCGCTTCCCGCGGAGCTGGTCGGCCATGGGCGCGGACAGCTCGATCCCGCTCACCCGGACACCGCGGTCGGCGAGCGGGACGGCGACCCGGCCGGTGCCGATCGCGAACTCCAGCGCCGGCCCGTCGCCCGCCAGCCGCGCGAGGAGGTCGACCGCCGGGTCGAGCACCTCCGGCGCGAACATGTGGGCGGCTTCCTCGTCGTAGCGGCCGGCCGTGGCCGCGTCCCAGACGTCGCTGCTCGTCACGGACCGCAGCGTGGCCCTCGCAAGCGGCCGGAGCCACCGAATTGCCGCGCCGTCCCCAGACGGGTGCCCCCGGCAGGATTCGAACCTGCGACACACGGTTTAGGAAACCGATGCTCTATCCCCTGAGCTACGGGGGCCTCGGCCACTGGTGCCGCGAGACCGACGTCGCAGAGGCTATCCGGTGGCGATGCGGGAACCCGCCCCCGACCCGACTCGTCGGTATCGGGGAGAGACGAACCGGTTTCCACGCGTTACCGTTCGGGGGCACACGTCGAGCTCCGGCAACGTCGCCGGGGGTCACGGAAGGTGGATCGCACGCATGGAGACCACGGTGGTCGACGTCCCCGAGCGGGGACGCTTCGAGATCAGGCAGGGCGAGCGGGTCCTCGGGCTGGCCAGCTACCACGTCGACAACGGACAGATGACCCTCCCGCACACCGAGGTGGACCCCTCCATGGGTGGGCGGGGCATCGGCACGACGCTGATCGCCGGGGTCCTCTCCGCCGCTCGCGAGCGCGGGCTGACCGTGCTGCCGTACTGCTCCTTCGTGCGGCACTACATCCAGCAGCACCCCGAGCTGATCGAACTCGTCGCGGTCGACGACCGCCCGCACTTCGGCCTGGAGACCGCCGACCGCTGATCCGGCGCCCGCGGGGAGCACCTACGCTTCCGCGGATGCCCGAAGGTCACACCCTGTACCGCCTGGCGCGGGAGCAGTCGGCCCTGTTCGCCGGCCGGCCGGTGCACGTGACCAGCCCGCAGGGCCGGTTCGACGCGGGTGCCGCGCTCCTCGACGGCCGGGTGCTCGACGAGGTCTTCTCCTACGGCAAGCACCTCTTCGCCCGGTTCGGCGGCGACAGCCTGCACGTGCACCTGGGCCTGTACGGCACCTACACGACCGGGTCGGGCACCCCGCCCCCGGCCAAGGGCGCGCTGCGCATGCGCTGGGAGGCCGACGGGCCCGACGGCGCCGGGGTGTGGACCGATCTGCGCGGTCCGACGGTCTGCGAGGTGCTGCCCGCCCCCGAGGTGGCGGCGATCCTCGACCGGCTCGGGCCCGATCCCCTGCGGCCCCGTGCCGACGGCGCCCGGGCGCACCGCCGGATCGCGGCCAGCCGGACGCCGGTCGGCGCCCTGCTCATGGACCAGTCGGTCCTGGCCGGCGTCGGCAACGTCTACCGGGCCGAACTGCTGTTCCGCCACCGGGTCTCGCCGTTCCGTCCCGGGCGCGCGGTCGACGACGCCCTGTGGGCGCAGATGTGGGCCGACCTGGTGACCCTGCTGCGGGCCGGCGTCCGCATGGGCCGGATCGTGACCACCCGCCCCGAGGACCGCACCCGCCGCCGCGGAGCAGTGCAGCGCGAGGACGCGCACTACGTCTACCGCCGGACCGGCCTGCCCTGCCGCGTCTGCGGCACCGAGGTCCGCACCGAGGTCATGGTCGGACGCAACCTGTACTGGTGCCCCACCTGCCAGGCCGTCTGAGGGGCTCCCGTCCCGGCTGGGGCGCAGGTACCTTCGCGGGGATGAGCACGGGGACGGCACGGCGGGCGACGCGACGCGTCGTGGTCCTGCTCGCCGCTGTCGCTGCCGTGCTGGCGGGGGCGGGTCCCGCGGCGGCCGCGCCCACCGAGGTGGGCGTCGACATCTCCTACCCCCAGTGCGACGCCGACCTCCCCGAGGACCGCGCCTTCGCCGTCGTCGGGGTCAACGGCGGGATCGCCACCCTCGCCAACCCCTGCCTGGCCGAGCAGCTCGAGTGGTCACAGGACTCCAGCGGGGCGGCATCCGGTCAGCCGGTGACGCAGCTGTACCTCAACACCGCCAATCCCGGGCAGATGATCGAGCTGGTCACGACGTGGCCCGCCCAGGGCGCGACGCCCTACGGGGACTGCGAGGGCGGGAACTCCGCCGCCTGCTCGTGGCGCTACGGCTGGGAGCGCGCCCGCTCCAGCGTCGTGCGGTTCTTCCTGCCCGCGGCGCGCGAGGCCGGCATCGACCCCCAGCCCGGCCAGTACGTCTGGTGGCTCGACGTCGAGACCACCAACACCTGGCAGGGCGGCACGGACGACGCCCGGGCGCGCAACCTCGCGGCGCTGGAGGGCATGACCGCCTACCTCGACACCTGGGGCGCCGTCGTCGGCGTCTACTCCACCCACAAGCAGTGGCGGCAGATCGTCGGCACCGTCCCGGCCGACAGCCCGCTCGCCGGGCGGCGCAGCTGGCTGGCCGGGTCGGTCACCGCGGACGAGGCGGCGGTCGCCTGCGTGCTCCCGCCGCTGCTGCCGCGCGGCCCGGTGACGCTGAGCCAGTACGTGCCGGACGACCTCGACCTCAACCGCTCCTGCCGCTGAGGCCGGGCGCCCGGCGGATCAGACGGCGCCCTTGCCGGCGTCCCCGGCCGGCAGCGGGGTGAGCCGGCGGATGTCCGGAGCGGCGGCGAGCTTGCCGGCCAGGGCAGCGCCCAGGGTGGCCAGCGGCTCGGCGGTGCCGTGCACCTTCATCGCGTCGGCGCTCTCCCAGCGCTCCACCATCACGAACGCGCCGTCGGCCTCGTGCAGGGCGTACAGCTCGCAGCCGGGCTCGTCGTGCACCTTCGGGACGGCGGCCAGCAGCGCCTCCCGGACGGCGTCGACAGCATCGGGCTTGGGGGTCAGGGTGGCGACGACGACGATGGACATGGAGGGGCCTCCTCGAGCGACGATGATCGGGAAACCGGGCGCGCGCTCTGGTGGAGTGCCCCCGGCCGGGACAGGATGCCAGTCGTGGTCCTCGACGACGCTGCCCCTCCCCCGTCCACCGACCGTCCCCTGCGGGTGGCGATCATCGGCGCGGGTCCGGCGGGGATCTTCGCCGCCGACGCCCTCACCCGCCAGACCGACGTCCCGGTGGCGATCGACCTGATCGACCGGCTGCCCACGCCGTTCGGCCTGGTCAGACACGGCATCGCGCCCGACCACGCGAAGATGCGGGCGATCCGGGAGACCCTGCACCGCAGCCTCGACCAGCCGCTGGTCCGCTTCGTGGGCAACGTCGAGATCGGCGTCGACCTCTCCCTGGACGAGCTGCGCCGGCACGTCGACGCGGTCGTCTACACCTACGGGGCGGCGCTGGACCGGCGCCTGGGCATCCCCGGCGAGGAGCTGCCCGGCAGCCTCGCGGCCACCGACGTCGTCGCCTGGTACTGCGGGCACCCCGACGCCGACCGGACGCGGGTGGAGGCCGCCCTCGCCGGAGCCCGCTCGGTCGTGGTCATCGGAGTGGGCAACGTCGCGCTCGACGTGGCGCGGGTCCTGGCCCGCACCCCGGAGGAGCTCGAGCCCACCGACATGCCGCAGCACGTCCTCGACGCGCTGGCCGCCGCACCCGTCGAGCAGGTGACGGTGCTCGGCCGCCGCGGCCCGGCGCAGGCCTCGTTCACCACTCAGGAGCTGCGCGAGCTCTCCGACATGGCCGGGGCCACGGTCCTGGTCGACCCCGTCGACCTGGAGCTCGACCCCGGCAGCGAGGAGCGCGCCGCGGCCGACCGCGTGGTCGGCCGCAACCTCGGGGTGCTCCGCGGCTGGGCCGAGCACGCCCTCGACGCCGGCCGCATCCCGCTGCGCCTGCGCTTCTTCCGGCGCCCGGTGCGCCTGCACGGCGACGATCGGGTCACCGCCATCGAGATCGAGCGCACCGCGGTCGACGGCGACGGCCGGGCCGTCGGCACCGGCGAGCTGGAGGTACTGCCGGCCGACCTGGTGGTCCGCTCGGTGGGCTACCGCGGCACGCCGCTGCCCGGGCTGCCGCTCGACGAGGGCAACGGGACGGTGCCGCACGACGGCACCGGACGGGTGCTGCGCGACGGGCGCCCCTCGACCGGCGAGTACGTCGCCGGCTGGATCAAGCGCGGGCCCACCGGTGTCGTGGGGACGAACAAGCACGACGCCCGGGAGACGGTGGACGCCCTGCTCGCCGACGCGGTCGACGGCACGCTGGCCGTGCGCGGGGACGTCGACGACCTGGTGACGACGTTGCAGGCCCGCGGGGCCGAGCCGGTGCTCCTGGAGGACTGGCGGGCCATCGACGCCGCCGAGGTCGCGCTGGGTGCCAGCCGTGGCCGGGCCCGCACCACGATGCACGAGCGCGAGGCCCTGCTCGCCGCTGTCCGGGCGGCAGCCCCCCGCTGATCCGGACGGGTCGCCGGGAGGGGTCAGCCGAGGGCGTCGAGCAGGCCGCGCGCGGTCGTCTCGTCGGCTGCGGCGACGAACCGGATCGGCGCCCCGGCGTCCGGCCGGAGACTCAGCGGCCGCCCGTCGTGGGTGAGGGCGGTGCCCCCGGCGGCCAGGAGCACGGCCAGCCCGCCGGCCACGTCGTGCACGGTCGTGCCGCGGCGGTCGGCGTCGTGCCAGGCGGCAGCCGCGCCGTCGGCCACCAGGCACAGGTCGACGGCCGTGCACCCGGAGCGACGCCGGGCGCTGCCCGGCCGGGTGCGCACCGGCACGCCGTCGCGGCGTGCGCCGAGGGAGCACACCGCCGACCAGCGATGCCCGGAGGACAGGTCGGCGACCAGGCCCGCGACCGGCCGGCCCTCGTGCACGAGGGCAGCCGAGAACACTCGCGGCCGCACGCCGGCGACGGCCTCCCGGGTGGCGAGGGCGATCCAGGGCCGTCCTCCCGGCATCGCCGGGTCGCCGGTCCCCTCGTCGAGCACCGGCAGGCCCAATGACCCGAGGACGTCCCTCGCCGCCTGCGCGGGCCCGGTCTCGACCCGCGTGGCAGCGAGAGCGGCGAGGTGCACGAAGCGCACGGCCAGCGGGGCCCCACCCGACGGCGCAGGCACCGGGACGCACCGGTCGCTGGCCTCGTGCCGGACGCGCTGGCACCCCCAGCCCACGGCGGCGGCGAGCACGTCCGGATGGTCCAGGGGCACGCCCGCCCGGCGCACCACCACCGCCTCGGCGGTCGCGTCGTCCGGCCGGTATCGGCGCAGCAGCACGACCTGGCCCTCGGCACCGACCACGGCACCGACCAGCACCCGGGTCCCCGGCTCCAGCAGCGCCGGTGTCAGCGCGGGCGCCGACATGCCCAGCGCCTCGCCGACGGCCTCGAGGTCCGCTTCCGTGGCGGCCCGCAGGCCTGACCTCTCAGGCACGGCGGTCCACGGGGTCCGGGCTGTCGACCATCGCTGGGGACACCCCAGCAGTATCCGTGAGCGGGGTGACCGGGCTCACACGGGGGCCCCCGGCCGGCCCGGTGACCGGTCAGCCGAGCTCGAGGCCCCGCAGGGTCTGCGCGGCGAGCTGGTCACCGGCCTCGGCGCCGAGCCGGAACTGCTCGATGGCGCCGTCGTAGTCGCCGCGGTCGGCCAGCAGCACCGCGAGGTTCTGGTGGCAGTAGACGTCGCCGGCCGCGATC
This sequence comes from Candidatus Blastococcus massiliensis AP3, assembly GCF_000582785.1. GTDB lineage: Bacteria > Actinomycetota > Actinomycetes > Mycobacteriales > Geodermatophilaceae > Blastococcus > Blastococcus massiliensis. The sequence continues at coordinate 1,254,093 of NZ_HG931173.1, forward strand.
CCGGCACGGAACGCCTCCTCCGCGGCCTCGTCGTCCCCGAGGTCCTCGCGGTAGAGGTTGCCCAGGGGCAGCCAGGCCACCTGCTCGCCGAGCTTGGCGCCGCGCTCGAGCACCGCGCGCGCCTCCGCCCCCCGGCCGCTCTCCCGCAGCAGGTGCGCGAGGTCGGTCCGCGCCGCCGGGAAGTGGTCGGCCCCCGCACGCAGGTCGGCCTCCAGGGCGGGGTCGAGGGTGGCGCAGAACCGCCAGCAGGCGACGACGGCGGCGGCCTCGGTGTCGCCGGCTGCGGCGATCTCCTCGGCCACGGCCAGCGCCTCGTCGCGCTCGCCCTGCTCCCGGAGCAGGAAGGCCAGCTGCAGACCGCCCTCCAGGTCGCCGGCGTCGGCGGCCCCGCGGTAGGCGCGCATGGCACCGGCGAGGTCGCCCAGGTCCTCGAGCACCAGGCCGAGGTTGCGCCAGGCGTCGGCCTCGCCGCCGGCCAGCGCCACCTCGTAGGCGTCCACGGCCTCGTCCCACCGGCCCTGCGCCGCGAGGGCGTTGCCGAGGTTGAAGGCGGCGACGGTGTCGCCCTTCTCGGCGGCTCGGCGGAAGCACTGCTCGGCGTCGGCGTGCCGGCCGGCGTCGGCGAGATCGCAGCCGAGGTCGATCAACGCGTTGGTGTCCCCGGACGCCCGCAGCCGCCGGAGGCGCCTGTCGAGGTCCTCGGTCATGCCGCAGATGATCAGCCGCACCGGGGCTCCAGCGCGTCCCCCCGCGGGGGAACCTCACCCCAAGGAGAGGGGGTCAGCTGCCGAAGGCGTCTCGCCAGGCCGGCAGCAGGGTGCTCCGCGTCCACTCCAGGTACGGCTCCTGCTGGTCCCCGCCGATCTGGACGAGGGCGAGATGGGTGAACCCGGCGTCGGCGTACTCCTTCGCCGCCTCGATGACCGCGCCGACGTCGTCCCCGCACGGGATGCTGCTCTCGACGTCCTCCTCGCGGACGAACTGGGCCGCCGCGTCGAAGGCGGTCGGCCCGGGCAGTTCGGAGTTGACCTTCCAGCCGAAGCCGAACCAGCGGAACAGCGTGTGCGCCCGCGTGACGGCGGCTGCCTTGTCCGTGCCGAAGCTGATCGGCATCTGCGCGATCCGCGGCTTGCCCTCCCCGCCGGCGGCGTCGAACGCCTCGATCAGCTCGGGCTTCGGCTCGGTGGCGATCAGCGCGTCGGCGAGCTCGCCCGCGATCGTCGAGGCCTGCTTCCCACCGGAGGCGACGCCGATCGGCACCCGCTTGTCCGGGAGGTCCCAGAGCTTGGCCGACTCGACCTCGAAGTGCTCGCCCCGGAAGTTCGTGTAGCCCTCCCCGTCGAACAGCTCGTCGATGATGTGGATGGCCTCGACGAGCATCTCCTGCCGGACGTCGGCCGGCGGCCAGCCGGCGCCGACGACGTGCTCGTTGAGGTTCTCCCCCGAGCCCAGCCCCAGGGTGAACCGGCCGTCGGACAGGATCTGCAGCGTCGCCGCCTTCTGCGCCACGACCGCCGGGTGGTAGCGGAACGTCGGGCAGGTCACGTAGGTCATCAGCGGGATGCGGCTGGTGGCCTGCGCCGCGGCGCCGAGCACGGTCCAGGCGTGCGGCGAGTGACCCATCTCGTCCAGCCACGGGAAGTAGTGGTCGCTGGTGACGGAGAAGTCGAAGCCGACCTCCTCCGCGGCGACCACGTGCCGCACCAGGTCCTTCGGCCCGGCCTGCTCGGTCATCATCGTGTAGCCCAGCTGCATCGCCATGGCGCCCGGCTACCCGGGCGCCAGGACGACCAACCGGGCTACACGCGCTCGGCGCGGAGGGCCTCGCGAATCTTGGTCTTGCCGCTGGTGCGCAGCAGCGACGCCGCGTACACCCGGCCCCCGATGCGGACCACGAGCGCGACGGCCAGCGCCGCGATCAGCGCGGAGAGCCCGACCTCCCACGCCGCGACGTCCCCGGCGGCCTGCCGGACCGGCATCACCAGCGGGGAGAGGCCGGGCACGTAGGAGGTCACCACCGCGAGCCCCCCGTCGGCGTCGGCCGCCGCCTGGAGGCCGATGACGAACGCGACGACGAGGACCAGGGTCGTGGGCATGAGCACGCTGCCGAGGTCCTCCTGTCGGCTGACCAGCGACGCCGCCACGGCGAAGACGGCCGCGTAGAAGGCGTAGCCGAGCACGAACCAGGCGACGACGGCGACCGCGGTCCCGATCAGGTCGCCGGGGACCTCGACGATGTCGAAGGCCAGCGCGCCGCTCACGCCGATCACCGCGATCAGCACGATCTGGGCCAGCCCGAGCAGACCCAGGCCGAGGATCTTGCCGGCCAGCAGGTGCCATGGGCGCATCGTCGCCAGCAGCAGCTCCACCACCCTGCTGGACTTCTCCTCGACCACGCCCTGCGCCACGAACTGGCCGAACATGATCAGCAGGCCGTAGAGGATGCCGACGCCGATGATCGCGGCGACCACCCGCTGGGCATCCGCGTCGGCGTCGGGGTCCATCGAGGTGACGGCGACCTCGGGCACATCCAGCTCCGTGATGCCCGCGTCCGCCAGCTGCCCGGCGAGCGCCTGCTGAGCGACCGCGCCCTGGACGACGGCCTCGAGCGAACCGCCGGCCGACTGCTCGACCAGCAGCTCGGGGGCGTCGCCGGGGAACAGCACGCCGTCGACGTCGCCGTCCTCGATCGCCCGCTCGGCCGCGTCGCGGTCGGCCAGCTCGACGACGGTGACCTGGACGTCGAGCGCCTCGCCCTGCGCCTCCAGCACCTGCTCGATCCCCGGCTCCCCGTCGACCACCCCGATGGTGCTCGACTCCTCGCCGGAGCTCACGGCGACCTGGAAGCCCAGGAGACCGAGCAGCACGACGAGGATCACCACCGAGCTGATGACGAAGTTCCGGTCGCGGAGGCGGGCGGAGATCTCGCGCCCGGCGACCAGCTTCACCAGCGCCGCGCTGCCCAGCTCCCGGTTGCCGCTCATGCCGCCACCTCGTCGCCGGTCGGGACCGCCACGGCGCCGCGGAACAGCTCGACCAGACTCGGCCGTTGCCAGGCGAAGTGCTCCACCCGTCCGGTGCGGAGAGCAGCGGCGAGGACGGCCTGGTCGTCGGTGCCGTCGGCCAGCTCGACGATCGTGTCCCCGGCGGACTCGGAGACCACCCGGACGCCGGGCAGCGACCCGGCCCAGTCCGGTGCGGCGTCGGGGACGACGACGCGCAGCATCCGGCCGGCCTCCCGGCGGCGGAGGTCCTCGACCGTCCCGGTGGCGACCATCCGACCGCGGGCCAGGATGCCGACCGAGTCGCACAGCCGCTCGACGAGGTCGAGCTGGTGACTGGAGAACACGACCGGCACGCCCTCGCGCACCTGCCCGAGCAGCGCGTCGGCCAGCGAGTCGACGCCGACGGGGTCCAGACCGGAGAACGGCTCGTCGAGGATCAGCACCTCGGGCCGGCTCACCAGGGCGGCGGCCAGCTGCACGCGCTGCTGGTTGCCCAGCGACAGCTTCTCCACCTGGTCGGTGCGGCGCTCCCCGAGGCCGAGCCGCTCCACCCATTCCTCCGAGGCCCTGGCCGCCGCGGCGGCGTCCATGCCGTGCAGCCGGGCGAAGTAGGCGACCTGCTCGCCGACCTTCATCTTCGGGTACAGCCCGCGCTCCTCCGGCATGTAGCCGATGCGGGCACGGGTCGCCTGGTCGAGTGGCCGGCCCCGCCAGCGCACCTCACCGGCGTCGGCCCGGACGAGTCCCATGGCGATCCGCATGGTCGTCGTCTTGCCGGCACCGTTGGAGCCGCAGAAGCCGAACATCGAGCCCGGAGCGACGGTGAACCCGACGCCCTCCAGGACCCGTATGTCGCCGAAGCTCTTGTGGAGCCCGTCGAACTCGAGCACCTGTCCTCCTGCCGTCGTCGGTCGGTGCTCCCGACCGTAACGGGCTGGTCGGACAGCGCCTGACCCCTTTCGCGACCCCGGGGCGACCGGTCGCGCCCGGCGCCGGCCTGCGGTGGGATCGAGGCGTGAGCGAGGGCAACGGGATCGCGCGGCCGCCGTCGGGCCTGGACCTGGACGGCCTGCGCGGCGCGGCGGCCGGCTGCCGGGCGTGCGAGCTCTGGGAGCCGGCGACGCAGACCGTGTTCGGCGAGGGGCCGGCGACCGCGCGGATCGTGTTCGTCGGAGAGCAGCCGGGCGACCAGGAGGACCGCACCGGCGAACCGTTCGTCGGGCCGGCCGGCCGGCTGCTCGACCGGGCGCTCACCGACGCCGGCATCGACCGTCGGGACGCCTACATCACCAACGCGGTGAAGCACTTCCGCTTCACGCCGAAGGGCAAGCGACGGATCCACCGGACACCGGGTGCGGAGCACCTGCGCGCGTGCCGGCCGTGGCTGGAGTCGGAGCTCGTCGTCCTCCGGCCCGAAGTGGTGGTGGCCCTGGGCGCGACGGCGGCGAAGGCGCTCATCGCGCCGTCCTTTCGCATCACCGCCGACCGCGGCCGGCTGCTGCCCTGGACGCTGCCCGGCCTGCCGCCGTCGCCGTCTGCCCAGGAGGCGGACGACGACGAGCCCGACGAGGCGGCCCCCGCCCAGACGTGGATCCTCGCGACGACCCATCCCTCGGCGATCCTGCGCACCCCGGACGACGCCCGTGACGCGGCCTTCGCAGCCCTGGTCGACGACCTGGAGGTGGTCGCCGCCGCACTCCCCTAGACCTGAGTGCGGGAGGCGCGGAAGAGCCAGAACGACGGCACGACCACCGCGACCAGCACCATCGCCAGCACGACGATCACGCCGCCGGACACCATCGCCACGCTCACCGACGCCGCGCTGGCCAGCGCCCCCGCCCGCAGGTCACCCAGCCGCGGCCCCCCGGCGACGACGACGATGAACACGCCCTGCATGCGCCCGCGCATCTCCTCCGGCGCGGCCAGCTGCAGCATCGAGGAGCGCAGCACCGCGCTGACCATGTCTCCGGCGCCGGCCACTGCCAGGCAGAGCACGGCGAGCCAGAGGGAGTTCGCCCAGCCGAACCCGACGATCGCCACGCCCCAGACCGCGATCGCCCCGAGGACCACCGCCCCCTGCCGGTCGACCCGGGACACCCAGCCCGAGGTGAGCCCCATGAGCAGCGCGCCGATGGAGACGCCGGCGAACAACCACCCCAGGGAGTTCGGGGAGTCGGTGAACCGGGTCTCCGACAGCTCGGGGAACACCGCCTGCGGCCAGGCGAAGCACATCGCGATGATGTCGACCACGAACGTCATGAGCAGCACCGGCTGGGTGCGCAGGAAGGCGAAGCCCTCCCCCACCCCACGGATCGCCGCACCCAGCCGCAGCGGCCCGGTGTCCCGACCCGGCGGCAGCGACGGGAGCCCGCGCAGCAGGACCGCGGCGACGATGAAGCCGACCGCGTCGATCGCGTAGGTCAGGAACAGCTCGCCCATGCCGATGAGGACGCCGGCGAGCAGCGGGCCGACGATCACCGCGGCCTGGCGCACGGTCATGGACAGGGCGTTGGCCGCCGGGACGGCGTCCCGCCCGACCAGCGCCGGGATGACCGCGCTGCGGGCCGGCTGGTTGACGGCGGCGAAGCCCGAGACGCAGGCGGTGAGCACCCACAGCACCGCGAGGTTCCCCTCACCGGGGAGCAGGGCCTGGACGGCCAGCAGCACGCTGGTCACCGCGGCGCCGGCCGAGGTGATGAGCATGAGCCGGCGCCGGTCCATGGAGTCGGCGATCGCTCCGCCGAGGAGCCCGAACACGATGAGCGGGACCAGCGCCACGATCGAGGTGACGCCGACCATCAGGGAGTCGCCGGTGAGCGCGTAGACCTGGAACGGGACGGCGACCAGCGTCATCTGCTGACCGAGCATGGTGGCGGCCACGCCCCAGAACAGCCGCCGGTAGGCCGGGATCCGCAGGGGCGTCGTGTCCATCGCCCAGGAACGCCGCGCAGGAACCGGAACCGGCTCCTCCACGGCCTTTCCGCCCTCGACCGGGTCCACGGGCCCGATCGGCGGGGTGCTCACGGCGCGAGCCGCTGGACGATCCAGCCGCCTCCCTCGACATCGTCGCGCACGAACCGGATGCGGTCGTGCAGCCGGTCGGCACCGCCCTGCCAGAACTCCACCCGCTCCGGCACGACGCGGTACCCGCCCCACACCGCCGGACGGGGCACCTTGCCCTCGGGGGTCTCCTCGTCCAGCCGGCGCACCCGCTCCTCGAGCTCCCGGCGGGAGTCGACGACGGTCGACTGCAGCGAGGCGGCCGCGGCCAGCTGCGAGCCGCGCGGGCGCGGGTCCCACAGCGCATCCGAGGCGGTGTCGCCGATCCGCTCCACCCGGCCGGTGACCCGCACCTGGCGCTGCAGCGGGTGCCAGGGGAAGACCAGGGCCGCACGGGGGTTCACCGCCAGGTGCGCGCCCTTCGCCGAGGCGTAGCTGGTCCCGAAGATCAGCCCGTCGGCGCCGTACCCCTTCATGAGGACGATGCGGGCGTCGGGGGCGCCGTCCGCGTCGGCCGTGGCGAGGACGACGGCGTTGGGCTCGGGGAGCTCGGCGGCGACGGCGTCGGCGAACCAGCGGTCGAACTGCTCGACCCACGTGGGGGCGAGGTCCTCCTCGGTGAGCCGGCCGGCGTCGTAGTCCCTGCGCATGCGGGAGAGGTCGGGCACGCCGCCATGCTGACACCGTGTGCGTCCCGCGGCGCGGGAGGGCACGGCGGCGCGGGAGCGCCCGGGACGACGCCACGCCGCCGAACTCGTTCGCCGCCCCACGCCCGAACCGGCGAGCGGGCGCACGAGAATTGTCAGTGGTCGAACATACGATCGAACACAGGGGAGCCCAGTCGACCGCCGTGGCGGATGCGCCCGTGGCCGGGTGGGCGTCGGGTCCGCTGGGGGTGGTGCAGGCCGCGGACCGGGAGATCGCCCGGCTGACCGCGGTCCGGGCGCGGGCGATCGCGGAGTTCGCCGCGTCCCGGCCGGCGTCGGCCGACCGGCAGCCCGGCGAGCCCGGGGCGATGAGCGCTGAGCGCCGCGCGGCACGACCCGAGGTGCTGGCCGGGGTGAGCGAGTGGGCGGTGCCGGAGCTCTCGATCGCGCTGTCGATCAGCAAGCCGGCCGCCGGCCGGGAGCTGGAGCGGGCGATGACGCTGGTGCACAGGCTGCCGGCCACGCTGGACGCGCTGGAGTCCGGGCTGCTGCATCCCGGGCACCTGTTCCCCCTGCTGGAACGGGTCGCGGTCGTGGCCGACGACGGCATGCGCGCCGAACTCGAGCGTGACGTGCTCGCGTGGGTGGCCGCCCGGGCGGGCACGCGGCACCTCACCACCCCGCCGCAGTTGGCCGACAAGGTGCGCCGGATGGGCCTGGGCCGCGACCCGAAGCAGGAGGCCGCCGATCTGGTGGCCGCGCTGCGGGCCCGCGGCGCCTGGGTGCGCACCGACCGGCGCCCGGGGATGGCGGTGCTCGAAGCGCTGCTCACCGCGCCGGAGGCCCAGGCCGTGATCGACGCGCTGGGCCGGTACGCCGACGCCCTCGACGACGACCCCGCCGATACGCGGACCCGCGGCCAGAAGATGGCCGACGTCCTGCTGGACCTCGTGCTGCGGCCCGGTGAGTCGCAACTGCCGCCGGTGCAGGCGCAGCTGACCCTGGTCGCCGGAGTCCGCACCCTGCTCGGCGGCAACGCACCCGGCGACGTCGGCGGCGAACCGGTCCCGGCGGAGATGGTCCGCGCCCTCGCCCGAGCCCTCGGCCTCCTCAGCGACGCGCCAGCCACACCCGAGCCCACACCCGACACCGCACCGAGCACCGCGTCGCCGGTGGCCGCGCCGGCCGTGCCCTGGGACCCCACCGGACTGCCCGACGACAGTTGGCCGGAGCACGCCCGGGCCGACTTCGACCGGTGGGAAGCCGAGATCGACGCCCGCGCGATGGCCGGCGTGTGGGGCGGCGAGGACGACCCACCACCAGAGGTGCAGCAGCGCTGGTGGGACGAGGAAGCTCGCCGCAACGCCCACCAACACCCTGACCCCGAAGAACCCGACCACGACCGAGCCGACCACGCCGCCGACCCCCGCGAGGACGACGACCGGGACGAGGCGGAGCCCGATTCGGCCACGCCTCATCCCCCTGCTGCCCCGGCCGAGGGCGTGCGGGCGGCGGCACGCACCGCCGCAGAACAGGCCGGCCTCGCCCTGCTGGAGCTGGATCGAGCGCTCAACCGCGCCTCCGCGGCCGCCGGCCGGGCCTGGCTGGACGAGCGTGCCGACGACCGTGCCGCCCAGGCCCGCGGCGGACACCTCATCGACATCGCCGCCACCGACCTCGATGCCCTGCGCGCCGCCACCGTCCAGCGGCGCGCCGAACTGGCCGCGCTGCTCGACCGCACCGCCGGGGGCGCCCTCGCCGACCGGCCCCGCATCGCCGTCATCGACGAACTCACCGGAACCTTGCTCGCCCTCACCGACGCCCGCGAACTACGCCGCAGATCCCACTGCGGCCGACCGGCCTGCATCCGCAAGCCCGAGAACTGCCAGCACGACCTCACCGGCCGCCCCGGCCTCGGCCCACCACCACCCACCGACGGCCACCGGCCCGCCGCAGCACTCGACCGCTACCTCCGCGCCCGCGACTCCCGCTGCCGCTTCCCCGGCTGCCGAAGGCCCGTCGCACGCGGCGGCGAACTGGACCACAACACCCCCGCACCCCACGGACCCACCAGCGCGCACAACATGACCGGCTTCTGCACCGGCGACCACCGCGGCAAGCACCAAGCCCCCGGCTGGACCTACGACCTCACCCCCGACGGCACCCTCACCGTCACCACCCCGAGCGGGCTCGCCGCCGCCACCACACCCCCGCCCTACTGAAGGGCGGGGGAGCAGAGACCCCCTGGACCGCCCCCCTTGTGACGAAGGCGGGCTCACGGCCTAGGGTCGCAAGGCAAGCGTGCGCCATGACCCATGCGCGCACGGGTCCCGCGCGCAGAGGAGCATGCGAGATGGCCGACGACTTCGTACCCGGCCTGGAAGGCGTCATCGCCTTCGAGACCGAGATCGCCGAACCCGACAAGGACGGCGGTGCTCTGCGCTATCGCGGCGTCGACATCGAGGACCTGGTCGGCAAGGTCACCTTCGGCAACGTCTGGGCCCTGCTGGTCGACGGCAAGTTCGGCCCCGGCCTCCCCCCGGCCGAGCCGTTCCCCATCCCGGTCCACACCGGCGACGTCCGCGTCGACGTGCAGGCCGCGCTGGCGATGCTCACCCCGATCTGGGGCTACCGCCCGCTGCTGGACATCGACGCCGAGGAGGCCCGCGAGGAGCTCGCCCGGGCCGCCGTCATGGCGCTGTCCTACGTGGCGCAGTCCGCCCGCGGCATCGGCATCCCCGCCGTCCCGCAGCGCCGGATCGACGAGGCGGCCACGATCGTCGAGCGCTTCATGGTCCGCTGGCGCGGCGAGCCCGACCCCCGCCACGTCGCCGCCGTCGATGCCTACTGGACCTCGGCCGCCGAGCACGGCATGAACGCCTCCACCTTCACCGCCCGGGTCATCGCCTCCACCGGCGCCGACGTCGCGGCCTCGCTCTCCGGCGCCATCGGGGCCATGTCCGGTCCCCTGCACGGCGGCGCCCCCTCCCGGGTGCTGCACATGCTCGACGACGTGGAGAAGACCGGCGACGCCGACAAGTACGTGAAGGACCTCCTCGACCGCAAGGAGCGGTTGATGGGCTTCGGACACCGGGTCTACCGCGCCGAGGACCCCCGTGCCCGCGTGCTGCGCCGCTCCGCCGAGGAACTGGGCGCCCCGCGCTTCGAGGCCGCCCTGGCCCTGGAACAGGCCGCCCTCAAGGAGCTGCGCGAGCGGCGTCCCGACCGGCCGGTCGAGACGAACGTGGAGTTCTGGGCGGCCATCGTCCTTGACTTCGCCGAGGTCCCGAGCCACATGTTCACCTCGATGTTCACCTGTGCCCGCACCGCCGGCTGGTGCGCGCACATCCTCGAGCAGAAGAACACCGGCCGCCTCGTGCGCCCGTCGGCCCGCTACATCGGCCCCGACCCCCGCAAGCCCGACGAGGTCGAGGGCTGGGACACCATCCAGACGACGGGAACCAGCCAGCTCCCACAGGACTGACCGCCACGTCCCGTCCTGCGTCGACGGCCCGGTCCGCCCTCCTGCGGCCCCGGGCCGTCGTCGTCCGCACCGCCGACCCAGAACCGAGAGGCACGTCCCGGATGAGCATCCAGATCCCCGCCGAGCTCCTGCCCGCAGACGGCCGGTTCGGGTGTGGCCCCTCCAAGGTCCGCCCCGAGGCGCTGCAGGCCCTGGCCGGCGACGGCGCCGCGATCATGGGCACCTCCCACCGGCAGGCCCCGGTCAAGGGGCTCGTCCGCCAGGTCCGCGAGGGGCTGCGCGAGCTGTTCGACCTGCCCGACGGCTACGAGGTCGTGCTCGGCAACGGCGGGACGACGGCGTTCTGGGACGCCGCGCTCTTCGGTCTCATCCGCGACCGCGCGGCGTTCGGCACCTTCGGCGAGTTCTCCGCCAAGTTCGCCTCCGGCGCGAAGGAGGCGCCCTTCCTCGGCGACCCGGTGATCACGAAGGCCGAGCCCGGCACGCTGGCGCTCCCGACCGCGCAGGCGGGCGTCGACGCCTACGGGTGGGCGCACAACGAGACCTCCACCGGCGTCATGGCCCCGGTCGCACGGCCGGCCGGCACCGACGCCGACGCCCTCGTCCTCATCGACGCCACGTCCGCCGCCGGCGGTCTGCCGGTCGACGTCTCGCAGACCGACGTCTACTACTTCGCCCCGCAGAAGAACTTCGGTGGCGACGGCGGCCTGTGGGTCGCCCTCATGTCGGCCGACGCGCTCGCGCGGGTGGCGGAGATCAAGGGCTCCGGTCGCTGGGTCCCCGGCTTCCTGGACCTGTCGATCGCGATCGACAACTCCACCAAGGACCAGACCTACAACACCCCGGCCGTGGCCACCCTCTTCCTGCTGGCCGACCAGATCCAGTGGCTGCTGTCGCTGGGCGGCCTCTCCGGCGCGGTGGACCGCACCCGGGAGTCCTCCGGCCGGCTGTACTCCTGGGCGGAGAAGTCCCCGTACGCGACGCCGTTCGTGACCAACCCCGACGAGCGCTCCTTCGTCGTCGGCACGATCGACTTCGCCGACTCGGTCGACGCGGCCGCCCTCGCGAAGACCCTCCGCGCCAACGGCGTGGTCGACGTCGAGCCCTACCGGAAGCTGGGCCGCAACCAGCTGCGCGTGGGCATGTTCCCCTCGGTCGACCCGGACGACGTCAGCGCGCTGACCGCCTGCATCGACCACGTGGTGGAACGACTCTGACGGTCGCGGCCTGCCGCAGGAGGTGAGCGTGGTTCCCGATCCCCCCGCGGGAGCTGCCCCCGGCGACCTGTTCGCGGCCGGCGGCCAGATGGGTCGGCTCATGGCCGCCTTCGACTGGTCGACCACGTCGGTCGGCCCGGTCGAGAGCTGGTCGGCGAGCTTCCGGCACGCCGTCCGCACCGTCCTCGTGTCCCGCTTCCCCATGGTGCTGACCTGGGGACCGGAGTTCCTGCAGTTCTACAACGACGCCTACATCCCGCTGATCGGCGGGAAGCACCCCGCCGCCATGGGCCGGGACATCCGCGTCACCCAGGCCGAGAGCTGGGCAGCACTGCAGCCTCCGATCGAGCACGCGATGACCACCCTCGAGGCCTCCTGGCTGCCCGAACTGCTCCTGCCGCTCGAGCGGTCCGGCTACCGCGAGGAGACCTACTTCACCGTCTCGCACGCGCCGGCGTTCGACGACGACGGCGGGGTGGCGGGGATGCACTGCGTCTGCACCGAGGTGACCGGGCGCGTGATCGGCGCCCGCCGGCAGCGCCTGCTGCACACGCTCTCCACCGTCGGCGGTCACCTGGGCGACGAGCGGTCGTCGGTCGAGGCGATGTGCGCCGCGCTGGACGGTGAGCTCGACGTCCCGTTCGCCGCGGTCTACCTCTCCACCCCCGGGGAGTCCGCCTTCACCAGGGTCGCGACCGTGGGCTGCCACCCCGACCTCCTCCCGGGCAGCACCGGCTCCGAGGCCGACCTCGCCGCGGTCGCCGGGCGACTGGGGGCGTCCGGCGGCCCGTTCGGCGACCAGGTCACCGACGCCGTCGTCCTGCCGCTGACCACCGCCCGCGACGGCGAGCCGATGGGGGTCCTGCTGCTCGGCACGAGCCCCAACCTCGCCCTGGACGTCGAGTACCGGAGCTTCCACCAGCTCGTGGCGGGCCAGTTCGCCTCCGCCATCGCCACCATCCGGGCCTTCGCGGCCGAGCGGCAGCGCGCGGAGTCGCTCGCCGAGCTCGACCGGGCGAAGACGACCTTCTTCTCCGACGTCAGCCACGAGCTGCGCACGCCGCTGACCCTGCTCCTGGGCCCGCTCGCGGACGTCCTGGCCGACACCACCGCCCCCGTGCCCGCCGGCGCCCGGGAGGAACTCGACCTGGCGCTGCGCAACGGCGAGCGGCTGCAGCGACTGGTCAACGACCTCCTCGACTTCGCCAGCATCGAGGCCGGCCGGGCCAACCCGGTGCGGGTGCGCACCGACGTCGCCACCTTCACCGCGGAGCTCGCGGGGATCTTCCGGGCGGCCGCCGAGCGCGCGGGCCTGCGGCTCACCGTCGACTGCCCTCCCCTGGACCGGACCGCCCACGTCGACCCGCGCATGTGGGAGAAGATCGTCGTCAATCTGCTGGCCAACGCGGTCAAGTACACGTTCGTCGGTGGGATCGACGTCTCCCTGCGGGCCGACGACGCGGGCTTCCGGCTCGCCGTCGCCGACACGGGCGTCGGGATCGTCGCCGACGAGCTGCCGCACCTGTTCGAGCGGTTCCACCGGGTGCCCGGCGCCGCCGCCCGCACCCGGGAGGGCACCGGTATCGGCCTGGCGCTCGTGCACGAGCTCGCCGCGCTGCACGGGGGCGCCGTGTCGGTGACCAGCGAGGCCGGGGTGGGGAGCACCTTCACCGTCGCGCTGCCCTACGGCGTCCCGGACGCCGACGACGCCGACCGGCAGGCGGCGACGCCGTCGGCCGCCGCCCGGGGCGAGGCGGCGAGCTGGGAGGAGGACACCACCCGCCCGGGGCGGGCCACAGCGTCCGCGTCCCCGGCACGGGACGTCCTCGTCGTCGACGACAACGCCGACATGCGGGCCTACCTCACCCGCCTGCTCGGGCCGCACTGGACGGTGCGGACGACGGCGAACGGCGCCGAGGCGCTGGAGGCGGTCGCCGAGCGGCGGCCCGACATCGTCCTGACCGACGTGATGATGCCCCGCGTCGACGGCTTCGAGCTGCTGCGCGCCCTCCGCGCGGACCCGGTCACCCGCCGGATCCCGGTCATCATGCTGACCGCCCGCGCGGGCCAGGAGGCGTCGGTCGAGGGGCTCGAGGCCGGAGCCGACGACTACCTCGCCAAGCCGTTCCGGGCCGACGAGCTCATCGCCCGCGTGCGGGTCGCCCTCGAGCGCGCCGCGGACCGTGCGGCCGCCGCCCCCGTCGCCGACGGCCCGGTCGCCGACGGCCCGGCCGAGCCGCCGTCCGGCGGGTCGCCGCATGCATCGTCGTCGCGCCGGTCCCCGCGTCCCGGCCACCCGCCGGTGCCCGGCCGGGACCGCCGCAGCCACGGCGACCCCAGGATCCGGCCGCCGCGCCGGTCGCCGAGTGGCGGCTGCCGTCGACCGCGTCGTCCATCCCGGTGCTGCGCCGCGGGCTGCGCGCCTGGCTGGCGGATGCGGGTGCCGCCGAGGACCAGGCCTACGACCTCCTGCTCGCCGCCTGCGAGGCGGCGACGAACGCCATGGAGCACGCCCAGGACCCCACCCAGCCGTACTTCGACGTGTCCGCCGTCGTGGGCGGAGGCCGGGTGGAGATCACGGTGCGCGACTACGGCCAGTGGCGGGAGCGGGTGCCGAGCATGGACCGCGGTCGCGGCTCGACGCTGATCAGCGCCTTCGCCGACGTCACCGCCACGCCCAGCCCCGAGGGGACGACGGTGGTCATCCGCGCCCGACTGGCCGGTGCCGCGGTCTGATCCGTCAGGCCAGGAGCCAGGTGTCCTTGCTCCCCCCCACCGGACCACCGAGGTCCACCCGGGTCCACGGCGCCCGGAGCGCGGTCGTCCCCTCGCCCGCGGCGACCGAGAAGATCCGCAGCCGGGCGGACCGGGGCCGCAGGGCGCCGTCCACGAGCGCCGGCAGCGTCGCCTCGTCGACCGGCTCCGTGGCGACGAAGCGGTGCGGCGCCGCCTCGATCGCCGCCCGCAGATCGGCCAGCTCCCCGGCACCGCAGGTGCGCCCGTCGACGGCTCCGACGCCGCCGTACCCCGCGACCTCCTCGACCACCAGCCGATCCAGCCGGTCCAGGGCCTCGGCGAGCCGGCCGGGGTCGGCCAGCACCCACGTGGGCGGCGAGGCGAGCAGGGGCGCCTCGCCCAGGTAGAAGCCGATCATGGCCGGCACCCACGCGAAGGTGGCCGAGTCGTCGGCCAGCCCGTTGCCGGGCACGTTCACCAGCCCCAGGCGCCCGGCCCGGACCGCCTCGGTCAGCTGCAGGTCGAGGGGATGCCCGACGGCGGTGCGGTACGCGGGCAGGATCGCCTCGTCGAAACGCCGGTAGAGGACGTCGACCGGCGTCCGGTTCCCGTCCACCGTCACCTCCAGTCCGCCGTCGGCCCGCGGCCAGAGGTCCCCGGCCCGCGCCAGCGGGACGCCGAGCGCCTCGGCCAGCACGGCGTGCTCGAACCAGGAGCTCTCGCTCTCCCCCGCGGTGAGGACGGCGATCCGCGGCGGCCCCGGGGACGCGGGTGGTGCCGCCCCGGCCAGGGCCGTGCGCAGCAGCGGCAGAGCCGCACCCGGATCGCCGGGGTCACCGGCACGGAAGAGCTCCGGGACGGCGGCGCGCAGGGCGAGGCGTTCCTCCAGGGCGAAGCCGAGACCGGCCGGCGCGCAGAGGTCGTCGCCGGTCACCGTCCACCCGCCGTCGGCGGTGCGCACGAGGTCGAAGGCGGCGACGGTCGCTCGGGGTTGCCCCGGCCACGCCTGTCCGACCGCCGAGGGGCTCCGCGCGGGGTTGTGCGCCACCGCCCACTCGGGCAGCACGCCGGCGCGGACGATCTCCGGCGCCCGGTCGCGATCGCCGCGACGACGGCCGGCCGCCCGGTAGGCGTCGGCGAGGAAGGCGATCAGGGCCCGGTGACGCTGCTCGACCCCGGCCGCGAGCAGCCGCCACTGGTCGGCGGGGATCAGCCGCGGCAGCGGGTCGAGCGGCACCGGGTGCCGCTCGTGACGGCCGTCGCGCCACCTGCCCAGCGTGGCGCCGCGGGCCGCCCGCAGCTCGCCGATCGTCTGCGCCGCGGCACCGAGCCCGGCAGCACCCAGCTCCGCCAGGACCGGTTCCAGGACCGCGTAGTCAGGGCGCAGGCGGCCGTCCCCGGTCACCGCCTCGTCGGCGGTGGGCGCGGGATAGCCGGCGAACAGGCCTCCGCTCACAGCCAGCGGTCGAACCAGGCGGTGACCCGCTCGCTGAGCTCGACGAGGTGGTCGCGGCCGACGATCGTGTGGCCCTCGCCCGGGAGCAGGAGCAGCTCGCAGGGGGAACCGAGGGCGGCGAGCTCCTGGTGCGCCTGCACCGACTCGGCCACCGGCACGTTCGTGTCGCGGTCCCCGTGGGCCAGCAGCAACGGCGAGGTGACCCGGTCCAGCGCCGTGATGGGCGAGATCGCCGCGAGCATCTCGCGGTCCGCGACCGGGTCGCCGTACTCGGTGACCGAGGCCGCCGCCATCCACGGCTCGGTGCCGGCGAAGAACGTTCGGAGGTCGCTCATGCCGGCCAGGGTGGCACCGGCGGCGAAGAGGTCCGGCCAGCGGGTGAGCGCGACGAGGGCGAGGTAGCCGCCGTAGGACCAGCCGTGCGCGCCGATCCGGCCGGGCACCGCGATGCCCGCGGTGACCAGCTCGTCGACCGTCGTCCGCACGTCCTCGAAGGACGCCTCGCGGGCGGCGCCGTCGTCGGCGGTCATGAACGCGCGGCCGAAGCCACCCGAACCCCGCACGTTCGGCGCGAAGACGGTCAGCCCGGCGGCGACCAGGCACTGCGCCAGCGGGTTGAAGACCGGGCGTTCCTGCCCCTCGGGACCGCCGTGGAAGCTGACGACCGTGCGGTTGGGTGCCTGCGCGCCGCGCGGGGTGTACAGCCAGCCCGACAGCGGCATCCCGTCCGGGGCCCGGTAGTCGTACCGCTCCGGCGTCACCAGACCGGCCCGACGGGGGCGGGCGCCGGCGCTCGGCAGCGGCGCGGCCGCTCCGCCGTCCAGCGACAGCCGCCACAGCGAGCGCGGGGTGGTGGGGCCGGTGAGCTCGGCGATCACGGTGCTGCCGTCGGGGGTGAGCGACCATCCGGGCAGCACCGCGTCGGGCAGCGGGATCGAGCGCACCGGCGACCCGTCGGAGAGCGCGTGCACGACGAGTTCGCTGACGCCGCCCACGTTCCAGACGGCGAGCACCGTCCCGTCGGCGCGGAGGGCGTAGCCGTCGAGATCGGCGTCGGCGCGGGAGAGGACGGTCCGGCCGCGACCGGTGGGCCCGTCCGGACCGATCGGCACCTCGACCAGCCCGGCGCGATCGGCGAACAGCGGCCCGGGCAGCGAGGCGCGCAGGTAGACCGCCCGCTCGTCGTGGGCGAACCGGCCGTCCTCGGAGGCCACGCCGCCGGGGGCGTCGGGTGCCAGCACCGGGCGCTGGGTCCCGGTGGCCACGTCCACGGCGACGACGTGCCGGTACCCGCGAGGGCCACGACGGGCCAGGACTGTGCGCCCGTCCGCCGACACCGCGCAGACCGAGAGGAAGCCCCCGCGCGCCAGCGTCCGGCACCCGCCGGTCGCGACGTCGACGAGGACGACGTCGGCGTCCGGCCCGTTCCCGGGCGCGATCGAGCAGACGTAGGAGCCGGGGCCGGTCCAGCCACCGGCGAAGACCGTCGCGCGAGGATCGTGCCCGGCCACGAGGCGTGCCTCGCTGCCGTCGGGACGCACCACGTGCAGCTCGGCGCAGATCGACCCGCCGGGGCTGACGAGGTAGGCCAGCCAGGCGCCGTCCGGCGACCAGGCGACCGAGACCACCTCCTGGTCCGGCTGGGACAGGACCACCGGCACCTGCGCACCGTCGACCGAGGCGACCTCCAGCCGCGGGATGCCCGACCGGTCGGTGACGTAGGCGACGCACCGCCCGTCGGGGGACACCGCGGGGCACCAGGCGCCCACGGCCCCGGCGATCTGCACCAGGGCCGGCCGGGCGTCGAGCCGCGCGGACGTGGCGGGCACCAGGTCGGTCACGGGGCTGGCCATCGCACCTCCTCGGCTCTCGTAGTTCCGTCCCGGGGAGCGGAACGCGAGCGGCAGGATTCCACGCCGCGGGCCCGGTCCGGCCCTCGCGGCGAGGAACCGGCTGCGCGCCGTCGTCGTCGTTTCCCAGCCGCACCTCCCGTCCCAGCGCCCGCGGCCCACGGTGCCGCGTGCCCGTTTCCGGGAGGTGTCCCTGATGTCATCGACACGCGACGCCGGATGTCGCACCCCCCGTCCGGGGGAACGAGGACGCGCCGCGTCGGGCGAGCCTGCGGCGCGCCGCGGCGGCGCGCCGATAGCCTCGGGCTCCGGTCTCTCTCCGGACCGCTCATGTCTCCAGGAGGTCGCCCGTGCGCACGCTGCGCCTCGTGGGTCTCTCCGACGACGGATCGAGCCTGCTGCTGGTCGCCGACACCGAGGACGGCGAGGAGAAGTTCGCACTCCCCGTCGACGACCGGGTGCGCGCCGCCGCCCGGGGGGACTCCCGCCGGCTCACCCAGATCGACGTCGACCTGGGCACCGAACTGCCCCCGCGGGTGATCCAGTCACGCATCCGCGCCGGCGAGACCCCGGAGCAGGTCGCCGCCGCCACGGGGGCGCGGGTGGAGCGGATCATGCGTTTCGCCCACCCGGTGCTGCAGGAGCGCGAGCGGATCGCCGAGCAGGCCCGGGAGGCCCGGGTCCGGCTCACCGACAGCACGCCCGGGACGACGCTGCAGCAGTTCATGACCGAGCGGCTCCGGCTGATCGACACCGCCGTCGAGGCGGTGGCCTGGGACGCCTACCGCAGCGACACCGGCGCCTGGGTGGTCACCGGTGAGTGGCGGGCCGGCGAGAAGTCCGGCACCGCTCGCTGGACCTTCGACCTCCCCTCGCGCACCGTGGCGCCGCTCGACGCGGCGACCACGGACTTCGCCGAGGGCACCCGGCTGGTGCGCGTCGTCCCCGACGTGCCCACCGGCCCGCCGCCGCCGCCGCCGGCGCCGGTGCCCGCCGCCCGGCCCGTCTCGGTGCTGCGCGACGACAGCGTTCCCCCGCCCGACGCCGCCGAGGACGATTTCCCCGTGCGCGACGTGCACCCGGCCAGCGGCTCCCCCGACGACCACCGCTCGATGGAGACCTTCCTCGACGAGATCGCCGACCACGACACCGTGGTGCTCGGCCGCCCCGGCGAGGACCTCGACTCCGACGATCCGCGCGCGCGCATCCCGGCGTGGGAGGACATCGTCTTCGGGGTCCGGCGCAACCGCTGACCCGATAAGTCGGTCGCTCCTGTCGGAGGCCCGGCCTAGCCTCGATCCGCCATGGACGACGCCCGCGACACCCCGCACGCCGACCGGACCGGGTTGTCCGCGCTGCGCCTGCTCCTGCCCTACATCCGGCCCTACCGCCGGCTGGTCGCGCTGACCTTCGGTGCCGCGCTCCTGGCCACGCTGACGCAACTGGCCGTCCCGCTGATCACCGCGGCCGTCGTCGACGGACCGATCGCCGACGGCGACCGCGCCGGGCTGTGGCCGCTCCTGGGCCTGGCGCTGGCCTTCGGGATCGCGGAGGCGGTGCTGTTCTTCGTCCGCCGCTGGGCCATGAACCGCAGCTGCCTGCAGATCGAGCGCGACCTGCGCGACGCCCTCTACCAGCGGCTGCAGCGACTGCCGGTCGCCTTCCACGACCGCTGGGCCTCGGGCCAGCTGCTGTCCCGCGCGACCAGCGACATGTCCACCGTCCGCCGGTTCGTGGGGTTCGCCGCGGTCTTCCTCATCGTCAACCTGATCACCTGCGCGGTGGTCTCGGTGCTGCTGCTGCTCACCTACTGGCCGCTCGGCGTCGCCGTCCTGCTCACCACGCTTCCGCTGACCGTCCTGGCGCTGCGCTGGGAGAAGCGCTACAACCTGCAGTCCCGCCGGGTGCAGGACCAGCAGGGCGAGCTCGCGACCGACGTCGAGGAGGCCGTGCAGGGCATCCGGGTGGTGAAGTCGCTCGGCCGCAGCGGGCTGGTGTTCGGCCGCTACGACGCCAAGGCGCGTCACCTGCGCCGGCTGGAGCTGGACAAGGTGCGCACGCTCGCCCTGCTGTGGTGCGTCTTCGAGCTGCACCCGCAGGTGACCCTCGCGGTCATCCTGGTGGGCGGCGCGTTCGCGGTGAGCGGCGGCGCCCTGACCATCGGCGGGCTGGTGGCGTTCGTCGCCCTGTTCACCGTGCTGCTGTGGCCGATCCTGTCGCTGGGCTTCCTGTTCGCCTTCGCCCAGGAGACCGCCAGCGCGTGCGAGCGCATCGGCGAACTGCTCGACGAGCCGCTCACCGTCACCGACCGTCCCGGCGTTGGGCCGCGGCCGATCGGCTCCCCCGCCCGGCTCCGCTTCGAGGACGTGGGCTTCACCCATCCCGGCTCGTCCACCCCGGTGCTCGAGGGCGTCGACCTCGAGCTCGCCCCCGGTGAGACCGTCGCGCTGGTCGGCGCCACCGGATCGGGGAAGACGACCCTCACCTCGCTGGTCGGGCGGCTGCACGACGTGACCGCCGGCCGGGTCACCCTCGACGGCGTCGACGTGCGCGACCTGCCGCTGGCCCAGCTGCGCGGGATCGTCGCGGTCGCCTTCGAGGAGGCGACGCTGTTCTCGATGAGCGTCCGGGAGAACCTGACGCTGGGCCGCCCCGACGCGACCGACGCCGACGTCGCCGAGGCACTGCGCACGGCGCAGGCCGACTTCGTGCACGACCTGCCCTGGGGGCTCGACACCCGCATCGGCGAGCAGGGCCTGTCGCTGTCCGGCGGGCAGCGGCAGCGGCTGGCGCTGGCGCGGGCCGTCCTGGGCCGCCCCTCGGTGCTGGTCCTCGACGACCCCCTGTCCGCACTCGACGTGCACACCGAGGCCCTCGTCGAGCGGGCCCTGCGCGACGTGCTGGCCGGGACCACCGCCCTGGTCGTCGCGCACCGGCCCTCCACCGTCCTGCTGGCCGACCGGGTGGCGCTGCTGGCGGGCGGGCGGATCGCCGCAATGGGCACGCACTCGGAGCTGCTCGCCGAGGTGCCGGCCTACCGGGACCTGCTGGCGCAGGAGAGCGACCTGGTGGAGGCGCGACCATGACCGCGGACCAGGACCTGCCCGACCAGAGCTGGCGCGGCGTCGCCACGGAGGACTCCGACGACCTGCCCACGGGCGCCGGGATCTTCCTGCGCGACCGATCCCGGCGGCTGCTCGGCGAGCTGCTGCGGCCGCACCGGCGGGCGCTGTGGTGGCTGCTGGCGACGATCGTCGTGCAGAACGCCGCCTGGCTGGCCGGCCCGCTGCTCATCGGCGTGGGCATCGACGTCGCCGTCCCCGCGCTCATGGACGGAGACCCCTGGCCGCTGGTGTGGATCAGCACGGCGATGCTGGCCGCGGCGGGGCTGGACACCGCGCTGCGGTTCGTCTTCCTGACCCGGTCGGGCCGGGTGGGCCAGGCGATGCTGCTGACCCTGCGCCGGCGGGTGTTCACCCACGTGCAGAAGCTGCCGCTGTCCTTCCACGAGCGGTACACCTCCGGCAAGACGATCAGCCGGCTGACCAGCGACGTCGAGGCGCTGGCCGAGCTGCTCGACGAGGGCCTGGACAACCTGGTCACCGCGCTGTTCAGCGTGCTGACCATCGGCGTCGTGCTGGTCGTGCTCGACCCGCCGCTGGGCTTCGTCGCCCTGCTGGGGTTCCCCGCGCTGTTCCTGGTCGCCCGGTGGTTCCAGCGCAACAGCACCGTCGCCTACCGGCGCACCCGCGAGACGATCGCCGCCCTCATCGTCCAGTTCACCGAGACCTTCGGCGGCGTCCGGGCGGTGCAGGCCTTCCGCCGCGAGCCGCGCAACGACCAGCTGTACGCCGCGCTCAACGACGACAACCGCCAGGCGCACCACCGGGCGTTCTGGCTGATCGCCGTCTTCGTGCCGGCCGTGACGCTGATCGGGAACCTGACCACGGTCGCCGTCCTCGGTTACGGCGCGCTGCGGGTCCTGGACGGCGCGCTGGCCGTCGGGACGCTGGTGTCCTTCCTGCTCTACCTGCGGCGGTTCTTCGACCCGTTGCAGGACATCGCGATGTTCTACAACAGCTACCAGTCGGCCACGGCCGCACTCGAGAAGCTCTCCGGCGTCCTCGAGGAGCGGCCCACCGTGCCGGAACCGGCCGACCCGGTGCCGCTCCCGGCCGCCGTCGGCGAGGTGGTCCTCGACCGGGTGGGCTTCGGCTACACCGACAGCACCGTGCTGCCCGAGCTCACGCTGACCGTGCCGCCCGGCCAGACCGTCGCCCTGGTGGGCACGACCGGTGCGGGCAAGTCGACGCTGGCCCGGCTGGTCGCGCGGTTCTACGACCCCGTCAGCGGCGAGGTGCGGCTGGACGGCGTCCCGCTGCACCGGCTGTCCGACGGGGACCTGCGACGCGCCGTGGTGATGGTGACCCAGGAGAGCTTCCTGTTCTCCGGCACGGTCGCCGACAACATCGCCTTCGGCCGCCCGGGGGCCACCCGCGAGCAGATCGAGGGCGCCGCCCGGGCGATCGGGGCGCACTCCTTCATCGCCGACCTGCCCGAGGGCTACGACACCGAGGTGGACAAGCGCGGCGGGCGGTTGTCCGCCGGGCAGCGGCAGCTCGTGAGCTTCGCGCGCGCCTTCCTCGCCGACCCCGCCGTGCTGGTCCTCGACGAGGCCACCAGCTCCCTGGACGTGCCGAGCGAGCGCCTGGTGCAGCACGCGCTGCGGACCCTGCTCGCCGACCGGACGGCGCTGATCATCGCCCACCGGCTGTCCACCGTGGAGATCGCCGGCCGGGTGCTCGTGATGGAGGCGGGGCGGATCGTCGAGGACGGCACCCCCACCGAACTCGTGGCCGGAGCCGGCCGCTTCGCCGCGTTGCACCAGGCCTGGGCCGACAGCCTCGTCTGAGTGGAACACGCTGTTCGGATGGGTCGTTGCCCCGGTATGAGTGCTTCCGTGTCGATGCCGCTGGGCGGCGTCCAGGTCGGTTCCTACGACAGCTACGAGCGTGCGCAGGCCGCCGTCGACCACCTCTCCGACGAGAAGTTCCCCGTCGAGAACGTGACGATCATCGGCTCGGACCTGCGTCAGGTCGAGAAGGTGCTCGGCCGGCTGACCACCGGACGGGCGATCGGCGCCGGGGCGGCCGGCGGCGCCTGGTGGGGCCTGTTCGTCGGGTTGCTCCTGGGCATCTTCGCCCCCGACGGTGCAGGGTGGATCGGCTCCGTGCTCGCCGGCCTGCTCATCGGTCTCGTCTTCGGCGCACTGTTCGGCTGGATGGGCTACGCGGCCACCCAGGGCAAGCGCGACTTCACCAGCACCAGCCGGATCGTCGCCGCCCGCTACGACGTCATGTGCGCCCCGGCCCACGCCGAGCAGGCCCGGGAACTCCTCGCGCGGTTCAGCCTCCGCTTCTAACGGAGGGCGGCGAAGGCGACCGCGGCCGCGGCCGCCACGCCGAGTGAGTCCACCCCGGAGCGCATGGGGATGCGCGCGCGAACCCGTGCGGCCCGTTGCGCCTCCGGGGTCAGCCCGGGGCCCTCGGCGCCCAGCAGCACCGCGGTGCGCGGGTGCGCGCGCGGATCGACGTCGGCCAGGTCGACCGCGTCGTCGGCAGGGGTGAGCGCGACGGTGAGGTAGCCGGCGTCATGCAGCCGGTCCAGGCCGCCGGGCCAGTCGGGCAGCACGGCGAACGGCAACGTCAGCACGTGGCCCATCGAGACCCGCACCGACCGCCGGTAGAGCGGATCGGCGCAGCGCGGGTCCAGCAGCAGCCCGTCCACGCCCAGCGCGACCGCTGAACGGGCGATCGACCCGAGGTTCTCGTGGTCGTTGAGGGCCTCGAGGATCGCCAGGCGGCGCGGAGCCGCCGGGTCGGGGCCGCGGAGCAGCCCCCCGAGGTCCGCAGCGGGCAGTCGGTCGGCCGATGCCAGCGCGCCCCGGGTCAGCCGGAAGCCGATGACCTCCGAGAGCACCCACTTGTCGGCGACGTAGACGGGGGCGTCGGCGGGCACCCCGAGTGCCTCCACCCGGCCCGGCACCCCGAACACCGCCCGCACCCGGTAGGGCGAGAGCAGCAACCGCTCGATCGCCGCCGTGCCCTCCACGATGACCGGCGAGACGCCGGGTGGCGCACCCGCCGGCCGGTCTCCCGCCTTGAGGTCGCGGAAGTCGGCCACCCGCGGGTCCTGCGGATCGGTGATCAGGACGGGCGGGGGCATGCCGCCGATCATGCCTGCCGCGCGAGGAAGCCCATTGACGCGCCCTCGACAACTCATCTAGCGTTGAGTTCATCACTCGTTGAGTTCCGAGGAGTCGTCATGGACGCCGTCGTCGTCCGGGATCTCGTGGTCGACCGGGGACCACGCCGCGTGCTGCACGGGCTCGGTTTCACCGTCCCGCCCGGTCAGGTGACCGGGCTGCTCGGTCCCAGCGGCAGCGGGAAGAGCACGCTGATGCGGGCCCTGGTCGGCGTGCAGAAGGTGCGCTCCGGCGAGGTCACCGTGCTCGGCGAACCGGCGGGCGCCGCCGGCCTGCGCCGACGGGTCGGCTACGTGACCCAGGCGCCCAGCGTCTACGCCGACCTGACCGTGCGCGAGAACGCCCACTACTTCGCCGCCCTCTACGGCCGCGGCACCCGGGTGGCCGACGCCGCCATCGCCGACGTCGGCCTCGCCGACGCCGCCGGCCAGCTCGTCGGCGACCTGTCGGGCGGCCAGCGTGGCCGCGCCTCGCTGGCGTGCGCGCTCGTCGGCGAGCCGGAACTGCTGGTGCTCGACGAGCCGACCGTCGGGCTCGACCCGGTGCTCCGGGTCGAGCTGTGGGAGCGGTTCGCCGCCCTGGCCGCCGCCGGCACGACCCTGGTCGTCTCCAGCCACGTCATGGACGAGGCCAGCCGCTGCGACCGGCTCCTGCTGCTGCGCGAGGGCGAACTGCTGGCCGACACCACGCCGGCCCGGCTGCGCGCCGACACCGGGACCGCCGACCTCGAGGAAGCCTTCCTCCGGCTCGTCCGGGAGCAGGTGGCGGCATGAGCACCGCGATGAGCCCCGCGCTGACCGCCGCCACCACCGGGCGCGTCCTGCGGCAGCTCCGCCACGACCACCGCACCGTCGCGATGATGGTCCTGCTGCCCAGCCTGCTGCTGGGGCTGCTCTACCTGGTGTGGCAGGACGTCCCCACCGCACCGGGGCAGCCCAGCACGTTCGACCGGGTCGGGCTGACCATGCTCGGGATCTTCCCGTTCGTGGTGATGTTCCTGGTGACCAGCATCGCGATGCTGAGGGAGCGCACCTCCGGCACCCTCGAGCGGCTGCTCACCACGCCGCTGTCGCGCCTGGACCTGCTCGCCGGCTACGGCACTGCGTTCGGTCTCGCCGCCGCGGTGCAGGCAGTGGTCACCGTCACCGTGGCGACGACGCTCTACGACCTCGAGGTCGCCGGGTCCCTGGCCCTCGTCGTGCTCATCGCCGTCGTCGACGCCGCGCTCGGGGTGGCGCTGGGACTGCTGGCCAGCGCCTTCGCCCGGAGCGAGTTCCAGGCCGTGCAGTTCATGCCGGTGATCGTGCTGCCGCAGTTCTTCCTCTGCGGCCTGCTCGTGCCGCGGGACCAGATGGCCGGGTGGCTGCAGGCGGTCAGCGACGTCCTGCCGCTGACCTACGCGGTCGAGGCGCTGCAGGAGGTGGGACGCTCGCCCGAGGCCACCGGCACGATGTGGACCGACGTCGGCATCGTGGCCGGCGCCGCCGTGCTCGCCCTCGCGCTGGCGGCCGGCACCCTGCGGAGGAGGACCAGCTGAGCAGCGAGACCCGGCGTCCCGGACGGCGTCCCGGCAACCCGGACACGCGGGAGGCGGTGCTCGCCGCGGCGCGCAGCGCGTTCGGCGAGCGCGGGTTCGACGGGGCCACGATCCGCGGCATCGCGACCGCCGCCGGGGTGGATCCGGCCCTGGTCCACCACTACTTCGGCAGCAAGGACCGGCTCTTCCTCGCCGCCATCGAGGCCCCGGCCGACCCGGCCGAGCTGCTGCCCGAGGTGCTGGCCGGCGGCAGGGACCACGTCGGCGAGAACGTCGTCCGGCTCCTGCTCCGCCTGTGGGACGGACCGATGCAGCCCGCGGGGCTCGCGCTGCTCAGGTCGGCCGTGGGCAACGAGTGGGGGGCCAAGCTCCTGCGGGAGTTCCTCGTCACCCAGGTGCTGCGGCGCGTCGTCGGCAGCCTGGACCTGCCGCCCCGGGAGGCGGAGATCCGCGGCGCGCTCGTCCTCTCGCAGCTGACCGGCGTCGTACTGAGCCGCTACATCCTGCGCATCGAGCCGCTGGCCACGAGCAGCCCCGAGAACCTCGTGGCCGCGATCGGCCCGACCGTGCAGCGCTACCTCACCGGCGACGTCGAGCTGCCGGGCTGACGACCGTCAGCCGCCGGCGCGCGACATCCGGGCCAGCTGCCGCGCCTGGGCGACCAGCCGGCCGGTGGAGTCCCAGATGGTGCAGTCCTCGTCGAGCCAGCCGCCGGCGATCTGCCGGGCGCTGGTCTCCGCGAGGCACCAGCCCTCCGCGGGCAGCCCGCGGACCAGGACCTGGAGCTGCACGGTCGGGGCCCAGCCGCGGTGGCCGATCACGAACCCCAGCGGCGGCAGGACGTCGGCGAAGGTGAGCAGCGCCAGCGGGTCGGCCGGGCGGCCGTCGACGAAGCGCACCCAGGCGCGGATCACCGGCTCGTCGGACGGTTCGCCGATCGTCCACCCGGCGGTCGCGGGGTCCAGCCGGCTGTCCACGTGCCGGCTCAGGCCCGGCCGCTTGCTGGGGTCCGGGTTGAGCCGCGCGGCCAGGTCGATGCAGTCCTCCGGCGGCGGCATGACCGGCATCGGCGCGTCCTCGTACTCCGGAGCCTCGTCGCCGAGGGTGGCGGTGGTCGCCTGGACGGTGAGGGACGGCCGGCCGGCCGCGTCGGAGAGCGTGACCAGCGAGTGGGCGAGGGTCCGCCCCGCGGCACCGGGGGTGACCTTCAGCTGCACCGTGTCGGCCGCCGTCGTCCGCACGTAGCTCGCGGCCACCGCGACCGGGTGGGGGTGCGGGCTGTCCATGACCGCGGCCTGCGCCGCCACCGACAGCAGGTAGCCGCCGTTGAGGATGCCGCCGCCGACCTGCCAGGTGGGGTCGAGGTCGGCGAGGAAGACGTCCCCCTCGGTCCGGCGGACGGCGGTGGCGGTGTCGAAGTCGTACGACTGGTCATCGGTCTGCGGCACGACCGACAGAGTGCCAGGGTGGCCGTCATGGACTACACGCACCTCGGCCGCAGCGGCCTGACCGTCTCCCGCCTCTGCCTGGGGACCATGAACTTCGGCTGGCAGACCCCCGAGGCTGACTCGCACGCGATCATGGACCGGGCTCTCGCCGAGGGCGTGAACTTCTTCGACACGGCGAACGTCTACGGCCGGGACGCCGGCAAGGGCCGCACCGAGGAGGTGCTGGGCACCTGGTTCGCCCAGGGCGGGCAGCGGCGGGAGAGGACCGTGCTGGCCACCAAGGTCTACGGCAACATGACCGACTGGCCGAACGACACCTTCCTCTCGGCCCGCAACATCGTCCGCGCCTGCGAGGCCTCGCTCCGGCGCATGCAGACCGAGTGGATCGACCTCTACCAGTTCCACCACGTCGACCTGAAGACGCCGTGGGAGGAGATCTGGCAGGCCTGCGAGACCCTCGTCGCCCAGGGCAAGGTGCTCTACGTCGGCTCCTCGAACCACGCCGCCTGGCAGATCGTCGCGGCCAACGAGGCGGCGGCACGACGGAACTTCCAGGGCCTGGTCAGCGAGCAGTCGCACTACAACCTGCTCACCCGGCACGTCGAGCTCGAGGTGCTGCCGGCCGCGCGGCACTACGGCGTCGGCATCATCCCGTGGAGCCCGCTGGCCGGCGGGCTGCTGGCCGGCGTCCTGGAGAAGGCAGAGAGCGGACGGCGCAGCGACGAGCGCACCCAGCGCCGGATCGAGAAGCTGCGCCCCCAGCTCGAGGAGTACGAGGCGTTCTGCCGCGAGATCGGTGCCGCGCCGGCCGACGTCGGCGTCGCCTGGCTGCTGCACCAGAAGGCGGTCACCGCCCCCATCGTCGGGCCGCGCACCATGGAGCAGTTCGAGGGCGCGCTCACCGCGCTGGAACTGACGCTGGACGACGCCCAGCTCGGCCGCCTCGACGAGATCTTCCCGGGCTACAAGGCCGCCCCTATGGAGTACGCGTGGTGACCGGCCAGGCCGCGACGGTCTCGTGGGCCGACGCCGGTCCCAGCCGGCTCTCGACGAGCCGCACCTCGCGGACCGGCCACACCGGCCCGCGGTAGTCCGCGAGCCGGTCGGTGACCGTCCCGTCGGCCGGCTGACGCGGACGCCATCTGCCGAGGGTCAGATGCGGGCGGAACGGACGCTCCTCCACCGGCAGGTCCAGGGCGCGGGCCGCGGCGACCAGGCGCTCGGCCAGCTCGGCCAGCGGGCCGACGTCGCCGTCGACACCGGCCCAGGCCACCTGCGGACGACGGAGCGACCCGAACCGTCCCCCGCCGGCCAAGCGCAGCCGGATGGGCGGCGCCGCGGCCACGGCGGGAGTCACGGCATCGGCGAGCCCGGTGATCAGCTCGCGCGGGACCGCGCCCAGGAACAGCAGCGTGAGGTGCCAGCGCGCCGGCTCGTTCCAGCGGGGTGCCCCGGCCAGTCCGCGCAGCGACTGCACCGCTCGCTGCAGATCGGCGCGTGCGCCCTCGGGTGGATCGACGGCGAAGAACAGCCGGGCGGGGGTCAGCCGCCGACCGCCAGACCGGCCAACTGCAGCGCGGTGACCAACCGGAGCCGCTCGACGTCGCGGGCGCGCCCCGGGGGTTCGGTGGCCAGCGCGTGCGGCACGCCGAGCATGCCGGCCGCCTCGACGAGGACGTCGTCGTAGGCGGCCTGCAGGGCACGTCGACGCACCATCGGAGCTCCGGCAGGAATCAGGTCCAGCTGTCGGCCCAGCCGGCGGATGTCGGCGGCCACCGCCTCCACCGGCCGTCGTCCGGCTGCCGGGTTGTGCCGCGCGCGGCGTCGGGCGGCGCGCTCGGCCAGCCAGCGTTCCGCCGGGAGGTACCCGACGACGACGGCGCAGAGCGCGGCGAACGGGAGGCCGAGCAGGACGAGTGAGCCGGTCATGGCAACTCCGGACCGTGACGGACGGACGGCCCGACCGTACCGCGGATCAGCCGCGCGGCGGACCGGACTGGACGCCCGGCGTCCGCCCGGCGACCACCTCCTCCTCGGCGCGCTCCCGGGGCGCGAGGGCAGCTCGTTCCCCGACCTGCAACCGCACCCAGGGGCGTGCCCGCACCCGCTCCACCCGCACGGACCGCCCGCGGCCGAGCAGCAGGCCGGCGACCCCCGCGGCCACGACGACGACGCCGCCACCGAGGAGCAGCCCCCAGCGCGGCCCGAGGTGCTCGGCGATGAGGCCGATCAGGGGCGCGCCGATCGGCGTCCCGCCCATGAAGCACATGAAGTACAGCGCCATGACCCGGCCGCGCATCTGCGGGTCCACGCCCAGCTGGACGAAGCTGTTGTTGGCCACGCTGAAGACCAGCGCAGCCGCACCCGTGGGCACCAGCAGCACACCGAAGGCCACATGGCCCGGCATCAGTCCGGTGATCACGGTCAGCACGCCGAACACCAGCGCGGAGCCGACCAGGAAGCGCTGTCTGGGTCGCTGGCTCCGCCGCGTGGAGAGCAGCGCACCGCTGAGCGAACCGATCGCGAACACCGTGGAGAGCAGACCGAACGCCTCGGCGCCCAGGCCGAACTCCGCCCGGGCCATCAGCGCGATGGTGATCTGGTAGTTGAAGCCGAAGGTGCCGACGACGAACGCCAGCCCCATCGCCAGCATCAGGTCCCGATGGGCCCAGGCGTAGGCCGCCCCCGCACGCAGCTGTCCCTTGCCCCGTGCCACCCGGTCGCTGGGCCGGAGCTCGTCGGCGCGCATGGAGCCCAGGGCGAGGATGGTGAAGCCGAAGCTGGCCGCGTTGATGAAGAAGGCCGGGGCCGTGTTCCCCGAGGCGGCGCCGATCAGGAGACCCGCCACCGCCGGGCCCGCGAGTCGGGCACCGTTGAAGATCGTCGAGTTGAGACTGACCGCGTTGGTCAGCAGCTCGGGCCCCACCATCTCCGAGACGAATGCCTGCCGGACGGGGGCGTCGATCGCCGCGGCCGCACCCAGGCCGCTGGCGAGCACGAAGACGTGCCAGAGGGCCACCGCGTCGGTGACCACCAGGACGGCGAGGATCAGCGCGAGCAGACCCATGGCGGCCTGGGAGATCTGCAGCAGCCGGCGCTTGGGATAGCGGTCGGCGAGCAGCCCGCCGTAGGGGCTCAGGAGCACGGTGGGGGCGAACTGCAGGGCGGTGATGAGCCCGAGGGCGACCCCGCTGTCGTCGGTGAGCTGCAGGACCAGCCAGTCCTGGCCGATCCGCTGCATCCACGTCCCGGTCTGGCTGACCAGGTTCGCCGACGCGTACCGGCGATAGTTGCGCACGCGCAGGGCGCGGAACATGCCACCGCGGGCCCGTCCCTGCTCGGCGCTCCGGGCGGGGCTCGTCCGGGTCACCCGCTGACCAGCTTGTCGATGATCGTGGCCGCCTCCCGGAGCGCGCCCCGTTCCTCCGGCGTCAGCTCCTGCAGCCGCCCCGACAGCCAGGCCTCGCGGGCCCGCCCCTCGGCGGCGAGCATCTCCCCGGCCCGGTCGGTGAGCCCGAGGACGACCTGCCGCCGGTCGGTCGGGTGCGGTGTGCGCGTGACCAGACCCATGTCCTCCAGCGCCACCACCACCCGGGTCATCGAGGGCGGCTGGACCCGCTCGTGGGCGGCCAGCTCCCCCGCGCTCATGGGCCCGTGGCGCTTGAGCGTGGACAGCGCCGACAGGTGCGTGAGCGTCACCGAGGTGTCGACGCGCTGGTTCCGCAGCCGTCGCGCGAACCGCATGACCGCCAGCCGCAGTTCATGGGCGAGCGCCGCGGTGTCCAGCGTCGTCCGACTCACGATAGTTAGCGTACCTCACTAACGGCCGGGGTGACCGACGAGAAGGGCCCCGTCACCGGTGGGTGACGGGGCCCTGCGAGGGGGACCTCGCTCAGACGATCTGCTGGATCGGTTCCAGGGCGAAGTAGATGACGAACATGACCGCGATGATCCACATCAGCGGGTGGATGTCCTTGCGCCGCCCGATGACCAGGCGCAGCAGCACGAAGCTGATCACGCCCGCCCCGATGCCGTTGGTGATCGAGTACGTGAACGGCATGAGCGCGATGGTGAGGAAGGCCGGGATGACCAGGGACATGTCGTCCCACGCCAGGTGCCGGATCTGGGTGATCATCAGCGCGCCGACGATGACCAGGGCCGGGGCCGCGGCCTCCGACGGCACGGCCAGCACCAGCGGGCTGAAGAACATCATGAGCAGGAACAGCGCGCCGGTGACGACACTGGCCAGGCCGGTGCGCGCGCCGTCGGCGACGCCCGCGGTGCTCTCGATGTAGGTCGTGTTCGACGAGACGCTGCCCGCGCCACCGGCGGCGGCGGCCAGCGAGTCGACGAGCAGGACCGGCTGGGACCTGGGCAGGTTGCGGTTCTCGTCGAGCAGGTCACCCTCGGCGCCGACGGCGGTCACCGTGCCCACGGTGTCGAAGAAGTCCGCGATCATGATCGAGAACACGATCAGCAGCGCGGCGATGATGCCGATGCGCTCGAACCCGCCGAACAGCGAGAAGTTGCCGAGCAGCGACAGGTCCGGGGTGCTCACGACGTCGTCGGGCAGCGCCGGCGTCTGCAGCGCCCAGCCACGCGAGTTGACCTCCTCGCCGCCGGCCGTCCGCGGACCGACCTCCGCGATCGCCTCGACGACGATCGCGAGCACGGTGGTCGCCAGGATGCCGATCAGCAGGGCGCCCTTGACCTTGCGCACGACCAGCACGGCGGTGAGCAGCAGACCGATGACGAAGACCAGCATCGGCCAGCCGGCCAGCCCGCCGTCGACGCCGAAGCTGATCGGCGTTCCCTGACCCGCGCGGACGATGCCGGCGTTCGCCAGGCCGATGATCGTCAGGAAGAACCCGATGCCGACGGCGATCGCGACCTTCAACTGAGCCGGGATCGCCTCGAACACCGCTCGCCGGAACCCGGTCAGCACCAGGACGGTGATGATCAGCCCCTGGAGCACGACGAGGCCCATGATCTCGGGCCAGGACAGCTGGGTGGCGGCGAAGACGGCGACGATGGCGTTGATGCCCAGTCCGGCGGCCAGCGCGAGGGGGTAGCGGCCGACGATGCCCATGACGATCGTCAGCGCACCCGCGATCAACGCGGTGACCGCGGCGATGCCCTGGAACGGCAGCACGGTCCCCTCGACGTCGGCTCCCTGCGTGCCGTCCAGGCCCGGGATGCTCGTGAGGATGATCGGGTTGAGCAGCACGATGTAGGCCATCGTGAAGAAGGTCGTCAGACCGCCGCGGACCTCGCGGGACAGCGTCGAGCGTCGGGCGGTGATCTCGAAGTAGCGGTCCAGGCCGTTCTTCGGCTTGGCCCGCGGCCCCTCGCTGCGGTGCGGGGTACCCGGGTCCGCGGCGACGTCCGCCGGTGTGTCACCGGGGGCGGTGCTGCCCGCGGACGGGCCGAACTTCTCTGCCATGACGACTCCACGACGAATGGCCGGGCGGGCGAGTGGCGGGGGAAGCGCGCGTCTGCCGGCCGGGGTGCGATCTGGAACGAGCGGCGACAGCGTGCCACATGATCATTTCGTTTCTGCAACAGCTGAGGAAGGCGGGGTGTGAGCCTCGTCGCGTCCTACAGTCGGGGCGTGCCGTCACCGACCAAGCAGGCCCCGCCGCCGCTGCAGGTGGACACCGCCCGCGTCGTCCTCGCCGGGATCGGGGTGTGGGCGGTCGCCCTCGTCGTCGTGCTGCTGCTGGGCGACCGGGTCGACCGGATGTGGACCTGGACCTGCCTGGCCGCCATCGCCCTCGCCGTCCTGGGGCTGGCCATCATGCGCTGGCAGGGCCAGCTCGGCCGGAAGGACTAGTCGGTCAGGACGTCGTAGGTCCCGGTGTCGTAGCGCGCGGACCGGACCACCTCGGTGGGCTCCACGACGACGAGCGTCGCCTGGCTGTGCGCTCCACAGCCGTAGTCGGCGGCGACGACCCGTCCGTCCGCCGGGGCGTAGAGGTTGCCGCACGCGCCGACCCGCTGGCGGAGCGACCCGGCCAGGGGCAACCAGAAACCGCAGGTGCCGCACGGGCCGGGGGCCGAGCGGGCCATCGCCGAGCCGGGACCGAAGTCACCGCCGCTCCAGCGGGCGACCGCCTCGGCGCGGCCCTCCGCCGACATGACCCGCTCGCGACCGAGACCGAGCTCGGAGGCGACGATCCGGCCCTCGGGATCGTCCGCGGAGTCGTCGTCGGCCGTGTACGCCGGCACGAGCCGCGGGTCGTCCTCGGTGGAGGGCAGCACGTCGCCGACGGAGAGGTCGCCGGGCCGCAGCCGCTCGTGCCACGGCACCCAGGCCGGGGCGAGCAGCGCCTGGTCACCGGGCAGCAGCACGACCTCGTCGACGGTCACCGCGTCGTCGCCGGGCACCACGGCCACGGTCACCGCCCAGTGCCAGCCCACGTATCCGGGCAGCCGGCTGGCGAAGCTGTGGGTACCGGCCGCGCCGAGCGCCTCGGGCTCGACCCCGTCGACGACGGGCGGGTCGACCTCGGGGGTGAGACCGAGGTGCTCGCCGACCAGGTCGGGATCACCCGCGGTCTCGGCCGCCGCGGCGCGGGCCAGCTCGACCGCGTCGGCGAGGGGCCCCGGGTCGGCGGATGCGGACCAGCGGGCGGCGGAGGACTCGGACACGACGCCATCATCCCTGAGAGGCGCCCCCGGCGGTGCGGCCGACCCCCCACGGCGAGGGATCGGGCCGTCCGCGGCGGCCGGTGCGGCACCATGGACCCGTGCCTGCCTCCCGCCGTCCCGGTGCGCGTCGGCGAGGCTCGTCCGCCGAGGACCGGATGGACACCGCACCGGTGGACGCACCTCGCGTCACGGTCACCCGCGTGGCGATCTCGCGCAGCAGGGAGCTCTCCCGCGCCGCCGCCCGCCGGGTGCAGGCGGCCAGCGAGGCGGACGGCGCCGATTCCAGCGGGCTGAGCCGGCTGCTGTGGGTCAACGCCCTGCACATGGCCGGCGACGCCCTCATCGCCGTCTCCCTGGCCGGCACGCTGTTCTTCGCGGCCACGACCGACGCCCAGCGCGGCAACGTGGCGCTGTACCTGCTGGTGACCATGGCGCCCTTCGCGGTGCTCGCCCCGGTCATCGGCCCGCTGCTGGACAGGCTGCAGCGCGGCCGGCGGTGGGCGCTGGCCGGCAGCTCGTTCGGCCGGGCGGCGCTCGCGATCTTCATGGCGGCGCACTACGACGACCTGCTGCTCTACCCCGCGGCCCTGGGCGTCCTGGTGCTGTCGAAGGCGCACAACGTGCTGCGCGCCGCCGTCGTCCCCCGCGTCCTGCCGCCCACGCTGTCGCTCACCTCGGCCAACGCCCGGCTGTCGGTGTTCGGACTCGCGACGTCGGGTGTCGCCGGGGCGATCGGCGCCGGGGTGGCCTGGGCCCTGGGCTTCGAGCCCGAGCTCTGGGTGACCGCCGCGGTCTTCACGACGTCGGGTGTGCTCGCCACGCGGCTGCCGCGGCACGTCGACGTCCCCACCGGGGAGCTCCCGGCCGACGTGCTGAGCACCGCGGAGATCCCGGTGGCCGGCCGCCGGCGCCGGCGGGTGAGCCCGCACGTGGTGCTGGCGCTGCGCGCGACGGCGGCGCTGCGCGGGTTGAGCGGCTTCCTCACGATCTTCCTGGCCTTCCTCGTGCAGGCCGAGTTCGCCGACGGGTGGACGGCGACGCTCGCGCTCGGCGGCGTGGCCGTCGCCGCGGGCGCCGGGAGCTTCCTCGGCACGGCCGCCGGCTCCCGGCTGGGCACCGCCGCGCCGGACCGCGTCGTGCTGTTCGCGGCCGGCACCGCGGCCGCCGTCACCGTCCTCGCGGCCGTCTTCTACGGCTTCGGCATGGCCGTCCTCGTCGCGGGCGTCGCCGCGGTGACCAACGCGCTCGGCAAGGTCTCGCTGGACGCGATCATCCAGCGGGAGGTGCCCGAGAACCTGCGCGCCTCGGCCTTCGCCCGCTCGGAGACTGTGCTGCAGCTGGCGTGGGTCGCCGGCGGCGGGCTGGCGATCGCCCTGCCGACCACCGGATGGATCGGCTTCACGGTGGCCGCGGCGCTGCTCGTGCTCGCCGTCGGCCTGGTGCTCTGGAGCCTGGTCGGCGGCCGGCCCTCCCCCGCGCCGGTGTCGCCCGACGCACCGACGAGCCCGCTGGGGACCCGATGACCGTGACACCGACGAACGCGATCCGCCTGCTGCCGGCCCTGGTCCTCCTGCTCGCCGGCTGCGCGAGCGGCGAGGACGGCCCCGGCGAGGTCCGCGTCCAGGCGGGCGCCCAGGACGTGCAGGCGCAGGCGGTGCAGGGCTGCGAGGGCGGCGACCCGGTGCGCTACGACACCCAGCCGCCGGTCGTCGAGGTGCCCCCGGACACCGAGATCACGCTCACCGTGCCCGCGTCGGTGGCCGAACGCGGCTGGGCCGTCCAGTTCTACGACGAGAACCTCGAGGAGGCGATCAACGAGCCGCTCGACGTCCCCGACGGCGAGGCCAAGGTCTCCGTCGTCAGCAGCGCCGACGCCGTCCCGCCGGCGTTCTACCTGCTCGTCATCGAGAACAAGGGCGGCGACTGCGGTGCGTGGTCGCGCGCCTGGCCGGTCGGCTTCATCCGCGCCGGCTAGCTAGCCCTCGAGGTCGGCGGCGACGGCGCGGAGCACCGAGGCGACCTTGCGGGACTCCGCGCGGTCGGGGTGACGGCCGTGCCGCAGCCCCTCGCCGACGTCGTCGAGGAGCTTGATCAGGTCCTCGATGATCGGGACCAGCTCGTCGGGCTTCTTCCGGCTCTTCGCGGCGACCGAGGCCGCCACCGAGGGCAGCGGGTCGAGGATCCGCACCTGGAGCGCCTGGTCCCCCCGGCGGCCGGCGACGATGCCGAACTCCACCCGCTGACCGGGCTTGAGCTCGTCGGTCCCGGCGGGGAGGGCGTCCTTGTGGACGAACACGTCCGGGCCGTCCTCGCGCGCGAGGAAGCCGAAACCCTTCTCCGGGTTGAACCACTTGACCTTGCCGGTGGGCACGCTCGATCCCTCAGTTCCTCGCTGGCACGGCTCGCGGCCGACGACGACGGCGACGCTCGGGCACCAGATTAGCCGTCGACCCCGCGCCGCCGGACCGGCGTTTTCCCTGCGCCGGGCCGGGTCAGCGCCGATCCAGCTCGGGCACCACCGCGAGCCGGCCCAGCAGCTGCAGGAAGACCACCGCGAAGTCGTTGCCGGCCACCTCGCGTTCCACGAGCACCCAGTCGACCTGTTCGCGCAGCGCGCGGGCCACCGGCAGCATCCGGGCGAAGTCGCAGTAGTGCTCGTCGAGAGCCATGAGCTTGGTGACGAGGATGTCGGTGGCCGCCAGCACCGGCATCTGCACCGACAGCACGGGCAGCACGTCGGCCCGGTCGATGAGGTCGGTCTCGACCGGGTGGCCGCAGGTCCGCCACAGGACGTCGATGAAGACGTCGTCGCGCTCGACCTTGAGCAGCCAGTCCTCGGCCGGGTCGACGACCTGCAGGCCGGCGTCGGCGAGGACCTTGGCCGTCCGCTCGGCCTCGGCGGCCGGCACGAGGAAGTCGGCGTCGTGGTCCGGTTCAGGGGCGCCGCGCACCCAGGCGGCGTAGCCGCCGCACAGGGCGAAGGGCACCCCGCCCTCCTTCAGCGCCACCGCCGTGCGCTTGAGGAGATCGCGGACGTTCTCGGGCGGGTCGGGTTCCGGGGAGCTCGGCACGGGCTGCTGCTACCCGCTCATCCGGGGATACGCACGGTAGATCCGCGACCTGCGGGGCACTGGAGCCTCCGTGCGCATCGCGAGCTTCAACATCCTGCACGGCCGCTCCCTCGACGACGGCCGGGTCGACGTCGACCGGCTGGCCGCGGCGGTGAAGTCCCTGGACGCCGACGTGCTGGGCCTGCAGGAGGTGGACCGCGACCAGCCCCGCTCGCTCGGCGCCGACCTCACCTCCGTCGCCGCCGAGGCGATGGGCGCCGTCGACCACCAGTTCGTGGCCGCCCTCTCCGGCACGCCCGGCGGCACCTGGATGGCCGCCACCGGCGACGAGCAGCCGGGCTCGGCGAGCTACGGCATCGCGCTGCTGTCCCGCTATCCCGTCGTCTCGTGGCGGGTGGTGCGGCTGCCACCGCTGCGGGCGAGCGTGCCGCTGTGGTCGGAGCAGACCAACCGGCCGTTCCTCGCCCGCGACGAGCCCCGGGTGGCGGTCGCCGCCGTCCTCGACGGGCCGGACGGCCAGCTCACCGTCTGCAACACGCACCTGACGTTCATCCCGGGGTGGAACCGGGTGCAGCTGGGCCGGCTCATGCGCTCGCTGGAGGGCACGCGCGAGCCGCTGGTCCTGATGGGCGACCTGAACATGCAGCGCCGGCAAGCCGTGCGCACCACCGGCCTCGCCTCGATCGCGGCGGCGCCGACCTTCCCCGCTGCGCGCCCTTCCCGTCAGCTGGACCACGTGCTGGTGCGGGGCCGGCTGCGGGCGACGGGGCCGGCCGAGGCGGTGCAGTTGCCGCTGTCGGACCACCGCGCGCTGGCGGTGACCTGCGAACAGTTCTGACCTGGGCGGACACGGGTCGCGCGCTGGTGCGGCCCGGTAGATCATGTCGCCATGGCAGCCACCGGGACGACCCGCCTGTTCACCCTGCTCGCCACCGTCGTCCGCGTCGTGGCGGCGGTGATCGGCGCGCTGATCCTCGCCCACGCGGTATTCGTGTTCTTCGAGGCCAACCGGGACAACGCGCTGGTGGAGTTCACCGAAGGCTTCCGCGACAGCTTCGGCTGGTTCACCAAGGACCTGTTCCAGCCCGACGACGCGAAGATCGGCGAGACGATCAACGACGCCCTCGCCGCGATCATCTGGGTGGTGGCCGGCAGCCTGATCTCGAAGCTGATCGTCCGGCTCGCCCCGACCTCCAGCGCCAAGGCCTGACCAGGGTTCTGTGCACTGACCCCCGGGGCGGTCAGTGCACAGAACGCCCGGGGATCAGCGGTTCTCGGCGAGCTGGACGCCGGCCCGGTTGGGCTTGTCCGTCGGGTGCGCGTAGCGGACGCGGTGGGCCGGCAGCGGGAAGTCGTGGTCCTGCCCGAACGGCGACAGACCCCCGGCGACCGAGGCCGAGAGCTCGGTCAGCGGCGGGCCGCCGTCCTCCGACTCCCCCCAGGTGGGCTCCACCAGGTGGGCGTTCTTCGCCTTGCGCTTCGACATCGTGCCTCCGTCAGCTCCGTGCACCGGCCGGGTGCACCACGTGTGCCCATCTTCGCCGACCCCATACCCGCGATGCACGGCACCGCCCCTCCGGGCGGGGGATGTCGCACCGTCCGGGCAGGCGGGGCACCCCTCCGGGGCGGCGACGTAACGTGGACCGGATGCCCACCGACCCCCCGGCGACCCTCGCCGCCTGGCTGCGCACCCGCAGCGACGACCAGCTGGCCGCCCTGCTGGCGGCGCGGCCCGACGTCGCGCGCCCTGCCCCGTCGGACGTCGTCGCCCTGGCCGGCCGGCTGGCCGTGCCGGTGTCGGTGGACCGTGCGCTGGACGAGCTCGACGCCACGACGCTGCAGGTGCTGGACGTGGTCCTGCTCGCCCCGACCGACGGCGTCCCGCCCGACGAGCTGATCGCCGCGCTGCCCGACCTCCCCGACGACGTGCTGGAGACGGCGCTGACGGCGCTGACCGACCGGGCGCTGCTGTGGGGCGACGACGTCCTGCGCGCGCCGGACCCGGTGCGCCGCGCCGTGCGGCACCCGGCCGGGCTGGGCCGCCGGGCGGTGGACCTGCGGGTGCAGCTCCCCGCTGACCTGCCCTCGGCCCTGGCCGAGCTGCCTCCCGAGGAGCGGGGGGTGCTCGAACGGCTGGCCGGCGACCGCCCGGTGGGACACCTGCCCGAGACCGCCGGTGGGGCGAACTCCCCCGCCCGGAGCCTGCTGCAGCGGGGGCTGCTCGCGCGCATCGACGCGCTCAACGTCGAGCTCCCGCGGGAGATCGGCCTGGAGCTCCGGGGGCCGCACCCGTACGGACCACCGCGGCTGCGACCGGAGCCGGCGGTCGTGACGCGGGACCGCACCGCGGTGGACCGGCAGGCGGCCGGTGCGGCGCTGGAGTCGGTGGGCCGGATCGGCGAGCTGCTCGTGCTCCTGGAGGACGAGCCGGCGGGGCTGCTGCGCAGCGGGGGCGTCGGGGTCCGCGACCAGAAGCGGCTGGCGCGGGAGCTGCACGTGGCCGAGCCCGAGGTGGCCTGGCTGCTGGAGCTCGCCCTGGCGGCCGGCCTGCTCGACGTGGGCGGTCCGCACCGGGACGAGTGGCTGCCCACCCGCGCGTACGACATCTGGCGCGAGCAGGACCTCGCCGACCGGTGGGCGGTCCTCGCGTGGGGCTGGCTGACCGGGGGCCGGCTGCCCGGCCTGGTCGGGCAGCGGGACATGGCCGGCAAGGCGGCCAATCCCCTGTCCCCCGACCTCGTGCGGCACACCGCGCCGGCGATCCGCCGCTCCGCCCTCGCGGTGCTCGCCGAGTACCCCGAGGGCGCCGGCCTGACGGCCGACGACCTGGTCGCCCTGCTGCGCTGGCGCACCCCGCGCCGCGCCGACCGGCTCGCGCCCGTCCCGGGGATGCTCGCCGAGGCCGCCCGTCTCGGCGTCGTCGTCGGCGGGGTGCTGTCGGGGGGCGGGCGGGGGCTGCTCACCGGCGGCGAGGACGCCGCGGCGCTGCGGATGCGCGGCCTGCTGCCCGAACCCGTCGACCACGTGCTCGCCCAGCCCGACCTCTCGCTGATCGCCCCCGGACCGCTGGTCGCCGACCTCGCCGACACCCTCGCGGTGGTGGCCGACGTCGAGTCCTCGGGCGGCGCCACGGTCTTCCGGGTCTCGGAGTCGAGCGTGCGCCGGGCCCTGGACGCCGGGTGGTCGGCCCCGGACCTGCACGACTTCTTCACCCGCGCCTCGCGCACCCCGGTGCCGCAGGCGCTGGACTACCTGGTCGACGACGTCGCGCGGCAGCACGGCCGGCTGCGGGTCGGCGCCATCGAGAGCTACGTGCGCTCCGACGACCACGGCCTGCTCTCGGAGGTGCTCAACGACCGGCGGACGGCGGCCGCCGAGCTGCGCCGGCTGGCGCCGGGTGTGCTGGTGAGCGGCCTGGGTGCCGACGAGGTGCTGACGGTGCTCC
>NZ_HG931173.1:1294087-1303366 GCF_000582785.1 Candidatus Blastococcus massiliensis AP3
GGCGAGCCGCCGCACCGGCAGCGAGGGGCAGCCCGCTCCGCGGCCCCTGGCTGCGGACGAGCTCGCGGCGATCGTCCGCGAGGTCCGCGCCGGGGACGCCGCCGTGGCGGCCCGCCGGGGCGAGTCCGTGCGCCAGGTGCCCGGGGTGACGACGGCGTCGACGCTCGAACTGCTCTCCCGGGCCGTGCGCGAGGGGACGCCGGTGTGGCTGGGCTACGTCGACGCCCAGGGCAGCGGCAGCCAGCGCGTGGTCCAGCCGGTGTCACTGGCCGGGGGCTTCCTCCAGGGGTACGACGACCGGCGGGGCGAGACCGCGCGCTTCGCCGTCCACCGGATCACGTCGGTGGCGCTGGTCGAGCAGGACGGTCCGCCGGCCGCGCGCTGACCCTTCCCTTCACCTGCGGGTACGCGGGATGATCATGTCGCTCGCGCCAGAGGACGAGGAGCGGACATGGCGGGACAGCGGAACGTCGCGGACCGGTTGACCGACGCCCTGGGCATCGTGCTGGGCACCGAGGAGCTACCGCTCCGCCTGCGGGGGTGGGACGGCTCGCTCGCCGGCCCGCCGGGCGCCCCCGTGATCGCGGTCAGATCGCGCCGGGCACTGCGCCGGCTGGTCTGGTCACCGGGGCAGCTCGGGCTCGGGCGGGCCTACGTCGCCGGTGAGATCGACATCGAGGACGACGTCTTCGCGACCTTCCAGGCGCTGACGTCGGTCGGCCGGCTGGCCGCTCCGGGCTCCCTGGCCGAGTGCACGCCGCGGGAACGACTGCGGCTGGCGGGTACGGCGCTGCGCCTGGGCGCGATCGGCCCAGAGCCGGCACCCCCGCCGGAGGAGGCCGACCTCGGGCGGATCGGGCGGCGGCACTCGCGCGGACGCGACGCCGCGGCCGTTGCGCACCACTACGACGTCGGCAACGACTTCTACGAGATCGTCCTCGGGCCCTCGATGGTCTACTCCTGCGCCGTCTGGGCGTCTCCCGAGGTCGGGCTGGAGGCGGCCCAGGAGGCGAAGCTCGACCTGGTCTGCCGCAAGCTCGGGCTGGTCGACGGCTCGTGCCTGCTCGACGTCGGATGCGGCTGGGGCAGCCTGGCCATCCACGCCGCGCAGCGGTACGGCGCGACGGTCGTCGGCATCACGCTGTCGGAGGAGCAGGCGTGGATGGCCCGCAAGCGGGTGGCCGAGGCCGGGCTCACCGACCGCATCGACATCCGGGTCCAGGACTACCGCGGCCTCGACGACGGGCCCTTCGACGCGGTCAGCTCCATCGGCATGGCCGAGCACGTGGGCCGTGCGCAGATGCCGGCGTACGTACAGCGGCTGCACGATCTGCTGCGACCGGGCGGCCGGCTGCTCAACCACGCGATCGCGTGGAACAAGGGACGGGCGGCGCAGAGCCCCGACACGTTCATCGCCCGCTACGTCTTCCCCGACGGCGAGCTGCTGGGCCTGGGCGAGACCGTCGGCCTGCTGGAGGCCGGCGGTGCGCTGGAGGTGCTCGACGTCGAGGCGCTGCGCCGGCACTACGCGCTCACCCTGCGTGCCTGGGTGCGCCGGCTGGAGGCCGGCTGGGACGCCGCGGTGGCGTCGGCCGGCGAGGGCCGGGCGCGGGTGTGGCGGCTCTACATGGCCGCCTGCGCGCTGGCGTTCGAGGCCGGCGACATGGGCGTGAACCAGGTGCTGCTGCGTCGTCCCGGCGGCGAGGAGCCGCCGCTGCGCCGCGACGCCTGGGTGTGAGCATGCTGGACGGATGACCGAGTCCTCGCCCAGCATCCAGGAGCGCCTCGTCCCGCAGCTGACCTGCTTCGGGTGCGGGCCGGCGAACGAGCGCGGGCTGCGGCTGAGCAGCCGGCCGGCTGCCGAGGGGGTGGTGGCCTCGTTCGAGCCGTGGCCGGAGCACGACAACGGGCTGGGCTACCTCAACGGCGGGATCATCTCGACGCTGCTGGACTGCCACAGTGCCGCCGCAGTGCTGTACGAGGCGGACGTCCGGGACTGGCGTGCGCTGCCCGGTGCGGCGCTGCCGTACGTGACCGCGGGCCTGGACATCCGCTACCTGCGACCGGCTCCGCTGACCGAACCGGTGTCGCTGCTCGCGGTGGTCACCGAGGCCGACGAGGCGCAGATGACCGTCGACGTCCAGCTGCACTGGGACGGCAAGCCCCGCGCCGCGGCCACCGCTGTGTGGAAGCGCTGGCGCCCGCGGAGTTGAGTGCGCCACGGAGCGGAAGGCGAGGTCGCCCCGCGGCGTTACCGTGGACAGTCCGGCGCTGTCGTCTGCGCCTGAACCCCGACCGAAGGAATCATCGCGTTGAGCGACGGCCCGCTGATCGTCCAGTCGGACAAGACCCTGCTCCTCGAGGTCGACCACCCGCTGTCCAAGGAGTGCCGCGCGGCGATCGCCCCGTTCGCCGAGCTGGAGCGCTCCCCCGAGCACGTGCACACCTACCGGGTCACGCCGCTGGCGCTGTGGAACGCGCGCGCCGCCGGGCACGACGCCGAGCAGGTGGTCGACGCGCTCGTCCGCTACTCGCGGTACCCGGTGCCGCACGCGCTGCTGGTCGACGTCGCCGACACGATGGACCGCTTCGGCCGGCTCACCCTGGCCAACAACCCGGTGCACGGGCTGGTGCTCACCTCCTCCGACCGAGCGGTGCTCGAGGAGGTCATCCGCTCGAAGAAGGTCGCTCCGATGCTGGGCGCCCGCATCGACGAGGACTCCGTGATCGTGCACGCCGCCGAGCGCGGGCGACTCAAGCAGGCGCTGCTCAAGGTCGGGTGGCCCGCCGAGGACCTCGCCGGCTACGTCGACGGCACCGCCCACCCGATCGAACTCGACCAGGCCGACTGGCACCTGCGCGACTACCAGCAGGAAGCCGTCGACGGGTTCTGGGCCGGCGGCTCGGGCGTCGTCGTCCTCCCGTGCGGTGCGGGCAAGACACTCGTCGGCGCGGCGGCGATGGCCGAGGCGAAGGCGACCACGCTGATCCTGGTGACCAACACCGTCGCCGGGCGGCAGTGGAAGCGCGAGCTGATCGCCCGCACGACCCTGACCGAGGAGGAG
Organism: Candidatus Blastococcus massiliensis AP3; assembly: GCF_000582785.1. Classification (GTDB taxonomy): domain Bacteria; phylum Actinomycetota; class Actinomycetes; order Mycobacteriales; family Geodermatophilaceae; genus Blastococcus; species Blastococcus massiliensis. The sequence goes on from NZ_HG931173.1 coordinate 1,297,153, forward strand.
ATCGGCGAGTACTCGGGCGAGCGCAAGGAGATCCGCCCGGTCACCATCGCGACCTACCAGGTGATCACCACCCGCCGGAAGGGCGAGTACATCCACCTGGACCTCTTCGACGCCCAGGACTGGGGCCTGATCGTCTACGACGAGGTGCACCTGCTGCCCGCGCCGATCTTCCGGCTGACCGCCGACCTGCAGTCCCGCCGCCGGCTGGGCCTCACCGCCACGCTGGTCCGCGAGGACGGGCGCGAGGACGACGTCTTCTCCCTCATCGGGCCCAAGCGCTACGACGCCCCGTGGCGGGACATCGAGGCCCAGGGCTACATCGCGCCGGCCGAGTGCATCGAGGTGCGGGTCTCCCTGGACGACGAGGAGCGGATGACCTACGCCGTCGCCGAGCCCGAGGAGCGGTACCGCATCGCGGCGACCGCGCAGTCGAAGCTGCCGGTGATCCGCCGGGTCCTGGAGCGGCACCCCGACGAGCCGTCGCTGGTGATCGGCGCCTACCTCGACCAGCTCGAGGAGCTGGGCGCGGCGCTCGACGCCCCGGTCATCCAGGGGTCGACGACGAACAAGGAGCGGGAGCGGCTGTTCGACGCGTTCCGCACCGGCGAGATCCGCACCCTCGTCGTCTCGAAGGTCGCCAACTTCTCCATCGACCTGCCCGAGGCCGCCGTCGCCGTCCAGGTGTCGGGGACGTTCGGGTCGCGGCAGGAGGAGGCGCAGCGGCTCGGCCGGGTGCTCCGCCCGAAGGCCGACGGCCGGCAGGCGCACTTCTACACGGTGGTCAGTCGCGACACCCTGGACAGCGAGTACGCCGCGCACCGGCAGCGCTTCCTCGCCGAGCAGGGCTACGCGTACACGATCGTCGACGCCGCCGACCTCGCCGGTCCGGGCGAGGTCAACGGCCCCGACTGGGTGGACGAGCCCGCCGACTGAAAGAGGACCCCCTGCCCCGACCGCTCGCACGCTCGCGGCGGGACCCTGCAGGGGGCAGGACCAGCACAGTGCCGCCGCCTCCTCCTGAGACCCGCGCCACTCCTCCGGCACGCCTGGCCGTAGCTTGATCGACAACGGTCGGTCCCCCGAGAGGCAGGTCCCCATGGACGAGATCCAGCAGCTGGTCGCCGAGAGCGAGATCCGCAACCTGGTCGCGCGCTACGCCCACCTCGTCGACGACGCGCAGGTCCAGGAGTGGAGCGAGCTGTTCGCCGAGGACGGCCGCATGGAGGCCTGGGCGATGCCGCTGGAGGGCCGTCCCGCGCTGGTCGAGTGGATCAACGGGGTCCTCTCCGGCCCGAAGCTGCGGCACATCATGGGCGCGACGCACGTCGTCGTCGACTCCGCGACGGAGGCCCACGGGACCGCGGACATGGTCCTGCTGGCGGCCGCCGAGGGGTCCTGGGTGGTGGCGGCTGCGCCCCGCTACGTCGACCGGTACGTGAAGACGGCCGCCGGCTGGCGCTTCGCCGAGCGCGTCCTGGAGGACCGCAGCGCCCAGGCCTGAGCGGGTCACCGGGGACTCCTGGGATCGCCGTGACCGGCGGGGTGACGAGCCGGTCCGTCACGGAGCATGAGGATCCCCACACGTCTTGCCCCTTGACTCGCATACGTGCTGGTCAGAGCCCTGTCGGCGGCGCCTATACGTCGTAGTCGGCGAGGCGCGCGGGAGGCATCCGATTGGGCGTGTTGGCCTCCCGGCAGTGAAGATGGACCGGTCATGGGGAGTGCAGTGCGAGCGGAGGCCTCGAGCCCGCAGACGAACAGCCGGCCGCTCCGAGCGTGGCAGCAGGCCGCTCTCGCGCAGTACGAGGAGCAGTCCCCGAAGGACTTCCTGGTCACCGCTACGCCCGGCGCCGGGAAGACCACGTTCGCCCTGACGCTGGCCGCGCGACTGCTCGCCCGCCGCGAGGTCGCCCGTGTCGTGGTCGTCTGCCCGACCGACCACCTGCGCATGCAGTGGGCCGACGCCGCCGACGCGATGGGCATCGTGCTGGACCCGGGCCTGACCAACGCCGTCGGCCCGGTGCGCGCCGGCACCCAGGGCTACGTGACCACGTACGCGCAGGTCGCCGGCAAGCCGATGCTGCACGCCGCCCGGGCCACCGCCGTCAAGAGCCTGGTCATCCTCGACGAGGTGCACCACGCCGGCGACGGCCTCTCGTGGGGCGAGGCGGTCGAGGAGGCCTACGCCTTCGCCGCCCGCCGGCTCTGCCTCACCGGGACGCCCTTCCGCACCAAGCCCGACGAGCGCATCCCCTTCGTCCGCTACGAGGAGGACACCTTCGAGGGCGACATGGGCGGGTCGGGCGGGAGCGAGGAGTCAGCCGGCGTCGGGCTGGTCAGCCGCGCCGACTACACGTACGGCTACAAGGAGGCGCTGGCCGACAACGTCGTCCGGCCGGTCGTGTTCGCCGCCTACACCGGGACGTCGCGCTGGCGGAACTCCGCGGGCGAGGTCGTTGCCGCGTCGCTGTCGGAGGCCGGCACGCGCTCGGTGGAGATGCAGGCCTGGCGCACAGCGCTGGACCCCAAGGGCCAGTGGGTGCCGCACGTCATCGCAGCGATGGACGACCGCATCACCCACCTGCGGGAGAACGGCATGCCCGACGCCGCCGGGCTGATCCTCGCCAGCGACCAGGACGACGCCCGCGCCTACGCCAAGATCGTCCGCCGGGTGACCGGCAAGGCCGCCGAGCTGATCCTCTCCGACGACCCGAAGGCCTCGAAGAAGATCGAGCGCTTCGCCACCGGCTCGGCGCGGATCGCCGTCTGCGTGCGGATGATCTCCGAGGGCGTCGACGTCCCGCGGGCCGCCGTGCTGGCGTGGATGACCTCGTACCGGACGCCGCTGTTCTTCGCGCAGGCCGTCGGCCGCGTGGTCCGCTCCCGGTCGCCGCACGAGTCGGCGACGGTGTTCCTCCCCGCGGTGCGGCCGCTGCTCTCACTCGCGGCGGCCATGGAGGAGCAGCGCAACCACGTCATGCCGCCGCCCCGCAGCCAGCCCGACGAGGAGCTGGAGGCACTCGACCTGCCGCCCCGGGAGCCGCGCGAGGGCGAGATGAAGCAGTGGGAGGCGCTGGAGGCCGACGCGCGCTTCGCGCACGTGCTGCACAGCGGCACGGCGCACACCGGCGAGGGCTCGGGTGGGCCGGGCGGTGGCACGGTGGTGGTCGGCGAGGAGGACGAGGAGTTCCTCGGCATCCCCGGCCTGCTCACCCCCGCGCAGACCGCCGAGCTGCTGTCCAAGCGGGACGAGGAGCTGAGGGTCCGCATCGCCGCGAGCCACCGCTCCGACGACGGCGACTTCATGCTCGTCGAGGACCACCCGGAGGAGGACGACGCCGGCCGCTCCTGGCGCGACGCCGCGGAGCTGCGGCGGGAGATCAACAAGCTGGTCAACCGGGTCGCGGCGCGCACCGCTCAGCCCCAGGCGGTGGTGCACACGCAGCTGCGGCAGTCGGTGCCCGGCCCGCCGTCGGCGTCCGCGTCGGTCGACGTCCTCCGCGCCCGCCGCGAGCGCCTCCGCACGATGCTCTGACCCTGTCCCTTGTCGCCGCGGGCGCGAGTGGGTCAGCGGGCGACTCCGGGCGGTGCGACCGCTATCGACAGACCGAGCGCACTCCCAGGGGCGACGAGCAGACTCGCGCCAGCCCCCCAGGCCGGCTGACGAGGCCTTCTCGACGAAGCCATGGGAGACCAGGCGATCGTGCAGCTCAGTGACCGACGAACCTGTAGTAGCGCCCCCGACGGTCCGCTCCCGGCGGCGTATCGGCGGGCTCCACGTCGCCCTGGTCCAGCCACTCGCCGAGGATGCGCGACACCCGATCAGGACTTGCCGCCAAGCCGCGCTCACGGGCCGCGGAAAGGATGTCACTCGGCCGCACCGGCCGGCCAGAACTCAGCACGTCCCTGCTCACGTCCATGAGCTCATTCCGCGTCGCTGTGCGAGCCTGCTGGACCGCCCGCGCCGAGAGGCAAGCCGACACGATGTCGTTCGCGGCCCACAGCGCTCCGGCGAAGAACATCGTGCCGTCCTTGCCGCGCAACACCTCCGCCGGGACCTGGTTCCCCGAGTCGGGGTAGTCGAGTCGCTCTCGGGTGGCGGCGATGGCTGCCTGCAGATCACGGATGTCTCGATCCGACGCGGTTGCGAGGGCGCGACCGACGTCTCCCAGCACTCCCGTCCCGGACACGAGGTCGGGCGTGTCCTCCTCCCCCAGGCGTCTCCCCAGAGTTCGCAGGACCTCAGCGGTCGTCTCGAAAGTCACCGAGCCACCGTATCCATCCGACAACCTTTGTCAAACATCGACCCACTCGACAGAGCGAGTCGGGACATCGAAGAGCCATAGCCCCGCGCCCTCCCCGCGCGGCGCATCCGGAGCAGGGACGACGACCGGCACCGGTGGATGCTCGTACGGCGCCGAGAAGGCCGCCTCGGCTCGGTCCGCCGGCGCAGAAGTCATGGCTTCCCCACTGAGCTTCAGCCATTGCGCAGGGGCGACAGCAACCGCCACGAACGCTTGACTGCGGGTGCTGAGACCCGTCGCGAGGCCGACGATGCTGCCGGTCCGGTCGCTGAAGGCCGGGACGAGCAGGAGGTTGACCCCGCAATCGGCGAGGAGGTCGATCAGTTCGTCGGAGGACGCATCCCTGCAGGTCAGCACTGCGAGCGTCACAGACTCGGACTTCACGATGACGAGGTTGGTCGCCCCGGCTATCCCTTCTGCCGCGTGGTCGATCTCGGCAGCGAAGATCTTGTGGAGACCGAATCCACGGGCGCGGCGGCCATCCACGCTTGCCCCGGGAGGTCCGGGGACCGACACCCACGCTTCATTGTGGAAGTAGCCGCCGGTAGCAGCCTCCATCACCTCACTCGTCGCCGCGACCAGCAGTAGGGGCTGCCCGGGCAGCCCATCGACGGCGTTCTGGAACCGCTCACGTTCATCGGCGGCCAGGCAGTACTCGGGGAGGACGACCACCTCAGCGCCTCGGTCGACGGCCATGCCGACCGCGCGGACGAGGACGTCGTGCTGAGTGTCCGGCGAACGGGGCCCGAGGTTGCGCACGAGCCGGCGACCATCGCGGGTCTCCTCGACGATCTGGAACTCATCCAGCGTGAGGTTCGGGTGCACGGTGGCGATGCACAGGCCCTCCACCGCGCTCAACGGCGCCAGGTGGTTCCACATGTCGAAGTCGAGCACCACGCCGTACCGGGAGTGTCGGTCGTCGGCCAGCCGCAGATGCGGGATGCGATCGAGCCGCCGAGTGGGCAGGCGGTCCGGACGGGTGTTCGCCGAGCGGCCTCCGAGCCATCCGCGCGGGTCGTGTGGCGCCAAGGGATAGGGATCCCCCGGCCTCAGCTCCGCGCGAAGGTTGCTTCGGAACGTCTCGACGAACGTCTGACCGGCATAGTGATCGATTGCGAGCGCAAGGCCGTGGGCGACCACACCTTCGGACAGGCTCCCCGGGGGCGACATGGAAGTCAGCTCTGCCTCGCCGAGTGCCCGCAGCTGCGCGACCAGCGCCAGGTCCACGAAAGCGCTAGGTCCTCCGGTTGGCATGAGCCGCAGTGCTTGTGCCGCGATCGCCACGAAAGCGTCCTCGACCCATGACGGCGGCGACGCGGACGTCCACTCCCGCGCCGAGCCATCCCGTTGCCGGCAGACCAGGAGCAGGCCCTGGGCGAGCTCGAGCCATGTTCGCCTCTCAACGTCAAGAGCGGCGAATCGGTCGAAGGTCTGGAGGAGCAGCGGCACGGCGTCTGAGACCTTCGACGCCACCTGCGGCCCTCCCCCACACTCCCGCCCGCCAGCTCGCCGAACATACGGCACGCTCTCCAGTGACGCATGTCAGCGGAACTAGCCGTTCCGGTGTCGGATGCGCGCGGTCAGGTGATGGGCAGCAAGCCCCGCTGGGCGGCGATGGCGACGGCCTTGGTGCGGCCGTTCGCGCCGAGCTTGGCCAGGATGTTGCTGACGTGCACGCTCGCGGTCTTCTCGCTGATGTAGAGCTCGGCACCGATCTGCCGGTTGGTCCGCCCCTGGGCCAGCAGCGCCAGCACCGACTGCTCCCGCGGCGTGAGGACGGCCGAGGCGCTCACGGCACGCACCCCCGGCAGGTCGACGTCCAGCCGGCCGCGCAGCACCAGCGCCTCGGTCGCCGAGCGCAGCGGCGCCGCCCCGAGCCGGGCGGCGACCTCGTGGGCCAGCCGCGCCTG
>NZ_HG931173.1:1303468-1417886 GCF_000582785.1 Candidatus Blastococcus massiliensis AP3
CCTCGGCCAGCCGCCAGCGCGACCGCGCCTGCTCGTAGACGTGCCCGAAGCCGCCGAACGCCTCGACGCACGTCCGCCACAACTCCGGGGCGACATCCCCGCGCAGCCGAGCAGTCTCGGCCAGCACGCGCGCGTGCCAGGCCTTGCCCTCGAGTCCGGGCTCACCGAACGCCTCGACGTAGATGTCGACGGCGGAGCGGGCCAGCTCCACGAGCGGTTGCGCTTCCTTCATCCAGTGCTCCGCCGTCGCGGTGTCACCCACGAGCCGGGCGGCGCACGCGGCGTCAGCGGCCGGGGCGAGCGCGGTGGCGACCATCCGGAGCACGCCCAGGTGGTCGGTGTCCCAGATGGCCCGCAGCCGGTCGGTGGCGGTCGTGCAGGCCTCCAGCGCGGTGGCCGGATCGCCGGACCACGCCGCGAGGTCGATCTCCGCCGCCGACGTGACGAGGATGAGCATCACGTGGGCTTGGAGCCTGGACACGAGGGCGCGAGCCCAGTCCAGCCGCTCCCGGGCCTCCGGCGCACCGCGCCCCACCAGAACGAGCAGCGCCGCGGCTCGCAGGTGCGCCGCCATGTCCGGTACCCGGGCCAGCTCGTCGGCCTCGGCCAGGCTCTCGTCCCAGCGGCCGGTCATGTACAGGGCGGTGACCCGGAAGTGCCGTAGCTCCACCGGGTAGAAGGCCCACTCCATGCCCTGCTCGCGGGCCTGCTGGATCCCGCGGCCGGTCAGGTCGACGACGTCGTCGAGCCGGCCGTCGTCGAGCGCGAGAGTCGCCAGGTTGAACAGGGCCCGCATCTCGACGTCGACGTCACCGGCGCGACGGGCCCGCACCCGGGCCTCCTCCAGCCGCCGCGTGACCCAGGCGATGTCCTCGCCCGGCCGGTTGCCCGTCTGCGAGATCGCGGTGTCGGCCCACGCGCTGTCGAGGCCCAGCGCGTCGGCCGCGGCCAGCGCCTCCTCGGCCGCCGCGTCGCCTTCCTCCAGCCGACCCATCGCGTAGCTCATCCGTGCGTGCGTCGCCGCGGCCCAGGTGCGCGCCTCCGACGGCGGGTCGGCCGGTACCAGCTGCAGCGCGGCGGCGCTCTGCTCGGCCGCACCGGCCAGGTCCTCGACCCGCACCATCGCCTGCGCGAGCGTGTAGTGCACCCGCGCCCTCGCCGCCGGGTCGCCGTCGGGGCCGAGGGTCTCCAGAGCGGACCGGAGCAGCGCCAGGGCGCGGTGCATCTCACCAGCCGCCCGCGCGGCCACGGCGGTCTCCAGCAACAGCGCCGCCTGGTCTCGGCCGGCGCGCTCCTCGGCGTCCGGCACCGCCGACCACAGCGCCAGAGCGGACTCGAGGTGCTGGAGCTGTTCGGCGGGAGCGCCGACGCAGCAGGCGTCGTCGGCCGCTTCGAGCGCGGCGGTCAGCGCCCCGGGCAGGTCGTTGCTCCCGCGGGAGTGGTGCACCCGCTCGGCGGCGGTGCCCGCACTCGGGTGGGCGGCCAGGTAGGCGGCGATCGCGGCGTGCAGCCGCACCGCCTCGCCGGGGAGGAGGTCGGCCAGCACGGCTTCGCGGAGCAGGGCGTGCCGGAAGCGGTAGCGGCCGTCGTCGTGGACGACGAGGAGGTGGTGGTGGACGGTCTCGGCGAGCGCCCGCTGGACCTCCTCCGGCGTGAGCTCGACGACCGCTGCCAGCCACTCGTGCCGCACCATGCGGCCGGCGACGGCGGCCACGCGCAGCACCTGCTGCGCGGCGGGCGATCGCTGCTCCACCCGCGTCATCAGGACGTCGGCCAGCGCCCACGGCAGTGCCTCGTCGTGCACGCCCGCGGCCAGCAGCTCCTCGGCGAAGAACGCATTGCCCTCGGCCCGGGCGACGACGTCGTCGAGCGCGCTCTCGGTGAGCCCGCCGACCTCTCCGGCGAGCCCCTGCACCAGCTCCCGCACCGCGGTGGAGGGCAGGGGCGAGAGCTCGATGCGCTCGACCCCGGGCAGCCGGACGAGCTCGGCGAGCAGGGGCCGCAGCGGGTGCCGCCGGTGCAGGTCCTCGGAGCGGTAGGAGGCGACCACGAGGATCGGCTCGTCGACCAGCCGGGCCAGCAGGTACCGCAGCAGGTCGCGGCTGGAGCGGTCGGCCCAGTGCAGGTCTTCGAGCACGAGCAGCAGCGGCGCCGTCGCAGCCAGCTCGCACAGGAGATGCGCGGCCGACTCGAACAGCTGCAGACGGCCGTCGTCCACCGGCTGCGGGGCGGCCCGGTTGGGCAGCGGGCGGCCGAGGTCCTGCCCCTCCCCCGGTGGCCGGACGGGCGCCACGGCCCCGGCGCCGGAGAGCAACGCGGTGAGCACCGGGTGCTCCCGCGCGACGGGAGCCAGGCCGGGATCGGCGGCGACCGGCCGGAGCAGGTCGACGAACGGAAGGTAGGGCAGACCGACGTCGCCCAGGTCGACGCAGTGACCGGTGAGCACGCGCAGCCCGGACGCGGCGGCGCGACTGCTCAGCTCGTCGAGCAGCCGGGTCTTGCCGACCCCCGCGTCACCGGCGAGGAGCACCGCGGACGAGCGCCCGGCCACCGCGCGGTCCACGTGCGCGAGCAGCCGGGCGAGCTCCTCGTCCCGGCCGACCAGCGGCGCGTCGTCCCAGCGTGACACGTCGGTGATCGTTCCACGGGGCTCCGACATCTCCGAGGTCCCCGGCCGGGAGGATGTGGTCAGCGGATCTGCCGCCGACGGCGCCACCAGGAGGGTCCGCCGGAGGGACGACGCCGGCCGATGTTCTGGAGGACCTCGCGGCGGTAGCGCAGCTCGGCCTCGAGGCCCGGGTCGATGTAGTAGTCGGTCATGGCCGTTCCTCTCGTCGTCCGGAGTGGACGCGAGGAACGTTCGTCCTGAGTGCACGCCCCGGGCATCGGGCGACCACGCAGTCCTGGTGCTCCCGGCGCCGGCCGAGCGTCTAAGGCCCCTCAGACACACCCCGTTCGAGGGATACGGGCAGGTCAAGCGGTTGGGCCGGCGTTCGGCCGGGCATGCCTCGGCCGCGGCGACCGCCGCCGGTCGGCCTGCCCAGCGTCGTGCGCGCCGGACCGTGAGGAAGGGAGTTCGGCATGCGACTCGGAACTGCCATCGTCCTGCTCGCGCTCGGCGCGATCCTGACCTTCGCGCTGGAGGTGGACGTCAGCGGCGTCGACCTGCAGGTGGTCGGCTGGATCCTGATGATCGTCGGTGCGCTCGGCATCGTGCTCGAGATGGCCGTCTGGGGCCCCCGTCAGCGACGGGTCACCCGGACCGATGCCCACGGCGATCCCGCCGGGGGCGCCCCGGTGCGGCGGAGCACCACCGAAGAGACCTACTGAGCAGCGCTGACCCGCTGCACGGACGAGCCCCGCTCCTGCTGGAGCGGGGCTCGTCTGCGTTCAGGTCCGGACCGGATGACGGCCGCCTCGCGGCGAGATGCACAACGCGGCTCCAGCCCCCGGCCGAGGCCGGGGCGGTAGTCCGTGAAGGCGTAACCAAATGGCACCCGGGGGCACGATGCACCCGGCCCGGACAGGACCCAGGCTACGCGCTCCACGAGGGCCCGTCCTGTCACGCCGAGTGGGCCCCGAAGGGGTCCGCGCAGGCGTGACGCAGCGGCTCCGCGGCGGCCGGGAACGGCAATTGGCCGCGGTGCAGTCCGGAGGACTGCCGTTCAATTGAAGCCGCGGTCGTCCTGCTTGAGCGCCGTGTCGACCGTCAGCGCGGAGGCCAGCACCATGCTCGCCAGCGGCTCGGGCAGCCGGAAGTGGACCAGGACGACGTACCGGTCGGCCGTGGTGAACATCGTGCGGGCCAGGCCCTCCCACTTCTTCGTGATGCGGGCGACCTCGGTGCCGGTCGCGTCGGTGATCGCGAAGTCCCAGGCCCGCCAGTTCTCCGCCTGGATCGCCCCGACCACCTGACCGCCGGCCACCAGGTCGAAGCGGATCTTGCCGAAGACGTTGGCCTGCACGATCTCACCGAGCGGGGTGCCGTCGGGGCGCTCGACGACGACCCGTGACTTCATCAGCTTGGCCGGCCGGGTCAGCACCAGGACCGGGCCGCGGGCGTCGCGCACCTCGAGCCGGTGGGTGAGGAACTGGTCGAAGCTGCTGAACAGCCGCACGGCCTTCTTCATCGTGCTCTGCCCGACCTGGACGACGGCGCCGATCTGCCGGCCGTCGCCGTCGAGCACCGCGTACTCGTTGGTGAGCTCGATCAGCTTCGTCTTCTGGTTCACCAGCAGCACCGGCTGGTCGTACAGCGACGGACCGGTGCCCTGCGGCGCTGCCGGAAGGGGTGCGGGGGGCGGCGGTGGCGCCGCCGGCGGGGCTGCCTGCTGGACGTGCTCGGTCCAGCCCTGCCCGTCCCACCAGCGGGTGCCGGGAGTTCCTGCGGGGTCGGGGTACCAGCCCGGAGGGGGCGGCGGCTGCGTCACGGCCGCACGGTATCGGGACGACATCCGAACGCCGTCCTCCCTCACCGTGCGCCGTCCTCCCTCACCGTGCGGCGTCCTCCCTCACCGCCGACGGCGAGGGAGGACCCTCGATGATCAGGTCACCTGATCATCGCCGGCCCCCCGTGCCAGACTGCCCGGGTGAGCGACCTGGTCGGCTTCGACGCGTGGGCGGCGGTGGCCGGTGACTCCCCCACGTCCCGCACCGAGTGGGCCGCCGTCGTCGCCGCGTGGAGCGAGCCGCACCGCCGGTACCACGACCTCGCCCACCTGGCTGCCGTCCTGGGTCTGGTCGGGCAGCTGTCCGCCGAGGCACCCGATCCGGACGCGGTGGCGCTGGCCGCCTGGTACCACGACGTCGTCTACGACCCGCAGCGCAACGACAACGAGGCGGTGAGCGCCGGGCGCGCCCGCGCGGGGCTGCGCGGCCTGGTGCCGGACGAGCGGATCGCGGAGGTCGAGCGGCTGGTGCTCCTCACCGCCGGGCACGCGGCCGAGCCCGGCGACGAGAACGGCGCGGTGCTCTGCGACGCCGACCTGGCCGTGCTGGCGGGGCCGCCGGACGCCTACGCCACCTACGCGTCGGCCGTGCGGGAGGAGTACGGGCACCTGTCCGACGAGGTGTTCACCGCCGGCCGGATCGCCGTCCTCGAGCAGCTGCTGGCACTCCCCCGGCTGTTCCACCTGCCCGCCGTCGCCGGCGAGTGGGAGCCACGGGCGCGGGCCAACATGACCGCCGAGCTCACCCTGCTGCGGGGTCGCGCAGCTTCCGGACCCGCAACCCCGCCGCCAGCAGGCGGCTGAGCAGCTCCCTGCAGTCCACCGGCTGCGCGCCGGCGGCCACCGCGGCCTCGTAGAGGTCCTCCGGGACGTCGTAGTGGTCGCCCTGGAACGCCCGTCGCGGGATGCCCAGCTCGGCGCCGACGAACGCGTGCAGCTCCTCGTAGGAGACGTCGCTGACCAGGTGCGACCACCTGCGCCCCCGCCACGGCCACACCGGGGTGTCGATGAGCACGGCCACGGCAGCAGTCTGCCTGCCGCGGCTAGCGTGGGAGCGGTGAGCGCGGAGATCCGGTGGGGCGTCGTGGGTCCGGGGCGCATCGCCGAGAGCGTCCTGCCCGACTTCGCGCACGTGCCGCACGCCCGCGTCACCGCGGTCGCCTCGCGGTCGCAGGAGCGGGCCGACGCCTTCGCCGCCCGGCACGGGCTGGAGCGGGCGTACGGCAGCTACGCCGAGATCCTCGCCGACCCCGAGGTCGACGTCCTCTACGTCGCCACCCCGCACGCCCAGCACGCCGCCTTCTCCCTCGCCGCCCTGCGCGCCGGCAAGGCGCTGCTCGTGGAGAAGTCGTTCACGGCGACGACGGCCGGTGCCGCCGAGGTGATCGACGCCGCCCGGCGGTCCGGCGTCTTCGTCATGGAGGCGATGTGGACGCGCTTCCAGCCGGTGGTCGTCACGGTGAACGAGCTGATCGCCGACGGCGCGATCGGCGAGGTGCGCTCGGTCCAGGCCGACCTCGGCGTCTCCCGCGAGTACGACCCGGTGGACCGGCTGTTCGCCCTCGATCTCGGTGGCGGCGCGCTGCTCGACCTCGGCGTCTACGTCGTCTCCTTCGCCCAGATGCTCCTGGGCACCCCGCAGCGCGTCGTCGCCACCGGCTCCCTGTTCCCCACCGGTGTCGACGCCGAGGCCGCGCTGCTGCTCGGCTACGACGACGGCCGCGCGGCCACGTTGCTCGCGTCGCTGCGCCAGGCGCTGCCCGGTCAGGCGCGGGTGTTCGGGACCGCCGGCTGGATCGACGTCCTCCCCCGGTTCCACCACCCGGACACGATCGTGCTGCACCGGGCCGGCGCGGACCCCGAGAGGATCACCCGGCCGCAGACCGGCGTGGGGTACGCGCACGAGCTGATCGAGGTCACCGAGTGCCTGCGCGCCGGCCGGACCGAGAGCGCGGTCATGCCGCTGGCCGACACCCTCGCCGTGCAGGACGTGCTGGGCCGGGCGGCCGAGCAGCTCGGCGTCCGCCACGCCGAGGGCACCGCGGCCTCCATGGCTCCGTTCGGGTGACATCGCTGAAGGTGGCCGTCCGTCCTGCCGAAGACAGGGGGAACGCCGCATTCGCAGCGCCCGCCCGGAGGAGCACAGGTTCATGGCAGTTCTCGAGACACTGGCCGCCGTCGCCGCCAAGATCACCGGTGGGAGCGCCGTCGCCAAGGCAGCTGCCGGTCTGGGGATCGCCGCGGCCAGCGTGACCGGCGCGGGAGCAGCGGGCGTGCTGCCCGCCCCGGTGCAGGACACCGTGGCCGGCGCCGTCGAGACGGTGACGCCCTTCGAGCTGCCCGCGTCGGACGACACGACGCCCGCGGACGACGTGGTCGAGGTCGAGGTGCCGGTCGTCGAGGAACTGCCCGGGGACGACGCCCCGGAGGGCGCTCCCGAGGACGGCACCGCGGACGACGTGACCGACGCCGGTGCCGCGCACGGCCTGGAGAACGCTCTCCAGCACGCGAACGAGAACGCGCACGCCACGCTGCAGCGGAACCTGGAGCGGCACGAGGCGCACGAGGCCGAGAAGGCCACCCGCGAAGCAGCGCGGGCGCAGGAACATGCCGCTCGCGAGGCCCAGCGGGGCTCACGGACGGGAGGCGGAGCGGCGGCCGAGGGGCCGGCCGCCACCTCCGAGCAACCCGCCGGACGTCAGGGTCGGGGCCCCGGCCGCACGGACTGACCACCGCGCGCCCGGTTCACACCGGGGCCCAGGCAGCTCCGGTCGCCTGGTCGGCGGTGGGCACCCGGGTCGGGGTGCCCCCGGCCCGGCGGACGGCGTCGGCGAACCGCACCGCGTCGATGACGGCGTTGCAGCCCGGGTCGTTGTTGAAGTAGACGAGCACATCGCCGTCGCCGTAGGTGCTGACGACGCGGTCCGCCCACAGCTGCAGGGTCTCCTCCCGATAGCCCCAGCTCTCGAAGCCGTGGTGGAAGCGCAGGTAGCCCCAGTCGGTGGTGCGCCACAGCGAGGCGATCGGCTGCTCGTCGCGGTCGGCCCAGCACAAGGCCGCGCCGTAGCGCTCGAGCAGCGCGCGGATCTCGTCGGTCCACCACGACTCGTGCCGCGGCTCGACGGCGACCCGCGTCCCGGGCGGGAACTGCGCCAGGCACTCGCGCAGCAATTCTGCGTCGGCCTTCAGGGTGGGCGGCAGCTGCAGCAGGATCGTGTCGAGCTTCGCGCCCAGGCCGGCCGCCCGGTCCATCAGCCGGCCGACCGGCTCCTCGGGCTCGCGCAGCCGCTTGATGTGGGTGAGGAACCGGCTGGCCTTGACCGCCCAGCGGAAGTCCGGCGGCGTGCGGTCGCGCCACTTCTCGAACGTCTCGCGCTCCGGCAGCCGGTAGAAGGCGTTGTTGCTCTCGACCGTGTCGAAGTGCTCGACGTAGTGCTCGAGCCACAGCCTCTGGGCGAGCTTCGGCGGGTAGAAGGCGCCGCGCCAGTCGCGGTACTGCCAACCCGACGTCCCGATGATCACGGCCACGGATGGCCGCCTACCCTGCCTGCTCATGGCTGACGCACCGGCACGTTTCAAGGACCTCTGCCTCGACGCCGACGACCACCACGCGCTGGCCGACTGGTGGTGCAGTGCGATCGGCTACGTCCGGCGGGACGCGCTCGAGGACGCCGGGACCCCCGAGGACGACGAGCCCCGCCCGCACGACTGGCCCATCCCGATCGTCGACCCCGACGGCGAGGGTCCGCTGATGTGGATCGTGCCGGTGCCCGAGCGCAAGACGATCAAGAACCGCATGCACTTCGACGTCGTCGGCGAGACGTGGCCGCTGCTGGCGGCCGGCGCCACGATGGTGCGCGAGGCCGACGACGAGATCGAGTGGAGCGTCCTGGCCGACCCCGAGGGCAACGAGTTCTGCGTCTTCGCCCCGGAGGAGTGACCGAGCACCGTCCGGACGGACGCGCTCCATGATCAGCACCGGTCCACCGGGGTCTCCCACGCGGGGAGGGCCCGGTGCGCCGGTGGTGATCACGAACTCGTCCGCGAACGCCGACAGGGGCGGCCCGCTCGCAAGCGGACCGCCCCTGCCGGGCAGTGCTGGTGTTACGTGACGGACCTGGAACGGCCCTGCTGCAGGGTCCCGCGCCGAGCGTGCGAGGCGTGGGGGGCAGCGGGGTCCTTCGTCAGAAGTCCATGCCGCCCATGCCACCCATGTCGCCGCCGCCGGGGGCCGGAGCGTTCTTCTCCGGCTTGTCGGCGATGACGGCCTCGGTGGTGAGGAAGAGCGCCGCGATGGAGGCGGCGTTCTGCAGCGCGGAGCGGGTCACCTTGGCGGGGTCGATGATCCCGGCCGCGACCAGGTCCACGTACTCGCCGGTGGCGGCGTTGAGGCCCCAGCCGGTCTCCGAGTTGCGGACCTTCTCCGCGACGACGCCACCCTCGAGGCCGGCGTTGATCGCGATCTGCTTCAGCGGCGCCTCGAGCGCGACGCGCACGATGTTGGCACCGGTCGCCTCGTCACCCTCGAGCTCGAGCTTGTCGAACGCGACGGCCGTGGCCTGCGCGAGAGCGACGCCACCACCGGCGACGATGCCCTCCTCGACGGCGGCCTTGGCATTGCGCACCGCGTCCTCGATGCGGTGCTTGCGCTCCTTGAGCTCGACCTCGGTCGCGGCGCCGGCCTTGATGACGGCGACGCCACCGGCCAGCTTGGCCAGGCGCTCCTGGAGCTTCTCGCGGTCGTAGTCGGAGTCCGAACGCTCGATCTCGCTGCGGATCTGGTTGACCCGGCCCTGGATCTGGTCGGTGTCACCCGCACCCTCGACGATCGTCGTCTCGTCCTTGGTGACGACGACCTTGCGGGCGCGGCCGAGCAGCTCGAGGTCGGCGTTGTCGAGCTTGAGGCCGACCTCCTCGCTGATGACCTGGCCACCGGTGAGGATGGCGATGTCGGTCAGCATGGCCTTGCGGCGGTCACCGAAACCCGGGGCCTTGACGGCGACGGACTTGAAGGTGCCACGGATCTTGTTCACGACCAGGGTCGCGAGGGCCTCGCCCTCGACGTCCTCGGCGATGATCGCCAGCGGCTTGCCCGACTGCATGACCTTCTCCAGCAGCGGGAGCAGGTCCTTGACGGTGCTGATCTTCGAGTTGACGACGAGCACGTACGGGTCGTCGAGGACGGCCTCCATGCGCTCGGTGTCGGTGACGAAGTAGGGCGAGATGTAACCCTTGTCGAAGCGCATGCCCTCGGTGAGCTCGAGCTCGAGACCGAAGGTGTTGCTCTCCTCGACGGTGATGACACCTTCCTTGCCGACCTTGTCCATGGCCTCGGCGATGAGCTCACCGATGGCGGGGTCAGCGGCGGAGATCGAGGCCGTGGCCGCGATCTGCTCCTTGGTCTCGACGTCCTTGGCGGTCGAGAGAAGGTACTCCGAGACCGAGGCGACGGCGGCCTCGATGCCCTTCTTCAGGGCCATCGGGTTGGCGCCGGCGGCGACGTTGCGCAGACCCTCGCGCACGAGCGCCTGGGCCAGCACGGTGGCGGTGGTGGTGCCGTCACCCGCGACGTCGTCGGTCTTCTTGGCGACCTCCTTGACGAGCTCGGCCCCGATCTTCTCCCACGGGTCCTCGAGCTCGATCTCCTTGGCGATGCTCACACCATCGTTGGTGATGGTGGGCGCACCCCACTTCTTCTCAAGAACGACGTTCCGGCCACGGGGGCCGAGGGTCACCTTGACGGCGTCGGCGAGGGTGTTCATCCCTCGCTCGAGGCCGCGGCGCGCCTCTTCGTTGAACGCGATCATCTTGGCCATGTGGTGATGTCCTCCGAGCATGGATCGCTGCACGGCCGGGTGGGTGCCCGCGACGGACGACACCGGGGGACGCGGACTCCCTTTCGTCCGCGCGCCGGTGCCTCACCGTTCCGACCTGATTGGCACTCAGGAGCCCCGAGTGCCAGAAACGAGTTTGGCACTCGGCCCCTGCGAGTGCAAGAACGGGGGTCGGAGGGGGCTCTTCCACCCGGGAGCGGGAACGACGGAGGCCCGGCCCCCCGCACGGGGAACCGGGCCTCTGCCGGGCGATCGGTCAGGCGCTGCGCACCGCGTCGGCCTGCGGACCCTTCGCGCCCTGGACGACCTCGAACTCCACCCGCTGGCCCTCGTCGAGGGACTTGTAGCCGTCCATCTGGATGGCCGAGTAGTGGACGAAGACGTCCTGGCCGCCGTCGACGGCGATGAAGCCGAAACCCTTCTCGGCGTTGAACCACTTCACGGTGCCCTGTGCCACGTGTGCTCCCACGTTCGTGCGTGCGGTCACCCCACCGCTGCTGATGGGGCGAGGTCTCGCTCTTCCGCCCGCGAACACGAACATGGAGGTCGAACCGAACGGGACCGTACAGGAACGAGTGGCCAAGGTCACTCTCCGAACGCGCACGAACCCGCAAGGTGTGATACGGCGTGGCGGCCCGACCGTCAGCCGATGAGGCCGGCCTGCCGCGCCGACTTCAGCGACGGCTCGACGTGGTGCGTCGGGCCGACCACCGGCTCCAGCGGGTCGAGCGTCTTGAGCCCCTCACCGGTGTTGAGGACGACGGTCTCCTTGGCCGGGTCCAGCCGCCCGTTCTCCACCAGCTGCCGGAGGACGGCGACGGTGACGCCGCCGGCGGTCTCGGCGAAGACGCCGGTGGTGCGGGCGAGGTCGCGGATGCCCTGCACGATCTCGTCGTCGCCCACCCGGCCGACCGCGCCGCCGGTGCGGCGGATCGCGTCGAGGGCGTACGGGCCATCGGCGGGGTTGCCGATGTTCAGCGACTTCGCGATGCCCGTGGGCTTCACCGGCTTCACGACCTCCCAGCCGTTGTCGAAGGCCGTCGCGATCGGGTCGCAGCCGGCCGACTGCGCGCCGAAGATCGTCCACCCGGTGTCCTCGACGATGCCGGCGGCGGCCAGCTCGCGGAACGCCTTGTCCACCTTGGTGAGCAGCGACCCCGACGCCATGGGGATGACGACCTGGGCCGGGATGCGCCAGCCCAGCTGCTCGGCGAGTTCGTAGCCCATCGTCTTGGAGCCCTCGGCGTAGTAGGGCCGCACGTTCTGGTTGACGAAGGCGGTGTCCTCGAACTCGTCGGTCTCGGCGAGCTCGCTGGTCAGCCGGTTGACGTCGTCGTAGGAGCCGTCGACAGCGACCAGCGTCTGGCCGTAGACCGCCGACTGCACGATCTTCCCCGGCTCGAGGTCGGAGGGGACGAAGACGAAGGAGGGCAGGCCCATCCGCGCGGCGTGGGCGGCGACGGAGTTGGCCAGGTTGCCGGTGGAGGCGGCGGCGATCTTGCGGTATCCGAGCCCCTTGGCGGCGGTGGCGGCGAGGCTGACCACGCGGTCCTTGAACGAGTGCGTGGGGTTGGCCGAGTCGTCCTTGACCCACAGGCCGCCGGTGATGCCCAGCTCGTCGGCGAGGCGGTCGGCGCGGACCAGCGGTGTCATGCCCGGGTCGAGCGAGACGCGGTCGGCGGGGTTCTGGCCGACCGGCAGCAGGGCCACGTAGCGCCAGATGTTCTGCGGGCCGGCCTCGATCTGCTCCCGGGTGACGGCGCGCATCACCTCGGGGTCGTAGTCGACCTCCAGCGGGCCGAAGCACTCGGCGCAGGCGTGCTCGGCGATGAGCCCGAACGTGGCCCCGCAGTTGCGGCAGACCAGGCCGCGGGCGGGACAGGGCGGCACGGGGCCGCCGGCGCTCGAGTCCGCCTGGGCGGCTGCGCTGATCCTGGTGCCATCAGGAGCGGTCAGTGTCATGCGACGACTACCTCCTCATCTTCCCTGCGTCGGGCCGTCGAGCCGCACAGGACGGAATTGGCACCTCCCGCTGCGCTGACGCGCAGGCGGCGGTTGCCGGGGCTTCATCGGGCCGTGTCCCTCTGCCCCTCTGGATGAGTGAACGCCCGAACTCTACCCACCGGATGCGGCGGCGAGGGCGGCGGACAGGATGGAAGGCGTGGCAGCCCGCATCGTCTACACCGACCTCGACGGCACGATGGTGGGTCCGCGCGGCTCCTTCTGGCACACGGCCGCACGCGACCTGACCGCGGATCCGGCCGCGGCCCTGCTGGATCTGCACCGCGCGGGCATCCCGCTGGTGCTGGTGAGCGGGAGGACGTTCGAGCAGGTCGTGGAGGCCGCGCGCATCTTCGCCGCCGACGGCGCGATCGCCGAACTGGGCGCGACGGTCGCCTGGGACGCCGGCCGGAACGTGCACCGCCTCCGGGGCGACTTCCCCGAGGGGTTCGGCGACCGGACACCGATGGCGGCCATGGCCGAGCTCGGGATCGTCGAGGAGCTCATCGCCGCGCACCCCGGAGAGCTGGAGTGGCACGCGCCGTGGCACACCACGCACGACACCGACGCCCTGCTGCGCGGCCGGGTCGACCCGATGGCCGTCGACGCGTGGCTGGCCGAGCGGGGAGCAGGCTGGCTGACGCTCAAGGACAACGGCGCCATCCCGGCGACGTCACGGATGTCGCTGGACCCCGACCCCGCGCCACCGCGGGTCTACCACCTGATGCCCCGCGGCATCTCGAAGGGCGCAGCGATCGCATGGGACCTGGAGCGCCGCGGCATCGCGGCCGCCGACGCGGTGGCGATCGGCGACAGCGTGAGCGACCTGGAGATGGCGCCGGCGGTGGGCCGGCTGTGGATCACCGCCAACGGTGCGGGGGTCGACGGGATGACCGACCGGATCGCCGCCGTCCCCAACGCGACCGTCACCGACGGGGCGATGGGCGAGGGCTGGGCCCAGGCGGTCCGCGCGGGCCTCTAGATCAGGGCTGCCAGTCCCCGGCGGCGACGATGACCAGGCCGGGCGCGGTGACGTCCGCCGGGAGCTCGAAGAACCGCGGCGCCGGGCCCTGCAGCTCGGGGAACTGGTCGACCAGCTGGATGGCGGCCTGGCGCTGGGTCTCGTCGCCCTCGGTGAAGAAGACCGTCGTCACGGGGACGTCGGTGCCCTGGTAGGCGCCGACACCCGCCGACTCCCAGCCGCCGGCGCCCACGGTGCCGGCGATCTTGGCCGCGAGTCCGTTGACGGTGGTGGCGTTCAGGACGACGAACGGCGCACGCACCGGCGTCGTCACGGGCGGCTCCACGGGCGCGGTGTCCTCGGGCAGCTCCGGGAGCGGAGCGACCGGGGCGACCGGAGCCGGTGCGGGGGCCTGCTGCGTCGTGGCCGCGGCCTCGTCGGTCTGCGGCGAGGTGAACTGGTAGACGCCCAGCACGCCCAGGGCGACGACGCCCATGGCGACCAGGCCCTTGGCCATGCGGCGGGGAGCGCGGCGGGGCTCCTCGTCGAGGAGGTCGACGCCGCCGGCCTTGGCGGCCTTCTTGCGGGCGACCTCGGCGGCCTGCCGCTCGGCGCGCAGCGCCGCCCGGCCACCGACCGGAGGGCGGGAGGACGCGCGCTGGGCACGCGGCGCGGGGTAGTCGTCGAGGAACGGGATGTCCTCGTCACGAGCGGCCACCGAGCGGTCGGGGATCGCGGAGGTGGCCGGAGCCAGGGCCGCGCGCATCTCCTCCTCGGAGGGCAGGCCGCGGGGCGCCCTGGTCCAGTCCCCGTGGTGCGAATCGGAGGCGCTGGAGGACGTGGTCTGCCGGGGGACACGCGGCGCGGGCGCGCCGGACCGGACAGCGGAGCTCGCCGGCTTCGCCGGGCGGCCCGACGTGGGCACGGGCGGCAGCGGGAGACGCGAGCGGGAGACCTGCGGCGGGTCGACGGTGCGGGCGGCGACGGCGGCCGCGGTGGGACGCCGCGAGGGCGCCGCGCTCACCCGGGCGCGGTCGCGGCCGGGGGCGGTCGGATGGTCGCTCAGCCGCTCGTCGGTCCCATGCCAGAGACCGTCGGGAAGGTCCGTCCGACGACGGCCACCGGCCACCGGAGCGCCCATCCCGTCACTGCCTGATCCCGCGTGCCTGCCCACGGTGACGGAATCTAGTGGTTGAGAGCCTCATTGCCCAGGACCTCGGGACGGACGCGTCCGTTGCCGCGCCGCGCGGACGCGTCGGAGCCGCCGCACCAGGAGAGGGTCCGCCGCCAGGGCCTCGGGGCGGTCGACCAGGGCGTTGAGCACCTGGTAGTAGCGGGTCGGCGCGACCTCGAAGAGGTCCCGGATCGCGGTCTCCTTGGCGCCGGCGCGACGCCACCACTGACGCTCGAAGTCGAGCATCGACCGCTCCCGCGTGGTCAGCCCCACCGTCGTGACCTGCGCAGATGCCGGCTCGGCCGGGATCGCGGGCACGTCGGCCACGGACGAGGCCATCGCCGTCGACGGGTCGGTGCTCATGTTCGGTCCATCTCCTGCCGGGCTCCGCCGGCCCTGGGTGCGGGCGGCTCGGGAGGAACCGTAGACCGGCCCACCGACGGTTTGCTGCTGCGCCGCGTGGGACGAGCGTGACGACGACGGGCGGCGGCGCAGGTCACAGACCGGCCGGCACGACGGCCGGAACCGCCCGGCGTGTCCCCGCACGGGCGTGTCGCAGGGTGTCCGCCGTGAAGACGGCCAGCGCGAGCCAGACGACGGCGAACCCGGCGAGTCGCGCCGGAGGCATCGGCTCGTCGTAGACGAAGACGCCGACGGCCAGCTGCATGAGCGGCGTGAGGTACTGCAGCAGGCCGATCGTCGACAACGGGATGCGCCGGGCCGCCGCGGCGAACAGCAGCAGCGGGACGGCGGTCGCGATCCCGGAGGTCACCAGCAGCAGCGCGTGCCCCGCGCCCGCGTTGCCGAACGTCCCGGCGCCGTCGGCGTGCAGGAGGGTCAGCACCGCGACGGCGGGCAGCGTCACCAACGCCGTCTCGACGAGGAGCCCGGGCGCGGCCTCCACCCGCACCAGCTTCTTCATCAGCCCGTACAGCCCGAAGGTGCCCGCCAGGCTCAGGGCGATCCACGGCGGACGGCCGTAGTCGATCGTCAGCACGGCGACGGCGACGGCGGCGATGGCGACGGCGACCCACTGCCAGCGGCGCAGCCGCTCGCCGAAGACCACGACGCCGAGCAGCACGCTCACCAGCGGGTTGATGAAGTAGCCCAGCGACGTCTCGACGACGTGCCCGGAGTTCACGCCGTACACGAAGATCAGCCAGTTCCCGGCGATGAGGACGGCGGCGCCCGCGAGGACGAGCAGCGTCCGACGGTCGGCGACGGCGGAGCGCACGTGGGGCCAGCGGCGGACGGCCGTCAGCAGCAGGGCGACGAACAGCAGGGACCACAGCACGCGGTGCGCCACGATCTCCAGGCCGCCGGCGGGCTCCAGCAGCGGGAAGTACAGCGGGAACAGACCCCACATGGAGTAGGCGGCCAGCCCGAAGACGACCCCCAGGCGACGCTCGTCCACGAGGCGCCACCGTACGCGGGGAACGGCCCCGCCCCGCCGACCCGTACCGGCCTACCGTCGGAGGCGTGAGCGGCGAACGACCCAACCCGGCGCAGTGGGTCTGGTACGCCCTCGGCGGGGGGCTGCCGCGGCACCTGTCGCCGTGGGTGCTCTCCGACACCACGGGGCGCACGTGGGTGTGGCGGCACCTGGCCCGTGCGCTGGTGCAACTGCTGCCGGTGCTCGTGCTCGTCGTCGTGGTCGTCCCGGTGCCGTTGCCGTACCGGGTGTCGGCGGCCGTCGGCGGGCTGCTGCTCGGGCTCTTCTTCTCGACGGCGTACATGACCGAGACGACCGAGCACCGGGTGGTGAAGGCCGGCTACCCGCCGGGCACGGCCGGGCGGGTCCGCGCGGAGCGAGCCGAGCGGGAACGCCTGGAGCGGCGCTCGCGCTACCGCCGCGACGGCGCCGGGAGCTTCGACTGAGCCGACGAGGGGACTTGAACCCCTAACCGCCCGATTACAAGTCGGGTGCGCTACCAATTGCGCCACGTCGGCGGAAGAGCGGGACCGGGTCCCGGCCCCAGGATAGGTACAGCGCGCGGATGGACCGTCCCGGCGCCGTACACCCCTTCCCCGGGGCCGCGCCTGCTCACCGGTCCCCCGGCCGCCAGACGTAGCGGACGTCGGGTTCGCCCTCCTCGTTGCCCGCCCCGTCGGTCCGCTCGACGGCGTCGAAGCCCTGGCGCTCGTAGAACCGCTGCGCGGCCCGGTTGACCTGGAAGGTCCACAGCTGCAGCCCCGCGGACTGCCGCTCCTTGGCCAGCCCGACGAGGCGGGCGCCGACGCCGCGCCCCCACCAGGAGGGGGCGAGGTAGAGCTGGTCGAGCCAGCCGTCGGAGAGCGCGAGGACGCCGATCACCGCGTCGTCCGCGGTCGCCACCCACGCGTCGTGCCGCGGGAGGAGGACGTCGCGGATCCAGCGCCGCACGTCGTCGTCGGGATGCGCGCGGCGCACCGTCGGCAACGCGACGTCGAAGGCGCGCAGCCACACGTCGGCGACGGCCCCGGCGTCGGCGGCCGTCGCGGGGCGGAGCACCACGGGTGGAGCGGTCACCCGGTGGACGCTGCCAGGTTCGGCCGTCGCCCTCGACCGGATTGCGCCGGGTCAGGCGGCGCCGGTGCCCGCCGCCGGGAGATCGCGCACGTGGTCGGCCGGATTGCCCGGTGCCGGTCCGGCGGCCAGCCAGCGCGCGAAGCCGCCCGGGTCGCGACGCTCCAGCTCGTCGAGCACGGTCGCCCGGCGCGCGACGACCGCCTGCCGGACGACGGGATCCAGGCGCCCCGCCAGCGCGGCACTGGTACGCATCCACTCCTGCCCGAGCGAGTCGGTCGCGAGCCCACCCACCGGGGGCAGGAGCAGGGCCATCGGCCGTCCGGACGGGCTCGGTGCCGGGCCCGGGGGCCGTGCGGCGGCACCGCCCGGACCGCCGGCCCGCGTGCCGGTGCCGCCCGCCGCAGCCGGGCCACGACGATCCACGCGACGACGGCGGCGATGACGAGCGCAGCCACCACGCCGCCGGCGAGGGCCGACGTCCCGACGAGCACCAGGACCAGGCCGGTGGTCCACCCGGCGGTCCTGACACCGACGTCGGCGGCCGAGTGCCGGGTCCCCGGCACCTCCCGCGCCATGACGGCCGCGCCCGATCCCACGACCGCCGCCGTCACCAGCAGCAGGACCAGCCCCGGCCCGCGGAGGACGAACGCTCCGGCGACGGCCAGGACGAGCCCGGCACCCGACACGAGCAGGAGAGCGGACCGGGCGAGCGGACCGGGCACGGGCGGCCTCCGAGGTGCGCGGGGACGGCCGGTCGGCCGTCCGCCCGGGCCCCCTACCCGGTCCGCGCACCGGCCACGCCCCGACACGGGGCGGCAGGCAGGATCGACGCCCGTGGGCTCATCCGTCGTCGACCCGGACCTCCGGCTGGCCCTCGTGCTCGTCGCCCTCACGGTGATCGCGGCGGCCGCTGGATGGCTCTCCGGTCTGGGCGAGCACCGGTCGATCCTCGTCGCCGCGGCCCGCGCCACGGTGCAGCTCGCGGTCGTCTCCGCCGTGCTGGTCGCCGTCGTCGGGTCGCTGGCCCTCTCCGCCGCCTTCGTCGTCCTCATGACCGGCATCGCGTCGGTCACCGCCGCCGGGCGGGTGACCGGACGTCCGCTGCGCTCCCCCGGTGTCCGCGGCCGGCTGGTGGCCGCCGCGCTGCCGATCGCGTGCGGCGCCGGACCCGTCGTCCTCCTCGTGCTGGCCAGCGGAACCGTTCCCCTGCGCGGCGAGGCGGTCATCCCCATCGCCGGCATCCTCATCGGCGGCGCCATGACGGCCACCTCCCTGGCCGGACGCCGGCTGCGCGAGGAGCTCGGCCAGCGGCGGGGCGAGGTGGAGGCGGCCCTCGCCCTGGGACTGATGCCGCGCGACGCCGTCCTGCTCGTCGTCCGGCCGGTCGCGGCCACCGCGCTGATCCCGCCGCTGGACCAGACCCGCACCGTCGGTCTGGTGACCCTGCCCGGCGCCTTCGTCGGCGTCCTGCTCGGCGGCGGCACGCCGCTCGAGGCGGGAGCCGCTCAGCTGCTGGTCCTCGTGGGGCTGCTCGCCGCCGAGATGCTCGCGGTCTGGATCGTCACGGAACTCGTCGGCCGCGGGGCATTGTTGGACGACGTCCCGCGTTGACCCGTCCAGGCACCTCACAGGGAGCCTCCAGCCGCGCGGCAGCGCGTGGCGGGACAGTGGGGCCGTGGCGCCGGTCGGATGGCCGCGCCAAGGGAGGAATCGACCAGTGAGCGAACACGGACCCTCGGGTCCCACCGGCCCGGCCGAGCCGTCCGACGGCGCCGTCGAGCGGCCCGACGACGGCCAGCAGCGGCCGGAGGCCTCGGCGGCTCCCGGACCGCAGCCCTACGGCTCCGGTCCGTACCCCCGGACTCCCTACGGCCCACCCGCGTACGGGCAGTCCCCGTACACCCGCCCCTACGGCCAGGCCGGACCGGGCCAGCCGGCACCGCAGCCGTACTGGGGCCCCCCACGGATGCAGACGACGCCCGTGCCCACCGGCTACGGGACGCCGCCGCCCGCCGCTCCCGGCGCGTCCGAGCCGGCAACGCGCCGCACCGGTCGCTTCCGCACGGGGCTCGCGGGGCTCGTGGCCGGCGCACTGATCGGCGGAGCCGCCGGCGCCGGCGTCGTCACGCTCGTCGACGACGGCGGCACCTCGGGCGGTTCACCCGCCGCGGCCCAGAACGTCGTCATCGAGAACCCCGAGTCGGCGACCACCGCGACCGCGGCGGCCGCGAAGGCCGCGCCGAGCGTCGTCACCATCTACGTCACCGGGACCGGGGGCTCCGGCAGCGGGTCGGGCGTCGTCCTCACCGAGGACGGCTTCGTCCTCACCAACAACCACGTCGTGGCCGGTGAGGACGGGCGCTCCGGCACGGTGCAGGTGCGCACCAGCGACGGCACCCTCTTCGACGCCGACGTCGTCGGCACCGATCCCGCCTCCGACCTGGCAGTGGTCCGCCTCGACGCCGAGGGGCTGACCCCGGCCACCTTCGCCGACTCCGACGACGTCCAGGTGGGCGACATCGCCGTCGCCATCGGCGCCCCGCTGGGTCTGTCGAACACGGTCACCGACGGCATCGTCAGCGCCACCGGCCGCGCCGTAGCCACCGGCGGGGGGCAGGACGAGGCCACGGTCATCGACGCCATCCAGACCGACGCCGCGATCAACCCGGGCAACTCCGGGGGCGCCCTGGTGAACGGCGCCGGTGAGGTCATCGGCATCAACACCGCCATCGCCACGGTCGCCTCGGGCAGCTTCGGCGGCGAGGCGCAGAGCGGCAACATCGGCGTGGGCTTCGCCATCCCCAGCAACAGCGCCAAGCGGATCAGCGACGAGCTGATGGAGACCGGCGAGGCCACCCGCGCCTACCTCGGCGTCAGCGCCCGCACCGCGTCCGACGGCGGCAACCGCGAGGTCGGCAGCGGCGCGGAGGTCGTCAGCGTCGAGTCCGGCACCGCCGCCGAGGACGCGGGCATCGAGGTCGGCGACGTCGTCACCGCGGTGGGCGACCGTCCGGTGACCACCTCCACCGAGCTCACCGCCGCGGTGCGCAGCCAAGCCCCGGGCGAGACCGTCGAGCTGAGGGTCCGGCGGGACGGGAACACCCGCACCATCGAGGTGACGCTGGGCTCCACCAGCTGAGTCCGCCGGCGCGGGTGGCGGGTCGGGGTCCTTAGGCTCGGTGCGTGCCGGACCTCCTGCCGTCCCTCCCGCTGACCGCCTCGCTGGACGATCCGCAGCGGGCGCGCGACCTGGCCCGGATGAAGCGGATGGCGACCGGGCTGTTCGTGCTCGCCGCCGTCGTCTTCGTCGTCTGCACGCTCGTGGGCACCGAACAGGGCGCCTGGATCGGCTACGTGCGCGCCACGGCCGAGGCGTCCATGGTCGGCGCCCTGGCCGACTGGTTCGCCGTCACCGCGCTGTTCCGGCACCCCTTGCGGCTGCCGATCCCGCACACCGCGATCATCCCGCGCAAGAAGGACCAGATCGGCGCCAGCCTGGGCACCTTCGTGCAGGAGAACTTCCTCACCCGCACGGTGATCGAGGAGAAGCTCGGCACCATGGACGTCCCCGGGCGGCTCGGGATCTTCCTCGCCGCTCCCGGGCGGGCCGAGCGCCTCTCCGGGGACGCAGCCGCCGCGCTGTCCGCCCTCACCGACCTGCTCCGCGACGAGGACCTCGAGCCCGCCGTCGCCGCCCTGGTGCAGCGCAAGCTGCACGAGACCCCCGCCGCCCCGGCGCTGGCGCGGGTGCTGGAGCTGGTGGTCGACGGCGACCGGCACCAGGAGGTCCTCTCCGCGGCCCTCCGGCTGATGTCCCGGTTCCTCGAGGACAACCGGCTGGTCTTCCGCGCCCAGCTCGGCGACGCCTCCCCCGCGTGGGTGCCCGACTGGGTGGACGACCGGGTGTTCGACCGTGCGTTCGCCGGCATCCAGCGCTTCCTCGACGAGGTCGGCGCCGACCCGCGGCACCCGCTGCGCCACGACTACGACGTCCGCCTGCGGGCGTACGCGGAGGCGCTGCGCACCGACCCGGACGCGGCCGCCCGCGTCGAGGGGCTGAAGAAGGAACTGCTCGAGCACCCGGCGGTGCGCACCTGGTCGGGCTCGCTCTGGGGCAACGCGAAGACCGCCGTCCTCGCCGCGGCCGCCGACCCGGACTCGGAGCTGCGCGCCCGGGTCACCGCCCTGATCCTCGAGGGCGCCCGCATGCTCGAGTCCGACCCCACGGTCCGCGAACTGGTCCAGCGGCACGCGGCCGGCGTCGCCGGCTACCTGGCGGAACGGTTCTCCGGCGACGTCGCCGACCTGGTGAGCAGCACCGTGGCCCGCTGGGACACCGACGAGACCAGTCGCCGGATCGAGCTGCAGGTCGGCCGTGACCTGCAGTGGATCCGGGTCAACGGCACCGTCGTCGGCGGGCTCGCCGGCCTGGTGATCTACACCGTGGCCCAGCTCATCGGCTGAGCCCGCCGGCCGTCAGGGCGTCTGGATGTAGTCGACGAGCTGCCGGCGCTCCGTCTCCAGCTCGTCGAGCCTTGCCTTGACGACGTCGCCGATCGACACGATGCCGACCAGCGCCCCGTCGGCGACGACCGGGACGTGCCGGACCCGCTGGTCGGTCATCGTCCGCGCGAGGCCGTCCACGCTGGCGTCCGGCGGGCAGGTGTGCACCGACTGCGTCATCACGCTGGAGACCGGTTCGGCGAGGAGCCCGGCCCCGTGCTCGTGGAGTCCGCGGGCGACGTCCCGCTCGGAGATGATGCCCTCGACGCGGCGGCCGTCGGAGGACACGACGAGCGCGCCGATGCCCTTCTCGGCCAGCAGTTCGAGTGCGGCCCGGACGCTGTCCGACGCATCGATGGTGGCGACCTCGGGACCCTTGCGGCGGAGCAGTTGGCTGATCTGCACAGGTTCCTCCTCGGGAGCGGTGCCGCGGAGTGTGCCCTGGATCACGTGGTCAGGGCAACGTTCGCCGGATCAGCGGCGGGCCATCCCCGCGGCGTACAGCGCGATTCCCGCCGCGACGCTGACGTTGAGCGACTCGGTGTCGCGATCGATCGGGATGCGGACGACGACGTCGCACTTCTCCCGCACCAGCCGCGACAGCCCGGTGCCCTCGGCCCCGACGACGAGCGCCACCGGGTCGGCGAACCCGTCGTACTCGTGCAGGTCGACGTCGCCGTCGCCGGCCAGACCGACCGTCTGCAGGCCGGCGTCCTGGTAGCTCCCCAGGGTGCGGGCCAGGTTGACCGCCCGCGCCACCGGGATGCGCGCCGCGGCGCCGGCGCTCGTCCGCCAGGCCGAGGCGGTCATCCCCACCGCGCGACGCTGCGGGACGACGACGCCCTGGGCGTCGAAGGCGGCGGCCGACCGGACGACCGCACCCAGGTTCCGCGGATCGGTGACGCCGTCCAGCGCCACGATCAGCGGGGGCCGGCCGGAGTTGCGGGCCAGGTCGACCAGGTCGTCCGGGTGCGCGTAGTCGTAGGGCGGCACCTGCAGGCCGATGCCCTGGTGCAGCGCGCCCTGGGACATGCGGTCGAACTCGGCCTTGCCGACCTCCATCAACGGCAGCCCGCGGTCGGCGGCCAGGGCCAGCGCCTCGGTGATCCGCTCGTCGGTGGCCCGTGCGGTGTCCCCGGTGACGACGTACAGCGCGGTCGCCGGGATCTGCGCCCGCAGCGCCTCGACGACGGGGTTGCGGCCGAGGAGGAGCTCCGGCGACTCCTCCTGCCGCTGGCGGGCACGGGCGCGGTCGGCGCGCTGCCGCTCCTGGGCCTGCGCCTTGCGCTGGGCGGGATGGCCGTAGCGCTGCTCGGCCGGCGGGGTGGCACCGCGTCCGGCCAGCGAGCGACGGTTCTTGCCGCCGGTCCCCGCGGTGGCGGTCTTCTTGCCGGCGCCGGTCGAGCGGCCGCGGCGCTGGCTGTTGCCGGCCATCAGCGGGTCAGCTCCCATCGGGTTCCTTGCGGGGTGTCCTCGACGGAGACGCCGAGAGCGGTGAGCCGGTCGCGGATCGCGTCCGCGGCCGTGAAGTCCTTGCGGGCGCGGGCGGCCTGGCGCTGCTCGAGCGCGAGCGCGAGCAGCCCGTCGGTGGCCCGCCCGAGGCGGTCGTCGGCGCCGGCCGCCCACTGCGGGTCGAGCGGATCGAGGCCGAGGACGCCGAGCATGGCGCGGGTCGCGTCCAGCGCGGCGCGGACGGCCGCGTCGTCGTCGTCGGCCAGGGCGGTGTTGCCCTGTCGCACGGCCTCGTGGACGGCGGCGATCGCCGCCGGCGTCCCCAGGTCGTCGTCCAGGGCGGCGCGGAAGGCGTCGGGCAGTTCGTTGGTCGCGATGTCCCCGCCCACCCTCTCGGCGGCGCGCTTCACGAACGACTCGATCCGCCGGTAGCCGGCGGCCGCCTCCTCGAGCGCGGTGTCGGTGAACTCGATCGCGGAACGGTAGTGCGGCGCGACCAGGTAGTAGCGCAGCTCGACCGGTCGCACCCGCTGCACCACCTCGTCGACCAGCGCGGTGTTGCCCAGCGACTTGCTCATCTTCTCGCCGCCGAGGGTGACCCAGCCGTTGTGCAGCCAGTACCGGGCGAAGCCGTCACCGGCGGCGCGCGACTGCGCCTGCTCGTTCTCGTGGTGCGGGAAGCGCAGGTCCAGGCCGCCGCCGTGGATGTCGAACTCGGCCCCGAGGTACTTGCCGACCATGGCCGAGCACTCGAGGTGCCAGCCCGGACGGCCGCGGCCCCACGGCGTGTCCCACGACGCGGTCTCGGGCTCGCCCTCCTTGTGGGCCTTCCACAGGGCGAAGTCGCGAGGGTCGCGCTTGCGGTCGTCGCTGTCGGTGTCGGCGGCGGGCTCGAGGTTCTCCAGCTTCTGCCCGGTCAGCGCCCCGTACTCGGGGAAGGAACGGACGTCGAAGTAGACGTCGCCGTCGACGGCGTAGGCGTGCCCGCGGTCGATCAGCCGCTGCATCAGCGTGACCATCTCCGGGATGTGGCCGGTGGCGCGCGGCTCGTACGTGGGCGGCAGGACGCCGAGGACGGCGAGCGCCCGCGTGGCGGCCAGTTCGTTGTCGTACGCCCAGGCCCACCACGGGACGTCGTGCTCGGCCGACTTCGCGAGGATCTTGTCGTCGATGTCGGTGACGTTGCGGACGTAGGTGACGTCCAGGCCGCTGTGCGTCAGCCATCGACGGAGCACGTCGAAGGCGAGCGCGGCGCGGACGTGACCGATGTGCGGGCGTCCCTGCACGGTGAGCCCGCAGACGTAGACGGAGGCCTGACCGGCACGCAGGGGCGTGAAGTCGCGGACCGCGCGGGCGGCCGTGTCGTACAGGCGGAGGCTCACCGCCCGGAGTCTACGGAGTGGCGGAGGGCCCTTCTGCCTGCGGAGAGCCCGCATCCCTCGTCCGGACCACCAGCGCGGTCGCCACGGCGGCCCGCCCCTCGCCCCGGCCGGTCAGCCCGAGCCCGTCGGTGGTGGTGGCGCTCACGCTCACCGGGGCACCGAGCGCGGCGGAGAGCACCGCCTCGGCCTCCGCCCGGCGCGGGCCGACCTTGGGGGTGTTCCCGATCAGCTGCACCGACGCGTTGCCGACCTGCCAGCCGGCGTCCGCGAGGACCTCCCGGACGTGGGCGAGGACGTCGGCGCCCCGGGCGCCGGACCAGCGCGGGTCGTCGGTGCCCAGCAGCCCGCCGATGTCGCCCAGGCCCGCGGCGGAGAGGACGGCGTCGGTGAGGGCGTGGGCCACGACGTCGCCGTCCGAGTGCCCGGCGCAGCCGTCGGCGTCCGGCCACTCCAGACCCGCCAGCCAGCAGGGGCGACCCGGCTCGACCGGGTGCACGTCGGTCCCGGTGCCGACGCGGGGCAGCCCGGTCACCGGGCCACCTGCGCCTCGGCCAGCGCGAGGTCGTGCGCGACGGTCACCTTCGCGGCCCGCTCGTCTCCGGGGACGGTGACCACCGGGACCCCGGCGGCGCGGACGACCGCGGCGTCGTCGGTGAGATCGGCGTCGGCCGGGAGACCGGAGTACGCGGCGGCGAGGACGGCGCGGTCGAACCCCTGGGGGGTCTGCACCCGGCGGAGCGTCGCGCGCGGAGGCACCTCGGTGATCACGCCGGCATCGTCCACGACCACCGTGGTGTCCACGACCGGCAGGACCGGGACGACGGCCGGGTGGCCGTCCCCGAGGGCGGCCAGGACCCGGCGCACGAGGTCCGGCGGGGTCAGCGGACGGGCCGCGTCGTGCACGAGGACGACGTCGGCGCCCGCGGTCGCGGCGGCGAGACAGGCGCGCACCGAGCCGGTCCGGCTGGCCGCTCCGTCGACGAGGCGGACACCGGGCAGGGCGGCGGCGAACGCGTCCCGCTGGGCCGCGGGCACCGCGACGACGATCTCGGCCACCCCGCCGGCGCGCAGCGCGTCGACCGACCAGGCGACCAGCGGTCGACCGGCCAGCGGAACCAGCGCCTTCGGCAGGTCCGCCCCCAGACGCGAACCACTCCCGGCCGCTGCGACGATCGCGACAGCGTGCACGGGAGTGGTCCGGTTCGTCCTGGGGTGCTGAGGAGTGCTCAGCTGGCGAGGACCTCGTCGAGCAGGATCTCGGCCTTGTCCTCGTTGGTGCCCTCGGCGAGCGCGAGCTCGCTGACCAGGATCTGGCGCGCCTTGGAGAGCATGCGCTTCTCCCCGGCGGAGAGCCCGCGGTCCTTGTCGCGGCGCCACAGGTCGCGGACGACCTCGGCCACCTTGTTCACGTCACCCGAGGCCAGCTTCTCGAGGTTCGCCTTGTAGCGGCGCGACCAGTTGGTCGGCTCCTCGGTGTGAGGCGCGCGCAGCACCTCGAAGACCTTGTCCAGGCCCTCCTGACCGACGACGTCGCGGACGCCGACGATCTCTGCGTTGTCAGCCGGTACCCGCACGGTGAGGTCGCCCTGGGCGACCTTCAGCACGAGGTAGGCCCTCTCGACGCCCTTGATGGTCCGCTGCTCGATCGCCTCGATCAGCGCGGCACCATGATGCGGATAGACGACGGTCTCGCCGACAGTGAAGCCCATGTGAATGTGACCCCTTTCGCTGACTCCAGGCTACCACGGCAGACTGACCGAACGGACCTCGGTCGTGCCGTAAAGGTGCAGGTCAGAGGCCCGATCCGCTTCGGAGAGGGGGTTGACAGAGCCATGCCCGGTGTGCGTCAGCCCACGCCGCGGACCCCGTCGGCGGCCGCACTGGCGCGCGCGACGCACCTCGGTCCGGCGGTCGCGGTGACCACCGTGGCGACCCTGCTCGCCGTCGCCGCCGGCGCGGGCGCCGGCCGGGCGGCGCTCGTCTGCGCGGCCGTTCTCGCAGGTCAGGCGTCCATCGGCTGGAGCAACGACTGGCTCGACGCCGACCGGGACCGCGCCGTCGCGCGGCCCGACAAGCCGGTGGTGCAGGGTGCCCTCGACCCCGCGGCCCTGCGCGCGGCCGCCCTCGCCGCCGTCGCCGCCGCCGTTCCGCTGTCCCTGCTCCTCGGGGTCGTGCCGGGGTTGCTGCTCCTGGTCCTCGTGGCCAGTGGCTGGGCGTACAACGCCGGGTTGAAGCGCACCGCCGCGTCCGTACTGCCCTACGTCACCGGGTTCGGGGCCCTGCCGGCCGGAGTCGTCGCCGCGGCCCCCGGCACGCCGTCGGCCCCCTGGTGGCTGGTCGCCGCGGGCGGCGCACTGGGGGCCGCGGCCCACTTCGCGAACGTGGCCCCCGACCTCGAGGACGATCTCGCCACCGGGGTCCGGGGACTCCCCCACCGGCTGGGCGCCGTTCCCTCCGGCGCGCTCTGCGCCGCGCTGCTGCTGGCCGCGTCCGTCGCACTGGTCCTCGGCCCCGACGGCCCCCCGACCGCGGCCGGCTGGACGGGGCTCGCGATCGCCGTCCCGGTCGCCGCCACGGCCGCCCTCGCGGGCACCGGTCGAGCGCGGCGGCTGGCCTTCCCCGCCGTCATGCTGCTCGTCGTCCTCGACGTGGTCCTCCTGCTGGCCGGCGGCGCCGGCGTCACCTGAACCGCGCCCGCGCGCGGGCCCGGAAGGATCGCCCCCCTTCCCTGCGGGCGGTCCCCCGGGGGCGACCGTTAGGCTCCAGTCGATCCTCGCGCCACCCGTCCCGCGGTGGCCGGACCGAACCTGTGTGGAGGTCGACGGCTGTGAACCGCGCTCTGCGCGCCGCCACCCTGTGCGTTGCGCTGCTCTCCCCCGTCGCGCTCTCCGCGTGCAGCGCGGGGCAGGTCACGCAGACGGCGACCCAGGACCGGGACCGGACCGGGGCGATGGCCCAGGTCGGCGACATCACCCTGCGCCAGGTGCAGGTCGTCAACCCGCGCGGCGGAGGCTCGTACGACGCCGGCGACGACGTCGATCTGCGGATGGCGATCGTGAACACCGGTCGGGAGGACGACACCCTCACCTCCATCGAGGGTGAGGGCTTCTCGTCGGTCGAGATCACCGGCAGCGAGACGGAGGCAAAGAACCGAGGCGTCTCGCTGGGCCAGCTGCCCGTCGGGTCGTCCGGCGAGATCGAGGTGCCCGCCGGCACCACGCTGATCATCGGCGAGGACGACCTGACCGTCACCCTGACCGGCCTGGACGAAGCGCTCACCGTCGGCAAGTACCTCACCCTGGTCCTCACCTTCGAGAACGCGGGTGAAATCACCGTGCAGGCCACGGTCGCCACCCCGTCCCGGACGATCGAGCGGGCCGAGAGCTTCGACTTCCACCACTCGGAGGAAGCCAGCGAGGGCGCGGAGGACATCGCCCGCGAGCGCGAGTCCGACATCGGCGACGAGGACTGACCTCCCGGCCCCCCGGCGCTTCCCGCTTCCTGTCGTAGGCGCGGGTTAGCGTCGCCGCGTGCCGCCCGCCGGAGTGAAGACAGCCCGCCCTGCCCACCGCTGCACGGAGTGCGGCTACGCCTCGGCGAAGTGGGTGGGTCGCTGCCCGGAGTGCCAGGCGTGGGGCACGATCCAGGAATCCGGCTCGACCGCTCCTGCGCTCCGGTCGGTCGCCGCCGGCCCCGTCACCGCCCCTGCCCGGCCGATCGCCGAGGTGGAGCTGGCCGGCGCCCGCGCGGTGCCGACGGGCATCGGCGAGTTCGACCGGGTCCTCGGCGGCGGGCTGGTCCCCGGCGCCGTCCTGCTGGTCGCCGGCGAGCCCGGCGTGGGCAAGTCCACGCTGCTGCTCGAGGTGGCCCACCGCGTCGCGGCGAACAACGGCCCGGCGCTCGTCGTCTCGGGCGAGGAGTCCGCCGGCCAGGTACGCCTGCGGGCCGAGCGCATCGGTGCCCTGCACGAACGGCTCTACCTGGCCGCCGAGACCGACCTGTCGGCCGTGCTGTCCCACGTCGAGCAGGTGAACCCCACGCTGCTCGTCCTCGACAGCGTCCAGACCGTGCGCTCGCCCGGCGAGGGCACCGACGGCGGCGCCACGCAGGTGCGAGCCGTGGCCGGAGCGCTGACCGCCGTCGCCAAGAGCCGCGGCATGACCACCATCCTGGTCGGGCACGTGACCAAGGACGGCGCCATCGCCGGCCCGCGCACCCTGGAGCACCTCGTCGACGTCGTCATCGCCTTCGACGGCGAGCGGCACTCCACGCTGCGGCTCGTCCGCGCCACGAAGAACCGCTTCGGCCCGGCCGACGAGATCGGCTGCTTCGAGATCGGGGACGCCGGCGTCGTGGGCGTCCCCGACCCGTCGGCGTTGTTCGTCTCCCGCCGCGCCTCCCCGGTCCCCGGCAGCTGCGTGACCGTCACGATGGAGGGCAGCCGGCCGCTGCTCGCCGAGGTGCAGGCGCTGGTCGCCAGCTCCAGCGGTGGTGGCTCCCCGCGTCGGGCGGTCAGCGGCCTCGACGCCCAGCGGGTGGCGATGGTCAACGCCGTCGTCGAGCGCCGAGGGGGCGTGAAGCTGGCCGACGCCGACGTGTTCGCGGCCTCCGTCGGCGGCGTGCGCATCGCCGAGCCCGCGGCCGATCTCGCCCTCGCCCTGGCCATCGCCTCGGCGTCCCGGGACCGCGCGCTCCCCTCCGGGATGATCGCCCTGGGCGAGGTGGGGCTCTCCGGCGAGATCCGGCGGGTGGGCGGGACCGGCCGTCGCCTGGCGGAGGCCGCCCGGCAGGGCTACCGGGTGGCGTTCGTGCCCGAGGACTCCGGCAACCCGCCGCCCGGGATGAGGCTGATCGAGGTGCCCGATCTCGGCTCGGCCTTCCAGCGGGTGTTCTGAACCCGACCGTCTCGCATCTGGCATCCTGACCCCGGGCCGATGACCGGACGGTGCTCCGGAACCGCCCCGGCACGTAGACTCGCCTCGTCCACCCCGACCGTCAGGAGTGCTCGTGCCAGCCGCTGAGGACCCCGACGTCGCACTGCGCGAACTCCTCGGTCGCATCGCCCCAGGGACCGCGCTGCGCGACGGGCTGGAGCGGATCCTCGCCGGTCGCACCGGTGCGCTGATCGTCCTGGGCTACGACCGGGTGGTCGAGTCGCTGTGCACCGGCGGGTTCGCCCTGGACGTGGCCCTCTCGGCCACCCGGCTGCGCGAGCTGGCCAAGATGGACGGCGCGGTCATCGTGTCCTACGACGGCTCCCGGATCGTGCGTGCCGGCGTGCACCTCATGCCCGACCCCACCGTCCCCACCGAGGAGTCGGGCACGCGGCACCGCACGGCGGAGCGGGTGGCGATCCAGACCGGCTTCCCGGTCATCTCGGTCAGCCAGTCGATGCACATCATCAGCGTGTACGTGGCCGGACGCCGCTACACCCTCGAGCACCCCACCACCATCCTGGCCCGCGCCAACCAGGCCCTGGCCGCCCTGGAGCGCTACAAGCTGCGCCTCGACGAGGTGGCCAGCACGTTGTCGGCGCTGGAGATCGAGGACCTCGTCACCGTCCGCGACGCGATGAGCGTCAGCCAGCGGCTGGAGATGGTCCGCCGGATCGCGGACGAGATCGAGGGCTTCGTCGTCGAACTGGGCACCGACGGCCGCCTGCTCGCGCTGCAGCTGGACGAGATGCTGGCCGGCGTCGAAGAGGACCGCGGCCTGCTGGTCCGCGACTACCTGCCCGGCGGCGGGCGCCGGACCCGCTCCATCGACCAGGTCCTCACCGACCTGCGGGCGCTCTCGGCCACCGAGCTGCTCGACCTGTCCGCGGTGGCCCGCTGCTACGGGCTGCCCACCTCGCCCGACGCCCTCGACTCCCCCGTCAGCCCACGCGGCTACCGGCTGCTCAACCGGGTGCCGCGGCTGCCCTCGGGGATCATCGACCGGCTGGTCGACCACTTCGGCGGCCTGCAGAAGCTGCTCGCGGCCACCATCGAGGACCTGCTGGCCGTGGAGGGCGTGGGCGAGGCCCGCGCCCGCGGCATCCGCGAGGGCCTGTCCCGCCTCGCCGAGACCTCGATCCTCGACCGCTACAGCTGACCGAAGACCCCGTCGCTCAGGTGAGCGCGAGAGACGCGTCCGGCGAGCTCTTGGTGTCCAGCCGGCCCCGCACGGCGTAGCTGCCCGGGGGCGGAGTCGACCGCGGGGCCGCGCAGCCCGGCAGGCTGGTCAGCCCGCCCCAGACCACCGGGAAGACGACCGCCTCGCCAGGCGCGAGCGTGCGGACATCGCTGCTGGCCTCGGGGAAGCAGTCGTTGCTGCCCCAGACCCGCTCGCCGGCGGCGTCGAGCATGATCAGCTCCTGCAGGTTCTTGTCCAGCGCCCGGACGCACGGCACCGCCGACGCGTTGGTGACCACCAGGTCGAACGTCGGCTTGCTGCCGACGGCCGCGGAACCGGGGGTGCGCACCTCGATCGCCAGCATGTCGTCCGTGCAGGGTCCACCGGCCACCGGGGCCGGAGGTGCCGCGGTCACCGGCTCGGCCGCCGCCTCCGCCGCCGCGGCAGCGGGCGGGACCGGCGCCGGCGTGCGCACGGCGGTCAGCGACGGGACGACCTGCTCCAGCGCCGGCGAAGGCATCTGCCCGCCCACGGTGTCCGTCGCCGTCGTCGCGCCGCTCGTGGCCCGGCCGGACACCAGCGCGATCCCGCCGACCGCAGCCCCGCCCAGCACGGCCACGAGCAGGGTCAGCACGAGCAGCCGGCGGCGCCAGTAGACGCGCGCCGGCAACGGCCCGACCGGGTGCAGCACGCGCGGAACGCTAACGGCGGCCCACCCCCGCCCCGCACCGGCACGCCGCTGCCGGGACGGCACACTGGACACCCGTGACCAGCCTTCCCACCCGCCCCCCGGGTCCCGACGTCGGTGACGTCGTCGTCGACTGGTTCGCCACCGCCGCCCGGGACCTGCCGTGGCGTCGGCCCGGCGTCGACGCGTGGGCGGTGCTGGTCAGCGAGGTGATGCTCCAGCAGACACCGGTCGCGCGCGTGGAGCCGGTCTGGCGGGAGTGGCTGGAGCGCTGGCCCACCCCGTCGGCACTGGCCGCCGCGAGCCCCGCCGAGGTGATCCGTGCCTGGGGGAAGCTCGGCTACCCGAGGCGGGCGCTGCGGCTGCGCGACGCCGCCGCGGCGATCGCCGAGCGGCACGGCGACGTCGTCCCCGCGGACGTGACCGCGCTGGAAGCGCTACCCGGCATCGGCACCTACACCGCGCGGGCGGTGGCCTGCTTCGGCTACGGGCAGCGGCAGCCGGTGGTGGACACCAACGTCCGCCGGGTCGTCGCCCGCCTCGCACACGGCCGGGCCGAGGCGGCGCCGGCGCGGGCCGCCGACCTGTCCGACGTGGCGGCGCTGGCACCGGACGACGACGCCCGGGCGGTGCGCTTCTCCGTCGCCGTCATGGAACTGGGGGCGCTGGTGTGCGTCGCCGGCACGCCGCGCTGCGGGGCCTGCCCGGTCCGCGACCGGTGCGCGTGGCGGCTGGCCGGCTCCCCGCCGCACGACGGGCCGGCCCGGCGGGTGCAGAAGTTCGCCGGCACCGACCGGCAGGTGCGCGGCCGGCTGCTCGACATCCTGCGCGCGGCGTCCGAACCGGTGGACGCCGCCGCGCTGGAGCCGGCGTGGGACGACGCGGTCCAGCGCAGCCGCTGCCTGGACTCACTGCTCGCCGACGGCCTGGTGGAGCAGACCGAGGACGACCTCTTCCAACTCCCGGGCTGAACGGCGAAGGGGCCGCCCCCACCTCGCGGTGAGAGCGGCCCCTGTCGTTCGTGCCGGGTTACTCGGCGGCCGGGCGGTCCTCGTCACCCTCGGCGCCCGAGAGGGCCACCGGCGGGGTGTCGGGGAGGTCGATCGGCTTGGCCTCGCCGCGGAAGGTGAACTTCTGCGCGGCACCCTCGGCGTCGTCGACGTCCACCACGATGATCTGACCGGCGGTCAGCTCGCCGTAGAGGATCTTCTCGCTCAGTGCGTCCTCGATCTCGCGCTGGATGGTCCGGCGCAGCGGCCGGGCACCCAGGACGGGGTCGAAGCCCCGGGAGGCCAGCAGTCGCTTCGCCGCGGGCGTGATCTCCAGCGCCATGTCCTTGTTCCCCAGCTGGGTCTCGAGCCGGGCGACCATCAGATCGACGATCCGGATGATCTCGTTCTCGGTCAGCTGGTGGAACACGACGATGTCGTCGATGCGGTTGAGGAACTCCGGCCGGAAGTGCTGCTTGAGCTCCTCGTTGACCTTCAGCTTCATCCGGTCGTAGTTCGACTGGTCGTCGTTGCCGGCCTGGAATCCGAGCCCGACGGCCTTGGAGATGTCCCGCGTACCAAGGTTGGTCGTGAGGATCAGGATCGTGTTCTTGAAGTCCACGATCCGGCCCTGGCCATCGGTGAGGCGGCCATCTTCCAGCACCTGCAGAAGTGTGTTGAACACATCCGCGTGCGCC
This sequence comes from Candidatus Blastococcus massiliensis AP3, assembly GCF_000582785.1. Taxonomy (GTDB): domain Bacteria; phylum Actinomycetota; class Actinomycetes; order Mycobacteriales; family Geodermatophilaceae; genus Blastococcus; species Blastococcus massiliensis. The sequence continues at coordinate 1,336,222 of NZ_HG931173.1, forward strand.
TTCTCGATCTCGTCGAAGAGCACCACCGAGAACGGCTTGCGGCGCACCTTCTCGGTCAGCTGACCACCCTCGTCGTAACCGACGTAACCGGGAGGGGCACCGACCAGACGCGAGACGGTGAACTTGTCGTGGAACTCGCCCATGTCGATCTGGATGAGCGCGTCGTCCTCACCGAACAGGAACTGCGCCAGAGCCTTCGCCAGCTCGGTCTTACCGACACCCGAGGGGCCGGCGAAGATGAACGAGCCGCCCGGACGGCGGGGGTCCTTGAGGCCCGCCCGCGTACGCCGGATCGCCTGGCTGACGCTCTTGATGGCCTCTTCCTGGCCGATGATCCGCTTGTGGAGCTCGTCCTCCATGCGGAGCAGACGCGAGGTCTCCTCCTCGGTGAGCTTGAAGACGGGGATGCCGGTCCAGTTGGCCAGCACCTCGGCGATCTGCTCGTCGTCGACCTCGGCGACGACGTCCATGTCGCCGGCCTTCCACTGCTTCTCGCGCTCGGCCTTCTCGCCCAGGAGGGTCTTCTCCTTGTCGCGCAGCGACGCGGCCTTCTCGAAGTCCTGCGCGTCGATCGCCGACTCCTTCTCGCGGCGGACGGCCGCGATCTTGTCGTCGAACTCGCGCAGGTCCGGCGGGGCGGTCATCCGCTTGATCCGCATCCGGGCGCCGGCCTCGTCGATCAGGTCGATCGCCTTGTCCGGGAGGAAGCGGTCGGAGATGTACCGGTCGGCCAGCGTCGCGGCGGCCACGAGCGCGCCGTCGGTGATGCTGATCCGGTGGTGCGCCTCGTACCGGTCGCGCAGACCCTTGAGGATCTCGATGGTGTGCTGCAGCGTCGGCTCGCCCACCTGGATCGGCTGGAAGCGGCGCTCGAGCGCGGCGTCCTTCTCCAGGTGCTTGCGGTACTCGTCGAGCGTGGTGGCACCGATGGTCTGCAGCTCGCCGCGGGCCAGCATCGGCTTGAGGATGCTGGCGGCGTCGATCGCGCCCTCGGCGGCACCGGCACCGACGAGGGTGTGGATCTCGTCGATGAACAGGATGATGTCGCCGCGGGTGCGGATCTCCTTGAGCACCTTCTTGAGGCGCTCCTCGAAGTCACCGCGGTAGCGGGAACCGGCGACCAGGGCGCCGAGGTCCAGCGTGTAGAGCTGCTTGTCCTTCAGCGTCTCGGGCACCTCGCCCTTGACGATGGCCTGCGCCAGGCCCTCGACGACGGCGGTCTTGCCGACGCCGGGCTCGCCGATGAGGACCGGGTTGTTCTTGGTCCGCCGCGACAGGACCTGCATGACCCGCTCGATCTCCTTGGCGCGCCCGATGACCGGGTCGAGCTTGGAGTCGCGCGCGGCCTGGGTCAGGTTGCGGCCGAACTGGTCGAGGACCAGCGAGGTCGACGGGGTGCCCTCGGCGGGGCCGCCGGCCGCGGCCGGCTCCTTGCCCTGGTAGCCGGAGAGCAACTGGATGACCTGCTGGCGGACGCGGTTGAGGTCGGCGCCGAGCTTCACCAGGACCTGGGCGGCGACGCCCTCGCCCTCGCGGATCAGGCCGAGCAGGATGTGCTCGGTGCCGATGTAGTTGTGGCCGAGCTGGAGCGCCTCGCGCAGCGAGAGCTCGAGCACCTTCTTCGCCCGCGGGGTGAAGGGGATGTGGCCGGACGGGGCCTGCTGGCCCTGGCCGATGATCTCCTCGACCTGCTGGCGGACGCCCTCGAGCGAGATGCCGAGGGACTCCAGTGCCTTGGCAGCGACGCCCTCACCCTCGTGGATCAGACCCAGGAGGATGTGCTCGGTGCCGATGTAGTTGTGGTTGAGCATCCGGGCCTCTTCCTGGGCCAGGACGACGACACGGCGGGCTCGGTCGGTGAACCGTTCGAACATCTGCTGCTTCTCCTTCGACCGGCTGGTCCGGCACTGCCCTCCCCGTGCTGGGAAGGAGCACCCGACATTCCGTCGGCGCTGGGGGCACCGGTCATTCCACTGTAGTCGCGAACCATGCCGTCCTGTCGCGGTGCGACCGGTGCGGTGGATGGCTGCTCGGTGCAACCGAGGGTGCCCAACAGGTGTTCCGATCCCGTTACGCCGTCAGCGGACGACCCGGCGCGTCGTCCATCCCTGCGCTGGCGCCCCAGGACACACGTTCGGCCCGGCTCCCCGAGGGGGAACCGGGCCGAGACGGTGACCCGTCGGTGCGACGGGTGCTGGTTCAGTGAGCGGCTTCGTAGGCCTCGACCACGCTGGCCGGGATCCGGCCGCGGTCGCTGACCTGGTGGCCGTTCTTGCGCGCCCAGTCACGGATCGCGCCGGCCTGCTCGCGGTCCATGCGGCCGCCGGTGGCCCGCGAACGACCGCCGCCGGAGGCGCCGCGGCTGCCGCGACCCACCTTGCGAGCGGCGGAGACGTACCGCGAGAACACGTCGCGCAGTTCCTTGGCGTTCTTCTCCGCCAGGTCGATCTCGTACGAGGTCCCGTCCAGCGAGAAGCTCACGGTCTCGTCGGCGGGGAGATTCTCGTCGAGGTCGTCGCTCAGAATGACCTGAACCTTGCGCGCCATCGAGTTCCTCACATTTCATTGCAGGCCGGAAGGCCGTTGGGAATCGCCCTCCGAAGAGAGCCGACGTGATCATTGCACCATACGGCGCTGCAATTCCACCACAGCGGGGGCGCGCGATCCTTTGTGGTGAATCGGATCCGATTGGTTCCACTCAGGAACTGATTGGCCTGACCAGCGGGAACAGGATGGTCTCGCGAATTCCGAGTCCGGTGAGTGTCATCATGAGACGGTCCATCCCCATGCCCATCCCGCCGGTCGGTGGCATTCCGTACTCCAGGGCCTCGAGGAAGTCCTCGTCGAGCGCCATCGCCTCCGGATCGCCGGCCGCGGCGAGCACGGCCTGCGCGGTGAAGCGGTCCCGCTGCACGACCGGGTCGACCAGCTCCGAGTACGCCGTCGCCCGCTCGATGCCGCCGATGTAGAGGTCCCACTTCTCGGCCAGACCCGGCGACGAGCGGTGCCCCCGCGTCAGCGGCGAGGTGTCCAGCGGGTAGTCGACGACGAAGGTCGGCGCCTGGAGGGTGTGCTGCACCAGCGCCTCGAACAGCTCCTCGACGACCTTGCCGTGGATCCATGCCGGGTCGATGCCGACGTCGTGCCGGTCGGCGAGGGTCCGCAGCACCTCGATCGGGGTCTCGGGGGTGATCTCCTCCCCCACCGCGTCCGACACCGCCGTGTAGAGCGGGACCTGCGGCCACTCCCCCGACAGGTCGACCTCGGTGCCGTCGTGGTGGCGGGCGGTGTGGTCGCCGAACAGCGCCACCGAGGCGTCCTGGATCAGCTCGCGGGTGAGCGTGGCCATCACCTGGTAGTCGGCGTAGGCCTGGTAGGCCTCGAGCATCGCGAACTCCGGGGAGTGCGAGCTGTCGGCGCCCTCGTTGCGGAAGTTCCGGTTGATCTCGAACACCCGGTCCAGCCCGCCGACGATGCACCGCTTGAGGAACAGCTCCGGCGCGATGCGCAGGTAGAGGTCGAGGTCGAACGCGTTCATGTGCGTCCGGAACGGCCGGGCGGCGGCACCGCCGTGCACGGTCTGCAGCATCGGGGTCTCGACCTCGAGGTAGCCGCGGGACACCAGCCCGGCGCGCAGCGAGGACATCACCGTCGCCCGCTGGCGCACGGTGCGGCGCGCCTCGTCGCGCACGATGAGGTCGACGTAGCGACGTCGGACCCGCAGCTCCTCGCTCATCGGCTTGTGCGCCACGGGCAGCGGGCGCAGCGCCTTGGCGGTCAGCTGCCAGGAGTCGGCGAACACCGAGAGCTCGCCGCGCCGCGACGTCCCCACCTCGCCGCTGACGAAGACGTGGTCGCCGAGGTCGACGTCGGCCTTCCAGGCCGCCAGGGACTCCTCGCCGACGCGGTCGACCGACAGCATGACCTGGAGCTCGGCGTCGCCCTCGCGCAACGTCGCGAACGCCAGCTTGCCGGTGTTCCGGGAGAAGATGACCCGGCCGGTGATGCCCACCTGCTCGCCGGTCATCGTGTCCGGCTCCAGGTCGGGGTGCGCGGCGCGGACGGCGGCCAGCGTCGTGGTGCGCGGAACGGTCACGGGGTACGGGTCGATGCCCGACTCCCGGAGCCGGTCGAGCTTGGCGCGGCGGACCCGCATCTGCTCGGGCAGCTCGTCGTCCAGCGGACCAGGGGGTTGCTCGCTCACGGGCACGGAGCCTACGGGGAGGTGGGCGGCCGGCTAGCGGGCCTGCTGGCGCTCGAAGGCCAGCCGCAGCCCGTGCACGGTGAGGTCGGGCTCCCGCTCGGCGATGGTCCGGCAGCTGTCGGCCACCAGCGGGGCCAGCCCGCCGGTGGCGACGACGAGCGGCGCGACCCCGAACTGGCCGACCAGCTCCGCCGCGATCCGGCCGACGAGGCCGTCCACCAGCCCGGCGAAGCCGAGGACCATGCCCGACTGCAGCGCGGCGACGGTGTTCTTGCCGATGGCCTGCGCCGGCACGGTCAGCTCCACCGAGCGCAGCTGCGCGGCCCGGGAGGCCAGCGCGTCGAGGCTCACCTCGACCCCGGGCGCGAGCGCGCCGCCGAGGAACTGACCGTCGGGGCCGACGGCGTCGACGTTGGTGGAGGTGCCGAAGTCGACGACGATCACCGGCCGGCCGCCACCGTCGGCACGACGGCCGAACAGCTCGTGCGCGGCCAGCGCGGTGACCACGCGGTCGGCGCCCACCTCGCGCGGGTTGTCCACGTGCAGCGGGACACCGGTGCGGACCCCGGGTCCGATGAGGACGACCGGCACGTCGAGGGACTCCATGAGCTGGCGCAGCGCCGGCAGCAGCGCCGGGACGGCCGAGCAGGCTGCCACGCCGGTCACCTTCGTGTCCCGCAGGAGACCGCGCCAGAGCATCAGCAGCTCGTCGGCGGTGGCCCGGGGGGACGTCGTCACCCGCCAGCAGCCGAGGCGGACCGGCCCGTCGAAGGTCGCGAGGACGGTCTGGCTGTTGCCGACGTCGACCGTCAGCAGGGTCACCGGACCGGAACGCCCAGGTCGCTGCGTCGCTGGTCGTCGGCGCCGGGCACCGGTGCCGACGGGTCGCCGCCCAGCTCGACGACGCGGTTGCCGGCGTCGACGTGCACGACCTTCGGGATGTAGCTCTTGGCCTCGGTCTCGTCCATGAGCCCGTAGCTGATGAGGATCACCAGGTCGCCGGGGTGCACCAGGTGCGCGGCCGCTCCGTTGATCCCGATGACGCCGCTGCCCCGCTCGCCGGGGATGACGTAGGTCTCCAGCCGGGCGCCGTTGGTGATGTCGACGATCGCGACCTGCTCGCCGGGCAGCAGGTCCGCGGCGTCGAGGAGGTCCTCGTCCACGGTCACCGAGCCCACGTAGTGCAGATCGGCCTGGGTGACGGTCGCGCGGTGGATCTTGGACTTGAGCATCGTGCGCATCATCGGAGGTCTCCCAGTTCCACTGCGGTGTTGTCGAGAAGTCGGGTGCTGCCGGCGCGGACCGCCACCAGCAGGCGGGCGGGGCCGGTGGCGGGCGCCGGTCCCAGATCGGTATCGGTGAGTTCGAGGTAGTCCTGGAGCAGGTCGGGGCGTTCGTCGAGCACCGCGCGGGCTGCCGCCAGGACGGCGTCGGCCCCCTGCGGGCCGGCGGCGCCGCCGGCGCGCAGCGCGGCGGAGATCGTGGCGGCCGCGGCCCGCTGGTCCGGGTCGAGGTAGCGGTTGCGGCTGGAGAGGGCCAGGCCGTCGTCCTCGCGCACGGTCGGGACGCCGACCACCTCCACCGGCAGCGCCAGCTCGCGGGCCATGGCCCGGACGAGGGTCAGCTGCTGGTAGTCCTTCTCGCCGAACAGGGCGAGGTCGGGCCGGACGAGACCGAACAGCTTGGCGACGACGGTGAGCACACCCGCGAAGTGCCCGGGGCGCACCGCGCCCTCGAGCACCGTCCCCAGGGGGCCGGGGTCGACGGTCACGCCCACCGAGCGGGGCGGGTAGACCTCGTCCACCGGCGGGTGGAAGACCACGTCGGCGCCCTCGTCGGCCACCGCCGACAGATCGGCGTCCCAGGTGCGCGGGTACCGGTCGAAGTCCTCGCCGGGACCGAACTGGGTCGGGTTCACGAACACCGACACCACGACGGTGGCCGCCCGCTCGCGGGCGACGCGGACCAGCATCCGGTGCCCCTCGTGCAGTGCGCCCATGGTGGGCACCAGCGCGACCGGGCCGGGCAGGTCGGCGAGCAGCCGGCGGAGGTCGGCGGCCGTCTCCGCGACGGCGGGGCTCGTGCGGACGGCGGTCACCGGGAGCCCGCCTGGTTCCGGCTGGCGTCGAGCAGGTCCAGCAGCGGAGCGCCGTCGTGCCGCTTGAGCCGACCCGCGGCCAGGGCGCGCTCGGTGGTCCGCCGGGCCATCGCGACGTAGGCGGCGACCGACTCCGGAGCCCGCTCGGCGAGGGTCTCGAGGTGGCCGCGGACGGTGCCGACGTCGCCCCGGCTGACCGGACCGGTGAGACCGCGGTCGCCGCGGCGCAGCCCGTTGTCCAGCGCCGCCGTCAGCAGCGGCGTGAGGATGCGGGCGGGCTCGGCCACGCCGGCGCTGCGCAGCAGGTCGGCGGCCTCGGCGACGAGGGTGACCAGGTGGTTGGCGCCGGTCACGAGGGCCGCGTGGTACAGCGTGCGGTCGGCCTCGGCGACGAAGAAGGGTTCGCCACCCATCTCCAGCACGAGGGTCTCGGCGACCGGGCGGTACGCCGGGTGGCTGGTCACCCCGAAGGGGGAGCCGACGAGCCGGTCGGCGTCCTCGGGAGCGCCGGAGAACGTCATCGCCGGGTGCAGCGCCAGCGGCAGCACACCGGCGATCTCCGCGGGGTCCAGCACGGCCAGCCCGTGCGCGCCGGAGGTGTGGAAGGCCAGCTGGCCGGCCCGCCAGGCGCCCGTCTCGGCCAGGCCGGAGACCAGTCCGGGAAGGGTGTCGTCGGGGACGGCGAGGACCACCAGGTCCGCGGCGGCGACCACCTGGTCCGCGGGCAGCAGCGGCACTCCGGGCAGCAGGCGGGCGGCGCGCTCGGCGGAGGCTGCGGACAGGCCGGAGGCGGCGACGACGTCGTGACCTGCGGCCGAGAGTGCGGCGCCGAGGACGGCGCCGACGCGGCCGGCGCCGATGATGCCCACGCGGAGGCGCGCGGGCGCATCGGCCGGGGGCTGGAGTCCGGCAGCGCGGACGTTCCTGCGGGCAGCAGGCATCGGTGCACCTCTCGTTCCAGTCCCGGACGGGTACCGGACGTCGGTTCACGGCTCCCAGGTCGGGAGCCGGGTCGGGCTGTCGTGCAGGCCGTGCGTGTGGTGCCGTGGCGCGTCCTGCTGCAACCGGATGTGTCGCGCAGGGAGAACGCCGAAGGCGAGTGTGGAATGCCCATTCCTCCCCCGCAACGCACACGGGGTGTGGCATGGCTCACCCGAGGGGGGTGCCGAGCGTGTTCGGCCCGCCCCTAACGTGACCGGCGACACCCCTACAGCGACGGGAGACGGCGTGGACAGCTTCGAAGGACGGACGGCCCTGGTGACCGGCGGCAGCCGCGGCATCGGCCTGGGCATCGCCCAGAGCCTGGTGGATCGGGGCGCGAAGGTCGTGATCACCGCCCGCAAGCCCGAGGCGCTCGCCGAGGCGGTGGAGACCCTCGGCGGTTCGGAGGTCGCCGTCGCGGTCGCGGGCAACGCCGGCGACGCCGAGCACCGCGCCACCGCCGTGCGCACCGCCGTGGAGACCTTCGGCAGCCTGGACATGCTGGTCGGCAACGTCGGGATCAACCCGGTCTACGGGCCGATGATGGACCTCGACCACGACGCCTTCCGCAAGATCCTCGACACCAACGTCGTCGCGTCCCTGGACCTGGTGCAGCAGGCATGGCGGGCGTGGATGTCCGAGCACGGCGGCTCGGTCCTGTTCGTGGCCTCGGTGGCCGGCCTGCGATCGTCGCCCATGATCGGCGGCTACGGCGTGAGCAAGGCGGCCGTCATCAACATGACCACCCAGCTCGCCGTGGAACTGGGGCCCAAGGTCCGGGTCAACGCCGTGGCCCCGGCCGTGGTCAAGACGCGCTTCGCCGAGGCCCTGTACGAGGGGCGGGAGGCCGAGGTGGCCGCCGGCTACCCGGTGGGCCGGCTGGGCGTGCCGGAGGACGTCGGCGAGGCCGCGGCCTACCTGCTCGGCGACGGCGCGGGCTGGGTCACCGGCCAGACGCTGGTCCTCGACGGCGGATCGGGCTCGCGCGGCCGCTGACGGACGGCCCGCGTCCCGTTCGGCCTCGGCGGTCCGCTCAGCCCTGGCCGAGGACGCGGGCCAGCACGTCGTCGGCATCGCCGTCCTCGCGGTACCGGCGCCGCCGCCGTCCACCGGACGGCGGCGTCACGCCGTTCTCGGCCAGGATCTCGGACAGCCGCTTCTCGCTGCCCGGTGAGGTGACGGGCCCGGCGGCCGGCGGAGCGGCCACCGGCGGGGCGGGCACCGGCCGGCCGGGCGCGACCCTCGGCTGCTGGGTGGTGGGCGCCTGCGCCACTGGCACCGGAGGCAGGACCGGCTCGTCGCCCCGGCGACGCCGCGGCGAGGGTCGCGGCGGCACCGGCGGGAGCGCCTCCGGCGGCTGCGGGGCGTCGAGCAGCGAGCGGGACGCCAGCCAGTCGAGCGGGGACGGCGCCGGCTCGGGCGGGGGCGCCAGTGGGAACGAGGTGGTCGCGGGAGCCGGCGGCGGCCCGGCGGGCGAGGGCTCGGCCGGGGCCTGGGTGGGCGGGCTGCTCGCCGTCGACGGCGGCGGTCCCAGCCGCGAGGGCTGCGGTCCGGCGAACATGGACGTGGCGGGTGCCGACGGCGTCCACGAGGCGGACGTGTGGGTCTCCCACGGTCGCGGCTCGGGCTCCGGCGGCACCGGACGGGACTCGGTCCGCTCGACCCGCACCTGCTCGAAGTGCCGGGTGTCCCCCGGCTCGTCGAGGCGGACGGCCGGCCAGCCGCCGGTCAGCTCGCGGGGCGGGTCCTCGTCCCACGTCACGCCCTCCACCGTGCGGGGAGGGGCGTCGAGCCGGCCGGCGTCGCCCGGGAGCCGGCTGGCCTGCGTGCGCATGACGATCCGCTCGACCAGCATCTCGGAGGAGAGCTGCTCGGTGAGCTCGGCGCGCAGCCGGCCCATGTCGTCGCGGAGCTCGTGCAGCTGCCCCAGCTCGTGACGCAGGGACCCCAGGGCGGCGATGTCCTCGCGCAGCGCGGCCACCCGGGCCACCTCGTCGCGCAGGGCGGAGAGCGCGGCGACGTCGTCGCGCAGGGCGGCGACCCCGGCGACCTGGTCGCGCAGGTCGGCCAGCGCGGAGAGCTCGCCCCGGAGGGCGTCCAGCTCGTCGCGCATGGCCTCCTCGGTCTCCCGGCGCAGCTCGTTCTCCAGCTCCAGCTCGTACTCGCGACGAGCGGCGACCTCGAGGTCCAGCTCGTGCTCGTAGACCCGGCGCAGCTGCGCCTCGCGGGCGGCGGCGGCCGCCCGGTCACCGCTGCGGCGGCCCACGGCGAAGGTGGCCAGCACGAACGCCCAGGCGACGGCGACGACGGCCAGCCGCAGGAGCTGCGGGTTGTCGGTGAGGAAGACCGCCAGCGTGGCTCCGGCCGCCAGGAGGAAGCCCGCGGCGACGGGGACGATGCGCATCCCGGGGAGAGCGGACCCCGCGGCGGCGGCGTCGTCCTCGCGGCGGGGCATGCACCAAGCGTAGCGGCGCGCACCCCTCCTGTTCACCCTCCAGCGGCGGCCGGTCCGGTGTCGCGGGCGCGGGCTGGGACAGTGGCCCGGTGACCCTGTCGTTGCTCGACTGGCGCCGCCGCACCGGCGCGCTGTACGCCGCCGCCCGCTCGGCGGCCGATCCCGAGCGCGGCTGGCGGATCTGGCGCGACGGCCGGGACGAGCTGTTCGCCGGCCACCCCGACTCACCCCTGGACGAGGCGGCCCGGGCCGCCTTCAGCGGCCTCCCGTACGCCCCCTACGACCCGGGCCTGCGGTTCGAGGCGCGGCTGGAGCCGGCCCCCGCGGAGCGGCTGGAGATCCCCACGGCCGCCGACGGGACGGTGCAGTTGGACCGGATCGGGCGGGTGGCGCTCGGCGACGTGGGACGGATCGACGTGTGGTGGCTGAGCGGCTACGGCGGCGGGGTGTTCCTGCCGCTGCGCGACGGCAGCGCGGGAGGGACGACGTACGGCGGTGGCCGCTACCTGCTCGACACCGTCAAGGGCGCCGACCTCGGCGGCGACGGCACCCGCCTGGTGGTCGACCTCAACCTCGCCTACCACCCGTCCTGCACCTACGACCCGCGCTGGTCGTGCCCGCTGGCCCCGGAGGGGAACCGGGTGACGGTGCCGGTGGCCGCCGGGGAGCAGCTGCCCCCCGGCGGCTGGTACCAGCTCACTCCCCTGCCTGGGTCACCGATCCGTCGGTGGTGAACACCAGGCCGACCGAGACCTTGCCCTGGCGGATCGCCGACTTGACCAACGGGCCGCCTGCGTCCAGCTCCTCGAAGCCGGCGAACTGCAGCCCGTAGGTCTCCTCGAGTCCGACCTGGCAGAACGGCCGCGTCGGGCACTCCCCCGGTCCACCGAGGATCAGCGACCCGTCGCCGCAGGCGTCGGCCAGCTCCGACAGGGTGCTCACGCCGAGCTCGTCGGCGAACTCCTGGGTGACGGCGAAGGCGTTCTGGTTGGCGGCCTCGGACGGCGTGCCGAACACCAGCCCGGCCTCCTCGGCCAACGGCTGCAGCGCCTCGTAGGTGGCGTCCACGTCGTTGGAGGCGACCTGGTTGTCCTCGTCGCCGTCGAGGTGCTCGGTGACGGTGGCCAGGTACTCCGGGTGCACCTGGAGCTCGCCGCGCTGCACCGCCGGCAGGTAGAGCTCGCGGTTGCCGGTGGCCTGCGTGGACACCTGGAAGCCGGCCGCCTCGAGCACGTCGGCGTAGATGTTGGCGAGGATCTCCGGCTCGGAGAAGTTGCCCGCGCCGATGGCGATCGACCCGCTGCCCTGCTCCAGGGCGGCGACGTCGATGTTCTCCTCGACCCAGCCGGCCGCGGCCTCCTCGGCGGACTGCCGCTCGACGTCGACGGCGACGTTGAGGTCGCCCAGCTCGTCGAGGGACAGTGCCTCGGACACCGCGTCCAGCGCGGGCAGCAGCGCCGGGTTGGCCTCGGCGGCGGCCGCGTTGACCGCCGGGAGGAGGTTGTCGGCGTTCTGGAGCTGCTCGTCGTCCTCGAGGACGACGAGCTGCTCGCCGGCGATCGGGGCGCAGGCCTCGCCGGAGGCCTGGCCTCCGCCGCCGTCCCCACCGGTGCCGGAGGAGCCGGACTCGCCACAGGCCGCGGTCAGGGCGGCGGCGAGAGCGAGGGGGAGGAGCAGTCGACTGCGCGTACGCATGGAACCCGCCTTCTGTGTCCCGTGGCCCGTGCTGGACCACGCGTGTCTGGCGGGAGTTCTCCCGCACCGTCATGCAACTGCTCGTTCGGTCCGAGAGCAACCGCTGGATGCATGCCTACAGCGGAATTCCCGACGCCGTGGGCTCCGGGGTCCCGGTGGCCCGCCGGGCGGAGAGGAACGGTAGCCGCTTCTCGCCCGGGGTGAGCGCCCACGACGCCACGACCAGCAGCAGCTCGGTCAGCACGGCGAGGGCCGCCACGAGGATGGCCCCCGCCAGCACCACGCCGTAGTCCTGCTGCGCGAAGGCCAGCGTGATGATCCGGCCGAGCCCCCCGCCGGCCACGAGCGCCGCCAGGGTCGCGGTCGCGACGACCTGCACCGCCGCCGTGCGGACCCCCGTCATGAGCAGCGGCGCCGCCAGCGGCAGCTCCGCGCGCAGCACCACCTGGCGGCCGTTCATGCCCATGGCCCGCGCCGCCTCGACGACGTCGCGGTCCACCGAGCGGAACCCGACGTAGGTGTTGGTGAGGATCGGCGGGACGGCGAAGACGGCGAGGGCGATGGTGGTCGCCGTCGGGCCGAAGCCGATCGGGGTGACCGCGAAGAGGGTGAGCAGGGCCAGCGTCGGGACGGCGCGCGAGACGTTCGAGAGGCCGACGGTGAAGCCGCCGCCGCGACCGGTGTGCCCGAGCAGGACGCCGACCGGCAGCGCGACGAGCATGGCGGCGAGGACGGCCAGCACCGAGATCCGCAGGTGCTCGCCGAGCAGTTCGAGGATGCCGCCGCGGCGGGTCCAGTTGAACGGGTCGTTGAGGTAGCGGACGGCCTCGCCGAGCAGGTTCACGCCGTCCGCCGCCGGGTCCAGGGCGTGAGCACGCGCTCGGCGCCGGCCAGCAGGAGGTCGGCCAGGAGCGCCAGGAGCACGCAGCCCAGGGCGCCGGTGACGATCTCGGCCCGGTAGAAGTTGGCGTTGAAGCCGCCGGTGATCAGCTGGCCGAGCCCGCCGTGCCCGACGATGACCCCGACCGTGGTGAGCGCGACGGTGGTGACCGTGGCGACGCGGATGCCGGCCATGAACGCCGGCAGCGCGAGGGGCAGGTCCACCTGCCAGAACAACCGGACCGGGCCGTAGCCCATCCCGCGCGCGGCCTCCCGGACGTCGTCCGGGACGCCCTGGAGGCCGGCGAGGAAGTTCCGCACCAGGATCACCAGGGAGTAGAGCACCAGCCCGACGAGCACGGTCGTCGCGGTCAGCCCGGTGACCGGCGCGACGAAGGCGAACATGGCCAGCGACGGGATCGTGTAGATCAGCGTGGACAGGCCGAGGACGGGCCCGGCCAGGAAGCGGCTGCGGCGGGCCAGCACCGCCATCGGCAGCGCGAGGAGCGTTCCGAGGACGACGGCACCGATCGTGAGCCTGACGTGCTCGCCGAGGTACCCCATGATGGAGTCCCAGTTGTCCGTCACGTAGGACGGGTCGAACCAGGGGTTCGGCGCCTCCTCCACCGCGAGCACCGCCGCGCTCACCACCGGGCGCGTCCCAGGAAGGCCACCTCGTGGACGCTACTGCTCCCCCCTCCTCCCCCGCAGCTCACGGGTCCGCCGAGGAGATCCGGCTCGAGGGCGTGAGCAAGGTGTACGCCGACGGGACCGTGGGGGTCGCCGAACTCGACCTCACCTTCGCCGCCGGCGAGCTCACCGTCCTCGTCGGCCCCTCGGGGTGCGGCAAGACGACGACGATGAAGATGATCAACCGGATCATCGAGCCGACGACCGGGCGGATCCTGCTGGGGGGCGAGGACGTCACCGGCGTCGACCCCGTGCGGCTGCGTCGCCGCATCGGCTACGTCATCCAGAACGTCGGGCTCTTCCCGCACCAGACCGTCCGGGCCAACGTGGGCACGGTGCCGCGGCTGCTCGGCTGGGACCGGGCGCGCACCCGTGCGCGGGTGGACGAGCTGCTCGAGCTGATCGGCCTGGACCCCGCGGTGCACGCCGACCGCTATCCGCACCAGCTCTCCGGGGGGCAGCGCCAGCGGGCCGGCGTCGCCCGGGCGCTGGCCGCGGACCCGCCGGTGCTCCTCATGGACGAGCCGTTCTCCGCCGTCGACCCGGTGGTGCGCGAGCGGCTGCAGGCGGAGTTCCTGCGCCTCCAGCAGGCGGTCCGCAAGACGATCGTCTTCGTCACCCACGACATCGAGGAGGCCGTGCGGCTCGGCGACCGGATCGCGGTGATGAGCACCGGCGGCCGGGTCGAGCAGTTCGCGACGCCGGCCGACCTGCTGGGCCGCCCGGCCACCGAGTTCGTCGCGGACTTCGTGGGGGCCGACCGCGGGCTCAAGCGACTCGCGGTCACCGAGATCGACACCGTCGACCTCGAGCAGCCACCGGTGGTGCACGTCGACGACGGCCTGGCCGACGCCCGCAGCGCGCTGGAGCGGGTGGGTGCCCGCTGGGCCGTCGTCCTCGACGACCGGGAGCGCCTGCACGGCTGGCTGTCGGCCGAGCGGGCCTCGGGCGCCGGCACCGTGGGCACCGCGGCCCGCCGGATGGACGCCTGGGTGCCCGCGGACGCCTCGCTGAAGACCGCCTTCGCCACGATGCTGCAGCACGAGGCCGGGTGGGTGGCGGTGCTCGACGGCGACCGGTTCCTCGGCGTCCTCACCCCCGAGTCGCTGCACGCGGCGCTGCGCCGCTCGGTCGAGGGCACCGTCCCGGAGACGGCAGGGGCTACCCAGGCCTGATCGCGCCGAGCGGGCCCGGAGGGTCCCGCGCAGGCGCGATGGACACGCTCAGCGGGTCAGGGGGACGGCTCCTGGCCGCGATGTCATCCGGAGGATGACGATGTCGCCGACGGATCAGGCGGCACCCGGCACACCGACTCCAGCCAGAGCGCGGCGCCCAGCAGCCCGAGCGAGCAGAGCACGCCGATGACCGCGGTGACGGTGTCGCCGCGGGCGGCGTCCAGCCGGTCGGCCGCCGGCGCGACGTGCACCAGCAGCCCGGTCCAGGCGCCCGTGACGACGGCACCGACGTAGGCGCTGGCCTGGGCGAGCACCGCCAGCCGCGCGACGAGCAGCGGCTCCACCGGCTCGACCGCGCGGGCGGCTGGGTCCCCCGCCGGCGGCCGGGGTGCCCGTCCCGCTCGGGCCGCCCGCTCGGCGGCAAGCCGCGACCGCAGGATCCGTGCGGCCAGCGCCTCGGCGACGGCGAGGACCGCCAGGGGCATCGGGAGCCACCAGTCCAGCGGCGGCAGGTCGCCGTACCAGGTCCGGACCAGCAGCCAGGCGGCCACGGCCAGGCCGACGGCGAGGACGACGAGATCGCGACGGCGCACCGGGGTCATGGGCCTCGGGTCACCCGCTCCAGGGCACGACGGCACCGACGTCGGCGGGGTCGAGGGCGGCGAGCAGGTCGCCGACCCGTCCGTGTCCGGGGAGCTCGGCGTCGGCGTCGGCGGCCAGCCACGGGACGAGCACGAACGCCCGCTCGTGCGCCCGCGGGTGCGGCAGCGTGAGGTCGGGGTCGTCGGAGAGCTCGGCCGCGCCGTCGTCCCCGCTCACCGTCACGACGTCGACGTCGAGGGTGCGGGCGCCCCAGCGGACCTCCCGGGTGCGCCCGGCGGCCTGCTCCAGTTCGTGCGCCCGGGCGAGCCACCCACGTGCGTCGCGGTCGGCGTGCACCACCGCGACGGCGTTCAGGTAGGGCGGCTGCTCCACCGGTCCCCACGGCGGGGTCTCGTACAGACCGGAGGAGGTCACCGGCCCGTCCTGGGCCAGCGCCGCCAGGGCGGCCCGCAGGGTGCCGGCACGGTCGCCGAGGTTGGCGCCCAGCGAGAGGACGGCCCGGGTCACGGGCGCTCGCGCCGGATCTCGACGGCGACGTCGTCGAAGGGCACACCCAGCTCGGCCTGCGGCTTGTGCACCGTGATCTCGACGGCCTGCACCAGTGGATCGGCGAGGCAGACGTCGGCCAGCCGCTGGGCGAGGGTCTCCAGCAGGTCGACCGGCTCGCCGGCGAGCGCGGCGTGCAGCCGCTGCGCGAGGTCGGCGTAGTTGACGGTCAGGGCGAGGTCGTCACCGGCGGCCGCGGGAGCGGTGTCCAGCTCGAGGACGGCGTCCACGCTGAACAGCTGCCCCCGCTCGCGCTCGAAGGCGTAGACGCCGTGGTGCGCGTGCGCGCGCAGTCCGCGCAGCGTGATGCGGTCGGGACGGGGGCGGTGGGGACGGGGATCAGCCACGGCCGGACCTCCTCGCCGCCCGCACGGCCTCCACCGTGCGCAGCGCGTCGACGGACGCGGCGGCGTCGTGCACCCGTACCCCCCAGGCGCCGGCCTGCGCGGCCAGCACGGTGGTGGCGAGGGTGGCCGCGTCGCGCTCGTCGGCGGGGCGCGGTGCCCCGTCGGGCCCGGCGAGCAGCCGGCCGAGGAAGGACTTGCGCGAGGCCCCGACCAGCACGGGCAGCCCGAGGGCGGTCATGCGGTCCAGGCCGGCCAGCAGCGCCCAGTTGTGCTCGGCGCGCTTGGCGAAGCCCAGCCCCGGGTCCAGCACGAGCTGCTCGGGCGCCACCCCTGCGGCGACGACGTCCTCGACGCGGGCGGTGAGCTCCGCGCAGACCTCGGTGACCACGTCGCCGTACTGCGCGGCGGCGTACATCTCCCGGCTGTGCCCGCGCCAGTGCATGAGCACCCAGGGGACGCGCGCCTCGGCGACGAGCTCGGCCATGTTCTTGTCGGCGAGACCGCCGCTGACGTCGTTGACCAGTTCGGCGCCGGCCGCCAGGGCGGCCTCCGCGACCTCGGCGCGGGTGGTGTCCACGCTCGTCCGCACCCCGGCCGCGGCGAGCTCGCGGATCACCGGCACGACCCGGCCGCACTCCTCCCGGGCGTCGACGCGGTCGGCGCCGGGCCGGGTGGACTCCCCGCCGACGTCGACGTAGTCGGCCCCCGCGGCATGCATCTCCAGGCCGTGCGCGACCGCCGTCGCCGGATCGGAGAAGCACCCCCCGTCGGAGAAGGAGTCCGGCGTCACGTTGAGGACGCCCATCACCACGCACCGCCCCGGCCGGGGCAGCGGGATCAGCGGGTGCTCGGTCACCGGCCCAGCACGAGGCTCATCGCCTCGGCGCGGGTCGCGGGGTTGTCCCGGAAGATGCCCCGGACCGCGGAGGTGACCGTGGTGGTGCCGGGCTTGCGGATGCCGCGCATCGCCATGCACAGGTGCTCCGCCTCGATGACCACGATCACGCCCTGCGGCTTGAGGACGTCGGCCAGCGCGTCGGCGATCTGGCGGGTCATCCGCTCCTGCACCTGGGGGCGCCGGGCGTAGACCTCGACCAGCCGGGCCACCTTCGACAGCCCGGTCACGCGTCCGTCGGCGCCCGGGATGTAGCCGACGTGCGCGACCCCGTGGAACGGCACCAGGTGGTGCTCGCAGGTCGAGTACAGCGCGATGTCCTTGACCAGCACGAGCTCGTCGTGGTTCTCGTCGAACGTCGTCGCCAGGATGTCGTACGGGTCCTGCCAGAGACCGGCGAACGTCTCGGCGTACGCGCGGGCGACCCGCGCCGGGGTGTCCTGCAGACCGGGGCGGTCGGGATCCTCCCCGATCGCGAACAGCAGCTCGCGGACGGCCGCCTCCGCGCGCGCGGAGTCGACGCGGTCGAGCGCGGGCTCGACCCGGTCCTCGGGTTCGCCGGGGATCTCGCTCACGCGCCCACCCCGGCCGTCATCGCTGGACCGGTGCGCCGACGTCCCCGACCGGCGTCGTGTCGTGACCGGCCGATCCGTTGTGCCCTGCCCGCTCCGACGGCGTGAGGATCGGCGGCTGGTCCGACGGCGTGCGCTTGCCGAAGCCGTTGTACGGCGCGAGCGAGGGCCGCTTGGCGACCGGCGCGCAGATCCGGGCCATGTCCTCCTTGGAGAGGGTCTCCTTCTCCATCAGCTCGAGCACGAGCTGGTCCAGGACGTGCCGGTACTCGACCAGGATCTCCCAGGCCTCGTCGTGGGCGGCCTCGATCAGCGCCCGGATCTCGCCGTCGATGTCCGCGGCGACGGCCTCGGAGTAGTCCGGACGGGACCCCATGTCGCGGCCCATGAAGGGCTCGGCGGCGTCGCTCCCGTACTTGACCGCGCCGAGCTTGGCGCTCATGCCGTACTGGGTGACCATCGCCCGGGCCATCGAGGTGGCCTTCTCGATGTCGTTGCCCGCTCCGGTGGTCGGCTCGTGGAAGACCAGCTCCTCGGCGGCGCGACCACCCAGCGCGTAGGCCAGGGTGTCGATCATCTCCGAGCGGGTCTGGGTGTACTTGTCCTCGACCGGCAGGACGAGCGTGTGCCCCAGTGAGCGGCCGCGCGGCATGATCGTGACCTTGTGCACGGGGTCGAGGTTCGGCAGCGCGTGGGCCACCAGAGCGTGCCCGCCCTCGTGGTAGGCGGTCACCTTCTTCTCCTTCTCGCTCATCGCCCGCGTCTTGCGCTCGGGGCCCGCCGTGACCCGGTCGATGGCCTCCTCGAGCGTCTCGTCGGTGATCAGCGAGCCGTTGTGGCGGGCGGTGAGCAGCGCGCCCTCGTTGAGCACGTTCGCGAGATCGGCGCCGGTGAAGCCCGGGGTGCGGCGGGCGAGGGTCTCCAGGTCGACGTCGGGGGCGAGCGGCTTGCCCTTGGCGTGCACGGAGAGGATCGCCTTGCGGCCCTCGAGGTCGGGCCGGTCGACGGCGATCTGCCGGTCGAAGCGGCCCGGGCGCAGCAGCGCCGGGTCGAGGATGTCCGGCCGGTTCGTCGCGGCGATCATGATCACGCCGCCCTTGGCGTCGAAGCCGTCCATCTCGACGAGCATCTGGTTGAGGGTCTGCTCGCGCTCGTCGTGGCCGCCGCCCATGCCCGCGCCGCGGTGCCGGCCGACGGCGTCGATCTCGTCGACGAAGATGATCGCCGGGGCGTTCTCCTTGGCCTCCTTGAACAGGTCGCGAACGCGGCTGGCACCGACACCGACGAACATCTCGACGAAGTCCGAGCCGGAGATGGAGAAGAACGGGACCCCGGCCTCGCCGGCGACGGCGCGGGCGAGCAGGGTCTTGCCGGTCCCGGGGGGACCGAACAGCAGCACGCCCTTGGGGATCTTCGCGCCGACGGCCTGGAACTTGACCGGGTTCTGCAGGAAGTCCTTGATCTCGTGCAGTTCCTCGATGGCCTCGTCGGCCCCGGCGACATCCGAGAACGTCGTCTTCGGGGTGTCCTTGGTGACCTGCTTGGCCTTGGACTTGCCGAAGGCCATGACGCCGCGGCCGCCGCCCTGCATCGAGTTGAACAGCCAGAACAGCAGGAGCAGCAGGATCAGGAACGGCAGGAAGCCGATGAGCAGGCTGACCAGGAGGCTCTCCTGGGTGACGTTGGTGTCGAAGTCCTCGGTGTCGCCCTCGCGGAGCAGCTCGACCAGGGTCTCCTCGACGGCCACCGGGTAGGAGGCGGTGACCTCGGTGCTGCCCTCGACCTCGTCGCGCAGCTGCAGCTCGAGGGTCTGCTCCTTGGTGTTGAGCGTCGCGGACTCGACGTTGTCGTCCTCGATCTGGGCCAGGGCAGTGGCCGTCGAGACCTCCTGGAGGGCGCCGTTTCCGCGGAAGAGGGACGACAGCGTGAGGGTCAGGATGATGACGATGACGACCCAGAACCACACGGAGCGGTAGAACTTCTTACGTTCCATACACCGATGCCGGGCACCGGCGTGGCCGGTCTGCCCGTCGACCCTCCCGATCGTCCGGTGACACTGCCTGCAACTGGGGCAGGA
The DNA here is from genome assembly GCF_000582785.1 of Candidatus Blastococcus massiliensis AP3. Taxonomy (GTDB): domain Bacteria; phylum Actinomycetota; class Actinomycetes; order Mycobacteriales; family Geodermatophilaceae; genus Blastococcus; species Blastococcus massiliensis. The sequence goes on from NZ_HG931173.1 coordinate 1,355,439, forward strand.
GACCCCGGCGCCGGAGCAGCGTCGTCACGATCGACGGTACACCGGGCGACCTGTGGATTCCCCGGCCGTGACACTGTCGCCCTACCGGGCGACACCGCGGCCAGGTGCCGTCCCCCTGCGGCGCGGAGCCGCTGCGTCAACTACGCGTAGATCTCTTCCTTGAGCGTCGCGATGTAGGGCAGGTCGCGGTAGCGCTCGGCGTAGTCGAGGCCGTAGCCGACGACGAACTCGTTCGGGATGTCGAACCCGATGTACTTCACCGGCACCTCGACCTTGACGGCGTCGGGCTTGCGCAGCAGCGCGCAGACCTCCAGGGACGCCGGCTGGCGGCCACCCAGGTTCTTGAGCAGCCAGGACAGGGTGAGCCCGGAGTCGATGATGTCCTCGAGCACCAGCACGTGCTTGCCGGTGATGTCGCGGTCGAGGTCCTTGAGGATGCGCACCACGCCGGAGGAGCTGGTCGCCGACCCGTAGGACGACACGGCCATGAACTCCATCTGCGTGGGCAGTTGCAGCGCGCGGGCGAAGTCGCTCATGAACAGCACCGCGCCCTTGAGGACGCCGACGAGGAGGACCTCCCTGCCGGCGTAGTCGATGGCGATCTGGGCGGTGAGCTCGCCGATCTTCGCCCGGATCTGCTCCTCGCTCAGCAGCACGTGGTCGATGTCGGGCCCGTAGCCGTGGTCGTTGCCCAGGGCCCCGGTGCTGCTGCCGGCGTCGGTCACTACGGCTCCTCGAACTCTGCAGATGTGTCGTGCGCACGAGCTGCCCGCGGAGCGGGGCCCTGCAGGACCAGCCTGCCAGACGTGCGGACGACGCCCGCGCCGCCCGGCAGATCCACTCTCCCCTGACCGCTCCAGCGCACCAGGAGGGCGTCCACGGCGGTCAGGTGCACCGCCTGCAGGTCGGGCACCCCACCGGCGCGCAGCCAGCCGCGGAGCACCCTCGTCCGCAGTGCCACGGGGAGCGCCGCGACGTCGACGGCGGGCAGTCCTTCCTCGTCGGCCAGGCGGGCGAGATGTGTGCCGGCGAGGTCGTCGAGAGCGTCGAGGTCCGCGCGCAGCAGCGCCGCGGTGCGCGCGAGGGCCGGCGCGACCCCTCCCCCGAGCACGTCCTCCAGCAGCGGCAGCACCTCGGTGCGCAGCCGCACCCGGGTGTAGGCGGGGTCGTCGTTCCAGGGGTCGTCCCAGACCGGCAGCTCCTGGGCGGCGCAGGCGGCGCGTGTCGTCGTCCGCCGGACCTGGAGGAGCGGCCGCCACCAGGTGGTGCCGCCGTCCACCCGCTGCTCGACCATCCCGGCCACCGAGCGGGGCCCGGAACCGCGGCCGAGTCCCAGCAGCACGGTCTCGGCCTGGTCGTCCAGGGTGTGGCCCAGCGCCACCCGCGCCCCGTGCTCGTCCGCGGCCGCGGCCAGCGCGGCGTACCGAGCCGCCCGCGCCGCGGCCTCCGGGCCGCCCGCGCCGCGCACGTCCACGCGGGTGACCAGCACCGGCGCGAGGCCCATCCCGCGCAGCAGCGTCGCGGTCCGCTCGGCGCGGTCCGCCGAGCCCGGCTGCAGTCCGTGGTCCACGGTGACCGCCCCGGCCGGCACTCCGGCCCGGGGCGCCTCGAAGGCGACCGCCGCGGCCAGCGCCAGGGAGTCCGCTCCCCCGCTGCACGCCACCAGCACCGGCTGCTCCGCCGCGACCAGCCCGGGGCGGACCGCGCTGCGGACCTGCGCGACCGCCGGGGACGGGCCGGCCACGCTCAGGCCGGGATGGCCGGCCGGCCCAGGACCCGCTCGACCCAGCGCTCGGGAGCGGTGAGCTCCTCGATGAGCGGCAGGTTCGCCGGCTTCACCCACACCTGGTTGAAGCCCTCCATGCCGACCCGGTCGATGACGCCGCCGACGAACACCCGGCCGTCGGCGTACTGCTTCATCTTCTGCTCCAGCCCGAGCAGCCGGCGCAGCACGCGGTCGAGCGGGCCGCGGCCCTTGCGACGCTGGGCGAAGCGCTTGCGCAGGGTGCGCACCGTCGGCACGACGTCCGGGCCGACGCCGTCCATCACGTACTCGGCGTGGCCCTCGACGAGGCTCATCACTGCGGTGACCCGGTCGAGCACCTCGCGCTGGCGGGGATCGCGGACCAGCGCCATCAGGCCCTCGGACTCGCCGTCGGCGCCCCGGATCGCGTCGCCGACGCCGCGGAGCAGGTCCTGCAGGCGGTCGCGCAGGACGTCGGCGGTCAGGTCGGTGGCGTCGACGAACTCCGCGATCTGGCTCTCGAGGTAGGGCCGCAGCCACGGGACGGCGGTGAACTGGAGTTGATGGGTGACCTCGTGAAGGCACACCCAGAGCCGGAAGTCCGAGGGGTCGACGCCGAGCTTCTGCTCGGTGGCCACGATGTTCGGCGCCACGAGGAGCAGCCGGCCGCCGGTGCCGAAGACCTCGTACTGACCGAGCACGCGGGAGCTGAGGAAGGCCAGGACGCCGCCGGCCTGGATCCCGGTCGCCCGCGAGCCGATGGCGGTGGCGAGCGCACCGGGGCGGCTGCCCTGCTTCTCGGCGAGCGCGTCGACGAGCGGGTCGAGCAGCGCCGACATCCCGCGGGCGTTGGCATCGACCCAGCCGGGACGGTCGACGACGGCGACCTCCGGGAGCGGTCCCCCGGCGACGGCGGTCATGCCGGTGAGGCGCTCGACGTGCGCGACGGCAGTGGCCGCGGCCTCGTGGAGTTCGCGGACGACCGCGGCGGCCTCCTCGCGGGTGGTGCTCGGTCCTGGCCCGGCGAGCCGGCGGGCGGTCCGGCCGGCGAGGTCCCAGTCGACCATCGAGGAGGCGCTGCTCATCGCCTCACCGTACCCGCGGCGGCGGCTGCGCTCCGGCCGTCGCTACCTGCAGCCGCAGGCGGCCAGGGCGGCGGCGACGTCGTCGAGCGCGTCCTCGGCGGCCGCCTCGCTGCCCGACCCGTCGGCGAGGACGGCGAAGGCCAGTAGGCGACCGTCCGCGGTCACCGTCGTGCCGGCGAGGGCGTGCACGCCCAGCAGGGTCCCGGTCTTGGCGCGCACCGCGCCGGGCGCGGTAGCGGCGTCGCCCCGGTCGAACAGCGTGCCGTCGTACCCGGCGACCGGCAGCCCGGACAGCAGCGCCGAGGCGCCCGGGATCGAGCCGTCGGCCGCGCCGGCCACCACCTCGGTGAGCACGCCGGCGGGGACCTGGTTCAGCCGGGAGAGGCCGCTGCCGTCGGACAGGTCGACGCCGCCGGTCCCGACGCCGGCGTCCGACAGCGCGGCGACGACCGCGTCCGCCGCGCCCTCGAAGGAGGCCGGCAGGTCGCGGGCCAGCGCCACGTGGCGCGCCAGCGCCTCGGCGAGCACGTTGTCCGACATCGACAGCATCTGCTCGACCAGCCGGGCGACGGGTGCGGACTGCACGGTGCCCAGCGTCTTGGCTCCCGCGGGCGCCTCCCCCAGCACGACGGTGGCCCGGGGCGCGCCCAGCGCGTCGGCGAGCGCCGCGCCGGCGTCGATGCCGGGCTGGCCGCTGCGGGCCTGAGAACCCGGGCTGACCCGTGCGCCGTCGACCGCGGTCGCGGTGATGGGGGCGGCGTAGCTGGACGGCGCGTCGGCCGGGCCCCAGCCTGCGGCGGTGAGCGGACCGGTGAACAGCGAGCTGTCGACGACGACCCGGGTCACCGTGGTGCCGGCGGGGAGGGCGGCGACCACCTGCGCGGCGAGGTCGGCGACCGTCGGGGCACCGGAGTAGGTCTGCGAGGGCGAGGTGCGCGAGAGCGTCGGGTCGCCGCCGCCGACGAGGACCACCTCCCCTGGAGCGGCGCCGGCGACGACCGTCGTCGGCAGGGTCTCGGAGGGGTCGATCGTGGTGAGCGCGGCGACGGCGGTCAGGAGCTTGGCGGTGGACGCCGGGACGGAGGGGTCGTCGGCGTCGAGGCCGAGCAGGACCTCCCCGGTGGCGACGTCGAGGACCTCCGCGGAGACGCCCGTCCCGAGGCCCGGGGCCGCCAGCAGCGGCTGCAGGCGGGCGGCGAGGACCGCGGGATCGAGGGCGGGCGCGGCGCTGTCGAGGGACGCCAGCACCGGCGTCACCTCGCCCAGCTCGGGCAGCTCGGCGTCGGGGACCGTCACCGTCCCGGTGGCGGTCGACTCGCCCCCACCACCGAGGCCGCCGGCGAGGGCCACACCACCGCCGGCGAGGAGGACGACGAGTGCGACGCTCCCCAGTGCGATGCGCCGACGGAACCGTCCGGTCTTCGCTGTGACGATCGTCGAACCGCTCGACGCGATGGTGCCCACCCCCCAATCGGTACCTCCGAGGATCGCGCGGAGGCACCATGGGAGAGACTAGGCGCGTGCAGTTCGACGTGACGGTAGAAATCCCGAAGGGCCAGCGGAACAAGTACGAGCTGGACCATGCCACCGGACGCATCCGATTGGACCGGATGCTGTTCACCTCAACCCGCTATCCGGCGGACTACGGCTACATCGAGAACACCCTGGGCCAGGACGGCGACCCGCTCGACGCCCTGGTGCTGCTCGAGGAGCCGACCTTCCCCGGGTGCCTGATCACCTGCCGGGCCATCGGCATGTTCCGCATGACCGACGAGGCGGGCGGGGACGACAAGGTCCTCACCGTGCCGGCGACCGACCCGCGGATGTCGCACCTCATGGACATCACCGACGTGTCGGAGTTCGACCGCCTGGAGATCCAGCACTTCTTCGAGACCTACAAGGACCTCGAGCCCGGCAAGTCCGTCGAGGGCGCCGAGTGGGTCGGCCGCGAAGCGGCCGAGGAGGAGATCCGGGCGTCGCTCGAGCGCGCCAAGAATCAGGCGCCGCACCACTGACCAGACGTCCCCGGCCCTTCGGGTCCCCGAGCGCACCGACGGCGGCTCACCTCTCGCGAGGTGGGTCGCCGTCAGCGTTCTCGGGCCCTGGTCCGGGTGCCGGGAACGACGCAGCGGGCCCGTCCTGGAGGACGGACCCGCTGCGGTGAGGAGAGCCGCCTGTCGGAATCGAACCGACGACCTTCTCATTACGAGTGAGATGCTCTACCGACTGAGCTAAGGCGGCGGACGTGCCCGCACAGACTACGGCACCCCCGACGCCGTCCGGCGCCGGGGCGGGGCACTGCGCGGGGCGTCAGGCGGGCAGTCGCAGCGCCACCGTGAGCGCCTCCAGGGCGAACTGCGGCTTGACGTTCTGCTCCAGCGCGGTGCGGCAGTCGAGGATCGCGTCGATCCGCCGCAGCGCCCCTTCGGCGCCGATCCGGCGGGCCAGCTCGAGGGCGTCGGCACGGCGGTCGGGGTGGTTGAGCGGCAGGTCCGCGGTCGGGGATCCACCGCTGCTCATGGCGGCGAGGACCATCGCGTCGCGGTACAGACCCGCGAGGTCGACCAGCGCGCGGTCCAGGGCGTCGCGTCCGATGCGGGTGGCGCGCGACTTCTGCCGCCGCTCCAGCTCCTTGAGCTGACCCGCGCTCCCCCGCGCTGCCGCGACGACGCCCGGCCCGCGGGCGCCCACGCCCAGGCTGTTCTTCAGCGCCTCGGTCTCGGCCCCGTCGAGGACCTCGGTCGCGGCCTCCGTCTCCTCCTTCGCGGAGCCGACGAGGTCGTCGGCGGCCTCCATGCAGGCGCCGAGGGACACCAGCCGCAGGGGGACGTCGAGGACGGCCTTGCGGGCCAGCCGGGCCTCCTCGTCCCGGGCCAGCCGGCGGGCGCGACCCACGTGGCCGCCCGAGGCGGCGGCCGACCACGCGGCCAGGGCCGGGTCGACGCCGTCACCGACCAGCACCTCGGCGATCGCCGCCGCCGGTGGGGTGCGCAGCGCGACCACCCGGCACCGGGACCGGATGGTCACCGGGACGTCGTCGGGGTGCAGGCTCGGCGCGCAGAGCATGACCACCGTCCGGGGCGGCGGCTCCTCGATCATCTTGAGCACGGCGTTGGCGGCCGACTCGCTCATGCGGTCGGCGTCCTCCACGATGATCATCTGCCAGCGCCCCTGGGAGGGCGACCGGCCGGCGACGCGCACCAGCTCGCGGGCCTCGGCGACGCCGATGGAGAGCCCGTCCGGGACGATCACGGTGACGTCGGCGTGGGTGCCGGCCAGCACCGTCCGGCACGCGTGGCACGTGCCGTCGCCGCCGTCCGGGCACTGCAGGGCAGCGGCGAAGGCGCGGGCGGCGACCGACCGGCCGGAGCCCGGGGGCCCGGTGAACAGCCAGGCGTGGGTCATCGCCGTCGGGTCGGTGATGGCGGTCCGGAGCTCCTCGACCACCGCCCGCTGGCCGATGACCCGTGTCCAGACGCCCTCGGTGGCCGCGACCGCGGTGCTCACGGGTGCAGCTGGGGGGTCGCGCCGGTCTGGGCGTGCGGATGCCGCGCCATCGGCGCCGGCGTCTCGGGCTGCCCCTCGACGACCCGGCCGTCCTGCGGGAGCGTCTGCAGCGGCAGGCCGGACAGCAGCTCGGCCACGCGGACGCGGATCGCGGCGGCCAGGTCCTCCGGGCTGCCCGTCGCGTCCAGCACCAGGTAGCGGTCGGGATCGGCCTCCGCGAGCGCCCGGAACGTCTGCCGTACCCGCTGGTGGAAGTCCAGGGACTCCGACTCCATCCGGTCGGCCACCGCGCGGCCGCGGGCGCGGGCGAGCCCGAGCTCGGGCGGCAGGTCGAGCAGCACCGTCAGGTCCGGCTGCAGCCCGCCGGTGGCCCACCGGGACAGCATCCGCACGTCGTCGAGCGGGATCGTCCGGCCCGCGCCCTGGTAGGCCAGGGAGCTGTCCACGAAGCGGTCGGTGATGACGACCGCGCCCGCCTCGAGCGCGGGCCGGAGGACGTCCTCCACGTGCTGGGCGCGGTCGGCGGCGTACAGCAGCGCCTCCGAGCGCGGGGCGATCCCCGTCTGCGAGCGGTCGAGCAGGATCGAGCGGATGCTGGCGCCCGAGGGCGTCGCGCCGGGCTCGAAGGTGGCCTGGGCGACGAGGCCCTCTCTGGTGAGCCACTCCTGCAGCCTCTTGACCTGGGTGGACTTGCCGGCACCCTCGCCGCCCTCGAAGGCGATGAGCACCCCGCCCCCGGCCAGGCGACGCCGGGCCGTGGTGTCCCGGCGCAGCGCGGTGACGACGTCGGCCAGCAGGGGCACGGGCCGGCCGTCGTCCATCTGCCGGTAGGCCAGCACGCCGACGCCGACGGCGATCAGCCCGGCGGCGAACAGGGCCAGCCGCTCACCGGTGACCGACACGTCGAACAGCCCCAGGTCCACCGTCCGCCGCTCGAAGAGACCGACGGCGAAGGGCGTGAAGGCGAGGCTGAGGATGAGCGCCGCCCGGACCAGCGAGTTCACCAGCGCGAACGTGCGTCCGCGGACCGCGTCCTCGACCTCGGTGCCCAGCAGCGTGAACCCGGCGAGGTAGGCGATCCCGGCGAAGAAGCCCATGGCGACGACGAGCGCCAGCGCCATCCACAGCGCGACGCTCCAGACCAGCAGCAGCACCATGGCCCCGGCGCCGACGATGGCGATGCCGAACAGCCGCTGGCGGGACAGGTCGCGCGCCACGCTGGGGCCCACGGCGATGCCGATGCCGAGACCGACGAAGACCGCGCCGAACAGCAGTCCGTACGCGGCCGAGCCGGCATCGAGCGAGCGGGCGAAGGCCTGGCCGGTGGCGATGACCACGCCCGCGGCCATGAACGCGCCGCTGATGCCGACGACCAGTCCCCGGACCAGCGGCGTGTGGCCGGCGAAGGTGAAGCCGCTGCGCAGCGAGCCCAGGAAGCTCTCGCCGCCCTCGACGGCCGGACTCGCGCTGCGGCGCCCGCTGATCGAGGGGAGGTTCCAGATGATCACCGCGGCGACCAGGTACGTCAGCGCGTTGAGGTAGAGGGCGAGGTCGATCTCGTCGACCTCGGGGACGGCCTCGCTCAGCGGGGCGCCGATGACGGCGAGCAGCGAGAAGGCCAGCGCCGCCAGCACGGGGGTGAACCCGTAGGTGGTCACCAGGGACAGCTGGTTGGCCGGCTCCAGTTGGTCGCGACGCACCATGTTGGGGACGGCGGCGTCCTTGGCCGGGATGAAGAACAGGCTGACGGCCTCGATGACGAACTGGGCGATGAACAGCCAGACGATCTCGTTGACCAGCGGGATCGAGGCGAACAGCAGGAAGCGCACGACGTGGGTGGCCACCATCGTCTTGCGGCGGTCGAAGCGGTCGGCGAAGGCACCGGCGACCGGGCCCAGCACGATCGCGGGCAGCAGCCGGAACAGCAGCACCGCACCGAGGGCGAAGTTCTGGGCGGCGAACTCGTCGAACTGCGCGGTGGCGGTCGCGGTGATGGCCAGCAGGCCGAGCCAGTCGCCGAAGCTCGACAGGCTCGTGCTGTACCAGAGCCGGCGGAAGTCCCGGATCCGCAGGACCGAGCGCAGCTTGGCGACGAGTCCGACCCCGTCGACCTGGGCGGGCTCGTCCGGCTCGACCGGTGGCGCCACGGCCTCGGGCGGCACGGGCGTCCCGGCCGGCGGCAGCCCGTCACCCTGCGCGCCCCCGCCCGGCACCGTGGCAGCGCCCTCCGCCGCACGGGGCGGAGGTGCGGTCCGCTCGTCCGGCGCCGCCGGCTCCTCGCGCGGCGACCCCGGAGGCGTCGGGTCGGAAGGAATCACGGCTCCCGTGGTCGGAGTGCCCGGGGACGCCAGCCGGCCCCGGCGGGCTCACGGTACCGGCGCACCCCGACGATCCCGAGACCTTTCCGCCCGTACGGGTGGGTCGCCGGGCTCCCGGCCCCCGCCTCGACGGCGGGGACCGGGGCCCGATCAGCTGGTCGCGACCGGCTCGGCGGCCGTCGTGGCGGTCGCCTTCTTCGCGGCGGCCTTCTTGGCCGGAGCCTTCTTGGCCGCGGTCTTCTTGGCGGCGGGCTTCTTCGCCGCCTTCTTCTTCTTCGCCGGACCGGCAGCGCGGCGGTCGGCGAGCAGCTCGGCGGCGCGCTCGATGGTGATCGTCTCGACGTCGTCGCCCTTGCGGAGGCTGGCGTTCGTCTCGCCGTCGGTCACGTAGGGCCCGAACCGGCCCTCGCGCACGGTGACCTGCCCCTCGGTCACCGGGTCGGGACCCAGCTCCCGGAGCGGGGCCTTCGCGGCGGCGCGACCGCGCTGCTTGGGCTGGGCGAAGATGGCCAGCGCCTCGTCCAGCGTGACCGAGAAGAGCTTCTCCTCGCTGTCGATCGACCGGGAGTCGGTGCCCTTCTTGAGGTACGGCCCGTAGCGGCCGTTGAGCGCCTGGATCTCCTCACCGTCCGGCGCGGCCCCCACGGTCCTGGGCAGCGTCAGCAGCTTCAGCGCGTCGTCGATGGTCACCGTCTCCGGTGACATGGACGCGAACAGGCTCGCCGTCCGCGGGGACTCCTTGCTGCCCTCGGGGACGACGGTGGTGACGTAGGGGCCGTACCGCCCGGCCTTCACGACCACCGGGAGGCCCGACTCCGGGTCGGTGCCGAGCTCCCGGTCGCCCGACGGCGCCTCGAGCAGCTCGCGCACCTTCTCCTCGGTGAGCTCGTCCGGCGCGATGTCCTCGGGGATGCTGACCCGCGCGCCGTCCTCCCCGCCTGCCTGCAGGTAGGGGCCGTAGCGACCGACCCGCGCGACCACCGGCTGCCCGTCGGGGCTGGTGGCCCGCAGCGGGATGGAGTTCACGCCGCGGGCGTCGATCTCCTCGAGCCGCTGCCCGACGATCTGCTTGAGCCCGCCGGACTCGGCGATCCCGCCGTCGTCCCGCCGCTCGCCACCGAAGTAGAACTCGGTCAGCCAGTCCACCCGCTGCAGGGTGCCGCCGGCGATCTCGTCGAGCTCCTGCTCGAGCGACGCGGTGAAGTCGTAGTCCACCAGCTGGGCGAAGTGCTGCTCCAGCAGGTTCACCACCGCGAAGGCGATGAACGAGGGGACCAGCGCGTTGCCCTTCTTCCACACGTACCCGCGGTCCTGGATCGTCTGCATGATCGACGCGAAGGTCGACGGCCGCCCGATGCCCAGCTCCTCGAGCCGGGCGACCAGGCTCGGCTCGGTGTAGCGGGACGGCGGCTGGGTGGTGTGCCCCTTGGCGTCGAGCGTCCGGGTGTCCAGCTGCTGGCCGCGCTCGAGGCGGGGCAGCCGGCGTTCGGCGTCGTCGGCGCCGGGCTCGTCGTCGCCGTCCTTGTTCGCCCCCTCGTCGCGGGACTCGACGTAGGCGCGCAGGAAGCCGGGGAAGGTGATCGTGCGCCCCGACGCGGTGAACTCGACCGCCTCGTCGGTGGCGCTGCGGCCGGCCAGGCGGATGCTCACCGTCTGCCCCACCGCGTCGGCCATCTGCGAGGCGACGGTGCGCTGCCAGATGAGCTCGTAGAGGCGGAACTCGTCGCGGCCCAGCTCGGAGGCGAGCTGGCCGGGCGTGCGGAAGCTGTCACCCGCGGGGCGGATGGCCTCGTGCGCCTCCTGGGCGCCCTTGGTCTTCTTGCTGTACCGCCGGGCCTCGGCCGGGACGTAGGCGTCGCCGTACAGCTCGCGCGCCTGCTGCCGGGCGGCGTTGATCGCCTCCTCGGACAGGTTCGTCGAGTCGGTACGCATGTAGGTGATGTGACCGTTCTCGTACAGCCGCTGGGCCACCCGCATCGACTGCGCCGAGGACCAGCCGAGCTTGCGCCCGGCTTCCATCTGCAGCGTGGAGGTGGTGAACGGCGCGTACGGACGACGGCGGTAGGGCTTTTCGTCGACGCGGCCCACCGACACCTGGCGGCCCTCGAGCCGCGCGGCCAGCCCGCGGGCCCCTGCCTCGTCCAGGTGGACGACGTCGCCGGTGACCCGGCCGGTCGCGGCGTCGAAGTCCTTGCCGGTGGCGACCCGGCTGTCGTCGACGCTGACCAGCTTGGCCCGCACGGTGGTGGGCTCGCCCGCGTCGGCTCCGGTGGCACCCCCGGAGACACTGCCGGGGACGGCGAAGGTGCCCTCCAGCGACCAGTAGTCGGCGGCGTGGAAGCTCATCCGTTCCCGCTCGCGCTCGACGACGATGCGGGTGGCGACCGACTGGACGCGGCCGGCCGAGAGCTTGGGCAGCACCTTCTTCCAGAGGACCGGGCTGACCTCGTAGCCGTAGAGCCGGTCGAGGATGCGGCGGGTCTCCTGGGCGTCGACGAGGGCGGTGTCGAGCTCGCGCGGGTTGGCCACGGCGCGGGCGATCGCCTCGGGGGTGATCTCGTGGAAGACCATCCGGCGGACGGGCACCTTCGGCTTGAGCGTGTCGATCAGGTGCCAGGCGATGGCCTCGCCCTCGCGGTCCTCATCTGTGGCGAGGTAGATCTCGCTGGCGTTCTTGACCAGCTGCTTGAGCCGGCTCACCTGCTGCTTGCGGTCGGGGCTGACCACGTAGAGCGGCTCGAAGGAGTTGTCGACGTCGACCCCGAGGCGGGCCCAGGCCGCGCCCTTGTGCTCGGCGGGCACGTCGGCGGCGTTGCGCGGCAGGTCGCGGATGTGCCCGACGCTGGCCTCGACGACGTAGCCGCTGCCGAGGTAGCCGGCGATCTTGTTCGCCTTGGTCGGCGACTCCACGATGACCAGCGGCTTGCCGCCGGGCGCAGCCGTTCCCCGACGCGGGGCCTTGGGGGCGCCGGCGGCCGGTTCGGTGCTCTCGCTTCCGGTGTGCGTGGTCTTCGTGGGCACGGTGCTCCTGTCGGTGGTGCCAGGTAATGCTGGGGTAATGCTGGGGTGATGCTGGCTGGGGCGATGCTGGGTGCGGCCCGCAGGGTCGGTGCTCGGCTCCGCGCCGGGGGCCGGCGCCTGGCGCACCGCCGCGAATGGCCCCCTCGGCGGGCCACGGTAAGCCACCCGACCGACACGGGGTCGGGGACGACCCTCCCTGGGCGCGCCGTCACCCTGTTCGAACGTGCATGCTCCGTGACTGTTCCCGGAGGCGCCAGGGCCGTCCCGCCATGGGGTCAGTCAGATCGGCGGGGCGACGCACGGTCCACCCGGGAACGCCACCGCGCCGCGACCCTCCCGCCGGGTGATCCGACGGGAGGGTCGCGGCGCGGACGGGTCAGGGAGCGGTCGTCGTCAGCGTTCCGGAGCTCTGCTGCCCGGACGCCTCGCCGCCGACCACGACCGAGCGCCGCTTGGAGATCACGACGGCGGCCACGATGACCGCCGTCGCCCCCAGGGCGATGGCGACCCGCACCAGGTCGTTGGCGTCCTCGCCCACCGAGAGGCTGACGACCGCCGGGGCGATGATCAGGGCGACGAGGTTCATCACCTTGATCAGCGGGTTGATGGCCGGGCCGGCGGTGTCCTTGAACGGGTCGCCGACCGTGTCGCCGATGACGGTGGCCGCGTGCGCCTCGCTGCCCTTCCCGCCGTAGCTGCCGTCCTCGACCATCTTCTTGGCGTTGTCCCACGCGCCGCCGGAGTTGGAGAGGAAGACAGCCATCAGCGTGCCCGCGGCGATCGCGCCGACGAGGTAGGCCGCGAGCGGGCCGAAGCCCAGGCCGAAGCCCACCGCGACCGGCGCCAGGACGGCGAGCAGACCCGGGGTGGCCAGCTCGCGCAGCGAATCCTTGGTGCAGATGTCGACGACGGCGCCGTAGTCGGGCTTCTCGCTGTAGTCCATGATCCCCGGCTTGGTGCGGAACTGCTCCCGCACCTCGAAGACCACCCGTCCGGCGGCGCGGGAGACGGCGCTGATCGCCAGCCCGGAGAAGAAGAACACGACCGCGGCACCGATGATCGCGCCGACGATGTTGTTCGGGTTCACCAGGCTGAACGCGTCGCCGAGCGTGTCGCCGGCGTCCTCGAGCGCCACGTCGATCTGCGCGTTGTACGAGCCGAAGAGCGCCGTCGCCGCCAGGACCGCGGTGGCGATGGCGATGCCCTTGGTGATGGCCTTGGTGGTGTTGCCCACGGCGTCGAGGTCGGTGAGCACCCGCGCGGCGTCGTCGTCGATGTCACCCGACATCTCGGCGATGCCCTGCGCGTTGTCGCTGACCGGACCGAAGGTGTCCATGGCGACGATGACGCCCGCGGTCGTGAGCAGACCGCAGCCGGCGAGCGCGACGGCGTAGAGCGCCGCACCGCCGCCGATGAGGAAGGCCCCGTAGACGGCACCGCCGATGAGCAGCGCTGCGTAGACCGCCGACTCCAGCCCCAGCGAGATGCCGGAGAGGATGACCGTGGCCGGACCGGTCAGCGAGCTGCGGCCGATGTCCTTGACGGGCTTGCGGCTGGTCTCGGTGAAGTAGCCGGTCAGCTGCTGGATGAGCGCGGCGAGCGCCACACCGATGAGGACCGAGACGAAGCCGAGGACCTGGGGGCTGACCTCCATGTCCACGCCGTCGGAGATCTCCGGCAGGTAGGTGAAGGACGCCGCGGCGACCAGCACGAGGGAGACGGCGGCGGAGGCGAAGAAGCCCCGGTTGATCGGCACCATCCCGCTGGAGTCGCCGGCGGCGGGCCGCGTGGCCAGCACCCCGACGACCGAGGCGATGATGCCGATGGCGGCGACGATCAGCGGGAAGACCATGCCGACGTTGCCGAAGAAGACCTGCCCGAGGATCAGCGCCGCGACCAGGGTGACGGCGTAGGACTCGAAGAGGTCAGCGGCCATGCCCGCGCAGTCGCCGACGTTGTCGCCCACGTTGTCGGCGATGGTCGCCGCGTTGCGGGGGTCGTCCTCGGGGATGCCCGCCTCCACCTTGCCGACCAGGTCGGCGCCGACGTCGGCGGCCTTGGTGAAGATGCCGCCACCCACGCGCATGAACATCGCCAGCAGGGCGCCACCGAAGCCGAAGCCCTCGAGGACGACCGGGGCCGTGTCCTGGAAGAGGAGCAGGACCAGCGCCGCACCGAACAGGCCGAGGCCGACGGTGATCATGCCGACGACCCCGCCGGTCCGGTACGCGAGGCGGAAGGCCGGCTGGTAGCCGCCGCCGGTGCGGGACGCGGCGGCCACACGGACGTTGCCGCGGGTCGCCAGGGTCATGCCGATGAAACCGACGGCGGCCGAGAAGAGCGCGCCGACCAGGAAGAACACCGCGCGCCCGGTGCGGGTCTCCCATCCGCCCTCCGCGACCGGCAGCACGAGCAGCAGGAGGAAGACGATGACGGCGAAGACGCCGAGCGTGCGGAACTGCCTGCGCAGATAAGCCGCCGCGCCTTCCTGGACCGCCTGCGCGATCTCGCGCATCTTCACCGTGCCCTGGTCAGCGGCCATCACGGCCTTGATCAGGTAGGCGGCGAAGCCGAGGGCGGCCAGGGAGATGACGAGGATGACGGCCACCAGTGCCGTATCCCCGCCGGACAGCGAATCCTCGTGCATGCGTTTCCTCCCAGCGTCGATTGCCGCCGGGGAGCGCCGGTGCTCCCCGGTCGGCGGAGGTACCGCTGCGGTGCGGACGGTGGCGCACCGTAACGCGCGGAAGTGTAAGGGAGATCACAGCTCGTGCATCCGTCTGGCACGATCTGTTACCTGCATCACACAGCTGCCATTCCGCAGGCCGCCCTGTCGCAGGAAGGTGTGACAGTGGAGGCGTGACCACGCTCCACCCCCCGCCCTCGGCTCCCGCCTCTGACAGGGCGTCGCGGAGCGCGGCCGGGGATGGCCCGCCGCCGGGCGCCGAGCTGCTCGCCTCGCTGCTCGCCGCCACCCCGGAGGAGGAGCGGCCGGTCACCCACGTGCACGCGGTCCCCGTCCGCGAGCGCCGCACCCTTCCGTGGCCGGAGTGGGTCGGGGACGAGCTCCGGGGCCGGCTGGAGGAACGCGGCGTGGCCGCCCCCTACCGCCACCAGGTCGAGGCCGCCGAGCTCGCGCACGCCGGCCGGCACGTCGTCGTCGCCACGGGCACGGCGTCGGGCAAGTCGCTGGCCTACCAGCTGCCCGCGCTGAGCCGGCTGGCCGAGGACCCCCGCGCCTGCGTGCTGTACCTGGCCCCGACGAAGGCCCTCGCCCGCGACCAGCTGGGCTCGGTGGCGGCGCTGGCCGACCCGTCGGTGCGCCCCGCCGCCTACGACGGCGACACCCCGGGTGAGGAGCGCGACTGGGTGCGCCGGCACTCGCGGTGGATCGTCACGAACCCGGACATGCTGCACCGCGGGATCCTGCCGGCCCACCAGAAGTGGTCGAGCACCCTGCGACGGGTGGCCTACGTGGTCATCGACGAGTGCCACGCCTACCGCGGCGTCTTCGGCTCCCACGTGGGGCACGTCCTGCGCAGGCTGCGTCGGATCTGCCGCCGCTACGGCGCGGACCCGGTGTTCGTGCTGGCCTCGGCCACGGTCGCCGACCCGGCGGGGGCCGCCTCGCGGCTGGTGGGCGAGCCGGTCGTCGCGGTGACCGAGGACGGTTCTCCCCGGCCGGGCGCCACGTTCGCCCTGTGGGAGCCGCCGCTCACCGAGCACACCGGCGAGCACGGCGCTCCGCTGCGGCGGTCCGCCGCGGCCGACGCCGCCGGGTTGCTGGCCGACCTCGTGGAGCGGGGAGCCCGCACGCTGGCGTTCGTGCGCTCGCGGCGGAGCGCGGAGTCCGTCGCCGACCAGGCCCGCCGGTTGCTGCGCGACCGCGGCCGGGACGACCTCGTCGGCCGCGTCGACTCCTACCGCGGCGGTTACCTGCCCGAGGAGCGGCGGGAGCTGGAGCGGGCGCTCTCGGCCGGCGACCTGCTGGGTGTGGCCACCACCAACGCCCTGGAACTCGGCATCGACATCGCCGGCCTCGACGCCGTCGTGCTCGCGGGCTACCCCGGCACCCTCGCGTCGCTGTGGCAGCAGGCCGGACGGGCGGGGCGGGCGCAGAAGGAGTCCCTGGTGGTGTTCGTCGCCCGCGACGACCCGCTGGACCACTACCTCGCCCACCATCCACGGGCGGTGTTCGGCCGGCCGATCGAGGCGACCGTCACCGACCCGTCCAACCCCTACGTCCTGGCCCCGCAGCTGTGCTGCGCGGCGGCGGAGCTCCCCCTGCGACCGGAGGACCTGGCCGAGTTCGGCGGGGCGGCGGCCGAGGCCGCGGTCGAGCAACTGGTCGCCGACGGGCAGCTGCGCCGGCGACCGACCGGCTGGTACTGGGCCGGCCGAGGGCGCCCCGACGTCGACATCCGGGGCAGCGGTGCCGAACCGGTGGCCATCATCGAGGGCGCGACCGGCCGGCTGCTGGGCACCGTCGACGGTGGCGCCGCGCACGCCACCGTGCACGAGGGGGCCCTGTACGTGCACCGGGGTGACACCTTCGTCGTCGACGAGTACGACGTGGACGACGCCTGCGCGGCCGTGCACGCCGAGAGCCCGGAGTGGACCACCGTCGCCCGGGACGTGACCGACCTGGCGGTCGTCTCGGTGGAGCGCAGCCGCCCGCTGGGTGCGGTCACCGCGCACACCGGCGTCGTCGACGTGACCAACCAGGTGGTGGCCTACCAGCGCCGCCGGCTGGGGACCGGTGAGGTGCTGGCCGAGTTCCCGCTCGACCTGCCGGCCCGCCAACTGCGCACCCGCGCGGTCTGGCTGACGCTCGGCGACCGGGCGGTGGAGCGCGCCGAGGTCGGCGAGACCGAGCTGCCCGGCTCCCTGCACGCCGCCGAGCACGCGGCGATCGGCATCCTGCCGCTGCTGGCCACCTGCGACCGGTGGGATCTCGGCGGCCTGTCGACCGCCCTCCACCCGGACACCGGCACCGCGGCGATCTTCGTGTACGACGGGCACCCCGGCGGCGCCGGCTTCAGCGAGCGCGGGTTCACCGTGCTGCGCGAGTGGCTGCAGGCGACCCGGGCAACCGTGGCCAGTTGCGAGTGCGACAGCGGCTGCCCCTCGTGCGTGCAGTCCCCCAAGTGCGGGAACGGCAACGACCCGCTGGACAAGGCCGGGGCGGTGCGCGTGCTCGACGTCGTGCTCGACGAGCTCGCCGGGGCGGGCGAGCCGGTCGGGGTGGACGAGCCGGTCGGGGTGGGCGAGGACCGGGTGGACGGCCCCGCCGACGAACCCGACCTCGTCTTCTGACCCGGCCGCACCCGGGTCCGGCAGCACCGGGCCGGCGCGGGCGCGCGCGGTCGCGACCCCGGGACCGACCGGGCCGAGGTCCACGCGCACGCTGACCACCACGTCCACGACGCCGCCCTCATCCGTGGTGCAGCGCTCCAGGCGTGCCCCGTTCGCCGTGGCCACCTCGCCGGCGACGGCGCAGGCGGCCGGATCGGCCAGGACGGCTCGCCCGGCGGCGGCCAGGGCCGCGAGGTCGGCCGCGCCGCCCGCCCGGTGCCGGGCGACCGCGGCCGAGCCCACGAGCACCCCGGCCAGTCCGACCAACGCCAGGACGCCGCCCAGGGCCAGCACCCACACGGTCGCCGACCCGCGCTCCCGCTCCGCACTCACGGGAGCTCCCCCGGCGCCCCCGGCTCGCGCTGCGCCACGGCCTCCGCCGACAGGCGGGTGCGTAGCGGCAGCGGGCCCAGGGGTGCCACCTCGACGGTGACCGTGACGTGGACACGCGGCCCCGCATCCCGCACCGACGTCGCCGCTCCCTCCGGAGCGACCCGGCCGGCCAGCTCCGCCACCACCTCCGAGCTCTCGCCGCGGGCGGCGGCGCGGGCTCCCTCCCGGGCGGCGTCGACGCAGCGGAGCTGAGCACCGACCACGGTCACCACGGCGACGGCGCCCGCCAGGACGAGCAGCAGGACCGGGAGGACCACCGCGGTCTCCGCGGTGACCATCCCCGATTCGCCGTCGGCACCGGACCGGGGACCGCGCGTGCGGATGCGGGCCACGTCAGGCCAGCGTCGCGAGGGCCCGGTCGACGAGGTCGGTGAGGCCGTCGACGACCGAGTCACCGGTGACCACCCGGAAGAGGACGGCCGCGAACGCGCAGGCCGCCACCGTGCCGACTGCGTACTCGGCGGTGCTCATGCCCGCTTCCGGCTCGGCGCGCAGGCGCGCCAGCCGCCGCCGGAGTGCGCCGCGCACGGGCGCCGGGGCGGTGCCGGCCGGCGGGAGCTGCTCGTCGGGGAGGGGGTGGGGGCTGGTGGACACGGGTGCCTCCTGGCGTTCGGGGCCCGCGGTCCGGGCCGTCGTCCCGAGCCTCCGGGGCCGGAGCCATGAACCCCGGGGCGCAGCGACATCTGTGGAGGGCACCCCGCGCTGTGGACGGGCCGGTCAGCCGAAGACGTCGCCGGCGATCCCGAGCACGAGCGGCACCACGCCCAGGCACAGGAATGCGGGCAGGAAGCACAGCCCCAGTGGGGCGAGCACCCACACGCCGGCACGGTGGACGGCGGCCTGGGTCGCCGCCCGTTCGGCGGCCCGGCTCTCACCGGCGAGGGTCCGCAGTGCACCGACGACGGTGGCCCCGGACTCCCCCGCCCGCTCGAACACCCGGCCCAGTGGCGCCAGGGGTTCCGGCGCGTCGGCCCAGGCCCGCCGCGGATCGGCGCCGAGCCGCGACAGAGCGGCGACCGATCGCAGGTGATCGCCCAGGGGTCCCTGGACCGCGCCGCCCACCGCCTCGAGCGCCCCGTCCACCGGCAGCCCCGCGGTGAGGCACACCGCGAGCAGGTCGCAGGCGGCCGGCAGGTCGCGGTGCAGTGCGGTGCGGGTGGTCGCGGCCTCGTCCGGCAGACCACGTCCCAGCGCCCGCTCGGCGACGACGGCGACGACGCCCCCGGCCGCCAGCCCGACGGGCCCACCCAGCACCAGCGCGACGGCCAGTCCTGCCGCACCCGCGAGGACCCACCGGCGCCGCCGCTCGCCCGGGCCAGTCCGCTCCGGAGCCGGCGGCCGGACGCCGTCCTCCGCCCGCCGCAGCGCCGCCCACCGCCGGGCCCCGGTCCCACCAGCGGCCGGCCACAGCACCAGCGCCGCAGCCAGCACTCCCAGCGTCGCCCCGAGCCCGTGCGCGGTCACGACCGGCTGCCGGCGGCGATCACCGCAACGCCCGCTGCACCAGGTGGTGCGACCAGGCCAGACCGGTCGCCTCGAGGGCGGCTCCGGCGACGAGCAGCACCTGACCGGTGGCGGTGGTCGTGAGGACCGACCAGGGATCGGCGCCCACGCCGCTGCCCATGAGCAGGCCGAGCACCGGCAGACCGGCCAGCACCGTCGCGCTGGCGCGGGGGCCAGCGGTGGCCGCCCGGAGCTCCACGCGGTGCCGGGAACGGGCGCGCAGGTCGTCCTCGACCGCCGTGGCCACCGCGGCCAGCGAGCAGCCGGTGCGCTGACTGAGCCGGGTGGCCGCCGCGGTCCTGGCCAGGGCCGCATCGAGCTCGCCCGGCAGGTCGGGCGGAGCCACCTCCGGCGTGCGCACCGCCCGGAGCAGCGACCTCCCGACGGCCGTGTCCCCGCAGGCGCTCCCGGCGGCGGCTGCCGCCGCGTCCAGCGACCGTCCGCTGCGCAGCTCGGCCGCCAGCGCGGCGAGTCCGTCGGCCAGCCCACGCAGACCGGCGTCCACGCGGGCGGCGGCCCGCCGCGTGGCCAGGGCCCTGCCACCTGCCCAGGCGCCCGCCCCGGCCAGCACCGCGACCAGCGGCGTGCTGACGATCGCGCCGGCCGCCCCGGCGAGCACGGCCGCCATCACCGGTGGCCGGACCGGATGGAGGAGCACCGGACGGGCGCCGGATCCTGGCCGGGGTCCGAGGCGGTCCGCCGTCCGGCGTCCCGGCCACAGGAGGAGGGATGCCACGCCCAGCAGCAGTGCCCCGGTCACCCCGCCTCCCCGGCCCCGGCGAGCAGGGCGTGCAGCCGGTCCGCCGCGGGGCACGGCCCACCGTCTGCCCGCCACCCGGGTTCCACGACGACCAGGTCGCCGGCCCGGCGCAGCACGCCCAGCTCGTCGACGCGGCGGCCTCCCGGGGTGCGGCGCAGGTGCACCACGACGTGCAGAGCAGCCGCCGCGAGGCTGTGCACCGCGGAGCGGTCCAGTCCGGCGGCCACCCCCAGGGCCTCCAGCCGCGCGGGCACCTCCGCCGGGCGGTTGGCGTGCAGCGTGCCGCACCCACCGTCGTGCCCGGTGTTCAACGCGGCGAGCAGCTCGCTCACCTCGGCGCCCCGCACCTCCCCCACCACCAGGCGGTCCGGCCGCATCCGCAGGGCCTGGCGCACCAGGTCGCGGAGGGTGACCTCACCGACGCCCTCCACGTTCGGCGGTCGGGTGAGCAGGGCGACGACGTGCGGATGCGCGGGGGCGAGCTCGGCGGCGTCCTCGCAGGTGAGCACGCGCTCGGCCGGCCCGACCTCACCGAGCAACGCGGAGAGCACCGTCGTCTTCCCGGACCCCGTGCCGCCCGTGACGAGGAAGGCCAGCCGCCGGCGGACCAGTGCGCGCAGCAGTCCGGCACTCTCCCGTGGGAGCGCACCCAGCGCCTCGAGGTCGGCCAGGCTGTGCGAGCACCGCCGCAGCACGCGCAGCGAGAGGCAGGTGCTCGCCGCGACCGGGGCGAGCACGGCGTGCAGCCGGGTGCCGTCGGGCAGGCCCACGTCCACCCACGGCACGGCGTCGTCGAGCCGGCGTCCGGCGGCGGCGGCCAGCCGCACGGCGAGCCTGCGGACGGCGGCGTCGTCGGGGAAGCCGACCTCGGAGAGTTCCAGCCCCGACCCACGATCGATCCAGACGCGATCGGGCGCGGCCACGAGCACGTCGGTGACGTCGGGCAGGCGCAGCAGCGGCTCCAGCGGGCCGGCACCGGCCAGTTCGTCGACGGCGTCCCGGACGGCCCGCAGCACGTCGTCGTCCCCGAGCAGGCCGCGGCTCTCCTGGCGGACGACGGTGGCGACCTCGGCCTGCGTCGGCATGCCCGGTTCCAGCGCCAGCCGAGCACGGACGCGATCGAGCAGGCCGGTGCTCACGCCGCGACCTCCGGCAGGCTGCCGAGGACGCGCCGGGCCAGGACGCCGAGCGGGCTGCGCTGCGCGACGGCCGGCGGCTCGCCGCGCTCGCCCCTGGCGACGGCGCTGCGGTCGTGCGGCAGCTCGGCCAGCACCGGGCGACCGACGACCTCGCCCACCTCGGCGGGCGAGAGCCCTCCAGGGACGGGGCGCACCACCAGCTGCGCCGTGGACCAGGGCGAACCCGGGGCGCAGACCAGCAGCCGGGTGGCGGTGACCGCGCGCAGCCGGGCCGGCACCACGAGGAGCGCGAGGTCGGCGTCGGCCAGGACGGTGTGCGTCGTCGGGCAGATGCCGCCGGACCCGGGGCGGGGCAGGTCCACCACCACCGGGCAGCCCTCCGACCGGACCGCCTCCACGATGGCCCGGACCGCCTCCTCCGGGACCGCGGGCGCCGCGGACCGCGCCGTCGCCAGCACGTGCACCCCTGCCACCTCGGGCAGGCAGGCGCGCAGCGCCTCCCCGGAGACCCGGCCCCGGAGTCCGGTCAGCTCGGGCCAGCGCAGACCCTCCTCGCGCTCGGCGCCCAGCAGCAGGTCCAGGCCCGCACCCCAGCCGTCGGCGTCGACCAGCACCGCCCCCGGGGCCGCCGCGACCGCGAGACCGGCGGCGACCGTGCTCGCCCCCGCGCCTCCGCAGCCACCACCGACCGCCACCAGCCAGCCGCGCGGAACCGGGACGCGCACGGCCGCGGCGGCCCGGGAGAGGAGCCAGCCCTCGTCGTCCGGGAGCAGCGCGACGCGCTCGGCGCCCACCTCGACCGCCGCCGCCCACTCCGGCGCCGGGAGCTCCTCGCGGGCGACCACGACGACTCCGGGTCGCCGCGGCAGAGCGCGCACCGCCGCGGCGCCGAGCACGTCCGCTCCCAGCAGGACCAGCGCCGCGTCCCGGTGCGCCCGGCGCAGCGGCGGGCCGCCGACGGCGATCTCCGGCTCGGTGCCCGCGGCGGCCAGCACGCGGAGCAGGTCGTCGAGCAACTCCTCGTCCCGGCTCACCACGAGCGGGCGGCCGGACGTGGTGGAGGGCAGCGAGGAAGGGGCGGACACGCGCCCAGCCCACCCGGGAGTGGGCAGACAGTGCCAGACCGGCAGACGAACTGTGGATGACTCGTTCGGGTGTGGACGGCGCGCGGGTCCTGTCACCCCCGTCCGGCCCTACTAACCTCATGCCTCGTGACCCGCGCAGCGGCGTTCTTCGACCTGGACAAGACGATCATCGCCAAATCCAGCACCCTGGCCTTCGGCCGCCCGTTCTTCCAGGGCGGGCTGATCAACCGACGCACCGTGCTGAAGACGGCCTACGCGCAGTTCGTCTTCTCCCTCGCCGGCGCCGACGCCCAGCAGATGGAGCGGCTGCGCGCCCAGATCACCGCCATGTGCACCGGCTGGGACGTCGCGACGGTTCACGAGATCGTCCGCGAGACGCTGCACGAGATCGTCGACCCGCTGGTCTACGCCGAGGCCGCCGACCTCATCGAGGAACACCGTGCGGCGGGCCGGGAGATCGTCATCGTCTCCAGCAGCGGCGCGGAGATGGTCGAGCCGATCGGCGAGATGCTGGGGGCCGACCGCGTCGTCGCCACCCGGATGGTCACCGAGGACGGCCGCTACACCGGCGAGATCGAGTACTACGCCTACGCGGAGAACAAGGCCGCCGCGATGGCCGAGGTCGCCGCCGAGGGTGGCTACGACCTCGCCGACTGCTACGCCTACAGCGACTCGGTGACCGACCTGCCCATGCTCCAGGCGGTGGGCCACCCCACCGCCGTCAACCCCGACCGGGGTCTGCGCAAGGCCGCGCTGCGGCACGGCTGGCCGGTGCTGCAGTTCGAGCGGCCCGTCAGCATGCGGTCGCGGTTCTCCGTGCCGCCCGCCCCGGTGGTCACGGGCGCGGCCGCGATGGGTGTCGGAGCGGCCGTGGTCGGCCTGGCCTGGTACGCCCGGCACCGCACCGCGCGCTCGGCCCTCCCGCCCGGTGGCGCTCCCGGTCCGCTCTCGGGACGACGGCGGCGGCGCGGCGCCTGACCCGCCCGTCCGGCGGGGCACCGGCCCCGTCGGCCCCCCGTCGGCCATCCTGCGGTCGTGTTCACCGCCGTCCTCGCCTGGCTCACGGTCCTGGCCGTGTGCGTGGCGGCGGTGCTGGTCGGCCAGTCGGTGCGCACAGCGCCGCGGCGCCGGCCGCGCGGCCCCACCGAGCGGCTGGGCCTGTTCCTCTCCTTGTCCGGCCCGTGGCTGGCCCTGCTCGGCGCCGCCGGTTACGGCGCGCACACCGGCGCCTGGCTGCCGGCCGCGGCCGCCGGTGCGATCGCCGTGACGACCGTCGCGGTCACCGGGCTGGTGCTCGGGGCACCGTCCGGGAGTTCACCCCGGACCCGCCGGGGCTGAGGGGGACGAGGTGCGTCGTCAGCCGCGCAGCAGGCTCTCGCAGATGGCCAGACCCTCCAGCGCGCCGTGCTCGGTGGCGCGGCAGCAGTGCACCAGCCAGCCGCCGACACCCTC
This sequence comes from Candidatus Blastococcus massiliensis AP3, assembly GCF_000582785.1. Lineage (GTDB taxonomy): Bacteria > Actinomycetota > Actinomycetes > Mycobacteriales > Geodermatophilaceae > Blastococcus > Blastococcus massiliensis. Next base: position 1,378,801 of record NZ_HG931173.1, read on the forward strand.
GGGCCGGCCGGACGCGTACCCGGCCAGTGCCTCGTCGTAGGCCGGCCGGCCCAGTTCCGCGAAACCCACCTCCGGCACCGACACCGCCTTGGGGTCCAGCCCGCGGGCGATGCCGGTGAGTCGGCCGGCCGCCCGCGCGACGAGTCCGTCGGCCGTCCCGAACGGGGCGAGCGCGGCCAGCTCGCCGTGCACCAGGGCGGCGACGAGCACCGCGGGAGCCGTGGTCGCCCCGGTCACGAGGGAGAACAGGCCCGACAGCCGCGGTCCCGCGTGCGCGCCCGGCCGGCCCAGGTCGGCAGGGCCCACCCGGTCGGCCGCGGCCAGCACGTGCAGGCGGGCGAGCACCTGGCCGGGGGCCTTCTGCCACGTCTCGACCATCGCGCCCAGGCCGGCGGAGACCCGCAGCGCACCCTGCACCACCGGATCGTCGACGGCGCCGGCCCGCAGCTCGGCCAGGGGCACGTCCACTCCCTCGAGCGCGGCCGACGCCCGCGCGCCCCGCAACGCCGACTCCGTGCTCACGCCCGCCGACTCCCGGCGCAGCACCTTGTGGCTCAGCAGGCGGTCGACGGCCGCGCGAGCCGAGTCGGCCGCCTCGTGGACGCCCGGCAGCTCGAGCAGCGGCGCCAGCGGGTCGGGCGCCCCCGGACGGGCAGCGGGACGGGCGGCGCCAGGACGGACGGGAATGCTCACGACGACGACGGTACGAGGCGCGCGCCGGTGACCGACGGCCCCCTGGCTACGCTCCCTCCCACCATGGCCCGCCCGCTGACCCTCCTCCTCGTCCGGCACGGCCAGACGGTGTGGAACGCGGCGGGCCTCATGCAGGGGCAGACCCCGCACGTGCCGCTCACCCCGCTGGGGCGCTCGCAGGCGGAGGCGGCGGCGGAGATGCTGACCCGGCTCTCCCCCGGTGCGCTCGTCAGCAGCGACCTGCTGCGCGCCGTCCAGACGGCGGAGTACTGCGCCCGGGCGACCGGCCTCCCCATCGTCCGGACACCCGCGCTGCGCGAGCAGGGCTACGGGATCCTGGAGGGCCGGCCGTCACGCGAACTCTGGGACGTCGTCGACTGGGCCGATGCGCACTGGTCGGCCGAGGGCGGCGAGAGCCTCGCGGAGCTGCACGGCCGGGTCGAGGCCTACCTGCAGGACCTCTGCGCCGATCCGCCGGCCGACGTGATCGCCCTGGTCACCCACGGCGACACGATCCGCGCCATCCAGGCGGTGGTCGCCGGCCTGGGCCCCGACGCCATGCCGGCGGTCACCCCGGCCAACGGGAGCGTGACCCGGCTGGAGTACTGCCCGTGACCGTCCGGCCGGTCCGATGAGGCTCACCGGGCCGCTGGAGTCCGCGGCGCTGCTCACCGCCGTGCCCGTGCCGGCGCGCGCCGCGTCCTCCACCCGGGGCGTGCTGCCGTGGGCGCCGCTCGTCGGCCTGGTCCTCGGCGGGCTCGCCGCGGCGGCCGCCGTCGCCGGTGCGCGCGCGATCTCGCCCCTCACCGGGGCGGTGCTGGCTGTCGTGGTCCTCGCACTGCTGACCCGCGGGCTCCACCTGGACGGGCTGGCCGACACCGCCGACGGGCTCGGTCCGTTGCGCGGCCGGGAGCGGGCGCTGCAGGTCATGCACCAGAGCGACGTCGGCCCGTTCGGCGTCGTCACCCTGGTGCTGACGCTGCTCCTGCAGGTCGCCTGCCTGACCTCGCTGCTCGCCCACGACGCCGGCTGGCTGGCACTCGGGACGGCGGTCGTCACCGCCAGGCTGGTCATGTCCCGCACCGGCCTGCCGGGCGTGGCCGTGGCCGAGGGCTCGTCCCTGGGGGCGAGCGTCGCCGGCACGGTCTCGAGGAGCTGGCTGACCGGGGCCACCGTCGTGACCCTGATGCTGGCCGGCGGCGGCGCGGCGCTGCTCCGCGGGCCGGAGCACGCGGCCGCGACGGTGGGATCCGTGGTCGCCGGCTGGGTGGCGGCCGAGGTGCTGCACCGGCGAGCGGTTCAGCGGCTCGGGGGCACCACCGGGGACGTCATGGGTGCCACCGGCGAGGTCGCGACGACGACCGGTCTGCTGGTCGCCGCCGCCCTCTGGTGATCAGCGGCGCCGCAGCAGACCACCGACCAGCTGGCCGAGGCCACCGCCGGCCGCCGGCGTCCCCGCCCGGCCGCGTCCCATGCCGCGCCCGCCGACTCCGCGGCCCGTGGACCTGCCCATCCCGCGCCCGGGTCGCGCTGTCCCGCGTCCACCTCGCGCCGCTCCCCGTGCCGCGCCTTCCGCCGTTCCCATCAGTCGTCCGAGGATGCTCATGGACCAGTGGGTTCCCCGGACGGCGGAGCCGACCCTGTTCTCGGTCCGGAGGTTGCCTTCAGCCCGGCGCGGCCTGACGACCTGTCATCACCCACCGCCACCTCCGTCACCGCTGCCGCCTCCCCCGCCGTCCCCGCCCCATGCGACGGCCTCGCTCCCGGCGACCCAGACGGGCGCTGCGTAGGTGTAGCTCCCGAAGCCCACCACGTACGGGTCCGGCCGGAGGTCACGGCCCTTGGGCGGACGAGGTGGAGCGGGCGGGTGGAAGAGGACGGCCCGGAGCGACGGATCGCTCATGGCGCCCAGTCCGCACAGCGCCACCGGCAGCGCCCTGGTTCCTTCGGCGACGCGGTCGATCGGCGGTTCGGCCCGGAGGTGCCGCAGCGTGCGTCGCCCCTGGCCGGTGAGGGCCAAGCTCGTCCACGAGCGGTGCCGGGAGGCGCTGGGTACTGAGCGGCGCAGCAGGCCGTCGCGCTCCAGGCGGTGCCGGACGTCGGCGAACCGTGGGTCGCTCCGCAGCCGCCAGCGCAACGTGTTCGGCGTGCGGTGCCCCCGGTGCTTGATGCCGTCCATGGCGGCAGCTTCCAGCCAGTGACGGTGCCGCCCGTCCGCCACCGACAGCTGACCGGTGGAACGGTCGACGGCGATCCGTCCGCTCTCGGCGAGAGCGACGACCGCGGCGTCCACCGCCCTGCAGGGTCCACCGGCGAGGTACGCGATCTCGTAGACGTCGTAGTCGACGGCGAGGGTGCGGGGTCCGGTCATGACGTCGATCCCTTCTGACAGCCGGTCGATCGGTCGATGCCAGAACGGTGGCATCGGGTCTTCCCGGGCGACAGAGGCCTTGCACGATTGCACGGCCGCCGTAGCGTTCCGCCATGGCCGTGGAGTCACCCTCCGCCCGTGCGCGCCGCCTCGCGCGCGAACTGCGGCACCTGCGGGTGGCCGGCTCGCTCCACGGCAAGGACGTCGCGGCACGTCTCGGCTGGTCCCCGTCGAAGGTGTCCCGGATCGAGAGCGGCCGCAGCGGCATCTCGGCCGACGACCTCGACGGGCTGCTCGCGCTGTACGACGTCCCCGAGGAGACCGCCTCCTTCCTCCGCGCCCTGGCGCCCTCGGCCCGGTACCGGGGCTGGTGGGACGCGTACGCCGACGCGCTGTCGGCCGGCTACGCCAATCTGATCCGCCTCGAAGCCGGCTCACGGGCGCTCCGGTGCTACGCCGCCCTCGTGCCGCACGCGCTGCTGCAGAGCCCCGACTTCGTCCGGCAGGTGATCCTGTCGACCTGGGAGACCCCGTCAGAGGGCGAGGTCGACCGGCGCGTGCGGGTGTGCCGCCGCCGGCAGGGCGTCCTCGAGGAGGGCTCGCCGGGCGGGACCCTGGAGTTCCGGGCCGTGCTCGACGAGTCCGTCCTCCGGCGGACCGCCGCCGCACCCGGACAGGCCGATGGCGTCGCGATCCTGCGGGGACAGCTCGAGTGGCTGGCCGACGCCGCGAGCAGGCCCTCGGTGACGATCCAGGTGCTCCCGTTCGCCGCCGGTCTGCCCCCCGTGACGGCCGGGTCGTTCTCCGTGCTCGAGTCGCGGGCCACCGGGGCGCCGGACGTCGTCTACTTCGAGAACAAGACGCGCGTCTTCTTCCTCGACTCCGAGGCGGAGGTGCACCGCTACGGCCGGGCGTTCGACCTGCTCAGCAGCATGGCGCTGGACCCGTCGGCATCCCTCGAGCTCATCAGGAGGACGGCTGCCCGGCTCTGAGCGTCACTGCGCGCCGAGGGCGTCGGCCATCCGGTGGTGGGGAACCGCCTCGGCGTGCCGGCTCTGCCGCTCCAGCGTGCGGGCCAGGGCCCGGCGCGCCCACCCGTTGGCCGGGGCCAGCTGCACCAGCCGGGCGAGCGCCCCCTCGGCGCGGGCCAGCTGCGCCGAGCCGTAGTAGGCCCGCGCCAGCGCCTCCAGAGCGGCCTGGTTCGCGGGCTCCGCCTCGACCACGGGCTCCAGGATCCGGGCGGCCTCGACGGGCTGCCCCATCGCGAGGAACAGGTCCGCGCGCAGGAACTCCGAGTGCAGATCGATCTCGAACGGCTGGCTCACGCGGTGGACAACGCCGCGGGCCGACGACCCCTTCCCCGCCTCCAGCGTGTACCAGCGGGGAGCTGCATCCGCGACGCCCCGGGGGCGTGAAGAGAGGGCATCCCTCCCTCGACCGAGGAGCTCCCGTGCAGCTTCGACACTCCCCCTCCCGCCGGACGAACGGCGTCACCGGCGCCCGCCCTGCCCAGGCCACGGACGACCACGGACGCGCCTACGACCCACGGGTCTTCGCCGTCCAGCGGACAGGCGCCCTCGCCGTCGCCGCGGTCATCACGGTCTTCGGTCTGCTCGGCTTCGCCGGCGGCCTCGACTTCTTCTCGACCGACGGCGAACCGATCCTCGGCATGTCGTCCAACGGCCTGCTCTCGACGATCTCGCTGCTCACCGCCGCGGTGCTCGTCGTCGCTGCGCTGCGCAGCCCGCGGACCGCTTCGACCGTCATGATCGTCGTCGGCATCCTGTTCCTCGTCGCTGGTCTGGCCAGCCTGGCGGTCCTGCGGACCGAGGCGAACCTGCTGGCCTTCGAGATCGAGAACGTCGTCTTCTCCGAGCTGGCCGGGCTCGTCCTGCTGCTGCTCGGCGCCTACGGCCGGGTGAGCGGGAACCTGCCCGCCGACAGCCCCTACGCCCGGCCGCGGGCCGACGACGACAGCCCCGAATCGGTCCCGTCGACCCCGGCCGAGTTCGCCGCCGAACGAGCCATGCGGGAGGCCGAGATCGCGGTGGTCAACCACGTCGCGACCACCGACCAGCGACGCCGCGTGGAGGCGATGGCGCAGGTGCACAGCCGCGGTGACCGGCGCCGTGTGTGGATGCAGTTCGACTGAGCTCAGTCGGGCTCCGGGAACCGGGCCCCCGGGGCCAGCTCGGTCCCGGGGGCCACGGTCGCGCGCCGCCCGACCAGCGTGATGTCCCCGTCGCCCCCCACGGTGGCGCCGTCGCCCACGTCGACGCCGTCGTCGAGGACCGACCTGGTCACGGTGGCACCGGCCCGGATCCGCGCGCCGGGGAGCAGGACCGAGTCCACGACCGTCGCGCCCTTCTCGACGACGACGCCGGGAGACAGCACGGAGCCGCGCACCTCACCGCCCACGCGTGTGCCCCCGGACACGAGGCTGTTCTCGACCACCGCGCCGCGCAGGAGGCGGGCCGCGCTGTGCCGGCCGCCCCGGGTCCGGATCGCCCACGACGGGTCGTCGAGGTCCAGTGGCGGCTCTTCCTGGATGAACTCGCGATGCGCCTCCCAGTACGCGGGAACCGTCCCGACGTCGCGCCAGTAGCTCTCCAGCGGGAAGGCGCGGGCCAGGCCGTCGGCGGTCTGGGCGGGCAGCAGCTGCGTGCCCAGGTCCTCGAGCCCGTCCTCCCCCGCGTCCCGGGCCAGGGCCTCGAGCCGGTCGAGGGTCTCCGCGGGTGAGAAGACGAAGACCTCGTTCGTCGCGGTCGTCGTCGCCGGCTCGTCGGGCTTGTACTCGTAGCCGGTCACCCGGCCGCCCTCGCCGACCTCGACGATGCCGTAGCGCGAGGCGTCGTCGGCGTCCACCTCGGTGGTCACCATCGTCACCTCGACCCCCGAGCCGAGGTGGGCCTCGGCGACCTCGCGGTAGTCCAGCTTGTAGACGGCGTCCGAGCTGGCGACGACGAGCGCGTCGGGGGCGAACGCACGGATCTGGTCGGCCTGGCGCCACAGGGAGTCGGCCGTGCCGGTGTTCCAGCCGCCGCGGTCGGTGCCCTGGAACGGCGGCAGGGTGAGCAGCCCGCCGATCGTCCGGTCGAGGTCCCACGGCCGGCCGTTGGCCAGGTGCGTCGACAGCGACGTGGGGTGGAACTGGATGGAGACCCAGACGTCGGCGATCCCCGAGTACAGGCAGTTGGACAGCGGGAAGTCGATCAGCCGGTACACCCCCGCGAACGGGACGGCGGGTTTCGCCCGCTGGTCGGTCAGCAGCTCCAGGCGGCCACCGGCACCGCCGGCCAGGACGAGGACGAGGATGCGGGGCAGCGCCATGGCCCGCCTCTACCCGTCACCTCGGAGGGCCGACACGCGGGCAGCGGGAATCGCCGGCCGCGCACCGGCCTTGCTCCCGGTCGTGCCCGTCTCCCGCCGTCTGCCGCCGACCGCTGCCTTCTGGTCGGTCGCCGTGCTGCTGGTGCTGATGCTGGCCGCGTCGGGCGTCCCCTCCCCGCTCTACCGCGTGTACCAGGAGGAGTTCGGCTTCAGCTCCGGCGTCCTCACGACGATCTTCGGCATCTACGCCTTCGCCCTCCTGGCCTCGCTCCTGGTGGTGGGCGGACTCTCCGACCACGTCGGCCGGCGCCCGGTGCTCATCGGCGCCTTCCTGCTCGAGGCCGCCGCCATGGTCGCGTTCCTGGTCGCGGACGGCGTCGGCTGGCTGCTCGCGGCCCGCGTCGTCCAGGGCCTGGCCACCGGTGCGCTGACCAGCACGCTCGGGGCGTCGCTGCTGGACCTGCAGAAGCACGAGCGTCCCCTCGGCGCGTTCATCAACAGCGCCTCACCCGGGCTCGGGCTCTCGATCGGCGCGGCGGGCGCAGGGCTGCTGGTGCAGTTCGTCCCGTCCCCCACCGACTGGGTGTTCGGCGTCCTCACCGGAGTGTTCGTGCTGGCGGCCGCCGGGACGTTCCTGCTGCCGGAGAGCTCGCCACGGGTACCCGGCGCGCTGGCGTCGCTGCGCCCGCGGGTCCACGTGCCGCCGCGGCACCGCAAGGTCTTCCTCGTCGCGCTGCCCATCCTGCTGGCGTGCTGGTCGCTGGGTGGGTTCTACGCGTCCCTCGGGCCGTCGCTGGTCGCCGACGTCTTCGGCATCGACAACCACGTCGTCGGCGGGCTGCTGATCCTCGCCCTCAACGGCACGGGCATCCTCGGCTCGATCGCGCTGCGCACGTCGCCGCCCGAGCGGGCGCTGCTGGTCGGCTCGCTGGTGTTCGTCGGGGGTGTCTCGGGCACCCTGGGAGCGCTGTTCAGCGGTTCGACGGCGGTGCTGTTCGCCTCGGCGGTGGTCACCGGATTCGGGTTCGGTGCCGCGTTCCTGGGTGCCGTCGCCACGATCACGCACGGGGTGGCCGCGGGTTCCCGGGCCGGGCTGCTGGCCGCCGTCTTCGTGGTCGGCTACCTGGCGTTCAGCATCCCGGCCATCGCGGCCGGCATCGCCGCCGGCGAGGTCGGGCTGGCCCGCACGGCCGAGACCTACGGCGTCGTGGTCCTCCTGCTGGGCCTCGCGGCCGCGGTCGGGCTGCTCCGGGCGCGGCGGGCGGCCGGTTCGCTGATCCCCGACCCCCTGCCCGAGCACCCGGACCGCCTGGCTCCCGCTCAGCTCCCCGGGTAGGGGCTCGCCTTCAGGATCCTGGCCAGGTGCGCGGCGTTCTCGGCCAGGGTGGCCGTGGTCGAGGCGACCGCCTCCGGCGTCTCCTCGAGGTCCAGGTAGTCGGTGCCGCCCATCGCCTGGTCGTTCCAGTAGGTGCCGCCCTGCGACGGGATCGTGAAGCCGATGTCGTCGAGGCCCTGGAACAGGTCGGCGATGATCTTGTGTGCGCCGTCCTCGTTGCCGACGACGGCGGCCACGGCCACCTTCCCGGCGACCAGCGGGCGTCCGGTCTCGTCGGTCTCCGACAGCTCGCCGTCGAGCCGCTCGAGCACGCGCTGCGCGACGCTGCTCATGTGCCCGACCCAGGTGGGCGTGGAGACGATCAGGATGTCGGCGGCCATCATCTGCTCGCGGATGGCCGGCCACTCGTCCCGGTCGCCCATGTCCACCTCGACACCGGGCTTCACGTCGTGGTCCACGACGCGGACGACGTCGCCGGTCACGCCGTGCTTCGCGAGTTCCTCCAGCACCTGACGGGCCATGAGCTCACTGCTGGACGGGGCGGGCGAGGGCTTGAGGCTGCAGACGAGGGCGAGGGCACGGAGCGGAACGGCGTCGGTCATGCGCCCTCAGGTGCCCAGCCACCCGCCCCTCCGACACCTCGGCGGTGGCCGGCGAGGTCCTCGCTCACGCGGGCAGGTCGCCGCTGGGTCCCTCGGCCTCCGCCAGCAGCCGGTCGCGGTGCTCCTCGGGCAGGAGGTCGACGTAGACGGTGCCGTCGAGGTGGTCGACCTCGTGCTGCAGGCAGCGCGCGGCCATGCCGGTCGCCTCGATCGTCACCGGGTCGCCGTGGACGTCGACGCCGTCGACCCGCGCCCGGAAGGCGCGCGGCAGCTCGGCGTAGGGACCGGGCACCGAGAGGCAGCCCTCCTCGGTGACCTCCTCGGCCGGCTCGTCGTCGTGCGGCTCCAGCAGCGTCAGCGTCGGGTTGATCGCGTAGCCGACCACGTCCTCCCCGGCCGCGTCCGGGCAGTCGATGACGAAGATCCGCGCGTCGACGCCGATCTGGTTGGCCGCCAGCCCCACCCCGTCGGCGGCCTGCATCGAGGCGAACATGTCGAGGACCAGGTGGCGGAGGGCGCGGTCGAACTCGGTCACCGGGGCGCAGGACCGGTGCAGGACCGGGTTGCTGCCGTACGTGACGATCGGCCGGGCGACGCCGTCGTAACGGCCGGGCAGGCGCATGACGACCGATCCTAGGGACGCTCGTCCGGAGCCCGCGGCCGCTCCCGACATGACCTGCGGTGAGGAGCGCGGTGGGCACGTCCGCTCACGGCTGGTCACGACGCGGCGCCGCGGCGCCCGGCCGCCCGCGGGACCACCGGCAGTGACCCCCTCGCAACGGCTGCGGACAGCGGGTCGCGGACGTACGGTCCTGGGCATCGGCGCGGCCGGCCCCTCGCGGGCCGGTGGATCCGAGAGGTCGAGACAGCGGCTGAGCGGTCCTGCCGGCGAGCCCGGTACGCCTCCGGTCCGAGAGAGCTGCCCCATGTCCTCCCCGACGCTGTCCCGCCACCGAGTCCGCGCCCACCACGCGGGCCCGTCCCCGACCGCCTCCGCCGCGCCGCTGCCCGCCGCACCGTCCGACGCCGAACGGGCGGCCGCACTGGAGGCCGAGGTCGGGCAGCTGCGCGCGGCCATGGCCAGCCGCGCCGCCATCGAGCAGGCCAAGGGCATCCTGATGCTGCTGACGTCCTGCACCGAGCAGGTGGCCTTCGACCTGCTGGTGCACATCTCCGGCCACACCCACCGCAAGGTGCGGGCCGTGGCGGAGGCGATCACCGCCTCGGCGACGGGTACCGCGGCGCTGCCACCGGACGTCCGGGGCATCCTGCGCGACGCCTGCCCGCCGGGGGGCCGACGGTCCTGAGCTTCTTCCCCCGGGGGTCTGCCGGGGAGGGCGGCCGCCGTCCAGCAGAATGCGGGGGCCGCACGTGCCGTCGCCCTCCTGCTGACGGACGGTGGCGAGCCCGAGGAGGGAGCGCCCGCGTGTTCTACGTCATCGCCCGCCTGGTCGTCCGCCCGCTGTTGTGGATGCTCTTCCGGCCGCGGGTCACCGGACGGGAGAACGTGCCGCTCACCGGGCCGGTCATCCTGGCCAGCAACCACCTGTCGTTCATCGACAGCATCGTGATCCCCACGGTCGCGCCGCGCCGCGTCACCGTCCTGGCCAAGGCCGAGTACTTCACCAGCGGCGGCGTGTCCGGCTGGTTCACCCGCACGCTGTTCGGCGCCCTGGGGGCCCTGCCGGTCGAGCGGGAGACGCACCGCGCCGCGCAGGCCGCGCTCGACACCGCCCTCGGCGTGCTGCACGCGGGCGGGGCGTTCGGCATCTACCCGGAGGGGACGCGGTCCCGCGACGGCCGGCTCGCCCGGGGCAAGACCGGCGTCGCGTGGCTCGCGCTGACCGCTGACTGCCCCGTCGTCCCGGTGGCCGTGCACGGCACCGACCGCGTCCAGCCGATCGGGGCCCGCTGGCCCCGGCCGCGGCGGGTCTCGGTGACGTTCGGGGAGCCGCTCACCTTCCCCGACCACCGCGGTCAGGCCGGCAAGGGCCGCGCCCGCCGCGAGGTGACCGACGCCGTCATGGAGCAGATCGCCGCGCTGTCGGGGCAGGAGAAGGCCGGGTGGGGAGCGTCGCCTGACGCGGCTGCGTGAGCCGGCCGGCTGCCTGCCCGGTCAGGCGGCGAGACGGGCCCGCAGGTCGTCCGGCCACGCAGTCGGGGCGCCGTCGGTGAGACACACGTACGTCGTCCGCACCGTGCAGCACAGCCGGTCGCCGACCCGGATCTCGAAGCGCACGGTCAGGCTCGTGCGGCCCAGCTTCTCCAGGTCGGCGTCGACGGTGACGGTCTCGCCGTGCCGCGCCGACGAGCGCCACTCCAGCGTGCTGGCGACGACGACGTACTGGAAGCCCTCGGCACCGAACCGGCGCCAGTCGATCCCCTGCTCGGTCCACCACGGGGTCAGCGCCTCGTCGGCCCACACCAGGTAGTGGGCGTTGAAGACGATGCCCTGCATGTCGCACTCGACGAACCGGACCGGGGCACTCCACACCTGGGACACGAGGCGCCACGCTAACCGGGCGGGTGGTTACCGTCGTCGCGTGGACCCCCTCGCCGCCGTCCCCGTCCCGGCCGCTCCGACCGCCGACCAGGCCGTCGTCGCCGGCTACCGCACCCCCGGCGGGCTGGTGCTGGACAAGGTCATCGACCGCCTGGACCCGCACTGCCGCGAGTTCATCGCGCACTCCCCCTTCGCCACCCTGGCCACCGCCGATCCGGAGGGCTGGCCGGAGATCTCCCCCCGTGGAGGTGACAGGGGCTTCGTGCACGTGCTCGACGAGCACCGGCTGGCGCTGCCCGACCGGCCCGGCAACAACCGGGTCGACAGCCTGCGCAACCTGGCGGTCAACCCGCGGGCCGCGCTGATGTTCTTCGTCCCCGGCGTGGACCAGACGCTGCGCGTCTACGGGACGACGTCGTTGGTGCGCCCGGACGAGCTCGACGTCGACCTCACCGAGTTCGGCCGGGAACCGCTGTCGGTCCTCGTGATGCAGGTCCGCACGGCCTACTTCCAGTGCCCCAAGTCGGTGATGCGCTCGCGGCTGTGGGATCCGGCGCAGCAGGTGGACCGGACGGCGCTGACCCCGTTCGGCCGGGTCATCAAGGACCACTGCGCGCTGGACGCCGACCTGCCGGACGACGCGGTCATCTGGGCGGACCTGGCCCAGGAGCTGTGACGGGACCACGTCGAATCGTCGGTGGCCGGGCTTAACGTCCGGTCATGGCATTCGACATCCAGGTCGTCGTCGACTCCTCGGCCCCGCACGAGCTCGCCGACTGGTGGGCCGAAGCGCTGGGCTGGCAGGTGGAGCCACAGGACGAGGCGTTCATCTCGCGGATGGTGCAGGAGGGCGCGGCCACGGAGGCCGACACCATGCGGCACCGCGATGCTCTGGTCTGGCGGCTGGGTGCGGCGATCAGCTCGCCCGAGCCCGGCCGGCCGCGGGTGCTCTTCCAGCGGGTCCCGGAGTCCAAGACGGTCAAGAACCGGCTGCACCTCGACGTCCACGTGGGTCCGGAGCGCCGGGAGGCGGAGATCGCCCGGTTGCTCTCCCTCGGGGCGGCCGAGCTCTGGCGGGAGTCACAGGGGCCGATGCAGTGGGCCACCCTGGCCGACCCCGAGGGCAACGAGTTCTGCGTCGCCTGACGCGCTACCGGGCGGGCAGGTCGCGCGCGAGCCTGCGGTCGGCGATGGCCCGTTCGGCGCGCATCCTGGCGCGGACGCGGCGGGATCTCCGGTCGTGCCCCATGTAGCGCGCGTCCTCCACGAGCTGGAAGGCGGCGAGCACGCTGGCCTGTACCTCGCGCGCTCGGGGGACGGCGGGGCGCACCGGCTCGGCCGACGTCATGGCAACCCCTCCTCGACGGAACCAGGACGACCCGCGCGTCGCCCTCACACCGTCCCGGGCCAGTTCCCAAACAACTTCGGCTCTAATCCCCTTCTGTGACCGGATGGTGTCGATGTGTCACACGGAACAGGTGAGGCACGCGGGGCAGATGCGGCCGTCCGGCCCGTAGCGTGCCGCCCATGGCAGCGCAGCGCGGGCTCCGTCGAGCCGCCCGGTCGGTCGTGGAGCTCCTGCGGAGGCCGGGCTCCCGGGCGCCCGAAGGCGCCCGGGAGCCCCGACGTCGAGTACCGGCCACGAGACGACGACGCGGCCGACCCGGGCGAGATCGTCTGGGCCTGGGTTCCCTACGACGAGGGCGACGGACGCGGCAAGGACCGACCGGTTCTGGTCATCGGCCGGCGGGGCGGCGACCTGCTGGCGCTGATGCTGAGCAGCAAGGACCACGACCGCGACGCCGCCGACGAGGCGCGGCACGGCCGGGTGTGGACCGACATCGGCACCGGCGACTGGGATGCGCGGCGCCGCCCGAGCGAGGTCCGCCTGGACCGGCTGCTGGTGCTCGACCCCAGCACGGTGCGGCGCGAGGGCGCCGCCCTGGACCGGGGACGGTTCGACCGCGTCGTCGCGGACGCCGGCCGCGTCCAGGGCTGGTGACGGCCGGAGACGGCTAGGGGTCAGTCGGCGACGGACTCGTCGCGCGCGGGCTGCTGTTCGCGCGGGCGCAGGGTGTAGACGCCGGCCGAGTCGGTGAGCGTCTGCAGGTCGTAGCGGTGCACGACCTTGGGTCCGCCGTGCAGGTGGACGTGCGTGATGGTCGGCAGCGGGTCGCCGTGGCGGGCCGCGCGGATCTCCACGCGCCCGTCGAGCGGACCGCCGACGAACAGCAGCACCGCGTCGTCGGCAGCCTCGTCGGTACCGGTTCCAGCGTCCTCGGACAGTTCGGCGCTCCCTCGCTCGTTCCGCGACCAGCCAGAGTAGGCGCGCCGGGCGGTCCAGGGGAGCACTGCGTCAGCCGCCGGTGATCCGCCGCAACTCGGCGACGTGCGCGTCGAACGCCGTCCGGCCGGCGGGGGTGAGCGACAGGCTGGTGCGCAGCCGGGACGCGCGGGTTGCCTTGCGCACCTGCACGTAGCCGGCCTCCTCGAGCTGCTTGACGTGCTTGGAGAGGACCGAATCGCTCACGCCGACCTGCTCGCGGACCGCCGCGAAGTCCATCGAGTCGACGACGGCCAGCAGGCCGCACACCTGCAGGCGCGGCGGCATGTGGACGACGGCGTCGAACCGCGGCTGGACGGCGGTCACAGCTCGCCGCGGAGCTCGGCGACGTAGAGGCGCGTCCACCACCGGCTCACGATCGCGATCGCCACACCGCAGGCGGCGGACACCCCTACCAGGAGGTGGGTCAGGAACGCCGCGTCGACGATGGCGTCGCACACCGCGACGACGCCCCAGCTGACGCAGCACCAGAACCACACGCGGAAGGCGCGCTGGGTCGGCCCCGGGCGGTGCCCGCTCACCCAGAGACCGGTCAGCCGCCGGTAGACGGTGACCAGCCCCCAGAGGCCGAGACCGCAGAGCAGCCAGGCCCCGCCGATCAGCCACCAGTTGTCCGTCGCGTAGCTCCCGAAGAAGACGAAGACGAGGACGCCGAGCAGCACGTCGTACCACCAGGGCTGGACGACGCGTTCGGCCAGCGCGACACGGCCGGCCCGCAGCGCGGCGAGCTCAGCGGCGGCGGTGCCCTCCTCCACGGAACGGCTGTCGCTTTCCATGTCGGAAAGTCTGCTCCGTCACTTTCCGATCCGTCAAGTAACAGCCCGGCCGGCGCGTCTGCGATCCTGAGGGCCGTTTCCCGCGTCCGAGGAGTTCCGCTGAGCACCGACCCGAACCCGTTCGCCGGCACCCTGCTGGGCGACACCATCGCCACCGTCGTGCCGCGCGACGCGGCGGCCGAGCGGGCCGCCCGGGAACGCCTCTACCGGATGACGAAGCCGCCGGGCTCGCTCGGCGTGCTCGAGGACGTCGCCGCGCAGCTCGCGGGCATCGCCGGCCAGTGCCCCGCTCCCCTGCCGGAGCAGGCCACCGTCGCGGTCTTCGCCGGCGACCACGGTGTCCACGCCCAGGGCGTCACGCCGTGGCCGCAGGAGGTCACCGCGCAGATGGTGGCGAACTTCCTGGCCGGTGGCGCCGTGGTGAACGCCTTCGCCGCCGGGCTGGGTGCCCGGGTCGTCGTCGTGGACGTCGGTGTCGCGGCGACGCTGGACCCGGCCCCGGCACTGCTGGACCGCAAGGTGCGGCGCGGCACCGCCGACCTCGCCGTCGGGCCGGCCATGACCGTCGACGAGGCCCGCCGTGCGGTCGAGGCGGGCATCGAGGTGGCGACGACGCTGGCCGCGGACAGCGGGTGCCTGATCACCGGCGACATGGGCATCGCGAACACCACCGCCTCGGCGGCGCTCGTCTGCGCCTTCACCGGTGCGACACCCGCGACGGCGACCGGCCGGGGCACCGGCATCGACGACCCCACGCTGGCCCGCAAGGTCGAGGTCGTGAGCCGCGCGGTCTCCCGCGTGCCCACGCGGCCGACGACGCCGGATGCCGCACTCGCGGTCCTTGCCGAACTGGGCGGGCTCGAGCACGCCGGCCTGGCCGGTTTCGTGCTGGGCGCGGCGGCCGCACGCGTGCCGGTCCTGCTGGACGGTGCGATCGCCGGCTCGGCGGCGCTGGTCGCTGCGGCCCTGTGCCCGACCGCGATGGAGTACGCACTGGCCGGCCACACCTCGGTCGAGCCGGGGCACGCCGTCGCGCTGCAGTCGCTCGGTCTCCGGCCGCTGCTGGGGCTGGACCTGCGGCTCGGGGAGGGCACCGGCGCCCTCCTGGCCCTGCCGCTGGTGACGTCGGCCGCGCGGGCGCTGCGCGACGTCGCCACCTTCGACTCGGCCGGCGTCACCGAGAAGAACTGATGGCCTCCCCCGTCCACCCGGCCATGGCTGACCCGCCCCGCCCCGACGGCGTCGTTTACCCCGTCGGGCTGCGCCTGCTGGGGCGCCGGGTGGTCGTCGTGGGCGGCGGGCAGGTCGCGCACCGCCGCGTGGCCGGGCTGCTGGAGGCGCAGGCGCAGGTCACCGTGGTCAGCCCCGAGGTGACCCCGGCCCTCGAGGCGCTCGTCGCGCCCGGATCGCTCACCTGGGTGCAGCGACGGTACGAGGCCGGCGACCTCGACGGCGCCTGGTACGCGGTCGCGGCGACGGACGACCCCGACGTCAACGCGGCCGTGGCGGCCGAGGCGGAGGACGCCCGGATCTTCTGCGCCCGGGCCGACGACCGGGCCGCGTCCAGCGTCTGGACACCGGCCACCGGACGGCACGGCGACCTCGTCGTCGGCGTCCACGGGGGCGGGGACCCTCAGCGGGCGGTCGCCGTGCGCGACGCGGTCGTGGCCGGGCTGACCGACGGCACGGTCGCCGACCGCACCTCGCGGGAGGTCACGTCCGGCCGCGCCGGCGGTGTGGTGCTCGTGGGCGGCGGCCCCGGCGACCCGGCGCTCATCACGGTGCGCGGGCGGCAGGCGGTGGCGCAGGCCGACGTCGTCGTGGCCGACCACCTGGCGCCGCTGTCCCTGCTGGCCTCGCTGCCCGCGGACGTGGAGGTCATCGACGCCTCGAAGCTGCCGCGCGGGCGGTCGATGGCCCAGGAGCAGATCAACGACCTGCTGGTCTCCCGCGCCCTGGCCGGCAAGCGGGTGGTGCGGCTCAAGGGCGGGGACCCGTTCGTGTTCGGCCGCGGCATGGAGGAGGTCGAGGCGTGCGTGGCCGCCGGCGTGCCGGTGGAGGTCGTCCCCGGCGTCACCAGCGCCATCGGCGTTCCGGCGCTGGCCGGCATCCCGGTCACCCACCGCGGGATGACCCACGAGTTCGTCGTCGTCTCCGGCCATCTCCCGCCCGGCCATCCGAACTCGCTGGTCGACTGGTCGGCCATCGCGCGCCTGCGCGGCACGGTCGTGGTCCTGATGGGTGTCGACACCGCCCATGCCATCGCCGCGACCCTGGTCGAGCACGGTCGCGCCCCCTCGACGCCGGTCGCGGTGATCAGCGACGGCTCGCTCCCCACGCAGCGCACCGTGCGGACGACGCTCGCCGACCTCCCCGCCACCCTCGCGACGGCCGACATCCGCCCGCCGTCGGTCTGGGTGGTCGGCCCCGTGGTCTCGCTGGCAGCCGGGGACGATCCGCACCGCTGAGCCCGCACCATCCCCGCCGCTCAGAAGGGCGGCGGGGAGGCGTCGACCGGTGGTCGCAGGGCGCGTTCCGGCGGCTCAGCGCACGACGGTCGCGAACACCACCGTGTTGTCCGTGCTGGTGCCGGCCTCGTCGTCGAACTCGCCACCGCAGGTGACCAGTGCGACGTCGGCCTCCGCGGGGTGGCTGTTCAGCGTCTCGGCCAGCGCGGAGGTGGCCTTGTCCAGTCCGGCCACCGGGGACCCGAGCACCTTCAGCCGCAGCACCGCGCCCGAGCCGTCCCGCAGCGTGATCTCGTCACCGGGGTCGAGCGTGTGCAGGCGGTCGAAGACAGCCCCGCCGTCGGCCTGCTGGTGCCCGAGGATGACCGCCATCTGACCGGAGCCGGGCTGGGGGCCGTCGGACCACCAGGAGGTCGTCCGCATCGACTCCGGGACGCCGTACCCGTCCACCTTCTTGCCGGTGAACGGGTTCTCGTACTGCACGGTCCCGCGCTTCTCCACGGGGGCGTCCACGCCGATCGCCGGGATGCTCAGCCGGGCCGGCTGGATCGCCCCCGCGGCCACGACCTCACCGGCCGGGCCCGCAGGGGCGACCGGGTCGGACCCGGAGTCCAGCGGCGACTCCGCCGCCGGGGCCGGCCGCGGAGCGGTGTCCGCGTCCGGCCGTCCGGCGACGACGAACAGCAAGCCGATCCCGGCCGCCAGCACCAGCAGGAAGGCGCCGACGGCGCGGAGATCAATCCCGCGAAGCGACCGCACGCCGCCGCATCCCGTACCCGGCCGCTCCGGCGCCGGCCAGGAGCACCAGTCCACCGGCGAAGGCGCTCATGGGCACCGTCGCGTCAGCGGCCTCGGCCGTGGCGGCACCGGTCGGCGCGTAGCCGAGGTAGGCGACCGGCTTGGGCGCGTGCTCGGGAGCCGCAGCCGGCGGCTGGTGGGACGGGCCGGCGGCCGGCGGAGTGGGCTTCGGCTCCGCCTCGGCCGGCGGCTCCTCCTCTTCCTCCGGCAGACAGGCCGCGAAGACCGCGTCGAGCTGCGCGAGCCCCGTCTCGCCCAGGAGCTCCAGCAAGGCAGCCTCGCCCGCAGCCGGGTCCTGGTTCTCCAAGGCGGCCTGGAGGCCCGTCAGCAGACCCGTCACCAGGTCCGGCACCTCTTCGGGCGCCTCGGCGAGACCGCCGGCGATCTCCACGAGGGCGGCCTGGAAGCCGGGGATGCACTCAGGCGGAAGACCCAGCTCCTCGAAGAGCGCCAGCACCTCCGGCGGAAGCCCCGGGCCTTCCTCCTCGGTGCCGGCACCCTCCTCGCCGGTCTCGTCGAGGGCGTCCACGCCCGGGACCTCGACTCCCGCCGACGGGGTGGGCGTGTCACCTTCCGCGGCAGCAACCCCAGGGACGAGAACGAGCGCGGCGGCGAGGGACGCCGCAGCGAGGCCGCGACGCGGACGAGACGACAGGTGCAAGGACAAGGTGGGACTCCCCGTGAAGACGATCAGTGGCGTAAGGCGCCATCACTGTCCGAAGGACTTTGGTCCCACGCCACCCGTGACCTGCGCTTTTGCTGCGTCGGCTGGTGGGTCGTGACGTCACGCAAGCGGATCGAGACGGACCGTTCCCACTCGGCTCGCCTACGGGCGGACGCCTCAGATGTTGGCGCCGTCGGCGGGGGGCCCGTCCGGCAGCGGGGCCGCGAAGCCCGACCCCGACGACTCCGGCGTCTCCATGCCCACCGTGTAGGCGGTCATCGACAGCGAGCCGTAGGCGTAGCCGTCGATCAGCACGTCCGCCGGCAGGGCGTCGGCCCCGGCCACCCCCGCCAGGTAGAGCAGCGGCAGGAAGTGGTCCGGCGTCGGGACGGCGAGGTCGAAGTCGCGGTGCCCGTCGAGCCGGAGGACGTCGGTCGGGTCGGTGACCATGAACTCCTTGGCCTGCTCGTCGAACCGCTGCGCCCAGTCGAACCCGGCATCGGGCATCGCCCGGCTCACGCCGCCCAGGTTGTGGACGACGTTCCCGCTGCCGATCACCAGCACCCCGCGCTCCCGCAACGGCGCCAGGGCGGCACCGAGCTGCAGGTGGTAGTCGAAGGGCTTGAGCGCGTTGATCGACAGCTGCACCACCGGGATGTCGGCGTCGGGGAACGCGTGCATCAGCACCGACCAGGTGCCGTGGTCGATCCCCCAGCTGTCGACGTCGGCGCCGACCCAGGTCGGGTGCACGACATCGGCGATCTCGTCGTAGAGGTCCGGCAGGCCGGGCGGCTCGTAGCGGACGTCGAACAGCTCGCGCGGGAACCCGTAGAAGTCGTGGATGGTGCGCGGGCGCGGCATCGCCGTCACCGCCGTCGCCTGCACGTACCAGTGCGCGGAGACGACCAGGATCGCGCGCGGACGTGGCACCGACCGGCCGAACGCCTGCCAGGCCTCGGTGTACCGGTTCCTCTCCAGCGCGTTCATCGGGTTGCCGTGGCCGAAGAACGCCGCAGGCATGACCGCCATGGCCCCTCCCCGCTCGACTCCGGGCCCAGCATGCTCCGCACGGCCGCCGTCCGCGAGTACGGAGGTCGCGTCAGGAGCCGGCCCGGCGGAGGACGATCGCGGCGCCGAACAGCTGGATACCTCGGGACGACCGTGGATCGACGCCCGTCAGGTCGGTGATCCGCTCCAGCCGGTTGTCGACGGTGTTGGCGTGCACGCCGAGCACCTGCGCCGCGCTCCGCCGGTTGAGATCGGCGTCGAGAAACGCGACGAGAGTGGGCAGCAGGTCGGGATGCGCGGCCAGTGGGGTGAGGACGGCGGCCAGCTCCGGGGCACTGTCCGCCGGCTGCGTGAGGTGGTACTCCAGGAGCACGTCGGAGAGCTGGTGCACGCCGGGACGCCCGGCCACGACGGCGATCCGGTCGGCCCGGGCGGCCGCGGCCGGCACGTCCGCGGGCGACCCGGCCCGCGCCGCACCCACGACGGCGGTGCCGACGGCCCGCCGGGCCAGCTCCTCGACCGGGAAGGAGTCCGGCAGCAGGACGAACCCGCCGAGGTCGTCGCGCAGGCTCAGCGCCCGGGCATCGGCGCGCGTCACCGCCTGCGCCAGCACCCAGCGCACCGCGGCCCGGGCCGCCGACGCGTCGCCGTCGTCCGCGGCGCGGACCCGCAGCACGAGGTACGCGCTCTCCAGCGCGAGGCCGTACCGGGCTGCGACGTCCTCGGGTCCCTCCCCGCGCAGCAGCGCCCAGGTGAGCTCCCGGACCGCGACGTTCTGGTCGGCGGCCGCGCCGGCCAGGTACGCCTCGGTGACCTGGGTGACGGCCAGGCCCACCGCACGCAGCTGCTCGCGGGCCAGCCGCAGCACGGCCGCCTCCTCCCCCGGCACGGCCACCTCCGCGAGCGCGTCCACGACCACCTCCGCGCCCACGTGGTACGTCTGCACCAGCGCGGACAGCGGCACTCCCTCCTCCGCGCGCTGCACCGCCCGCTGACGGGTCACACCGGTGTCCCGGCCCGGCAGGCCCTGCACGTGCTGGAGGAACGCCCGGATGGCGGCACGGGCGGTGGCGGCGACCTCCACGTCCTGGACGGCGGTGGGCAGCCCGTCGAATCCGGGCACCTCGGCGCGGATGCGGTCGACGACCTGGCGGGCCAGCTGCGGCACCCGCGGCACCAGCCGGGCGGCGAGCGCCGCTGCCGCGGCACCGACCGGTGGTTGTGACATCTCACAACGATAGGCCGACAGACCTGGCCCACCGGCCTGTTGCCCGGCCCCGCCCGAGCCGCCACGGTGGACGGCATGACGCGCTCACTGATCGACTACGCCGACGACGTCTGGCGCGGCGCCGCCGACGACAACATCGCGCAGAGCAGCGGAGCCGGGACGGGCGTGCTCGACGTGACCGAGGGCGTCGGCTTCCAGCCGGGGTTCGGCAACGTCGTCACCTTCCGCGCCGGCGGCGAGCTGATCCTGTTCGACAGCGGCAACCCGCTGGGCGCCCAGGCCCTGCACGAGGCGGTGCGCGCGTGGAGCCCCGCCCCGGTCAGCACGGTGGTCTTCTCGCACGGGCACATCGACCACGTCTTCGGCGTCGGGCCGTTCGACGCCGAGGACACCCCGCGGCCGACGGTCATCGCCCAGGAACTCATCGGTGAGCGGTTCGACCGCTACATCCTCACCAACGGCTACAACGCCGTCATCAACCAGCGGCAGTTCCAGGCACCCGGCATGACCTGGCCGACCGAGTACCGCCGGCCCGACGTCACCTACCGCGACGCCATGACGCTGACCCGCGGCGGCCTGACGATGGAGCTCTTCCACGTCCAGGGCGAGACCGACGACGCGACGGTGGCGTGGCTGCCCGAGCAGCGCATCCTCTGCCCCGGGGACATGTTCATCTGGGTGACGCCGAACTGCGGGAACCCGCAGAAGGTGCAGCGCTACCCCCGCGAGTGGGCGATCGCGATGCGCCGGATGGCCGCCCTGGGCGCGGAGATCATGCTGCCCTCGCACGGCGCCCCGATCTTCGGCGCCGAGCGGATCCGGCAGGCGCTCACCGAGACCGCCGAGTGGCTGGAGAGCCTCGTCGAGCAGACCCTCGCCGGCATGAACGCCGGCGCCCGCCTGGACGAGCTGGTGCACGAGGTCTCCGCTCCGGCGCACCTGGCCGACCGGCCCTACCTGCGGGCCCGCTACGACGAGCCGGAGTTCATCGTCCGCAACCTCTGGCGGCGCTACGCCGGCTGGTACGACGGCAACCCGGCGCACCTCAAGCCGGCCCCCGACGCGCAGTTCGCCGCCGCCGTCGCCGAGCTGGCCGGAGGGGCGACGGCGCTGGCCGACGTCGCCCGCCGCTACGCCGGCAGCGGGGAGCTGCGCCTGGCCGCGCACTTCGCCGAGCTGGCCGTGCAGGCCGACGCCGACGACGCGACCGCCCACGCCGCCCGCGCCGAGGTCTACGACGCCCGCGCGCGGGCCGAGGAGTCGCTGATGGCGCGGGGCATCTTCACCTGGGCGGCGTCGGAGTCCCGCCGGGTGACCGAGGGCGCCGCTCCCCAGGCGGGCCCGTCCGCGCGCCTCCTCGCGCCGACGCAGGACTAGTGGGGCGCTGGCCGGGCCGCGTCTACCGGGAGGGTGACGAGCCCGACCCCCGGTTCACGTTCGCCAACGAACGCACGTTCCTGGCGTGGCTGCGCACCTCCCTGGCCCTCGTCGTCGCGGGTGTCGCCGTCGACGTCCTGGCCGAGTCCGGGGACGCCGACGCCGGCGGCTACCGGCCGCTGGCCGCCGCCCTGATCGTCCTGGGCATGGCCGCCAGCGCGGTCGCCTTCACCCGGTGGATGGCCAACGAGCGGGCGATGCGACGGCAGGAGCCGCTGCCCGGGCTGGGGATGGGCACGGTCCTGGCCGGGGGCATCGCGGTCATCGCCCTCGGCCTGGCGCTCCTGCTGCTGGTCTGATGAGCCGTCCCACCGGCCGTACCCGTCCCCGGCTCCTGGGCCGGCGCCCGGTCCCCACGTCCCGGCCCGCGCCGTGGGACCCGGGGCTCCAGCTCGAGCGGACGACGCTGGCCTGGCGGCGGACGGTGCTCTCCGGTTACGGGGCGGCCCTGCTCATCGGTCGCCTGCTGCTGGACCGGTCGCCGGTCGCGGCCGTCGGCCTCGCCGCCTGCGCCACGGTCCTCGTGACCGTGATCGGTGCGCGCGCCGCGCTGCGGCACCGCACGGCCGACACGCGGCTGCGCACGAACGAGGACCTCCCCGACGCCCGGCTGTACGGGGCGGTGACCGTGCTGATCCTCCTGGTCGGCGTGATGGCGCTGGCCACCGTCGTCCTGGGCCCCTGACTTCCCGTCCCGCGACCTGGTAGGACGACGGGATGAGCAGTGACGACGAGGTCCGCGAGCGGGTCCGCACCTGGCTGGCCGCGCACTGGGACCCCGCGATCGACCGGAGCGAGTGGCTGGCCGCCGTCGTGGAAGCCGGGTACGCGACGCCCCGGTGGCCCCGCGCGGCGTTCGGCTCGGAGCTGCCCGAGCCGCAGGCCAGCATCGTGGAGGCCGAGTTCGCCCGGGTGGGCGCCCCGGGCAGTGGCCAGGACCGGACGAACCTGTGGGCCAACACGCTGCTCACCTACGGCAGCGCCGAGCTGCGCGAGCGGCTGCTGCGGCCGCTGCTGGAGAACCGGGTGCGGATGTGCCTGCTCTACAGCGAGCCGGGCGCCGGGTCGGACCTGGCCGGTGTGCGCACCAGCGCCGTGCCCGACGGCGCCGACTACGTGGTGGACGGGCAGAAGGTGTGGACGTCGAACGCCGCGGGCGCGGACTTCGGGATGCTGCTGGCCCGCACCGATCCGGCCGTGGCCAAGCACCGGGGGCTCAGCTTCTTCTTCCTGCCGATGGACCAGCCCGGCGTCGAGGTCCGGCCGCTGCGCCAGATCACCGGCGAGGCGCACTTCAACGAGGTCTTCCTGACCGGGGCCCGGGTGCCGGCCGCCAACATGCTGGGCGAGCCGGGCCAGGGCTGGCGGGTGCTGCTGACCGCGCTGGCCTACGAGCGGGTCGCGCTCGGGGAGACCAACCTCGGCGCGATGACGCGGGCGAACGGGCGCGGCGCCACCGACCTGGTCGACCTGGCCCGCCGCCACGGCCGGGACGACGACGTCCTGATCCGCCGCGACCTCGCCCGGCTGACGGCGCTGCGCTCGGTCAACCGCTGGAACAACCAGCGCGCACAGGCGGAGCGCGAGCAGGGCAGCTCCTCGTCGCTGGACTCGCTCGGCAAGCTGATGATGTCGCGCATCGTGCACGAGACCGGTCGCGTGCAGTCGGCGATCGTCGGACCCGAGGCGCTGCTCGAGGGCCCGGTCCACCCGGACGGGGACGACGCCAACTTCGCCTCGATGAACGCCTACTTCACCTCGATCGGCGGCGGCACCGACCAGATCCAGCGGAACATCATCGGCGAGCGCCTGCTCGGCCTGCCCCGGGAGCCCGAGGTGGACCGGGACGTGCCCTTCCAGGACGTGCGGCACTCCCCCTGACCACCCTCCCCGGGGGCCTTTCGGCGCCGAAAGTCCCCGGGGACCGCCGGGGCTCTCACCAGCGGCGAGCCGCCTCCTCGAGCAGCGCGCGCCGCTCGGCCGGCGGACGGCGGGGGCACGAGGTGCACAGCGGTCCCGACGGCAGCCGGTAGACCAGGCAGCACGACGCCCGGCGGGTGAACCGGGCCCCGCCGACGTCCTCGTACCGGGGCACCGGCAACGGGGAGCCGATCGCCTCGGCCAGGGGTGCCGCGTGCGCCGTCGCGGCGGCGATGTCCCCCGCGGCGCGGCCCAGCGCGAGGAGCTGGTTGGCCAGCGAGTCGGTGGCGATCGCCCAGAGCGGGCGCTCCCGCACCCCACCCGCCTCGGCGACCGCCGCGACGACAGCCTCCAGCGACTCCCGCAGGTCCCCCGCCGGGTCCGGCACCGAGGCGCTACGGGCCACGGCCGCCACCGGCGCCGCACCGGGCAGCAGGGCCACCGTCAGGTCCGCCAGCCTCGCGGACAGCGGGATGCCGGTCACCAGCCCGGCCAGCGGCGGGGTCACCAGCACGGTCGAGGCCGAGTACCACCACACGGTCGCGACCACCCGGCGGTCTACCGGTCGGCCCCGCGGGGTGCGGGCGTCGAGCACCTCCGCCGTCCACGACGGGTCGGCCAGCCGGGTGGCGGGCACCCGCACCGCGGCCGGCGGGACCAGCAACCCGAGCGCCGCGGCACCGCGCAGCCGGGCGGCTGCGGCGTCCTGCTCCGGCGTTCGCACGGGGTCAGTCTGACCGGCCGCCGCACGGAACCGGCCGCCCGCCGTTCCGGGGCAGACGAGGGCACCCGACAGGCCATACGGTGATCTGAGCCACGCTGCGTCGCCGGTTCCCGTCGACGCCGGACACGGAGGTAGCGCATGAGCGGGACGACCGAGACCGGCGGCCAGACCTTCTCCCCGCCCGAGGTGATCGCCGCGGGTGCCAACGTGGGGCCCGAGGTCTACGAGGAGGCCGCGGCCGACCGGCTGGCCTTCTGGGCGAAGCAGGCCGGGCGGCTCTCCTGGGACCGGCAGTGGGACGAGGTGCTCGACTGGAGCAACCCGCCCTTCGCCAAGTGGTTCGTGGGCGGGAAGCTCAACGTCGCCTACAACTGCGTCGACCGGCACGTCGAGGCCGGTCACGGCGACCAGGTCGCCTACCACTGGGAGGGCGAGCCGGGCGACACCCGCACGATCACCTACGCCCAGCTGAAGGACGAGGTCAGCCAGGCCGCCAACGCGCTGACCGAGCTCGGCGTGAACGCCGGCGACCGGGTCGCCATCTACATGCCGATGATCCCGGAGACGGTGATCTCGATGCTGGCGTGCGCCCGCATCGGCGCCGTCCACATGGTCGTGTTCGGCGGGTTCTCCGCGGACGCCCTGGCCAGCCGGCTCGACGACGCCGGCGCCGTCCTGGTCATCACCGCCGACGGCGGCTACCGCCGGGGAGCGGCGAGCGCGCTGAAGCCCGCGGTGGACGACGCGGTGAGCCGCTCCCCCGGCGTCCGCAACGTCGTCGTCGTGAAGCGGACCGGCGAGGACGTGGAGTGGGCCGAGGGCCGCGACCTCTGGTGGGACGACGTCGTCGGGCGGCAGTCCACCGAGCACACCTGCGAGTTCTTCGACGCCGAGCACCCGCTCTACATCATGTACACGTCGGGGACCACGGCGAAGCCGAAGGGCATCCTGCACACGAGCGGCGGCTACCTGACGCAGGTCAGCTTCACGCACTGGGCGAGCTTCGACCTCAAGCCCGACACCGACGTCTTCTGGACCGCGGCCGACGTCGGCTGGGTCACCGGGCACAGCTACATCGTCTACGGCCCGCTCTCCAACCGGGCGACGTCGGTCATGTACGAGGGGACGCCGGAGACGCCGCACCGCGGGCGCTGGTGGGAGATCGTCCAGAAGTACGGCGTGACCATCCTCTACACCGCGCCCACGGTCATCCGGACGTTCATGAAGTGGGGCGAGGACGTCCCGGCCGGCTTCGACCTCTCCACCCTCCGCGTACTCGGCTCGGTCGGTGAGCCGATCAACCCCGAGGCGTGGCTCTGGTATCACCGGCACATCGGCGGTGGCCGCTGCCCGATCGTCGACACCTGGTGGCAGACCGAGACCGGCGGTCACATGATCAACCCGCTCCCGGGCGTGACGTCGCTGGTCCCGGGCTCCGCGCAGGTCCCGTTCCCGGGCATCTCCGCGAAGGTGGTCGACGACGAGGGCAACGAGCTCTCCGACGACTCCACCGGGCTGCTCGTGCTCACCGAGCCGTGGCCGTCGATGCTGCGCACCATCTGGGGCGACGACGACAGGTACGTCGACACGTACTGGTCGCGGTTCGGGAAGAACGTCTACTTCGCCGGCGACGGCGCGAAGAAGGACGCCGACGGCAACATCTGGCTGCTCGGCCGGGTGGACGACGTCATGAACGTCTCCGGCCACCGCATCTCCACGACGGAGGTCGAGTCCTCGCTCGTCGGCCACCCGACGGTCGCCGAGGCCGCCGTCGTCGGGGCCAGCGACCCGACGACCGGCCAGGGGATCGTGGCCTTCGTGATCCTGCGCGGGGACGCGGTGGACTCCGGCGACGAGCTCGTGCAGACACTGAAGACGCACGTCGCGAAGGACATCGGCCCGATCGCGAAGCCGCGGCAGATCATGGTCGTCCAGGAGCTGCCCAAGACCCGCTCCGGGAAGATCATGCGCCGGCTGCTGCGCGACATCGCGGAGAACCGCGAGCTGGGCGACGTCACGACGCTGACCGACTCGTCGGTGATGAACCTGATCAAGGAGAAGCTGCCCGCGGCACCCTCCGAGGACTGAAGAAAGGACCCCGTCCGCGGGGCCAACATGGCCATTTCGGCCCCTCGGACCGGTCTCTCTGACCCCGTCGGAGGACGTGCAGGGGCGCCGTGGAACGTCGTGCGGCACGATTCTCCTGACCAGCACCACCGTCGAAGAAGGAGCTCCCCGTGGCGCACAGCGTCTCCAGCGCATCCGGCGCGTCCCCGGCCGTCCGTCCGGCGGCGATCGAGGAGCCCTCGGTCGGCACGCTCGTCCAGAGTGCGATGGCCGACGTCTCCACCCTGATCCGCGCCGAGGTCGAGCTGGCCAAGACCGAGATCAGCGGATCGGCGAAGAAGGCCGGCATCAGCGTCGCCCTGTTCGCCGCGGCCGGCGTCCTGGTCGCCTTCGCCTCGATCTACCTGTTCATCACCGTGGCCGAGGTGCTCGACATCTGGCTCTGGCGCTGGGTGGCCTTCGGCATCGTGACCCTCTTCCTGTTCCTGGTCGCCGGAGCCGCGGCGCTGATCGGCAAGCGGATGCTCAAGAAGGTCGAGAAGCCCGAGCGCACCCTCGAGACCCTGTCCGACCTGCCCGACGTGCTGCACCGCGAGGCGCCGGGTCAGCGGCACCGCACCGTCCCCGAGGTGAGCAACGGCCAGGTCCGCCGGCCGGGGACCGGGCACTACAGCGTCTGAGCGCCCGCTCCTGGATCACGGAGCTCCCCGGTGACGCCCGCATCCCCCGGGCAGCCGGACGCCACGAGCGTCCTGCTGCCCGGACCGTGGACCCACCGGGACGTCTCCGCCAACGGCGTCCGGCTGCACGCGGCCGAGGCCGGTGAGGGCCCCCTGGTCCTGCTGCTGCACGGCTTCCCCCAGTTCTGGTGGACCTGGCGCGCGCAGCTGACCGCCCTGGCCGACGCGGGGTTCCGCGCCGTCGCCCCCGACCTGCGGGGCTACGGAGCCAGCGACAAGCCGCCCCGCGGCTACGACCTGCCCACCCTCTCGGCCGACGTGGCCGCGCTGGTCCGGGCGCTGGGCGAGCGGGACGCCGTCGTCGTCGGGCACGACTGGGGCGGCCTGCTCGGCTGGACGATGGCCGCCCTGCACCCCCGGACCGTGCGCCGCCTCGTCGTCCTGTCGATGGCCCACCCGCGTCGGCTGCGGGCCTCGATGACCGATCCGCGCCAGCGGCGCGCGTCGCGCTACGCGCTGGGGTTCCAGGTGCCGCGGGTGCCGGAGAAGCGGCTCACCCGCGCGGACGACGACCCCGTCGCCGACCTCATGCGGCGCTGGGCGGGGCCGGAGTGGGCGCGCAGCGCCGACTTCGCCCAGGCGGTGGCGCGGTACCGCGACGCGGCACGCATCCCGCAGGCGGCGTACGGGGCGATGGAGTACCACCGCTGGGCGGGCCGTTCCCAGCTGCGACCCGATGGGCTCCGCTACGCCCGGCGGATGGCGGCGCCGATCACCGCGCCGACCCTGCAGCTGCACGGCGGGGCCGACCCCTGCGTGCTGCCCGACAGCGCCCGCGGCTCGGGCCGGTACGTGGCCGGGGCCTACGAGTGGCGCGAACTCCCCGGCCTCGGCCACTTCCTCCCCGAAGAGGCCCCCGCCGACATCACCCGCGCCATCGTGGAGTGGGTTGCGTAGCGCAGCGGAGCGGCCCGCTCCGTGACGTGCTGGAACGGCCCCCTCGCAGGGGCCCGGCCTGAGCTTGCGAAGGTCGGGGGGCGAGGGGGTCCTTCTACTCGCAGGGTCCGGTGTCCACCGCGGCGCGGGCGCCCTCGCCGGCCACCGCGGCGCCGGTGACCTGCGGTCCGGTGAGCGCGTAACCGGTGTTCGGGTCGTCGATGGCCGACGCGAAGATCACCCCGAGGACGCTCCCGTCGGGAGCGAACAGCGGCCCGCCGGAGTTGCCGGCCCGCACGGTGCCGAACAGCGCGTAGACGTCGCGGACGACGGTGCGCGAGTTGCGGAAGTCCGGGCCGCTGATGTCGCCACGGTCGCGGATCCGGGCCGCCCCGACGTAGAGGTCCCCGCCGCCGGGGTAACCCATGATGATCGAGTCGTCGCCGGCCCCGGCGGGCTGAGGCGTGAACGAGAGCGGCACCTGCGGCAGGCCGGGGACGGCCAGCACGGCGACGTCGATCGCTTCGTCGACGAACACCGTCCGCGCGTCGTACTCCTCGCCCTCGGCCTCGACGGTCGGCTCGGTGACACCGGCGAGCACGTGGGCGTTGGTCATCACCCGCTCCCGCGCGTAGACGAACCCCGAACCGTCGATCTGCCGCGAGCACGACGGCGCGATGCCCCGGATCTTCACCACCGAGCCCTGGACGGACGCCACGACGCCGCTGCCCGCCAGCGCCGGGTCCGGAGGGGGCACGTCGCGCACCTGCGTCGGGGTGAGCGGGTCGAGGACGTCGGGGAGGCCGCGCCGGTCGATGGCCTGCCGGAGGTTGTCGTAGACCGACCGCACGCCGGAGGGGACGCTGTTGTCGACGGCCTGGACCAGCGCCGACTGCCGTACCTGCCCGGCCACCTCCGGGAACGGCGAGGTGGCCAGCGGCGAGGCCACCATCCACGCCACGAGCAGCACCGCGACGGCCGAGACGACGGCGCCCGCGACCGAGTCCAGCATCTTGGCCGGTTCCCAGGTGACCTTGCGGCGCACGGCCCGCCCGACGGCACCGGCCAGGATCTGCCCGAGGAGGGCCCCCGCCAGGACGACGACGAGCGCGACGAAGACCCGCGTGACGCTGGACCCCTCGATGCTGTCGGCCACCGGACCGGACAGCTGCGCACCCACGACGGCGCCCGCGAGGAAGCCGGCGATCGAGGTGGCCGAGACCAGCAGCCCCTGCCGGAAGCCGGACAGCGCGAAGACGAGCGCGAGCCCGATCAGCACCACATCGACGAGGGACACCGTCAGGGCTCCTGGCTCACGGTCATCGTGCCCACCTGGCCCTGTTGCGTGTGGAAGGTGCAGGTGAAGGGGTGGTCCCCCGGCACCGTGACCTCGAAGTCGATGGTCAGCTCCTGCCCCGGCGCGAGGAAGTCGATACCCGCGCCGATGGGCTCGGGCCCCTCGCCCTCGTCGAACTCCAGGTTGTGGGTCATCTCCCTGGCCGCGTTCACCAGCGTCAGCCGCACCTTCCCCGGGGCCACGGTGAACCGGTCGGGGGTGAAGACGAAGTCGTCCTGGGTCTGCAGGGTGACCTCCTGGACGCCGTCGTCGGCGATGGTCACCTCGCCGAGCCCGGCGGTCGGTGCCGCCGTCGGGTTCCCGCTGCTGCTCCCGCCGTCGGAGCCGCACCCGGCGAGCAGGAGGGTCGCCGCGACGGCGACCACGACGGCAACGGCCTTCGTGCGCATCATCGGGGTGGAACCGTACGCGTGACGGCACCGTCCGGGGCCGGATCGGCGAGGGTCGGCGCGGCGGCGTCGCCGGCCGGGTCGTCGTCGCCGGAGCCGGGCAGGGTGTACGGGCTCAGCCTCGGGGCGCCCATCGACCGGACGTCGCTGGTGTCCCACGGCCGCGTCAGCCCGGCCGCCTCGAGGATCGCGTCGACCAGACCGGCGGTGAAGCCCCAGATCTCCATGTCCGCGACCGCGAAGGCGGGGCCGATGTACCCGGACGGATGACGCAGCCGGTAGCGGTTCGCCGGGTCGACGAGCTCGGTCAGCGGCACCCGGGCCACCCGCGCCACCTCGTGCGGATCGCCGACGGTGACGTCGCGCGGGTCGTCCCACCAGCCCACGACCGGCACGACGAGCCGGTTGGACGGCGGCAGGTACAGCTCCTGAAGCGTGGCGAGGACGTGGACGCCCTCGGGGTCGATCCCGGCCTCCTCGTGGGCCTCCCGCAGCGCCGTGCCGATCGGGAAGTCGTCGCCGGTCTCCGCACCCCCACCGGGGAACGCCGGCTGGCCGGCGTGGCTGCGCAGGTGCGCCGACTTCTCGATGAACAGCAGGTCCGGACCGGTCGGGCCCTCCCCGAAGAGGATGAGCACGGCCGCGCGGCGGGCCGTCGCCGAAGGCTCGGGCATCCGGCGGGCCAGCGGCAGGTCGTGGGCGCCGTCGAGCAGCCGCCGCAGGTAGTCGGGCAGCCCGTCGAGGACCCCGGCCGGCGCGGTCACAGCTGTACCCCTAGGTGCTGCGCGGTCAGGGCCCGCAGTTCGTCGACCGAGGTGAACGGCTTGCGCTGGACGTGCGCGACGCCCCCGGCGGCGTCGAGGAAGTAGGTGATCGGCAGCGCGTTGAGGCCGAGCTCGATCATGAGGTCGCCCTCGCCGTCGAAGGCGTTGGGGAAGAAGACCTCCGCGTCGTGGGCGAAGGACTCGGCCTGCGGGAGCCCGTCCTGGCTGATCACGCCCACGACGCGGACGGCATCGCCGGCGCCCTGGGCGAAGTCCTGGAGGATCGGCAGCTCCTTGCGGCACGGGATGCACCAGCTGCCCCAGAGGTTGACCACGGTCGGCACCCCGGGCGCCCGGCCGAGGTCGAGGCTGCCGCCGCCCGGGCAGTCCAGGTCGAGGTCCGGGAGCAGCTCCCCGCCGGCCGCCGGCCGGTCCGGCTGGTCCGGGCAGGCGGTCAGGGTGCTCTCGGTGCGCGGTGGCTCGTCGGGGTTGCGGGCGTCGGACGTGCATGCGGTCAGGGCCAGCAGTGCCGCGGCCAGGACGGCGACCCGGCGCATCACTCGGTGTCCGAGGCGGCCGGGGTCTTCACCAGCTTCAGGGCCACCTCGGGGTCGACCGGGCCGATGCCGAACGACGGGCACCACGTCGCCAGCCCGCAGGCGCCGCACGCCGCCTTCTTGGCGTGGCAGACCCGGCGGCCGTGGAAGATCACGCGGTGGGAGAAGTCGGTCCACTCCTTCTTCGGGATGAGCTCCCCGATCTCGGCCTCGACCTTCACCGGGTCGTCCTCCTCGGTCCAGCCGAAGCGGCGGACGAGCCGGCCGAAGTGGGTGTCGACGGTCAGCCCCGGGACGCCGAACGCGTTGCCGAGGACGACGTTGGCGGTCTTGCGGCCCACGCCCGGGAGCGTCACGAGGTCGGCCATGCGGCCCGGCACCTCGCCGTCGAACCGCTCGACCAGCGCCTGCGACAGCCCCAGCACGGAGTTCGCCTTGGCGCGGAAGAACCCGGTGGGCTTGAGGATGGTCTCCAGCTCCTCCCGGTCGGCGCCGGCGAGCGCGACGGCGTCGGGGTAGCGGGCGAACAGCGTCGGGGTGACCTTGTTGACCATCTTGTCGGTGGTCTGCGCGGACAGGACCGTGGCGACCAGCAGCTCGAAGGCGTCGGTGAAGTCCAGCTCGCAGTGCGCGTCCGGATGGATCAGCGCCAGCTCGCGGGCCATCCGGCGGGCGCGCCGGGTACGCGACAGCGACGTCTCGGCGGGATCGAAGGGTGCGGCCCCCGTGCGGGCGGCCAGGGTGGGCCGGCGAGGGGGTGCCGGACGTGCGTAGGCCGGCGACGGAGCGGAGGCGGACACGCGGTCGAGGGTAGGCGGCCCTGCTGACGGTCACCGTCCGTGGGACGATGACCGGCGGACAAGGCGGTCCTGAGGACGACGGCACCAGGAGGTGGGCGGAATGGTCTCGCTGAGCGTCATCCTCTTCCCGCCGCTGGTGATCGCGTTCCTGCTGGTCATGGAGCGCGTGGAGGAGCCGCTGCGCCGTCCGCCGTCCTCCCGCGAGGTCGGCGAGTTCCTCGACACCGCGAACCGGGGCGAGGTCGACACCCTCGCCCGCTCGGGGATCCGGCGGGCGATGTTCCGCTGGCGCAGACGTCGCCGCGGGCTCGGAACCACCACGAATCCGCCGATGGTCTGACGGGCTGTGAGCCAGCCCACTCGCTCCGACGGGGGACGCCGCCGCCCACCGAACGGGTGACCGGTAGCACAGCCGCCTAGACTCCCAGCGGACACGGGACGCCTGGCGCCCGTCGAACAGCAGTGGGAAAGGACGTGCAGTGGACGAGGTGCTGGCCCAGTCGGGGCTCTTCCAGGGTCTCTCGGAAGACGCGGTGGCCCCCGTGATCAGTCGCCTCGACGTCGTCACGCTCCCCCGCGGCCGCGTCGTCTTCAACGAGGGCGAGCCCGGCGACAGCCTCTACATCGTGATGAGCGGCAAGATCAAGCTCTCCCGCCGGGCCCCCGACGGCCGCGAGAACGTGCTCGCCGTCATGGGTCCCTCGGACCAGTTCGGCGAGCTGTCGGTCTTCGACCCCGGTCCGCGGACGGCGACTGCCACCGCGGTCACCGACGTGCGGCTGGCCCACATGCCGCAGACGGTGCTCCGCCCGTGGATCGAGGCCCACCCGGAGATCGGCGAGCAGCTGCTGCGCGTCCTGGCCCGCCGCCTGCGCCGCACCAACGACTCGGTCGCCGACCTCATCTTCACCGACGTGCCCGGCCGCGTGGCCAAGGCGCTGCTGCAGATGGCCGACCGCTTCGGCAGCCGCGAGACCGACGGCCTGCGCGTCAAGCACGACCTCACGCAGGAGGAGCTGGCGCAGCTCGTCGGCGCCTCCCGCGAGACCGTGAACAAGGCGCTGGCCGACTTCGTGCACCGCGGCTGGATCCAGCTGCAGGGCAAGTCCGTCGTCGTCCTCGACGAGGAGCGCCTCCGCCGAAGGGCCCGATAACACCGTCGCCCTCCGGGCGACACCGCGACCAGGAGCCGTCCCCCGCAAGCGTTGAGCCGCGTCATCGCGCCTGCGCGGACCCCTCCGGGGCCCACTCGGCGCGATCAGGCCTTGAGGGGCGCGACCAGTGGGACGCGGGTGCCGTCGGGGAGCACGGCCCAGCGGCCTTCGTCGTCCTGCTCGAAGCCCGGCATGATCGGCTCCATCGTGTCCGGCGGCGACCCCGCGAGCGCGGCGGCGACATCGGTGAACCGCCCCAGCTGGGACAGCGTGTGCGACGTCGGCGGCAGCATCGGCCGGGTGCTCTCGCGGTGCTGCTGCAGCGCGGCGGCCGGCGACAGCCAGGCCGCCTCGTCCGCCTCGCCGGAGACGTCCCGCGCCTCCTGGCCGGCCGGCAGCGCGGCCACGAAGAACTTCGTGTCGTACCGCCGGGACTCCATCGGCGGGGTGATCCAGTGCGCGAACGGCCGCAGCAGGTCCGAGCGCAGCACCAGCCCGCGGTCGGCGAGCAGCTCGGTCAGGGACAGCTCGTGGCTCAGCAACGCCTGCCGCTGCTGTTCCCAGTCGTCCCCGCTGACGTCCGGGACGACGGTTCCCTCCGCCGGGCCGGCCAGCAGGACGCCGGCCTCCTCGAACGTCTCGCGGACCGCGGCGCACACCAGCTCGCGCGCGAGCCGCTCGTCGCAGCCGAAGGCGCTCGCCCACTCGGCCGGCGAGGGACCCGCCCAGCCGATCTGGGTGTCGCCGTCCCGCTCGTCGACCCCGCCGCCGGGATAGGCGGTCATGCCCCCGGCGAACGGCATGCCCGTGGTGCGCCGGAGCAGGTACACCTCGAGGCCCGCGGAGCCGTCGCGGACCAGCAGCACCGTCGCGGCCTGGCGCGGCTCCGGTGGGGTCACGCCGACAGCTCCACGGTGAGCTCCACCTCGACCGGCGCCCCCAGGGGCAGCTCGGCCACCCCGATCGCACTGCGCGCGTGCTGGCCGGCGTCGCCGAAGATCTTGGCGAGGAACTCGCTGGCCCCGTTGACCACCCGCGGCTGGCCGGTGAACCCCTCGGCGCTGGCGACGTAACCCACGACGCGGACGACCCGGGCCACCGAGTCCAGCCCGACGAGCTCGTCGATCGCGGCGAGGGCGTTGAGCGCGCACACCTTGGCGTCGGCCGCCGCCGCCTCGACGTCCACCGAGCCGCCGACCTTGCCGGTGCGGCGCAGGCCGCCGTCGACGAAGGGCAGCTGACCGGAGGTGAAGACCAGCGAGCCACTGCGGACGGCGGGGACGTAAGAGGCCACCGGCGCCGCCACCGGGGGCAGCCGGATGCCGAGTTCGGCCAGGCGGGCGTGCCAGCCGGACGACTCCGTCACGCCGGTCGCTTGAGGTACGCCACCAGCTGGTCCGAGCCGCCGGGGCCGGGAAGGACGGTCACCAGTTCCCACCCGTCGACGCCCCAGGAGTCGAGGATCGCCTTGGTGTTGTGGATGAGCAGCGGGATCGTGGCGTACTCCCACCGCTGGCGTGCCGGTTCGGTCATGTGCCCGACGCTAGCGCCTCAGGTCAGGTGGTGGAGCGGCCGCCCTTCAGGGACCCGGGCCGAGCGTGCGAGGCCTGGGGGAAGGGTGGTCCTCCGACGAACACTGAAGGGCAGGAGGGTCCTCCGGCTCCTAGGCTGGAGTGGTGAGCCCCGATCCGCCGTCCCCACGCCTGCACGTCGTCACGGGCAAGGGCGGGACGGGCAAGACCACCGTGGCCGCCGCCCTCGCGCTCGCGCTGGCCGCCGACGGGCGCTCGGTGCTCCTGGTCGAGACCGAGGGCCGGCAGGGCATCGCCCAGCTCTTCGACACCGCACCGCTGCCCTACGAGGAGCGGCGGGTGGCGGTGGCCCGCGGCGGCGGCGAGGTCAAGGCCCTGGCCATCGACGTCGAGGAGGCCCTGCTGGACTACCTCGACATGTTCTACAACCTGCGCCGCGCCGGCCGGGCGCTGCGCAAGATGGGCGCCATCGACTTCGCCACCGCCATCGCGCCGGGGCTCCGCGACGTGCTCATCACCGGCAAGATCAAGGAGGCCGTGAGCCGCCGCAAGGACGGCCGCCACGTCTACGACGCCGTCGTCGTCGACGCCCCCCCGACCGGCCGGATCACCCGCTTCCTGGGCGTCACCGCCGAGATGGGGCAACTGGCCCGCTCGGGGCCCATCAAGACGCAGAGCGACGGCGTCATGGCGGTGCTGCGCTCGCCGCAGACCACGGTCCACCTGGTCACGATCCTCGAGGACATGCCCGTCCAGGAGACCGCCGACGCGATCGACGAGCTGACGAAGGCCGAGCTCCCGGTGGGCTCGATCGTGGTCAACATGGCCACCGAGCCGGTGCTGCCGGAGCCCCAGCTCGGCCGCGCCGCCCGGGGCGAGCTGACCGCCGACGAACTGACCCCGGCACTGGCCGCCGCGCACCTGAACGGCGGGGCCGAGCTCGCCGCCGCCCTCGTCGCCGAGGTCACCGAGCACGCGCGACGGTGGGCCGGCCAGGACGCGCTGCGCGCGGAGGTCGAGGCCCTGGGCCGCCCGACCGTGGAGCTGCCCCTGCTCGCCGGCCC
Source organism: Candidatus Blastococcus massiliensis AP3 (assembly GCF_000582785.1). Classification (GTDB taxonomy): domain Bacteria; phylum Actinomycetota; class Actinomycetes; order Mycobacteriales; family Geodermatophilaceae; genus Blastococcus; species Blastococcus massiliensis. Next base: position 1,414,303 of record NZ_HG931173.1, read on the forward strand.
GATGGACCTCGGCACGCTGTTCGAGCTGGCCGCCCTGCTCGAGGCGCACCTGCGCGACGCCGCCGCGCCGGCCGACGCGGGCGTCGCCGGAGGGATGGCGTGAGCGCCCGCCCCATGGACCTCCAGGCGCTGATCACCGACCCCGAGACCCGGATCGTGGTCTGCTGCGGCGCCGGCGGCGTCGGCAAGACGACCACCTCGGCGGCGCTGGCGCTCGCCGCGGCCGAGGCGGGGCGCACCGTCGTCGTCCTCACCATCGACCCTGCCCGCCGGCTGGCCCAGTCGCTGGGCCTGACCGAGCTGGACAACGAGCCGCGGCGGGTCGACGTCCCCGGGGCTCCCGGCGAACTGCACGCGATGATGCTGGACATGAAGCGGACGTTCGACGACATCGTCGCCGCTCACTCGACGCCCGATCGCGCCCAGCAGATCTTCGACAACCCCTTCTACCAGACCCTGAGCTCGTCGTTCTCCGGGACGCAGGAGTACATGGCGATGGAGAAGCTGGGGCAGCTGCGGGCCAGCGACCAGTGGGACCTGATCATCGTGGACACCCCGCCGTCGCGGTCCGCACTGGACTTCCTCGACGCCCCGAACCGCATGGGCCGGTTCCTCGACGGGACGATGATCCGGCTGCTCATGGCGCCCAGCCGGGCCGGCTTCAAGTTCGCCAGCGCCGGCTTCCTGCTGTTCAGCCGGATCGTCTCGAAGATCCTCGGCGGGCAGTTGCTGCGCGACATCTCCGCCTTCGTCGCGGCGCTGGACACCATGTTCGGCGGCTTCCGCGAACGCGCGACGGCCACCTACGAGCTGCTCCGCCGTCCCGGCACCTGGTTCGTCGTCGTCGCCTCCCCGGAGCCCGACGCCCTGCGCGAGGCCTCCTACTTCGTCGACCGGCTGTCGGCCGAGGGCATGCCGCTGGCCGGGCTCGTGGTGAACCGGACCCACCCGCCGGCGACGGCGGCGCTGTCGGCCACCCGGGCCGAGGGCGCGGCCGAGGAGGTGCTCGAGACCGGCGGTGCCGAGGCGACGTTCGTCGCGGCCGCGCTGCGGGTGCACGCCGAGCGCATGACGCAGGCGGCCCGGGAGCAGCACCTGGCCGACCGGTTCACCAGCGCCCATCCCGAGGTCGCCGTCCGGACCGTGCCGGCGGCCGCCGGCGACGTCCACGACCTCGACGGGTTGCGCACCATGGCCGCCGAGCTGACCGGCGCGGACGCGGACACGCCGACCGGGACGCCGCGGACGCGGATCCTGCCCGCGCGCCGCGCCTGAGCGGGGCGTCGAGCAGCCCGCGCGCCGTACCCTGGGCGGCGATGTCGGAGAACGCCCGTATCAAGACCCGCCTGATCGCCCGGCTGGCGATGACGATCGTCGTCGCCGGCGTGCTGCTGGCTGCCCTCCTGCTGCCGTGGGTGGGCGGCGGCGGGCTGGTGGCCCGCAACTCGGCGGACCTGCTCGACGCCCTGCCGGTCGAGCTCACCGACGCCACGCCGGCCGGCCCGACCGAGGTGCTCGCGGCCGACGGTTCGCTGATCACCCATCTGTACGAGAAGAACCGCACGCCGGTGACGTCGGACCAGATCGCCGACGTCATGAAGCAGGCGCTGGTCGCCATCGAGGACTCGCGGTTCTACGAGCACAACGGTCTCGACGTGCAGGGCACGATGCGGGCACTGGTGAAGAACCTCTCCGCGGGCTCCGTCCAGGAGGGCGGCTCCACGCTCACCCAGCAGCTGGTGAAGCAGACGCTCCTGCAGACGGCCGACTCCCCCGAGGAGCGCGACGCCGCCACCGAGCAGACGCCGGCCCGCAAGCTGCGCGAGGCCCGGCTGGCGCTCGCCCTCGAGGAGACCTACGGCAAGGACGAGATCCTCACCCGCTACCTGAACCTCGTGTACTTCGGGAAGGGCGCCTACGGCATCCAGGCCGCCGCCCAGCAGTACTTCAGCGTCAGCGCCGCCGAGCTCACCCTGCCGCAGGCGGCGATGCTGGCCGGGCTGGTGCAGCGCCCCTTCTACGACGACCCGATCAGCAACCCGGAGAACGCCCAGGCCCGGCGCAACGTGGTGCTGCAGCGGATGTTCGACCTCGGCTACATCTCGGAGCAGGAGTTCGTCGAGATCACGCCCACCCCGGTGGAGGTGGCGCCCGGTATCGCACCCCCGAACGGCTGCATCGACGCCACCATCGGTGGCTTCTTCTGCGCCTACGCGCTCGAGTACCTGGTCGGGGAGCTCGGCCTCACCGAGAGCCAGCTCAGGACCGGCGGGCTCACCATCCAGACGACGCTGCGTCCCGACATGCAGCGCGCCGGCGACCAGGCGGTGCTCAACACGCTGCCCATGGGCGACCCGCTGGCAGGCATGTACACCGCGCTGGAGCCGGGCACCGGCAACCTGCTGGCCATGAGCGTCAACCGGCGCTTCGGCTGCGAGGGGCCGGAGTGCGAGTCGGTGATCCTCAACGCCCGGGCCAGCCAGGGCGCGGGCTCGACCTACAAGACCTTCGTCGCCGCCGCCGCGCTCGCGGAGGGTTTCGCGCCGAGCCACACGATCACGACCCCGAACACCTACGTCTCCCGGGTATTCAAGGAGAACGGCGGTACGCGCGGACCGGCGTACGACGTCTCCAACGTCGGCACCAGCTACCCGAACACCCTGGACATGACCGGCGCCCTGGTCCGCTCGTCCAACACCTACTTCCTCGCGCTGCTGGACGAGCTCGGCAGCGTCGAGAAGCCGGTGCGGATGGCCCAGGCGATGGGGCTGCGGTCCATCGACGCGGTCGCCGACGACATCATCGAGGGCCGTCAGGGCTCCTTCGTGCTCGGACCGCACGCGACCAGCCCGCTGGACCTGGCCAGCGCCTACAGCACGATGGCGGCCAGCGGGACGGCGTGCCCGCCCACGCCCATCGCCGGGGTCCTCGACCGCTTCGGCAAGCCCCTCGAGAAGGACGACGGCACCCCGGTGTGGTCCGAGAACTCGTGCACGCCGGAGGCGATCCCGCCCGGCGTGGCCACCACGCTGAACCAGATCCTCATCGGCGACGTCAGCAGGCCCGAGGGCACCGGCACCCGGGCCGCCATCCCCGGTCACGAGATCGCCGGCAAGACCGGCACCTCGCAGAACAACTTCTCCGTGGCCTTCGTCGGCTACACGCCGCAGTACACGGCCAGCGTGATGGTGCTCAACCCGAAGGAGAACCAGGACGTCGGCGGCTACGGCGGCGGCAAGCCGGCGACGATCTGGCACGACGCCATGGCGCCGATCCTCACCAACCAGCCCGCCGTGCCCTTCCCGCCGGCCGATCCGCAGGTGGTGAGCGGCCGCAGCCTGCCCGTGCCGAACTGCTCCTCCGTCACCGAATGCGAGCAGGTCCTCCGCGACGCCGGTTTCCGGACGACGACGACGCGGGTCGACAGCAGCCAGTCGGCCGGCACGTTCCTGGGCACCAGCCCGGCGGCCGGCCAGGATGCCTACGTCAACGAGCCGGTGTCGATCCTGGTCAGCCGCGGCCCCCAGCCCGTCCCCCAGCCCGCCCCCGCGCCGGCCCCGGCGCCCGAGCCGACGCAGCCGTCG
>NZ_HG931173.1:1417911-1472199 GCF_000582785.1 Candidatus Blastococcus massiliensis AP3
CCGTCGCCGGCCCCGGGTGGCGGCGGCGGTCCGGGTGGCGGCGGCGGTCCGGGTGGTGGCGGTGGCGGCGGCGGTCCGGGTGGTCCCCCCGTGGCACCGGGCCAGGAGGAGTTCGGGCCGGGTTTCCCGTTCGACGACTGACGTCCGACGACTAGCCCAGCTGGCGGCGGACCTCCGCGGCCACCCGCGAGCCGTCGGCCCGGCCGGCCACGATCCCGTTCGCGGCGCCCATGACCTTGCCCATGTCCTTCATCCCCGAGGCGCCGGTGCGGGTGATGACATCGGCGACGATCGCGGTGAGGTCCGCGTCCTCCAGCTGCGCCGGGAGGTAACCGGCGAGCACCTCGCCCTCGGCCCGCTCGCGCTCGGCCTGCTCGGCCCGGCCGGCGTTGCCGAACGCCTCCGCGGCCTCCTTGCGCTTCTTCGCCTCGCGGCGCAGCACCGCCTGCACCTCGTCGTCGTCGAGCTCGCGGGCCTCCTTGCCGGAGACCTCCTCGGCGCTGACTGCGGTCAGGACCATGCGCAGCGTGGCGGTCCGCAGTTCGTCGCGGGCCTTCATGGCGGTGGTCAGGTCGTCGCGCAGCTGCTTCTTCAGGTCGGACACGTCCCCAGCCTGGCACGACGCGCTCCGGGCGCGCGCCCGTAGGCTCCCTGTCGTGCGCTGGTACACCGTTCCCGCAGCCGTCGCCGCGACCGGCGCCGGCACGCTCGCCTACGCGAGCCTGGTCGAGCGCACGTGGTGGACACTGCGGCGCTTCGACGCGCCGGTGCTCGCCCCGGGCTCGGCCCCGCTCACCGTGCTGCACCTGTCCGACCTGCACATGACCGCCGGGCAGCGGTCCAAGCAGGAGTGGGTCGCGGGGCTCGCCGCCCTCGAGCCGGACCTGGTGATCAACACCGGCGACAACCTGGCCGGCTTCGACGCCGTCCCCGGGACGCTGCGGGCGCTGGACCCCCTGATGGACCGGCCCGGCGCGTTCGTGCTGGCCAGCAACGACTACTTCGCGCCGCGGCCGAAGAACCCGCTCAAGTACTTCTTCCCCGGCCACAAGCGCGTGCACGGCACCGAGCTGCCCTGGCGCGACCTCCGTGACGGGATGCTCGACCGGGGCTGGCTCGACCTGACCAACGCCGCCGGGGAGCTCGTCGTCGGCGGACGGCGGATCACGTTCGCGGGCGTCGACGACTCGCACCTCGGGCGCGACCGGTACGACGTCGTCGGCGGGCCGGCGGATCCCGGCGCCGACCTGCGGATCGGGCTGGCCCACTCCCCCGAGCCGCGGGTGCTCGACCGGTTCGCCGCCGACGGTTACGACCTGCTGCTGTGCGGGCACACGCACGGCGGGCAGCTGCGGGTGCCGTTCTACGGCGCGCTGGTCACCAACTGCGGCATCGACCGGGAGCGGGTGCGCTGGCTGCACCGCTGGGCGCCGCCGGCGGCGGGCCGGCCGAACGGCACCTGGCTGCACGTCTCGGCAGGTCTGGGCACCAGCCCGTACGCGCCGGTCCGCTTCGCCTGTCCGCCCGAGGCGACGCTGCTCACGCTCACCCCGCGCCCGGCCTGAGCCCGCCGCCGGGACCCGCGGGGAGGAGCGTTAGACTCGTCGAGCGCACCTCGGGGTGTGGCGCAGCTTGGTAGCGCGCGTCGTTCGGGACGACGAGGCCGCAGGTTCAAATCCTGTCACCCCGACACACAGCTCAGGGGCCGCCGATGGCGGCCCCTGAGTCGTTCCCGGGGGCTGACTCGATCCCCGGTCCTGGGAGGATGGATCGGTGACCGCCGAGCAGACCGCCCCCGCCCTTCCCCCCGAGGTCACCGCCCGCTGGCAGGCGCGGTTCCGCGCGCCGCGGGTCTCGCTGCCGGACTGGGCCTTCGACGCCCCGCACCGGAACCTGTATGCCTCCGACGTCAGCGGCGTCATCGAGCAGTACGCGTGGGACCGCTCGACCGGCACCCACCGGCAGGTCACCGACCGGCCCAACGGCACGCTCATCGGCACGCTCAGCCCCGACGGCGAGACCATCTGGTGGTTCGCCGACACCGACGGCGACGAGTTCGGCGTCTGGATGACCCAGCCCTTCGGCGGTGGCGAGGACACCGTCGCGGTCGCCGAGGTCGGGCCGGCGTACCCGGCCGGGCTCGAGATCGGCGACCACCTGGTCGCCATCGGCCGGTCGACCGACGACGGCAGCGAGCTGTGGCTGGCTCCGTTCGGCGGCACCCCGCGGGTGATCTACCGGCACTCGGACCCTGCGTCGGTCGACGCCCTCACCCACGACGGCGACCTGCTGGTCATCTCGCACTCCGAGCACGGCGACCCGCGCTATCCGGCGCTGCGGGTGCTGCGGACCAGCGACGACGCCGTCGTCGCGGAGAAGTGGGACGGCGAGGGCCGCGGTCTGCACGCCTCGGAGTTCGCCCCGCTCCCCGGCGACACCCGGCTGCTCGTCGGTCACGAGCGCCGCGGCCGCGAGGAACTGCTCATCTGGGACGTGGTGGCCGACACCGAGACCGAGATCGTCCTCGACCTGCCCGGCGACGTCTCGGCCGGCTGGTATCCCGACGGGACGGCGCTGCTGGTCGGGCACGACCACGCCGCCCGCACCGAGCTGTACCGCTACGACCTCGCCAGCGGCGCGCTGGAGAAGCTGGACACCCCGAAGGGCGTCGTCCGCGGCGCCACCGCCCGCCCCGACGGCACCGTGGAGCTGGCCTGGTCCAACGCCGAACTGCCGCCGGTGATCCGGCGGGCGGACGGCCCCGTCGTCCTGTCGGTGAGCGAGGAGGAGCCGCCGACGGCCTACCCCGTCGAGGACCGGTGGGTGCCCGGCCCGGGCGGCGACGTGCACGCCCTGCTGGTGCGGCCGGCCGGCGAGGGTCCGTACGCGACGGCGTTCCTGGTGCACGGCGGTCCCGAGTCGGCCGACGACGACTCCTACCGCGCCCGCCGGGCCGCCTACGTGGACGCCGGCTACGCGGTGGTGCACGTGAACTACCGGGGCTCCACCGGCTACGGCTCGGTCTGGCGCGACGCGCTCACCGGCCGCCCGGGACTCACCGAGCTCGAGGACGTCGGTGCCGTCTACGACGCGCTCGTGGCCGAGGGGGTCGTCGACCCGACCCGGGCCATCCTGTCCGGCGGCTCGTGGGGCGGCTTCCTCACCCTGCTGGGCCTGGGCACCCAGCCCGAGCGCTGGGCGGCGGGTATCGCCGAGGTGCCGGTGGCCGACTACCTCGCCGCCTACGAGGACGAGATGGAGGGCCTGCGCGCCTACGACCGCGCGCTGTTCGGCGGCTCACCGGACGAGGTGCACGACGTCTACGTGCGCTCCTCGCCGATCACCTACGTCGACGCCGTCGCCGCGCCCGTGCTGGTGGTCGCGGGCGCCAACGACCCGCGCTGCCCCATCCGGCAGATCGACAACTACCTGACCCGGCTCGAGGAGCTCGGCAAGGACCACGAGGTGTACCGGTTCGACGCCGGCCACGGCTCGCTGGTCATCGAGGAGACGATCCGCCAGGTCGAGGTCGCCCTGGCCTTCGCGCTGAAGCACGTGAAGCCCTGAGAGCCCCGTGCGGTCAGGGCTGGGCGGCGATCAGCTCCGCGATCTGGATGGTGTTGAGGGCCGCGCCCTTGCGCAGGTTGTCGTTGCTCACGAACAGCACCAGCCCACGGCCGCCGTCGACGCTCTCGTCCTGCCGGATGCGGCCCACGTAGCTGGGGTCGCGGCCGGCGGCCTGCAGCGGGTTCGGGACGTCGGAGAGTTCCACGCCGGGCGCCGCCGCGAGCAGTTCGGTGGCCCGCTCCGGCCGGATCTCACGCTGGAATTCGAGGTTCAGCGACAGGGAGTGACCGGTGAAGACCGGCACCCGCACGCAGGTGCCCGAGACGCGGAGGTCCGGGATGCCGAGGATCTTGCGGCTCTCGTTGCGGAGCTTCTGTTCCTCGTCGGTCTCGAAGGTGCCGTCGTCGACCACGGAGCCGGCCATCGGCAGCACGTTGAACGCGATCGGCGCGACGTACTTCTGCGGTTCGGGGAAGTCCACCGCGGAGCCGTCGTAGGCCAGCTCGTCCGCCTTGTCGACGACGGCCCTCGCCTGCGCGTGCAGCTCCTGCACACCGGCGATGCCCGACCCGGAGACCGCCTGGTAGGTGCTGGCGACGATGCGGACCAGGCCGGCCTCGTCGTGCAGGGGCTTGAGCACCGGCATCGCGGCCATGGTGGTGCAGTTCGGGTTGGCGATGATCCCGCCGCGCGCCTTCGCGATGTCACCGGGGTTGACCTCGCTGCAGACCAGCGGGATCTCCGGATCCCGGCGGAACGCGGAGCTGTTGTCGATCACGATGACGCCGGCCGCGGCATACCGGGGGGCCTGCGCGCGTGACGTCGTGGCGCCGGCGGAGAAGAGCGCCACGTCGAGCCCGCTGGGATCCGCGGTGGCGGCGTCCTCGACGGTGATCTCGCCGTCGCCCCAGGGCAGGGTGGTGCCGGCCGAGCGCGCGGAGGCGAAGAAGCGGATCGAGGCGATCGGCAGGTCGCGCTCGGCGAGGATCGAGCGCATGGCGGCGCCGACCTGGCCGGTCGCACCGACGATGCCGATGTGGAGCGGTCGCATGCTCATCGTCCGGTCCCTCCGTAGACGACTGCCTCGACGTCGGAGCCGAGGTCGAACGCGTCGTGCACCGCGCGGACGGCGATGTCGACGTCGGTGTCGCGGCAGACCACGGAGATGCGGATCTCCGAGGTGCTGATCAGCTCGAGGTTCACCCCGGCGTCGGCCAGGGCCCCGAAGAAGCGCGCCGACACCCCGGGGTGCGAGCGCATGCCGGCGCCGACCAGCGACACCTTGCCGATGTGCTGGTCGAAGTCGACGCGGCTGAAGCCGACGGTGTGCTTGACCCGCTCGAGCGCCGCGAGCGCCACCGGGCCGTCGCTCTTGGGGAGCGTGAAGGAGATGTCGGCCAGCTTGTCGGCCCCGATCGACACGTTCTGCACGATCATGTCGATGTTGATCTCGGCGTCGGCGAGCACGCGGAACAGCTGCGCCGCCTCGCCCGGCCGGTCCGGCACGTCGTAGACGGTGATCTTGCCTTCGGAGCGGTCGTGCGCGACGCCCGTGATGATCGCCTGTTCCACCGGGAGGTCCTCCATCGAGCCGGCCACGATCGTGCCGGGAAGGTGTGAGTAGGAGCTGCGGACGTGCACGGGGATGCCGTAGCGGCGGGCGTACTCGACGCAGCGGAGCATGAGCACCTTCGCGCCGGAGGCGGCGAGCTCGAGCATCTCCTCGTAGGTGATGGTGTCCAGCCGCTTGGCGTTCGGGACGATCCGCGGGTCGGCGCTGAAGACGCCGTCGACGTCGGTGTAGATCTCGCAGACGTCGGCGTCCAGCGCGGCGGCGACGGCGACGGCGGTGGTGTCGGACCCGCCGCGGCCCAGCGTGGTGATGTCCTTGGTGTCCTGGCTGACGCCCTGGAACCCGGCGACGATGACGATCGAGCCCTCGTCCAGGGCCGACCGCAGCCGGCCGGGCGTGACGTCGATGATCCGCGCCTTGCCGTGGCTGCCGGTGGTGATGACGCCGGCCTGCGAGCCGGTGAACGACCGCGCCTCGTACCCGTGCGTGGAGATGGCGATGGCCAGCAGCGCCATCGAGATCCGCTCGCCCGCGGTGAGCAGCATGTCGAGCTCGCGGCCGGGCGGGTCGTCGGTGATCTGGCTGGCCTGGTCGAGCAGCTCGTCGGTCGTGTCGCCCATGGCGGAGACGACGACGACGACGTCGTCGCCGTTCTTCTTCGCAGCGACGATCCGCTCCGCGACGCGCTTCATGTGCGTGGGCGAGGCGACGGAGGAACCGCCGTACTTCTGGACGACGAGGGCCACGGGTCCACAGGCTACCGACGTATCGCGCGGGCCCGGCGGTTGCGTCCGCCATTCCCGCACGATGGGATCACCCGGTGGACGACCCGGCAGCATGGCTCCTCACCGCCGAGGAGCGCGGCAACACCGGCACGCCCCTGTCCGCCTGGACCGCCGGCAACCTCGTCCGGCCCCTGGTCCACGGCGTCGCCTACTTCGACCGGCTGGTCGAGGAGGTGGAGCGGCTGGGCGAGGGTGACCGGGTCTGGTTCACCGATTGGCGCGGCGACCCGGACGAGCGGCTGCGCCCCGACGGCCCCACCGTCGACCAGCTGTTCAGCGCGGCGTCGCACCGGGGCGTGGACGTCCGCGGGCTGGTGTGGCGCTCGCACACCGACGCCCTCTCCTTCAGCAAGGAGCAGAACCGGGCGCTGGACCGGGAGATCGAGGAGGACGGCGGCAAGGTCGTGCTCGACCAGCGGGTGCGCCGCGTCGGCTCGCACCACCAGAAGATCGTCGTCATCCGCCGCCCGGCCGACCCCTCCCGGGACGTCGCCTTCGCGGGTGGGATCGACCTGTGCCACAGCCGCCGGGACGACGCCGATCACCACGGCGACCCGCAGACGGTGGACATGTCCGACGCCTACGGCCCGACCCCGCCGTGGCACGACGTGCAGGCCGAGATCCGCGGGCCGGCGGTCGCCGTGCTGGACACCGTGTTCCGGGAACGGTGGGACGACCCGACCAGCCCGGTGCAGGGCAATCCGATCGCGTACGTGATCGACCGGTTCCGGCGGGCCCGGCTGGACCCCTCACCCCTGCCGGCCGAGCTGCCCCCACCGCCGGAGTGCGGCCCGCACCTGGTGCAGACGCTGCGCACCTATCCCAAGATCCGGCCCCGGTACGACTTCGCGGCCGAGGGCGAGCGGTCGATCGCCCGCGGGTACACCAAGGCCGTGCAGCGGGCCCGGCGGCTGATCTACCTGGAGGACCAGTACCTGTGGTCCGCGGAGGTCGCGCAGTTGTTCGCGGACGCGCTGACGGCCAACCCCGACCTGCACCTGGTCGTCGTCGTGCCGCGGCTGCCCGATCAGAGCGGGTCGTTCAACGCCACCCCGCAGTACGTCGGCCGCCGGCAGGCGATCGACCTGTGCGTGCAGGCCGGCGGCAAGGCCCGGGTCCACGTCTTCGACGTCGAGAACCACGAGGGCACGCCGGTCTACGTCCACGCGAAGGTCTGCGTGGTCGACGACGTGTGGGCCAGCATCGGCAGCGACAACTTCAACCGCCGTTCGTGGACCCACGACAGCGAGCTGTCCACCGCCGTCCTCGACACGACCCCGGATCAGCGGGAGCCGATCGATCCGGCCGGCACCGGCGACTGCGCCCGCGTGTTCGCGCGGGACCTGAGGCTGGAACTCGCGCGGGAGCACCTGGACCTGGCCCCCGACGGCAGCGAGGACGAGCTGGCCCTCGACCCGGAGCGCTTCGTCGCGACGCTGGAGTCCCGCGCCGCGGCGCTGGCGGAGTGGCACGACGGCGGCCGTCGAGGTCCCCGCCCACCCGGGCGGCTGCGGCCGCACCGGCCGGAGAAGCTGTGCCGGTTGACCCGGCTGTGGGCCACCCCGGTGTACCGGATGCTGGTCGACCCCGACGGCCGTCCGCTGCGCCTGCGCCTGCGCGGAGGTTTCTGACCGGTCCGTCGACGACCCGCCCGTTCCCGGTGCCGCCGCTCCCTGGTCCCGGCCCCCTGGAGAGTCGGCCCTTGCCCCCAGTTGTGGGCAAGGGCCGACTGTCCACAGATCGTCTCGGCACACTCCTGGCCCACGGGTCGGACCGGATGCTGGTCACCGTGTCCTCCGACCTGCCCGGATTGCTCCGCCGCATCCGGCGCACCGCGGACCTCTCACAGCGCCAACTCGCGGAGCGCACGGGCATCCCCAAGTCCACGCTGGGCGCAGCGGAGGCGGGCGTGCGCGACCTGCCTGTCGGCCGGCTGGTGGACGCGGCGGGCGTGGCCGGTCTGCGGATCGCCCTCGTCGACGACGCCGGCCGGGAGCTGCCGCCCATGACCTCGGACGGCGCGCGCGACGGCTCGGGACGCCACCTGCCGGCCCATCTCGACACGTTGCACACCGACGAGGTTCCCGATCGCTGGGAACACCGCCCGGCACGGCGGCAACCGTGGTTCACCTTCGAGCTGGACCGGTCCTCCCGCGATACCCGGCGCGAACGGGACGGGGTCCCCGGCGACCACGACGTCCCGTTGGCAGGTGACTCACCGCCGGAGAGGGCGGCGGCTCGTCGGCGCGCCGCCCGGCAGCGCCGCCAGGCTGAGTGGGCGCGGCGGAGAGCGGCCGGGGAGCTGCGCCCGGCAGAACCGTTCATCTGCACGTGCCCACCCGCGTGCGACGACCTCGACGACTGGTCCCGCCGACCGGTGCACGCGGAGAACTGCCCGTGCTCCTGCGACGTGGGCTGACGCACTGCCTAGACGACGGCTCCGTCCGACCGTCGCGCCGACGCCTTCGGCCGCTCCTTCGCGACCGGCGGCGGGGCCGGCCAGCGCCGGTCCAGCGCGACGGTGAGCGGGACGGCGATGGTGATCGTCGAGATCGTCCCCGCGACGATGCCCAGGACCAGGGCGAACGCGAAGTCGCCGAGCGACTCCCCACCGAGGAACAGCAGCGCGGTGAGCACCAGCAGCGTCGAGGCGCCGGTGTTCACGGTGCGCGGCAACGTCTGCAGCACCGCTTCGCTCGCCACCGCCGGGAAGGGCCGCCGGCCGGGCCCCGTCCACGTCTCGCGGACCCGGTCGAACACGACCACGGAGTCGTTGACCGAGTAGCCGATCACGGTGAGGACGGCGGCGAGGAACACCCCGTCGGCGATCTTCCCGGTCCAGGCGAACACGCCCACGACGATCGTCGCGTTCGCCGTCAGCGCCGCGACCGCGCCCGCGCTGTAGGTCCAGCGGAACCGCACCGCCAGGTAGCCGAGCTGGGCCAGCAGCGCGACGCCGAGGGCGATGAGCGCGTTGCGGCGCAGCTCGTCGCCGAGCGTGGGCCCGATCAGCTCGTCGTTCACGACCTCGGCGCCGTCGCCCGCCGCGGCCAGGGAGTCGCGGATGGACTCCTGCTGCGCGTCGTCGATCGGTCCGGTGCGCACCCGGATGTCGCCGTCGTCGGCCTCCTGCACCACCGCGCCCGGGAAGCCAGCATCGGCGACGGCGGACCGGGCGGTGTCGGCGTCCAGCGTGCTGCCGGTCGAGTACTGGATGCTGCGCCCGCCGGTGAACTCCACGCCCAGGTCGAGCCCGCGGACCGCGAGCCCGGCGCCGGTGAGCACTACGACGAGCAGCGACGCGGCCAGCCACACGCGGGGACGGGCGTAGAGCGTGAGATCCCGGCTGGTGAGCCAGGTGCGGACCCGGCCGAGCGTGTGCAGCCCGGTCAGCGCCGGGCGGCGGACCAGCCAGCGGCGCGTCGCGGCGAGCTCGGCCAGCGACCGGGTGATGACCAGGGCGGAGAACAGCGAGGCCAGCACACCCACGCTGAGCGTCACACCGAAGCCGCGCACCGGGCCCGAGGCGAGGAAGAACAGCAGCCCGGCGGCCAGGAGGGTGGTCACGTTCGAGTCCGCGATGGCCGACAGCGCCCGCTGGAAACCCTTCGTGACCGCGCCGCGCAGGGTGCGGCCCTTCTGGGCCAGCTCCTCGCGGGACCGTTCGTAGACCAGCACGTTCGCGTCGACGGCCATGCCGACGGCCAGCACGAACCCGGCCAGGCCCGGGAGGGTGATCGTGGCGCCCAGCGTGACCAGCGCCGCGTAGGAGATCAGCGCGTAGCAGAGCAACGCCACGACGGCGAGCAGCCCCATGAACCGGTACACGGCCACGATGAACAGTGCGGTCGCCGCCACGCCGAGGAGCACCGCCTGGACGCTGGCGTCGATCGCCGCTTCACCCAGGCTGGGGCCGACGGTGCGCTGCTCGATCACCTCGACCGGCAGCGGCAGCGCGCCGCCCTGCACGAGCGCGGCGAGATCCTGCGCCTCGTCCTGCGTGAACTGGCCGGTGATCCGGGTGCCGCCGCCGGTGATGCCGACCCCGCAGGGGACGTCCGGGTTGACCGCCGGCGAGGAGATGACCTCGCCGTCGAGGACGATCGCGACCCTGCGGGTCGGGTCGTTCAGCGGCGCGCAGGCCGCCTGTCCGGTGAGCTGCTCCCACGCCGTCCGGCCGGAGCCGGTGAAGTCCACCGTCACGAACCAGCCGATACCGGACGCAAGGTCCGAACCGGCCCCGGCGTCGTCGACCCCCTCGCCGGTCAGGGCGGGCGGCGACAGGCGCAGCGGCGCGCCGTCCTCGTCGGGCAGCACCAGCTCCTCGTCCGGTGCGGCGGTCTCGGGGTCGGACTCGGGCGAGTCCGGTTCGGCGAACCCCAGCACCTCGTGGAAGGTGAGCTGGGCGGTCCGGCCGATGACCTCGACCGCCTCGCGGGGCTCCTGGAGCCCGGGCAGCTCTACCACGATGCGGTCCTCGCCGGCCCGGACGATCGTGGGTTCGGCGACACCCAGCGCGTCCACGCGGCGCCGGAGCACCTCCAGCGCGCGGTCGGTCGACTCGGCGTTGGCCTCGACTGACGGCGAGTCCTGGGCCTCGAGGACGATCTGGGTGCCTCCGCGCAGGTCCAGCCCGAGCGTCGGCGACGAGGTGAGGACCGCGGCGGTGGCGGCCGCCAGGACGCCGAGGGAGATCAGCGCCCGGAGCAGCGGACCGCGGCCGGGCGAGGGCTGGGCACTGCCGGTGCTTCGGGATGAGGAAGCCACGAAGCATCTCCAGAGGGTCGGACGCCGGCACCGATCGCGCAGGGAGCAACGGCGAGCCTAGCCGGGACCTGGCCGAGCACCCGCCCCGACCGGCCGGTCCGGTGTGCCGAGGTGCGGCCGTGGGCCAGGAGTCGGTGGCTCTTCCACCGGGCATGGACCGGGCATGACCGACTCCGGTGCAGCTCAGGGGAACGACGCCGTCCTGCTGCGGGCCGGGCGGCGGGCCTGGGCGGCACTCGGCATCGCCGGCATCGTGGTGCTGGTCTACCTCCTGCTGCAGCAGGTGAGCATCATCGCGACACCGCTGGCCGTGGCCCTCTTCCCGGCGGCCGTGCTGTGGCCGATCGCCGGCTGGCTCAAGCGGCGCGGGCTCCCGGCTGCGCTGGTCGCGCTGGGGCTGGTCCTGGCCCTGCTGGCGGCGATCGCCCTGGCGCTGTGGTTCGTGGTGCCACGCTTCGTCGACCAGGTGCCCGACCTCGTCGACAGCGTCGAGCAGGCGTTCGCCGACCTCGACGACGCGCTCGCCGACGCCCCGGTGTCGCTGCCCTTCGACATCGGGGAGGGCGGGCTGGCCGCGGCCGCCGGGGAGGCCCTGGACTCCTTCGACGGCGAGGCCGGTGCCGTCGTGGGGCAGGGCATCGACGTCCTCTCCCGGCTCACCGACGTCGGGACGTCGCTGCTGATCTTCCTGGTGGCGCTGTTCTTCTACCTGCGCGACGGCGAGCGGATCTGGGCCGGGGTGACCAGCGTGCTGCCCTCCGGCACGCGTCGGCACGTCCGTCGCGTGTCGGGGCAGGTGGGCTGGACGCTGGGCGCGTACTTCCGGGCCCAGATGCTGGTGGCGCTGGTCGACGCGGTGGGCATCGGGATCGGCCTCGTCCTGCTCGACGTCCCCCTGGCCCTGCCGCTGGCCCTGCTGGTGTTCCTCGGCGGCTTCTTCCCCATCGTCGGCGCCTTCGCCTCCGGGTTCGTCGCCGTGCTGGTGGCGCTCGCCGACCAGGGGCTGGGGACGGCGCTGCTCGTGCTGGGTGTCGTGCTGCTGGTGCAGCAGGCCGAGGGCAACCTGCTCGAGCCGCTCATCCTCGGCCCGGTCCTGCGCCTGCACCCCTTCGCGATCATCCTCAGCGTCACCGCCGGCGCGGTGACCTACGGCGTGCTCGGGGCCTTCCTCGCCGTGCCGCTGGCGGCCTGCGTCGCCCGGATCGTCGATTACGCCCGCGGGCGCCGCCCGGCCGCCGGCCCGGGCTCCGACCCCGACAACGGCGAGCCGGCCTGGGGGGCCGACGACGACGACGGCGGCGATGCGGACACCGCGGACGCGGAGCGCGAGCCCGGCACGAGCCCGGCCCCGGAGACGACAGGAGGCGCGCCGTCTGCGCGTGGGTGAGGGTGGGATCGGCCGGACCGACACCGTCACGAGGTGAGGAGGAGCCGCGGTGGTGCTGATCGTCGCGCTGTCGGCGATGCTCGTCCTGGCTGCGACCGCTCCCCTGCTCGCCCGTCGGCTCGGGGCGAACACGGGGTACCTGCTCGCCGCGGGTTTCCTGGCGGTCGGCGGGCTGCTGGCGACGCAGGCACCGGCGGTCCTCGACGGCGGGGCGGTGACGACGTCCTGGTCCTGGTTGCCGTCGCTCCAGGTCTCCTTCAGCCTGCGCCTGGACGGGCTCGCCGGACTGTTCTGCGTGATCGTGCTGGGCGTCGGCGCGTTGATCATGGCGTACTGCCCGCGGTACATGGGCGAGAGCTCCGGCAACGGAACCGTGTTCGGTCTGCTCACGCTGTTCGCCGGCGCGATGCTCGGGCTGGTGCTCGCAGCCGACGTGGTGCTGCTCTACGTCTTCTGGGAAGTCACCACGGTCTGCTCCTTCGCCCTCATCGCGACCGCGGGGCAGAAGGCGATCGTGCCGGCCCGGCGGTCGCTGCTCATCACGGTCGCCGGTGGGCTGGCCCTGCTGCTGGCCGTGGTGCTGCTGTCGGTCGTGGCGGGGACGACGGATCTGGCCACGATCCTGGCCGAGAGCGACCGGATCACCAGCTCGCCCCTGGCCTGGCCGATCGGCGCGCTGATCGCCACGGCCGCGTTCACCAAGTCCGCCCAGCTGCCGCTGCACTTCTGGCTGCCCGGCGCGATGGTCGCCATGACCCCGGTGAGCGCCTACCTGCACGCGGCCACGATGGTGAAGGCAGGCATCTACCTGCTCATGCGTTTCACCCCGCTGTTCGCCGACGCGCCCGCGTGGTCCGCGCTGCTGCTCGTCGTGGGCCTCACCAGCGCGGTGGCCGGCGCGTTCATGGCCCTGCGCGAGTACGACCTCAAGGCGATCCTGGCGTACTCGACGGTGAGCCAGCTCGGCCTGCTGATCGCGGTGATCGGGGTCGGCACGCCCGTCGCCCTGGCCGCGGCGATGCTGCACACGTTCGCCCACGCGCTGTTCAAGGCGACGCTGTTCATGCTGGTCGGGATCATCGACAAGGAGACCGGCAGCCGGGACATCCGCGAGCTCTCCGGGCTGCGCCGCGTGATGCCGGTGACGGCCACGGTCACCGCGCTCGCCGCCCTGTCCATGGCCGGCGTACCGCCGCTGCTCGGGTTCGTCAGCAAGGAGTACCTGTTCCAGGGGTTCCTGGAGGCCGACGTCACCCCCTGGGCCGGCCCGGTCGCCGGGGCGCTGGCGGTCACCGCCTCGGCCCTGACCTTCGCCTACGGCATGCGGATCGTCCACGGCGCCTTCGGCGGCCCGCTGCGCCAGCCGAATCTCTACGAGCCCGCGCCGTCCTTCCTCGCGCCGGCCGGCGCGGCAGCGCTGGCCGGCCTGGCGCTCGGCCCCGGCATCGACCTGCTCAACCCCATGGTCACCCGCGCCGCCGCCGACGTCGTGTACGTCGGGGCGGTGCCCGAGTTCTCCTTCTGGCACGGGCTGAGCCCCGAGGTGCTCATGTCAGCGGTCACGATCGCCGTGGGCACGGCCCTCTTCCTCGGCCGCACCTCCGTGGACCGAGGCCTGGAGCGGATCCGGCTGCCCGACGGGGGCGCCCTCTTCGACCGCACGCACGAGGCGACGATCGCCGCCGGGCACGCCGTCGGCCGGCCCGACCGGGCTCCGGGCCTCGCCGCGCACCTGGTCCGCCCGCTCGTGCTGCTGGTCGTGCTGGCGGGCGTGGGCGCCGCGACGGTGGGCGCACTGCCCTCCTCCGCGCCGACGGCGGAGCCGCTGGACTGGCCGGTCCTGGCGCTGCTCGTCCTGACGGTGGCCACCGCGGTGCGGACGACGTCGGCGCTGGCCGCGCTCGCGCTGGTCGGCTTCGTCGGGCTCGTCGTCACGGCGTGGTTCCTGCTGGCCGGTGCGCCGGACGTCGCGCTGACGCTGCTCCTGGTCGAGATCCTGACGGCGGTGGTCGCCGTCCTGGTGCTGCAGCGACTGCCCCGGCGGCTGCTCCCCGTGTCCCGGCCGCGCTCCGCGACGGCGGCGGTCCTGGCGGTCGCGGCGGGGCTGTCGGCCGCCGCGGCGACGATGGCGTTCACCGGCCGCCGCGAGCTGTCCGCCGCCGGCGAGTACTTCCTCGAGTCCGCCGAGCCCGAGACCGGCGGCACCAACGTGGTCAACACCATCCTGGCCGACTTCCGGGGGATGGACACCCTCGGCGAAGCGATCGTCGTGGGTGCCGCCGCGCTGGGCCTGCTGGTCCTGCTCCGCGGTGGTCCCGGGTCCACTCCCCCGCCGGCCGCCTCCGTCCGCTCCCGGGAGACCGACGGTGGCCTGGTGCTGCAGGTGTCCAGCCGGGTGCTGCTGCCCGGCATGGCCGTGCTGTCGGCGTTCCTGCTGTGGCGGGGTCACGACGAACCCGGTGGTGGGTTCATCGCCGCGCTGGTCGCCGGGGTCGGCGTGGGCCTGCACCAGGTCGCCTCCGGCTTCCAGGGCCTGCCCCGCCTGCTGCGGCCGGAGACCCTCGTCGGCACGGGGATGCTCGTGGCACTGGGCACGGGCCTCGCAGCAGTCCTGCTCGGCGAACCCTTCCTCACCCCCTTCGACATCCCGGTGCTGGGCGCTGTGGGGATCGGCTCCGCGCTGCTCTTCGAGCTGGGCATCTACCTGCTGGTCCTGGGACTGATGGCGGCTGCCTTCGACCGGCTCGGCAGCGGACGGGCGGGCACGGCGACGCCGGGCGCACGGGTGGCCGCGGTACGCGTGGCCGACCGGGAGGGAGCACGGTGACCGCTGCCATCGCCGTGGGGGTGCTCGTCGCCGGCGGCGTCTACCTCGTCCTCCAGCGCGGTCTCGTCCGGCTGGTCCTCGGGTTCGTCCTGCTCGGCCACGCCGTCAACATCCTGCTGCTCGCCACGGGCGGAACCGACCGCCGTGGCGTCCCGCTGATCGGTCAGGGCGATCCCGCGGAGATGGCCGATCCGCTGCCGCAGGCGTTCGTCCTCACCGCGATCGTCATCACGTTCGCGGTGACCGTCTACCTGCTCGCGCTCGCCCGCGCCGGAGCGCCCGCGGAGATCGGGGACGACGACGCCGCGCCCGACGACGCGACGGGGCCCCGATGAGCGCGGGCCTGCTGCTCGTTCCCGTCGTCGCCCCGCTGATGGCCGCCGCCGTGCTCGTCGTCGGTCGGCGGGCGGGTCCGGCGCTCCACCGGGCCGTGGCCTGGGGAGTCAGCGTCGCCGTGCTCGTCGTCGCCGGGATCCTGCTCACCGGCACCCTGGACGGCGAGCTGCCCGTGCTCCGTCTGGGCGGCTGGCCGCCGGGGATCGCGATCACCCTGGTGGCCGACGTCTTCAGCGCGCTGATGCTCGGGGTCAGCGCACTGCTGGTCGTGGTCAGCCTGGTCTTCGCCGCGGCCACCGGCGAGGACCGGAGCCCGCTGTTCCTGCCGCTCGCGCTGGTCCTGTCGGCCGGCGTCCACGGTGCTTTCCTGACCTCGGACCTCTTCAACCTCTTCGTGTTCGTCGAGGTGATGCTGCTGCCCAGCTACGTGCTGCTCACCGCCGCCGGCGGCGCGCAACGGCTGGCCGCGGGCCGGCTCTACGTGACGGTGAACCTGCTCGCCTCGACCGTGCTGCTGGCCGGCATCGGGCTGATCTACGGCGTGACCGGCACGGTCGACCTCGGCGGGCTGGCAGGGGTCGGCGGCACCACCCCTGCCGCGGCGCTCGCCGGTGCGGTGATCCTGCTGGCCCTCGCCGTCAAGGCGGCCGTGGTACCGGTGCACAGCTGGCTGCCCCGCACGTACTCCTACACCGGTCCCGCGGTGGCGGTCCTCTTCTCGGGTCTGCTCACCAAGGTCGGCGTGTACGCGCTGATCCGGATCTACGCCGTCATCTACGACGGCGACCGGCAGCACCTGTGGCTGATCATGACCGTGACTCTGCTCACCATGGTCGTGGGGGTCCTGGGCGCCGTCGGCGAGAAGTCGATGCGCCCGGTGCTGACCTTCCACATGGTCAGCCAGATCGGCTACATGCTGGTGGGCCTGGCGCTGTTCACCGCCGCGGGACTGGCCGCGGCGATCTTCTTCCTCGTCCAGTACGTGCTCGTGAAGGCCGCGCTGCTCATGTGCGCGGGAGCCGTGGAGGTGGGGTACGGCACCGGCGAACTGGCCGGCCTCGGTGGCCTGATGCGCCGCGAGCCGGCACTCGCGGTCGCCTTCGCCGGTGCCGCGCTCGCCCTCGTCGGCATCCCACCGCTCTCGGGGTTCGTGGCCAAGCTGGGCCTGGCCACCGCCGCCGTGGCGCAGGAGCAGTACCTGGCCGCCGCCGTCGTGATCGTGGTCAGCCTGCTGACCCTGATGTCGATGCTCAAGGTCTGGAACGCGGTGTTCTGGCAGCCCGCGGCGGCGGAGTCGACCTCCGGGGAGGGCCTGCCCCGCGCTCCCGCTCCCGCTTCCGCTCCCGGTGGTGCGGCGACCAGCACCGCGGCGACCTCCGGCACGCGGCTGCTGGGGCCGGCGCTCACCGCGCCGGCCCTGGTCCTGGCCGGCCTGGCCGTCGTCCTGGGGGTGTGGGCCGAACCGCTGCTCGCGGCGAGCAGCGCCGCGGCCGACGGTTTGGTCGACACCGCCGCCTACGTGAGGGCGGTGACCGGCTCGTGAGCCGACGGTGGGGCCTGCGCCGGGCCACGGCGATCATCCGGTTCAGCGGCTGGTACCTCGTGCAGTTCCTCCGGGCCAACTACACGGTGGCGAAGGAGATCGTGACGCCCGGCGACGGGCTCGCACCGGCGTTCGTCGAGGTCCCCCTGCAGGTCAGGACCCGGTTCGAGATCGCCTCTTACATCAGCCTGGTCACCCTCTCCCCCGGCACCCTGGTCATCAGGGTGAGCGAGGACCGCACCCGGCTCGTGGCACACGGCATGCACGCCGGCGATCCCGCCGTGTTCCGTGCGGACCTGCTGGAGATCGAACGCCGGATGCTGGCCGCCTGGCGCCCGCCGCGGCCGCCGCGGGAACGCACCGCCTCTGCCGACGACCGCACCACAGAAGGAGGACCGACATGATCCTGGTCGACGCGGCCCTGGTCGTGCTGGCACTCGCGCTCGCCGTCGCGACGCTGCGCGTGGCGACGGGCCCGACGGACGCCGACCGCGCCCTGGGCGTGGACCTCGGCTTCGCCGTGGTCATCGCGGCGGTCGCCCTGCTGGCCGTCCGGCTGGACGCCCCGGCGCTCCTCGACCTGGTCCTGGTCACCACACTGGTGGGTTTCCTGTCCACGGTCGCCTTCGCCCGGCTGGTCGCGACGAGGTCCTCGTCGTGACCGCGCAGGAGATCGCCGGGGACGTGTTCGTCGCGATCGGCGTGCTGCTCATCGCCGTCGCCGCGATCGGCCTGCTGCGGCTCCCCGACGTCTACAACCGGGCCAACGCCGTCGCCAAGGCGGCCGGCCTCGGGATGGTGTCGGTCCTGCTCGGGGTCGTGGTGCTCGCCCCTGGGGCCAGCGCCGTGGTGACCCTGCTGGTCGCCATCGCGCTGCAGCTCTTCACCGTGCCCATCGCCAGCTTCAAGATCGGCGAGGCCGCCTACCTGTCCGGGGCGCCGCTCGTCCCGGGCACGTCCGGGAGCGAGCTCGTGCGGCGCCCGCCGGACGACGGGGCCCCGGAGGACTGACCGGCGGCCGCCGGAGCGCAGCGCGGGGCTCAGCCCTCGCGCTCGGCGGGCGCCGCCAGCAGCACCGGGTAGGGCGAGCTCGAGCTCAGCTGCTGGGCGACGCTGCCGAGGACGGCTCGCGACAGCCCCCTGCCCCGGCGTCCCACGACGATCAGGTCGATGCCCTCGGCCTCGGCCAGCTCCAGCAGCGCCCGGGCGGGCAGGCCGGCGACGATCCGCGTCTCCACGGTCGTCGCCGTCCCCAACCGCGCCCCCTCGCGGGCCAGCAGCTCACGGGCGCGGTCCCGGTCCTCGTCGTCCTCGCGCTCGGCGCTGTCCGCCCCGACCACGCTGGCCAGGACGACGCGCCCGCGCGCCCCGCCCACGAACCTCGCCGCGTCGCGCACCGCCTGCTCGGACTCGGGCGACCCGTCCACCCCGACGAGGACGTGCATCTCCCCGTCCGCCGATCCGTCGCGGCCGGTGGCGGCCTCTCCCTGCCGTTCGAGCACCACGCTCTTCATCGCGGACCGCTCGTAGGCGATGGGGATGAACAGCGGTCCGAGTGCGGCGCCGAGGAGGTACCAGGTCCCGTCCCGGTGCCCGCGCCGGTGCAGCAGGAACATCACCGCGGCGACGCCGGAACCCACCCACACCAGGACCAGCAGCGTCCAGGGCAGCCAGCTCATGCCCGACCGCCCCCCTCGCGCCCCGGTCCGCGCCGGAGGGCGGCCGGTGACGCCTGCCTCGAGGGGCGGCGCTCCTGGCGGGACGGGCGACGGTCACGGGCAGGTCGGATCGATCGCATGGCTCCGACGCTAGACAGCATCCCGCGGTTCGGACAGGCGGGGCCCGCGACGCCGGCTCCGCGACGCGGACGAGCGCACGCCTGCGCCCGTCCCCCTGGCGCTGCTACCGTGGCTCCGTGCGCGGCAGCCTCCTGCTTATCCGCCGCGGCGAGGCCCTCTCCTAGGTCGGCCCCCTCGCCGCGGTGATCTGCCGTGATCGAGTGCGTTCCCGGCGCCTGCTGACCGCCCCACCGGAGCTGAGTCCAGCCCGCGCCAGAGGAGCCCTCCCATGAGCACGACCCCGCACAGCGAGCATCCCCACGTGCGCCATCCGCAGCAGCCCTCGCGGATGCCGATCCACCGCTACGCGCCGTTCACGCCGGTCGTCCTGCCCGACCGCACCTGGCCCGACACCGTCACCACCCAGGCCCCGCGCTGGTGCGCCGTCGACCTGCGCGACGGCAACCAGGCGCTGATCGACCCGATGACGCCCGACCGCAAGCGCCGCATGTTCGAGCTGCTGGTCCGCATGGGCTACAAGGAGATCGAGGTCGGCTTCCCGGCGGCCAGCCAGACCGACTTCGACTTCGTCCGCCAGCTCATCGAGGACGACCTGGTACCCGACGACGTCACGATCCAGGTGCTCACCCAGGCCCGCGACGAGCTGATCGAGCGCACCTACGAGTCGCTGCGCGGGGCACGGCAGGCGATCGTCCACCTCTACAACTCGACGAGCACCCTGCAGCGCCGGGTCGTGTTCGACTCCGACCGCGCCGGCATCGTCGACATCGCCGTGCACGGGGCGCAGGTCGTCCGGAAGTTCGCCGAGCAGATGGGCGACACCGAGATCCGCTTCGAGTACTCCCCCGAGTCGTTCACCGGCACCGAGCTCGAGTTCGCCGTCGAGATCTGCGACGCCGTCACCGACGTCTGGGAGCCGACCCCCGACCGGCCCACGATCCTCAACCTGCCGGCGACCGTCGAGATGGCCGAGCCGACCGTCTACGCCGACCAGATCGAGTGGATGCACCGCAACCTGGGCCGGCGCGACTCCGTCGTCCTGTCCCTGCACCCGCACAACGACCGCGGCACCGCCGTCGCCGCCGCCGAGCTGGGCTACCGCGCCGGCGCCGACCGCATCGAGGGCTGCCTGTTCGGCAACGGCGAGCGCACCGGCAACGTCGACCTGGTCACCCTGGGCCTGAACCTGTTCAGCCAGGGCATCGACCCGCAGATCGACTTCACCGACATCGACGAGATCCGCCGCACCGTCGAGTACTGCAACCAGCTCGGCGTGCACGAGCGGCACCCCTACGGCGGCGACCTGGTCTACACCGCGTTCTCGGGCTCCCACCAGGACGCGATCAACAAGGGGTTCAAGGCGCTGGAGGCCGACGCGCGCGCCGCCGGGATCCCCGTCGAGCAGCAGGCCTGGGCCGTGCCCTACCTGCCCATCGACCCCAAGGACGTCGGTCGCAGCTACGAGGCCGTCATCCGGGTGAACAGCCAGTCCGGCAAGGGCGGCGTCGCCTACATCATGAAGACCGAGAACCACCTCGACCTGCCTCGCCGGCTGCAGATCGAGTTCAGCGCCGTCATCCAGCGGCACACCGACGACGAGGGCGGCGAGGTGACCGCCGCCCAGATGTGGGCCGCGTTCTCCAGCGAGTACCTGCCCGACCCGGACGCCCCGTGGGGCCGGTTCGGACTGGCCGGCCACCGGCACACCGCCAACGGCGAGCAGCACGACGAGATCGCCGTGGACCTGGTCGACGGCGGCGTCCCGGTGACCCTGCAGGGGCGGGGCAACGGCCCGATCGCCGCGTTCGTCGACGCCATGCACTCCGTCGGCGTGGACGTCCGCGTGCTCGACTACGCCGAGCACGCCCTGTCCGCCGGTGGTGACGCGCGCGCCGCGGCCTACGTCGAGTGCGCCGTCGGCGACCGGGTGCTGTGGGGCGTGGGTATCGACGCCAACATCGTGACCGCGTCCCTCCGCGCGGTCGTGTCCGCGGTCAACCGCGCCCAGCGCTGAACCGGCGGGGAGGACGGGGCGCGCCGGCTCAGCGCGCCTCGTCCTCCCGCTTGCTCTGCACCAGCGCCCGGCCCGGTGCCTCGGGCGGCGCGTCCGCCGGTTCGTCGCCGCGGTACACCTGGTCCGGGCGGCTCTCGGGGCGCAGTTCGTCCACGAACAGCCGGTCGCGGCGCACGTGCCGCCGGCGGTAGGCCACCCGGCTGATCATGTGGGCGCTCACCGGTGCCGTGAGCATCTGGAAGACCGCCACCAGCAGCAGCATCCACGTCGCCGACCACCCCTGCAGGCGGAACGCCGCACCCACCATGATCAGCAGGACGCCGAGCACCTGCGGCTTGGTGCCGGCGTGCATCCGGGTCAGGACGTCGGGGAAGCGCACCAGCCCCAGCCCCGCGGTGAGGCACAGGAACGCGCCCAGCAGCAGCAGGACGACGGCGACGACGTCGGTCACCGACTGCACGTCGTTCACCGGTCCACCTCCGCGCTCCGGGCGATGCGCTCCTCGGCGGCCTCGGGCAGCCCGACGTCCTGGCCGTCACCGGTGGACGTGATGAGCATGCCGCCGATGTACCGGGCCACCGACACCGAGCCGACGAAGGCCAGCAGGGAGACCACCACGAGCACCGGCACGACCGTCGGGTCCCGCTGCAGCCCGGCGTGGACGGCGAGCCCGGCGGCGATGATCACCAGCAGCGTGTCGGTGGCGACCACGCGGTCGAGCAGGGACGGCCCCAGACCGAGGCGGACCAGCGCGAGCAGGGCGCCCACCCCGAGCAGCCCGTAGGCCAGCCAGTAGACGACGGTCACGGCGTCCTCCTCCCCTCGCCGGAGATCGTCGTCCCCGGCGGGATGTCCAGGGCCGCGATCTCCTCCGGCGAACCGAACGCCCGCACCACGCGCTCCTCCTCCGCCAGCACCGACTCGCGCTGGCGCTCCACGTCGCTCTCGTCCCGCACGTGCAGGATGTGCAGCGCGAGCATGCGGCGCTCCCGGTCCAGGTCGATGACCATCGACCCGGGCACCAGCGTCAGCGACTCGGACAGGATGGTCAGCAGCAGGTCCGAGTCGGTGCGCAACTCCACGGTGATGATCGCGCTGCGGTCGATGCCCGCGGGTCGCACGGTCTGCCAGGCCACCAGCGCGCCGGAGCTGATCAGGTCGACCACGAAGTGCCCCACGAAGCGCATCAGGGCCACGGGGCGCAGGCGGGAACCGCCGACGACGGGCGGCAGGGGCAGCAGCAGCGTGACGCCCAGTGCGACGACGACACCGCCGATCAGGTTGGCCCACGACCACGTGCCCCACAGCAGGTTCCAGACCAGGACCAGCCACAGCAGCAACGGCAACTGGTGCCGCAGCCGGTGCCGGGTGTCCTGACCGGCCTCGGGGCCGACCTCGGCGCTCACTGCGGGTCCTCCGTGCCGAAGACCGCGGTGATGTAGGGCGTGCGGTCGAGCAGGTCCCCGGCGGCCCGGTCGGCCACCGCGTAGAGCGGACCGGCCACGGCGGTGAGCCCCACGGTCACGACGACCATCGCCGCCGTCGCCCCGACCATCACCCGGGGCAGGGGCTGCAACGGCCGCGCCCGCCCCTGCTCCACCTCCCCGCCGAGACCGTCGGTCGCGGGGGTGGACGCGGTGGCCACGGCCGCGTGCCGCAC
This sequence comes from Candidatus Blastococcus massiliensis AP3, assembly GCF_000582785.1. Classification (GTDB taxonomy): domain Bacteria; phylum Actinomycetota; class Actinomycetes; order Mycobacteriales; family Geodermatophilaceae; genus Blastococcus; species Blastococcus massiliensis. The sequence continues at coordinate 1,440,170 of NZ_HG931173.1, forward strand.
CCAGGCGGCCCGCCGGGCGGCCTGGCGGCCACCGGACGCCGTGGACGCCCCGACCAGGTCCTCCGCGGGGTCCCCACCGGAACCCGGGTCGACGTCGTCCGTGCCCGCCGCACCCGGCGCGTCGGCGGCCACCGCCGCCGGCTTGATCTCGGGGCCGGCATCCGCCGCGGCCGCGTCCGAGGTGTCGCCCTCGGGCGCCTGCGCCGGCGGCCGCCAGAAGGCGCGGTTCCACACCCGGGAGATGGCCAGCAGGGTCAGCAGGCTCGTCACGGCCCCGCCCGCCACCAGCACGATCGGCAGCCACCCGCCGTCGGCGACCCCGGCCTCCAGCAGTCCGAGCTTGCCGATGAACCCGGAGAACGGCGGGATGCCGGCGAGGTTCATCGCCGGGACGAAGTAGAGGATCGCCAGCACCGGTGACGCCAGGGCGAGCCCGCCGAGCCGGTCGACCGAGGTGGAGCCGCCCTGCCGTTCGACGAGCCCGGCGACGAGGAAGAGCGTCGTCTGGATCGCGATGTGGTGGACGACGTAGAAGATCGCTCCCGCCAGCCCCGCCTGGGAGGCCAGCGAGATGCCGAAGATCATGTAGCCGATGTGGCTGACCAGCGTGAAGGACAGGATCCGGCGGATGTCGGTCTGCGCCACGGCGCCGAGGATGCCCACGACCATCGTCGCCAGCGCGGCCCACATGAGCACGTGGTCGAGCGCGCCGCCCGGGAACAGCAGGGTCTGGGTGCGGATGACCGCGTAGACGCCGACCTTGGTCAGCAGGCCGGCGAACACCGCGGTGACCGGGGCCGGCGCGGTCGGGTAGCTGTCGGGCAGCCAGGCCGAGAGCGGGAAGACCGCCGCCTTGATGCAGAACGCGATCAGCAGCATCGACTGCAGCAGCAGCTGGGTGCCGTCCGGGAGCTCCTGGAGGCGGACGGCCAGCTGGGCCAGGTTCACCGTGCCGGTCGCCCCGTACACCAGCGCGATCGCCGCCAGGAACAGCAGCGAGCTGAGCAGGCTCACGACGATGTAGGTGATGCCCGCGCGGATCCGGGGCGCGGAGCCGCCGAGGGTCAGCAGCACGTAGCTCGCGGTCAGCAGGATCTCGAAGCCGACGTAGAGGTTGAACAGGTCGCCGGCCAGGAAGGCGTTGGCCACGCCGGCGATGAGCACCAGGAACGTCGGGTGGAAGATCGAGATCGGCGTCTCCTCGTCGCCGTCGGCGGCGCCCTGCCCGACCGCGAAGACCAGCACCCCCAACGCCACCGTCGCGGCCACGACGAGCATGAGCGCGGACAGCCGGTCGACGACCAGCACGATCCCCAGCGGGACCGGCCAGCCGCCCACCGAGACGGCGGCCGCCCCGTCGGAGTCGGCGAGGACGAGCAGCGCGACCGACACGGCGAGCACCGCGCTCAGCACCAGGATGCTGAGCACCCGCTGCGTCCCGGGATGGCGACCGCCGACGAGGAGCGCGGCCGCGGCGCCGAGCAGCGGCAGCAGCACCGGCAGCGGGGTGAGGACGCTGATCATCGGTCGCCCCGCCGCGTCGGGGGCAGGTCGACGTCGTCCGAGGGGATGCCCGCGTAGTCCCGTGCCAGTGCCCGCTCCACTTCCTGGTCCTCCGACAGGGTGTCGGCGTGCATGGCGGGCCGGTCCTCCGGCGCCAGGTCGTCCGGGTCGATCTCGTCGGCGTCGGTGGACGACCGGCGGGCGATCCGGCGGTCCTCCTCGTCCACGCCGACCACTTCCTGCCGCACCAGGCGCCACGACCGGTAGATCAGCGCCAGCAGGAAGGCGGCGATCCCGAAGGTGATCACGATGGCGGTGAGGATCAGTGCCTGCGGGAGCGGGTCGCTCATCTCCTCCGGCTCGGCGTACCCCAGGATCGGCGCCAGCCCGGTCGGTCCGCCCGAGGCCAGCAGCAGCAGGTTGGTGGCGTTGCCCAGGAGCAGGAAGCCCAGGAGCACGCGGGTGAGGCTGCGGTCGAGCAGCAGGTAGACCCCGGCCGCGTACAGGCCGCCGATGATCACCGGCAGGACCACGGTGGGGGTCATCGGGCGATCACCTCTCCGGGTTGGACGTCGACGGGGTCGTCCTCGTCGGCCTGGCGGTCCAGCTCGGCACCCAGGCTGCGGAGGATGTCGAGCACCAGCCCCACGACGATCAGGTAGACGCCGATGTCGAAGAACAGCGACGTCACCAGCTTCACGTCGCCGAGAACCGGGAAGGTGCTCTCCAGGATGGCCGTCTGCAGCACCTCGGCCCCCAGCATCAGGCCCACGGCACCGGTGCCGCCCGCGAACAGCAGCCCGACCCCGAGGAGCAGGCCGGGATCGACCGGCGCCGCCTCACCGAGCTCGTAGCGGCCGCCCGCCAGGTATCGGAGCACCAGCGCCAGGCCGGCGACCAGACCGCCGGCGAAGCCACCGCCGGGCTCGTTGTGGCCGCTGAACAGCAGGAAGATCGAGAACACCAGGATGGTGTGGAAGAGGACCCGGGTGATCACCTCGAGGATCACCGACCGGCGCTCGGGTTCCAGGGCGGCCGTGGCGGAGAGCCACTGCCCGCGCGGGGCCCGGCGGGCGGAGCGCTCCTGGCGGGCCAGCGCGACCGGGTCCAGCCGGTCCACCGCGCCGGTCCGCTTGCGCAGGAAGACCAGGCTCGCGACCCCGGTGGCGGCGACGACCACCAGCGAGATCTCGCCCAGGGTGTCCCAGGCGCGGATGTCGACCAGCGTCACGTTGACGATGTTCTGGCCGCCACCGAAGTCGTAGGCCGCCTCCGGGTAGGCGACCGACACCGGCGTGGCGGTGCGCACACTCATCGCCACCGCGCCGGCGGCCGCCATCAGCGCGCCGACCGCGACCGCGATCACCCCCCGGCCCGCCCGCTCCCGCGGCCGGTGCCGGTCGGTGATGTCCTTGGGCAGCTTGCGCAGGACCAGCACGAAGACGACGAGGGTGAGCGTCTCGACGAGGAACTGGGTGAGGGCGAGGTCGGGAGCGCCCTGGAGGGCGAACAGCACGGCGAGCCCGTAACCGGTCACGCCGACGACCAGCACGGCGGACAACCGCTGGCGGATGCGCAGGGCGAGCACGGCGGCGATCAGGACCACGGCCCCGACCAGGGCCTGGATCGGGCTGTCCCAGGCGCGCCACTCGTCCGGCCAGGGGGCGCGGAAGACCAGGATGGTGCCCGGAAGTGCGAGGACGACCACCAGGATCGTGCCGAGGTAGGCCGGCAGCGAGCCGCGCTGCGTGGTGCCGGTGACGAGCACGGCGACGCGGTCCAGGCCCTGGAGGATGTTCCAGTAGCCCTCGTCCGCGGAGGCGTGCACCGCCACCCGCCGCTGGAACCGGTTGACGCGGGCGCGGAACGCGAAGATCGCGTAGCCGCCGAGCAGGGTGATCGCCGAGAGCGCGAGAGCCGGCTGCAGCCCGTGCCAGAGCGCGAGCTTCTCGGCCTCGGGCGCGATCAGGGCCAGGTCGTCGGCGTAGCCGGCCGCCAGCGGCTCGAGCAGCGGGCTGGCCGGGCCGAGGACCAGGCTCGCGAGCGCCAGCACGGCCGGGGCGGCGAGGAACAGCGGCGCCGGCGGGTGGGCCAGCTCGGTGTCCTCGCAGCCGGGCTTGCGGGCGAAGGCACCCCACAGGAACCGGAACGTGTAGGCGGCGGTGATCACCGAGCCGAGCACCAGTCCGGCCAGCTCGAACAGCGCGGTCGTGCGGTCGGGCAGCCCGCCGTCCAGGAGCGCGGTGAACGCCGCCTCCTTGCCGACGAAGCCGAGCAGCGGGGGCACGCCGGCCATCGAGGCCCCGGCCAGCCCGCCGACGACGGCGAGCACCGGCAGCCGGCGGCCCAGCCCCGAGAGCACCCGCAGGTCCCGGGTGCCGGTGGCGTGGTCGATGACGCCGACGGTGAGGAACAGCGTGGACTTGAACAGCGCGTGCGCGACGACCATCGCAAGGCCGGCGGCGGCCATCTCCTGGGACCCGGCGCCGACCAGGACCATGAGGAACCCGAGCTGGCTGACGGTGCCGAACGCCAGCAGCAGCTTGAGGTCGTTCTGGCGGACCGCGCGGTAGCCGCCGACGAGCATGGTCGCCAGGCCCAGCCCGAGCACGATCGGCCGCCAGCCGGGCACGTCGGCGTAGCCGGGGGCGAGCCGGGCCACCAGGTAGATGCCGGCCTTCACCATGGCCGCGGCGTGCAGGTAGGCGCTGACCGGCGTCGGCGCCTCCATGGCCGCGGGCAGCCAGAAGTGGAACGGCACCATCGCCGACTTGGTGATCGCCCCGATCAGCACCAGCGCGGTGCCGGCGATCAGGAACGGACCCTCGCCGGGGTTCGCGACCACCTCGGACAGCAGGTAGCTGCCGCTGGTCTCGCCGATCATGATCAGCCCGACCAGCATCGCCAGCCCGCCGGCGGTGGTGAGGATCAGCGCCTGGCTGGCCGCCCGCCGGGCCGCCAGCCGCGTACCGGAGCCACCGATCAGCAGGTAGGAGAAGATCGTGGTCAGTTCCCAGAACACGTAGAGCAGGAGCAGGTCGTCGGCCAGGACCAGGCCGAGCATGGAGCCGGCGAAGGCGGTCAGGACGCCGGCGAAGCGGGCGGTGTCCTCGTCGGCGGGCTCGAAGTACCGGGCGCAGTAGAGCAGCACCAGCGCGCCGACGCCGGTGACCAGCGCGGCCAGCGTCAGGGAGAGCGCATCGAGCCGCAGCGCGATCTCGAGGTCGAGCGCGGGCACCCACGGCGTCGTCTCCCGGACCTCGCCGCCGTCGGTGATCGTGCCGAGCTGCGCCATGGTCCAGACGAACCCGCCGCCCGGCACGAGGGCCAGCACGAGGAAAGCCTGCCGTCCCCACCAACGCACCAGCAGCGGTGCGGCCGTCGCGGCGACCAGGTGGAGGAGCAGCAGTGCGAGCACGGGTCTCCGGGAGTCTCGAGGGGCTCGGGGGACCACAGACGTCGGGGAGACACCGGCGGTGCTCCCCAGGTTACCCGGGCCTTCTCAGCCTCCGCCCGGGGTGACCAGGCCGCTCTCGTAGGCGAAGGCGACGGCCTGCACGCGGTCGCGGAGACCCAGTTTGAGCAGGATCCGGCTGACGTGGGTCTTCACCGTCGCCTCGCCCAGGTACAGCCGGGCGGCGATCTCGGCGTTGGACAGCCCGCGGGCGACCAGCGAGAGGACGTCGACCTCCCGCTCGGTGAGCGCGGCCAGGGCGGCGGCGCGGGCCGGGTCGGGCGCAGGTGCGGCGGCGTAGCCCTCGATGACCCGCAGCGTGAGCGCCGGATCGAGCAGGCCGTGTCCCGCCGCGACCGTGCGCACGGCGGCGACCAGGTCCTCGGGCGGCGCGACCTTGAGCAGGAAGCCGCTCACCCCGGCGCGCAGGGCGGCGGCCACGTACTCGTCCTCGTCGAAGGTGGTGAGGACGACGACGCGCGTGGGCACGTCGGCGGCGAGGATCCGCCGGGCGGCCTCGAGCCCGTCCATCTCGGGCATGCGCACGTCGAGGAGGACGACGTCGGGCCGCAGCTCGGTGACGACGCGGACACCGGTGGCGCCGTCGGCGGCCTCGCCGACCACCTCGATGTCGCTCTCGGCGGAGAGCACCATGCGCAGGCCGGTGCGGACCATCGCCTGGTCGTCGACGAGCACGACGCGGATCACGCGGTCACCTCCCGCACCGGTGCGGCCGCGCCGGGCGCCGACCGCGGGAGGGGGAAGTCGGCGCAGACGCGGTAGCCGCCCCCGCGCACCGGCCCGACGTCGAGCCGCCCGCCGGCGACGGCGGCGCGCTCGCGCATGTGCAGCTGACCGTGCCCGCCGACCGACGGGGCCCGGGGCGGCGAGGGGACGCGGGCCCGGCCGTCGTCGGTGACCGTCACGGTCAGCCGGTCGGCCGCCCAGGCCAGTTCGACGCGGGTCGCCGCCGCCCCGGCGTGCCGGAGCACGTTGGACAGCGCCTCCTGCACGATCCGCACCGCGGACACGTCCACGAGCTGGGGCAGCTCGCGCGGGCGGCCGGTGACCACGAGCTCGATCGGCATGCCGCCGGCACGGAGATCGGCCAGCATCGGCTCGAGCCGGCTCAGCGAGGGCTGCGGCGCCGGGGTGCCGTCGGCGCCGTCGCGCAGGATGCCGACCACCCGGCGCATCTCGTCGACCGAGTCGCGGCCCAGCCGCTCGAGGTCCAGCAGCACCTGCTGGGCCTCCGGGTGGTCGGGCAGCAGCCGGCGCAGCCCGCCCATCTGCAGGACCATCACGCTCACCGCGTGCGCCACCGAGTCATGGACCTCGCGGGCGATGCGGGCCCGCTCGGCGGTGACCGCGGCCGCGGCCACGGCGTCCTGCTGCTCGGCCAGCCGGGCCGCGAGCACCTGCAGCTCGGCGGAGCGCTGCTGCACCTGGCGGACCAGCGTGCCCACGGCCCAGCCGGCGCCGGTGACCACGGAGTAGAAGACGCCCTCCCACGGTGACACCGAGAACAGGGACCCGGTGACCAGCACGACCGCCGAGCTGGCGACGGCCGCCCGCACTCCGGCAGCCCGCGGGAGCACGGCCGCGGCGTGCCCCACCAAGAGGCCCATGCCGACCAGCTGGGCGCCACCGGGACCGGGGGTGTCCATGGCGAAGTTGCCGAGGATGGCCAGCGAGCCGGCCACGGCGGCGGCCTCCGGCCAGCGCGGGCAGACGGCCAGGAGCAGGCCCACGACCAGCGCGGGGACGACGGTGACCAGCGGGTAACCGTAGAACTCGTCGGTCAGGTTCTCCACGACCGACAGTGCGGCGATCGCCAGGCCGACCGCCGGCCACAGCAGGCGGCGGCGCGCCGGCGTCGAGGCGGTCCAGAGAGGCACGACGAGGACGCTAGAGGCCGCGCGGAGCTTCCGGCGTCCCCCGTGCGGCCGAACGACGGCCCGGCGCGTTCCCCCGCAAGGTGGACCCAGGTCGGTGCGTTCCGGCGGACGCGCCGGCACCCCCGCCGTCCCTAGCTTTTCGAGCCATGACGACGCACCTCGCTACCCCCGCCCCCACGACTCCCGCCGAGCGGCCCGCCCGCTCCGCCGGCGCCCGCCTCCTGCCGCTGGCCGGCGGCGCGCTGATCGCCGGCTCGCTGCTCTACGTCGCCGGCATGGCCGTCTCGCCCCCGGCCGACTCGATGTCCGACGCCGACTACATCACCTCGCTGGCCCGCGACGAGGGCCGCACCACGCTCTCGGCCATGCTCCTGCACTACGGGAACCTGGCGCTGGCCCTGGCCTGGCTGGCCGCACCGGCGCTGGTCCGCGGTCGCCGCGGGAGCACCACCACGATCGTGGGTGCGCTCCTCTCGGCGATCGGCCTGGTGACCGTCACCGGCATGGTGCAGTTCGACTACTGGACCGGCGCGATCGGCAGTGAGCTCGACCAGGCCACAGCCGTGGCGCTGTTCGAGACCGTGAACGGCTCCGTGGGGGTCGCCGTCGCCGGCACGCTCACCCTCTTCGGGCTGCTCGGCCCGGTGATCGGCTACTCGGGCCTGGCGCGGGCCGGCGTGATCAGCTGGTGGCTGGTCGCACCGTGCGTCGCGTCCCTGGTCGTCTCGATGGCGACGCCCTTCAGCCCGGTTCTGTTCGGCGCCTACGCCCTCGTCGGTGCCGTTCCGGCGTTCGCGGTCGGCCTGCGGATGATCCAGCGCAGCCGGATCGAGTCCGCCGTCTGACCCCAGGGACACCTCGTCCGCACAGTTGGCCTCTGCCCACCCTGGTGGGCAGAGGCCGACTGTGCGTGCAGGTACTTGTCGCGGAGAGCCCGGTCAGCCCTCGGCGAGCTCGGAGGCGGCCAGCCAGGCCTCCTCGACCTCGGTCTTCTCCGCCTGCAGCTCCTTGAGCTTCGCGTCGAGCTCGGCGGACTTCGCGTAGTCGGTCGCAGCCGCGGCCAGCTGCTCGTGCAGCTTCTTCTCGTCGGCGTCCAGCTTGAGCATCCGCCGCTCCAGCTTGGCCGCCTCCTTCCTCGCCGCGCGGGCGTCGCCCGCCGAGGCCGCCGGCCGGCTCGCCGCCGAGCCGCTCGACGAGCCGCCCCCGGACGCCGTCGTCAGCGGGGCTCCCCCGGCCGCCCGGCGCCGCAGGTACTCGTCCACCCCGCCGGGCAGCTCGGCGAGCGTGCCGTCGCCGAGCAGCGCCACCACCTTGTCGCACACCCGGTCGACGAAGTACCGGTCGTGGCTGACCACCAGCACGGTGCCGGGGAACGAGTCGAGCAGGTCCTCCAGCGCGGTCAGGGTGTCGATGTCGAGGTCGTTGGTCGGCTCGTCGAGCACCAGCACGTTCGGCTCGGCCATGAGCAGCCGCAGCAGTTGCAGCCGCCGCCGCTCGCCGCCGGAGAGGTCACCGACCGGCGTCCACTGCCGGTTGGCGGCGAACCCGAACCGCTCGGCCAGGGTCGAGGCGGAGATCTCCTGGTTGCCGATCCGCGCGATGCGGGCGACGTCCTGCACCGCCTCGAGCACCCGGGCCTTCGGCGGCAGTTCGGTGACGTGCTGCGACAGGTAGGCCGGTGCCACGGTCTGCCCGACGACGATGCGGCCGGAGTCCGGCTGCGTCTCGCCCACGAGCAGCTTGAGCAGCGAGGTCTTGCCCGCGCCGTTCACGCCGACGATGCCGATCCGGTCGCCGGGCCCCACGTTCCAGGTCAGGTCCTTGAAGAGCGTGCGCGGCCCGTCGTCGGTGGGGACGGCGTAGGAGACGTCCTCGACGTCGTAGACCGTCTTGCCGAGCCGCTTGGCGGCGAAGCCCTTGAGCGCCATCGAGTCGCGGGCCGGCGGCTCGTCGGCGATGAGCGCCTGCGCGGCCTCGATGCGGAACTTCGGCTTGCTGGTGCGGGCCGGCGGGCCACGCCGCAGCCAGGCCAGCTCCTTGCGCACCAGGTTCATCCGGCGCTCCTCGGTGACCGCCGAGATCCGGGCCCGCTCCGCCCGAGCCAGGGTGTACGCCGAGTAGCCGCCCTCGTAGGAGTGCACGCTGCCGTCGGCGACCTCCCACGTCGTGGTGCAGACCTCGTCGAGGAACCACCGGTCGTGGGTGACGACCACCATGCCGCCGGCGCGGGCCTTCACGTACTCGGCCAGCCAGGCGACGCCCTCGACGTCGAGGTGGTTGGTCGGCTCGTCGAGCACCAGCAGGTCCAGGGGGCGGATCAGCTGCGCGGCCAGCGCGACGCGGCGCCGCTCGCCACCGGACATGGGGGCGACGGGCGCGTCCAGGCCCATCCGGTCGAGCTCCAGGCCGGCGAGCACGCTGCGCACGGCGGGGTCGGCTGCCCACTCGTGCTCGGCGGCGAACATCGACGTCGGCAGCACGACGTCGCGCACCGTCGTCCCCGGCGGGAGCGTGCCGAGCTGGTCGAGGACGCCCATGGCGAGGTCGCCGCGGCGGGTGACCCGTCCGGAGTCGGGCTCGTCGGTGCCGGTCAGCAGGGACAGCAGCGTGGACTTGCCGCCGCCGTTGCGCCCGACGACGCCGATCCGTTCGCCGGCGGCGACGCCCAGGGAGACGTCGTCGAGGATCACGGTCGTGCCGTGCGCCTTGTGCACCCGCTCGAGGTTGACCAGGTTCAGGGGTGCGCTCATCACCCCCCAGTATCCCCGGAGTCCCCCGGCCTCCTCCGTCAGGGGACGACGACCTCCGCGGACACCGAGTCGCTGTTGCCGCCGAAGTCCGCGACGGTCAGCTGCACGAGCAGCGGGGTGCCGCTCTCCAGCGTCTCGAAGTCGTACTGCAGGTTCGGCAGGTCGGCGTACAGGCCGACGTCGGTCGCCGGCTCCCAGGACTGCGTGCCGTCCGCGGCGACCACCAGCAGCTTGGGCACGATGATCCCCTCCGGGTCGGCGGTGAGCTCGCCGTAGGTGCCCGCGGCGGAGTAGCCGTAGTAGGTCTCGTTGAGCACCTCCCCGCTCTCCGGGTCGAACGTGATGGTCAGCGTGACGTCCCGGTACTCCTCGTCCTCGCCCGGCGCGTAGTAGGCCAGCGGGACGTCGATCGTGGCGACCTCGGCGTCGTCGTCGTAGGCCAGCGTCAGGTAGGCGTAGGAGGTGTCGATGCCGTCGCTGATCGTCATGACCGTGAGGTCGAAGATGCCCAGCACGTCACCGGAGCCGTCCTCGGCGACCTCGGCCTGCTCCTCGCCGAAGTAGGTGACCGAGCCGTCGTCGCCGGGCTCGCCGTAGCTGATCGACGACCACACCACGTTGTCGGCCGCGGCCGAATCGAAGCTGGCGAAGAAGTTCAGGCCGTCCTCGTCGAAGAAGACCTCCGCACTGCCGTCGCCGGCGAAGACCGGCTGCCGGTCGACGGGGATCGAGGAGCCCGCGTCGAAGTAGCTGGACAGGAAGCCGCCCCACGCCTGCGCGCTCTCCACCGAGGCGTAGTCCGGGCTCAGCAGGTCCTCCGTCGGCGGGAAGTAGATCGACAGCCCGCTGGCGCCCAGAGCCGCGGGCCCCGCCACCTTGTAGGGGACGGCGTCGTCGATCGCCCGGATGAGCGCGTCGGCCCGGTCGGAGACGTCGAGCGCGTCGACGCCGATCTCCGCGGCCAGCAGGCCGAGGTCGGCCATGTGCGTGTCGACCTCCGGGTCGGGGTCGCGACCGAAGGAGAGCACCTCGGCGCGCTCCCGGCCGACGACGGGGGCGATGTCCGCGGCCCGCGAGCTGAGGGCGTCGCTGAACTCGGCGAGGGCCTCGTCGACGGCGGCCATCCGGTTCAGGTCGATCATCGACAGGGTGATGTCCGCGCCGGTGCCTTCCTCGTCGGCCTGCGCGGCGAACCCGTCGACGATCGCCGTCCCCAGGGTGTCGACGTCGGCGTCCGGGTCGTCGGCGGCCACCTGGAAGGCGCGGTAGTCCCAGCCGTGGCCGGGCTCCAGCTCCTGGCTGGCGATCATCCGGTCGGCCAGCGGCGCCATCGCGCTCGCCGTCTCGTACGTGGCCATCAGGCAGGCGTCGAAGCCGAGCAGGTCCAGCTTCTCCAGCCCGGCCTCCTCCAGCCCGTCGGCGATGCCGTCGTGCAGCTCCTCCAGGGTGAGCGTGCTCATGTCCGAGCCCTCGTCCCCGCCGACGCCGGGCCACGAGGCGCCGTGGTCGCTGATGACCAGCGCGTAGCGCTCGGCGGGGTGGTCGGCGATGCCGCGGGCGATGAAGTCGGCCAGCTGCTCGGGGTCGCCGGTGTCGACGTCGCCCAGGTCCTCGAGCTCCTCGGCGCTGCCCTGCCCGATGGACAGGTACTTGGCTCCCACCCAGTCGTCGATGCCGAGCAGGGGATCGCTGCTGTAGCCCTCCGCGCGGTCCACCATGGCCGCGACCTGCAGGTTCTCCTGCGAACCCACCTCGGCGAACTCGTCGAGGTCGGCGAGCAGGTAGGGCTCGAGGTCGGTGTCGGCGATCGAGTAGACGAGCACCGTCCAGCCCTCGCCCTCGGCGACCGCACCGGCGCCCGGTTCCCCGGACCCGCCCGTGCACCCCGCCGTCACCAGCACGCACGCCGTCACACCCAGGACCGACCACCGACGACGCATGGACCCTCATCCGCTCCGCCCTCCGCCGCGGTGGCCGGGGCACGGCGGCATCGTGGCAGGTCAGCGGGCGGCAGCGGGTCGGATCGCCCCCGGTGTGTCTCCGCTCACGCCAGGCGGGTGACCTCCACCGTCACGGTGTGCCCCTCGCTGCTGGGGCCGGAGAACAGGCCCTTGAACGGCGGGACGTCGCCGTAGTCCCGGCCCCGCCCGAGGGTCACGTGCCGGCTGCCGATCGGCACGGAGTTGGTCGGGTCGAAGCCGTTCCAGCCGCCGTCCCACCACTCGACCCAGGCGTGGCTCTCCCCGGTGACCGCGGTGCCGATCTCGCCGTCCGGCCGGGGGTGCAGGTAGCCGGAGACGTAGCGCGCCGGCAGCCCGAGTGCGCGGAGGAGTCCGATGGTGACGTGCGAGATGTCCTGGCAGACGCCCTTGGCCGACCGCCAGGCCTGCATCGCGTTGGTCTTCACGTTGGTGGACCCCGACAGGTACTCCATGTGGTCGTGCACGAACGCGCAGACCAGCGGCCCGGCGTCGCGCGGCAGTGCGTCGCCGAGGGCGTCCCGGGCGGCGGCGACGACGTCGTCGTCGATGGCGGTGAGCGGGGTCGGGCTCAGGAACTCGCCGTACTCCTCGCGCACCTCCCGGCCGGTCAGCGCCGCCCAGCCCAGCCGGTCGTGCGCGGCCAGGTCCGGCCCGGCTTCCACGATCGACGTGCCGGTCACCACGAGCTCGGAGTGCGGGGAGTGCAGGTCGAAGGCGGTCACCGTCGACCCCCAGTAGTCGCGGTACGCGTAGGCGGTGGCCGCCGGCTCGATCTCCACCCGTGAGCGCAGCGTCGTCTGCCGGGCGCTGTTCTCCGGCGTCAGCCGGGCCTCGTTGTAGGAGGAGCGGACCGGCCCGCTGTAGTGGAAGCGGGTGCGGTGCACGATCTGCAACCGCCACCGGGTCGCCGTCCGGGGGCTCGTCGCCTGCGCCTGGGCCTGTGTCTGCGTCACCCTGCCTCCTCCGGCACCCACACCTGAGGCGCCTGCTCGGTGAAGAAGCGGTGGGTCACCGCGGCGCTGGCCGCCGAGCACGTCCGCTGCAGCTCCTCCAGCCGGGCCGGCAGCTGCGCCAGCAGGTCCGGCGTGCTCATGAACTCCAGCATCGTGCGCGCCCGGCCGACGATGCGGTGGGCCTCCCCGGCGACCCCGATCCGGGCGGCGTCGCGCACCGTCGAGCGCTCGAGCTCGGCCAGGCACGCCTCGGCCTGCACCAGGGAGGCGAACACCGACCGCGGGAAGAGCCGGTCGAGCAGCAGGAACTCCGCCGCCCGGCTGGAGTCGACGACGCCGCGGTAGGTGCGCAGGTAGGGCTCGTAGGCGCCGGTCGAGCGCAGCACCAGGGTCCAGGACGGCGCGGCGTCACCGGCCAGCACGCGGGTGGACAGCATCCGCGAGGTCATGTCGATGCGCTCGAGCGAGCGGCCGAGGATGAGGAACAGCCAGCTCTCGTCGCGGCTCATCGTCGCGTCCGCCAGCCCGAACACCATCGCCGAGCGCTCGCGGACGAACCGGAACAGCGAGTGCGGTCCGTACCGGCGGGCCATCGTGCGCTGCTGCGGGAGCGCGTTGTGCGTGACGTTGAGCGACTCCCAGATCTCCGCGCTCAGCACCTCGCGGGCGCCGCGGGCATTCTCGCGGGCGGCGGACAGTGCGCCGACGATGGAGCTCGGGCTGGTGCGGTCGAACGCGAGGGCGGCCAGCACCCGCTCGGTGTCCGCCTCCGGCTGCGCTTCCTCCCGCCCCTCCACCCCGACGGCATCCGGGGCGCCCATGAGCGCGAGCAGGTTGGCGCAGGCCCGGCGCTCGTCGATCCACGGGTCCTCGACCAGGCGCTGCGTGTGCACGTCGAGGATCCGCGAGGTGTCGTCGGCCCGCTCGACGTAGCGGCCGATCCAGAACAGCGACTCCGCGATCCGGCTCAGCACGAGCGACCACCCCCACCAGCGAGGTCCTTCTGCTGTTGCTGCTGCTGGGACTGGGCGAGCGCGTGGTCGGTGACCGGGCCGGGATCGGGAGCCGGCACCTCGTCGGGCGGGTCGACCGGCGTGAGGTCGAGGGTCGTGGAGTCGCGCGGCTCGTCGTCGCCGGCGCCGGCCGGCCGGGGTGGGCTGAGCACCCAGGTGTCCTTGGACCCGCCGCCCTGGCTCGAGTTGACCACCAGCTCGCCCTCGGGCAGCGCCACGCGGGTGAGCCCACCGGGGAGCACCCACACCTTCTCCCCGTCGTTGACCGCGAACGGCCGGAGGTCCACGTGCCGGGGCGCGATCCGGCCGCCGATCAGGGTCGGGCAGGTGGACAGGCCGATCGGCTTCTGGGCGATCCAGTCGCGCGGCCGGGCCCGCACCTTGCCGGCGAGCTCGGTCAGCGTCTCCTCGTCGGCCCGCGGGCCGATGACGATCCCCTTGCCGCCGGAGCCGTCGACCGGCTTGAGGACCAGCTGGTCGAGCGAGTCCAGCACCCACTCGACGGTGTCCCGGTCGTCGAGCCGGTGCGTCTCGGCGTTCTGCAGCACCGGCTCCTCCCCCAGGTAGTAGCGGATCAGGTCGGGCACCCACGTGTAGATCAGCTTGTCGTCGGCGACGCCGTTGCCGACGGCGTTGGCGATGGTGACCCGGCCGGCGCGGGCGGCGTTGAGGACGCCGGCGCAGCCGATCACCGAGTCGGGCCGGAAGTGCACCGGGTCGAGGAACTCGTCGTCGATCCGGCGGTAGATGACGTCGACGCGGCGCTGGCCGTCGGTCGTCCGCATGCTCACCTGGTTGCCGGCGCAGACGAGGTCGCGGCCCTCGACCAGCTCGACACCCATCTGCCGGGCGAGCAGCGCGTGCTCGAAGTACGCGGAGTTGTAGACGCCCGGGGTGAGGACGACGACGGTCGGGTCGGCGAGGTTCGAGGGGGCGCTCGCCTTGAGCGCGGCCAGCAGCCGGCTGGGGTAGTCGTCGACCGGCTGGATGCGGTGGTCGGCGAACAGCTCGGGCAGCACCTGGCTCATCGCCGCGCGGTTGGTGATCACGTAGCTGACGCCCGACGGGGAGCGCAGGTTGTCCTCGAGCACCCGGAAGTCGCCGGCCTCGTCGCGGACCAGGTCGATGCCGCTCACGTGCACCCGGACGCCGTTGGGCGGCACCAGCCCGTGCGCCTGGCGGTGGAAGTGCGCGCTGGTGGTGACCACGCTGCGCGGGACGATGCGGTCGGCGAACACCTGACCGGCGCCGTAGACGTCGGCGAGGAAGGCCTCCAGTGCGTGCACCCGCTGGGCGACGCCGCGCTCGATGACGTCCCACTCCTCGGCGCCGATGACCCTCGGCACGATGTCCAGCGGGAACGGGTGTTCCTCGCCGGCGTGCGCGAAGGTGACGCCGGCGTCCCGGTAGGTCTGGCTGAGCAGGTCGGCCCGGGCGACGAGCTCGTCGCCGTCGATCGGCTGCAGCGAGGCGAACAGTCCCGCGTACGGCGGTCGCGCCCGGCCGGCCTCGCCGAACATCTCGTCCCACTGGTCGCCCAGCGGGTAGTCGTCGAAGAGGTCCGCCATGAGCCGAACCTAGTTGACGGAGCCCCTGCCCCCCACCGCTCGCAGGCACGCGCCGGGCCCTGCAGGAGGCCACGACAAGTCACCGTGCGAGCCACGGACGCAGGGCGCCGTCGGCCAACAACCGCCGGTATGTGCGCGCCCCTCGGCGTCGACGGCACCGTCGAGCCGAGTCCCGTGCGGCGCTCCCCGGAACCAGCGGGGAAGACAGCAGGGGCCGGGACGGTTACGGTGGCACTAGTTGAACTCTCAACCGAGGAGGCCGGCATGCCTGCCGTGACCGTCGACGACACCACCGCGCTCCCGCGCGTCCCGCTGCCCGAGCCGCGCACGGTCCGGCGCCGGACGCGGTCGGTCACGACGGCGCCCTCCGGCTACGAGGGCGAGGGCTTCCCGGTCCGCCGCGCGTTCGCGGGCGTCGACCTGCGCGATCTCGACCCGTTCATCCACATGGACCAGATGGGCGAGGTGGAGTACGCGCCCGGGGAGCCGAAGGGCACCTCCTGGCACCCGCACCGCGGCTTCGAGACCGTCACCTACATCATCGACGGCACCTTCGAGCACGCCGACTCCCACGGTGGCGGCGGCACGATCACCGACGGCGACACCCAGTGGATGACCGCCGGCGGCGGGGTCCTGCACATCGAGCGCCCGCCGGAGCAGCTGGTCCTGAGCGGCGGGCTCTTCCACGGCCTGCAGCTGTGGGTGAACCTGCCGCGGGCGCAGAAGTGGGTGGAGCCCCGGTACCAGGACCTCCGCGCGCGGGAGTCGGTCCTGCTGGCCAGCCCCGACGCCGGCGCGCTCCTCCGCGTGATCGCCGGAGAGATAGCCGATGCCGGCCGCTCCGTCGTCCATCGGGGCCCCGGGTCGACGTACACGCCGATGGCCATGGTGCACGCCACCGTCTCCCCCGGCGCGACGCTCGACCTGCCGTGGCGACCCGACTTCAACGCGCTGGTCTACGTCCTCTCCGGCGCGGGCTCGGTGGGGATCGACGGGGCGCCGGTCCGCACCGGCCAGCTCGCCGTGCTGGGCCCGGGTGACACCGTGACGATCCGGGGCGCGGTCCACCAGGAGTCGCGCACGCCGGCACTCGACGTCGTCGTCCTCGGCGGCGCGCCGATCCGGGAGCCGATCGCCATGGCCGGGCCGTTCGTGATGAACAGCCGACAGGAGGTCCTCGACGCCTTCGAGGACTTCCAGAAGGGACGGCTGGGCGCCATCCCGGCGGCGTACGGCCGCCGGGAGCCCGTACCGCACGCCCACGTCCGCGGCGAGGCGCGCTGACTCCGGCGTAGCGGGCTTCAGCCCTCGTCGGCCACCTGCATCACCGAGAACGCAGCCCCCCAGGGGTCCTCGAGCACGGCGAACCGGCCGAACTCGGTGTCCTCGGCGGGGTGCAGCGCCTTTCCGCCCTGCGCCCGACCCGTGCGACCACCTCGTCCGTGGAGGCCACGGCGAAGCACACGGTCCACCCCGTGGGCAGCCCCGGCTCGATCCGGCTCAGCCCACCGAGGGGGCGGTCGTCGGTGCGGAAGGTGGCGTAGGGCTCCATGCCCTCCATCGGGTCCCACGCGAAGCCGAAGACCGCGGTGTAGAACTCCCGGGCAGCATCGGGGTCGGTGACGGCCGCCTCGTTCCAGACCAGCGATCCCGGCTCGTTGAAGCGCTGGACGCCGGTGTGCTCGCCGGACTGCCAGAGCCCGAACGGGAAGCCCTGCGGGTCCTGTGCCACGACCATCGTGCCCAGCGGTCCGATCTCCATCGGCTCGACCACCACCGTGCCGCCGGCCTCGCGGATGCGGGCCACGGTCGCCGCGGCGTCGTCGGTGGCGAAGTACGTCGTCCAGCTCGGCGCATCGTCCTCGCCCATGAGCGGGCCCAGGCCCGCCACCTGGGCGCCGTCCCTGGTCGCGTTCAGGTATCCGCCGAACTCCTCGTCCCCGCCGGTGCAGCTCCAGCCGAAGAGCTCTCCGTAGAAGGCGGTGGCCGCCTGGACGTCGGCCGCTCCGTAGTCGATCCAGCAGGGCGTGCCGGCGGGCCAGGGGGTGTCGCGAGTGGGCATGTCTCCTCCTCGATGTGAGGTGGATCACGGTGCCAGCAGGGTCCGACAGTTCCCAGGGGTCCGGGCGCCAGGAGCCGGGTCAGAAGCGGCCGCCCCCACCCCGGCCCCCACCGCCGCCGAAGCTGCCACCGCCACCCCGGCCCCCACCGCCGCCGATGCCGCCGAACCCGCCGCCGCCCCATCCACCGCGCATGCCTCCGGCGAGGATGCCGCCCAGCACGAGGCTGCCCAGGTCCACGCCGCCGCGCCGGTAGCCCCCGCCGTACCCGCCGCCGAAGCCGCCGGGCCCCGGGCCGTAGCCGCCACCCCAGCCGGAGACGTCCCGCTGGGCGAGGTCCAGCGCGTGCTGGGCGAGGGAGCCGGCGCGGTGGGCCTCGGCCAGCGCAGCCTCGACGTCGTCGGCGCTCAGTTCCATCGCGAGGTCGAGGTGCCGCTGCGCCTCCGCCAGCCGGGTGCGGGCCTCCGGGCCGACGGCGCCGCGGCGGGTGGCGATGAAGTCGCGCGCGGAGCCGATGGTGGAGCGCGCCGTCCTCACCGACTGCTCGAGGGCCGCGGCGGCACGGCGCTGCCGGCTCGCGGCGTCCCGTGCCACCGACAGCGCCTGCTCCAGCGCGATGCCGGCTTCCTCCAGCTGCCGCAGAGCGGTCATCGGGTCTGGCCGCGGTCCCGCCATCGCGGCATCGGCGGCCGTCATCGCGGCCTCGGCGCGGGCGATCTGGGGCGGCAGCCCGCTCCGGTTGCCGGCCGCCACGAACGAGCGCGCCTCGGCCACGTCGCGCTCGGTCTCCGTGCGGACGGCGTCGACCCGCCCGGCCGCCTCCTCGAGCTCGGTCGCCAGCCGGCCGACGGCGTCGAGCAGCGTGGCCGTCGAGGCCACGGCGTCCTCGGCGGCGCGGACGTCACCGACCGCGTCGCCGTTGCGTCCCTCACCGAGGGCGTCCAGCGCCTCGTTCACCTCCGCCTCGGCGGCGGCCAACCGGGCGCGGGCCTCGGTCACGTTGTCGCGCACCGGCGCGATCGCGGTGTCGGCGTAGCGCTCCGCCAGGACGGCCAGTTGCTGCTCCTCGCGCGGGATGCGGTCGCGCAACTGCGCGATCCGGGGGGCCAGCGCCTCGAGCACCTGCGGCGCGTTGTGCTCCAGGTCCCGCAGCCGGGCGAAGGCCTCGGCCTGCTCGTCGAGACGCGCGTCGGCGGCCTGGGTCAGCTGCAGCATCTCGCCGAGCATCTGGCGGGTGGTCGGCTCGTCCTCGGGGATGTCGTCGTCCAGCAGCTGGCGCAGGTGGAAGGCCCGGTTGAGCTCGTCGCGGGAGGCGGCCAGCGCCTGGTCGAACCCGGTGACCGCCTCGACGCCGTAGGAGGCGCGGGCGTAGTCGAGGTCGAGCTGGGAGCTCGTGATCGCCTCGTCGAGCGCCAGCAGCGCCTCGCTCGCACGGCCGTGCAGCTCCTCGGTCGACGTCCCGGCGTAGGGGTCCGGCCGCTCCAGCCGCTGCACCGGCGGCGCCGCGTCCCGCTTCCGGCGCTGGTTCCGCGAGACCAGGTAGGCGCCCCCACCCACGAGGGCGATCGCGCCGACCACCAGCAACGCGCCCCCGCCGCCGTCGCCACCGGAACCGCCGTCCGCCCCGGTGCGCAGGATGTCGGCGAAGGCGACCACTCCGGCACCCCAGTCCCCGTCGACGAAGTCCGGCTCCATCTCCTGGGCGGCGCGCTGCTCGATCTCGGCGCGCGACAGCTCGAAGTTCGCGGGCTCGTAGAACCCGTAGAGGCGGTCGTCCACCGCCACGGCCAGGAGAGCATCGGTGCTGCCCAGCTGCGAGAGCTGGGCCGTCTCCCCGGCCCACTGGAATCCGTCGGCCCCCTCGAAGGTGTCGACGAAGACGACGAACAGCTGGGTGCCGTCCTCCGCCTGGAGCTCGTCGAGCGCGTCCTCGATCTGCGACTCGTCGCCGCTGAGCTCGCCGGTCTCGTCGACGACCTGCTCGTCGAGCCGGAACGGTTCCTCGGCCAGTGCCGGGCCACCCGCCAGCAGGACGCCGGTGCACCCGGCCAGGACGACCAACAGCCGGCGTACGGCTCCCTCGACGCGGATCACCAATCGACAGTACCGACGCGACGGTGGGTCCGAACCCCGCCCGACGGGTAGGGCCGCCGACGTCCCACCCCCGAACCCGAGGAGTGCCCGTGCCGGACCCCGACCGGATCCCTGCCGCCGACCTACCGCCCGGCACGGTCCGCCGCGTCGGCGACTGGGCGGTGGGCAACCGCGGCCCCGGCCCGGACGGCCGCGACCGCTACTTCGCCGTCTCCCGGCTGTGCCGGCACCAGCTCGCCGACCTGTCCGAGGGCACCGTGGACGACGACGGCTGCCTGGTCTGCCCCTGGCACCAGAGCCGCTACGACGTGCGGACCGGCGAGATGGTCGAGGGTCCGCGCGGGTTCCTGGCCTACCACGGCCCGACGCCGGGCTACACCGAGCTCGTGGCGGCCGCCGGCAAGCTGGCGAAACTGCGCGTGCGCCGCGCCTACCGCGACGGGGACGACGTCGTCCTGGAGTAGCGGACGCCGTCCATCGTGATCAGCACCGGTCCACCGGGGCCTCGAGCGCGTCGAGACCCCGCTGGAGCGGTGGTGATCACGCGGAGGACGACGGTGTCACGGTGTTACGTCCGCTCGATCGGGGCGTCGATGCCCTGGACGAGCGCGTCGCTCTCGGGGTTCTCCGCACCGGTCGCCGCGACGGACACCCCCTGGGTGGCGGCGACCTCCTCCGGCGACTTCGGGCGCAGGACGCCGTCGCGGATCTCCTCGGCCCAGTGGCAGCTGACCAGCCGCCCGGGCGCGAGCTCGCGCAGCACCGGCACCTCGGTGTCGCAGCGGGTCTCCTGCCGCCACGGGCAGCGGGTGTGGAACCGGCAGCCGCTGGGCGGGTTCGCCGGGGACGGCAGGTCGCCGGCGAGCAGGATGCGCTCCCGGCGCTCCTCGACCACGGGGTCGGGCACCGGGACGGCGCTCATCAGCGCCCGCGTGTACGGGTGCAGCGGCTCCTCGTAGAGCTCGTCGGCCGGGGCCTGCTCCACCAGCGACCCGAGGTACATGACGCCGACGACGTCGCTGATGTGCCGGACGACGGCGAGGTCGTGCGCGATGACCAGGTAGGTCAGCCCCAGCCGGTCCTGCAGCTCCTCGAGCAGGTTGATGACCTGGGCCTGGACCGAGACGTCGAGGGCGGACACCGGCTCGTCGGCGATGAGGAGGTCGGGCTCGAGGGTGAGCGCCCGCGCGATGCCGATGCGCTGCCGCTGGCCGCCCGAGAACTCGTGCGGGTAGCGGCGCAGCGACGCGACGGGCAGGCCCACGGCGTCCAGCAGTTCGCGGATGCGGGCCGCGATCCCGGCCGTGCCGTCGCCCAGCCCGTGCGCGCGCAGCGGCTCCGACAGCAGCGACTCCACGGTCTGCCGCGGGTCGAGGCTGCCCAGCGGGTCCTGGAAGACCATCTGCATGCGCCGGCGCATGTGCCGCAGGTCCTCACCCTTCAGCCCCGCGACGTCGGTGCCGTCGAAGACGACCTCGCCCTCGGTCGGCTCGGTCAGCCGCAGCACCGCGCGCCCGAGCGTGGACTTGCCGCAGCCGGACTCGCCCACCAGTCCGTAGGTGGTGCCGCGGTCGATGGAGAGGTCGACGCCGTCGACCGCGCGGACGTGCCCCACCGTGCGGTCGATGAGGATGCCGCGCTTGATCGGGAAGTGCACCTTGAGCCCGCGCACCCGCAGCAGCGGTTCCGCGGCGGGGACGGCGGTCATCGGGGAGCTCCTGAGGCGGTCGCGCCGGAGGAGGCCGGCGGGTACTGGATCGGGTGCCGGCAGCGGAGCTCCCGCCCGGGGCCGTCGGACTCCAGCGGCACCGTGCTGCCGGCCACCTCGGTGAGGCAGTCGTCCTGGGCGTGGTCGCAGCGCGGGGCGAAGGCACACCCCTCCGCCCAGGGGATGGTGTCGCGAGCCGAGCCGCGGATCGGGGTGAGCCGGGCGCCCTTGCCGCCGTCCAGCCGGGGCACCGAGGCCAGCAGACCACCGGTGTAGGGCTGGCGCGGGCGGGCGAAGAGGTCGTGCCGGTCCGCGGTCTCGATGATCTTGCCGGCGTACATCACGTGCACGCGGTCGCAGAGCCCGGCGACGACGCCGAGGTCGTGGGTGATCATCACCAGCGCCGTCCCGGTGTCGACGACGAGCTCGCGCAGCAACTCCAGGATCTGCGCCTGGATGGTCACGTCGAGCGCCGTCGTCGGCTCGTCGGCGATGAGCAGCCGCGGCGAGCAGGACAGCGCCATCGCGATCAGCGCACGCTGGCGCATGCCGCCGGAGAGCTGGTGCGGGTACTCCTTGAGCCGGCGCTCGGGGTCGGGGATGCCGACCCGGTCGAGCAGCCGCACGGCCTCCTGCTGCGCCTCGTGCCGGTTCAGGTCGCGGTGCTCGAGGAGGACCTCGGTGACCTGGACGCCGATCGGCACCGTGGGGTTGAGCGAGGACAGCGGGTCCTGGAAGACCATCGCCATGTCGGCACCGCGCAGCCCGCGCAGGGTGGACTGCGAGGCGCCGATCAGCTCCTGGCCCTGGAACCGGACCGAGCCGCCGACCTCCACGCCGCGCCGCGGGAGCAGCCCCATGACGGCCAGCGAGGTCACCGACTTGCCGCAGCCGGACTCGCCGACCAGCCCGACGGTCTCCCCCGGCCCGACGGAGAAGCTGATGCCGTCCACCGCGCGGGTGGGCTCCTCCCCGCGCCGGGTGAACCGGACCTGGAGGTCGTCCACCTCCAGGACGGGGTCGCCGGCCGCCGACGTCGATGACCCGATCGACATCCCGCTCACCTCCGGAACTTCGGGTCGAGGGCCTCACGGAGCGATTCACCGAGCAGGGTGAACCCCAGGGCGACGACGATGATGCAGATCGCCGGGTAGAAGGCGAGTTCCGGCCGGACCGACAGGAACGCCTGCGCGTTGGCCAGCATCGCGCCCCACTCGGGCCGCGCGAGGTCGGGGTCGCCGAGACCGAGGAACGACAGCGCCGCCGCCTCGATGATCGCCGTCGCCAGCGACAGCGTGGCCTGGACGATCACCGGCGAGAGCGAGTTGGGCAGCACGTGCCCGAAGACGATCCGGGTCTTCTTCACCCCGAGGGCCCGGGCGGCGAGGGCGTAGTCGCTGTCGCGCTGCGCCAGCATCGATCCGCGCAGGAGCCGGGCGAAGATCGGCACCTGGGTCACCGCGATCGCGATCATCAGCGCGTACTGGTTCTGGCCCAGCAGCACCGAGATGCTGATCGCCATCAGCAGGCTCGGGATCGACAGCACGATGTCGATGAACCGCATGACCAGCGTGTCGACCCAGCCGCCGAACGCGCCGGCGAGCACCCCGAACGCCATGCCGACGACGACGCCGAGCACGGTGGCGACGACGCCGATCATCAGCGACTGCCGCGAGCCCCAGATCAGCCGGGAGAGCATGTCGCGGCCGAGGTTGTCCACGCCCAGCGGGAAGCCCTCGCGCGAGCCGGGGATGTTGCCCGGGCGGATCTCCGACAGCAGCGTCTGGGCCAGCGGGTCACGCGGCGCGAGCCACGGCGCGAAGGCGGCGACGATCAGGAAGGTGATCACGATGATCGCCCCGATGATCGCCACCGGGTTGCGGCGCAGCCGCCGGAAGGCGCTGCGGGTGAGCGAGACGCCGCCCTCGCCCTCGGGCACCGCGCCGGCGCGGGCGGCCAGCTCGTCGATCCGCCGCCGCTTCACGTCCCCCATCGCCGTCATCGGACCCTCACCCGGGGATCGAGCAGACCGTAGGAGATGTCGACCAGCAGGTTCACGAGCACGTAGACCACCGCGAGCATGAGGATGAAGCCCTGCAGGACGGCGAAGTCCCGCGCGAACAGCGCGTCGTAGATCGCCGACCCGACCCCGCCGAAGGCGAACACCGACTCGGTCAGCACCGCCCCGGACAGCAGCAGGCCGGTCTGCAGGCCGATCGTCGTCGACACCGGCAGCAGGGCGTTGCGGATGATGTGCCGCCGCCGCACCGTCGCCGTCGCCAGGCCCTTGGCGTTCGCCGTCCGCACGTAGTCCTCGTTGACCACGTCGAGGACCGAGGCCCGGGTGATCCGGACGATGATGGCCAGCGGGATGGTGCCGAGCGCGATCGCGGGCAGGATCAGGTGCGTCATGGCGTCCCAGGCGGCGTCCCACTCCCGGGTGAGGAGCCCGTCGAGGACGTAGAAGTTCGTGATGCGGGTGGCGTCCATGCGCACGTCCTGGCGCCCGGAGCCGGGCAGCAGGCCCAGTTCGACGGCGAACACCAGGCGGAGCAGGTAGGCGAGGAAGAAGACCGGGATCGCGACGCCGATCAGCGAGCCGATGACCGACGTCGAGTCCAGCCAGCTGCCGTGCCGGCGGGCGGCCAGGTAGCCGAGCGGGATGCCGAGGCCGATGGCGAAGACCATCGCGAGCAACGTCAGCTCGATGGTTCCCGGCATCCGCTCGAGGAACTCGGTGGTCACCTCGCGGCCGGTGCGGGCCGAGGTGCCGAAGTCCAACCGGACGGCCCGGCCGACGAACCGCAGGTACTGGACGATCAGCGGCTCGTCGAGGCCGAAGAGCTCGTTGTAGCGGGCGATCGCCTCGGGCGTGGCCCGCTCACCGAGTGCGGCCTGCGCGGGGCCGCCGGGGAGGGCCCGCAGCCAGGCGAAGAGCAGCACCGACAGCCCGAGCAGGATCGGGATCAGCTGCAGGAGCCGCCGGATGATGAAGCGGAGCACGCGCTCAGGTCCCTCTCACGGAACGGATCCACCCGACAGGCTCGCGGCCGGCCCCGGTGAGGGGGCCCGCCGCGAGCCTGCGTGCGGTAGGGGCGAGGGTCCTTCCTCAGTCGTTCAGGGACACCGTCTTGAAGACCTCGGCGGTCAGCGGGCTGGGCTCGAGGCCCTGCACGCGCTCGGAGACCACGAGCGCCGGCGGGGAGTGCGAGATCGGCACGCCCGGCAGGTACTCCATGATCAGCCGGTTGGCCTCCTCGTACATCTCCGTCCGGGCGTCCGCGTCCGGCTCGGCGTCCGCCTCGGCCAGGGCGGCGAAGATCTCCGGGGCGCTGAAGGCACCGAACTCGGCCGACGCCTGGTTGTTCGACGCCTCGGCGAAGAACGTCCCGATGAAGTTGTAGGCGTCGTTGTAGTCACCGGTCCACCCGAGCAGGTGGATGTCGGCCTGACCGGACTGGACCGCGTTCAGGTAGTCCGGGTTCCAGGGCAGCGCCACCGGCTCGATGGTGAAGCCCGCGTCGGTCAGGTTCTGGCTCACGACCTGGAACATCGCGGCCGCGTCCGGCAGGTAGGGCCGGGTGACGTCGGTCGGGTAGTAGAACCGCAGCGTGGTGCCCAGGGCGCCGGCCTCGGTCAGCAGCTGACGCGAGAGCTCCGGGTCGTACTCGTAGGTGGGAACGTCGTCGGCCCAGCCCTCGACGGTCGGCGGCATGAACTGGGTGGCCGCCTCCGCGCCCTCGGGCAGGAGCGAGTTCACGATCGTCTCGCGGTCGATCGCGTGCGCGATCGCCTGGCGGACCTGCGGGTTCTGCAGCGCCGGGTTGGCGTTGGTGCCGGGCACGTTCCCGCCGTTGAAGCCCAGGTACAGGATGTTGAACGGGTCGCGGACCAGGACCTCGAAGCCGTCGTCCTGCAGCGACTCGTAGTCGGCCGGGGCGACGAAGTCGAACGCGTCGATCGAGCCCGACTGCAGCTCCTGGCGGCGGGTGTTGCCGTCACTGATCGTGCGGAAGATGATCTTGTCGAGCTTGGCCGGCTCGCCCCAGTAGTCCTCGTTGCGGACGATGGTGACCTCGCCGTTGCCCCGGTCCCAGCTGTCGAACTTGAACGGGCCGGTGCCGACCGGGTTCTCCAGCGAGTACTCGGAGTAGCTCAGCGAGTCCTCGCTGCCGGAGAGGTTGTCGGCGTCGCCCTCCTCCAGCGCCGTGGGGCTCTGGATCGAGAAGGCGGGCAGCACCAGGGCCGCGGGGAACTTCGACGTGGTCTGGGTCAGCCGGATGACCGCGGTGTTCTCGTCGGTCGCCTCGCAGCTCTCGTAGATGCTGGGGGTGTCCGGCGTGCTGGCGAAGCCGCCGAAGACCGCCTGGTAGTAGTACGAGGCGCTCGGGCTGGTGGCCAGGTCCTCGAAGTTGTACCAGCGGTCGAAGTTGAAGCAGACCGCCTCGGCGTTGAAGTCGGTGCCGTCGTGGAACGTCACGCCCTCGCGCAGGCTGAAGGTGTACTCCAGGCCGTCGTCGCTGACCTCGTAGTCCTCGGCGAGCTCGGGCACCGGCTCGGTGCCACCGACCTCGTTGGTCAGCAGGGTCTCGTGGATCTGACGGACGACGCGGAACGTCTCGCCGTCGCTGGCGAAGGCCGGGTCGAACATGGCCGGGTCACCGGCCGCGCCGAAGACCAGGGTGCCGCCGGTCTCGCCGCCGCCACCCCCGCCCTCGTTGCCGGACTCCCGGTCGCTGGAAGCACAGGCCGACAGCGTGACTGCGATGAGTGCGGCCGACGAGGCGGCGAACACTCGGGTGGTTCGACGACGTGACATCGCGGGAAAACCTGCCTTCTCGACCCATGCGGGCCGGATGAGCTCCGGAGATGACTGCCGTGGACGCGAGAGCCTCCACGAGCGTTCACCGGACACTAGGTGCAGGTCCTCGCCACGGCGAAGGCCGCTTTCCCATCGACACCAAGCCGTGACCTTCGCTCCGGCCCCGGATGCCGGCGCCGTCCTCAGAAGGCCGGCAGCACGGCGCCTTCGTAGTTGTCCTCGATGAACTGACGCACCTCGTCCGAGTGCAGCAGCTCCTCGAGCAACCGGATGCGCTCGTCGCCCTCGTCGCCGCTGCGCACGACCAGCAGGTTGGCGTTCGGGTTGCCCTCGCCCTCCTCCAGCACCAGCGCGTCCTCGGCCGGCGAGAGGTCGGCGTCGATCGCGTAGTTGCCGTTGATGACCGCGGCGTCGACGTCGGCCAGCGAGCGGGGCAGCTGGGCGGCCTCGACCTCCTGGATCTCGAGGTTCTTCGGGTTGTCCTCGATGTCGAGGGACGTCGGGGCGGAGTCCCCGGTGTCGGCGAGCGCGAGCAGGTCGTTCGCCTCGAGCAGGCGGAGCGCGCGGCCGGCGTTCGTCGGGTCGTTCGGGATCGCGATCGTGGCGCCGTCGGGCAGGTCGGCCACGTCGGTCAGCGACTCGGAGTAGAGGCCCAACGGCTCGATGTGCACCGGCTCCAGCGCGGTGAAGTCGTAGCCGGCGTTGGCCTCCTGCTCTTCCAGGTAGGGCACCGTCTGGAAGTAGTTCGCGTCGAGCGAGCCGTCGTCCAGGGCGACGTTGGGCTGCACGTAGTCGGTGAACTCCACGACCTCGAGCTCCAGGCCGGCCTCCTCGGCGAGCTCCTCGGAGATGAAGTCGAGGATCTCGCCGTGCGGCACTGGGGAGGCGCCGACGCGCAGCGGCTCGTCGGCACCCGAGAGCTGGGCGTCCCCTCCCCCGCAGGCGGTGAGGGCCAGGACTGCTGCGGTGGCGGCGGCGGCGAGGGCGGACTTCCGGGGGCGGCGCATGAGTGGGTCTCCTTGCGAGGTGGGTCGTACGGGTACGGGGGTTCAGGCGTGCGCGAGCCGGCGCGACCAGCGATCGCCGACCCATTGGAGGAGCTGGACGATCACCAGCAGGAGGACGACGGTCGCGACCGTGATGTCGGTGCGGAACTGCTGGTAGCCGTAGCGGATGGCGAAATCGCCCAGCCCGCCGCCGCCGATGGCGCCGGCCATCGCCGAGTAGCTGATCAGCGCCACGACGGTGACGGTGACACCGGCGACCAGCGACGGCAGCGCCTCGGGCAGCAGCACGGTGCGGACCACGTCGCGCCGACGGGCGCCCATGGACAGGGTGGCCTCGACCTTGCCGGGGCTCACCTCGCGCAGGCTGGTCTCCACCAGGCGGGCGAGGAACGGGACGGCGCCGATGGTGAGCGGGACGATCGTCGCCGTCGAGCCGATCGTGGTGCCGACGATGCCGCGGGTCACCGGGGCCACGAGCACCAGCAGGATGATGAACGGCAGCGAGCGGCCGAGGTTGACGACCAGGCCGAGCGCCCGGTGGAGCACCGGGCGCGGGGAGAGCGCGCCGGGCGCGGTGATGGTCAGCAGCACGCCGAGCGGCACACCGATCAGCACGGTGAGCACCGTGGAGACGCCGACCATGTAGAGGGTGTCCCACGTGGCCTCGGCCAGCTGCGGGGCGATCCGGGACCAGTCGTTCACCGCTGCACGTCCGGGGCGTCGAGGAAGCGGGGTTCGTAGGGCGCGTGGACCGGGTCGCCCTCCGACCCCTCGGGCTGGTCGTGGACGTCGATCGGGAGCGGCTCGTCCCCCGGCACGGCCCGCTCCACCAGCGAGCCGCCGTCCCGGAGCCGCTGCAGCGCGCCGTCGAGCCGGCCGTCGTCACCGGAGACCGACAGCAGCAGCCGCCCGAACCGCCGGCCGGCGACGGTCTCCACCGAGCCGCCGACGATCTCGACGTCCAGCCCGAGTTCGCCGGCGAGGGTGCGCAGCACCCGGCCCTCCGGGGCCGCCTCGGTGACCGTCACGCGCACCAGGTCGCCGGTCGCGCCTGCGACGGCGGGTGCGGGCAGCAGCTGCGCGGCCAGCGGCGAGTGCGGTCGGGTCAGCACCTCGGCGAGCGGGCCGCCGTCGACCACCCGGCCATGATCCAGGAGCACGGCGCTGTCGCAGACCGCCCGGACGACGGCCATCTCGTGGGTGATCAGCAGGACGGTGAGCCCCAGCTCCGCGCGGACCTGCCGGAGGAGCTCCAGGACCCCGGCGGTGCTGGCGGGATCCAGCGCGCTGGTCGCCTCGTCGCAGAGCAGCACCTTGGGGCGGGCGGCCAGCGCCCGGGCGATCGCCACGCGCTGCTTCTGCCCGCCCGAGAGCTGCCCGGGGCGGGAGCCGTGCCGGTCGCCGAGCCCCACCAGATCCAGCAGGTCGGCCACGCGGCGGCGCCGCTCGCTCCGCCCCATGCCGGCCAGTTCGAGGGGATGCTCGACGTTCCCGGCGGCGGTCCGTGAGTCCAGCAGGTTGAAGTGCTGGAAGATCATGCCGACGGAGCGGCGGGCCGTCCGGACACCGTCGTCGTCGAGGTCGGTGAGCACCTGGTCGTCGACGACGACCCGGCCCGAGGTCGGCCGTTCCAGCAGGTTCACCATGCGGGCGAGGGTGCTCTTGCCCGAGCCGCTGGGACCGACGACGCCGGCGAACTCCCCGGCCGCGACCGACAGCGAGATGCCGTCGACAGCGGTCACCTCGGCCGCCCCGCGGCGGGCGGGGAAGACCTTGCGGACGTCGGTCAGTTCGATCACGGGGGGCCTCGGCGGAGCTCGGCGGTGCGGCACGGGACTGGGCGCCGGCGCGGGAGTACCCCGTGCGGGCGCGAAGGAGTCCGGAGCTAGAGCCGGCTGGCCGTGCGCATGAGATCGATGGCGCGCCGACGCGTCAGCACACCACCCCGCAGCATCCGCCGATCATCCCCCCACGACGCTCGCCCCTGCCACGTAGGGGCCCCGATGTGAGACAACCCTCAACTGCTTGGTGACGTACTGGAACGGCCCCGCTGCAGGGGCCCGCCGCGAGCGTGCGAGCGGTGGGGGCAGCGGGGTCCTTTCTCAGGCGTTGATGCGGCGGCGGCCCTCGAAGGCACGCCCCAGGGTGACCTCGTCTGCGTACTCGAGGTCACCGCCCACGGGCAGCCCGCTGGCCAGGCGGCTCACGGTGAGGCCCATCGGGCCGACCAGGCGGGCCAGGTAGGCGGCGGTCGCCTCGCCCTCGAGGTTGGGGTCGGTGGCGATGATCAGCTCGGTGACCGCGCCGCTCATCAGCCGGGTCATGAGCTCCTTGACCCGCAGGTCGTCCGGGCCCACGCCGTCGATCGGGCTGATCGCGCCGCCCAGCACGTGGTAGCGGCCGCGGAACTCACGGGTGCGCTCGATGGCGACGACGTCCTTGGGCTCCTCGACGACGCACAGCACGTCCTCGGAGCGGCGCGGGTCGCGGCAGATCCGGCACTGCTCGGCCTCGGCGACGTTGTAGCAGGTGACGCAGAAGCGGACCTCGGCCTGCACCCGGTTGAGCGCGGCGACCAGCCGGCTCACGTCGGCGGACTCGGACGCGAGCAGGTGGAAGGCGATGCGCTGCGCGCTCTTGGGCCCGACGCCGGGCAGGCGGCCGAGCTCGTCGATGAGGTCCTGGACGGCACCCTCGTACACGGTGTCCCTCGATCTGTCGGGGAGTCGGGAAGGCCGGTCAGAGCCCGGGCAGGCCCAGGCCTCCGCCCGGTCCACCACCGAGGCCGCCGGCCAGCGGGCCCATGGTGTCGGCCGCGAGCTGGTCGACGGCGCGCTTGGCGTCGCGCACGGCGGCGACCACGAGGTCCTGCAGGGTCTCCAGGTCGTCGGGGTCGACGGCGTCCGGGGCGATGGTGAGCGCGGTGAGGTCACCGCCACCGGTCATCGTCGCCGAGACGAGCCCGCCACCGGCGGTGCCGGTGACCTCGCGGGCGGCGAGCTCCTCCTGCGCCGCGACGAGCTGCTGCTGCATCTGCTGCGCCTGCTTCATCAGCTGCGCCAGGTCGGGCTGGCCTCCACCGGGGAACATGCCCCGAGAGTAGGCCCCGGGTACGACCGGCGGCGCCGCGCCGACCACCGCCGCCCCCTGGGCCTCAGCTCTCCCGGTCGCGCTCGACGAGCCGCCGGACGATGACGTTGCGCTGGATCTCGTTGGTGCCCTCGCCCACGATCATCAGCGGGGCGTCGCGGAAGTAGCGCTCGATGTCGAGCTCGGCCGAGTAACCGGCGGCGCCGTGGATCCGCATGGCGTCCAGGGCCACCTGCATGCAGGCCTCGGAGGCGAACAGCTTGGCCATGCCGGCCTCGAGGTCGCTGCGCCGCCCGGCGTCGATGCCCGCCGCCGCGTCGAGGACCAGCAGCCGCGAGGCGTGCACCTTGGTCGCCATGTCGGCCAGGAGGTTGCCCACCGACTGGTGCTCCCAGATCGGCTTGCCGAACGTCTCGCGCTGCTGGGCGTAGGCCAGCGCGTCGTCCAGCGCCGCCTGCCCGACCCCGACCGCGCGGGCGGCCACCTGGACCCGGCCGAGCTCGAGGCCGGACATGAAGTGGGCGAAGCCCTGCCCCTCCTCGCCGCCGAGGAGGTTGCCGGCCGGGACGCGCGAGCCGGCGAAGGACAGCTCGCAGGACTCCACGCCCCGGTAGCCGAGCTTGGGCAGGTCGCGGGAGACCTCCACCTGGCCCGGCTCGACGAGCAGGATGCTGATCCCGCTGTGCCGGGGGCTGGCCTGCGGGTCGGTCTTCACCAGCGTGGCGATCAGTCCGGCGTGCCGGGCATTGGTGATCCAGGTCTTGCTGCCGTCGACGACGTACTCCGCGTCGGATCCGGAGCCGTCCCGCACCGCGCGGGTGCGGATGTCCTGGAGGTCGCTCCCGCCGCTGGGCTCGGTGAGCGCCATCGCGGCGCGGACCTCGCCGGTGGCCATCCGAGGCAGCCACCGCTCCTGCTGCTCCGGGGTGCCGTACCGGGCGAGCATCAGCGCGACGACGCTGTGCCCCCCGATCGCGCCGGCCAGGCTCATCCAGCCGCGGGCCAGCTGCTCGGTGACCAGCGCGAAGCAGCGGGTGGAGACGGCCGACTCGCTCCACCGCCCGGGGACGGCGAGCCCGAAGACGCCCATCTCCTTCATCTGGTCGATCAGCGCGTGCGGGTACTCCTGCGCGCGCTCCAGGTCGCCGGCGCGCGGCCGCACCTCCCGGTCGACCCACGTCGCGACCGCCTCGACGATCGCCTGCTCGTCCTCGGGGAGGCCCCGCACGTCCACTCCGCTCATCCGTCGATCGGCCGGGCGCCGAGCTGGGCCTTCAGCAGCGACAGCGCCGCCTGTTCGGGGTCGACGGCGGGCTCGGGCTCGCGGCCGGCTCCGGCGGACGCCTCCTCGGCGCGCTCGGCCATGAGCTCACGCGCCTCCGCCGCCTCGGCCGCGCGCGCCGCCTCCTGGGCGTCCGCCCGGCTGACCGCGGGACCCGGTGCCGCGGCGCCCTCGACGACGACCTGCACCTTCCAGCGGACGCCGAGGAGCTCCTGCAGCGCCGTGCGGAGGACGTCCTTGTTGAGGTCGTCACCCAACATCTTGGCCAGGGCGGGCGAGGTGGCGGCCAGCGTGAGGACGCCGCCGGCGAGGTCGTGCACCTGGGCGCTCTTGAGCAGCGCCTCGGTCGTGCGCTTGTGCCCGCGGACCACCTTGAGCAGTTCGGGCCACACCCGGCGGACGTCGCTCGTGTTCAGCGCCCCCTCGGCCTCGGGTGGGTTGGCGGAGACCACCGGCGTCGGGTCACCGCCCCGGGGCGCCGGGGAGGACTCCGCGGCCGGAGGCGGGGCCGCAGGCGTCGGTGCCGCGACCCGTGCGGCGGCGGCCGCGACCGCCCCGGCTGGGCGGGGTGCGGCCAGTCCTCGTCGTCGGTGGGCTCCGGCGGCAGCGGGATGTCGGGCTCCCGCGGCGCCTGACGCGCGGCGGAGCGCCCGCCCGATCCGGGCTGCACCGTCTCCGGCCAGCCGTCGCCGGCAGGGTCCGGAGCCGGTGCCGCCGCGGCGGCGGGCGCGGGAGTCGGGGCCTCGGGGCGCTGCGAGGGGCGCTGGTACTCCCGCTTGGCGGGGGTGGCGGCCGGTGCGGACGTCCGGTGGACCGGAGCGGCCGCGGGCGCCTGCGGAGCCGGTG
>NZ_HG931173.1:1472224-1494112 GCF_000582785.1 Candidatus Blastococcus massiliensis AP3
GGCGGACCGGCGCGGGAGGCGCCTCCGCCGGCCGCCCGGCGTGCTCGCCGGCGATCGACATCCGCCGCTCCAGCCGCTCCAGGCGCTGCAGCGTGGCGACCGCGGAGTCGTCGACGCCGGGCAGGAGCATCCGGGCGCAGACGAGCTCGAGCACCAGCCGCGGCGCCGTCGTCCCCCGCATCTCGGTGAGGCCGTCGTGCACGGTGTCGGCCATGCGCGACAGCGTCGCGGAGCCCAGCGCCCGGGCCTGCTGGCTCATCAGGTCCAGCCGGTCCGACGGAGTGTCGAGCAGCCCCTTGCTCCCGGCGTCGGGCACGGCGTCCAGCACGATCAGGTCGCGCAGCCGGTCGAGCAGGTCGGTGGCGAACCGGCGAGGGTCGTGCCCGGCCTCGACCACCCGGTCGACGGCGCGGAACACGCCCGGGGCGTCGGAGGCGGCGAGGGCGTCGATGGTCTCGTCGAGCAGGGCGTCGTCGGTGACCCCGAGCAGGCCGACGGCGGTCTTGTAGGTGACGCCCTCGGGGCCGGCGCCGGCCAGGAGCTGGTCGAGGATCGACAGCGAGTCGCGCACCGAGCCGCCGCCGGCGCGCACGACCAGCGGGAACACCGTCGCCTCGACCGTGACGCCCTCGGCCGCGCAGGTCCGCTCGAGCAGGCCGCGCAGCGTCGTCGGCGGCACGAGGCGGAAGGGGTAGTGGTGGGTGCGCGACCGGATGGTCGGGAGCACCTTGTCCGGCTCCGTCGTCGCGAAGACGAAGACGAGGAACTCCGGCGGCTCCTCCACCAGCTTCAGCAGGGCGTTGAAGCCCTGCGTGGTGACCATGTGGGCCTCGTCGACGATGTACACCTTGAAGCGGCTGTTCACCGGCGCGAAGAACGCGCGCTCCCGCAGGTCTCGGGCGTCGTCGACACCGCCGTGGCTGGCCGCGTCGATCTCGATGACGTCGAGCGAGCCGGGGCCGTCGGGGGCCAGTGCGACGCACGACCCGCACGTCCCGCACGGGGTGGAGGTCGGGCCCTGCTCGCAGTTGAGCGACCGGGCCAGGATGCGCGCCGACGACGTCTTGCCGCAGCCGCGGGGGCCGCTGAACAGGTAGGCGTGGTTGATCCGCCCGCCGTCGACCGCGTTCATCAGCGGCGCCGTGACGTGCTCCTGACCGACCACCTCGGCGAAGGTCGCCGGGCGGTACTTCCGGTACAGGGCCAGTGCCACGCCGCGAGGTTACTCAGCCCCTCCGACGCTCCGGCGGGCGTTCCCCGCCGCCCGGACCGTCAGAGGGTGAGATGCACCAGGAACTCTACGGAGCCGGTGTCCTCCACCCGGACGAAGCCGAGGTTGGGCGGGTCGATGCCGTGGTCGGCGAAGGTCACCGGGATCGATCCGGAGACGTCGACGCCCTCGGGGGTGCGGACGGCGGACAGATCGACCTGCACCTCGCGTGTCGCCCCCTTCACCGTGAGCTCGCCGGTCACCGGGATCGTGACGGGGGTGCCGGTGAGTTCCGGGAGCTCGACGGGCTCGGTGACGGCGAAGGTGGCGGTCGGGTGCCGGTCGACGTCCATGATGCTGTCCCGGAAGTAGCTGTCGCGGCGGCCGTTGTCGGTGGCGATGCCGGCGACGTCGACGACGACCTCCGCCGAGACGAGCGACCCGTCCTCGACCACGACGGAGCCGGTCACCGCGTCGGTCGTGCCGGCGACGGTGTTGTCGACCCCGTTGAGGACCTCGTCGACGCGGTACCCGGCGGTGGAACCGGGTGCCACCGCCCAGGTGCCGTCGGTCCCGGCGGAGACGGTCGCCCCCTCGGGCTGGGCCTCGACCGTCCGGGCGGGTGGGGCGTCCTCGTCCAGCGCGGCGTAGATCAGCGGTCCGGCGACGAGGGCGAGGACGAGGAGCGCGAGGCCGCCTCCGAGGATCCACCAGCTGCGTCGGCGCATGACCACTCCCTGCTTGACGGTTCATGCATCGAAGCGCAGGAACCTGTCAGCCGGCTGTGAGCCGGCACACAACGCACTGGGAGAGGAAAGAAAGGGACCCCCCGCGCACCCGCCAGAGCCCGCTTATCCTTGCTGCCTTCCGGCCCTGGGGAGGTTCACAGGGTGACGCCACACGAGGGGTCGGGACCCACTGTAGAGCACGCGCCGCACGCGACGGGCCCGCCTCGTCCGGAGGGACGGGGCGGGCCCGGTGCTGCGGAGGATGGGAGATTCGAACTCCCGAGGGGTTGCCCCCAACCCGCTTTCCAAGCGAGCGCCATAGGCCACTAGGCGAATCCTCCAACTGCGGTGACGATGCTACCGGTCCTGCGCGGGCCGCTCGGCGTGGCTCTCGTCGGAGGGTGCGGAACGATCACCGGCCCACCCGCGGCGGCCGGGTGGTTGAGTGTCCCGACCAGCGGGCATGCCCGTGCGGATCGGTCAGGACAGTGGCCACCGGAGAGCGTCCGCGAGGGCGCCCGGGAGAGGAGGCGGACATGAGCGAGGACACCAAGGTGCGGCCGGACGTCGTCGACGCGATCGTCGCCGTCCTCAAGGGCGGCGACCCGGCCGAGCTGCCGGCGGGGGCGACGCCTTCGGAGAAGGCGGCGGCGAAGGACTCCTACCTGTCGGAGTTCCTGGCCGAACGCGGCAAGCGCGACCGCCAGTCGCACGCGTGGGAGCTGCTGCTCACCCGCAGCTACGACGAGCCCCCGACGTGGCAGCAGATCTTCGACGACCTCGATCCCGAGGTGCACACCGAGCTCGGCACGCTCTACGACGCCCTGCCCGCCGGCGCACAGGAGGAGTACGTGCGCCGGTACGGAGAGCCGTCGGCCGTCTGACGCACCGACGACCCCGCCGTCCATGACCCGACCCGTCACCGCTCCCGGCCGCCTCGTCGCCGGGCGCTACCGGTTGCAGTCGCAGATCGGCGGCGGCGGGATGGGCGCGGTCTGGCTGGCCCGTGACGAGCTGCTGGGCCGGCAGGTCGCGGTGAAGCAGGTCCTGGTCTCGGAGACCGACGAGGCGCTCGCCGAGCAGCAGCGCCTGCGCGCCCTGCGGGAGGGCCGGATCGCCGCGCGGCTGAGCCACCCGCACGCGATCTCGGTCTACGACGTCGCCCAGGAGGGCGAGACGCCCTGGCTGGTCATGGAGTACCTGCCCTCGCGCAGCCTGGCCGAGGTGGTCACGGCCGACGGGCTGCTGCGCGTGGACCAGGTGGCGCAGATCGGCGCCCAGGTGGCCGACGCGCTGGCCGCCACGCACGCCGCCGGGATCGTGCACCGCGACGTGAAGCCGGCCAACATCCTCATCGGCCAGGGTGAGCGGCTCGAGGGTCTGGTGAAGATCACCGACTTCGGCATCTCGCACGCCAGCGGCGACGTCACGCTCACCCAGACCGGTCAGATCACCGGCACGCCGGCGTTCCTCGCGCCGGAGGTGGCGCAGGGCCAGGAGATGGACGAGGCCAGCGACGTCTTCTCCCTGGGCGCCACGCTCTACACCTGCCTGGAGGGCCAGCCGCCCTTCGGCATGGAGGACAACGCGCTGGCGATGCTGCACAAGGTGGCCGGCGGATCGATCCGCCCGCCGCTGCGGGCCGGCTCGCTCGCCCAGCCGCTGATGCGGATGCTGTCGACCGACCCGGCCGCGCGGCCCACCATGGCCGAGGTCCGCGACGAGCTGGCGAGGCTGGCGGCCGGCCGCAGCGGCGACACCACCACGGTGCTCCTGGCCCGCACCGACCTGCGCCCGGCCACCGGGCGCAAGCACACGGAGATGTTCCCCGCCGGCGCGGCCGTGCTGCCGGTGGAGGACGCCGCCGGCCCCCCGGCGCCACCGCCTTCCCCGCCGGCCACCCCGGCACCCGAACGGCCGGAGGCTGCCCGCCCCGATCCGGCGCCGGCCGCCGTCTCCGAGCCGGTCGTCGACGCCGAGCCGCGTGGGAAGACCAGGCGCCGGCGCGGGATCTGGCTCGCCGCGGCGCTGCTCGTCGCGGCGCTCGTCGGGCTCGTCGCCTTCGTCATCTCCCTGCCCGACGACGACGGCGGCCCGCAGGCCCGGGACACCGCGGTGTCGTCCGAGGCGCCGTCGTCGGCTCCCGACCCCGAGCCGGAGGACGACGAGGCCGAGGACGAGGACGCCGAGGGGGACGACACCCAGGGTGGGGGCACCGAGGGCGGTGGCGACGCGACGGAGGGGAACCAGGGGAACGGCAACGGCAACCAGGGGAACGCGCCCCAGGCCGACGGCGACCCGCTGTCCGCGGACAACGTCGAGCGATTCCTCGAGGACTACCACCGGCAGGTGCTCGAGAACCCGGCGCAGGCGTGGGACCGGACCGGGCCGACCCTGCGCGCCAACATCAGCCGTGACAACTACATCCGCTACTGGCAGCAGTTCGACGACGTGCGCGTGAGCGACGTCCGGGCCACCGACGGGCAGAACCAGGCGACGGCGACGCTCGAGTACCGCTACTCCGACGGTCGCCGGGAGACCGGGCCGCACGTGTTCACGTTCCTGGTGCAGGACGGCCGGCTCATCCTGGACAGCGACTTCCCGGTCGACTGACGCCGAACGGCACGGACGACGGGCTATCATCGCCCGGTGACGATGAAAGCGCGCACGGGCGCTGCTCCTGAGCCGTCGGTCGACGAGACCGTCGCGTTGTCGGCAGCCGCGTGCATGTTCCGGAGCCTGGGCGAGCCGGCCCGGCTGGCGATCCTGCGCCACCTCGCCCTCGGCGAGCACAAGGTCGTCGACCTCACCGCGCATCTCGGGCTCGCACAGTCCACCGTCTCGGCGCACCTGGCCTGCCTGCGCGACTGCGGCCTCGTGACCTCCCGGCCGCAGGGCCGGGCCTCCCTGTGGTCGCTGAGTCACAGCGCACCCCTGCTCGAGGTGCTCGCGGCGGCGGAGCGGCTGCTGGCGGCCACCGGCGACGCCGTCGCGCTGTGCCCCACCTACGGCGAGCCGGCCGACCGGTGACGGCCACCCACACCCACCCCGCGCTGACCGCGGGCGAGCGCAGCCGGCTCGGGCGCCGGGCGCAGCTGCTCGCCGGCGCCTCGGTCACCTACAACGCCGTCGAGGCGATCGTCGCGATCGCCGCGGGGGTCGCCGCCGGATCGGTCGCGCTGATCGGCTTCGGTCTGGACTCGGTGGTCGAGGTCTCCAGCGGGCTGATCATCCTGTGGCAGTTCCGCCACCGGCTGCCGGAGTCCCGCGAGCGACAGGCGCTGCGCCTGATGGCGTTCTCGTTCTTCGCGCTGGCCGCGTACGTGGCGGTCGAGTCGGTCCGCGCCCTGTTCGCCGGGAGCGAGCCGGAGACGTCACCGGTCGGCATCGGCCTGGCCTGCGCCTCGCTGGTCATCATGCCGTTCCTGTCCTGGGCGCAGCGTCGCACCGGCCGCTCCCTCGGCTCCGGCGCCGTGGTGGCCGACTCGACGCAGACGCTGCTGTGCACCTACCTGTCCGCCGTCCTGCTCGTCGGGCTGGTGCTCAACGCGACGCTGGGCTGGGGCTGGGCCGATCCGCTCGCCGGGCTGGTCCTCGCGGCCGTGGCGGTCCGCGAGGGCGTCCAGGCGTGGAAGGGCGAGGGGTGCGGCTGCGCGGCCGGCTGCACCGACGCCTGAACCAGGAACGGCGACGCTCGTCAGGTCGCTGACCTGCACGAACGTCGCCGTCCCCATGGCGGTGGCGGTGGGATTTGAACCCACGGAGGCTTGCACCTCACACGCTTTCGAGGCGTGCTCCTTCGGCCGCTCGGACACGCCACCGCCGAAGAGACTACAGCCCCCGCTGAGCGCGGAAGAACGCGCGTAGCAGTGCGCCGCACTCCTCGGCGCGGACACCCGCGGTGACCTCGGGCCGGTGGTTGAGCCGCCGGTCGCGGACGACGTCCCAGAGCGATCCGGCCGCACCGGCCTTGGGGTCGTCGGCGCCGTAGACGACCCGGTCGACGCGCGACAGGACGCTCGCGCCGGCGCACATGGTGCAGGGCTCGAGGGTGACCACCAGCGTGCAGCCGGTCAGCCGCCAGCCGTCGCCGTGTCGTTCCGCGGCCGCCCGCAGCGCGAGCACCTCGGCATGCGCCGTCGGGTCACCACGCTTCTCCCGCTCGTTGGCCGCCTCGGCGAGCACCGCCCCGTCGGGCCCGAGGACGACGGCGCCGATCGGGGTGTCGCCCCACTCCTGCGCGGCCGCCGCCAGCTCGAGCGCCCGCCCCATCGCCGCGTCGAGGTCGGAGCTCACCCCGGCCCGTCCAGCGGGAAGCCCACCAGCGCCGAGAGCTCGGCGATCGCGACGGTCGGGTCGACCACCTTGATCGTCGAGAAGCCGAGGGCCCGGGCGGGCTTGAGGTTGATGCCCAGGTCGTCGAGGTAGGCGCAGTCGGACGCCTCGATCCGGCGTCCCACGGCCTCGGACAGCCGGTCCAGCGCGCGCCGGTAGATCTCCGGCTCGGGCTTGCGCACGCCCTCCACCGACGACTCCACGATCACGTCGAAGAGGTCGAGGATGTCGTCCATCCGGCCGCCGCGCTCCATCGGCGAGACGTTGTTGGACACCATGCCCAGCGGCAGCCCGGCCTCGCGCAGCCGCCGGATCGCCGTCACCATCGCCGGCCGCACCTCGCCCCGCAGCGCGGCGAGCACCCGGCTCGCGTCGAGCCGGTGCCCCAGCGCGGCGGCCTCGGCCTCGAAGGCCTCGGAGAAGCCGGCCACGTCGAGCTCGTTGCGCTCGAACCGCGCCCAGGCGTTGGTGTCGGGGTCGGTCGAGTTCAGCTGCCGGATGATCCCGTCGGGCAGGCCGGCCTCGCGCTCGTAGGCGGCGAACGCGGTCATCGGGCTCTCGGTGATCACGCCGCCGAGGTCGAAGACCACCGCGGACACGGTGCCGGTCACGGGTTCACCGCCGCGGCCAGCTCGTCGGCGAAGCCGAGCCGCCCCGCGATCCGGTGGACCATCTCCTCGGCCCAGAGGTCGTCGGCTGTCACGATCGGTCTCAGCTCCTCCGCGGGCAGGCCGTCGTCGGCGAAGACGTCCAGGTCTCCACCGGGCCAGCCGCTCTCGTCGTCGTCGAAGGCGCCGTCGGTGTCGACGCCGATGCCGTAGCGCTCCACCACCTCGGCGGCGAGCACCCACTCGAGCATGGTCGCGTCCGAGATCAGCGCCCGCACCATGCCACCCGGTCCGTGCCGCAGGACGACGAAGTAGAGCCGGGAGTCGACCACCACGACGAACGGCGGCGGCCACCCTCCGGCGCCGGGCTCCCCGAGCGCCCGCTCCAGCACGGGCAGCTCGTCGCCGGCGTCCTCGGCGAGCAGCTCCACGCGCCAGCGCCCGCTCCCGCGGCTCACCCGGACGGCGAAGCTGCCGGGCCCGACCGGATCGCTCATCGCTTGCGCAGCAGCGTCAGGCCGTCGGCCAGGGGCAGCAGCGCCGTCTCCCACCGCGGGTCCGCCGCCAGGGCCGCGTTGAGCTCGGCGAGGGCGCGGTCGGACTCGTCCTGCGGGTCCAGCACCCGGCCGTCCCGCAGGGTGTTGTCCAGCAGGACGACGCCGTTCGGGTTCAGCCGCGGGTGCAGCTCCTCGACGTACGCGGCGTACCCGGTCTTGTCCGCGTCGACGAACGCCAGGTCGTAGGTCTCGACGGCCGGGAGCGACCGCAGCGTCTCCAGCGCGGGCCCCAGCCGCAACTCGATCCGGTCGGCAACCCCGGCGCGCTCCCAGTACCGGCGGCCGACCGCCGTCCACTCCTCGCTGATGTCCAGGCAGAGCAGCGATCCGTCGGCCGGGAGCCCCCGGGCGATGCACAGCGCGGAGAAGCCGGTGAAGGTGCCGATCTCGATCGCGGTCCGCGCGCCCAGCGCCGTCGTGAGCAGCTGCATCAGCGCGCCCTGCTCCGCGGCGATCTGCATCGTGCCGGGCGCCTCACCGCGCTCGGCCATGGCGGCGGTCTCCGCGATGAGGTCGGCGATCACCTCGTCGGGCGCCTCGGTGGAGGCGCGCACGTAGTCGGCCAGTTCCGGCGTGAGGAGAAACGACCTGGGGGTCATAGGGTCCGATCATGGCGGAAACGTTCCCGGTACCCACCA
Source organism: Candidatus Blastococcus massiliensis AP3 (assembly GCF_000582785.1). Classification (GTDB taxonomy): domain Bacteria; phylum Actinomycetota; class Actinomycetes; order Mycobacteriales; family Geodermatophilaceae; genus Blastococcus; species Blastococcus massiliensis. Next base: position 1,480,301 of record NZ_HG931173.1, read on the forward strand.
TGCCGGTCCCTCCGGTGGGCGTCGTCGGGCTCGGTCAGCTCGGCGGCTCGCTGGCCGCCGCGCTCATGGCCGCGGGGCGACAGGTCTCCGGCTGGGACGTCGACCCCGCCGCCCGCGAGGCCGCCGCGGCCCGCGGGGTGACCATCACCCGGGAGCTCTCCGGCGTCGTCGTCCTCGCCGTTCCGCTGCCCGCCATGGCGACGGCGCTGGACGGGCTGACCGCGGATCCCGACGCCACCGTCACCGACCTGGGCTCGGTCAAGGGCCCGGTGCTGCAGGCGCTGGGGCCCGCGCTCGGGACCCGGTACGTCGGCGGCCACCCGATGTGCGGCACCGAGCGCTCCGGGCACGCGGCCGTCGACCCGGCGCTGTTCACCGGTGCCCGCTGGGCCGTGTGCGTGGAGCCGGACACCGACCTGACGCGGTGGCTGCGGGTCGCCGAGGTGGCGCTCGCGGCCGGGGCCGAGGTGGTTCCCGCGACCGCCGCGGAGCACGACGCCGCCGTCGCCGCGATCAGCCACGTGCCGCACCTGCTGGCCGCCGCCCTCGCGCGTGCCGCGGCCGACGCCGGCCCCCTGGCGCTGGCCCTGGCCGCGGGGAGCTTCCGCGACGGCACGCGGGTCATCGGCAGCGATCCCGCGTTCGTCACCGCGATGGTCGAGGGCAACGCCGGTCCCACCGCCGAGGCCCTCACCCGCGTGCGCGCACACCTGGACCGCCCGTGGGCCGAGCTGGTCGAGGGCGGGCACGCCGTCGTCACGCGGCAGGACGGGCGCCGGACCGTCCGGGTGCCGCTGGAGCGGGCCGCGCTGCTCTCCCTGGGTCGCTCGGGTGGTGCGGTCACCCGCCGGCTGGCCGCGTTCCTCGAGTGCTGGGTGCCCGGGAACGGCTGACGGCCGTTTCGTGCAGCCACCTCAGGGCAGCATCCCGGCATGGACGAGAACGACATCCTCAGCCGCATCCACTCGCTGGTCGACGAGGAGCACAAGCTCCGCGACAGCGCCGAGCACACCGACGAGACGCGCGCCCGCATGAGCAAGGTCGAGGCCGACCTGGACCAGTGCTGGGACCTCCTGCGGCAGCGTCGCGCCAAGCGCCAGTACGACGAGGACCCCGATGAGGCTGAGGTCCGCCCCGAGAAGACGGTGGAGAACTACCTCCAGTAAGGCTTGCCAACTTCGTATTACGTCGTAATACTTGATCGGCATGGCGCGCCGACCCCTCTACAAGGGGGTCGACCTTCAGGCACTGCGCATTGATGACGTGACGTGGTCAGAGGAGGCAAGTGATCATGTCCGCACCCGACCTCAGCGGCAGCCTGGACAACCGTCCCTCGAGCCGGAGTGGTGCACCGAGGCTGCCCTCGATGCGCGCCGCGTCGTCAGAGTGGCTGGAGCGGATAAGCCCGAAACTGCGTCGCTGAAGGTTGTCGGATTCTCTCCGTCGGCCTTCGGACGAGGAGAGATGCTCAAGGTGTGGATCTGGTCGGACGATCCTGAAGATGGCTCCTGGAACGGAGCATCCGGGGTCACCGCCAACAATGCAGACAAGCGTCTATACATGCGAGGAGGTCAGGATGAGTGAGCGAGATCGCGAAATGCTCGAGGCCGTCGCGGCGATCGAGGACGTCGAGGACGACGAACCAGCCGTCACCGTCGCGCCCCCTCGGCGCCCGTCTCAGGTGTACTCGATTCGCATCCCGGTTGAGAAGCTGGACCAACTCCGCAAGGTGGCTGCTTCCGAAGACGTCGCACCTAGCCAACTCATGCGCGATTGGGTAGTCGAGCGGCTGGACGCACACGACTCAAGCACGCACGCGGGCACACGTTTGATCGCTCCCATCATCGCCATGCCTGCATCAGGCGCGATTCGAGAGCTTCAAAGGCTCAAGCGTGTCTCCGCCTGAGGACATCAACCGAAGCGAGGCCGTAGCCAAGCGGTTGGACCGCCAGTGGTTCTCTCAGGGAGGGGATGCCCGGCTGGACTTGATCGCCACACTCGGCCGATCCGGCGTACCCGTAGCCCTTGGCCTCTTGGTCAAGGGGACGATAATTCGCGGAGCGATTGGGTCGGACACTCAGTTCACGGAGTCAGCCAGCAAGGCAGTTGAACGAGCGGCCCGCACGTTCTACCCCGAATGGCCCGAGGACATGATGAGCACCGCAACCGACGCGCTTCGTAAGCAGCACGAGGCACAGGTCGCGCGCGAGGAAGAGGCACAGGAGGCATTCGACAAGTACTACGAATCCGCCGGAGCAGGCTTCACTCTCGATGATGTCGCACTGGCCGACGTGCCCAAGGTCGCCAGAGCAGCAACACCTGTCCCTAGGATCTCATTTCAGCAAGCGACCCTGACCCCACCTGGCGGCGTCCCTATCCAGCTCAACCATCTGCGGATCGCCGTCGATGCGATCGATGCCTGGTGGGTCCTCGATGACGAAGCAGGCGCCGAAGCGAATTACGTCCCTCGAACGGCTGAACCCAGCTAGGCGGAGCGCTGGGCCTGACGTCCGTGCTCGGCCCCGAGCAGTGCCAGCTGCCACTGCAGGCGGGCCCGCGGGTCGGTGACCTTGCGGCCGGTCACCGACTCGATCCGCCGCAGCCGGTGCATCACGGTGTTGCGGTGGCAGTACAGCTCGTCGGCCGCACGGGTCGGTGAGCCGTCCGAGGCCAGGAACGCCGACAGGGTGTCCAGCAGCACCTCGCGCTCGTCCTCCGGCAGCGCCAGCACGCCGCCCAGCGTCTGACCCACCAGCCGCGAGCTGATCTCCGGCGAGTTGCTGAGCAGTGCCTCGGGCAGCCGCTCGTCGATGGTGACGACGCGGCGGGCGCCGGTGGGCAGGGTCCGGGCGGCCGTCTCCGCCATCCGGTAGGCCGAGCTCAGCGCCGCGGCACTGTCGACCGGTGCCGACACCCCGACCGGGCCGGTGGCCAGTTTCTGCAGCCGCGCCCGGAGGTCGGGCGCGCACTGCGTGCCGAGGGCGACGACGCCGACCTGGGCTCCGGACCGCGTGCCCCACACCGAGTGCACGCCGCGCCGGAGCAGCTCCTCCCCGATGCCGTCCAGCGCCGGCTCGCCGTCGGCGGCGGGCAGGGCGACGACGGCCATCAGCTGACCGTCCAGCGACATCGCGAGCAGGTCCGACGCCGTCCGCACGAACGAGGGGTCCTCGCCGCGGCCGTCGAGCAGCCCGTCGAGGACCCGCATCCGGGTCTCCTCGTCCACGCCGGCCAGCCGGCGCTGCTCCTCGCGGTAGCTCTCGGCGAGCGCGGCGCACTCGCCGTCGTTGGTGCGCCAGACCGCGCCGGCGACCTCGAGGAGGAGGGTGTCGTGCCGGCCGCCGGCCTGGCGGGACACGGTCAGGAGCGTCTCCCAGGTGATCTGCCCGCCCAGGCGGTAGGCACGCAGCACCGCCTCCAGCGGGATCCCCTGGGCGGCGCGGCGACGGCCCACCTCGCGGGCGCCGCTCATCGCCGGGCAGGCGCCCTGGGAGGCGCCGATGAGGGCGAGGAGCCCCTGCTCCAGGTTGTCCCGGGTCGAGCTGCGCAGGTCGGCCTCGGCCTGGGCGACCATCTCCTCGTAGGCGGGCTCGGTGCGCGTGAGGAGTTCCACCATCCGGTCGGTCATGGCGTCGAGCTGGTCGAGCAGCAGCGGAGCGAGATCCGCCAGTCGAGCCGCGACCTGGGTGTCGAACGCCTGCACTCGAACTCCTCCTTAGACGCGTCGTTCAGCACAACACGTCGGAACCATCACTGTGCGATGCGCCCATTGTGACCTTCCGCGGGATCGGGCCGGTCGATCCGGACGGACTCGTGACCCAATCGTCGCCAGGACCGACGGTCCCACGTGGACGTGTGTGGCCCCGGCGTCCGGGTAGGAGGCCCGCGGCACGCCCGTCGCGGCGCACCTGCGCCAACGAGGCAGCGAGGCAGCGAGGCAGCGAGGCAGCGAGGAGCTGACATGGCACAGCCGGTGCGCGGCGCACGGACCATCCGCCGGGCGGTGGTCACCGGCGGCGCCGGCTTCCTCGGCTCGCACCTGTGCGAGCACCTGCTCGACCGCGGCGTCGAGGTCGTCTGCCTCGACAACTTCCTCACCGGCTCCCCCGAGAACGTCCTGCACCTGATGGAGCGCCCCGGCTTCCGCCTGGTCCGCTGCGACGTCACCGACTACGTGCACGTGCCCGGCCCGGTCGACCTGGTGCTGCACTTCGCCTCGCCGGCCAGCCCGCTGGACTACCTGAAGATGCCGATCGAGACGCTCAAGGTCGGCAGCCTCGGCACGCTGCACACCCTCGGCCTGGCCCACGACAAGGGCGCCCGCTACGTGCTCGCCTCGACGTCGGAGGTGTACGGCGACCCGCTCGTGCACCCCCAGCCCGAGGAGTACTGGGGCAACGTCAACCCGGTCGGCCCCCGGGGTGTCTACGACGAGGCGAAGCGCTTCAGCGAGGCCCTGACGACGGCCTACCGCAGCTCCAAGGGCACCGACACCGGGATCGTCCGCATCTTCAACACCTACGGCCCGCGGATGCGTGCCGACGACGGCCGGGCCATCCCCGCCTTCGTCGGCCAGGCGCTGTCGGGCCGGCCGCTCACCGTGGCCGGGGACGGCTCGCAGACCCGCTCGATCTGCTACGTCGACGACACCGTGACCGGCATCCTCGCCATGGCGTTCTCCGGTCACGCCGGGCCGGTCAACATCGGCAACCCCGACGAGCTGTCCATGCTGCGGCTCGCCGAGTGGATCGTGGAGCTCACCGGATCCGACTCCCCGATCGAGTTCATCGACCTGCCGGTGGACGACCCGAAGGTCCGTCGTCCCGACACCACGCGCGCCGAGCAGTTGCTGGACTGGCGGCCGCGCGTCCCGTCCGAGGAGGGGCTCCGGCGGACGGTGGACTGGTTCTCCAGGCAGCTCGCCGCGCGAGGAGCCGAAGCCGGCTGACCGGGGGGCGTCCGGCCCCGTGCGGGCCGGCGGGCACACTCCGTCGGCAGACACATCTAGTCTGTTGATGCGGCTCGGGGGGACCGCGTCCGTCCCCCTGTCGACCTCAGAGAGCGAGCATGGGCCGCCACGCCGATCCCACCACCCCCAGCCGCCCGGTTCCCTACGTCCTGATCGCCGCAGGCCTCGCGCTCGTCCTCCTCGCCGGAGGCCTGGTGTGGTGGCTCACCGGTGGGGACGACGAGGACTGCGCGACGCGGTCGACCGTCGCCGTGACGGTCACCCCCGAACTGGCCGGGCTCGCCGAGGAGCTGCTCTCCGACCCGGACGCGCTCGGCGCCGACGGCTGCGTCACGGCCGAGGTGACCGCCCAGGAGCCGCTGCAGACCGCGGGCGACCTCAGCGCCCTCGACGCCGACGCGCTGCCCGACGTGTGGATTCCGGACTCCTCCCTGTGGTTCCCCCGCGCCGGGGACGCCGACCTCTCGCCCGGCTCGTCGATGGCCACCTCACCCGTGGTGCTCGCGACCAGCACCGCGGTGGTCGACGACCAGGGCTGGTCCGACGCGCCGCCGACCTGGTCGGAGGCGCTGACCGAGGACCAGCCGGTCGCGATGCCCGACATCGCGGCCAGCGCCGAGGCGCTCGCGGCGCTCGCCGCGCTCCGCGGCACCGTCGACGGCGACGAGCAGGCCGACACCGCCGTCGTCGAGGCCGTGCTGGCCGCCGACCGCGCCTCGGGCGGCGCGTCGAGCGCGCTCGAGGCCGCCGGCGAGGGCGCCTCCGACGCCGCGCTCGTGCCGGTGACCGAGCAGGCGGTGTACGCGGCCCACACCGCCGACGGCGAGTCCTCGCTCGTCGCCGTGTACCCCTCCGAGGGCTCACCGGTGCTCGACTACCCCGTGGTCCGCGTCGGCTCCCCGACGGGCGACCAGAGCCGGGCGGTCGACTCGGTCGTCGCCGTCCTGACCTCCGACGACGCGCGGACCGCCGTCAGCGAGGCGGGCTTCCGCGACGCGGACGACACCGCGCCCCCCGCCGCCGGCGAGGAGACCGGCATCCGCGAGGAGGCCCCGGACCCGGTGGAGCTCGACCCGGACCAGGTGCAGGGCCTGTTTGACCGGCTGGCCGCCCTGGCCGCACCCTCCCGGCTGCTCGCCGTCGTCGACGTCTCGGCGTCGATGGAGGCCGAGGTGGGCGGCGGCAACCGCGCCACGCTCGCGCGGGACGCCGCCAAGAGCGCACTGGCGCTCATCCCCGGCCGCTCGGCGATCGGGCTGTGGGTGTTCGCCCGCGAGCTCGACGGCGCCGCCGACTGGCAGGAGCTGGTGCCCACCCGGTCGCTGGACGCCGAGGTGGACGGGCGCACGCAGCGCGACGTCCTCCAGGAGCAGGCGGACACCTTCCCGACCCGCCTCTCCCCCGGCGGCACCGGGCTGTACGACACGATCCTGGCCGCCGTCCGCAAGGCCCGGGTGGACTTCGATCCGACCGCGGTGAACACCGTCGTCGTCATCACCGACGGCACCGACGAGGACGGCGACAGCATCGGGCTGGACGGGTTGCTGCAGACGATCGCCGGCGAGGCCGACCCGGGCCGCCCGGTGAAGGTCATCGGCATCGCGCTGGGTCCCGACGCCGACCTCAGCGCGCTCGAGACGATCGGCGAGGCGACCGGCGGTGCGGCCTACTCGGCGGTCGACGAGAACGACCTGCAGAGCGTCCTCTTCGACGCCCTCCGCCAGCGCGGGTGACGGACGGTTTGTGCACTAACCGCCCCGGCGGCCGGTGCACGAACCGTCGGGGAGGGCGCCGAGGGCCTCGACGGCCTCGTCGACGGTGATCCGCGCCAGGGCGGGGTCGAGCTCGGTCCCCCAGGGGTCGCCGGCGCCGTCCCCGTGCCAGAGGACGACGTGCTGCGGGCGCGGCGGCGGGCCCCACAGCGCCGGTGACACCGGGCCGAACAGCACCACCGACGGACGCCGGTAGGCGCTCGCCAGGTGCGCCACCCCGGTGTCGCCGCAGACCACGAGCCGCGCGGCCGCGATCACGCCGGCCAGCTCCAGCGACGTCGTCCGCCCCGCCAGGACCGCGTCGGGACCGAGACCGGCGGCCACGGCCACCGACCGGGCCAGCTCCACCTCCGCCGGTCCGCCGGTTATCCGCACGTCGTGCCCGGCGTCGGCGAGGTGCCGGGCGACGGCGGCGAACCGGTCGGCGGGCCAGCGCCGGGACGGATGGGCGGCACCCGGGTGCACCACGGCGACGTCGCGCACCGGCGGGGGCGCGGGCGGGACGGCCAGGTCGAGCGCGTCGGGGTCGGCGTCGACGCCCAGCCCGTCGGAGACCAGCCGGCACCAGCGGCGCACCTCGTGCTCGTCGGCGTACCAGGTCGGGCCGGGATAGCCGGGGCTGTCGAAGGTGAGCAGCCGCCGCGGGTGGAGGTCGGCGACGACGACGTGCGAGGCCGGGCCCTTGCCGTGCAGGTCGACGGCGAGCTCGGGAGGAGGCCCGGTCCAGTCCAGCGGCTCGAGCTCCCGGGCGGGCAGCACCTCGTCGACGGCGTCGATCAGCTCGGCCAGCGGGCGCAGCGACCCGGTGGTGGCCAGGACCAGCCGGTGGTCGGGCACCACCGCCCGGATCGCCCGGATCGCCGGCACCCCGGTGAGCAGGTCCCCCAGCCCCAGCGGCCGCAGCACCACCGCTACCGGGACTTTCGGCGCCGAAAGTCCCATCAGGGCCGGGGACTTTCGGCGCCGAAAGTCCCGTCGTGGGCGCGCACTACACCCGGGAGCGCTCGACCAGGGCGGTGGTCGAGTGGCCGTCCAGGTACGGGAGGACGACGGCCTGCCCGCCCCACGTCCGCAGCACCGCCGCCTCGGGCAGGTCCGCGCCCGCGTAGTCGCCGCCCTTGGCCCACACGTCGGGGCGCAGCCGCTCCAGCACCGCCGACGGGGTGTCCTCGTCGAAGACGACGACGGCGTCGACGAACTCCAGCGCCTCGAGCACCCGCGCCCGGTCCGGCGCGGTCACCAGCGGGCGGGACGGGCCCTTGAGCCGGCGCACCGAGTCGTCGGAGTTGATGCACACGACCAGGCAGTCGCCCAGCCCGCGGGCGGCCCGCAGCGTCGCGACGTGCCCCGGGTGCAGCAGGTCGAAGCAGCCTCCGGTGGCGACGACGGTGCCGCCCGCCGCCCGCACCCGCGCGATCACACCCTCCGCCCCCGGCTCGGCGACCACGTTCGGCTCCGGACGGTCGACGTCCCACGCCGAGGCCCCGCCGCCGGCGACGAACGCCGACGCGACCGCCACCCCCGCCGCCACGGCCTCGCCGGTCACCGCGCCGTCGGCCAGCGCGAGTGCGGCGGCGGCCGCGAAGGAGTCGCCCGCCCCGCAGCTGTCCCCACCGGAGACGGGCACGGCCGGAACCACCATCGGCGCGCCCGAGCCGTAGGAGAGCAGCGCTCCGCGGGAGCCCATCGTCACCGCGACCGCGCCGACTCCCCAGTGCCCGATGAGCGCCTCCGCCCGCGCGCCGACCGCGGCCAGTCCGTCACCGTCCACGGCGGGCACCAGCCGGGCGGCCTCCGCGGCGTTGGGTGTCACCAGGCGGACACCCCGCACCGGGTCGGCGCCGCGCGGGTGCGGGTCCCAGACCACCGGGCCGCGCGCGGCGGCGAGCGCCTCGCGCACGTCGGCCGCCGCCGTCGTCCCCCGGCCGTAGTCGGCGACCAGCACCGCCGCGGCCGAGCGCAGGACCGACGCCGCCTCGTCGGGCAGCGGGCCGAGCGTGGCGACCGGCGCACCGGAGTCCAGCCGCGCCACCGAGTGGTCGCCCACCCGGATGCGCTGCTTCACCGCCGTGCCGCCGGTGGCCGGGATCGGCACGAGCCGCACCCGCCCGTCGAGCAGCGCCCGCAGCCGGTCGGCGCCCTCGTCGGAGTCCAGCGGCGCGATCAGCACGACCTCGCGCGTGGTCGCGGCGGCCGCGAGGACGGCGGCCAGCGCGGCGCCGCCGGGCCGCTCGCGACGGGAGACGTCCTCGACCACCGGCACGGGCGCGTCGGGGGTCAGCCGCGACGCCGACCCCACCAGGTCGACGTCGAGCAGCGCGTCGCCGACGACGACCAGCGGCCCCGTCATCCCGCCTGCCCCAGGGAGGGGCCGGACGCCACGCGGGCCGGCGCGGCGAGCACGGCGGCGTCGAACGCGGCGCACACCAGGTGCAGCGCGACCAGGTGGCACTCCTGCACGGTGGCCGTCCACGGGGAGTCGATGCAGACGGCGTCGTCGGCAGCGGCGGCCAGCGGGTTCGGCTCGGGGCCGGTGAGCGCCAGCACGGTGATCCCGCATTCGCGTGCGCGGCGGGCGGCCGCGACGGCGTTGGGTGAGCGGCCCGAGGTGGACAGCAGCACCAGCACGTCCCCGGGCCGGCCGTGCGCCTCGACCTGACGGGCGAACAGCTCGTCGGCCGGGTAGTCGTTGGCGATCGCGGTGAGCGTGGAGGTCTCGGCGGTCAGGCAGATGGCGGAGAACGGCGGCCGGTCGGCGCGGTAGCGGCCGACCAGCTCGGCGGTCAGGTGCTGGGCCTGCGCGGCGCTGCCCCCGTTCCCGGCGGCCAGCAGCCGGCCGCGGGACTCCGAGCACAGGACGCCGGCCAGCAGCCGCCCCCAGCGGTCGAGCGCGTCGAGCTGCCCCTCCAGCGACCGCAGCGCGGCCTGCAGCGACCGCACGTGGTCGGCTCCGGTGAGGTGCGTGCAGGTGCCCGGCGCCGGCACCTCGGCGGCGACGTTCTCGAGGAAGGAGTGCGGTTTCATCGGGCGGCCTCCACGAGCGGGCGGCGGGCGAGGACCTGCCGGTAGACGGATTCGGTGTCCGCGACCACGCGGCTCCACCGGTAGCGGGCGCGGGCGCGCTGCACGCCCTCGGCGCCGTAGGCCGCGCGGCGCGCGTCGTCGGCGAGCAGCGCGGCGAGCACCTGGCCGAGCCGCTCGGGGTCGCGCGGCGGCACGAGGTCGCCGGTGACGCCGTCGACGACGCTGTCCTGCAGCCCGCCGACGGCGGTGGCGACGACGGGCCGGCCGCACGCCATGGCCTCCAGCGGCGTGATGCCGAACGGCTCGTACCAGGGCACGGCCAGGACGACGTCGGAGGAGCGGATCCAGCCGGGGACGTCGTCCCGGGCGACCGAGCCGGCGAAGACCAGCCGGTCGGCCACCCCTGCCTCGGCGGCGATCGCCCGCAGCCGGCGCACCTCGGGATCGGCGTCGATCCGGTCGGCGGGCGGCCCGCCGACGACGACGAGCTCCGCGTCGGGCACCGCCCGCAGCGCCCGCACGGCGTCGTCCTGCCCCTTGCGCTCGACGAGCCGGCCGAGCACGAGCAGCCGCGTGCGGTCCCCCCGCGGCGCCACCGGGCCCCGCGGCGTGAAGGCCGAGGTGTCGACCCCGCACGGCACGATCGAGACGCGGTCGGTGGTCAGCCCGAGCCGGCGCAGCTCGAAGACCTCGTCGCTGCAGGTGGCGACGACGTGGCGGACGCTCCGGCACAGCGAGCGCTCGAGGTCGATCCGGTTGGGCGGCGAGGTGTCGGCGTCGCCCTGGTGGCGGCGCTTGACCGAGCCGAGCGCGTGGAAGGTCTGCAGGACGGGGATGCCGCCGGCCGCGGCGACCGAGGCCAGCCCGCTCATCCAGAAGTGCGCGTGCACGAGGTGGGGCGGGTGCTCCGACCAGGTGCGGCGGAGGTTGGTGGCGAACTCGGGCATGTGCCGCAGCAGGTCGTCCTTCGGCAGCTCCTTCGGCGGCCCGGCGGGCACGTGCACGACGTCGTAACCGTCCTGGAGCACCACCCGCTCGGGCAGCGCGTCGTCGTCCCGACGGGTGTGCACCGTGACCTCGTGCCCGCGGCGCGCGAGGCCCGCGGCGAGCGCCGCGACGTGCACGTTCTGCCCGCCGGCGTCGACCCCGCCGATGGCGGCGAGCGGGCTGGCGTGCTCGCTGACCAGGTCGATCTTCATCGCGTCACCTCTCCCAGGAGGGCATCCCAGTCGCGCAGGAACCGCTGGAGCCCGTACCGCTCCAGGGCAGCCGCCCGCGCGGCCTTGCCGGCCAGCCGGGCGGCGTCGTCGTCCTCCATGAACGCCCGCACGGCCGCCCACAGCCGCTCGGGCCGGGTGGACAGCACGCCGGCCTCGGCCGGCACCGCCTCGACCACCTCGGTGGTGGCCAGCGCGACCACCGGCATGCCGAGGTGCATCGCCTCGAGCAGCGAGAGGCCCAGTGAGGTCCAGCGGACCGGGTGGACGTAGACGCGGCGCCGGGCCAGCTCGGCGTGCATGGCGGACTGCGGCGGGTCGTCGAAGAGCCCGACCCGGTCGGGCGACAGCCCGTACGCGGCGTGCAGGCCGGTCAGCCCCATGCCGAACACGTCGACCGGGGCGACCTCCGCCAGCCCGGGCAGCAGGTCGGCGCCGACGGTGCGGCCCCGGCGGACCGGCTCGTTGACGACGACGGCGGCGCGCGCGAGCTCGCCGGTCCAGCGCTCGCCCGGGTCGACGATCCCGTGCTCGATGACCGTCGTCGGCGCCCGGCCGTTGTCGTAGAAGAGCCGGTTGAAGTGCGTGACGTGCGCGATCGGGATGTCGCTGCGCTCGGCCATCGGGTGGCGGGTGTGCGGCACCGGACCGTCGTCGGGTTCGAGCCCCGGCGCGTTGTGCTCGAGGAAGACGGCGGGCAGGTCGCGGCCGGGCTCGGCGCCCAGCCACTCGCGCACCAGCTCCAGGTCGCGCATCCGCTGGAGGACGACGACGTCCGGCGGCTCCGCGCGCAGCTGCTCGGGCGTCACCTCGCGGGCGGACGCCGGCCAGTCCCAGGTGCGGGCGCGGCCGAGCCCGTCCGGGCTCCGGCTCCCGTCGGGGCCGTCCACGACGGGGAGCAGGTATTCGTGCGGGCCCTGGACGAACGACGTCGTCCACGAGCCGTGCACGTGCCAGATCAGCACCTTCATGCGCTCACCAGCTTCTCCACCGCGGCGACCACGTCTGCCGCGGTCACCGACGTCAGGCAGGGGTGGCCGGGCACCGGGCACTCGCGGGCCCGAGTGCCCGCGCAGGGCGCGGTCTGGTCGCCGAGCAGCACGGTGGGGACGCCGTACGGCGCCCAGCGCTCGGCCGGGACGACCGGCGCGAAGAGCGACACGACCGGCGTGCCGACGGCGGCGGCCAGGTGCGCCGGACCGGTGTTGCCGACGACGACCGCGGCGGCGCCGTCGAAGAGCGCCGCCATCTCGGCCAGCGTCGTCGCCCCGCCGAGGTCGGTGCCGCGGCTGCCGGCGACCAGGGCGGTGAGCTCCCGCTCGGCCGGGCCTCCGGTGACCAGCACCCGGTGACCGGCGTCGGCCAGCGCCTCGACCGCTTCCGCGCACCGCTCCGGCGGCCAGGCCCGCGCCGGAACGGAGGCGCCCGGGTGCAGGACCACGTATCCCGGCTCCAGTCCGGCGAGGTCTGCACACTCGCCGCCTTCAGCGCCCTGATGGGTGCGAGTGTGCAGATCTCGCGGCGTCGGGAGGGGGCGGCGGACGGCGAGGCGGCCGTCGTCGCCGGGTGGCAGCTCGAACCCGGCCGCGCGAGCCAGGGAGAGCGCCCGCTCGGGCTCGGGCAGGTCGTCGTCCACACGGTGCCGGACGTCGAGCAGCGAGCCGGGGTAGTCGACGCTGATCGCGCTGATCCGAGGCACCCCGGCCGTGCGGAGCACCAGCGCGAGCGGCAGCGGGGACTGGTGGAACGACGTCGAGACGACCGCCTCGTCGGGCGCCAGGGCCCGGACCCGCTCGGTGAGCGCGGCCAGGTCGGCGGCGTCGAGCGGCGGTGGGTCGCCGAGGATCCAGGGGCAGGCCCAGGTCCACACCTCGTCGACGCCGGGCAGCAGCTCGGCGGCCGCGGCACCGGCGGGGCCGGCGAGCACGACCACCCGGTCGGCGCCGTGCGCGACGGCCCGCACCAGCGGGCCCTGCAGCAGGACGTCGCCGGCGTTGTCGAGCCGGGCGACGAGCACCGTCCCCCGCCGCCCAGGGACTTTCGGCGCCGAAAGTCCGGAGGAGGCCGGGACTTTCGGCGCCGAAAGTCCGGGGGTGGGGGTCACCAGGCACCGCCCAGCACGTCGTCCACCGCCGCGGGCAGCGACGGGGCGACGTGCGCCGCGGCGGCCACCTCGGCCTTCCGGGTGACCGGCGTCGGCACCATGATCCCGGTCGCGCCGGCGGCGGCCGCGGCGTCCACGTCGGCGGCGATGTCGCCGATGACCACGCAGCGGGCCGGGTCGACGTCGAGCTCGGCGCAGGCGACCTTGACCATCCCGGGCGCGGGCTTGCGGCAGGCGCAGCCGTCGTCGGGACCGTGCGGGCAGACCTGCAGGGTGTCGAAGGGGCCGAGCAGCTCCTCGAGCCGGGCCATGCAGGCGTCGACCTGGTCGCGGGTGATGATCCCGCGGGCGACGCCGGACTGGTTGCTGACCACGCCCACCTGCACCCCGCGGGCGCGCAGCGCGTCGAGCGCCTCCCCCGCCCCCGGCACCGGCGTCACCAGCGCAGGGTCGCCGTTGTACGGGTAGTCGCGGACGAGGGTGCCGTCGCGGTCGAAGAGCACCAGGTCGGGCAGGCCCCGCCACGGGCGCACCCCCACGTGCTGCACCACCCCGCGCAGCCAGTGCCACGTCGCCAGCGGCGGGATCACCGCGCTGGTGAGGGCCATGGTGGCCATCTCGGCCCGGGTCCGGGGTCCGGGTGCGATGCGCGCCCAGGCGAACTCGGCGGTGCCGGCGAGCCACCCGGCGGCGGCGAGTGCGGCCGCCCGGGGCCGGCGCGCGACG
>NZ_HG931173.1:1494243-1501801 GCF_000582785.1 Candidatus Blastococcus massiliensis AP3
CATCGGCCCGCTGCCGCCAGTCGGGGCCGTGCAGCCGCCGCATGAGGACGTCGTCGGCGTTGCCGGCCTGCACGCGGACGCTGATCCACCGGTCGGCCGGCCGCACCGGGTGGGTGATCCACCGCTCCCCGCGCACCAGCCGGGCGCCGGTGTCCATCACCCGCAACGCCAGGTCGGAGTCCTCGCGGAAGGCCCGGGGGAAGCGCTCGTCGAAGCCGCCGACGGCCGAGAGCGCGCTGCGCCGGTAGGCGAGGTCGGCGGTGATCCAGCTCGAGGTGGCCAGCCCGGCGGTGCCGCGCTCCCAGTCGGTGGGCCGGCGGTGGCTCGGCAGCGGCACGCGGACCCGGCCCTGGCTCCCGGCGACGTCGGGTGGCAGCCCCGACAGGTCGTCGGCCAGCTTCCGGTACCAGTCCGCGTCGGGGACGACGTCGTCGTCGAGGAAGGCGACCCACTCCGTACGGGCGCTGCGCCAGCCGAGGTTGCGGGCGCGGGCGGGCCCGCCGCCTCCGGTGCGCAGGACCCGGACCGGCGGCAGCCCGGGGCGCTCGACCCGCAGCGGCTCCCCGGTGCGGCGGTCGTCGACCAGGATCAGCTCGGCGGGGCGCGGACCGGGAGGGGACGCGAGCGCGTCGAGCAGCACGTCGAGCGAGGGCCGCCCGATCGTGGGCACCACCACGGTGCAACCCGCGAGCATGGTCGGGGCGTGCCCCTCCTCACAGGGGAGGAAACACTACGGGCTCGAAGCGTCCCGGAACCGCTGCGGGCCGTCAGCCCTGGCCAGGGTCCAGCGGGACGACGTCGTCGGCGTAGCCGAGGCGGGCGCCGGTACGCGCCTGCAGCTCGTCGCGGGACAGCCCGGCCACCATCTCGCGGACCACGAGCCCGTCGGGGACGACGTCGATGACGGCCAGCTCGGTGTAGATCCGGTCCACCACGGCCGCCGCGGTGAGCGGGAACGTGCACTGGTGCAGGATCTTCGGCCGGCCGTCCTTGGTCGTGTGCGTCATGAGGACCAGCACCCGCTTCGCGCCGACCGCCAGGTCCATGGCGCCGCCGACCGCCGGCGGGTGGCCGACCTCGTCGGTGGCCCAGTTGGCCAGGTCGCCCCGCTCGGACACCTGGAAGCCGCCCAGCACCGTCACGTCGATGTGGCCGCCGCGCATCATCATGAACGAGTCGGTGTGGTGGAAGTACGAGCCGCCGGGCACGAGCGTGACCGGCTGCTTGCCGGCGTTGATGAGCTCGGGATCGCCCTCGCCGGGTGCCGGGGCCGGGCCCATGCCGAGGATGCCGTTCTCGCTGTGGAAGACGATCTCCTTGTCGGGCGAGACGACGTCGCCGACGAGCGTGGGCATGCCGATGCCGAGGTTGACGTAGGCGCCGTCGGGGATGTCGCGGGCGACCCGGCGGGCCATCTCGGTCAGCGAGAGCCGGGGGCCGGTCATGCCGGCACCTCCACGACCCGGTCGACGAAGATGCCGGGGGTCACGACGCACTCGGGGTCCAGGTCGCCCAGCTCGACGAACTCGCGCACCTGCACGACGGTCGTCGTCGCGGCGGTGGCCATGGTGGGGCCGAAGTTCCGCGCCGCGGTGGAATAGACGAGGTTGCCCCAGCGGTCGGCCTGGCGCGCCTTGATCAGGGCGACGTCGCCGTGCAGCGGCTCCTCGAAGACGTGCCGCCGTCCGTTGATCATGCGCACCTCCTTGCCCTCGGCGAGCAGGGAGTCGGCACCGGCGGGGGTGAAGAAGCCGCCGAGGCCCGCCCCCGCCGCGCGCATCCGCTCGCTGAGCGTGCCCTGCGGCACGAGCTCCAGTTCGATCTCCCCGGCCCGGTAGCGCTCCTCGAACCAGATCGACCCGCTGGACCTCGGGTACGAGCAGATGATCTTCCGGACCCGGTGCTCACGCAGCAGAGCGGCGACGTCGCTCTCCCCGCTGCCGGCGTTGTTCGTGACCAGCGTGAGGTCGCGGGCGCCCTCGTCGAGCAGGGCGTGCACCAGTTCCACCGGGATGCCGGAGTTGCCGAACCCGCCGACGAACACCGTCGCGCCGTCCTCGATGCCGGCGACCGCCTCGGGCAGCGACCCGACCCGCTTGTCGATCAACTACGACTCTCCCTGCGCTCGGTCGGGCCCGCGCCCGGCTCCGCCCACTCTGCACCAGCCCCCCGCGGGGCCGCGGCTCAGGGCCGGTCGGAATCGATGCGGGTGCTGCCACCGCCCGCGCGCGGCGAGCCGCCGTCGTCGGCACCCCGCTCGGTGCCGTCGGCGGCCGCCACGCCCGCGGTGCCCTCGGGCTCGGCCCGCATCCCGGTCGCCTCCAGCTCGTCCTCGCCCAGGGCGGGCAGCCGGCTGCGGTTCCGCCGCCGCCGGATGCCGGCCACCGTGCTGACCACGACGACCAGCGCCATCACGGCGAACAGGCCGCCCGACAGGGGCCGGGTGACGAAGATGTCGAACGATCCCCCGGAGAGCAGCATCGACTGGCGGAAGGCGCGCTCGAGGATCGCGCCGAGCACGAAGGCGAGCACCAGCGGGCCCGGCTCGAAGCCGGTCTTCTTCATCAGCCAGCCGATGAGGCCGAACACCAGCACGACCCACATGTCGAAGACGTCGTTGTTGACGGAGAAGACGCCGGCCATCGTGATGAGCAGCGCGAAGGCGGCCAGGATCCCGGCCCGCACGCGCAGCAGCTGCACGAAGATGCCGACCAGCGGGATGTTCAGGGCCAGCAGCATCAAGTTGCCGATGAACATGGAGGCGATGACGCCCCAGAAGATCTCGGGGTTGTTGTCGATCAGCTGCGAGCCGGGCTGGACGCCGTTGAGGAGCAGCGCGCCGTAGATGAGCGCGAGGACCACGTTGGGCGGGATGCCGAGGGTGAGCAGCGGGATGAATGCCGCGGTGGACGACGCGTTGTTCGCCGTCTCCGGGCCGGCGACGCCCTCGATGGCGCCCTTGCCGAACCGACTCGGGTCCTTGGCGCGACGCTTCTCCACGCCGTAGGAGGCCATCGAGGAGATGACGCCGCCACCACCGGGCAGCACGCCGAGGACGAACCCGAGGACCGAGCCGCGGGCGATCGCGCCCGAGGAGTCCCGGAAGTCCTTGCGCGTGGGCCAGATGTTCTTGAGCTTGGACTTGAGGACCTCGACCTTCTCGGTCTTCTCCAGGTTGTGGAGGACCTCACCGACGCCGAACAGGCCCATCGCGACGGCCACGAAGTTGAGCCCGTCGAACAGCTCGATCTGGTCGTAGGTGAACCGGGTGGTGCCCGTGATGGCGTCCTGTCCGATGGTCGCCAGCAGCAACCCCAGCGCGGCCATGCACAGGCTCTTCACCGGGTGCCGCGTGCCCAGGTAGGTGACCAGCAGGATGCCGAAGGCCGTGAGCGCCACGTACTCCGGCGGCCCGGCCCGGACCGCCAGGTCGGCCAGCGGCGGGGCCAGCAGGACCAGGCCGACGACGGCGATCGTGCCCCCGATGAAGGAGCCGACCGCGGCGATACCCAGGGCCGGGCCGGCGCGGCCCTGCTTGGCCATCTGGTGGCCGTCGAAGACGGTCACCACCGAGGCGGCCTCCCCGGGCAGCCGCAGCAGCACCGAGGTGATCGTGCCGCCGTACATCGAGCCGTAGTAGATCCCGGCCAGCAGGATCACCGCGGTCACCGGCTCGAGCTCGTAGGTGATCGGCAGCAGCAGCGCGATCGTCGCCGTCGGGCCCAGCCCGGGGAGGACGCCGATGACCGTGCCGATCAGCACGCCCAGGAAGACGTACAGGATGTTGGTCGGATCCAGTGCGACGGAGAAGCCCTCGCCGAGGCCTTCGAAGGTGCCCATCAGCTGCCCAGCCCGAGCAGGACGTCGTCCGGGAAGGGCACGCCCAGGAGCTCCACGAAGACGAAGTGGAATGCCAGCGCGCCGACGACGGCCAGCGGCAGGGCCAGGCGCCAGGGCTCCTGGGCGAACAGTCGCAGCCAGACCAGCAGCATGAGCACCGCCGGCAGCACGAAGCCGAGCTGCTCGAAGAGGACGATGAACACACCCAGGCTGAGCAGGCCGAGGCCGATGCCGACGGTGCCGCGGGTCCAGGGCTCGTAGTCGGCGGGGTCGTCGATGACCAGCAGCACCGCGGCGGTCAGCGTGAGCAGCCCGGCGACGATGAAGGGCCACAGCCCCGGCCCCGGGGACCGCAGCTCACCCAGCGACAGGCTGTTGGCCTGCAGCATCGCCGTGATGCCGAACAGCAGCAGGAGGAGCGGCGCGATCCGGTACAGGTGCTTCGACATCGGTCTCCCGGTCGGTGCGGTGAGGGCCGGCGTGCGGCGGGACCCGGCGACGAACCGGGCCCCGCGGCGACGATCAGTCCTGCAGGATCGGGCCGTAGACGTCGACGATCTCCTGGATGCGCTCCTGGAAGGCATCGGTGCCGACGAACTCGTCGGGCACGTACTGCTCGCCCAGCCGTTCGATGGTGGCCTCGTCCTCCAGGCACGTGCTCACCGCGTCCTCGAGGGTGCTGATGATGTCGTCCGGGGTCTCGGCCGGTGCCGCGAGGCCGAACACCGAGACGCTGTTGGTCAGCTCGGGGAACCCGGATTCGGCCAGCGTCGGCGCGTCGATGTAGTCCACCGGCTCGGGGGTGCTGACGGCCAGCGGCACGAAGGCGCCGGTCTCGATGTTGTCCAGCACGTCCTGCGAGCTGTTGATGAAGACCGCGTCCACGTTGTCGCCCCGCAGCGCCGCGGTCATCTCGGCGTTGCCGGTGAACGGCACGAGGGTCAGCTCGACGTCGTACTCCTCGGCCATGCGCCGCAGCTCCATCGCCTGGGACGTCGTCGTGCCGGGGACCCCGACGTTGAGGTCGCCCGGGTTCTCCTCCGCGTACTGGAAGAACGCCTCCGCGTCGCTGAACTCGGAGTTCTCGCCGACCGCGAGCACGGACGGGATCTCGGTGACCGCCGCGATCGGGATGTAGTCCTCGTTGGTGTAGCCCACGTCCTCCCCCTGCAGGGGGTTGGTGGCGGTCGCCGGCACCGCGATCAGGGACAGCGTGTAACCGTCGCTCCCACCCGCCAGCATCGCCTGCATGCCGATGGAGCCAGAGGCACCTTCCCGGTTCTCCACGATCACGGTCTGCCCGAACTCCTCCTCCAGGCAGCTCCCGATGGTGCGCGCGGCGAGGTCGGTCGGGCCGCCGGCCGCGTAGGGCACGTAGAGGTTGATGTCGTCGTTCGGGTAGTCGGACGCGTCACCGCCGCCCGATCCACCACCCTCGTCGTCGCCGCAGGCGGCGAGGATCAGCACGGACGCCGCGATCAGGGCCGGTGCGGTCCGTCGGATGTGGGGCATGGTGGTCCTCCGGGTTGCTGGGCGTGCGGAACGAGTCGGGCGGTCTCGGTCAGCCGAGGATCGGTTCGTAGACCTCCTGGGTGCGCTCGAGGACCTCGGCCAGCTGGTCGGCGTCGCCGAACTCCTCCGGCACGTACTCCACGCCGATGCCCTCGCGAACCTCGTCGGATTCCAGACAGGAGCGCAGGGTGTCCTCGAGGGTCGCGACGACGTCGTCGGGCAGGTCCGCCGGGCCGGCGAGGCCGAAGGTGGAGCCCGAGAGCGTCAGACCCTCGAAGCCCAGCTCGGTGAAGGTCGGCACATCCGGCAGCCACTCCAGCCGCTCCTCCGACGAGGCGATGAGCGGGACGAAGGAGCCGGACTCGATGTTCTCGACGACGTCGGTGGAGGCGTTGATCAGGACGGCGTCGACGTTGCCGCCGAGCAGCGCGGCGGTCATCTCCGCATTGCCGTCGAACGGGACGACGGTGACCTCGACGTCGTGCTCGTCGGCGAGGCGCTGGAGCTCGATGCCCTGGGGCGTCGAGGCGCCGGGGACGCCGACGTTCAGCGTGCCGGGGTCGGCCTCGGCCGCCTCGACGAAGTCCTCCGCGGATGCGTACGGGGAGTTCTCGCCGACGGCCAGCACCGACGGCACCTCGGCCATGACGCCGATGGGGGTGATGTCCTCGTAGGTGTAGCCGACCTCGTTGGCCAGCGGGGTGAGCACCATCGTGCCGGCGGTGACCAGGGACAGCGTGTGCCCGTCGGGTTCGGCGCCGATGAGCTCGGTGGTGGCCAGGGCGCCCGACCCGCCCGGCAGGTTCTCCACGATCACCGTGGCATCCAGCTCGGACTCCAAGCAGCTGCCGACGGTGCGGGTGGTCAGGTCGGTGGGGCCGCCCGCGGCGTAGGGCACCAGCAACCGGATGTCCGCGCTGGGGTAGTCGCCCGAGCCGCCGTCGCCGCCGTCGTCCCCGCAACCAGCGAGCGCGCCGACCGCCACGAGCAGGAGCACCGGGGCACTGCACGGAGCCCGTCGCATCGCCGTCTCCTCCCGCGAACCTGCCACCCTCGTGTGACCGAGGTCACACCATGGAAGCACAGGTCAGCAACGCGGACAGCGTCGATCGGCAACGAAGCGGCAACGATCGGGACCGGTCCGTCCCGCGCCGGTCTCAGTGGCGGGAACGCGCCGCGGCAGAGACCCGGGCGAGGGCGTCGGTGACGACGACGGCGTCGTTCCCGAGCAGGGTGAGGAGGTGGGCGACGAGGTCGTCGTGGGTCTGCGCGGCCTCCTCGACCCGCTGCCGGCCGGCGGGGGTGAGCGTCGCGTGCAGCAGGCGCCGGTCGCTGTCGCCCCGTTCGCGCAGCACCAGGCCGTCGGCCACCAGCCGGTTCACGGTGCTGGTGACCCCGGGCCGCGACAGCCCCAGGGCCTCCGCGACCTCCCCCATCGAGGCCCGCTGACCCGGCGACTCGGCGATCCGCCGGAGCGCCTCGAAGCCGGTGAGGGAGATGCCGTGCTGCCGGTGCAGGGCCGAGTCCACCCGCCGGGTGATGCGGTCGTGCACCTGCACGATGCGCAGCCACGTCTCGGCGGGGCGGGGAGCGACTCCGGGAAGAGCGGCGGGATCCCGGGGGATCCCGCGCGCGAGCGCGTCCTCGGACCGTTGCACGGGGCGGGTCTCCCCTGATCCGGGAGCCCTGAAACCGCGTCCCGGGCGGGTCGCGCTCCGGCGGGTCGCGGACCGCTCAGGGGCGGTCGGGCCGGCGCCGCGCGCCGGCCGTCAGCGTCGCGATGCCGGTGGCGGCCAGCGCGGCTGCGGCGAGCAGCGGCACCAGCCCGGTGGTCTCGTCGGGCGCCTCGGCGACCGCGCCGGCCACCTGCAGCGGGACGTCGGTGACGCCGGCGGACCGGTCGCCCTGGACGCCGAGGGACGCCGGGCCGGGCGCGGTCCCGGCCGGGATCCGCACCTGCGCGGTGACCGAGCCGTCGTCGCCCGCGGTGGCCGAGGCCAGGCGCTCGCCGGTCGACTGCAGGGTGACCGTCACCTGCTCGCCCGGCACGAAGCCGTCCATCCGCAGGCGGATCGTGCCGCCGGCCGGGATCGCCTCGCTCGCGGCTCGTGCCTGCTGGTCGCCCGCGCTCGGCGGAGCGCCCGTCGAGGGCGTGCCCGACGGCGGCCGCTGGGACGACGGGGGGACGGGGGCCGTCGGCGGGGTG
>NZ_HG931173.1:1502035-1506793 GCF_000582785.1 Candidatus Blastococcus massiliensis AP3
CCGTCGGCGGGGTGGCCGCCGGCGGGGTGGTCGGCTGCGGGCTGGTCGGCTGCGGCGAGGGCTGCGCGGACGGCGCCGGCCCCGGCGAAGGCCCCGGCGACGGCTCGGGAGACGGCTCCGGAGACGGCGTGGCGGGCGGCGCCGGGGTGGACGGGGGCTGCGGCTGTGGCTGCGGCGAGTTGGCCGCCTCGCACTCCTCGGTGGTGGGGCGGGTGAAGGTGTAGCCGTCGAGCTCGTCGGCGTAGGTCGAGGTGGAGCCGTCCTGGGCGGTGAACTCGAGGCGGCCGTCGATCGTCTCGCCCGGCGCGACGTCCCCGGTGCGCAGGACGACGGTCTCGCCGGGCGCCAGGACCGCCTCGTCCTCGCCGGCCGGGGTGCGGGTGGTGGCCAGCCGGACCGCGTAGGGAGCCGTGCCGGCGACGACCTCGACCACCAGGCCGCCGGGCCGGCAGCTCGGGCCGTGGGTGACCCGGGCGTCCGGCCGGCTGGGGTCGTCGATGGCCGCCGCGGACGGGGCGGTGACGACGGCGGCAGCCAGTAGGACCAGGAGGGGCAGGCTCAGCCCGGCGAGCGCACCCACGGACCGCCCCCGGGCCGGAGCGGGCGCCGGTCGGGCGGCGCGGCGCTGGATCGTGCGGATCTGCCTGCCTCCTGGATTTTCGGCTCGTCTGCGTCTCCGATGATGACCGAGGTCACGGATCGTCGCCACCCCCTCACCGGACCCCGACCGCGTGTCGAGCGGCGTGTCGGGGCGAGGAGCGCCCGTCCCGGCCTGTGAGGTGGGTCGCGACTCGCCCGGGCGGAACGACTCGCCGGGCCGGTCTTGACGGTCGAATGTGACCTGGCGCACAGTGGGAGTCGGGCGGGGGCAGCCGGCTACCAATGGCTTCCCACTGCTGGGAAGACCGACCAACGCGGCCAGACCGTCAGGACCGGCCCCCCGCCCCCACATCCTCCGCGCGCGGCGATGCGGTTCGCCCGCGTCCGGCGAGGACCTCGGCCCGGCAGCACAACGGGCTCCCACACACCGCGGCCCCGCACTTCCGTCGAAGTGCGGGGCCGCGGTGGTGTCTCAACCAGACGTGCACCCGAAGGGATTCGAACCCCTAACCTTCTGATCCGTAGTCAGATGCTCTATCCGTTGAGCTACGGGTGCCGATGTTCAGTTGACGTGCGCGGAGGCTCCGGGATTTGAACCCGGGATGGGGATTAACCCAAACCGCATTAGCAGTGCGGCGCCATAGACCGGACTAGGCGAAGCCTCCCGGGGTCCGAGTCCCCTCGGAACCACCGAGAGGAGAGACTACCAGCGGGCCGGAGCGCCCTCCCAGCCCGGGTGAGCCCCCCGGCGAGATCTGCACACTCGCCGCCATCAGCCCCTCGGAGCGGGCGAGTGTGCAGATCTCGTGCGAGCGGATCAGGCGGCGACGGGTTCGCGCACGAGGTCGACCGCCGGCGCCGGACGGCGGCCGGGCAGCAGGGTGACGACGACGGCGAGCGCGGCGCCCAGGGTCGCGAGCACCAGGCTCCCGGGAACCCCGGCGGGGCTGTCGATCAGAGCGCCGCCGAGCGCCGCGCCGATGGCCGAGGCGCCGACGGTGATCGTCGACAGCCAGGTGAAGGCCTCGGTCGTGGCGTGGTGGGGGGCCAGCGAGCCGACGAGGGTGTTCTGCACGGTCAGCGTCGGCGCGATGGCCGAGCCGCCGAGGAAGAGCAGCGCGCCCAGTGCCCACGGGCTGGACACCCAGGCCAGCGGCGCCAGGCCGATGGTCACGCCCAGCAGCAGCAGCCGGTACTGCCGCGGGAGCGACATGCTCAGCA
This sequence comes from Candidatus Blastococcus massiliensis AP3, assembly GCF_000582785.1. GTDB lineage: Bacteria > Actinomycetota > Actinomycetes > Mycobacteriales > Geodermatophilaceae > Blastococcus > Blastococcus massiliensis. The sequence continues at coordinate 1,503,857 of NZ_HG931173.1, forward strand.
CGCGGGCGCCGAACCAGAGGCCGCCGATGGTCGAGCCCAGCGCCCAGAGCGCGAGCAGCAGCCCGGACATGCCGGGTGCGCCGATCCGGTCGGCGAACGCCGGGACGGCGACCTCGAGCGCGCCGAAGCCCATCATCAGCGCGGCACCGCTGAGCAGCACCCGCGGCAGGCCCGGCGTACGAACGGTGGAGAACACACCCGTGCGCACACCCGGCGTCGGGACGTAGGCCCGGGTCGCCGCCGCGGTGGCGACGCCCAGGGCGCCGACGACGGCGAGGCTGCCGGCGACCCCGACGGCGAGGGCGGGCGAGGTGAACACGGCCAGTGCGGCCACCAGCGCGGGGCCGACGACGAAGACGAGTTCGGTGGCGGTCGCGTCCAGCGCGTACGCGGTGGGGCGCACGCGGGGGTCGACCCGCGACCACAGCGCCCGCACCGTCCCCGACACCAGCGGGGTGGCCGCTCCGGCAGCGGCGGAGGCGGCGAGGACGGCGAGGTTCGGCGCTCCGCCGAGGACCACCGCGACCAGCGTCGCGAGCAGCAGCGGATAGGCGGCGGCCTGGCCGAAGAGGATCCCGCGGGGGCCGCGGCGGTCGGCGAGCCGGCCGAGGACCGGTGACATGACCGCCATGGCGATGCCCAGCGCGGCCGCCGCCAGCCCGGCGACGGCGTAGGAACCGGTCTGCTGCTGCACCATGAGCAGCAGCGCCAGCGGCACCATGGCCGAGGGCAACCGGCCGGCAAAGCCGGCGAGCAGCAGGACGGGAGCCGACGGAAGCCGCCAGACGGAGATGTAGGCACGCACGGTGGAGCTCGTTTCAGACTTGCCGGGGAAGGAATCGGTAGGCGGTCAAAGTGCGTTGACCGCCTACGCGGGGCGACGGTAGCACGATTCAGTAGGGAGTCACATGGATTACGACACCTACGGATCGACCGCGGTCGAGCTGGCCATCGAACTGGCCAACGCCGACCGTGACGATCCGGAGTGGGCGCGCGCCTTCCTGGGCTCCCACGACGACTGGTTCACCCCCGGGACCTCGTTCGACCTCTCCCCCGGCGAGAGCCACCGGGCCGGTGCCACCGCCGACCTCGTGCGCGCCGTCGCCCTGGCCGAGTCGCAGGACGACGTCCTCACGCGGCTCAACGAACTGCTGGCCCTGGCCCGGCCGCGTCCCTACGCCACCGACCACGACGGCGAGCTGCACCTGCACTTCGCCCGCCCCGACTCCCCCGCGCTCGAGCAGCTGACGACGACGGTCGCGATGGGCCTGTCCCAGGTGGTGGTGCAGCACGGCTGGCAGCGCCTGGGCGTCTGCTCGGCCGAGAGCTGCGACGACGTCTACGTGGACACCTCGCGCAACGCCAGCCGCCGCTACTGCTCCAACACCTGCGCCAGCCGCTCCACCGTCGCCGCGTACCGGGCCCGCCAGAAGACGGAGTAGCCGGCGCCCCGCGATGATCAGGTGACCTGATCATCGAGCGTCCTCCCTCACCGTCCACCGTGGGGGAGGACGCGCCACGATCAGGGACCCTGATCATCGGCGGAGGCAGGCGGAGGCGAGGCAGGCGGAGGCGGGGCAGGCGCGGGCGGAGGCAGGCAGGCGCAGGCAGAGGCGGACGGGGCCACGTAGCGTGCTCGCCATGTCACGCGAGCGGCTCTGGGTCGTCGCCGGGGTCGCTCTGGCCGTCGTCCTGGCGGTCGCCGTCGGGGTCGTCGTCTGGCTCGGGCAGGACGACACGGCCGACTGCGACGCGGCGCTGGAGACCCGCGCCCGCCAGATGTCCGAGCCGATCGGCGGCCGCACCGTCGCCGTGCTCGGCGACTCGTACACGCAGGGCACCGGCCTGGCCGGCCCGGAGGTGGCGTGGCCGGCCGCGCTCGAGGAGCGGCTCGGCGCCCCGGTCGTCATCGACGGCGTGGGGTCCACCGGCTTCACGACCCGCGGCTTCTGCACCGGCGCCGAGGTCACCTACGGAGCGCGCCTCGACGACGACTGGGCCGAGGCCGAGGTCGTCGTCGTCCAGGGCGGCGTGAACGACGCCCTGACCGGCCGGCCGGACGACGTCGCCGCTGCCGCCGAGGACGTCCTCGGGGAGCTCGAGGAGGTGCCCACCGTCGTGGTCGTCGGGCCTCCGAGCATCCCGGCCGCCGAGGCGGAGGAGCTCAGCACCGTCGACGCCGCGCTGCGCCAGGCCGCGGAGGACGCCGGGCGGGCGTACGTGCCGCTGCTCGGCAAGGACATCCCGCTGCTCGACGACCGGGTGCATCCGACCGAGGCCGGTCACCAGCGGATCGCCGAACTGGTGGCGGCCGCCCTCGAGACGGCCGGCCGGCCCCAGTGAGGTCCCGCCCGCGCCACGCGGGCACCGGAACGGGCGTCAGAAGTCGATCCGCACCACGGCCCGCCGCACCGTCGGCCGGCTGACCTCCGTGAAGCCGGCATCCGCGAAGACGTCCAGCGTGCCGACGTGCAGCTCCTCGGTGATCACTCCCTGCGTCGTGGTCACGGGATAGGCCTCGAGTGCCCGGGCTCCGCGCTCGCGGGCGAAGTCCACCGCGGCGCGCGCCAGTGCGCGCCCGACGCCGCGCTTCCGGAAGCCCACCCGCGTGAACACGCAGGTCACGGCCCACACGCCGGCGTCCGACCTGTCCTCGTCGCGGCCCTCCCACGGGACGCGGTTGTTCCGCACCAGGCCCTCGTAGGCGGTGCGCGGCTCGACCGCGCACCAGCCCACGGGCTCGCCGTCGAGGTAGGCGACGAGGCCGCTGGTCCGCGTCGCCTCCGGCTGCCCGCAGTCGGTCTGCGCACGCAGCCGGTCGGCGCGTTCCTCGGCGGGGAACCCGGCGAAGAACTCGCCACGCCGGAGCTTGTACCGCTGGCACTGGCATCTGCTCGCCGTGCCGCGCGTGCCGAAGACCTTCTGCAGGTCCTCGGG
>NZ_HG931173.1:1507507-1511520 GCF_000582785.1 Candidatus Blastococcus massiliensis AP3
TCCCAGCTCGCCTGGTTGGCGGGCACCGAAGAAATCGCAGCTCCCGGCGCTGTCATGCGGGCGATTCTGCCGGTGAACGGCCTCACCCGTCCGGGGCCACGGCCCCGGCGGCCCGGTCCGCGGTGAACTAGCGTCCCCGCGTGCCCACCCCGCGGAAGCTGGACGCCCTGGACGTCCGGCTGCACGCGCTCGTGGGCGGGCTGCCCCGCTCCCCGGCCGACCGGTGGCTGCACCGGCTCACCCGCGCCGCCGACCACGGGCGGCTGTGGCTCGTCGTCGCCGGCCTGCTGGCGCTGCGCCGCGGCTCGCTGCGCCGGGGCGCGGTGCGCGGCGTCGGCTCGATGGCGGTCACCAGTGCGCTGGTCAACGCCGTCCTCAAGACGCTGTTCCGGCGCACCCGGCCCGAGCTGGGCGGGCTCGGCGCCGAGCGGCTGCTGCGCCGCACCCCCACCTCGTCGTCCTTTCCGAGCGGGCACTCCGCCTCGGCGGCGGCCTTCGTCACCGGCGTGGCCATGGAGTCGCTGCCGGCCGGTGCCGCGCTGGCCCCGGTCGGCCTGGCCGTCGGGTACTCGCGGGTGCACGTCGGCGTGCACTTCCCCGGGGACGTCGTCGCGGGGCTGGCCGTGGGTGCCGGCGTGGCCGCGGCCAGCCAGCACTGGTGGCGGGTGCGGCCCACGGACCCGGCGCGCGTGCGCTCGACGTCGCAGGCGCCACCTCTCCCCGACGGCGAGGGGCTGGCCGTCGCGGTCAACCCGCGCTCCGGGCCCGACGACTACGACCCGGCCGAGGACATCCGCCGCCTGCTCCCCCGCGCGCGGGTCCTCGAGCTGAGCGAGGAGGCCGGCGTCGAGGAGCTGCTGACGACGGCGGCCCGCGAGGGCGCCCGGGCACTCGGCGTCGCGGGAGGCGACGGCAGCGTGGCCGCGGCCGCCGCCGTGGCGCTCGAGCACGGGCTGCCGCTGGCGGTCATCCCGGCCGGCACCCTCAACCACTTCGCACGCGACGTCGGGCTGCTCACCCCGCAGGACGCCGTCGACGCGGTGCTGGCCGGGGATGCGGTGGCCGTCGACGTCGCCGAGGTGAACGGGACGCCGTTCCTCAACACCTCGAGCATCGGCGCCTATCCGGAGATGGTGCGCCGGCGCGACCGGCTCAGCGGCCGGCTGGGCAAGTGGCTGGCGCTCACCGTCGCCGCGGCCCAGGTGCTGCGCACGGGGACGCCGGTGGAGCTCGTCGTCGACGGGCGACCGCTGCGGGCGTGGATCCTCTTCGTCGGCAACTGCCTCTACACCCCGCGCGGGCTCTCGCCGGCCTGGCGCCCGCGGCTGGAGGACGGACTGCTCGACGTCCAGTGGCTGCGCGCCGACCTGCGGTTCGGCCGCACCCGCGCGGTGCTGGCCACGCTGCTCGGCATCAGCGAGCACAGCCGCAGCTACGGCAAGTTCCAGGCGCGGGAGCTGACGGTGCTCTCGCGGTCCGGTCCGCTCCGGGTGGCCTACGACGGCGAGATGGGCGAGCCGGCCACCGAGTTCCGGTTCCGCAAGCGGGCGCCGCTCACCGTCTACTGCTGCCGCGAGGGCTGACCGCAGCGCTTCCTGCACGCCGGGATCGGACGGGCGGCCGTCCGCGCGGGTGACTACGGTCGGCGCAGGGGTTGCCGGAACGATCTTCCGGGCAGTGCTCGACCCGACGTCCACCAGAGGGAAAGAGGTCACCATGCTGGTTCGCCGGATCGCCCGGCCCCTGCTCGCCGCTCCGTTCATCTACGGGGGCATCAGCACCCTGCGCAAGCCGCAGGACCGCGTCCCCGGCGCTCGGCCGGTGGTCGAGAAGATCGCGGAGACCGCCGACAAGCAGCTCCCCATGGAGGTGCCCCGGGACGTGCAGCAGTGGGTGCAGGCCGACGCCGCCGTCAAGGTGGTCGCCGGCTCGCTGTTCGCGCTCAACAAGTTCCCCCGGCTGACCGCCCTGGTCCTGTCGGCCTCGATCGTGCCGACGACGCTGGCCGGGCACCGCTTCTGGGAGCACGACGACCCGACCGAGCGGTTCGGGCAGATCTCGAACTTCCTGAAGAACACCGGGATCCTCGGTGGCCTGCTGCTGGCCGCCGTCGACACCGAGGGCAAGCCGTCCGTGGGCTACCGGGCCCGCAAGAGCGCGAAGGCCGCGGCCGCCGCCACGGAGAAGAGCATCGAGAAGGCCCAGAAGCGCGCCGCCAAGGCGCAGAAGAAGGCCGAGAAGAAGTACAAGCGCTGAGGGCCTCACACTCAAGGGCATGGCGCTGAGCACACCGCCGGCACCCGCGGACGCGCTCCGGAGGATCGCCTTCCTCCTGGAGCGCGCCCGCGAGCCCAGCTACCGGGTGGCCGCTTTCCGCACGGCCGCCGCGGTCGTCGACGGCCTCGGTGACGAGCAGCTCGACCTGAAGATCCGCACGAACACCCTCAAGGACCTCAAGGGCGTGGGCCCCAAGACCGCCGCCGTCATCGTGCAGGCGCACAAGGGGCAGGTCCCCGAGTACCTCACCAAGCTCGAGCAGGACCTCGGCGACCAGTTGCCGGCCGCCGACGACGTCGCCGCGTTCCGGGCCGCGCTCAAGGGCGACCTGCACGTGCACTCGGACTGGTCCGACGGCGGCAGCCCGATCCGCGAGATGGCGGAGTCGGCGATCGCCCTGGGCCACGAGTACATGGCCCTGACCGACCACTCCCCCCGGCTGACCGTCGCCAACGGGCTGAGCCCCGAGCGCCTGGAGAAGCAGCTCGACGTCGTCACCGAGCTCAACGAGGAGCTCGCGCCCTTCCGGATCCTCACCGGCATCGAGTGCGACATCAACGTCGACGGCAGCCTCGACCAGACCGACGAACTGCTGGGCCGGCTCGACGTCGTCGTCGCCAGCGTGCACTCGGACCTGCGCGCGGACTCGACGGCGATGACCGAGCGGATGCTGCGCGCGGTCGCCAACCCGCACACCGACGTCCTCGGGCACTGCACGGGCCGGCTGGTCATCGGCCGCCGGCAGCGCGACGGCACGCAGAAGCCGCGTCCGGAGAGCACCTTCGACGCCGAGGCGGTGTTCGGTGCCTGCGTCGAGTTCGGGACGGCGGTCGAGATCAACTCCCGCCCGGAACGGCTGGACCCGCCGCGGCGGCTGCTGAGGCTGGCCGTGGAGATGGGCTGCGAGTTCGCCATCGACACCGACGCGCACGCGCCCGGCCAGCTGGACTGGCAGGGCAACGGCTGTGAGCGGGCGGTCGAATGCGGCGTCGACGTCGACCGCGTCGTCAACACCTGGACGGCGGACGACCTCCTCGACTGGACGGCTGGCTGACCAGCGAATTCCGGTCAGTTCCGGAACTGACCGTCGCGCGCGCTCACGCTGCGTGAAACCCGGCCGATATTCGGGCCCCTTCTCCGGGGAAGCGCTTGCCAGAGCCGTGCAGTGGGCACGAGGGTCCGTCAACGGGGGTGTCTCGTCGTCGGCGACGTCGGGGCGCCCCTTCCGACGCAGTGCCTCTCGGAGAGGGGACTCGAGGTGGAGGACCCAGCCACGGAACGGCGGGGTGGCCATACGCCCCCGCGCCGTCCTGTCGCTGCGCGTCGACTCGTCCTGCTCCTCGGCTTCCTGGTCGCTGCCTGGGTGCTGGCCGGATCGTGGTCCGCCTCCGCGAGAGCGGCCGAGAGCGCCCCTCCGGCCCCCGGTCAGCGGAGCGCCACCGCCGATCCCGCGTCCCGCGGGCACGTCGACCCGCCCGGTCGCCCGTCGGACACCGGTCGCCCGTCGGACACCGGTCGCCCGTCGGACGCCGGCCGCCCGTCCTCTCCGTGGCCAGAGCAGTCCCGGGAACGCCCGCCCCAGGCCGGTCCCCCACCTGCCGCCGTGCTCCCGCCTGACCCCGGCCCACCGCCGCGCACGGGCCCGCCGCCGCAGGCCGCTCCACGTCGGACGCGGGCCGCCCACCAGCCGCCGGACCGCGCCCGGACGCCGGCTCCCGCCGCAGGCCGGACCGCGG
>NZ_HG931173.1:1511545-1566082 GCF_000582785.1 Candidatus Blastococcus massiliensis AP3
GGCGCCGGCCCCCTGCCGGACACCGGACCTCCCCCGAACGCCGGCCCGCTCCCGAACGCCGGACCATCGCCTGACGCCGCCGGCCGCCCGGACGACTCCACCCGACCGGCCGACGCACGGCCCGTGACCGCACCGGCCTCCGACCCGGAGCGCGAGACCGCCGCATCGGGCGTCGGGCCGACAGCGAGCACCGGTCCCCCCGCCTCCCCGCATGCCGCCGGGACCGGCGACGGTGCCGACGCGCACGTGGCCGAGCCACCGGACGCCGTCCAGCCACCGGACGCCGTCCAGCCACCCGACGCGGTCCAGCCACCGGACGCCCCCCGGCTCTCCACGACTGCCCCCGTCCGGACCGCCGGGCTGTTCGGCTCGGGCGACCGCGATGCGCCCGCCCACGAACCGCTCGCGCCGGGGGTGGCCTCCTCCGGTGGGTCCTCCGGCACGTCGTCGACCGGGGGTTCCGGCTCGGGGCCGTCGGTCCCGTGCGCGGTCCTCGGCACCCATGGCACGTTCCCGGCGATGGGCGCAGCACCCCCGCCGGGCCCGGACGTCGGCGGCCGCCTCCTGAGCCGCGCCGACGAGCCGACGACCAGCCCCGGATGAGAGGGCGGGCCGGCTCCGCCTGAGCGGACCCGGCCACCGCCTGCTGCCTGCACCCGCCGGCGCTTCCGTCGTCGGTCGCGCCCTGCGCACCACCGCCAGCGAGCGCTCCCCGTGCCCCTTCCGGCCGGGCGAGCCCCGCGCATCAGCACGCACCCCAGACAAGGACAGTCCGATGAGTCAAGCAGCGCACTCACCCACCGCTCCCCGTGCCGGGGAGCCCGAGCACGTCCCGTCGATGCGACCCGTGCCTCCCCGCCTCGCCGCCGTCCGCCGTGACCGCATCGCGGTCGTCGGCTACGGCTACTGGGGCTCCAAGCACGTGCGCGTCCTCAGCAGCACCCCGGGCGTGGACGTGACCATCGTCGACGGCGTGCCCGGACGCCTCGCGGAGGCGGCCGCCCAGTTCCCCTCGGCCAGGCTGGCGGCCTGCCTCGACGACGTGCTGGACAGCGTCGACGCCGTGGTGATCGCCACGCCTCCCGCCACCCACGTCTCGCTCGCCCTGCTCGCCCTCGAGGCGGGCAGGCACGTGCTGGTGGAGAAGCCACTGGCCACGTCGGTCGAGGACGCGGAGCTCCTCGTCGAGGCCGCGGCGCGGCGGCGTGCCTGCCTCATGGTCGGGCACACGTTCGAGTACAACGCGGCCGTCTGGAAGCTGCGCGACCTCGTCCGGTCCGGCGAACTGGGCAAGATCCTCTACGTCGACACCGCCCGGCTGAGCCTGGGCCGCTACCAGAGCGACGTGAACGTCATCTGGGATCTCGCGCCGCACGACATCTCGATCGTGTCCTTCGTGCTGGACGAGATGCCGGCGGGCGCGACGGTGTGGGCACACAGCCACATCAGCCGGCAGCACGCCGACGTCGCCCACCTGCGCTTCGACTTCCCGCGGTCCGGGACGCGGGCGTACGTGCACGTCAGCTGGCTCACCCCCAAGAAGGTCCGGCAGGTGACCGTGGTGGGCGAGCACCGGATGGCCGTCTACGACGACATGTCGGACAACGAGCGGATCCGGGTCTACGACATCGGCGTCGACGTGCAGGAGATGGACGGGCCCGAGGCGGCGCACGCCCTCCCGGTGACCTACCGGACCGGCGACATCGTCTCCCCGTACGTGGCCTTCGAGGAGCCGCTGCTCGTCCAGGACCAGCACTTCGTCGAGTGCATCCGCACCGGCGCGGTCCCGCGGACGCCCGGCGAGCGCGGGCTGGACGTCGTCCGGGTGCTCGCCGCCACCGACGAGTCGATCGCGGCCGAGCACGCCGACGTGGGGGAACAGCGCGACGACCGCACCCGGGCGACCCGGGTGGCGTCGTGAGCGGCCAGGCGATCCCGTTCCTCGACGTCGGGGGCATGGTCGAGATGCTGCGCGAGGACCTCGACGTGGCCTGGAAGGCCGTGCTGTCCCACGGCCGCTTCGTCGGCGGTCCCGAGGTCGAGGTGTTCGAGGCGCGGTTCGCGGAGTACTGCGAGACCGCGTCCTGCGTGAGCGTCGGCAACGGGACCGACGCGCTGGAGCTGATCCTCGCCGCGGCCGGCATCGGCCCGGGCGACGAGGTGATCGTGCCGGCCAACACGTTCGTGGCCACCGCGGAGGCGGTCTGCGCCGTCGGCGCCCGGCCACGGTTCGTCGACGTGCAGCCGGACACGCTGGAGGTCGATCCCGACGCGGTGGCGGCCGCCGTCGGCCCCCGGACGGCAGCGGTCGTGGCGGTGCACCTGTTCGGTCAGATGGCCGACGTCGACCGGCTCGTGCCGTTGACGCAGCGGCACGGACTGGCGCTCATCGAGGACGCCGCCCAGGCCCACGGCGCCCGCTTCGGGGGCCATCGGGCCGGCAGCGTCGGTCTCGCGGCGGCCTTCAGCTTCTACCCGGGCAAGAACCTCGGCGCCCTGGGCGACGGTGGGGCGGTCGTCTCCCGCGACGAGCAGCTGATCGGGCGGGTCCGGCAGCTGGCGAACCACGGCCGGGCGGTCGACCGGCGCCACGTCCACGAGCTGCGCGGGCGGAACAGCCGGATGGACACCCTGCAGGCGGCCTTCCTGACCGCGAAGCTCACCTATCTCGACACGGACAACCAGCTCCGCCGGGCGCTGATGCGGCGCTACCGGGAGGGCCTGCCGCCCGGCTGCCGGCCGCTGACCCAGGACCCCCGGTCCGAGCCCGTCCACCACCTCGCCGTGGTGCGGACGGCCGACCGCGACCGCGCGATCGCGGCGCTGGACGCCGCCGGCATCGGCTGGGGCCTGCACTACCCGGTGCCCTGTCATCGGCAGCCGGCGTTCGCCGAGTTCGCCGACGGGCCGCTGCCGGTCGCCGAGGAGGCGGCCGAGCAGATCCTCTCGCTGCCGATGTCCCCGAACCTGTGGGCCGAGCAGGTGCAGCGGATCTGCGCCGTCCTCCGGCAGGTGGCCGCATGACCCCACGGCACGCGCTCGCCCGGCCCGCACACCACCCGGCCCCGCGCCACCGGCCGCCCCCGCGCCGGTGGGACGAGTGGGTCCGCCGGGTCCTCGACGTCGCGGTCTCCGCCGTCCTGCTCGCCGTCACGGCGCCGCTCTCGCTCGCCGTCGCCGCCTGGATCCGGTCGGACGGTTCCGGACCGGCGGTGCTCCGCCAGGAGCGGGTGGGGCTCGGCAGGCGCCCGTTCACTCTCTACAAGTTCCGGACCATGCGCGTCGGTGGCGACGACGGACCGCACCGCGCCCTGATCGCCGCCGAGCTGCGCGGCGAGGGCACGTCCAGCGACGGCAGCACCAAGCTTGCCGAGGACGACCGGATCACCCGCCCGGGCCGGTTCCTGCGCAGGACCAGCCTGGACGAGCTGCCGCAGCTGGCGAACGTCCTGCTCGGGGACATGACGCTGGTCGGGCCGCGGCCCTGCCTGCCGTGGGAGGCCGACCTCTTCCCGGAGCGGTACGCGGAGCGGTTCGACGTCCGCCCCGGCCTCACGGGCCTCTGGCAGGTGAGCGGGCGCAGCACGGTCGGCACCCTCGACATGCTGGAGCTCGACGTGCGCTACGTGCGCACCCGCAGTCTCCGGCGCGATCTCGGACTGCTGCTGGCGACCGTGCCGGCCCTCCTGCGCGGGGACGGTGCCCGATGACCGCCGGACCGGCCGGCACCCGGCACGTCGACCCCCGCACCGACCCGCTGTGGCGGGAGCTGGTGAGCAGCCCGGGGGGCAGTCTGTTCACGTCCCCGCCCTGGCTCACCGCGGTGAGCGACACCTACGGCTTCACGCCGGCGGCCCGTGTGCAGCTGGACGCGTCCGGCCGGCCGAGAGCAGGCTTCGCCTGGACGGACGTGGACGACCTGCGCGGCCGCCGGCGGATCGCGCTGCCGTTCTGCGACCGGGCCGATCCGATCGTGCCCGATGTGGCGGCCTGGTCCGCCGTGGCCGACGAGGCCCTGGCCGGCGACCTGCCGCTGACCCTGCGGTGCCTGGACGGCTCGCCGATCGTCGACGACGGCCGGCTGGCGCTGACCGGTGAGGCCGCGTGGCACGCCACCCCGCTGACCGGGGGACCGGACGACCTGCACGCCGCGCTGCGCCCGCAGGTGCGCCGCAACATCGCGACGGCCGAGCGGTCCGGCGTCCAGGTGGTGCTCAGCGACTCCGTGGGGGCGGTCCGGGAGCTGCACACGTTGCACGTGGAACTGCGCAAGCGGAAGTACCGGCTGCTGGCCCAGCCGCGCGAGTTCTTCGACCGGATCTGGACGGCCTTCGCTCCGTCGGACGGCGTCCTCACGGCTCTGGCGATGGTCGACGGCCGGCCGGTCGCCGGTGCCATGTACCTCGTCTGGCAGGACGTCGTCTACTACAAGTTCGGCGCCTCCCGGGCCGAGTTCCTGCCGCTGCGACCGAACGACGCGATCCACTGGCAGCTGATCCGGTGGGCCGTGGAGCGGGGGCTGCGCGTCCTGGACTGGGGTCTGTCGGACCTCGACCAGCCGGGGCTGCGCCACTACAAGGCGGGCTGGGCGGCCGTCGAGCGCCGCATCCGCACGTTCAACGTCGGGGGGCCGCCACTGGGGCGCCGGTTCGACGTCGAGGAGCTCCTGTCCGTCGTCACCGAGTTGCTCACCGACCCCGACGTACCCGACGACGTCACCGCGCGCGGCGGCGCCGCCCTCTACCGGTACTTCTGCTGATGACGACGGCAGCCACGGCGGACGGCGGGGCGCCCGCGGGAGGCTCCCGCCCGGTGCCGCGCGTCGTCGACCGGCCGGACGGCGCTCGGCTGCGCGCCTGGGACGGGCTGGTGCAGGCCTGCCCGCTCTCCGACGTCGCGCAGACATCGGCCTGGGCGAGGGTCCGCGCGCAGGTGGGGTACGGGGCGCGGTACGTCCTGGTCGAGGACGGCGGCCGCCTGGTCGCCGGCGCCCAGGTCCTCGTGCGCCGGCTGCCGCTCGTCGGCGAGATCGGCTACGTGCCCTACGGGCCGCTGGTGGCACCGGAGGCGGCGACGCGCACCGAGGTCGTCGACGCGGTCGCCGACGGGTTGCGCGCCCTGACCCGCGACCGGACCCGCGTGCTCTTCGTGCAGCCGGCGGAGGGCGGCGAGGCGGCCGCCGCCGCGCTGCGTCGCGCCGGATTCCGGTCCTCCGCCGCGGAGGTGGCACCGGCGGCGTCCCTGCACGTGGATCTCGGTGTCGACGAGGAGGTCCTGCTGCACGGGCTCAGCCGCCGGCTGCAGCGCTGGACCCGCACCTGGGAGCAGCGCGGCGTCACCGTCCGGCTCGGGTGCGCCGACGACCTGCCGCTCCTCTCGGCGCTGCTCGCGCAGACCGCGGAGCACCAGAGCTTCGTCCCCCTCGGACACGACTACCTCCAGGGCATGGTCGCGGAGCTCGACGTCGACGGCCACGTCGTGAGCTTCGTCGGCGAGGTCGACGGTCGCCCGGTGGCGATGGCGCTGCTGACCGGCTCCGGCTCGGTGCTCAAGGCCCGGCTCGTGGGGCTCGACCGCAGCGACGAGGCCGCCCGGCTCAACGTGGCCGCCGCCGTCTACTGGACGGCGATGCGGTGGGCCAAGGATCAGGGCTACGGCTGGTTCGACTTCGGCGGCCTGCTGCCCGAGTCGGTTCCCGCCCTGCTGGGCCCCGGTGCGCCGCGGCTGGACGACCTCGCCGGACCGGACCGGTACAAGGCCCGCTTCGGCGGCGTCCCCTACCGCTGCCCCGAACCGGTCGAGATGTTCTCGTCGCGGGTGGTCCGGCTCGGCTACGACGTGGCCCGCCGGTCGGCGACCGGCGCGCGGTTGCTCGAGGCCGCCCAGCGCACCGCCCGCGGCGGGAGCCCGTTCGGGCGGCAGGGCGGTCGCGGCCCCGGCGCGGCGTCGTGAGAGCACTCTTCTCCGCCGTCGTGCGGCCTCCCTACGTGCGTGCGCGGGACGCCGCGCGCACCGCTCTCTTCGATCGGCGGTACGGCGTGGACACCGAGGGCGTCGTCAGCCCCGCCGACGCGGGCATCTCCGAGCCGGACAGCATGGAGTACAGACCGGCCGGACTGCTGGCGCTGCGCCGCATCCTGCCGCCCCGGCTGGTCGGCCCGGACGACGTCTTCGTCGATCTGGGGTCCGGCAAGGGCAGGGTCGTGCTGCAGGCCGCCATGGGCTATCCGTTCCGGGCGGTGTACGGCGTGGAGCTCTCGGCGGCGCTGCACACGGTCGCCGAGCGGAACGTGGCCACGCTGCGCGACCGGTTCCGCGGTTCGGAGGTCCGGCTGGTCCACGGGGACGCGCGGACGGCCGAACTCCCGGACACGGTCACGGTCGCCCACCTCTACAACCCCTTCCGCGGAGCGGTGTTCGAGGCGGTGGCGCACCGCCTGCTGGCCTCGGTGGACCGCAACCCCCGGCGGCTGCTCATCGCCTACGGCAACCCCGTCGAGGAGGCGGCGCTGCTGGCGACGGGGCGGGTCCGACAGGTGCGCGCCGTGCGCGGATGGCGACCGGGACGCGAGTGGTCGAGCTCGAACTCCTACCGGCTGTACGAGGTCACCCCGGCGAGCTGACCGGCCCTCAGGTGGGGAACCCGCCCAGCACCCGCTCGTAGGCCGCCAGGTAGAGGGGCTTCTGCGCCTCCCAGCTCAGCGTCCGGCAGCGGTCGCGCGCGGTCTCCACCAGTGACCGCCGCCGCTCGGGGTCGTGGGCCAGGGCCACGAGCGCCTCCGCGAGGCTTTCGGCGGAGCCCGGCTCGAAGTACTGCACCGCGTCGTCGTCCAGGTAGCGGGCCGTCGACCGCAGCCGGCTCGCCACGACGGGCAGGTCGAAGAGCATGTACTCGTACATCTTGTTGGTGTGCACGAGGTTGGAGTACGGAGAGCTCTTCTGCGCGACGATCCCGACGTCGGCCCGCTGCAGCTCGCCGACCAGCGTCGGCATGTCCACCCAGCCGAGGTACTGCACGCGGTCGCCCACCCCCTCGGCCTCGACGAGCTGCCGGAGCTCGTCGACGTAGTCGCCGGTGCCGGTGATGCGCAGCCGGAGGTTCGGCACCCGGTCGGCGGCCAGGGCCACCGCGCGCACCATGAGGTCGTGGCCGTACCGGTCGTCGACCAGCCCGTGGCAGACGGCGGTGAAGTACGCGGGATCGGGCCGGGCCGAGTCGCTGCGGTGCTCCAGCAGGTGCCGGGCGTCGGGGCCGTTGAGCACCACGGCGATCTTCCCGGGATCGGCGCCGCGACCGACGTAGACCTGCTTGAGGTCCTCGGTCACGGTGATCGCGCCGTCCGCGTAGCGCAGGGCTGCCTGCTCCACCGCCTGCAGCACGCGGCCCAGTCGCGGCGAGCCGTACTTGGTCTCCCCCAGCTCGGGTGTCGGCTCCTTCAGGAAGACGATCGCCTTCGCGCCCAGCAACCGGGGCACCAGGGCGGTGAAGGCGAGGACGTCGGGCATCGAGTTGGCCTGCACCGCCCGGAACGGCCGCTGCAGGTGCAGCCGCGCGACGGTGACGGTGGCGGCGAGGAAGAAGGAGAAGTAGTCCAGCAGGTAGTTCAGCGGGCCGCCGCGCCGCCGCCGCAGCGGGAGCCGGTGCAGGGTGACCCCGTCGATCACCTCGACGGCGGGGCCACCGGGTTCGCGGAGGCAGACGACGTCGACGTCGAACCCGGCGTCCCGCAGCGCCTCGGTCTCCCGGCGCAGGGAGAGCTCGTAGTAGTCGCGCTGCCGGACGATGCAGACGCGGTGGGACGACGCGGACCGCTGGGCGGTCCGGCGCCGGACGGCCGGGAACTGCACGTGCCACCTCCTCCGTCGGGTCGTCATCCTGCGGGCCCGGAGCCGCTGCGTGCCGGTTCCCCGGTCGTCGGCCGGGGAGCCGGTTCGCGGTGGGTCCACGCCACCACGCCGCCGCCCAGGCCGAGCAGGACGAACAGCACGTCCCCGGCCCCGCGGAACGTCAGGTGCGGGTCGAACAGCATGAGCACCGCGAGCGTCCCGGCCACCGTCGTCAGCAGGACGCCGACGGCCACGGCGGCCGGCTCGGTTTCGGCCGTCAGGCGGCGGCCGGTCCGCACCATCACCACGAGCAGGGCGATCACCGCGGCGAGCAGCACGATTCCACCGGTCCACACGACCCAGGCGTACCCGCTCTCGATGTACACCCACTCCCGCCAGCGCTCGCGGCCCGGGACACGGGCGGCGGTGCGCACACCGAGGACCCACTGGAAGTCGGCGGCGATGTCGGGCAGGAAGTACTGCTTCAGGTTCTCCCACCGCCCGTAGCGGCCGGTCCAGGACTCGGGGAGCCCGGTCGAGGGATCGGTGTCCTGCAGGCGCGCGTCGAGGACCGGCCGGAGCAGCGCCAGCGCGACGAGCCCCAGCCCGGAGCCCGCGAGCGCCAGGTCCCGCACCATCCCGGTGACCAGCGCGAACACCACGCCGGCGACGACCACGCCGACGAGGACCGAGGCCTGCCCCGAGGCGACCGCGCCGAGGGTCAGGGCCCCCGCTACGGCGAGCAGCCTCGGCCGCGCGCGGGGGGTGGTGGCCGCCAGCGCTCCCGCCGCGATGCCGGCGTAGATCATCACCACGCCGTAGGCGACGGGGTTGCCGAGCGTGGAGGTCGCCCGGCCACCGTCGAGGGTGTAGCCGCCCTCGGGCAGCGGGAGCAGCGCGGCCAGCAGGTCGATCACCGGGCCCACCCGCAGCGCCTGCAGGACGCCGACGGCGCCGATGAGACCGGCGGAGACCATCACCGCGACGAGGGCCCGGCGGGCCAGCCGCGGGGTGCTCAGGACGAGCCGGGCCGCGGTGTAGACGGCGAGCAGCTTCCACCAGGAGACGGCGTAGAGCAGGTCGTCGGTGGTGATCTCCTGCCCGCGCGCGAACATCGCCAGCAGCGGGGACACCGAGCCGGCCACGCCGACGGCGACGACCGCGAGGTCCAGCGGTTGCCGCGGGTACGGAACCGCCCGCCCCGCCCGCAGCCAGCGCACGACCAGCCCGGCGGCCACCCCGATGAGGAGCGGCACGAGCAGGACCTCGTTGAGCCGCAGGCCCGGCACCACGGCCCCCCGGTCCGAGCCCGCCACGAGGGGGGCCAGGGCCAGGTACGCGATCACCGCCCCGGCGGGCCAGAGCCCTGCCAGCAGGACCGCCAGCGCTCCACCGGCGAGCACCACGGCGGCCACGGGCCGGGCGGCCACCGCCGGCACGAGGAGCACGGCGAAGGCGAGCAGCACCGCACCGACGAGGAGGTCCCGCCGGTGGACCGGTCCGCCGGCCGTGAGCGGCTCAGCCATGGCCCCGGCCAGCGACCGCGCCCCGCCCGCGCAGCAGCGCCAGCATCCCGGCCAGCTCGGGGGACCGCAGCGCCCACTGGACGCCGCCGTAGACGAGGGCCCCGGCTCCGCCGGCGAGCAGGATCACCAGCAGCCCCTCGCCCCGTCCGGACACCTCTCCGGCGAGTGCGCGCACCCCGAGGACGACCGGCAGCATGGCGAGGCCCGCACCCGTGGTGCGCAGCAGCGTGGGGACGGCGGACGACGTCCCGCGGGCGAGCGGGTGCGTGATCGCCCAGCAGAGGAACGCCGCGGCGACGAGGTCGCTGACCGCGATGCTCAGGCCGACGCCCAGCAGCAGCGCCGGCCCGTCGAGCAGGGCCAGGCTGCCGAGCATCCCCGCGACCGCCAGGACCGCCCGCAGGGCGACCGCGCGCAGCGGACGTCCGGCGTCCCCCCGCGCGTAGGCGGCCGGCGTCGCCACGTCGAAGGCCGCCTGACCCACGATGCCGAGGCTGATCCCGAGCATGCAGTGCTGCAGGAGTTCGCGGCCGGCCGGCGTCGCCATCTCGCCGAAGGCGACGACGGTGGCCAGCGGACCGCTGAGGACGGCGTAGAGCACGGCGGCCGGGACGGCGAGGAACAGCACGAGGCCCAGCCCGCGGTCGAAGCCCTCGCGATAGCCCGCCTCGTCCCCGGCCGCGTGGGCGCGCGAGAGGTGCGGCAGCGAGGCCTGGGCGATCGGCCGGGCGGTGACCGCCGAGGGCAGCATGTAGAACGCCCACGCGACGGTGAACGCCACGACGCCCCCCGGAACGGCGGCCGCCACGACCAGGAGGCAGAAGTAGCGGGCGGCGGTCAGTCCGGCGTGCCCGACCGACGGGACCGCCAGGCGCACGATTCCGCGGACCTCCGGGTCCCGCCGGCCGCCCCGGGCGAGTGCCAGGCGGACGCCGCAGCGGCGCGCACCGGCCCACTGCACGGCCGCGTGCGCCAGGACCGCCGCCGTGGTCCCGCCCCCGAGGAGGAGGATCTCGGCCGTCCCGTGCTCCCCGGCCCGGCCGGTGCCGAAGAGCACGGTGTACGCGCCGAGGACGACGGTGATGGCCACGTTCTCCACGCTCGGCGCACCCGCGGCGAGGGCGAACCGCCCGCTCGCCTGCTGCACCGCGGCCGCCACCCCCACCACCATGTACAGCGGCACCTGCACCAGGAGCAGGGCGAGGAGCAGCCAGGCCGATCCGCCGGGAACCGCCCGCTCCCCCTCGGGGATGCCCGCCCGGAGCAGGCCGACGACCCAGGGCCCGGCGAGGACCACGGCGAGGGTGAGGACGACGGCGGTGCCGACCGCCAGGGTGAGGAACCGGCTGGCCAGCCGGGCCGCGGCGACCGGATCGCCGGCGTCGACGTGCCGGACCACGGCCGGGACCAGCAGCGAGGCGAAGAGCGCGCCGACCAGCAGCTCGAACAGCAGGTTCGGCACGGTGTTCGCGGCCTGGTAGAGGTCCGCGAACTGCGTCGGGCCCAGGACGGCCGCGACCGCGACGATCCGGACCAGGCCCGTCGCCCGGCTGACCATGATCCAGGCCGAACCGACCACGGAGTCGGTCGCCACCCGGCGCGTGGTCGCGCCCGGCGGGGGCCTGTGGGGGGTCACGGCTCCGGGCGCCGGTTCCCGCTCCCCCGGAACCGCAGCAGCGCCATGAGGGCCACGGTGAGGACCAGGCCCACGAGCAGTCCCGCGGCGGCTGCGCGCACCGGCTGGGGTCCGACCGGGTCGTCGAGGACGGCCGGCGGGATCACCGTGCTCACCCGCCCGATGTCGGACTCCGAGGCCAGGCCGGACGAGATGCTGACGTAGCGATCGGCCAGGAAGTCGGCCGTGCGGCGGGCCCGGTCGGCGTCCCGGTCCACGACCCGCAGCCGCAGCACGCTGCTGGCATCGACGATCCGGACGCTGGCGTCGCGCGCCAGGGCCTGGGCGTCGCGTCCCACCGAGGAGGCGGCGTCCTCCACCAGGGGCCGGCCCAGCATCAGCACCTGGTGGGTGGCCAGCTGCCGGTCGACGTCCTCCGCGCTGGTCGCGTCGCCGGGCTCGTGGAGCAGGTCGACCTCGACGGCGTACGTCGTCGGCTGCTGGTAGTAGCTCCAGGCGGCGGCCCCGGCCGATGGGATCACCAGGAGCGCCACGACCAGCAGCCCTAGCAGCACCTGCCCGCGCCGGCGGGAGCGGTGATCGCGAACGCGCACGCCCATGCACCCACCCCTGTCCGACGGGCGGGGCGCGGAACGCCACCTCCCGGATAGAGGCAACCTATGCGGTTCAGCTGCGTCTTTCATCCCGGACCGCGTGCTAGCTTCGGCGACCTCGCGGACACCCTGCGAGCCGGGCGGCGGTGCGATGAACCGGGTGGAACGACTGCTGGACCGCGGTCCGGCGCGGCTCAACGCGCGCCTGCGGCTGGCCAAGAAGGCGTGGCAGGGCGACCGGTTGCTCCCGTTGATGCGCCGGCTCGTCGGTCCCGGGGACGTCGTGGTCGACATCGGAGCCAATCGCGGCGTCTACACCGTCCTGCTCGAGCGGCGGGTCGGCCGGCAGGGCCGGGTGCACGCCGTCGACCCCTTCCCGGACAACGTGCGCATGCTGCGGGCGGCCACCGCCGGGCAGACCTCCGTGCACGCGGCGGCGCTGTCGGACCACACGGGCGTCGCGACGCTGTTCGTGCCGGTGCAGGACGGCCGTCCGATCCACGCGCTGGCCACCCTGGTGCCGCCCGATCGGAGCGGGGACGTCGAGTACACCGAGACCCCGGTCGACGTCCGCCGCCTGGACGACCTCGTGGGTGCGGAGGCCGGGCGGGTCACGTTCGTCAAGTGCGACGTCGAGGGGCATGAGCTGCCGGTGCTCGAGGGAGCGGCGTCCATCATCGAGCGCGCGCGACCGCACCTCGCCGTCGAGATCGAGCAGCGTCACCAGCGGCAGGACATCCGGGAGGTGTTCCACCGCATCGAGGCCTGGGGCTACGACGGGTACGCGATCTTCCCCGGCGGGCTGCGTCCGGTGGCCGAGTTCGACGTGACGCGCGATCAGCTCGCGTTCACCGGCGAGGGGTTCGTGCCCTACGGGATGCCGGACGGGTACGTGGGCGACTTCCTGTTCGTCCGCGCGGGCACGCCGGTCGAGGGGTTGCTCGGCTAGGGAGGGGCGAGCCCGCTCCGGCTCCGGTGGGTGAGGTTGGCGGGGTCCTCGATCACCGTTGCGTGCACGTAGGCGGTGTCGAGGACGAGGGCGGCGGCCGAGGACGTGCTGCGCGAGGCGCCGTAGACGAGCAGGTTCTCCGTGGGCGGCCACCAGGCCCCGGCGCACCAGGCGGTGACGTGGAAGCCGTAGTCGTTGAACCGCTCGTAGGTCCGCGCCGCGAGCGCGGACCACCGCTCCGCGGACTCGTCCTTGGCCCAGCCGGTCTCCCCGATGTAGCCGGTCTCCCCCTCCAGCCAGGAGTGGAAGGCGTCGATCTCCGCGACCGCGCGGGTGTGCAGCGCGTCGGGCCTGTCCCCGGCCGTGTACCCGAGGGACTCGGCGAACTCCACCGCCCGGGCGTAGCTGGTGCCCTCGTCCTCCAGCGTGAAGTACTGGTGGGCCTCGTACCAGATCGGATTGGCGACGCCGGTGATCCACGGCCCGCCGCCGTGCGAGACGCGTGGGTCGGTGTAGAGGTTGTAGCCGTAGACGCTGACCGCGATGGGGGTCGCGGGGTCCACGGCGGCGACGGCCTCGCACGCGGCCTGCGCGGCGCGCTCCCAGAGGGCCGTCGCGGAGTACCCGTCGACGGCGTCGAGGAGCGGCTCGCCCGTCAGGCCGTACGCGGCGAGGGAAGGGCGGCCGGCCAGCGCCGTCGCCAGGCGCGACCAGAAGTCGGCGAACTGCTCGATGCCGGGCCCGCGGGCGGAGCCGATGGCGCGCCGGACACCCACGCCGTCCTCGTGCACCCAGTACGCGCCGTACGAGGCCAGGGCCGGGACCACCCGGATCCCGTGGGCGGCGGCGAGATCGAGCGTGCCCTCGAGCCGGCCGAGCTCGGCCGGCTCGAGGGGGGCGTCCCAGGTCGGCTGCAGGCGCTCCCACCGGACCGGCAGACGCACCATCCCGACGCCCCGCCCGGCGAGGTACGCGAAGTCGCCGTCGGTCGGGTAGTGGTATGCGCGCAGGTCGGAGCCGTCGTGCGTTCCCGGGTCGAGATTGGAGAACGTGTCGCCGGATCCGGTGCCGCCGAGGTTCCTCCCGACGCCGAACTCGGGCCCGTTGAGGTTCACCCCGCGGAGCACCTCGCGAGCCGGGGGCGCGGGCGGCTCGACGGGCGCACCGCTCCGGGTCAGCCCGTAGGTCACGGCGCCGATCGCGGCGAGCTTGAGTGCCGTGCGACGGGACACCGGCTCCGCGGCGCGGTGCCGTCCGCTGGTCGCCATGGCAGTCCCTGGAGCTCCCGTCGCGCGTCGCGGTGGGACCGGCGGCCCCGTGCACCGATCCTCGCCCGCGGAGCGCCGCGGAACCAGCCCACGCGGCGCGCGGAGCCGGGTGGCCGCGGTCAGTCGCGCCGGCCGCCGTCGCCGGGCAGGGCGCCGGTGTCGGTGAGCTCGAGCGCGACGTCGACGAGCTTGCGGTTCAGCTCCTGGGAGACGCGGGCGAGCACGCCGAACGCCTGCTGGGCGGTGAGCCGGTGGCGCTCCATGAGGATGCCCTTGGCCTGACCGATGAGGTCGCGGCTGTTCATCCCCGCGCGCAGGTGCTCCTCGTGCTCGGCCCCGGCCAGCGCGACCGCGGCGTGGCTCGCGAAGATCTGCCCGATCTCCCGGCTCTCGGCGTCGAAGGCGCCCGGGGTCCGCGTGTAGAGGTTCATCGCACCCAGCTGATCGCCGACGACGAACAGCTGGAAGCACACCATGCTCCCGATGCCCCGCGCGGCGGCCTGCACCGCGAAGCGGGGCCAGCGTTCCTCGGATCCCATGTCGTCCACCAGGACCAGCCGGCTCTCCCAGATGGCGTCCAGACAGGGGCCCTGCTCCAGCTGCTGCTGGAGCTGGTCCAGTTCCTTCGCCAGCTCGCTCGTCGACGCCCGCGGCTCCACCAGCGAGCGGCCGATCACGTAGCTGACGCTGCACTCCTCGGCATTCGGCACCGTGGCCACGGCGGAGGCGGTGATCGACCGGAGCGTGGCCTCGACGTCGCCGTGTTCCTCCTGGAGCTCCCTGGCCACCCGGCTCATGGCGTCGCCGAGGTGGAGCCTCGGGTCGGGGACGGTGTCGTGGGCTGACATGACGGGAGCCTAGTGACGTCGGGGGCCGTGGATGCCTGCCCACGACGCGGGACGAGGGGACGCCGCGAGGTTGGGCGGGGCGTGGCAGGGAACATCGCTGCTCAGGCCCTGTCGGCCGGTCCCGGGAAGCCGCGGGGGCCCAGGTCCCGCCAGTCCAAAGCCGCGGGCTGGCGGGGCCGCCCGGGTCGCTGACCACGACGGGCCATGTGCCCTCGGTCGGCGGGTACTCTCACCCGCACACCGCCTCGGCGGTCTTCGGGTCAGACAGCGGCCTCGGGATCACGGCGCCCCCATCGAGGGAGCGCGCTCCGGACGAGGGCTCACCTCGGCAGCCGGACCCGACAGGCTGGATCAGTACGTGACGACCGACATCCCGTCTCCGCGCCCGCTCGAGGGTGCCCGCGACGCCTTCGCCGAACTCGGGCGGGTCTCGTTCGAGAACACCTCGATGGAGGACCTGCTGCAGCGGGTCGCCGAGCTGGCCAAGCAGGTCATCCCAGGAGTGGCGGAGGCCTCGGTCAGCCTCGTCGTCCACGACCGGCCGACGACCGTCGGCTTCACCGGACCGCTGGCGCTCGACCTGGACGAGTCGCAGTACGGCTACGGCTACGGCCCCTGCCTGGAGGCCGCCGTCGGTCAGGAGATCCGCGAGATGACCGACGCCCGGGAGGAGCGGCGCTGGCCCGAGTACACCCAGGTGTGCATCGAGCGCGGGTCGCTGAGCTCGTTGTCGGTGCCGGCGCCGATCCGGGAGTCCATCCAGGCCGCGGTGAACCTCTACGCGCGGGAGGCGCACGCCTTCGACGACGTCGCCCGCGACACCGGGCGGGAGTTCGCCTCCTACGCCGCCCTTGCCGTGGGCAACATGCACCTGTACGAGACCACGCGCGAGTGGGCGCTGAACCTGGACGCCGCGATGCGCAGCCGGGCGGTCATCGAGCAGGCCAAGGGCATCCTGATGAGCCAGCGCCGGTGTGACGCCGCGGAGGCGTTCAACATGCTCGCGGCGGCATCGCAACGGTCCGACCGCAAGCTGCGGGACATCGCGCAGTCCCTCGTCGACGGCGTCAGCGGCACCTCGCACAGCCAGAACTAGCCAGAACCCACACCGAGGCGCGCGGTCTGCCACGCTGGTGCCGTGTTCCTCCGGAAGCGGGTCGCGTGGCTGACCCAGGCGCGGCGCCGGACGAGCATCCGCCGTCCCGCCCCGTGGCACGTGCACCGGTTCCGTAGGACGGGCGACGACCCCCTCGGCCCGGACGGGCTCTACGCGTGCCGCTGCGGCGAGATCCGCTCGGGCATCTGACGAGGCACTCTTTGGGGGCTGCTCCCGCCCACAGCGGACCAGTTCGTCACTTTGTGCCCGCGTGGGATCACGGAGAATCACTGCCGAGCCCGTAGGAATGGGACATGGCCTTGGTGATCACGGTGGGAGCCGCGTGGGTGACGCTCGCCCTGCCCGTGGCGGTGCTGCTCGGCCGGGGCATCCGGCTGGCCGACGACACCGCGCGGGCGCCCTTCCGCACCGACGGCGTCGAGCGCTTCCTGCGCGAGCAGGCGTCGGCCCCCACAGCCTGACGCGCGGAGCTCACTCCGTGCCGGGGTGCCTCGGCGCCTGACGGCGCTCGGGCCGGTCCAGGTAGCGGGGGATGACGTCGCGCCAGCCGGGAGGCGAGAAGCCCGTGGCGATGATCTTGCTGAGGTCGAGCACGCTGTTGAGCGGCCGGTGTGCGGAGTCGGGCTTGTCGGCCAGGTAGTCGCGGGTGCTGATCCCGGTCACGTCCGCGGCGTCGCGGCCGCAGACGGCGAAGACAGCCGCGGCCACCTGGCACCAGGAGACGGGGTCGCCGTCGCTGGTGATGTTGTAGGTGCCGAAGTCGGCGCCGACATCGAGCAGGTGGACGATGCCGTCGGCGAGGTCGCCGGCGAAGGTGAGCCGGCCGATCTGGTCGTCGACGACGCGCGGGGAGACGCCGTTGTCGGCGAGGCCGGCCATGGTGCGGACGAAGTTCCGGCCCTCCCCCACGACCCAGGTCGTCCGGGCGATGTAGTGCCGCTCGACCGCGGCGGCGGCGAGGTCGCCGTCGGCCTTGCTCTGGCCGTAGACGCTCAGCGGCGAGGGCGTGAGGTCCTCGGGCATGGGGCCGGGGTGGGTGCCGTCGAAGACGTACTCGCTGGAGACGTGGACGAGCGTGGCGCCGGCCCGGTCGGCGGCCTCGGCGAGATGGGCGACGGCGTCGACGTTGGCCGCGCGCACCGCGGCCAGGTTGGCCGGGTCCTCGGCACCGTCGACGTCGGTCCAGCCCGCGGCGTTGACGATCGCCCGGACGCCGCTCCAGTCGTGGGCGCGGACGGCCGCGGCGTCGGAGACGTCGAGCCCCTGCCGGTCGAGCGCGACGGCGTCGGGCAGCCGCTCCTGCAGCGCCCGGCCGAGCTGGCCGTTGGCGCCGACGATGACGATCGCGCTCTGCGGGATCACTGGCCCTGGGCCGCGTACTGGGCTTCGACCTGCTGCTTCTGCGGGCGCCACCAGCTCTCGTTCTCGCGGTACCAGTCGATGGTGGCGGCCAGGCCCTCTCGGAACTCGGTGTAGCGGGGCGCCCAGCCGAGCTCGTCGCGGAGCTTGGTGGCGTCGATCGCGTAGCGCAGGTCGTGGCCGGCGCGGTCGGTGACCGAGTCGAAGGCGTCGGTGGGCTGGCCGGTCAGCTCGAGGATGAGCTGCAGGACCTCGAGGTTGTTCTTCTCGCCGTCGGCACCGATCAGGTAGGTCTCGCCGGAGCGGCCCTTCTCCAGGATGGTGTGGACGGCGGAGTTGTGGTCGTCGACGTGGATCCAGTCGCGCACGTTCTCACCCTTGCCGTACAGCTTGGGGCGGAGGCCTGCGAGCACGTTGGTGATCTGCCGCGGGATGAACTTCTCGACGTGCTGGTAGGGCCCGTAGTTGTTCGAGCAGTTCGAGATGGTGGCGTGGATGCCGAACGAGCGGACCCAGGCACGCACCAGCAGGTCGGAGCCGGCCTTGGTCGAGGAGTACGGGCTGCTCGGGTTGTACGGCGTCTCGGCGGTGAACTTGGCCGGGTCGTCGAGCTCGAGGTCGCCGTAGACCTCGTCGGTGGAGATGTGGTGCAGCCGGACGCCGTGCTTGCGCACCGCCTCGAGGATCGTGAACGTGCCGATCAGGTTGGTCTGCAGGAACGGCGAGGGGTCGCGCAGCGAGTTGTCGTTGTGCGACTCGGCCGCGAAGTGGACGACGACGTCGTGGCGGGCGGCCAGCTGGTCCATGAGGTCGGCGTCGGCGACGGAGCCGTGCACGAACTCGATGTCGTCCTTGACCGGCGCCAGTGACGCCTCGTTGCCGGCGTAGGTGAGCGCGTCGAGCACGGTGACCGAGTGCTCGGGGTGCTCGCGCAGCGTCTGGTGCACGAAGTTGGCACCGATGAATCCGGCACCGCCGGTGACGAGCATGCGCATCGTCGAAGAACCTCCGCTGTCGTCGCCCAGCGCGGCTGCGCCACCCGGGTCCCGCCGCGGCGGGAAATGGTCAGTGGACGACGGTAGTCGCGCCGGCAGCGGCGTGCGCGCGGCCGTGCGTCAGATGGGGCACGAGGGAGTCAGGTGCCCGGCTTACGCCGTCAGTGGGATGCGGGGCGCCGTACGACATCGGAGACCGGCGCGTCCAGGGTCTCGGCGTCCGCCGTGCGGCGCAGCGCCCATTCGGCGGGGAGCACCAGACGCGGAGCAACACCGAGCATGACGGCCATGAGGAAGGCGACGCCGGCGAGCGCCTCGCCGGACTCCTCGAGGTAGGTGGCCGCGGCGGCGATGTTGACCCCCGCGCCGCTGACGGAGGCAGAGATGGCGGAGAGACCGACCGAGGCAACGGCGTAGAGACCGAGGACGCCCAGAACCCGGCGCCGGTCACGGCGTTCGGTGCGGCTGAGGAACCAGAGGGCACCGATCACCGCGACTGCCGCGGCGACGCTGACAACAAGCGCACCGGCGTCCCCGAAAGCGTCAGTGAGCGAGGACATGGCGTTGACGTGAACGGTGCTGCCGAGCTTCACGGTGGCGATGACTCCGGCTACGAGTCCGACACCCAGCCACCAGGCGCGGCGGCCGGGCATGCGGGCTGCGCCGGCGACGGCTGCGACAGCCGCGGCGGCGAAGAGTGCGGCGACGAACGTGCGGGGCGCGGAGTAGGCGGCGTCCATGGAGAAGGCACGAGCGATCGGACCGGTGTCTCCGCGGAGACGGGCGACGAAGCCGGCGGTCTCGAGCGCGACGGCGAGCGCGGCGAGGCCGACGCCGATAGGCGGAAGAGGCACGGCGCGGCGGCGGGCGCGCGCGCCGGTCGGCTGCCATGCGGGGGCGACGTCCGGCCGGTCAGCGGGGACCAACCAGCTCGTGGGCCGGAGCTCACGCTCGTCGGCCATGCGCATGCCTCGGCCCAGGACGACGCCGCCGACGACGGCGAGCGCCGTCCACACGGCTACTGCTGCCAGAACCCAGACCCACCACACGCCTGCACTATCGGCAGGTTGACGTGGAAACGTGAATGTCCCGTCACGCGCGTCCGTGTGTCAGGGGCTGGTGAGTCAGCCGGGACGAAGCCTTCATCGCCGACCGCCGCGGCTGCCCATTGACTGGCCCAGAGCGCGGCTGGCTAGCCGGTGGCCCTCCGGCCCAGCGGACTCCTCCTCGGGGATGCGCTGCGCTAGCTCTTGGACCTCGGCGTTGGCGATGGCCAGCCCCCACCACAACGCGCAGACGACTCCAGTGCTCGTCCAGGCGAGCAGCGCCCAGCCCCACCAAGGCATGACCGGACGATGCTCGCGGTCGGCGGCGCCCACAAGGGCCCTTGGTCGCACGGACTGGGGCGCTCTGGTGCGGCTCCAGGCGCCCTGATGACTATCCGGCGCGGCGCCCCAGGGCGCGATACGCCCAGCCGGCGGCGGTCCACGCGTCGCGGTCCAGCGCATTCCGGCCGTCGAGCACGCGCTTCTGTGCGACGACCTCGCCGAACGCCACCGGATCGAGCTCGCGGTATTGCCGCCACTCCGTGAGCACGAGAACCGCGTCGGCGCGTTCGGCCGCCTCCTCCGCTGTCTCCGCATAGTCGAGCTGCGGCCACAGCCGCCGACTGTTCTCGACGGCCGCTGGGTCGGTCACCCGGACAACGGCCCCCTGCAGCTGGAGCTGGGCGGCAACGTTGAGCGCCGGGGAGTCGCGGATGTCGTCGCTGTCGGGCTTGAAAGCCGCACCAAGCACGGCCACCCGCTTGCCGAGCAGCGAGCCGTCGCAGACCTCACGGGCCAGCTCGACCATCCGGATGCGGCGGCGCATGTTGATGTTGTCGACCTCGCGCAGGAACGTGAGGGCTTGGTCAGCACCCAGCTCGCCCGCTCGGGCCATGAATGCGCGGATGTCCTTCGGCAGACAGCCGCCGCCGAATCCGAGTCCAGCGTTGAGGAACTTGCGGCCGATGCGGTCGTCGTAGCCGATGGCGTCAGCCAGGAGCTTCACATCGGCGCCCGTGGCCTCGCACAGCTCGGCCATGGCATTGATGAAGGAGATCTTCGTAGCGAGGAACGAGTTCGCGGCCGTCTTCACCATCTCGGCCGTGGCGTAGTCACTCTCGACCTTCGGCGTGCCCCGTTCCACGATCGGCGCGTACACCTCGTCGAGCAGCGCTCGCGCGGTATTGCCGTCGGATCCGGAGGGGAGTCCGTAGACCAGCCGGTCGGGGTGCAGCGTGTCCTGGACGGCGAAGCCCTCACGCAGGAACTCAGGGTTCCAGGCGAGCAGCGCTCCAGGCACCTTGCTCGTCACGAGCTCCGCCAAGGAGGAGGCCGTGCCGACAGGAACGGTCGACTTGCCGACGACCAGTTCGCCCGGCCCCAGAACACCGATCAGGGACTCGACGGCACCCTGCACGTAGCGCATGTCGGCGGCGTACTCGCCGCGCTTCTGAGGCGTGCCGACACAGACGAAGTGGACCGATGCGCCAGCCGCATCCGCGAAATCAGTGGAGAACCGCAACCGGCCGGTGGCCAACGTGCGAGCGAGCAGCTCCTCGAAGCCGGGCTCGAAGAAGGGTGCCTGAGCCTGAGACAGCGCTTCGATCTTGGCTTGGTCCACGTCGATGCCGACGACGTCATGGCCCAACTCCGCCATGGACGCGGCGTGCACCGCGCCGAGGTAGCCACAGCCGATGACTGAGATTCGCACTGGTCCTCCGTGTTCCCCGAAATGCCACGGCCGGGCTCGTGGCACTCAAACCGTACGGGTCCATTGGGGTGCCCGGCCAGGCCACGAGCGGGTGGTCCGTCAGCGGCCTGACTGCCGCTCACCACCTGTGTGACCTGCAATGCTCGTGGCGGTTTGGCCGCGGGATGCGCTCACGCCCTACCCCCTGGGGTGAGGGATCGCTTTGACAGAGCAATTGCCGCCGTACCCTCGGCATAGTGGTTCGGCTAACGGGGGTCGCATGAACGCCGACGAGTACGACGCGTCCGCCAAGGACGCCGAGGACCGCAACCTTGGGCCCGACCCCATGTCTGCCTCCGAGGGAGACGAAGGCGCTACCGCGGACGGAGACACAACCGAGTCGACGGGAGACGAGTCCGCCTCACCCGCCCGTCGTCGCTCGACCCTTCGGCGGGTGCTGATCGGACTAGGGGTCCTGGCACTCGTACTCAGCCTGATCATCGGAGGCGGCGCTTGGTACCTCGTCAATCGGTACGCCGGCAACATCGACCGTGTCGCCGACGTCTTTGACAGCCTGGACGAGGAGGCACGACCGGCCCCTCCCACGCCGGCCGAAGCCACGTCCGAGGACCCGGTGACCTTTCTTCTCGTCGGTTCGGACACCCGCGTGGGCCCTGCGGAGGACGAGGACCCGGGTGGACGGTCGGACGCGATCATGATCGCGAGGTTCGCCGGGGATCGAGAGAACGCGCAGCTCATCTCCATTCCGCGCGACTCCTGGGTCGAAATTCCCGGTCGCGGCATGAACAAGATCAACGCCGCCTATGCCTTCGGTGGTCCGTCCTTGCTGATCCAGACTGTCGAGCAACTCACCCAGGTGCGCATCGACCACTACATGGCTATCGACTTCGACGGGCTCATCCAGGTGACTGACGACCTCGGCGGTGTGGACGTCGTCGTGGCCGAGACCACGAAGAACGGCCGGTATACGTTCACCGCCGGCGTGAACCGCCTCGATGGCGAGAAGGCACGCTGGTATCTGGGCCAGCGCTACGGCCTTCCGGGTGGTGACTTCGACCGGGTGCGGCGTCAGCAGCAGTACCTGCAGGCGATGTTCAGCAAGCTCTTCAGTTCGAACACGTTCACCGATCCGGGGCGGCTGGACAGCGCCCTTCGGGCGGTGACCAGCGCGGTCAGCGTGGACGACACCCTGTCCAACACCGACCTGATCGGTCTCGCGTTGTCCATGCGCGGCGTCAGGCCTGAGAGCGTCGACTTTTTCACCGCGCCGGTGCTCGGCACTGGGATGGAAGGACCGGCGAGTGTCGTCTATCTCGACGCAGTCGCCTGCGAACGCATGTGGGGGTACCTGCAGAGCGATTCGCTGGCCCAGAACTCGGCCCAGTTCGCAGAGGACAGCCTTCCGGACGTTCCTCGCTGAAAGAGCCGACTCCGCAGCGGCCATCGATTCAGCGCAGGTCGGCGAGACGTCGCAGGAGCGGGAGGAGCGCTTCGGTAATCGCCTCGCCCACCTCTTGGTGAACGTCGAGCGGCTGCCGGATGGGGTCTTGGATGTCGTCTTCGTCGCCACCACCCTGGCGCCGCGAGCGAGCGGACGCCAGAGCAGCAACGAGGCTCTCCGCGCGCTCGGCAGCCGACTCACCAGCCAAGTCGGCCGCCCTGGGCACATCGTCGAGCAGGGCCGCCGCCTCGCGCAGGGTGAAGGTGCGAGCGAGGCCTCGCGGTGCCATGGCGAGGACGTCCCGTCGATGGCTTCGCGTCATGGTCAGGATGAGGTCTGCTCGCGCTGGAAGTCGCTCTGTGAGCTGCTGGGCTCGGAAGTCTCCGGGCTCTGCGCCGAACCCCGCGAGGACCAGGGCACTGTCCGGGTGCATCGCTGAACCCACCACGGCGCGAGTGCCGGCGCTCACCAGCCCGATGTCAGCCGCTGCCGCACCCATGATCTCGTCTAGATACGCCCGCCCTAGCCGCTCCGCCAGCGCGGACCGGCAGATGTTCCCGGTGCACACCATCAGAATCGTGAAACCCGGGGGCATGCCTCCGGAACTGCTCACCGGCACATTGTGCGGTCAGTACGCCCCTGAGCCGCGCAGCACTGCCCCGAGCGTCTTCCACAGGATCATGAAGTCGAAGGTGAGCGACCAGTTCTCGACGTAGCGAACGTCGATCCGCACCGAGTCGTCCCAGGAGAGGTCCGAGCGGCCGCTTACCTGCCACAGCCCCGTAAGCCCGGGCTTCACCAGGAAGCGACGATGCATGTCGAAGCCGTACCGCTCTACCTCTGTCGGCAGCGGCGGCCGAGGGCCGACGAGGGACATGTCGCCCCGGATGACGTTGAACAACTGGGGCAGTTCGTCGAGCGAGTAGCGGCGGATAAACTTGCCGACGCGGGTAACGCGGGGATCGTCCCTCTTCTTGAACAGGACGCCGTTGCCGTCGTTCTCGGCTTCCAGAGCCGCGACCATCCGGTCGGCACCGGTGACCATGCTCCGGAACTTCAGCATCGAGAAAGTCTGACCGTCGCGGCCCACCCGCTCCTGCCGGAAGAGCACCGGCCCGGGACTCGTGAGCTTCACCGCCAGCGCGAGGCCGAGGAGCACCGGCAGGAGGAAGAGAACACCGAGGGTGGCCGAGACACGGTCGACCGCGGCCTTGGCCAGCCGGCGAATACCGGTGAGTTCAGGCCGCTCCATGTGCATGAGAGGAAGCCCGCACACCGGACGGATGCGAACGCGGGTACCGACGATTTCCGTTACGGCCGGCGCCAACAGGAGCTCGGCATCCGTCTTCTCGAGGTCCCAGCCGAGCCGGCGCAGGGCAGCCCCGTCCAGCTCGGGACAGGGGAGAACAGCGACCGTGTCGACTTCGTACTGCCTGACGACGGCCGCGACATCGGATAGGTCCCCGAGAATGGGCAAGCCGTTGAAGGCGTCAGCTGACGGCCGGTACTGATACTCCGGCAGGCAGCAGCCGATGACCCGGTAGCCGTGAAAGGTCTCGCGGGCCAACTGCTCATCGAGGGCAGCGATGGCGTTGCGGTGACCCACGAGCACGGTGGTCTGAAGACGCTCCCCGTGGCGGCGAGCTCGGTGGAGCGACTTACGTTGCACGTACCTGTGCGCCAGCGTTAGCAGGAGCGCCATCGGAACGGCCAGGACGACGAATCCGCGTGCCACGTCGAGCTGGAATGCCCAGGAGACGGTCCCGAGGGTCGCCAAGAGCATCATGGCCGCGAAGAAGACGCGACGAAACTCCTCTGCACCAACCCAGAGGAAGCGCTCTTCATACGCCCGAGCGATCGTGATTGAGATCAACCACACGCCAGGGAGCGCAAGACCCGCCAAGGTGGACGCACCCGCCGTCTGAGCGTTCTCGGGGCCGAAACGTACGAGGTAGGCGGCCAGCCCCGCGACCATCGCGCACAGCAAGTCTCCGACGACGAGCCGGCGAACGTAGGACCCTCGCCAAGCGCGCCGCGCACCGGTGCCCTCTCCCCCGAGGCGGGCAGCGTGCCAAGCCCACCCACTCGCCACAGAGGTCGACATGCGCTCCTTGGAGCTGCTGCCATTCTCGTTGCTGCGGACATCGAGCATCGGAACTGGGCACCCCCGTGCGCCTACCCGGGCGGAATCGCCCTTGTAATCCCTGAGCGCCGGGAACGCACCGTCCAGCCGGCAGACCCGAACCTTACAGGCAAGGCGGCCGACGCGTCAGGGATAGAGCAGCATGTGATCGGGGGCACCCGTTGTGGGGATGCTCGCCGCGGCTCGCCAGCCGAACTCGCTGCGCACAGCGCACCAATCCGATTCCGGGCAGTCACCTGATTGCCTCGGCACCGATCAGTGAAACGACCCGCGGCGCCTACGACCAGCAGTGCGTTCCGCGCGGCCCCCGCCCGATTCGGCTATCCCGAAGCACTCCGGCCACAGCGAGCTCTATGCGAACCGAACGCCGATGCAGTCCAGGTTTCTCCCGGAAGCCTGCCGACGACGAAATCCGAAAGACCTGGTGGTCAACCAGCGGGTGTAGCCTCCTCCGACATGGATGAGTGGGGACCGCTGCAGGTGGCACTACGACTGGTCGGTAGCGCGTCAACCCCAAGAGACAAAGCAAAGGTGGCTCTTCACCTGCTTGGGCGACGAATCCCCGCGCTACACAACTTCGCCGCCGTATCAGTCAACCTCGCGGAACTCAGCGGGCCGCTGAACGTTTCCGATGACACTGGCGGGCTGGCGACGTACTACGAGATTGTCGCTCGCCAGGTCTACACGCCGGATCCAACTATGCGACCCAAGGCCGGCGAGACCGTGGTCGACGTAGGCGCGAACATTGGCGTGTTCTCCATGTGGTCTGCACATCTGGTCGGCTCGACTGGTCGCGTCCTCGCCGTGGAGCCCAACCCCCTGGCAGCCGAATACGCATCCAGGAACCTGATTGACCAGTCTAATGTCACCGTGGTGCAGGCGGCCTGCGGAAGCGAGGCTGCGACCGCAACGCTTTCCTTTCCACCTGGGAGACTGTCGGTGGGCAGCCTGTACCTACGTCCGGACCGCACGGAGTCTGTCGTGGTTGACGTTCGCCCGCTCGACGCCGTCTTGGACGAGGCCGGGCAAGACGCCGTTGACTTCTTGAAGGTTGACGTCGAGGGCCACGAGTTGGAAGTTTTGGCTGGCGCTAAGGATACCCTTTCAAGGACACGCCGCGCGGCACTTGAAGTCGACACAGTCAACTTGCAGCGAGTCGAGCAGATAATGCAGTCCCACGGCCTGCGTCTCACAAACACATATAGCGGGATGTGGCATCTGCACACTTCGACGATTGCTTGCTTCTCACGAGCGTGAATCAAATCGGAACACAGGGCGATCGAACGGTGCGAGTCGCTCGCCACTACCAAGTTTTCTAGCCCTCATCCCGAATGGTAGTCATACCCATAGCCCTGTGCGCGAGCGATGTCAGCGCGCGGGGGGACCAGATTCAACACTGCGCCGAGAAGGCGGGCGTTCACGCGCTCAAGCTTCATTACGGCCTGCTGCAGCTGATCCCGCTTAGAGCTTCCGAATTTGACGCAAAGCACCACGCCATCTACTAGGGCTGCTAAACCGGATGCGTCAGCCACGGGAAGCAGTGGAGGAGCGTCCAGCAAGACGAAGTCGTTAGCCTCCTTTAGGTCATCCAGCATCGTCCGCATGGTCGCGGACGAGAGCAGTTCACCCGGATTCGGAGGCGTGGGCCCTGCCAGGATCACCGAGAGATTCGAACCTCCATACTGCTGGACCACATCACTGTATTGCGCTGCCCCCGCAAGTACATTGGTGAGACCGACGCCTCCCACCATTCCCAGATACGAAGCGACTTTTGGCCGCCGCAGGTCGGCTTCCACGATTACCACGCGATGACCCGCATCCGCGAGAACGAGGCCCAAGTTGCAGACTAGGGTCGTCTTTCCTTCTGCCGGCAGGGAACTCGTGACCATGATGGTTTTCGGCGGTGCGTCCACGTTGATGAATTGCAGGTTGGATCGTAATTGTCGGAAGTCCTCGGCCGACCGGTTTGCCGCATCCCGTTGGATAATGTGGCGCCGCTCGAGGTCACTACTGCGACTGACCATTCCGATCAACGGAGACTTTGCCAGATCGGCAATCTCATCAGGATCCGTTATCGAGCGGTTGAACCTGACGCGAGCAAGCACGACCGCCAGACCTATGAGACCCCCTAGGACCAACCCCAGAGCGACGTTCCGAGCAACAGCAGGCGAACTCGGCTCACTCGGGACCTCTGGGCTTCCAATCACAGAGACGCGGACCAAGGATTCCTCGTCGCTACTGGCCGGTTCCAGCTCCGCGACCATACCCTTGAATTCGGTTCCAACGGCATCGGCAATAGACGCCGCCCGCGCCGGCGATTCATCCACTACGGAGACATCGATCAGCACTGTCTCGTCGTCGGCGACTGCCTGGATGCGCTCGGCCAAGCTAGTCGCCGAGGAGTTCAGATCCAACCTCTCGATGACCCGGGCTGCCAAGTCCTCGCTCTCAATCAAGCGAGCATAGGAGGCCACCCGCTGCTGAGAGAACTGGCTGCCCTGGAAAACCTCCACTGTTGAAACAGACGCCGTGGTCGAGAAGAAGAGTTGGGTCTGTGCGGTGTATTGGGGCACGGCGAGGAGGCTCACGGCCAAGGCGGCCGCGCCCCCCACCACCAGGCCAAGCGTTGGCAACCACCAGCTGACGCGCAGCGCCTTCAGAACACGATCCAGATCCACGAAGCCCCCGACGGTCTCGCTAGCCGACAGGCCAGCCCCAATACCCATAGTCTTGCAGCCACCGCGCCCTTGAGGCCGCCCTGGGGCGATTTCAGGGACGGTTGCACTACCTTCCGCTTACGACCCGAGTCGCCGCAGCAGCCTCCACGTCGGCCCAAACCAACTGGTCGGCCTCCCGCCGGATGGCCAGGCCGCGTTCCTCCAACTCCATGGCGATTCCCAACTGGTGATCATCCACATGCTCGCCGAACGCTTGACGCCGAGGAACCATGATCGGCAACTTCCCGGCTTGCAGTGCTCTAATGCCACTACCGACACCCGAGTGAGTGATGACCACGGAAGCCTCCGCCATCTCACGCTGTACTTCTGCATCCGTCATGAAGTGGTATGCGCGGCCGGGAAGCTGCTCGAGGGGTCCAGCCCATGAGCCCACCTGCCACACGACTTCGACGCTTGCCGGGAGAATTGCTCGTACGCGCTCAATCAGCCGGTCAAAGCTCCACGTTCGCACCGTGCCGACTGTCACGAAGACCCGCAACTCTTGTCGAAGGTCTTGATCTGTGACCCGCTGGAACGCGCCCAGTGCGGAGAGGTGGTATTCCCACCCCTTCCCGATGTTCCGGGGATACTGCGTCCATGTCGCGACACCGGGGACTCGACGGAGCACCTTGCCCGTGACACTCGGCCCGCTCGTTCGAGCAAGGGACTCGATATACGTGGTCCGAAGACCGAGGCTACGGGAAGCCAGACAGGCTGCGAGTCCCACAGCAGCGCCAGTGGAGTAGACCTGAGTGATCTCCTCTTGGGCGAAGATGCGGCGCAGGTTGGTAGCCGTCTTGAGAACCGCCACCCCGTCCCGGGCATTCACGAACGGAACGAAATGTACGTCTCGTCCGGCCAAGATGTCTTTCGCCTGGTCTGTGCCGTGAGATATCCAGAGGACCGCCCGCTCCTCTATTCCCGGTAGCGTCTGTGCCAGTAGGTCGAGCTGGACTAGGTGACCGCCCGGAGTAGCAACCAACGCGGCTCGCATACTCTTCTCCCCCATCGAGCGATCCATCATTGACTCCTCGAGCTAGCGTTAGCAAAACGGGCACTTCCGGCTACTGGCGTCTCGTCAAACTAGGGCCCGGATTTCCGCAATTTGGCCTTCGTAGCGAATGACCGCCAGCCTCCTCGCTTCCACGCATTCGGCTGCGAACTCCTGATAGTTGCGCTGAACGAGCTCGAGTGACGCGCCGATACTATCCGCGTTGTTTGCAGTGTGAACCGCAAGAGGGAAGGTGGTGCGCAACGCAGGCCAGCCACTTGTGACCAAGATTCGCTGTTGATAGACCGCCTCATATGCGGACCGCAGAATCGCATTCCGGTCTGTAGTCAAGGAAAGCACCACATGGCAGTCGGCCACCAACTGCATGTACTCATCGTAAGGGAGAAGCCCTGTGAGACGGATACTATCCGGGACGTGCTGGACCATTCCATCGTCGGCCATACTGGAGTCCCCCGTCACGAACAGCTGAACACCCGCAAGATTCGTCGCTGCATGGAAGACCTCAGCTATGGGCTCATCCGGTGCGAACGTACATGCGACAAGCACTCGTAGTGGCTGAACGCTCTCGGGGGCCGGGACCGGGAGTCCAGCTGGCGGCGGTTCATGCAGGACTATTCCCTTACCGCCCCAACTGTCGACTTGCCGTGCCAAATCATCGACGGTGACGAACGTGGCAGACGCCCCGCGCACGATTAGTCGAGTCAACGGTAGTAGGAACTTGTGCAGGGCGCTCCGATCACCGCCAAATGCGGAGGGGTGCGCATCAACAATGAATGGGGCGCCACTGCAAACGCTGTAAATGCGGACGATCGCTGCGGGGAATACCGGGGGATGCTGCACCACAACGACTCCAGGGCGAATCCGCAGGAGCATGACGATTGTCCTGGCCGCGGCCAGGACATAGAAGAGCGGCACGAGACTCCTAGGCCAACGAGCCGGCCTCGAGTACACAACCGCCCGCAGCCCCAGCTCACGCGCGAGATCGACGCAACGCCCGGGTCTTGTGGTCCAAGCGAGCGCCACTCCTCGGCGCCTACCATGCCGATCGCCCGACCGGTGCAACGGATTGCTAGGGCCTTCCGCGTCCGGAGTATCCACCCCGCCCCTCCTCGCGCTCGAAGCTTGCATACTTGACGCTGAACGTCGGACTCGTTCGCCTTCTGCCCATGGCGGCGCCTAGGAACCCCAGCGCGAAGGCTGTCCAGTTCTTCAAATCGACCGCACCTCAACCTTCGGCCATGCGAACGCTGCGACCGATACTCCCGCGGCGACACCGTATGCACACGCGGAGGTGATGCACGCGCCCACCACCCCGTAAGAAGGGACCAGCATGACGAGGCCCAAAACAGTCACGACGAGGCCACAGAGCTCGGCCAGACTGGCCAAGCCAGGGCGGCCCTCCGCTTGCAGCCCATAGACAGCCACCGTGCCGATGGCCCACAAGACTGTGCCCGGCAATAGGATCTGCACATAAAGACCAGCGTCTGAGAACGCGTCCCCATAGAGCAGCGGTATCGCGAAGTCCGCGGCTAGTCCCAGGATGAGCGCGATTATGCTTGCGCTCGCACCAACCGCCACACCTACCTTCATTGTTAAACGCCTGCGGGACGGGCCCGCGATTACCAGGCGTGGAAGGAGGATGTCACTCAAGCGACCGAACAGCACAACGACGATGGTCGATACGCTCGTCGCCACCGCGTACTGCCCTACCTGGTAAAGGGGGACGAGGAGTGGCAATACCAGCAGATCCAATCGTGCATTAAGAACCTTCGCTACGACGAGCCCCTGAGCCCTTAGGCCGAACGCGATCGCAGGTCGAACGATCTCGCGCGAGAGATGCCCCGATGCGATGAAGGTCCGCATCGTGAACATGGAGAACGCCGTAGCCAGGACCGCTGCCGCCAGGTAGATCCAGAGCACCGAAGTCAGATCAACCGCCTGACCCGACAACCCGAGCAGAGCCAAACCCACAACCTGCGCTCCGGGCGTAAGAAGGCGCGCGATCATTACAGTCCAAACCCTGCCGGCGACAGCGCTGAGCCCGATCACCACCTCCTGCAGCATGAGGAGGACGATGAGCGGAGCGAAGAGAATGATTGCGGTCCGAAGGTGCTGCTCCTCAACCAACAGTGCGGCTGCAA
Source organism: Candidatus Blastococcus massiliensis AP3 (assembly GCF_000582785.1). Lineage (GTDB taxonomy): Bacteria > Actinomycetota > Actinomycetes > Mycobacteriales > Geodermatophilaceae > Blastococcus > Blastococcus massiliensis. The sequence goes on from NZ_HG931173.1 coordinate 1,541,875, forward strand.
TCTGAGCGAGCACCACCCCAAGCACACCCAGCACCAGGCTTACGGCCACACCCGATCGGATAGCCGCGGGCAGCCTGTTCGATCGCTGGGCAGCGACTACGACGAAACCCTCCCGGCTGCCGAGTGCCGCGAGGACACTACTAACCCCGATCCAGGCCAGGGCGACACCCAGGCTGCCTCTGCCCTCGGGGCCCAACATGCGGGCGGTCAGGACTCCGGTGGCCAGGTTTAGACCCAGCGTCATCGCCGATGTGACCACCGTTGAGGAAAGTGCGATTGTACCTGCCCGGGTGGCCGATGTATCTGTCGTCATGTAAGCCCTGGTATCACTCGCGATTTGATCTGCGGGCCCGAAGACGGATTACAAGCGAAGTAGACAATGAAGATGAACGGTAGCATGAATGCGGGATTTGATAGAGGATTGTCGACCGCAGCCAAGATGGCAGCCGAGACCCAGAGCGCTCCGATCCTTACTCCCTGCGACGCACGCGCTCTCCGAGTTGTCGCGAAGGCAATATAGGCCAAGGCAACCCCGACAAGTGCGGAACCAACCAGACCATACTCGACCAGCGCTCGCAGATACTCATTGTGTGCAGCGTCGAAATGTCTTTCGAACAGCGTTCCTGAGACGAGACTGGGAATGCTGTTGATGCCTGACCCGAACCATGCATCGCTCCTACTGTCCAGGAGGAAGGACCATGCATCGGCTCGGCCCGTGGAACTGATGGACTCGCCTGTCGCCCCTTCTCTTGCAACGAAGGCCGTCAATATTGCAAGCACTACCGCGGTTATCGCGACGCCACTTCCAGCCAAGACGTCGAAGCGCAGCGTCGAGCGTTTAGGTGCCATGCTGTAGATCGACGCCAGGATCGCTACGACGATGACTGAGCCGGCCACGATTGATCCACGAGTCAACGTGGCTAGAAGGAGGACGAAGCTTACGGCCGCCCACGGCAGGAATCTCAGTCCTTCGCGCTGGATTAGGACATAAGCCGCCATCACCGAAACCAGGCATAGGAACGCGAAGTGAGCGGGGATCGTGGAGCCCTGGAGGCGAAGCTCGCCGGTCAGCCCATCGACCGCCAGGGGAGAACGAGCCAGTGGTGAGACCCAGAGAATGAGGCCGTATGCCAAGCTGACGTAAGGCAGATAGACGGCAGTCTTCAGGACGGTTGAACCCCATATGGCAGGCCACTTCACAGCCAACGGCAACCAATAGGCCGCAAAACCGACGCAAGCCACAACTCCCGTCGTGAGGGAATAGCCGCTCGGCATGTCGGAGAACAGCCAGGAGAGAAGCAGGACGGCCCAATACGCCATGACCGGCCATATCATGGAGACTCGAAGGCCATAGCGGATGATCGCTAGGCCGGCGGCCACAAGCGCGAACGCCTTAACGCCTTGCGTCAGATCCGGCAGACCAGAGATGTACGAGTTCGAAAGAGCAGGACTCAGTAGGATCAACGGCACGGCAAAGCGCAGGCTGTGCAGCAGTAGTGTTGCTATCAACAGCGCCGCTACGGCACCGATGGCCACGAACGGACTACGAGTGGCGACGGCGGCAGCGATGACTGAGAGGATGCCGGTAGCTACGCCAAGTAATCCGCCCTGCCTGAGGGTGCCGTGCGTCATACCTGCCTCCATCCGGGCCCCTCGAATAGGTCCCAGGGCGCACAACTTTTCATTCTACCGTCCCCGATTCGCTACCCATCCCTCCCATGCCGAGGTCAGCATCTGACCAACGTCGTGCCGTGCCCGCCAGCCCAGCGCGTCACGGATTCGATCCGTTGCCGCCACGACACGCGGCGGGTCCCCTGCTCGAGCCGGCGCGACTATCGGTTCCGCCCACGCATCGGATTCGTGCCCAGTGATGACTCGCAGCGTCTCAACGATCTCGCGTACCGAATACCCGACCCCCGTACCAATATTGGCCGTGAGAGCCTTGATATCCCCTCCTGCCAGCGCATTTGCTGCCGCTGCGTGAGCGGATGCAATGTCCGCCACATGGACGTAGTCGCGGACGCAGGTTCCGTCTTGGGTTGGATATGAATCCCCGAAGATCATCGGCGCTTGCTGCGCGTCAAGTCGCCGCAAGACCATTGGCACGATGTTGGCGCCGCCGAGATCTGCGAGAGTGGGAGAGCTACAGCCCGCCACGTTGAAGTACCGCAGGTTTGCGTAGCGCAGACCTGCTGCCGCGGCCGCAGCCTCCACCATCCATTCGCCGGTCAGTTTGGTGTGCCCGTACGGATTGATCGGGCTGCACTGCGTGTCCTCGGTCACCCAGCTTTCCGTCGGTGCGCCATAGACAGCTGCACTGGATGAGAAGACTATAGCCTCGACGTCCGTAGCTATTGCGGCCTCAAGCAGCCGTCTGAGGCCTTCAACGTTCTCCCTATAGTAATAGAGGGGCAGCCGTACCGATTCATCCACCTGCTTCTTGGCTGCTAGGTGGACTATTCCTGTTACCGCATGTCTGCGTAAGGTGTGTTCCACCAGTTGATAGTCTAGGACGCTGCCATGAACCAGCGGAACACCATCTATGCGGGTGGCGTGTCCAGTCGATAAGTCGTCGAGGACCACGACAGTCTTGCCTTCAGAGCGCATGGCCTGAACGATGTGCGCCCCGATATAGCCTGCGCCACCTGTCACCAGCCATGTCATGGACGCCGCCTCCCTTGCAAACTCGCGGCCCTACTGGCCATCACGGGCGCGTCTGAGGATCCTCGTGCTTCGATCCGCTGGACTTCCCGTTGTAGTGCACTCGAGAACGCCTGAGTGGAGAACTTGCGCGCGTGCGCCACTATCTCCTCGGCGACCCATTCTTTGGCCTCAGCTTGCTGCAGGGCGCTACGCAACGCTGAAGGCGTTCTGGGCTCGAAGAAGACGCCATTGATTCCCTCCAGGACCGTATCCAGGTAGCCGCCTGCCCGAGGCACAACTGCCGGTTTTCCGAAGCTTCCCGCTTCAAGAGGCGTGAGTCCGAAATCTTCATGACTGGCTGAGACTACGGCGCGGGCCTCGTCGTACAGCCAACGCATCTGCGCATCCGTCAAGTCTGACCGAAAGGCGACGCGATCAGACGCCCGTCGGCGAAGTTGAGTCAATTCAGGTCCGACGCCAACCACCACCAACCGCCGCTCGGCGGAATCGAACGCGTCCACGACAACGTCAACGTACTTGTAGGGCAGGAGTCTGCTGACACACAGGTAGAACCCGTCCTCTATGTGCTCACGCGGGAGATCCACAGGTTCTCGAGATCCACTTGCGTCAAGCGAATGAGGCGCCGGCAGAACTTCGGACTCGATGCCGTAGGCCCTCTGGACCCTCTCTCGAACGACCGAGGAGATGCTGAGGTATCCCGCCGCCCGCCGTGCCACGTGTCGGTCCCACAGGATCAGCGGCCTACGGACGATTCCCAGCAGGGCACGTTGCGACCGCTTCGCATCAGTGCCGAGATACTGCTCCTTTTCGTACAGCCAGCGAGCTGGCGAATAGCAGTAGACCAGGATCTTCCCGGTCGTTCGTACGCCGTGCGCCCATCCACTCGAACTCGCGACAACCACGTCGGCGTCGACCTTCATGGATCTGGCGGCGAAGGGTAGGAGCGGAAGTGCAAGCCTATGGTGCCGACGGAAGAACGGGATGCGATCCAGCCATGATGTCTTGATGTTCACACCGGAGAATTCGGGGTACGAGCTGGAGGGCTCATAGAGGAGCGTGTGCAGTTCGGCCCCCGGGAACGCCTGAAGCATGGCCAAGACCACGCGTTCGGCCCCACCGCGTTGGGTGACGTAGTCGTGCGCGATCGCCACTCGAGGCGAGCTACTCATTCACAGTCCCCCTGAAGGTATGGACAACGATGTTCGCGGGGCCACGCACCCCTGCCTGTATCAAATCATCGGCTCCGCTTGCCCGCCTGGCCCCGGTGACGGGCCCTAGCACACCGCTCAACGCGCAAAATGCCGAACTTTGCGTGCGCACTGTCCATGCAGGGTGGACGGGGCGGTGCATCGGATCGGGGCGGGCGGAGTCAAGTGTTCACTAATCTGAGCCCTCATCGGCTGGCCTTCCGCTGCGGTCACGCTGGAGGGTGATGAAGATGCTGCAGGGGCCTGGGTCGGCTGCGCATCCCGGAACCGTCAACTAGCTCCGAGGCTCAAGTTCTGGAAGGAACGCGACGGCATGCTTGGCTCGACGGCGGGTCAGGCACTGTCGGAACGACGATCGGGGCCGTCCTGCATGCGCCGGTCTGGCCACTCCACCTGTTGGCGGGCGTCGTTGCGCGCCGGGACTAGGCGGGGCGTGCCGGCAGGCATCGCATGTCCAAGTGGGTAGCCGAGCTGCCTAGGTCTCAGATGCAGTCGGCTGGGGCGCCTGTGGCGGGCGTGTTGAGGCGTTAGCGACACGTCGCGCTCCTGGGGTATGTGCGCACCCGATTCCTCCTAGCCTTCGGCCATGCCTTGTCCCACGTGTGGGGCGACGGACGAACGCACACAGATCCTTCCCGGTTACTGGCGGTGCGATGCCGTCGTCCGCGTCGACGAACTCGTGAGCGTCCCCGGCGGGACCGCTCCCCAATCGGCGGCCGGCCCGGCCGAGTCGAAGACCTGCGGCGCCGTCTACTTCCAGACCGGCAGCGGCGACGAGGACGACGCGGCCCTCTGCCGCTGCGGCGACCCGGCCGTCGGCGAGTGCACCGAGTGCACCCGCCCGGTCTGCGCCGACCACTCCGACCTGTGGCTGGGCTGGCGGGTCTGCGACCGCGACCTCGCCAATGCCCGCCTGCGCGCCCGCCAGGCCGCGGTCGAGGAGGAGCGCCGCCGCGCGGCCGAGGCCGCCGCCGCGGAGGCCGAGCGCGAGCGCCAGCGCACCACGCTGCTCGACCTGCCCCCCGAAGACGCCGCCTGGCTGCTCTACCTCCAGGACGGTCCGCGCACCGACCAGGAGATCCGCTCCGCGGTGCACACCCTGCGCGGCCTCACCGCCGAGGACTTCACCGCCGTCTGCCTGCACGTCCTTCCCCACGCCTCGGAGCCGGAGACCCGCCGCACCGGCCTCACCCGGCTCTCCGGGTGGGCGTTCGAGGGCGCCGACTACCACGGCCGCTCCTGGTTCCTGACCCGCAAGGGCGAGTGGCACCGCAGTGGCGCCTACGGCGCCACGGAGACCGACGGCCGCTGGAAGAAGGTGCGCTTCGACGACGTCGAGAAGCGCGCCGTCATCGACGAGATGGCCTGGCAGAAGCGGGTCGAGAGCGGCCTGAGCTGACCGGCCAGGGCGCCCGCCGCTGCAGTGCCGGCCGCTCGACCAGCCAGTAGGTCGCCGACGCCAGCACCGCCACGATGGCCATGACCAGCAGCGTCGTCAGCACGAGCCCCTGCGTCGACTCCCCGAAGGTCAGGGACCGCACCTGCAGCCAGGAGATCACCGGCAGGTGCCACAGGTACACGCTGTACGAGATCAGGCCGGCGTATCGAGCCGGGGCCCACTCCAGCGCGCGGGCGAGCCGGTTGGCCGGTTCCCCGGTCCGGCTCGCCGGAAGGACGACCACCGCCAGCAGCCCGGCCGCCGCGACTCCGATCAGGTTGTCGCGGAACCCGCCGGCGACGCCGGCGAGAGCGGCCACGGCGGCCCCGGCCGAGAGCACGAGCCCGCCTGCCTTCACCGCCGTCGACAGGCTCTCCACTCCCCGCACCTGGAGGTAGACCACCAGCAGCGCGGCGAGCATCCCGTAGCCGAAGAGATCGGCGTGCGCCAGGAGCGACCGGGCGACGGCGGCCGAGCCGGTCTGCCCCCACTCGGCCAGCACGGCGTCCTCGGCCGACATGCCGCGGCGGTGCCGCGCCAGCACGAGCGTCGTCGCCAGCCCCACCCCGATCAGCGCGACCGGAGGCAGCAGCACCGCCACCAGCCGGTGCACCCGCCGGCGGACGAGGACGCCCGCGCTGAGCGCGAGCAGCGGGAGTGACACGTAGAAGGCGACCTCCACCGACAGGGACCACGCCGGCCCGATGCCCGTGAGGATGTAGCCGGGCACGTACGTCTGCAGCAACCCGAGGTTCAGGGCGACGGCCACCGGATCGGTCAGCCGGCCCACGCTGTCGGCACCGTGGATGAGGGCGGGCCCCTCCGTGTAGGCGACGCCGACGACCAGCGCGACCAGCACGAAGATCACGAGGTAGGCCGGCAGGATCCGGAGCGCCCGGTTGACCGCGTACCTGCGGATCGACGGGAGCGGATCGCCGTCGACGACGGCCTGGGCGAACGGGCGGAACAGCAGGAACCCGGACAGGACGAAGAAGAGCGTCAGCCCGTGCAGGGACACCTCGGACAGCTGGCCCAGGAACCCGGTCCGTTCCTCGTCGGTCGTGTGCTGGCCGACGTGGCGGAACAGGACGAGCAGTGCCGCGATCCCCCGGAGCCCCTCGATGCCCAGGAGACGCCGAGCTCCCGAGGGCCGGGCCGCCAGGCCGAGTTCGTCGGCAGCAGTCACGGTCAGCCGGCTCGACGGCCCAGCGCGCGGTAGGCCCACCCGGCGGCGGTCCAGGCGTCGCGGTCGAGGGCGTTGCGCCCATCGAGGACCCGCTTCCGCGCGACCACCTCGCCGAAGGCCACCGGGTCGAGGTCGCGGTACTGCTTCCACTCGGTGAGCACGAGGACGGCGTCGGCGCGCTCCGCCGCCTCCTCCGCGGTGTCGGCGTAGTCCAGCTGCGGCCACTCCCGGCGGCTGTTCCCGATGGCCGCGGGATCGGTCACGCGCACGACGGCTCCCTGCAGCTGCAGCTGCGCGGCCACGTTGAGCGCCGGGGAGTCGCGGATGTCGTCGCTGTCGGGCTTGAACGCCACCCCCAGGACGGCGACCCGCTTCCCCAGCAGGGAGCCGTCGCAGACCTCGCGCGCCAGCTCCACCATGCGGATCCGCCGCCGCATGTTGATGTTGTCCACCTCGCGCAGGAAGGTGAGCGCCTGGTCGGCGCCCAGCTCGCCCGCCCGGGCCATGAACGCCCGGATGTCCTTGGGCAGGCAGCCGCCACCGAAGCCGAGCCCCGCGTTGAGGAACTTGCGCCCGATGCGGTCGTCGTAGCCGATCGCATCCGCCAGCAGCTTGACGTCGGCGCCCGTGGCCTCACACAGCTCGGCCATCGCGTTGATGAACGAGATCTTGGTGGCCAGGAACGAGTTCGCCGCCGTCTTCACCATCTCCGCCGTCGCGTAGTCGGTGACGACCTGCGGCGTGCCACGGTCGACGATGGGGGCGTACACCTCGTCGAGCAGCGCCCGCGCCCGGTCGCCGTCCTCCCCCGGCGGGAGCCCGTACACCAGCCGGTCGGGGTGCAGGGTGTCCTGGACGGCGAAGCCTTCGCGCAGGAACTCGGGGTTCCAGGCCAGGAGGGCGCCGGGCACCTTGTCCGCCACCAGCTGCGCCAGCCGGGCCGCGGTGCCGACGGGCACGGTCGACTTCCCGACGACCAGTTCCCCGGCGCCGAGAACCCCGATCAGCGACTCCGTGGCGTCCTCGACATGGCGCAGGTCGGCGGCGTACTCCCCGCGCTTCTGCGGCGTCCCCACGCAGAGGAAGTGCAGCTGCGCGCCGGCGACGTCGGCGACGTCCGTGCTGAAGCGCAGCCGACCGGAGGCGAGCGCGCGGCTCAGCAGCTCCTGGAAACCGGGTTCGTAGAACGGAGTACGCGCTTCCGAGAGCGCGTCGACCTTCTTCCGGTCGACGTCGATCCCCACGACGTCGTGGCCCAGCTCCGCCATGGAAGCCGCGTGCACCGCACCGAGATAGCCGCAGCCGATGACCGAGATCCTCACGAACACTTCCCTCTCCGGCCGAGCTGCGGAGCTGCTGCGTCCACGACCGCCCACCCTGGACGAGTGCGGACCGACCGAGGGCATCGCGGGGATGTGAGTGACTCGATCGAGTGAGCGCTGCCCCTCGGCCGGCGGTCCCGGCAGGCCCGCGATGGGAAACTTCTCCCGGTTTGTGGAGCGGCCGTCCCGCCGCCACCGAGCCCGCAGCCAGTCCGGGCCGCCTGGCCCACCGTGCTCGTCGACCACCACGGCAGCAGTCCGTCGACGCCCGTCGGAAAGGCAAGGACGTTGACGCACCCGAGCGCACGACGAGTCGTCATGTCCCGGCGGTCCCCGGTCGCCCTGCTCGCCGGCGCCCTGCTCGCCGTCCTCCCTGCCTGCTCCTCGACCGGTTCCACCCCGAGCGAGCCCGCACCGTCGACAGCAGCTGCTCCGGACGACGTCCGGGTGGAGGAGGGCCTCACCTACTGGTCCGGCGACGGCGTGGAGCTGAAGCTGGACGCCTGCCTGCCGCCGTCCGCCGAGCAGCCGAGCCGGGCCGTGCTGATCGTCCACGGCGGCGGCTTCACCGAGGGCTCCCGGGACGACACCGCGGTCCGCAGCCTCTGCCAGATGACCGCGCAGCTGGGAGCCGCCGCCTTCAGCGTCGACTACCGGCTGGTGCCGGAGGAGACCTACCCCGCCCAGGTCGACGACCTGGCCAACGCCGTGCGGTGGCTGCGCGAGCCCGCCCAGGTCGAACGCTTCGGGATCGATCCCGAGCGCATCGGTGCCCTCGGCAGCTCGGCCGGGGCCGTCATCGCGCAGAGCCTGGCTACTCAGGGCGAGGGCCCGCTGGACAGCGGTGCGCGGGTGAAGGCGGTGGTCTCTCTCAGCGGTGTCTCCGTCCTGTCCCCCGACGGCCTCCGGCTCGGGACCCCCAGTGAGCAGGCCGTCGCCCTGGTGCTGAGCTACCTGGGCTGCACCTCGCCGACCGAGTGCCCCCAGGCCGTGCCGGCCTCGCCCATCAGCGCCGTGGATCCCTCCGATCCGCCCATGCTGCTGGTCAACGGCACCGGAGAGCTCGTCCCCGCGGAGCAGGCGGTCGCCATGTCCGATGCTCTGCGCGCCGCCGGCGTGCCGGTGGAGCTGCTGATCGTCGAGGAACCGAAGCACGGGATCGGCCTGCTGAGCGGGGACGTCCGGCGCGAGGTGCTCGCCTTCCTGGAGGAGCACCTGTGACCGGCTCCCGCGGACCCGTACCACCCGAGAGGACCACCGAGATGACGACACCCGCCCTGCCCGCCCGCCGGTCGGGCCGCGACACGGGGGGCCAGGCCTGATGCAGCTGCGCGAGGTGCTCTCCGTCATCCGCCGGAACAAGCTGGTCATCCTGCTCACCGTCGTCCTCGGACTCGCTGCCGGCTGGACGGTGACCGCACTCGCACCGGAGACGTACGAGACCGAGACGAAGGTCCTGATCGAGCCGGTCGTCTCCGGCCCGGTCGCTGTCGACCCGGGCCAGGCGGCGGCGATCGTCGCCAACCAGGTGGCCACGTACGCCGTCCTCGCGGAGACACCGGCGGTGCTGGAGCCCGCGATCGAGGCCTCCGGCGTGGACGTGGCCGCCACCGACCTGGTCGGCCAGGTCTCGTCGGAGCTCATCCCGCGGACGTCCATCATCACCATCACCGTCCAGGCCGAGACGGCGACCGACGCGGCCGATCTCGCGGAGGCGATCACCAGCAGCCTCGTCGGTCAGATCGAGGAAGCCAGCGCACCCGCGGCCCAGGTCGGGGTCACCGGCAGGGTGGTCGAACCTCCGGCGGTCCCCGACGGCCCGAGCTCACCCAAGCTGGTGGTGAACCTGCTCGTCGGCTTGGCGATCGGCCTCCTGGTGGCCTTCCTGACGGTCGTCTTCCGGCAGGCCCTCGCCGCGGGGAGTCAGGAGCGCTGATGCCGGCCCCGCCGATCCCGGCGCAGGCACCCCCACGGGCTCCGTCCAGGGGGTTCGCTCTCCTTCCCTCGGCGCTGCTGGCCGGCACCTCGACCGTGCTGCTGGTCGCGCTCGCCGCCTTCGGGCCGGTCGTGCCGCTGGCGGTCCTCGGCGCTCTGCTCGCGGTCCTGACGGCCACGTTCCGGCCGAAGGCGTTCGCCCTGATCGCGCTGGTCGCGATCGTCGTCGAAGCGCCTCTCCGGAACGTGCTGGGCCCGGTGGGTGGGTACGCGGGCGAGGGGGCGATCGCCCTCGCCGCCGTCGCGCTGAGCACCCGCCGCCTGGTCACCGAGGGACGCCTGGTCTGGCTGCCGGGCACCGGATGGTTCGCGGGCTACCTCGTCATCGGCCTGCTGAGTTCGGTCGCGGCCGAGGTGCCGGCGGACATCACGCTGCCCGCCTCCTACGTCGCCCTCAAGGGCGTGATCTTCGCCTTCGCACTCGCCCAGCTGGACTGGACGCGCGAGGACCTCGTCGTCCTCGTCCGGGTCGGCATCACCGCGATCGTCGTGATGGCCACGACCGGGCTGGTGAACCTGGTCTTCCCCGCGACGTGGACCGGGCTGACGACCGGGAACCCACCGCTCAGCTACGTCGGCCCGATCCCGGCCCTCAACGGCGTCTTCCAGCACCCGGCCGCCTTCAGCCGCTTCTGCGGCGTGCTCGCCGTCGGGGCGCTGGTCTACGGCCTGGTGGTGCGCCGGTCCTTCGCGAACGGGGTCCTCCTGGTCGCGAGCGGCGGATTCGCCCTCCTCAGCTTCCAGGTGAAGTCCATCGTGGGGCTCCTGGGCACGCTGGCCGTCCTGGGCGGCCGCTACCTGCGGCCGGTCGGGGCCGCAGCGGTCGTCGCGGTGGCCCCCCTGGTGCTGCTGGTCGCGGCGCCTCCCGTGGTCAGCCTCGTCAGCGGCGACATCACCATGTACGTCGACCCGGACTCCGCGCGGTTCCGGCTCGTCCAGGGCGGGGCGACCGTGGCCGCGGAGTACTTCCCGTTGGGCGCGGGGTTCGGCCGGTACGGCAGCTCCACCGCGGCGGAGAACTACAGCCCGCTGTACTACGACCTGGGTTTTCCGGACCGGTACGGCCTGACACCGGAGCCGGACTCCGGTCAGTTCCTCAACGATTCCCAGTGGCCCGCGATCTACGGGGAGACGGGCTGGATCGGCGCCTTCTTCTTCGCGGCCGGGCTCGCGTGCATGCTGGTCTCCCTGCTGCGCCGCACCACCGTCGCGGAGCAGCCGCTCGTCCACTGGATCCGGATCACCGGCGTGGGGTGGCTGTTCCTGCTGCTCGTGGAGTCCGTGGCGTCCCCGGTCTTCGTCTCCTCGCCGTCGTTCCCCTTCGTGTTCGCAGCGGCCGGGATCGTCGCCGCGTTCCGCGCCACGGGGCAGGACGGGCGGCCCGGCCGGCATCGGCTCTCTTCCCCGCACGGCTGACCGCGGGCCGGCACGGGTGCCGTGGGTGCGGGGATCCCGTGCTACGCGGTGGCGTCCGCCTCGGTACGACTCGTCCGGTGCGCCGCAGCGGCGGTGATGACGCCGGCGTCGAGCTCGTCGACCTCGACCGCGAAACCGATCCCGGTCTCGTTCACCATCCGCCCCAGCTGCTGCTGGTGGTCGTCGACGTGCTCGGCCCGGGATCGCCGGCGGATCACCACGACGGGAGCGATGCCCATGTCGAGCAGCCCGAGCACGCTGCCCACGCCGGCGTGGGTGATCACCACGTCGGCCTCGCGCGCGTAGCGCCCGAAGTCGCCCGTCGACACCTCCCGGAACACCCGGCCCGGCAGGTGCACGCGGGGCTCGGTGTCTCCCAGCTGCCAGACCGTGTGCTCGTCGGCGAGCCCCAGTTCCAGGATCCGGTCGATCACCGCGTGGAATCCGTAGCCCCGGATGGTTCCCAGGGTGACGAACAGCCGCGGCTTCCCGGTCGGCTGATCCGGCCGCCGCACGATCCGGTAGGTGGACAGGACACTGGGGTGCAGTCCCCACCGGCCGCCCGCCCAGGACGGGCTCTGCGTCCGCATCTCCGCGAGGCGGGAAGCAGCGAGGATCCGGCCGCTGAGCGAGGGCCCGGCGAACCGCGAGACGCTCTCGATGTACAGCGCCGGGATCCGCGCCAGGCGCGCCGCGGGCAGCGCGGCGAGGGCCACGCCCGAACCGGTGCTGACCGCCGCCTCGTAGTCCTCCCCACGCAGGCGGGCCAGGATCTGGGGGAACGCCTTCGCGATCGACAGCCCGTCCCGCGGCCGGATGTAGGGGACGTAGAGAACGTTCCGCCCCTGCATCAACGACTCGCTCTGCGGGGTGCGGAAGGTGATCCAGAGCGAGTCCTCGGTCGCGCCGAGCCCCGGAGCCAGCCGGACCAGCTGCGCGAGATGCCCGCCGGTCGAGGCGGCGAGGACCAGCCGGCGACGCGCTCCCCGGTGGAGGTCCGGCGCGGGGACCTCGCTCATCGCGCACTCCTGCCAGGGGGCCGGGCAGCCGCCCCGGCGGGACCGGTGAGCCCCGCCTCCGCCTCGGCGACCTCCGCCTCCGGGGCGACGGGCTCACCGCGTGCGCCCCGGAGGAAGGCCGGCGGCACGTACAGCCACGTCACCCGGCTGGTCAGCCGGGCGAGGCCGAAGGCGCCGACGAGGGTCACCAGGGTCAACGACACCTGCACACCGACGTCGACCCACCGCGGCCAGGCGGGGTCGAGCTGGTCGAGGAGCGCGGTCGCCGAGACGACGATGAACAGGTGCAGCAGGTAGAGACTGAGGCTCGCCCGACCGATGCTGCTCAGCAGGCGCGACACCCGGAACCGGAGGAGGAACCGGCAGAACAGGAGGCCCACAGCCACCGCAGCGAGCTGACCGACCAGCACGACCGGCGGCAGCCCGCGCAGGCCCAGGAGGATCAGCGCGGCCGACACCCCGAACGCGGCCAGTGCGACCCCGAGGTGGATCGGCCTGGCCGCGGGCACCAGGTCGAGGAGCTGCCGGGAGAACACCGCCCCCAGCACGAAGAAGAAGAACAGCGCACCCACGCGGTCCCAGCCGAGGTTCCCCGTCTCCACGAGCCGGCTGGTGAACACCGCCGACACCGCGCCGCTGCCCGCCACCTGCACCCAGACCGGCAGCCCGGCGATCAGCCAGCGCACCAGGGTGAAGAGGAACAGGGCGTAGAGGAACCAGTAGCTGCTGCTGGGCCAGAACAGGATCAGCGGCAGTGCGAGCGGGTCGGTCGCCGGGATCTCGCCGAGCTCGCCGTTGAGGCCGGGGACCACGAGGTAGAAGACGGTGCGGACGACCGACCACACGACGTAGAGGTAGAGGAGGGAGAGCAACCGGTCCCGCCACAGGGCGGGGAAGGCCGACTCGGCGTGGCGGGCGGCGAACAGACCGGCGGCGAGGAAGAACGCCGGCATCGGGAACAGCTCGAAGACCGCCTTGGCGCGGCCGAGCACGGCGTCGACGCCGGCCGTCTGCACGTACGCGGTGACGTGGTACGCGATGACCATGAGCATCGCGAGCCCCTTGGCCGCGTCGACCCAGTCCAGCCGCTGAGGCGCCGACGCGGACACGGTGCTGGGGCCCTCGTCCATCGCTGCCGGCTCCTCGTGTCGGTCGCTCTCCTTTCGAGCAAGCGCTCCGCACTCAGAACGTGCCGGGAGCCTGATCACGATCTAAGCCACTCCGCCGGGCCGAACCTAGGGAAGTACCCCGGACGAGGGATGGGCGCCGCGACGACGGACCGCGGGAGTCAGACCGCCCCGGCCGGCTCCGACCCGCCGGTACCGGGCTCCTCCAGGCGGCGCAGCAGCCGGGCGGGGACGCCCCCGTGGACCGTGTCCGGTTCGGTGTCCGCGGCCACCACGGCTCCGGATGCGATGACGCAGCCGGCTCCGACGGTCACACCACCGAGCACGATGACGCCAGCGCCGAGCCACGCCCCGTTCCCGATCCGGATCGGTGCGCTGGTGCTCCTCCCGGCGCGCTGGCCCGGTGGCCCGAGCTCGTGCGACGAGGGCAGCAGGCTCACCCCTGGCCCCACGTGGACCCGGTCCCCCAGCACGATGTCGGCGTGGGCGCCCACCGTCAGGCCCACGTTGACGACCGCCCCGCGGCCGATCTCCAGGTGCTCCACCCCGCCGATGAAGCGGATCCCGGGATAGACCCGGGCGGGGCCCCGGAACCGGACGCCCACCATCCGCAGCAGCCGCGCCCGGGTGCGCGCGGACCAGACCGGGCTGGCCACCAGCGTGCTGGCCAGGACCCCTCGCAGCCTGCCGGCCATCTACTCCTCCGCTCCCGGGGCGGCCAGCCCCGCCGTGTTCCGCCCGGCCAGGGAGACGACCCCCGGCAGGGCCCGTCCGATCGATGCCCGGGCCGCCGAGTCGCCCGGGAGCACCTGGTCGATCACCTCGATGACGTCCGCGGAGAAACCGGGAGCCGCCTCGATGCGGAGCTGCGGGGTCCCGAACAGCTGCATCAACCCCTCGACCTTGCCCTGCGAGGCGAGGGTGAGAGCGGGAACTCCGTTCATCAGGGACATCACGGCCAGGTGCATGCGCCCGGTCACCGTGATGGCGGCGCGGGCGGTGAGCCCGCGGACCTGAGCCGGTGGCAGCACGGTGGGCAGGCTGCTGACGTCCTCGCGCCGCCCCAGCCTCGTCATGACGGCGGCGCAGGCGGCCTGATCCCCGCCGTCGGTCCGTGCCACGTGCGCCAGCACCACCACGTGCAGGCCGCGGCGCAGCAGGTGCTCGACGATGGCCAGGTAGTCCTCCGTCTGGTCGAAGCGCGCGGCGAGCAGCCCGCTGACGTTGACCAGCGCGACCGGCTTGGACACCCCACGGAGCAGGGTGTCCGCCGCCGAGCCGTCGACCGTGCGGGCCGCGAAGACGACGTCGGCCGCATCCTCGACCGGACGGATCCCGTCGCGGCGCGCCCGGTCGGCGGAGATCGGGTCACGGAGGAGCAGGTGCACGCCGCTGCGTGCCGCGGCCGCGAGCGAGCGCCGGGCCGCGACCCGGGGGCGATCGCTCCAGCTGAAACCGATGATGCGGGTGTCCACCCCGGCGCGGGCGGCAGCGGTGGCCAGGGTGGAGCGGCGCACGGAGGCGGGCAGGGAGTACCGGCCGTCCATCACGTCGGCGCCCACGACGGACAGGTGCGCGGCCTCGGCCAGCGCGCGACCGAAGCGTGCGACGGCGGCCCGGTGCTCGGCGCCGGTTCCGTAGACGAGGTGTGGGATCTCCAGGACCTCCACCCGGCGCCGGAACGCCTCGGGGAGCTCCAGCCCCTCCCGGTCGGGGACGACGAGCGTCAGCAGGCCGCCGATGTTCTCGAGCAGCGCCTCGAGCAGTGCCTGGTCGCCCATGTTGCCGCCGCCGGGGGCGGCGAGGAGCAGGTGCGTCCGCGGCCGTCGCGGCGCGGTGCGGAGCTGGGCGCGGATGATCGTCCGGTCGACCAGGCCCGGCAGCCCGGAGCCGACCACCGCGCGCCGCCACACCCGCTGGGCGCGACCGGTCAGCAGTTCCATGGTTCCGGTGCTCACGTGTCCGTCCCCGCCTTCGGCGTGAGGGCGGGCTCGGGGCCCACCGGGACGGCGACCTGCGGCTCCCCGCCGGCCGATCGCCGCGACCTCGACCCGAAGTACCTCCGCATCGCCGCGATCGCGAGGAGGTCCCGCCGGAACGCCGGCCAGACGAGCGCGATCACGACGGCGGCGACCAGGACGGCGAGAGTTCCGATCAGCAGCCGCCAGGCGTGCGCGTCGGCGGGGAACGCCGCGGTGGAGGCGAACGAGAGGGCGGCTGCCACGGTGACGACCGCCCCGGTGCGCACGCCGTTCCAGAACATGGTCGCGACGGGGGCGTCGGACACCCACCGGATCCAGAGCAGCGCCGTCGGCCACAGGAGGGCGGCCCCGACCGTGTACGCGACGGCCACGCCCTGCAGGCCCCACGCCGAGCCGCCGACGATGATCGCGGCCAGCACGGGACGGGTGGTCAGCGCGTAGCGGAACTGCTCGCGGGTGAGGCCCTTCGCCAGGAACACCCAGCTCGTCGCGTAGCCGGCGGCCTGGAAGAACCCGGCGACGAGCAGCGCCCGGAAGATCGGCACGGCCTCCATCCACTGGTCCCCGAGCATGACGGCCACCAGGGCGTGGGCCTGCGCGAACATCACGGCGAACACGCCGCCGATGAGGGTGAGCAGCGTGATCTGCCCGAAGCCGATGAACTCGGCGAACCGCTTCCGGTCGTCCTGCAGCCGGGCGAGCACTGGCAGCGCCACCCGGGTCGAGGGCGCCTGGACCTGCAGCAGCGGCATCATCACCAGCTGGAAGGCCCGGTTGTAGAGGCCCAGCGGGGCCGCCCCGAACCGTGCTCCCAGGACGAGCGTGTCCATGTTGCGGCCCGCGTAGTTGAGGACCTGGGTGCCGAGCAGCGGCATGCCGTAGCGGAGGAACGGCCGGATCGACTCCGAACGCGCGACCCGGCCGGGCAGCCAGCCGCTGGTGAGTCCCAGGGCGAGGAGCGCCACCAGGCCCTGGGTGAGCTGCTGGGCGACCAGCGCCCAGTACCCGGAGCCGCCGACGGCCAGCCCGATACCGACGGCCACACCGGCGACCTGCCCGCCGATCTCCGCGACGGCGAGCCTGCCGAACCGCAGGTGCCGGGCGTGCATGGCCCGGTACTGGGTCGACAGCCCGTTGAGCACGAAGATCCCGGACATGACGACGGCGACGAGCGTCAGCCGGTCGTCGCCGAAGGCGAGGGCGACCAGCGGCGCCGCTGCGCAGAGGAGCAGGGCCAGCGCGGCCCCGATGCCGGCATTGAGCCAGAAGAGGTTGTCGCGCTGGCCGTCGGTGAGCACCTTCGCCTGGACGGCGGCCGAGGAGAGCCCGAAGTCCCGGAACAACTCCCCGAAGCCGACGATCAGCGCCGCGATGGCGAGCAGGCCGTAGTCCTCCGGCGACAGCAGGCGGGCGAGGACCACGATCCCGACCAGCTGGACGAGGATCCGGACCCCCTGGCCCCCGAGGGTGACCGCCGCACCGCGGGACGCCGATGCCGCCAGCCCGGCCGTCATGACCGCCCCGTCAGCGCGAGCGCCCGGCGGTAGGCGTCCCGGTGGAGGAGGCCGATCCGCGCCCAGTCCCGGTCGTCGAGGCCGGGCTCGCCCTCGGGCGGGGTGAGCGTGGCGTGGACGGCCTTCTCGAGCACCTCGGCGGTGAGCTCGCCGGGGTACTCGAGGATCCAGCCCGGCCCCACCTCGTCGCTGAGCGCGGCGTTGGTCGGTGACTCCGGCACGAGCACCGGCCGGCCCAGCGACAGCGCGGCGAACAGCGCCCCGGAGTTGTGCATGCTGCCGCGGTACGGCAGCACCACCAGCTGAGCGCGCGAGATCTCCTCGACCAGTTCCCGGTCGCTCACCTTGCGCAGCAGGCTCTCGATCCGGCGGTCCCCCCGGCCGGCCGCTTCGACGAGCTCCGCCTGGCCCGGATGCGGCGCCCCCACGATCCGCAGCCGCAGGTCGGCGCGGTCGACGCCGCGGAAGGCCTCGATGAGGGTGTCGATGCCCTTGTAGGGCCGGATGATCCCGACATGGAGGAGGCGGCCGCGTTCCGCCGCCGGCTGGTGGTACCGCGAGAACGGCTCCCGGTAGTGCCCGTGGGGAATGGTCACGCGCTCGCGGCCGATGGTGACCGGGCTTGCGGAGTTCAGCCGGATGACGAGGTCGACCCGCCGGGAGAACCTGTCCAGCGCGCGGCGGTCGGACCGCGTCCCCTGCTCGTGCGGATCGAGGTTGTGGGCGGTCCAGACCAACGGGATCCGCTGCACCCGCAGCCGCAGGAGCAGCAGCGCGAGCAGCCGGCGCTTGACGAACCGCAACCACGGCCGGCGGCTGTCCCGGATGAGCAGCTCGGGCCAGTGCACGTGCAGCACGTCGTACCGCCCGACCAACGCCGTCGACCAGTCGAACAGGCGGATCCGCACTCCTGGTGGCGTGCCGCCGATGATCTGGTCCACGTACTGCGTGGTCCCGTCCGGCTCGCGCAGCGAGTGCAGCACCACCAGGTCGCGCCGCGAGTGGTTCGAGATGGCTTCCCCTACGCATTCGTGACCGGCTGCACCACGTGCAGAATGGCCCGGTTTTCCCGCCGGCACGTCGGACGTCGGAGCATCGCACACGCCCGGCCGGCGCCGATTCCCTCTTTAGGACTACGCCCGCCCCGTTTCCACCGGTAGCTCATCCGCGTCATTCGAGAATGGGCCGACCCACGGTTTTCCTGTGACGCGGCTCCGGCTGCCCGCTGCCCCTTGGCCGCCCACTGCGCCGAGCCCTCTGAGGAGACATGTTCATCAGCGTCGTCCTGCCCGTCTTCGACGACGAGGCACACGTGGGCGACGCCGTCCGCCGGGTCCTGGCCCAGGAGGGCGTGCACCTCGAGCTGGTCGTCGTGGACGACGGCTCCACCGACGGATCCCGGGAGGCCGTCCGCGCCGCAGCCGACGGCGACGAGCGGGTCCGGCTCGTCGCGCTGCCGGAGAACGGCGGCGTCGCCCGGGCCCGCAGGCGAGGTGTCGAGGAGGCGCGGGCCGACTGGATCTGGTTCGTCGATTCCGACGACGGCTGGGGCCCGGACGCCGCGGCGCGGCTGGGGGCCGCGGCCGCCGAGGTCCCCGGTACCGACATCGTGGTGGCCGGGGCGCGCTACACCTTCGAGTCCGGCCGCGCCCCCGCCGTCCTGGCCGCGCCCGAGGGACCACCGGTCTCGGGCCGCGAGGCCTTCTCGCGGTTCCTCGGCGGAGAGCTCACCGGGCACCTGTGGAACAAGCTGTTCCGCCGCGATCTCCTGCTGGGGATCGACGTCACCCCGGCCCGCGTGCAGTCAGACCTCGCCATGGTGGCCCAGGCGGTGGCCGCCGCCGACCGGGTCGCCTTCCTGCCCGTGCCGGTCTACGAGTACCGGGTCCGCAGCAACTCGATCATCACCACCCACCCCCGCCGCGCGGAGTCCCTCGAGCTGATCGCGGCCGCCGTGGAGACCGCCGCGCGGCGCGTCCGACCACCGGCGACCGACACCGACGACTACCGCTACTTCGTCACCCGCCGTCTGGTGCTGTCCGGGCTCAAGGACGCCGTGCTGGGTCCGTACACCGCTGCGGAGCGCCGTCGCCACGTGGCCCGGCTGCGCCGCCGGCTGGGTGCGCGGGAGTTGGTCCTGCTGGCCCGCCGCCGGGATCTCAGGGGACTCGCACTGGCGGTCTCGGCCAGGGTGTCGCTGCGCGCCCATCGAGCGCTGCTCGCCGTCGGTGATCGCTGATGCGCCCGAGGAAGGTCTTCGCGATCGGCCGGGGACAGTTCGAGAACATCGGCGACGTCATCCTGCGCCGTCAGCTGCTCGACTGGGTCCGGGAGACCGGCGAGCTGCACGTGTACGTGGGCTCGTCCCCCGCCGGCTACGACGAGGGGCTCGGGCTCGGCCCCGACGACCGGGTCTACCGGTCGCTGCGGGCCTGGTACCGGGTCGCGCTGACCTCCGCCCTGCGCGGCGGTGCCGCCTACGTCTTCAAGCCCGGCGAGATCCAGCTGACGCTCGCGGGCCTGAAGGAGCACCTCTCCGCCCTGCCGTTGCTGCTCGCGCTCCGGCTGCGCGGCGGCGCGGCCGTCCGGGCCGGCGTCGGCACCCGGAACTTCGCACCGGTGCCGCGGGCCCTGATGCGCCCCTCGATCGCGCTGTCGGACCTGACCCTCTGGCGGGACGACGCCACCGGCGCCTACATGGGCACCGGCGAGGTCATGCCGGACCTGGCCTTCGGGGAGGGAGCCGACGACGACGCCGTCGCCTCGTTCTCCGTCCGCTCCCCCGAGCGGGACGTCCTGGTGGTGTCCATGCGCGGCGACGAGGCGAGCCGGCCCCATCCGAGCGACGCCTGGCTGGCCGGCGTCCGGGCCTACGCGGCGCAGAACGCCCTGACGATCTGGGCGGTCACCCAGGTCCGCACCGACGACGCCCGCACCGTGCGGCTGGCGGCGGACCTGGGCGGGCGCGCGCTCACCTGGCCGGAGTCGACGCCGCACGACGAGCAGGAACGCCGGCTCCGCGAGCTGTACTCGCGGACGGCGGTGGTGATCTCCGACCGGTTGCACGTGCTGATCGCCGCCTTCACCGAGGGCGCCGTCCCGGTGGGTGCGTCGGTCGAGGGCTCCGACAAGGTCGACCGGCACTTCGCCACCATCGGCCTGCACGGGGTGTCGATCCCGGCGGGCTCCGGCGAGGAACTGACCGGGCGGCTGAAGGACCTCGCCGACCGGCGGGCGGAGATGTTCGGCCGCCTCCTCGAGGCCCGCACCCGGCTGCGCGTTTCTCGCGACCGGATCCGGGACGTGGTGAGGGGCGCCGACCGGCCGACCGTGCACCACCTCGGCCGCGTCGGTGACATCCCCGGCGGCATGACCCAGGTACTCAACGGCTACGTGGCGTGGGACTTCCCGCGGGTCGACGTCGCCATCATCACCTCGCGCGGCAACCCGCACGACCTCCGAGCCGCCGCCCTCAAGGCGACGGGGGCGCTGGTGCGGGTGCTCCGCCTGCCCCGGCGGCGCTCCGTCGTGGTGGCGCACCTGTCGGAACGAGGCTCGTTCGTCCGCGAGGGCTTCCTGCTCCGGGTGGCCCACCGCCGCGGCATCGCCACAGTCGCCCATCTGCACGGCAGTTCGTTCGCGACGTTCGCCGCCCGGCACCCGCGGCTCACCGGCTGGGCGCTCCTGCATGCCGACCGGGTGATCACGCTCTCGGCGGAGACGTCGGAGGTGTCGGCTCGCTTCGTCCCGGCGGACCGGGTGGTGCTGATCCCCAACGCGATCCCCTCCAGCTCGCCGACGGAGAAGGACCCACTCGTCGTCTTCGGGGGCGTCGTCTCGCACCGCAAGGGCATCGACGTCCTCCAGGAGGCCTGGTCACGGATCGATGCGCCCGGCTGGGAGCTGGTGGTCGCCGGACCGGTCCGCGAGGCTCACCTGGTGCGCGAGGGCATCCCCGGTATGCGGCTCGTCGGCTCGCTGGCGCACGAGGAGCTGATGGCCCTGCTGGACCGGTCCCAGGTCGCCGTGCTGCCCTCCCGGGACGAGGCGATGCCGATGTTCATCCTCGAGGCGATGGCCCGGAGCAACTGCGTCATCTCGACCGACGTGGGTGGCATCGCCGCGGTGCTGGGCGAGGGGCGCGGCATCGTCGTCCCCCCGGCGGACGTGGACGCGTTCCACACCGCGCTGCAGTCCGTGCTCTCGGACGGCGACCGGCGTGCCCAGCTGGCCGCTGCCGGGAAGGCTGCCTTCGAGGAGCGGTTCAGCGCGGCGGCGGTGTTCCCCCGGCTCGAGCAGCTCTGGCTGGACGCACTCGCCGACCGCCGGGCGAGCTGAGACTGCTCACTGCTCCGGGCCGGCGCCTCTGCGTCCGCGCAGCTGGAGCACCGTGACGGTCGCCGCCGTCGCGGCCACCACGCCCGCGCCGCCCAGCACCACCGCCGTCGTCGTCCCGTCCAGGCCGCCGTCCTCCGTGCTGCCCTCCTCGGCAGCCGGTGTCTCCGGTGCGGGCTGCACGGGTGCTGGAGACGGTTCCTCGGCCGGCGCCGGTTCCGGTGGCGGCTGCGGAGCCCGTGCGGCCAGCACCGCCGCCACCTCGGCCGGGAAGACGTCGCGCACCAGCGGATAGGCGGCCTCTCCCGGGCACGTCGTCTCCGACATGTCGCGGTGCCCGGCGATCGTCGACGCCGTCACCGCCGCCCCGGCCGGCCACCGGTTCGACCCGCGCGAGACGAAGTTCGTCGTCGCCCCCGGGCTCGGGTCGATGCCGTGCCGCTCGGCCAGCGCCGCCAGCACCAGGATCATCGAGCGCTGCGCCTCCGGCGTCGGCGGCTCGGTCGAGTGGTCGCCGATGAAGCAGGCGATCTGCGAGAACCCCTGGCTGCCACCGGTGGCGTCCGGCAGCACCGGCCCCTCGAGGCTGCCGGCCCGCCCCTCCCAGACGACGCCGAACCGGTCGACGAAGAAGTTGTAGGCGACGTCCGGCCAGCCCTTGTCCGCCCCGGTGTGGAAGCCGTGGAACCCGCGCAGCACCCCCGGCACGGCATCGGGCGCATAGCCGTTCGGCGACGCCGAGTGGTGCACGATCAGGAACCGCACGTCCTGCTCCTGGGGCAGCGGCGACGGCGTCGGCAGCCCCTGCGCCCAGGCCGAGCGCGGGCGCACGTCCAGGCCGGTCAGCCCCGGAGCCGCCGACGCTCCCCGCGGCAGCGCACCCACCAGGGGCACGGCGAGCGCGGCCGCCGACGCCCCGAGCAGGAACGCCCGCCGGCTCGTGCCGCTCACCGCCGCACTCCGGTCAGCACTGCCACGTCTGGTCGGGCGGCGTCGCGTTGTCCATCCGCTTCACGTACGCGGCGCCGCCGACCGCCGCCCGGGCGGCGCAGGCCGTGGTCTGGTCGGCGTACGGACCGATGTAGACGGTGTAGATGAGCGTGCCGTCGTCGAGCGCCTGGCGCATCGAGGTGCACGACCCCTGGGTGACCAGGTACTTGGCGTTCGGCTGGCTGTTCAGCAGTGCGCGGATGTCGGAGGCGTAGGTGGCCGGCTCGGTCGCCGCGCCCAGGAAGACCACCCAGGAGCCGTCGCACGCGGGCGGTGTCATCTCCACGCCGACGTCCAGGCTGCCGGCCGCCGGCGCGGGCGGGGTCGAGGGCAGCGGCCGGGGCGACACGGTCCGGGTCGGGCGGGACGACGACGGCTCGTCGTCCTCCCTGGTGCGGGGCGCGCGCGTCTCGTCGGACTCCCGCTCCTGTGTGCTGCTCGACGTCGCCGAGGTCCGGTCGGCCGCGGCCGCGGTGTTGTCGTCGTCCGAGCCGCTCAGGAACACGACGAGGCCGGCGATCAGGGCCGCGACGACCAGGACGCCGAGGACCGACCAGCCGACCGTGCCCAGCCCGCGGCGGGGGGCGGCCGGGCTGTCCGGCGGTTGCTGCCCCACGGCGGCCTTGGCGGCCCACGGTGCCGTCGGTGTCGCCTGCTGCTGCGGAGGCGCCGCCGCCGGTGTGGATGCAGGTGCGGGGGTGCCGCAGTTCGCGCAGAAGTCGGCGCCCGGCGTCCGCTGAGCGCCGCAGTTGCGGCAGAAGCCTTCCGTCACGTGCCCGCTCTCCTCAGCATCAGTTCTCCGGGTCGAGGACGGCGGTCCACCACTCGCCCTCGACCAGCAGCAGGCCGGACTCGAGCTCGAGCGTCATGGTCAGCACGTCCTCGCAGATGCCGCCCGAATCCTCCATGACCGCCTCGACGGTCACGCTCGTGTCATCCCGGGAGATCTCGTCCCAGAAGCCGTAGCAGCCCAGATCCCGGAAGGAGATGTCCCCGGTCAGCGGCCGGCTCGGGCCCCCGTCCGGGTCGTACTGGCCGACCTGCATCGCCAGCTCGCCGGACAGCTCCCCCGAGGCATCGCCGGACCAGTCGTCGATGAAGTCGTCGGAGACCACCTCGTCCCCGCCGACCGACCCGGTGGCCGGCCCCGCGCCGCCCTGCAGCTCGACCAGGAAGCCGGGGAGCAGCCCGTCGACCTCGTCGACCCGGTCGGACCCCACGTCCAGGCCGATCACCGCGTTGCCCGACTGCAGCATGATCTGCGTGAACGGGACGCCGCCGCCGATGCCGTCACAGCTCTGCTCGAAGCGGATGTACGGCTCCAGCTCGACGTTCTCGGGTGCGGCGCAGGTGTCCCCGACCGAGCCGTTCAGCGAGATGTAGTCGTGCTCGCCGCAGTCCTCGATCAGCTCGCGGAACCGGTCCATCTCGCGCTCGGCGGCATCGGCGTCGGTGAGGATCTGCGCGGAGACGAAGATGCCGCTCCCGCCCGCGGTCCGCTCGACGAGGTCGGGGGAGGCGCCGTGCGCGCCCTCGCCGCCGCAGGGGACGGCGACGACCGAGTCCTCGGCGAAGTAGCTCCAGTCCTCGGCCTCGTCGTCGGCGACGGCGTCGAGGTACGGGGTCAGGGTGTCCACGGTCCAGAACGGCTGGGGAGCCTCGTCCTCCTCTTCCTCGTCGGCCGGCTGCTCGGCGGGTTCGTCGTCGGCGCTGGTGGACGACGCCGGCTCGTCGTCGGCGAACGGGCCCTGACCGGTCAGCGCGAGCACACCGACGGCCGCGAGGGCCACGGCGAGGACGGTGGCGAGAGCGATCACCACGCCGCGCCGGCTGTTCTTCCGGGCCGGGCCGGGTGGCGGGTAGGCGGCAGGTGGCGGGAACTGGCCCGGCTGCGGCGCTGCCGGAGGGAGCTGGGCGGCCGGTGCCGTCTGCTGCTCGGGCTGTGGCTTGCCGCAGTACATGCAGAACCGGTCATGCGGAGGGATCTGCGCCCCGCAGTGCACACACCACAT
>NZ_HG931173.1:1566107-1590851 GCF_000582785.1 Candidatus Blastococcus massiliensis AP3
ACCACATGCCGTCCCCCGTCGAGCCGTGCCGTCCCGCGTTGCCGAGCGGACGCTAGCCGGACGTCGCCGCGAAACATAGACGCTTCGGTCTCGCTTCCATGACGATCTTCTGCGCGGGACCGTGTGCAGGGATGTGCCGCTATCGGCGCAGTCCTGGCACGTCTCTGCACAGGGTCGGGCGCGGTCCACAGATGACGCCGGATCGCCCCGGGCCCGCGCCTCCGGCAGCACCGTGAGCCCGTGGCGATCGACGTGGCGCAGGCCGTGGGCCCTGACGGCTGGGTGACCGTGCCCCAACTGCTCGAGCACGTGAGCCGACGCACGATGGCCCGCTGGATCGCCGACGGCCGCCTCGTCCGCCTGCGCCCGGGCGTGCTGGCCCTCCCCTCCTCCGCGCCGCACTGGCGCACCCGCGTGGCCGGGGCGCTGGCGGACCGCGAGGCAGCCGCCAGCCACGTCACCGCGCTGGCGCTCTGGGAGCTCGTGCCGCACCCGCCCGGCCCGGTGCACGTCACGGTCGAGCCCAGCACGAGCGGCCGCGGCTGGGCCGGCGTCAGGGTGCACCGGGTCCCCGGCGCCTACGCCGACCGCCGGCGGGTGGACGGGCTGGCGGTCACGTCCCCCGAGCGCTCCGTCGTCGACACGTGGGGCCTGCCCTGGGGGCTCCCCCGCTCGACCGTGCGCGCCGCCGCGATCACCGCCGTCCGGAAGCGGCTCTGCCGACCGGCCGACCTGTCCGCCGAGCTGGCCACCCGGGCCCGGCTACCCGGTCGCGCCGAGCTCGCGGGCCTCAACTCGCTGCTGGCCGACGGCTGCCAGAGCGAGCTGGAGATCTGGGGCTGCCTGCAGGTCCTCCGCGCGCCCGGCATGCCGCCGTTCGTCCAGCAGCGCCGGGTGACCGTCGACGGGCGGACCTTCTTCCTCGACGCCGCCTACGAGGACGTCCAGCTGGCGGTCGAGATGGACGGCGCGGCCTGGCACGGCTCGCGCACCCAGCGGGAACGCGACATCCGGCGCGACGCCCTGCTCGCCACCGTCGGGTGGCAGACCCTCCGGTTCGGCTTCGCCCGCATGACCAGCTCGCCCGACGCCTGCCGGCGCGAGATTCTCGCGGTACACGCGGCGCGCCGGCTGCTGATCACCGGCGACCGTGGGCACTGATGTGCCGTTCCGGGCCTCGAAGCGGCACATCCCTGCACACGAAGCGAAGCGGGAGGCGCGCGGCCTCAGCGGGTGATGGTGGAGGCGTGGTCGTGCGTGCCCTTGGCCAGCCGCTCCCGCTGCGGGACGACGACGTACTTCGGGTCCTTGGTGCTGGCGATGCCGGCCTCGAAGACGCCGAACCGGGTGAGCAGCGATCCGGCGGCCAGCAGCGTGCCGGAGGCGACCGCACCCCACCGCCGGCGCCCGCCCACGACCGCCAGGCCCAGCCCCGTGGCGGTGCAGGCCCGGGCCGCGCGCATGAACGTGCCGGGCCGGCCCTCGTGGTACGGCTCGGAGACGATGCTGTCACTGTTCTCCACGCCCCGGATCGCGACCAGTTCGATGGCGGCACCCGCGATCGCCATCTTCCGCGCCGGCTCCGCCTCGCCCACCGGGGTGAACGCCATGCAGATCCCACCGCCCGCGGCCATCGCCGAACCGCCGAAGACGTAGGGCAGCTTCGTGTGGAACTCGTGCCACGACGGCACCGCGGTGTTGGCCAGCAGCACGCCGGTGTAGGTCGCCAGCGGCCCGCCGAACAGCGCGGCCACCACTCCCCCGAACCGCTTGAGCCGCGGGAACCAGCCCAGCAGCTCCACCGCGGCCGTCGCCCCGGCCGCCGCGCTGAACGGCGCGAGGATGTACGTGCCCACCGACAGCGGCGACGTCGGCTTGAACACCCGCAGCATGTGCAGGAACCGCGACGGCCGCCCCAGGTCGTGGATCAGGAAGACCACCGACAGGATCGAGCCGCCGCCGGCGGTGTACCGGGCGGCGCGGGTCAGCGCCGGGCGGCCGGTGACGTCGGCCAGCGCCCCGAGGATCGCCGCCGAGCCCCCGGCCCCGCCGAGGAACAGGTACAGCGGCACGTCGGGCGTCTTCCACACCGGCGTCTTGACGATCTGCCGGCCGTAGTACGAGGTGAACTCGACGTCGTCCACCATCGCGACCTCGCCGCGGCCCCGCCCCCCGCCGCGCTTGCGCCGCTTCTTGCCGGGCTTCTGCGTCTCCGGCCCGCGGTCGGCCTGCCGCCAGCCGGCGTCGGGGCTGGTGATGCCGCCGGTCACCGCGGCCTCCGCGAGCCGAGGACGGCGGTCAGCGCGACCCCGACCATCATCGCCGCGGCCTTGCCGGCCGCCTTCCACATCGCCGGCAGGTCGCGGGTGGTGACCACCGGGTCCGGCGGCAGGCCGTAGACCTCGGGCTCGTCGAGCAGCAGGAAGAACGCCCCGTCTCCGCCCACGCCGTCGTTCTCGTCCCGCCCGTACAGCCGCGCCGACTCCACGCCCTGGGACTTGAGCGTCGCCAGCCGGGCGTCGGCGCGGGCCTGCAGCTCGTCGAGGTCGCCGAACTGGATCGACTGCGTGGGGCACGCGCTGGCGCACGCCGGCTGCAGGCCGTCGGTCAGCCGGTCGTAGCACATCGTGCACTTGAAGACCCGGCCGTCGTCCTTGCGCTGGTCGATGACGCCGTAGGGGCAGGCCGCCACGCAGTAGCCGCAGCCGTTGCAGATGTCGCCCTGGACGACGACGGTGCCGAACTCGGTGCGGAACAGCGCCCCGGTGGGGCAGACGTCGAGGCAGCCGGCGTGCGTGCAGTGCTTGCAGACGTCGGAGCTCATCAGCCAGCGGATCTGCTTGTCCGCGCCGGTCTGCCCGGTCTGCGGGTCGAACTCGCTCAGCGCCTCGGCGTTGAGCACGCTCTGCTGGGCGTTGGCCAGGCTGACGTCGTCGGCCGCCGTCGCCGGGGACGGGCCGTGGCCGTGCCGGTCGTCGCCGGGGCGGCCGAAGGTCGGCGTCGGCAGGTCCACCGTGCGGCTCTGCTCGATGAACGCCACGTGCCGCCAGGAGTTGGCGCCCAGCTGACCGGTGTTGTCGTAGCTCATCCCGGAGAGGCCCAGGGCGTCCCGCTCGCCGTGCGAGTCGTCCATCGGGAGCGTGTTCCACTCCTTGCACGCCACCTCGCAGGCCTTGCAGCCGATGCACACCGAGGTGTCGGTGAAGAAGCCGACCCGCTTGGGGTGCTCCGGCTCGTAGCCGGCTTCCTGCGTGACGTCGGGGAGTGGCCCGAAGAGCCGGTTGTCCGGATCGCGGCCGGTGAAGGCCGGGCTCGCCGAGCTGATGGTCATTGCGTCGACCCCTCTCCGGCCTCGGCCGCCACGGGGTCGCGGCCGTTGAGCCCCACCCGGCCCGACTCGACGCCGGCCCGCCTCCGGTAGGACTCGACGAACTCCAGCAGCTCCGGGCCGCGCGGGCGTCGCCCGGGCACGATGTCGGCGGTGCTGACCTTGTCCTCCTGGATGTGCGTGTTCGGATCCAGCACGATGCCGAGCAGGTCGTTGGCCGAGTCGCCGGTCGAGATGCCGCTGTAGGACCAGTGGTACGGCATGCCGATCTGGTGCACGACCGTGCCGTCGCCCAGCTTGATGGGCCGCATCCGCTCGGTGACCAGCACCTTCGCCTCGATCGCCGTCCGGGCGCTGACCAGCGTGGCGAACTCGCCGTGGGTCAGGCCGCGCAGGCGGGCCAGCTCCGGGCTCACCTCGACGAAGAACTCCGGCTGCAGCTCGGCCAGGTAGGGCAGCGTCCGGCTCATCGCGCCCGCGGTGTGGTGCTCGGTGAGCCGGTAGGTGGTCACCTGGAACGGGAAGACCTCGCTGCGCGACGGGTTCTCCCGGTTCCACGGGCCCGGGATCCGCTCGATCGTCGGGTTCGACTGCACGTCGTACAGCGCGTTCCCGACGACGGACTCGGCCGGCTCGTAGTGCGTCGGCAGCGGCCCGTCCACCAGGCCGGCCGGCGCGTAGAGCCAGCCCTTCCCGTCACCCTGCATGACGAACGGGTCCGTCCCGGACAGCGCGTCCTGCGCCCGCGCACCCTCGGGCGGCTCGTAGTCGGGGCGCTTGTTCTTCTCGAAGTCGGGGACGTCCAGGCCGGTCCACTCGCCGGCGTCCTCGTCCCACCACACGTACTTCTTGCGCTCGCTCCACGGCTTGCCCTCGGGGTCGGCCGAGGCGCGGTTGTAGAGGATGCGGCGGTTGAGCGGCCACGCCCAGCCCCACTCCAGCGCCGTGGGCCCCTGCTCGGCGGCCGGCGTGCGCCGGCGCGCCTGGTTCACCCCGTCGGCGTAGACACCGGTGTAGATCCAGCAGCCGCCGGTGGTCGAGCCGTCGTCCTTCATCTCCATGTAGGTCGACAGCGGGGAGCCGTCGGGACCGGTGCCGTTGATCTCCCGCAGCACCGCGTCGGCGTCCGGTTCGAGCCGCTCGCCGTGCACCGGGTAGCCCCAGGTCAGGTCCAGCAGCGGGCGGTCGCGCGGGTCGGTGCTGTTCTTCAGCCGCTCGCGCAGGATGCGGCCGAGGTGGAAGAAGAACCACAGGTCGCTGCGGGCGTCGTCCGGCGGCTCGACCGCCTTGTCCCGCCACTGCAGCATCCGCTGGGTCTGGGTGAAGGTGCCTTCCTTCTCCACGTGCGTCGCCGCCGGCATGAAGAAGACCTCGGTGCCGATGGAGTCCGGGGACAGCTCGCCGGTCTCGATCTCCGGCGCCTGGTGCCAGAAGGTCGCCGACTCGATCATCTGCAGGTCGCGGACGACCAGCCAGTCCAGGTTGGCCAGCCCGAACCGGTTCATCCGGCCGTTCGGGTGCCCGACCACCGGGTTCTCCCCGACCAGGAAGTAGCCGGAGACCTTGCCCTCGATCATGTCGGCGATCGTCCGGTAGGAGCTGTGGTCGCCGTTGATCCTGGGCAGGTAGTCGAAGCAGAAGTCGTTCTCCGCCGTCGCCGCGTCACCCCACCACGCCTTGAGCAGGCTGGTCATGTAGGCCCGCTTGTTCCCCCAGAAGCCCGCCTTGCCGGCGGCGTCGGCGACGTACTCGTCCAGGTCCTCGTGCTGCAGTGCGTGCGGCATCGGCAGGTACCCGGGCAGCAGGTTGTACAGCGTCGGGATGTCGGTCGAGCCCTGGATGCTGGCGTGGCCGCGCAGCGCCATGATCCCGCCGCCGGGCCGGCCGATGTTGCCCAGCAGCAGCTGCAGGATCGAGCAGGTGCGGATGTACTGCGCGCCCACGCTGTGCTGCGTCCAGCCCACCGAGTACACCCACGCCGTCGTCCGGTCGCGGTTGCTGTTCTCGGTGACCCACCGCGCGACCTGCTCGAAGACCTCCGGCTCGATGCCGCAGACCTCGGACACCATCTCCGGCGTGTAGCGGGCGTAGTGCCGCTTCAGGATCTGGAACACCGTCCGCGGGTGCTGCAGCGTCTCGTCACGCTTGGGCCTCGCCGGGATCGTGGGCCCACCGCTGCCGGCCGCCTGCGCGCGGTCCGACCGGGTGACCGACGGCGCGTCGTCGGTCCGCTCCTGCTCCGCGGCCTCGGCCGGGTCGTCGGCGCCGGACTCCCGCGGCTCCTCGAACTCGTACTCCCAGCTGGTCTCGTCGTACGTGCTGGTCTCCGGGTCGAAGCCGGAGAACAGGCCGCCGAGGTCCTCCGCGTCAGCGAACTCCTCGCAGACGAGCGCGGCGGCGTTCGTGTAGGCGGAGACGTACTCCTCGAAGTACAGCTCGTTGTCGAGCACGTACCGGATCAGCCCGCCGAGGAACGCGATGTCGCTGCCCATCCGCAGCGGCACGTGCAGGTCGGCGATCGCGCTGGTGCGGGTGAACCGCGGGTCGATGTGGATGACCTTGGCCCCGCGCGCCTTCGCCTCGGTCACCCACTGGAAGCCCACCGGGTGGCACTCGGCCATGTTGGAGCCCTCGATGACGATGCAGTCGGCGTTCGCGAGGTCCTGCTGGGTGTTCGTGGCGCCACCACGACCGAACGAGGCACCCAGACCGGGCACCGTGGAGGAGTGCTATATGCGCGCCTGGTTCTCGATCTGGATCGCGCCCAGGGCGCTGTACAGCTTCTTCATCAGGTAGTTCTCTTCGTTGTCCAGCGTCGCGCCGCCCAGGCTGGCGATGCCCATGGTGCGGTTCACGCGCTTGCCGCCGTCCTCGTCCTGCCAGCCCTTGCGGCGGGCCTCGAGGACGCGGTCGGCGATCATCTCCATCGCCGTGTCGAGGTCGAGGTCCTCCCACTCCGTCCCGTACGGACGGCGGTACTTGATCGTGGTGACGCGGCTCGGGCTGGTGACCAGCTGCTTGCTCGCGCTGCCCTTGGGGCACAGCCGCCCGCGGTTGACCGGCGAGTCGGGGTTCCCCTCGATCTGGACGATCTGCTCGTCCTTCACGTACACGTTCTGCGCGCAGCCCACGGCGCAGTACGGGCAGACGCTCTTCACCACCTTGTCGGCGGTGGCCGTGCGCGACACCGTCGCCTCGGTCGCCTTGCTGCGCGCGGCCCTGCCGCGACCCAGCGGGTCGGAGCCGGTGAGCTGGCGGTACACCGGCCAGCTGTCGAGCCAGGTCTTCACTCCTGGAACTGTGCCACCGCCGAACCGGTCCGGCGCGTCGGAACGGCGCGGAGGCCGGGGGTCAGATACGCCGGCCGTCCTCGGTGCGGTGCTTGGCCCCGCAGTCGCGGCACAGATCGTGGGTCCGCGGCGCCGGGTCCCACCTCGGGTTGATCCGCGCCACGCCCCGCCGGACGGCCTGCGACCTCATCGCCACCACGTTCCCGCTGCCGCAGATGCCGCAGGGTTCCGCGCTGACCCCGATGGCGGTCGCCCGCCGCTGCCGCACGTCCACCGCGGCATCGTGTCAGGGCCAGGCGTCCCGCCGGTAGCGGGAAACGCGTGGTCAGCCGCTGAGTCGCAGATGCGGCGGGATAACGGACCGGGCGGTACCGTCCCGCGTGTGGCACGGGCGCCCGACAGACCGGGATTCTTCAGGAGCCTGCCGCTCCCCAGCCGGGCCGAGGGCCTGATCATCCTGGCGGTCCTGCTCGTCATGGCCATCGGCGTCGGCCTCTCCGCCTGGTACGCGAGCAACCGCACGCCCCCGGTCTTCGAGCCACCCGAGGGCGCCGCGGCCGCGGCGGATCCCACCACCGCTCCGGACGCCCCCGACGCGCCCCCTGTCCTGGCGTTCTACGGCGACTTCCTGACCGCCGGTACCCCGCAGGGCGGTCAGGGCCCCGCCGGCTGGCCGGCGCTGGTCACCGAGCGCCTGGACGCCGAGGGCACGCCGCCGCACGCGGTGGCCGACGCCGGCTACGTCGCCGACGCCGCCGTCACCGGCGACACCTTCCTCACGCTCGTCGAGCGCTTCCCGGAGCCCGACGCGGACGTGACCGTCGTCTTCGGCAGCCGCAACGACTACCTGGCCGCCCCGTCGGTCATCACCGCCGCCGCGACCCGCACCTTCGACGCCATCCGCGCGAGCGCGCCGGACACCCGGCTCGTCGTCATCGGGCCGGCGTGGACCGACGCCGTCGTCCCGCCGGAGATCCGGCGGGTGCGGGACGCCGTCCAGCAGGCCGCGGTCGCCGCGGGCGTGACGTTCGTGGATCCGCTGGCCGGCCGCTGGTTCTTCGACGAACTGGGGCTGATCGCGTCGGACCTGGTCAGCCCGACCGACCAGGGTCACGTCCACATGGCCGACCGCATCGAGCCCGTCCTCCGCGACGTGCTCGCCGACGTGGCCGCGGGCACCCCCACCGGAACGGCCGGCGCCACGCCCTGAGGGCCGAGGCTCACGGCCGATGGGGCAGTCCCTCGTTGTGGCGTCAGACCAGGACGTCGCCGTCCAGGTCCAGGCCGAGCGCCACCGCGGCGCCCGCGGCCACCAGCCAGAACCCGACCCGGAAGTAGCGGCGCACGCCCTCTCCGTGGTGTTGCGCGTGGTCCATGGCTCTCCCCTCGTCTCGTGGAAGGGGCCGAAGTTACGGGCTCGGCACCGCCGCCCGCCGTACGGCTGAGACGGATGTGACGCACGATGCGCACCGCCCGGGGGACGTCACATTCGACGTCCCCCGGGCGGTCCGGACCGGCGGGAGGGTCAGCGCGCGGCGCCGTCGCGCTGGGTGCCGGTGAAGACGAACTCGAACGTGCTCGACTGGTTCTGCAGCGCGTTGCTGCCCGTGTCCGGGAAGGAGACCGTGGCCAGCAGGCGGTCGACGGCGCCGGCCTGGAGGCTGCGCGCACCCGTCAGCGCCTGGTTGGCCACCATCGGGCCCTCGTACAGCGCGGTGGCGCCGCCGGTGCAGGAGTAGGTGTAGCCCGACCGGGCCCACGGCGTCGCGCAGGTCTCCAGCTTCAGCTGCAGGCCGTGGACCACGTCGGTGTCGAGCAGGCTCGAGGTGGTGGCCCGCGAGCCGAAGACCAGCGAGGACAGGTCGACGGTGCCGTCGTTGCGCAGGTCGAGCGGCATGGAGCCCACGTCGCCCTGCATCATCCCGGCGGCGGTGTACGGCACCGGCGCGGAGGTGCCCGCAGCCGAGACGTCGATGGACACCACGCCGGTGTCGGCGACGGCGTCGACCGAAGCGGTGCTGTCGGTGAACCCACCGAAGGTGCCCAGGCCGGCGACGGCCGCGGCGGCGCCGATGACGGCGATGGAACCGACGATCCTGCCGGTGTTCGGCCGGCGAACGGTGCTGGTGCTCATGGCGAGAGGTCTCCCTGGGCTGCGGAGCGGCTGTTCCGCTCCTTGCTCGCTCCCGACCTTGGTCCCGCATCCGCACGCCACCCCCGAGGAAAGCGCAAGGGATCCGCAAGATGCTGCCGCCCGCCCGACCGGCGGTTCGTGCACGAAACGTCGCCGTTGCGGTCAGCCGAGGTCCGCCTGCAGCAGGAGGGTGTCCAGCCAGCGGCCGTGCTTGTGGCCCACCGCGCGCAGCCGCCCCGCCTCGACGAACCCGAACCGGGCGTGCAGCCGCACCGACGACGGATCCCCGCTGTCGGTGATCACCGCGACGACCTGCCGGACCCCGGCTGCCCGCGCCCGCTCCAGCAGCTCGCCGAGCAGAGCCCGGCCGGTGCCTCTCCCGGTGCGGTCGGGCGCGAGGTAGATCGTGTCCTCGACGGTGTGCCGGTAGGCCGGCTTGACCCGCCACGGCGACACGTACGCGTACCCGGCCACCTCGCCGTCGTCGTCGGCGACGAGGAACGGCCACCCGGCGGCGGTCAGATCGGCGATCTTCGCCGCCCAGGACGCCGCGTCGGGCACCTCGAGGTCGAACGTCGCGATGCTGTGCTCGACGTAGTGGGCGTAGATCGCCGCGATCGCCGCCGCGTCCTCCGCCGTCGCCGGCCGGATCCGAGTCACGGCCCGACAGTGTGCACGGATGTGCCGGACCGGGCGGCGGAACGGCACATCTGCGCACACCGTCGCGCGAGCGGCACACCCCCCGAACGGGTGAGCAACGGGTGCCCACGCTGCAGCAGCACCCGCCACCGCCCGACATCCGAGAGGTGACCACCGCGTCCGTCCCGGGGCAGCTCCCGGCTGCGTTCCCGGTCGCGCCCCGTGCGGGGCGTGCCGGGTCGTTCGCCGTGCCCGCGGTCGCGGCCGCCGGAGCCGCCGTCGTGGCGGTGCTCCTGGCGCTCTCCGCCGGCGCCGGGGTCCTGCTCGCCGCCGGTGGTCTCGCCGTCGTCCTGACCGCCCAGCTCGCGCTGTGGCGGCGACAGCGCCGCCTGGCCGGCGCCCTCCGGCGCAGCCAGGTCTCCCTGCGCACGCTGGTGCGCAGCAGCGTCGACCCGGTCGTCATCCTCGACGACGCCCTCCGCATCACCTTCGCCTCCGAGGCCGCCGCTGAGCTGCTCGGCCTGGGCGCCTCCGACGTCGCCGGACTGCGGATCACCGGCGTGATCCACCCCGACGACCGCGCCGACCTGTTCTGCGCGCTCCGGGACGGCAGCGACTCCGCCGTCCGCAGCGCGCGGGTGCGCCAGCCCGACGGCACCTGGCGGCTGGTCCAGGCCACCGTCCGCGACCTCCGCGACGACCCCGACATCGGCTCGCTCGTCCTGCACTGCCGCGACGTGAGCGTCCGCGCCCCCGCCCCCGGCGCGGACTCCGAGCTGCTCGAGCTCTCGCTCACCGACCCGGTCACCGGCCTGCCCAACCGCACCGCGCTCGTCCGCCGCCTCGGCGCGGTCGCCCGTGAGACCGGCCGCCGCCCCTTCTCCATGGCCCTCATCGGCATCAGCGGATGGGGGCCCGACGTGCTCTCCCCGGGCGCCCAGTCCACCGTGCTCCGGGCGCTGACCTCCCGCCTCACCCGCGCGCTGCGCGGCGAGGACTGGCTGGCCCGCAGCACCGACGGCGACTTCGTCGTCGTGGTCGACGGCAGCATCGCCGACGCCGAGGTGGTCGCCGCCCGGCTGATCGCCACCGTCGGCCCGCTCGCCACCCCCACCGGCACCCTGCCGCTCACCGCCGCGGCCGGCGTCAGCGCGCTCGCCGCCGACCTCGACCCCGGTGAGGCCCTGCGCCGCGCCGACCTCGCCCTGCGCAGCGCCCGCCGCGCGGGTGCCGGCTGCGTCCACCGCTACGACGACGCCCTGCGCACCGAGCAGGACCGCCGCACCGCGCTGCGCACCGACCTCGACGGCGCCCTGGAGCGCGGCGAGCTCCGCCTGGTCTTCCAGCCGGTGGTCGACGTCGTCCTGCACCGCACCGTCACCGTCGAGGCGCTGCTGCGCTGGCGGCACCCCGTCTTCGGCGACGTCCCCCCGGTGGAGTTCGTGCCGCTGGCCGAGGAGACCGCGCTCATCACCGACATCGGCCGCTGGGTGCTGCTCGAGGCGTGCCGCGCCGTCGCGGGCCTCGACGACGCCGAGCTGTGCGTCGCCGTCAACGTCTCCGCCCGCCAGGTGCGCAGCGGCGAGCTCGTGCCCGACGTGCTCGCCGCGCTCGAGGCCAGCGGCCTGCACCCCTCCCGCCTGCTCGTCGAGATCACCGAGTCGGTGCTGCTCGACGACGCGCACGTCATCGAGGACCTCGCCGCCCTGCGCGGCTTGGGCGTCCGCATCGCCGTCGACGACTTCGGCACCGGGTGGTCCTCGCTGGCCTACCTGGTCGGCATGCCCGTCGACGTCCTCAAGATGGACCAGTACTTCCTGTCCGACGTCGAGCACGACCCCGCCCGCCGCGCCATGTGCCGGGCCGTGCTGCAGTTGGGCGCCAGCCTCGGCCTGCCCGTCATCGTCGAGGGCGTCACCACCCCGGCCACGCTCGCGCTGCTCCGCGACATGGGCCACCGCTACCTGCAGGGCTTCCAGCTGTCCCGCCCGCTGGAGGCCGACCTCCTCGCCGCCGGCGCGGAGCTGGCCGCCGAGGCGCTGCGCACCGACGCCGTCCCGGCGGCCGCCGTCGTCGTCCCGGCCCTCCCCGCGCCCCGCAACCCCGAGGTACCGGCGGCGCGGCCGTGACCGAACTCCGGAACGCTCCCCCGCAGCTCCGCTGGACCGTGCTGCTCGGCCTGCTGGGCCTGGCGGTCACCGTGCCGTTCAGCGCCCCCGACGGCACGGGCATGCAGTGGGACGAGCTCGTGCTCGGTTCGGTCGCGGTCAGCTGCGCCACGCTCGCCTGGCGCCGCCTGCGCGCCATGGACCGGCACGCGGCCCGCCCGTGGTGGCCGCTGCTGTTCGGCTCGCTGTGCTTCGCCGTCGCGCAGTACCTGGCCGGCTCCTTCCCGGGACGGGAGTTCGACGGGTTCGGCGTCGACGACGTGCTGCTCTTCCTCGGCGCCTGCGCGCCGCTGCTCACCTGCGCACTCCTGGCCCGCCGGGTCATCCGCACCCGGTGGCCGGCGCTCGTCGTCGACGGGCTGCTGGTCACCATCGCGCTCCTGGTCATCACCGAGGTGCTGCGGACGCCGCTGGTCAACCCCGCCGGCGCGCCCGAGGACCTGCGCTCGCTCGTGCTCGCCTACGGCGGCTACAGCGCGGTCATGCTCGGCGGCGCCGGTGCGCTGTGCACCGTCTCCACCCGCGCCGTCCGCCGCGCCGCGACCACCCTCATCGCCGCCGTCACCGCCCAGGCCACCGCCAGCGCGTGCGAGGCGATGGCCATCCTGGCGCCGTCCCCGCTGTGGACGGCGGCCTCCGACGTCGCCGTCGCCTCGGCCCTGCAGCTGGCGGTCCTGGCCACCTACCGCGCCCCGGTTCGGTTCGCCGACCGCAGCGCCCGCGCCTCGGCCCCGGTGGTCAGCCCCGCCGGCCTGAGCCTGGTCGTGGCGGCCATGCTCGGCCTGCCCGTCGCCCTGGGCGTCGCCCTCGCCGCGGAGGAGCCGCTGTCCGCGGGCGCCGAGATCGGCTGCGCCGCCATCTTCGCCCTCATGGCCCTGCGCCAGGTGCTGCGCATCCGCGAGGACGGCCGGCTCACCGAGGACCTCGTCCGCAGCGAGGAGGACTTCCGCGAGCTCATCGAGGCCAGCTCCGACGGCATCGCGATCATGGACCCCGACTACCAGCTGCTGTTCACCTCGCCCGCCGCCCGCCGCCTGCTGGGCATGGCGGACGACGGTGACGACGACGTGCGGCTGCTGGACCTGGTGCGCCCCGAGGACCGGGCCGCGCTGCGCGCCGCGACCGAGGACACCCCTGCCGGCTCCGGCCCCCCGGTCCACTTCGGCGTCCCCACCGAGGACGGCACCGTGCGCGAGCTGGAGGTCACCTCCTCCGAGCGGCCCGGCAGCGGGCGCCGCGTGCTGTACCTGCGCGACGTGACGACCCGCCGCCGCCGCGAGCGCGAGCTCGAGCGGATGGCCTACACCGACCACCTCACCCGGCTGCCCAACCGCGCCGTGCTGTTCCAGGAGCTGGGCACCGACTCGGCCACGCCGCGCTGCCTGCTCGTCCTCGACATGGACGGCTTCAAGGAGGTCAACGACGGCGCCGGGCACGAGGCAGGTGACCAGCTGCTGGTCGAGGTCGCCCGCCGGCTGCACACCGTCGTCCGCGACAGCGACCTGGTCGCCCGCCTCGGCGGCGACGAGTTCGCCGTCGTCGTCACCGGTGACCTCGACGAGGCCGAGGAGATCGCCCAGCGGATCGTCCAGGTCATGGGCACGCCCTACCGGGTCGACGACCACGCCTTCGCCGTCGGCGCCAGCGTCGGCGTCGCCCGGGTCGGTGCCGGCGGTGGCCGGAAGGCCTTCCGCGACGCCGACACCGCGCTGCTGGCGGCCAAGGCCGGTGGCAAGGGCTGCGTCCGCCTCGCCACCTCGGAGGAGACGGCCGCTCCGGTCGGCGTCGAGGACCTCTACGCCGCCCGGGACGAGGGCACGATGAGCCTGCGACTGGACGCCGCCTGCCGGCCCGACGGCTCGATCGAGCTGGTGCACGCCCTCCCCCGGTGGACCCACCCCACGCTCGGTGTCCTGGAGGGGGCGGACATCTGGGGCTCGTCCGACCGGCACGGCCGCAGCGGCGATCTGCAGCGATGGCTGATCCAGCACGTCTGCGCCGCGGCCGCCGCGCTGCCCGACCCCCGGATCGGCGTCGCCGTGAGCCTGCCCGCCGGGCACGTCTCGGCCGACGGGCTCTCCGCCGTCGTCGCCGACGCGCTCGCCGACAGCGGGCTGGAGCCCTCGCGGCTCGTCGTCTCCTTCACCGAGGAGACCCTGCTGACCTCCCCGGCGGCCCTGGTCGCCGAGTTCGAGGCCGTGCGCCGCACCGGCGTGCGCCTCTGCCTGGACGACTACGGGATGGGGCAGAGCCTGTTCGCCCTGCTCGCCCGGATCACGTTCGACCTGGTCCGGGTGGACCTGCACGCGCTGGCCGCGCGGCAGGACACCGAGCGCGCCCTGCGGGTGCTCGGCGCGATCGTGTCGACCACGGCGAGCTTCGGCCTGGACGTCGTCGCCGGCGGCATCTCCACGCCGGAGATCCGGGACGCCGCGGTGGCCGCCGGGGTGCCGCTGCTGCACGGCCGCGCCCTGCCGCACGACCTCACCCCCGACGACGTCGCCGACCTGCTCACCGCCGTCCCCACCGCCTGACCCGCTCTCCTCCACGGACTTTCGGCGCCGAAAGTCCCGGGACCTTCGGCGCCGAAAGTCCCGCGGGTCGGGGTTCGCCCGGGTTCTGCATCGGGGACATCCCCCCTTCGGGGCCGCGTCGCTGGGTTCCGTCGGCCGACCAGGGAAGACTGGCCGCGTGGGAGCACCGGGGCTGCACTTCCTCGGCCACTCGACCGTCCGCGTCGAGCTGGCCGGGCGCACCGTGCTCACCGACCCGGTGCTCACCCCGTCGGTCGGAGCGCTGCGCCGGGTCGTGCCGGTGCCCGATCCCGCGCTCTGGGCCGGGGTCGACGCCGTGCTGCTCAGCCACCTGCACGCCGACCACCTGCACCTGCCCTCCCTCCGCATGCTGGCCGCGGGCACCCGCCTCGTCGTCCCCCGTGGCGCCGGTGCGTGGCTGCGCCGGCACGGCTTCCCGGCCGTCGACGAGATCTCCACCGGCGAGACGCTCGCCCTCGGCGGGCTGCGCATCACCGCCGTGCACGCCGCCCACAGCGGCCACCGGTGGGGGCCGCGGCTCACCTCCGGCCCGACGACGCAGGCCGTCGGCCACCTGCTCGAGGGCGACGGCGCGACCGTCTACGTCAGCGGCGACACCGCGCTGCACGACGGCATGCGCCTGCTCGGCGACCGCGGGATCGACGTCGCCGTGCTGCCGGTCTGGGGCTGGGGACCCGACCTCGGCCCCGGGCACCTCGACCCGATGCAGGCCGCCGAGGCCGTGGCCCGGCTGCGACCGCGCACCGCCGTGCCCGTGCACTGGGGCACCCTCGCGCCGGCCGGGACGACCTGGCTGCCCACCCCGGTACGCGGCAGGATGCGCCGGATGCTGGTCGAGCCCCCGCACACCTTCGCCCGCGAGGTGAGCGCCCGGGGCCTGGACACCGCCGTCGTCGTCGCCGAGCCCGGCGCGCCGGTCCCGCTGCTGCCGGGGGTGGCGCCGTGAGCGTGCTGGCGGCGGCCACCGAGGGGACGTCGGTCGGCTACTCGCTGCTGTTCGCCGGCGTGCTGCTCGGCTCGATCGTGCCGGTCGTGCCCACCGGCGCCGTCGTCGGCTCGGCCGCGGCGTTCGCCATGACCAGCAACGACCTGGGGCTGCCCACCGTCGTCGGGCTGGCCACGCTGGCGGCGCTGCTCGGCGACCTGGTCACCTTCACGATCTGCCGGTTCGGCGGGCCCGCCGCCGTGCGGTGGGTGGCCCGTGGCCAGCACGCCGAGCGCATCGAGGAGGTCCGCGGCCAGTTCCGCCGGTACGGCTGGCAGATCATCGTCGTCGGCCGGTTGCTGCCCGCCGGCCGCATCCCGGTGCTGCTGGCCGCCGGCGCCCTCACCTACCCGTGGCGGCGGCTGGTGCCCGCCTCGTTCCTCGCCGCCCTGCTCTGGGCGATGGCCTACGCGCTGCTCGGGGTGGTCAGCGGCGGGATCTTCGACTCCCCGCTGGTGGCGGTGCTCATCGCGACCCTCCTGGTGCTGCTCGTCGGCGCGCTGCTCAATCTGATCTCCGCGCGCCGCCGCCGGCCCGAACCGGACCCCGAGCCCCTCCCCGACGACGCCGCCCCGGCCTGCGAGCCCACGTGAGCGCACCCGCCACCCCCGGCCGGGTCCTGCAGACCGGCCGGACCCTCGCCCGCGTCGTGCTCACCTGGGCCGCCGCCACCGGCGCGCTGATCACCCTCGACGGGTGGCTCACCGGGTTCGCGATGAGCTCGTGGTGGCATCCGCCGGTCGCCGCCCTGATGCTCGGCGTCCTCACCGCCGGGGTCTGGCCCCTGGTGCTGCGGATCGCGCTGCCGCTGACCTTCCTCACCTTCGGCCTGGGCGGCTTCCTGCTGCTGGGCGCCGGGGTGCTGGGGATCTTCACCGCGATCCCGGGCGTCGAGGTGCGCAGCTTCGCCACCTCGGTGGTCGTCGCCGTCGCCATGGCCGCGGTCTCCGGCGTCATCAACAGCCTGCTGGCGGTGGACGAGGACGAACTGTTCTTCCGGCGGGCCCGCCGCCGGGCACCCGCCCGCACCGGTGAACCCCTGCCGCCGGGCGTGCTCTTCCTGCAGATCGACGGCCTCGGCGCCGACACCGCCCGGCGGGCCGTGCGCGACGGCTCGATGCCCACCCTGGCCGCCTGGCTGCGCGAGGGCAGCCACGTGCTCACCGAGTGGCACACCGACTGGAGCTCGCAGACCGGCGCCAGCGTCTGCGGCATCCTGCACGGCTCCAACCACGACATCCCCGGGTTCCGCTGGTACGAGAAGGAGTCCCGCCGCCTCGTGCAGGTGTCCAACCCCCGGGACGCCGCCGAGATCGAGCGCCGGCACTCCGATGGGCGCGGACTCCTGGCCGGCGGCGGGGCCGGCCGCGGCAACCTGTTCACCGGCGACGCCCGCTTCGTCAGCCTCACGCTGAGCTCGCTGGCGCACGTCGTCCCGTCCGGGGCGCGGCGACGACGGCTGGGCCGCGACCGGGTGGGGTCGGGCTACTACGCCTACTTCGCCAACCCGGTGAACGCGGTGCGCACGATCGGCGTCTCGTTCGTCGACATCTACCGGGAGCTCTCGGCCGCGGCCAAGCAGCGGCGGGCCGACGTCCGGCCGCGCGTGCCGCGCGGCGGGCTCTACCCCCTGGCCCGCGCGGGGACGACGGTCGTGTCGCGCGACGTCGTCGTCTCGGCGCTGCTGGAGGACATGCTGGCCGGCCGCCCCGTGGTCTACGCCGACTTCCTAGGCTACGACGAGGTCTCCCACCACTCCGGCGTCGAGCGGTTCGACACCCTCCAGGTGCTGCGCAGCATCGACCAGCAGATCGGCCGGCTCTACCGCGCCGGCGCGCTGGCACCGCGCGAATACCACCTGGTGTGCCTCTCCGACCACGGGCAGACCCAGGGGTGGGCGTTCGCCGACCGGTTCGGCTACTCGATCGAGGAACTGGTCGGATCGCTCTGCGGGGCGCCCGTCGAGCCGCGGCAGCGGCACCTGACCGGGCCGAGAGACAGCCGGCACACCACCGAGGGCTGGCAGGTCGGCGCCGCGCTGGCCGAGGGCAGCGGGCCGATCGCCCGCCGGCTGCGGCAGCGGGCGGAGGACGCCGGTCCACACGACGCCCCGCTCGACCCCACCGACGACGACGGGGCACCCCGGGTCGCCCCCGGCGTGGTGTGCGCGGTCTCCGGCCACACCGCGCTGGTGTCCTTCCCCGACCTCCCGGGCCGGGCGTCGCTCGAGGAGATCGAGCGGCACTGGCCGCACCTGCTGCCCGGGCTGGTCGACCACGCCGGCGTCGGCTTCGTGCTGGTGCACTCCGCGGAGTTCGGTCCCGTCGTCCTGGGCCGGGACGGCGTGCACCGGCTGCGGTCGGGCGTGGTGGTGGGCACCGACCCGCTGCTGCCGTACGGCCCGCACGCGGCGGCGCTGGTCGCCCGCACGTCGTCCTTCCCGCACTGCCCCGACCTGCTCGTCAACAGCCGGTACGACCCGGCGACCGACGAGGCCTCGGCGTTCGAGCCGCACGTCGGCTCGCACGGCGGGCTGGGCGGTCAGCAGCAGCGCGGCGTCCTCTGCCACCCCGCGTCCTGGACCGCCCCCGGCGAGGTCGTCGGCGCCGAGCACCTGCACCGGGTGCTGCGCGGCTGGCTGACCGACCTCGGCCATCCCGAGCCGAC
This sequence comes from Candidatus Blastococcus massiliensis AP3, assembly GCF_000582785.1. Lineage (GTDB taxonomy): Bacteria > Actinomycetota > Actinomycetes > Mycobacteriales > Geodermatophilaceae > Blastococcus > Blastococcus massiliensis. The sequence continues at coordinate 1,583,874 of NZ_HG931173.1, forward strand.
CGGGGAGGGCGCAACCGTCGGCGAGCAGAGCGCCGCGGCCCTCGGCCGGCGGTCGCTCGAACCGACATAGAGTGGGCGGCTCCCGCAGGAGGTGAACGCTCGTGGTCGAGCAGCACGCGCCGGCCGCCGCGACGGCCGTCCGCCGGCCGAACCCGCTGTGGTGGCTCTGGTACGCCCTCGGCGGGAAGCTGCCCCAGCGCTACAGCCCCTGGGTGCTGCACGACACGACCGCGCCCACCTGGGTGCTGCGTCATCTCTGCCGCGCGCTGGTGCAGCTCGCGGTGCCGATCGGCCTGGTCCTGGTCCTCGTGCCCGGCGAGTTCTGGATCCGCGGCATGACCGCCCTCGGCGGCGTGCTCCTCGCGCTGTTCTTCTCGGTGGCTTACATGCCCGAGGGGACCGAGCACCGCGTCAAGCAGGCCGGCTACCCGGTGGGCACGGCCACGGCCCTGCGCGACGAGGCGGCCCGCCTGCGGCAGGCCGAGGAGACCGACCGCAAGCGCTCCGCGGCGGTGCGGCGGGCCGCCCGCTACCGGGAGCGCCAGGGCCGCTGACCCGCCTCCCCCGCCGGAGCGCGCGTCGCCGCCTGCTGTGCGCGAACCATGCGATCTCGTGGTCATCAGCGCGCGATGGCCACGAGATCGCATGATTCGGGGCGGCGGAGAGCCGGTGAGCGCACCGTGACGATCGAGTGAACACCCTCACAGGCCGGTGGTGCCCGCCGCGATCGTGGTCGACAGTGAGGCGATGCGACCCGACGCCCGGGCCTGGTTCCACGGCCGCACGACGTCTGCGACCTCCCTCGACGCCGTCGACGTGGAGGCGCTGCTGCACGCCAAGCGCCGGGCCGGCTCAGGCGTCAGCGTCGTCCTGCCGGCGCGCGACGAGCAGGACACCGTGGGGCTGCTGGTCGCCGACATCGCCGAGCGCTGGATCCGCCGCACCGGCCTGGTCGACGAACTGGTCGTCGTGGACTCCGACTCCAGCGACGCGACCGCCGAGGTCGCCCGTGCCGCCGGTGCCGACGTCGTCGCCACCGCCGACGTGCTGCCGGCGCACGGCACGCGGCCCGGCAAGGGCGAGGCGCTGTGGAAGTCGCTGGCCGCCACGACGGGTGACCTCGTCGTCTTCCTCGACTCCGACCTGCGCGGCGACGTCGCCCACTACGTCCCGGGGCTGCTCGGGCCGCTGCTGGCCGATCCGCAGGTGCAGTACGTGAAGGGCTGCTACACCCGGCCGCTGGAGATCGACGGCGTCACGGTGCCCACCGGCGGCGGCCGGGTGACCGAGCTGACCGCGCGGCCGCTGCTCAACGCGCTGTGGCCGGAGCTCGCCGGGTTCGTGCAGCCGCTGGGCGGGGAGTACGCCGGCCGGCGCGCGGCGCTGGAGCGGGTGCCGTTCGCCGGCGCCTACGGCGTCGAGGTCGGGCTGCTCGTCGACCTGCTGGGCCTGGTCGGGCTGCACGGCCTCGCGCAGGTCGACCTGGGCGTGCGCCGGCACACCTCGCAGAGCCAGGAGGCGCTCGGGGCCATGGCGGGACAGGTGGTCTCGACGGTGCTGGCCCGGGCCGGCACCGGCCCGGACGCCGCCGGGAGGCTGCTCACCCAGTTCCGGCACGACGGCACCGGCTTCGTGCCGCGCAGCACCGCCGTCGCCCCGGACGAGCGGCCGCCGATGGTCACCGTGCCGGAGTACCGCGCCCGCCTCGCGGGCTGATCCCTCCGGGCCATCATGGCCATTTCGGCCCTTTGGGGCTCGACCTGACGCATGCTCGCCGTCCGACGGGGCAGGATCCCGGCGTGCCGCTCGCTCAGCCCGCCCCGCTCCGTTGACCGCCATCGAGGTCGTCGCCCACCGCGGCGCCACCGCCGAGGCCGCCGAGCACACGCTGGCGGCCTACCGGCAGGCGGCGACCGTCGGCGCCGACGCCGTCGAGTGCGACGTGCGCCTGACCCGTGACGGCGTGCTGGTCTGCGTGCACGACCGGCAGATCCGGCGCACCTCCAACGGGCGGGGCATCGTCTCCGCGCTGCACCTCGCGGAGCTGGAGCAGTTCCAGTTCGGGGCCCGCCGGCCCAAGGGACGCAGCCGCTGGGCCGACGACGAGATCCTGTCGGTGACCGACGAGCCCGACCTGGAGAACGGGCGGGTGCTCACCCTCGAGCGGCTGCTGGACTACATCACCGCGACGCCGGGGAAGCTGCGCCTCGCCATCGAGACCAAGCACCCGACCCGGCACACCCGCAAGGTCGAGGAGGCGCTGGTCGAGTGCCTCCGCCGCTACGGGCTGCTGGGCGACGGGCGCCCGGTCGAGTGGGGCGGCCAGCCCGCCGTCCGGATGATGAGCTTCTCCCAGCTCGCCGTCCGGCGCATGGCCGACCTCGCCCCCGGCATGCCGACCGTCCAGCTCATCGGCAAGCGGCTGCGGCCGGTGCGCCGCGAGCTGCTGCTCACCAGCACCGCGTCGGCGGTGGGTCCCGGCATCTCCGTCGTCCGCTCGGACCCCGACTTCGTGGCCGACGTCCACGCGGCCGGCAAGGAGATCCACGTCTGGACGGTGAACCGGCCCGCGGACATGGACCTCGTGCGGGACCTCGGCGTCGACGCCGTCATCACCGATCACCCGGACGAGATGCTGCGCCGCCTGGGCCGGGACGCCGCCGCCTCCTGACCTGCGTCTCCGCGGAGAAGCCGGGTCAGTCGAGGTCGGTCTCGTCCAGCGCGGCGGCGAGGTCGCCCGGGGTGTCGTAGATGCCGACGGCGCCGGCGTCGCGCAGCTCGTCGTCCCCGAAGCCGCCGGACCGGACCACCAGCGCCGGCATCCCCGCGTTCTTCGCGGCCTCGACGTCGTAGACCGAGTCACCGATGACCACGGCCGGCGCGTCCACCGGCTCGCCCAGCTTCTTCAGCGCCACCTGCAGCAGGTCCGGCGCCGGCTTGGTCTCCTCGACGTCGTCGCTCGTCGTCCAGCCGTCGGCCAGCTCGCGGACGTCGAGGAGGTCCAGGGCCCGGTCGACGTGGTGCGGCTTGCCCGAACTGGCCAGCACCACCCGGTGCCCGCGGTCCTTGAGCGCCACGACCAGCTCCCGCGCCCCGGGCAGCAGCGCCGTCTCGCCCATCATCGGGTCGACCTCCTCGACCCACCGCTCGCGGGCCGCCTCGCCGATCCGCCGCTCGACGTCGTCCCCACCGAGCGCGCCGACCAGCTGGTCGCCACCCATGCCGATCAGCCGGTGGATGCGCCACACCGGGAAGGTCTCCCCCAGGGCGCGGAAGGCGCGGTACCAGGCGAGCGCGTGCTGGTAGTTGGTGTCGACGAGAGTTCCGTCCACGTCGAGGACGGCGATGCGTGGGGTGCCCATGCGCGCTCCCTGCCCACCTCCGGCCCTTTGTGCACACACCGTCCGCGGGTGCGGCACCATCGGGCGGGTGCACCCCGCCTCGACCCGGAAACCGACCGTCTCCGCGGAGGCGTGCCCGGGCTGCGGTGCGGTCCTCGCCCCGGTGGGGGACGACGCCGCCACCCACCCCGGCGCCTCCCCCTCGTGCAGCCGCCTGTTCGAGGTGACGCTGCGTGGCCCGCGCGAGGAGGCGCCGGCCGACGGGACGGCCGCCGCCACGGCCCGGCTCGCCGACGCCGCCTACGACGCCCAGCACCCCGTCGCGGCGGATCCGGGGCGAACGGCGTCGGCGCTGGACCGGCTCGGCGCCGAGCTGGGTGCCTCCGGCGGCACCCCGCGGCGCGAGCCGCCCCCGGTCTGGACGACGACGATCGCCGATGTCGCCGCCGACCTGGACGTGATCGACCTGGGCGTGCTGGTGGACTCCTGGGCCCACGCGGTGCGCGCCGACTGGACCGCTCCGGGGTGACCTCCGCGGCGATCGCGGGCCCCACCAGCGACGATGCAGCGAATACGTTCAGTGGTTACCCTCTCTACCGTGGGTGATCTCGGGGACCGTCGTGCACGCAAGAAGGCAGCGACCAGGGAGCTGATCCGCACCACCGCGCACCGGCTGTTCGCCCAGCACGGGTTCGACACGATCACCATCGCCGACGTCGCCCGCGAGGCCGACGTCGTCGTCCAGACCGTGTTCAACCACTTCGCGACGAAGGAAGAGCTGTTCTTCGACGGTCGCGCCTTCTGGGTGGACGGGCCGGCGACGGCGGTCAGGGACCGGCCGGCCGGGGTGGACGTGCTGTCGGCCCTGCGCAGCCACCTGCTCCGGTTCATCGCCACCGACCTCGGGTCGCTCTGCACCGCGGAGCAGCGGGGCTACCGGGCCACCGTGTCGGCCTCCGAGACGCTGCGCATGTACGAGCGCGGACTGGTGTTCGAGGCGGAGTACCGGCTGGCCGACGCCCTGCGGGAGAGCTGGGCCGACGATGCGGAGTTCGGCCACGTGGTGCCCTCCGACCCGGCGACATCCGCGCCGCTCACCGCCGCGCTCTGGCTGGCCGCGGCGCGCGTCCTCGTCGTCGAGAACCGGCTCCGGGTGGCCGACGGCCACCCGGCCGCCGAGGTGGCGGCCAACGCGGAGGAACTGGCCGACCGGTTGCTCGGCCGCATGCAGGCCGGCTCCGCGGCGGTGACCGATCTCAGGACGCCCCTGTCCACCCCGGCACGGACGCGGGACCGCCGGGTCAGCTGACCCGGGCTCAGACCGCGACGGGCTGGGCGGACGGGGCCAGCAGCGGGGCGAGCACCTCGTCCACGACGCGCCCGACCTGGTCGGCGACCATCGCGCCGTCACCGGCGGCGGTGAACCGCTGCCACCAGAACGCCTCGAGCACCGAGCCGAGCAGCGCCAGCCGCTGAGGCTCGACCCACTCGCCCCGCGCCTCCGCGCGGGACCCGATGGCGGCGACCGCCTCGGCCAGCGGCTGCACCAGGGCCTCCTCCAGCCCCGCCCGCAACTGCTCGTCGTGACGAGCGGCGCCGACGATGCTGGCCGCGGCGCGCTCCTCGCGGTCCAGGGGCACGGTCCAGCGGTCGACCAGGGCCCTCAGGTCGCCGCGCAGGGAGCCGGTGTCCCCGGGCATCGAGACGAGCCGCACCCGGCCGACCGCGGCGCGCGCGAGCGCGGCCATGGTGGGCCAGCGGCGGTAGATGCCCGCCTTGCCGGCGCGGGCCCGGGCCGCGATGCGGTCGCTGTTGAGCCGGCTCCAGCCCTCCTCGGCCAGGATGTCGACGGCCACCGACAGCAGCTGCTCGGACAGCTCCGCGCTGAGGGGGCGCCCCGGGGTACCGGTCACGACGGGTCCACGAGCCTGCTGGTCATGTGCACCGCGACATACTGGCCCGAACGGTGGAGTCACCACAATGACCTGACGCCCGCAACCTACTGGTGGGTCACCTGACGGTCCGCGGTGCGGTCACGCACCCGCCGCGGGCTGCACCGGCACCGTGATGCCGGCGCCGTCGTCCGAGAGGCGTCCCTCGCTGCGCGCGCGGTCGACCATCTCGTCCCACTGCGCCGACCAGTCGGCAGCGGTGGCCCGCGGTTCGGCGGCGGCGCGCAGGGCCGCGGCGTCCAGCTGCGCGGCGCCGGAGTCGTGCAGCCGGCCGAGGCCGGAGCGCTCGAGGACCTCGGCCGCCTCCTCGTCGGTGACCTGGCCCAGCGCCAGGAACAACCTGCTCAGGTCGTCGATCTCGACCACCCGCGCCTCCGGGCGCTCGTCGGCCCCCGTCATCACCTCGACGATCACGGCGTCCTCCTCACCTCGTGGACTTTCGGCGCCGAAAGTCCCGTCATACGTGCCAGGGGAACTGGCTGAAGTCCGGGTCGCGCTTCTCCAGGAACGCGTCCCGGCCCTCGACGGCCTCCTCGGCCATGTAGGCCAGCCGGGTGGTCTCGCCGGCGAACAGCTGCTGGCCGACCAGCCCGTCGTCGATCAGGTTGAACGAGTACTTGAGCATCCGCTGGGCGGTCGGGCTCTTGGCCACGACCTTCTTCCCCCACTCCAGCGCGGTGCGCTCGAGCTCGGCATGGGGGACGACGCGGTTGACCATGCCCATGGCGTGCGCCTCGGCCGCGGTGTACTCCTCGCCGAGGAAGAAGATCTCGCGGGCGAACTTCTGGCCCACCTGCCGGGCCAGGTATGCCGAGCCGAATCCGCCGTCGAAGCTGCCGACGTCGGCGTCGGTCTGCTTGAACCGCGCGTGCTCGGCGCTGGCGAGGGTCAGGTCGGAGACGACGTGCAGGCTGTGCCCGCCACCGGCGGCCCACCCCGGGACGACGCAGATGACGATCTTCGGCATGAACCGGATCAGCCGCTGCGCCTCGAGGATGTGCAGCCGCCCGCTGGAACCCTGCGCGTGCTCGTAGCCGTACTTCCCGCGCACCCGCTGGTCACCGCCGGAGCAGAACGCCCAGCCGCCGTCCTTCTCGCTGGGCCCGTTGCCGGTGAGGATCACGCAGCCCACGTCGGTGGACAGCCGGGCGTGCTCCAGCGCGGTGATCAGCTCGTCGACCGACTGCGGACGGAACGCGTTGCGCACCTCGGGCCGGTCGAAGGCGATCCGGACGACGCCGGCGTCCACGGCCCGGTGGTAGGTGATGTCGGAGAAGTCGAACCCCTCGACCGGCGCCCACGCGGAGCTGTCGAAGATCTCGGAGACGTCGTCGCGGGCGCTCATGGCGTCGAACCTAACGTCGCGCTGCCGATGGCCTTCAGGGGAGCAGCCCCCCGACGAGTGGTGGGTCCTTCAGGAGATCGAGCACGGCACCGGTGACGTCGTCGAGTCCGTCCCCGTTGTTGTCGCAGCCGCACGGCTGCTTCGGTGGTTCCTCCTTGGGCGGCGGCGGCGGCGGAGCGGGCCGCGGACCCGGCTGAGGCGCGGCCGGGGGCGGTGGCTGCTGCGCCGGCGGCTGGGGGGCAGTCTGGCCCTGCTGCGTCCTGCCCGGCTGGGCCGCGCCCGGCGCGGTCCCCCCGGCCTCGACCGCCGCCGCCCGCCGTCCGGGCGGGGGCGAGCGCCG
>NZ_HG931173.1:1590876-1705130 GCF_000582785.1 Candidatus Blastococcus massiliensis AP3
CAGCGCCGGAACCGGCCGATCCACCGGCCCCGCCTGAGCCGCCGGGCGCCACCGACCCCACCTCGACCGGACCGGGGGCACCGGGGTCCGGCGCGGGCGGGGGCGGAGCGGGTGAGCGCGAGGCCTCGCTGCTCACTCCCGCCTCGCCACCCTCGGCGCCGCCCGTGCCGTCGTCCCCCTCCCTGTCCGGAGTGGGGGTGAAGACGTCGTCGGCCTCCCGGCTGGTCTCCTCGGACCCCCCGGAGAAGAAGACCGCCGCGGGCGCTGCGACGAGCAGCGCCGCGCAGAGGAGGGCGATCGGCAGCAGCAGCCGCCGGCCCAGGTCCGAGTCGCGCAGCTTCAGACGCGCGAGAACCGCCCGTTGCGGGGACGGCTCGGATGCGCGATGGCGCGGAGAGCGGGACAACACTGCTCCTCGGGAGAACGGGGCGGGAGTCGTTCCGCGCCCAGTGCCCACCCCGGAAAGGGATTACGCGTGCCGGCACTCACTCCCGCGTGTCGGCCGCCTCCTTCGGCGCGGCGATCAGCGGGCGCAGCCGGTCCAGCGAAGCGGCCAGCCCCGGGTGCAGCGGAACCGCGTGCAGCTCGGCCAGGGGCAGCCACGCCGCGCCGTCGCTCTCGCCGTCCAGCCGCAGGTCCCGGACCTCGATCGGGCGGGCCGGGCGCGCCAGCACCGTGGTGTAGGCCCAGCCGCCGTGGTCGTCGACCGACCGCGGCCCCAGGACGACGTCGTCCGCGGTGAGCCCCAGCTCCTCCCGCACCTCGCGCAGCGCGCCGACGTGCGGCAGCTCCCGCGCGTGCAGCGCACCGCCCGGCGTGCCCCAGGTGCCGCCGTGGTGCGACCACAGGGCGCGGTGCTGCAGCAGCACCTCGGGACCGCCGGCGCCGTCGCGGTGCAGGAACAGGCCCGCCGCCCCCGCCCGGCCCCAGTGCTTGTGCCCCAGGGCGCACGTGGCCCAGCCGTCGGTCGAGAACACCACCCGCCCAGTGAACCGGGAAACGCCGCAGCGCGCCCGGATCGCGGCGCTGCGACCCACCTGGGCGAACCGCGCCGGGACGAGGACGTAGGTTCCAGGGAACGCACCCACCGCTGTTCCTGACGGAGGACCTCGATGAGCACCACCACGACCATGGCCGAGCTGAACGGGCTCGTCGGCAGCGAGCTGGGCACCAGCGAGTGGTACGAGGTGACCCAGGAGCACGTGAACCTCTTCGCCGACGCGACCGGCGACCACCAGTGGATCCACGTCGACCCGGAGCGCGCGACCAAGGAGAGCCCCTTCGGCGGCCCGATCGCCCACGGCTACCTGACGCTCTCGCTGCTGGTGCCGCTCTTCGGCGGCGTCCTCCGGGTCACCGACACCGCGATGGGCGTGAACTACGGCCTGAACAAGGTCCGCTTCCCCTCCCCGGTGCCGGTGGGCTCGAAGGTGCGCCTCACCGCCACGCTCACGAACGTCGAGGAGATCGCCGGCGGCAAGCAGCTGACCTTCTCCTGCGTCATCGAGCGCGAGGGCGGCGACAAGCCGGTCTGCATCGCCGAGCCGGTCTACCGCTACTACGGCGGCTGACCGACCGGACTTTCGGCCCCGGAAGTCCGGGACTTCCGGCGCCGAAAGTCCCAGTGCGACCCGGGGGTCCGACAGGTCCCCGGCGGAGGTAACCGCGCGGCAACACGAGGGTGGTGCACTGGTCCGATGCCCCTGACGCCACTGCCGCGCGAGACCCGGGTCGTGCACGGCCACCGGCGGGCGTTCGTCCGCGCCGGCGAGGGTCCGCCGCTGCTGCTCCTGCACGGCATCGGCAACAGCGCCCAGACCTGGGCCGCCGTCGTCGACCGGCTGGCCGCCACGCACACGGTGATCGCCCCCGACCTGCTCGGCCACGGCTCCTCGGACAAGCCCCGCGGCGACTACTCGATCGCGGGCTACGCGAACGGGATGCGGGACCTGCTCTCGGTGCTCGACATCGAGCAGGCCACCGTGGTCGGCCACTCCCTCGGTGGCGGGATCGCCCTGCAGTTCGCCTACCAGTTCCCGGAGCGCTGCGAGCGACTGGTGCTCGTGAGCAGCGGTGGCCTGGGCCCCGAGCTCTCCCTCGGCCTCCGGGCGGCGACCGTCCCCGGCAGCGAGGCGGTGCTCACCGCGCTCACCCACCTGCCCCTACCGCTGCGCTCCGGGCTGCGGGCACTGGACGCGCTGGGCAAGGCCGTGGGCTGGCACCGCGCCCAGGACCTCGCCGAGGCGGGCGAGGCGATGCTCGCGCTGTCCGACATCGAGGCCCGCCGGGCGTTCCTGCGGACGCTGCGCAGCGTCGTCGACGCCAGCGGGCAGTGCGTCACCGCCGTCGACCGGCTGTACCTGGCCGAGGCGGTGCCGATGCTGGTCATCTGGGGCAAGCGCGACCCGATCGTGCCCGTCGCCCATGCCGAGACGGTGCGCCGGCTGGTGCCGTCGGCGCGGGTCGAGGTGTTCCCCGACGCCGGGCACTGGCCGCACCTGGCTCAGCCCGACCGCTTCGCCGAGGTGCTGCTCGACTTCATCGCCGCGACCCAGCCGGTCGAGCACGACCGCGACGGCTGGCGGGCCCTGCTGGCCGAGCAGCGGGCCGAGCGGCAGGCCATGGCCAGGCGCTAGCAGGACCCCGGCCGGGAACAGCCCGTAGCGTCGGTGCCGTGGAGCACTGGGACGTCGTCGTCGTGGGTGCCGGCCCGGCCGGGTCCGCCGCCGCGCTGGCCGCCCGGCGGGCCGCCCCGGGCACGCGGGTCCTCCTGCTCGACCGCGCCGACTTCCCCCGCGACAAGGTCTGCGGCGACGGCATCGCCCCCGAGGCGCTCGACGTCCTGGGCCGACTGGGGCTCGACCAGGCCACGCTCACCGAAGGCTTCGCGCCCGCGCCGCGGCTGCGGCTGCGCTCGCCCGGCGGCGCGGCGGTGGAACGGGCGATGCGCCGTCCCGCGCACGTCGTGCCGCGGCAGGTGCTCGACGCCCGCATCCTCGCCGCGGCGCTGGCCGCAGGCGCCCAGCTGCGGCGGCACCAGGTCCGCACGCTGACCGTCCACCCCGAGCTGGTCGAGATCGACGGGACGCTCACCGCAGGCGTCGTCGTCGGCGCCGACGGGGCGGAGTCCGTCGTCCGCCGGAGGCTCGGCGTGGCGCCCAACCGGCCCGACCGGATGGCGGTGGCGCTGCGCGGCTACGCCCCCGAGCTGCCCGGCCAGGAGGGCGTGCAGGTCATCGCCACGACCGAGCAGCGCTGGCCGGCCTACGCCTGGTCGTTCCCGCTGGGCGACGGCCGGGCGAACGTCGGTTACGGCGAGCTCGTCTCCGGCGGCGCCAGCCGGGCCGCGCTGACCGAGGGCCTGCACCGGCTGCTGCCGGGGGCCGCCCCCGAGGGGCTGCGCGCGCACCGCCTCCCGCTGTCCACCCAGCGGCCGCGGCAGCCCGACGGCCGGGTGCTCCTGGCCGGCGACGCCGCCTCGCTCATCAACCCGCTCACCGGGGAGGGCATCTTCTACGCGGTGCTCTCCGGGGCGCTCGCCGGCGCGGCGGGGGTGCACGGCGCGGCAGCCGGCCGGGCCTACCGGACCGCGCTGCGCCGACGGCTCGGCCGGCACCTGCGGCACTCGTCGGCGGCCTCGGCGCTGAGCCGGTGGCCACGGGTCATGGACGCCGCCTTCCGCGCCGCCGCGGCCGAGCAGCAGGTGTTCGACGACGTCGTCGACCTGGGGCTGGCCGACGGGAAGCTCACCCTGCCGACCCTCGCCGCGGCCGCCCGCCGGCTCCGCTGACCCGGCGAGAGCTGACCCGGCGAGATCTGCACACTCGCCCCCATCAGGACGCCGAACCGGGCGAGTGTGCAGATCTCGCGCCGGGAAGTGGTCCGCAGACGCCGCCGCGCTGCCATCCTGTCGCCGCGACCGAGGCGACGAACAGGAGACGACCATGTCCGAGGCTTCCTGGCTGCCCGACCCTGCCGGGACCCACGAGCTGCGCTACTGGAACGGCTCGAGCTGGACCGAGCACGTGTCGGACCAGGGCACGCCCGGTCAGGACCCAGTGACGTCCGAGCTGCCGCCCCCGGCCGCCGCCGTCCCCCCGCCGCCGATGCCCGGCGCGTCGGCCGCGGCACCCGGCGGGAAGCTGGGGTGGAAGGACCGCCTGAAGCAGGTCGCCGACCAGGGCAAGGCCATGGCCGAGCAGGGCAAGCAGAAGCTCGCCGAGCAGAACGCCAAGCGCACCGAGCAGTGGGCCAACGACCCGAGCACGCTGTGGTTCGGGGAGAGCAAGAACGCCGCGACCAGCGCCGCCGGCGTCTCCAAGGCGCGCTACCGGATCACCAAGGACCGGGTGTGGATCGAGAGCGGGCTGCTCGGCACCCGCACGGAGAGCGTCCCGCTGTGGTCGATCAAGGACATGGACGTGCGGATCGCGGTCTGGCAGCAGGGCAAGGACGTCGGCGACGTCGTCCTCAACCTCGAGGACCCGACGCTCGGCGCCGGCCAGGACATGTTCAGCATGAGCGGGAACATCGAGGGGACGACGTCGGGCCAGGTCGTGCTCGACAACATCGAGGGCCCCTACGCCGTGCTCGACCTCCTGTCGCCGCTGATCAGCGAGGCCCGGCAGAAGAAGACCATGGAGCGGCAGTCGACCTACGTGCACAACATGACGCCGGGGATGCCGTACGGGGCGCCGCCCCCGCAGGCGGCGCCGGCGCCCGCGCCGGCCGCGCCGCAGAACGACATGGTCGAGCAGTTGAAGAAGCTGGGCGAGCTGCGCGACGCCGGGATCCTCACCGAGGAGGAGTTCGCCGCGCAGAAGGCGAAGATCCTCGGCGGCTGACCGGGGCCCGGGGGTCAGGACGGCGGGGCGGCCGGTTCCCCGGCCGTCTCCCCGGCGGTGTCCTCGGCGGGCGCCGGGGCGGCCGGCGTCGGCGAGGGCGTGCGGAATCCGGCGTAGTCCTCGGCGGCGAGCGGATCGTCGGTCAGCTCGCCGCCGGGCAGCGGGGCCTCGATCGGCTCGCCGGCCAGCTCCAGCAGCACCGCGCTGACGCCGGGGACGCTGGTCGCGGTGAGGACGATCTGCGCCACCGCCCGGCGGCCGGCGAGCGCCGAGGCCGCGAAGGCGCTCACGTCGATGGTGGCCGTCCCGTTCTGCAGCGAGGTCACCGTCAGCTCCACCTCCGGCGGCAGGGCCGTCGAGAGCTGCTCGTCGCGTTCCGCGGCGGTCGGTGCCTCCGCCAGCGCCTCCAGGAGCTCGGCGAGCCGCTCCCGCCGGGTGCTGCCGTTGAGCTCGCGCCCGCGCGGGACGAGCGCGTCACCGGGCCCGATCAGGTAGACGCGCGAGGTGTCCGGGAGCACCTCCGGAGGGGCGCTCGTGGCGGACGGCGCGCTGGGCTCGGTGAGTCCGTACGGCACGTCGGACTCCGGGATCGCGGCCGGCTGCCCGCCCGTCGGCACCCCGCACCCGGCGAGCACCAGCAGGAGCGCGAGCGCGGCGGCCAGTGCGGCGGCGGCCGGGCGGTTCACGCGTCCACCACCGGGAGTGACAAGGAGAAGCGGGCGCCCCCGCCGGGAGCGTCGGCGACCCATGCCGCTCCGCCGTGGCGCGCAGCGGTCTCGGCGACGATCGCCAGGCCCAGCCCGGCACCGGGGAGCGACCCACGGGCGGCCCGGGCGCCGCGGGCGAAGCGCTCGAAGATCCGTTCCCGGTCCTCGAGGGCGACCCCGGGACCGGCGTCGTCCACGGTGACGACGACGGCGCCGTCGCGCCGGTGCACCCCCACGCCGACCGTTCCGCCGCCGTGCCGGTCGGCGTTGTCGAGCAGGTTGCGCACGGCCCGTTCCATGCTGGTCTTCTCCACGCGCACCGTCGTCCGCTCGTCGGGGTCGGCAGCCAGCAGCTCCGGGTCGCGGCCGGTGACGGACAGCAGCTCGCGGACCAGCGCCGTCATGGGCAGCGGGGCGGCCGCCGCGAGGGCCTGGGCGTCGTCCAGGCGGGCCAGCTGCAGCAGGTCGTCGAGCGTGCGGCGGAAGCGGCCCAGCTCGCCCTCCACCAGGCTCAGCGCCTGCTGCGCCCGCGGGCTGAGCTCCTCGCGTCGGGCACCGAGCACCTCGACGCTGGTCACCAGGGTGGTCAGGGGGCTGCGCAGCTCGTGGCTCACGTCCCCCACGAAGCGGGCGTCCCGATCGATGCGCGCGGCCAGGGCGTCGACCATGCTGTTGAAGCCGCCGACGATGGCGACCAGGTCGGGGTCGTCGGTCGGGGGCAGACGGGTGGTGAGCTCGCCCCCGGCGATGCGGGTCGCCGCCCCCGCCACCTGCTCCAGCGGCTGCACTGCCCGCCGCCCGGCCCAGACGCCGAACCCGGCGCCGGCGGCTGTCGCGGCGATCGCGGCCGCGCCCAGCACCACCGACAACGTGGTGAGCACCTGCCGCAGCTCGAGCAGCGGGGCGACCTCGTAGTACTCGACGCCGGCCGCGCGCAACGGCACGCCGACGACGAGGGCGGGGCCGTCGGCGGTGTCGATCCACGCCCGGCCCGCCGATCCGTCGGTGACGATCCCGCGCAGCTCGTCGGGCACGTCCCGCGCCCCGAGGTCCAGGCTGGAGGAGTACCAGTTCTCGCCGCTGCGGAGCACCACGTCCGCGCCGCCGGAGGGCACCAGTTCGGTCACCAGCTCGCCGACGTCGGCCCCCGCGGTGGCCAGCCGGCTGTTGAACACGTTGGCGTCGGCGAAGGCCTGCCGGGTGAGCGAGGACTCGCGCTGGTCGAGCAGGTAGCTGCGGGCGGCGAAGAACGTCGTCCCGACCAGCACGACCGACACCAGCAGGGTCACCGCGGCGAACCCGAGGACGATCCGCGCCCGGAGCCCCCGCGGCCCGAGCGCGAGCCTCACTGTGTCGTCTCGTTCGCTCCGGCGGGCCGCTCGGCTCCTCGCTCGTTCCTCGCCGCGATGCTCACGCCCCTGTCGCTCACTGGGGGTCCAGCCGGTAGCCCAGACCCCGCACGGTGACGACGAGCCGCGGGGCGCTCGGATCGTTCTCCACCTTGGTGCGCAGCCGCCGCACGTGGACGTCGACGATCCGCTCGTCCCCGAAGAAGCCGTGCTCCCACACGCGCTCGAGCAGCGCCTGCCGGCTGAACACCCGCCCCGGCGAGGCGGCGAGCTCGCACAGCAGCCGGAACTCGGTGAGGGTCAGCGGCAGCTGCTCGTCGCCGCGGTGCACCGTGCCGCGGCCCTCGTTGAGCACCAGCGGACCGGCCGGGTCGGAGTCCAGCACGACCTCGCCCGGGGACCGGTCGGGGGTGCCTCCACCGGCACGCCGGCGCAGGGCGCGCAGCCGGGCGGTGATCTCCTTGACCTCGAACGGTTTCGTCACGTAGTCATCGGCGCCGGCCTCCAGCGCCGCGACGATGTCATGGGTGTCGGCCCGGGCGCTCACGACGATGATCGGCAGGTCGTGGTCGCGCCGGACCTCGCGGATGACGGCGTAGCCGTCCATCGAGCCGAGCATCAGGTCCACGACCATGAGGTCGGGTGCGGCCATCGCGACCGCCCGCACCGCGTCCTCGCCCGACGCCGCCTCGGCGACGTCGTACCCCTCGTCCTCGAGCGCCCAGCGCAGGGCGGTGCGGATCGAGTCGTCGTCCTCGACGACCAGCAGACGCAGCGCCACGGCCGACATGCTGCCACCGCGCCCCGACCGGCCGCCGACCGCGTCGGGCCCGTCATGCAATCGCAAAGCGCTGCCCCAGGGGATTGCAACGTGCCGGAGGGAGGCTGGGCGCCAGTTCCCGCAGTCGTCGAAGGAGTTCGCCATGACCGCCGCAGCCGTCCGCGCCGCCGCCCACAGCCGGCTCGACAGCTCCGGCGACGAGGTCACCGTCGAACTCAGCGACGACCTCCTCGCCGACGGGCTCGCCGATGTCCGGTGGCTGCTGCACGACGCGCTGCTGGCCGGCGCCCGGCGGCTCGTGGTGGATCTGACCCGCGTGCAACTGCTGTCGAGCACGGCCGTGGCGAGCTTCCTGTGGGCGCACCGCATCTGCCGGGCCCGGGGCGGCACCGTCGTCCTGCGCGGAGCGAACCGACGCACGCTCGACCTGCTCCATCGCACCGGCCTGTGGCTGGTGCTGGAACTGGAGACCCCCCGCGGAAGGAACGTCGCGTGATGCTGTCGGAGACGATCGACCTCCGGATCGGGCTCATCCGCGCCAGCGGTCACCTCACCGCACAGGGCGCCGACCTCCTGCGCGGCACCGCCGACTCGTTGCGCGAGGGCGGCCACCGCCGCGTCGTCCTGGATCTCGCGGGCGTCCAGGCGGCCGACGACGACGGCCTGGCCGTGCTGCGCAACCTGCGCACCTCCTTCGCCGAGGACGGCGGCGAGCTCGTCCTGCGGCACGCCTCCCAGCTGGCCCTCTCGGCCTGACCGGCCGGGACCGTTCCCCCTCGGTTCACCGCAGGGCCGTCACCAGGGCGCACCGCGTGTCGCCCACCGGCTGGACGACGAACCCGAGCTGCTCCAGGACGTCGGTGATGGCGGCGTTCATGAGCTGCTGCACGGCGTCGTCGGCGGTCGCTCCGCGCACCTGCTGCAGGCTCATCCGGTCGTGCGGGCGCCAGCTGACCAGCAGCCCGGTCGCGTCCTGGTCGGGCACCAGGCAGACGCCGCCCCCGGACTGCGCCGCACCGGCGTCGTGCAGCGGCAGGCCGGCCTCCACGAGCGCCGCCGCGACCTCCACGACCAGCGTGGTGAGCGGGTCGGTGTCGGTCAGCAGCACGTCCCACTCGGCGGGGAGCCGGTCGAGGTGCCGGCCCAGCTCGCCCAGCCACGCGCGCTCCTCCGGCGAGGGCTTGGGGCGCACCCGGCCGTCGGTGCGGCGGGTGCCGTAGACCGCGACGGCGGACAGGTCGTCGGCGAGGGCAGCCCAGTCGGCGTCGACCCGGTCGGCGTACGGACCGGCCAGCACCTGCGCGGACTCGCCGACCAGCCACCAGGCCGGGCCCTCGTCGGTCACCGGGGCGGGGCCGGGTCGCTCAGCCAGCCCGACCGCCTGGCCGGTGCGGGCGGGAGCCGTGGCCGTCTCGGCCGAACGCTCGGTCGTGCGCCGTCCGGCAGGGTGGTTGCCGGAGCGCTGGGCGGCCGCCCGCTCGGGCTGGCGCGCCCCGTTGCGCTCGAACTCGTAGCGGGCGGTCGAACTGGCTCCCAGCGCCACCACCAGTCCGGTGAAGAGCAGGAAACCGAGAACTACCACTGCCGGCCACACCAGCGTCGCGCCCATGGTCACGCGGGAACTCCTCAGCGCCTCTGCCGCGGAGGGAAGTACCGCGGACCAGGCAGACGCTAGGGGGCTCCGGGGTCGTCATCGGCAGTCTGCGACCGGCCCGGAACCGCCCCGTCACCGGATCGTTGTGGTGACCCCACCGAGGGCCGGGTGACCCGCCTCCCGGTGCACCCACATGTCGACAAGCGGCGCTCCCACCAGCGCGGATGCGGTCACCGAGCGCTCGGTCACCCCGTCGGCGGACGGCGGGATGGCGTGTCGGGCCTCAGATGAGGTCGAGGCGGGCCATGTGCCGCCACAGCTCCCGGTCGTCGCCGGACAGGCCGTCCCAGTCGTCGAAGCTGCTGGCCGCCTGGAGCTCGCGCGCCCGGCGCTCGACCCGGGAGTCGTCGATCATCCGGGCTCGTGTCTTGTACACCGCGAGGTGGTGGACGACCGGGTTGCCACCCACCTGCTCCTCCTCGGAGATGTGGGCGAAGCCGCCCGGAACATGTTGCACGTCGTCTCGCTCTGGCTGGGTCACGTCGCCTCCTCTCGATACGGAATCGGCAGAAATGCCCGCGCACTTGACTACGGCGCGCCGATCCGGCGCCGCCGGGCGGTGCGGACGACCAGGACGACGGCGCCGATGACGAGCAGGACACCGATGCCCTGCAGGCCCGGCGAGTCGTCGTAGCCGCCGGCGACGACGGCCGCGGCACCGAGCGCCACGAGCAGGACGGCAGCGAGGTAGGTCATGGGTGCTCCTCAGGACATCGGACGGCCGACAGGTTGCGGACGTCGGGCGGCCGGCGGGTCCGGCCGTCGAGCGACACACTGACACACTCTATTGACTTTCGATAGGCAGTTGCTGATAGTCGATGCATGCTCGAAGTCCGACGGGCCGTGGCCCCACTCCGCGTCTTCCTGGTCCTGCTGTTCGCCCTCCTCGTGATGCTGCAGGCCTTCTCGCTGCCGGGACAGTTCGCGCACATGGCCGAGGAATCCCCCGACCAGGCCCACCTCCGCTGGCCGCTCACCGCCGTCGCGGTGTTCTGGGTGCTGTGCGTGCAGGTCGTCGTCGTCTGCACCTGGCGGCTGCTCGCGCTGGTCCAGCGCGACGAGATCTTCAGCGCCGGGGCCCTGCGCTGGGTGGACGGGATCGTGGGTGCCATCGGTGCCGCCTGGGTCGTGCTGCTCGGCGTCTTCCTGCTCGTGGGCTTCACCGCCGACGACCCCGGGCTGCCGCTGCTGCTCTTCGTCGTGCTGCTGGCCGGCGCCGCCCTCGGCCTGCTCATGGTGGTGATGCGGGCGCTGCTGCGCCAGGCCACGACGCTGCGCACCGACATGGAAGCGGTCATCTGATGCCGATCGTCGTGCGCATCGACGTCGAGCTCGCGCGGCGCAAGATGAGCGTCGGCGAGTTCGCCGAGCGGATCGGCCTGACGCCCGCGAACGTCGCCGTCCTCAAGAACGGCCGCGCCAAGGCGGTGCGGTTCAGCACCCTGGAGGCCATGTGCCGGGTGCTCGACTGCCAGCCCGGGGACCTGCTCGAGTGGGTCGACGACGAGGAGGCCGGCGCCGGCGCGGTCCGGCCGGCTGCCGTGGGGCACCCCGACGGCTGAGCGGAGGGCGTGGGATTCGAACCCACGATGGGTGTTACCCCATAGCGGTTTTCAAGACCGCCGCCATCGGCCACTAGGCGAGCCCTCCTGGCGGGACCGAGGCTAGTGCCTCCCGTCGGGGTCCCTCAGGACGGCGGGTACCGGGCCTCAGGACGGCGGTGCGGGAGTCCCGCGCCGCGCGGCCAGCGCGGCCTCGGCGGACAGCGGCCGGGAGAGCAGGTAGCCCTGGGCGGAGTCGCACTGCTGGTTCCGCAGCCACTCCAGCTGCGCGGACTCCTCCACGCCCTCGGCGACCACGGTCAGGCCGAAGGTGTGCGCGGCGCGGATCATCAGCGCGACGAGCTCGGCGTGACCGGAGTCGGCCGAGGAGATAAAGCTGCGATCGATCTTCAGCGTGTCCACCGGCATGCTCGCCAGCTGCCCGATCGAGGTGTAGCCGGTGCCGAAGTCGTCGATGGCGACCGTGACGCCCAGCTCCCGCAGCGCCGCGAGGTGACCGAACGCGGCCGGCTCGTTGACCAGCACCGTCTCGGTGACCTCGAGCACGAGCAGCCGGGCGGGCAGCCGGGAGGCCGCCAGCGCGTCGGTGACGTCCTGCACGACCCGCGGATCGGCCAGGTGCCGCCCGGAGACGTTGACGGCGACGGTGAGGTCGGCCTCGTCCGGCGCGGCGGAGCGCCACTCGGCGACCTGGCGGGTCGCCTCGTGCAGCACCCAGCGGTCCAGGTCGCAGATCAGCCGGCTGCTCTCGGCCACCGGGATGAAGTCGTTGGGCGGCACCATCCCGACACCGGGCCGCTCCCAGCGCACCAGCGCCTCGTAGCCCTCGAGCCGGCCGGACGCCAGGTGGACGACCGGCTGGTAGTGGACCTGCAACTCCCCGGCGGCCAGGCCGGCGGAGAGCGCGGTCTCGATCTCCGAGTGGGCGCACTGCTGGGCCCGCAGCGTCTCGTCGAAGAGCTCTGCCCGGCCACGCCCGCCGGCCTTCGCCCGGTAGGCGGCGGTGTCGGCCTCGGCGAACAGGGCGTCGGCATCCACGGCGCCGTCCTGGCTGACCGCGATGCCCACGCTGGCGCCCACGCGCAGCTCGAGCCCGGCCACCGCGATCGGTTCGCTGACGACGTCGATGAGGCGCCGGGCCAGGTCGACCAGTTCGCGCTCGTCCGACACCCGCTCGACGAGGACGACGAACTCGTCCCCGCCCAGCCGGCACACGACGTCCCCGGGGCGCAGCGCGGCGCGCAGGCGGTCCGCCACCTCGCGCAGCACCGTGTCGCCGGTGGCGTGACCGTGCCGGTCGTTGACCGCCTTGAAGCCGTCGAGGTCGACGAACAGCAGGCCGGTCATCTCGCCGGAGCGCCGGCCGCGGTGCAGGGCGGCGGTGACGAGGGTGCGCGCCTGGGTCCGGTTGGGCAGGTCGGTCAGCGGGTCGTGCGCCGCCTGGTGCGCGAGGGCGGTCTGCAGCTCCTCGCGCTCGCGGACGGAGTCGACGAGCTGCTCCACCGAGGCGTGCAGCAGCTGCCCCAGCGGGCCGGGCAGCGGCTCCGCGAGAACGGGGGCGGACAGGTCACCGCGGGTCACGGCGCCGGCCTGGTCCTGGATGCGGCGCAGTCCGGCCACCGTCGTGGCCAGCGCCGCGGACACCGTCCGCGCCTCGCGGGGGCCGGCTCCGGTGATGTCGACCAGCTGGCCGTGGCTGATCCGCTCGGCCTGGTCGGCCAGCAGTCCCAGGGCGCGCGAGACGCTGCGCCCGACGAGAACGGCACCGGCCAGCGAGGCGAGCACCAGCCCGATCGCGAGAGCCAGGAGGCGGTCCCGCCGGCTGTTCGCGGCCTCGCGGTCGGCGGCGGAGAGCTGCTGCGCCTCGGCGACGGCCTCGTCGAGGAACTCGGTGAAGGCGGCGTCCCGCGTCATCGCCTGCCCCACGAGCGTGATCAGCTCCTGGACGGACAGCCGTCCGGTGGCGGTGCCGTCGGCGTGCGCCCCGAGGACCTTGTCGATCCCCCTCATCTCCGGCGTCGCCCTGAGCTGCCACCACCGTGCGCGCAGTGCCGGCTGGGACAGCTCGCCGACGTCCCGCCGGGCGTGCTCGTAGTCCTCCCAGCGGATGCGCCATGCCTGCTCGTCGACCCTCTCCGCACCCATCAGCTGCGTGCCGATGAACTCCGGCATCAGGCGGCCGGCCACCGTGGCGGCGTCGGCGATGAGCCGCACGTCCTCGGTGGCGGCGCTGGTCGCGACCGGCGCCTCCTCGGCCGCGGCTGCCTGGGCGACGCGGCGCTGCGCGGCCGCCAGGTCGTCGGCCAGGGCGAGGAAGCCGCGGTAGAGCTGGTCGATGTCCGTGTTCCCGCCGTCGACGGCGGCACGCAGCGCGGTCGCCCGTCGCACGGCGGAGTTCGCCGTCGCGTCACTGCTCGAGCCCGCGGCCAGCCGCTCGAGCGCCTCGTCGGTCGCGGCGCGGCTGTCCTGCATGGCGCCCTCGGCGAGGTCCCGCTGGTCGAGCAGCGCGGCCGTGTCCGGTGAGACCGCGGTCGCGGCGGCCGAGTCGTCGATGATGGCGAGGGAGAGGCTGGGCACGATCTCGCGCACGACGGCGCTGCGGGCGGAGTGCAGCCGGGCCAGGTCGCCGACGGCGGCTTCCGACCGCGCGGCACCGGCGGCCTCCGCCACGGCCATGCGGACGATCGTGGTGGTCAGCGCGACCACGCCGACCAGCGGCACGAGCACCAGGGCCGTGAGGTACAGCCACAACGGGGTGCCGCGCCGGGGTCGTGCCGTGTGTGCACGGCTGCTCCGCATACCGCCCCGTCGGCGCACGTACCACCGGACTTGAGGGAGACCTCCCTCGGAGGAGGGAACCCCGCCCGGAACCCGGGCCCGGTGCCCCGGCTGGGATCAGGGAACCTGATCCCAGCGCTTCCTACCTGGCGGTGGGCGGTGAGGGAGGACGCTTCGCGGTGGGGGAGGACGCTTCGCGGTGAGGGAGGACGTGCACGTGCCGCACGCAGCGCGACCGGCGGCGGGGCCCGCCTCGACCGCCTCCCGCCGGTGGTGGCGGGTCGTCGCACCCGCCGCGGTGCTCGTGCTCGTCGCCCTGTGCCTGCGCGCGCCGTTCGCCGCCGTCGGTCCGGTGCTCGGCGAGCTGCGCGACGAGCTCGGGCTGTCCACCGGCGCGCTCGCCGTCGTCACCGCGCTGCCGCTGGTGTGCTTCGGCCTGGTCTCCCCGTTCGCACCGGCCCTCGCCGCCCGCTTCGGCATCCACCGCGCCGTCCTGCTGGGAGTGCTGCTGATCGCGGTGGGTGTGCTGCTGCGACTGGGCGGGGCGCCGGGCCTGTTCGCGGGCACGGTGCTGCTCAGCGGCGGGATCGCGGTCGGCAACGTGCTGCTGCCCGCGCTGGCGCGGGCGGAGTACGGCGTCCGGGCGGCCGCCGTACTCGGCGTGATCACCGCGGCGATGTCGGGCTCGGCCAGCATCGGCGCGGGCCTGGCCCAGCCGCTGTCCACCGCCGCGGGCAGCGCGGTCGCCGGGCTGGCGCTGTGGGGCGTGCTCGTGCTGGCCGCGCTGGTGCCCATGGTGGCGCTGGCCCGCGCCCGGCGGGGGGTCGCGCGCCCCGCCGCGGCGCCGTCCGGTGCCCGGTCGGCCATCCTGCGCGACCGGGTGGCCCTGGCGGTGACGCTGTTCTTCGGGTTCCAGTCGCTGTCGTTCTACGCGATGCTCACCTGGCTGGCCGACATCCTGGAGGCGGAGGCCGGGGTCTCCCCCGTGGCCGCCGGCGGGCTGCTGGCCGTCGCGACGGCGCTGGCGGTGCCGCTCGCGCTCGTCGTCCCCCCGCTGGCCGCGCGCCGACCCGGGCAGCACGGCTGGGTGCTCCTCGGCACCGTGCCGGTGGTCGTCGCGATCGGCGGGCTGCTGCTGGCGCCGGGCTCGGCTCCGCTGCTGTGGGCGTTCCTCTACGGGCTGGGGAGCGGCGTCGCGTTCCCGCTGTCGATGATGCTGATCGTCGCGCGCAGCCGGGACGTCGCCCAGACCGGCCGGCTGTCGGCGAGCGCGCAGAGCATCGGCTACCTGCTCGCGGCGACCGGCCCGCTGGGCGTGGGGCTGCTGCGCGACGCGACCGGCGGGTGGGAGGCAGGACTGGCGCTCATGCTCGGCGCCGTCGTCCTGCAACTGGTCGTGGGCCTGGCCGCCGCCCGCCCCCGCCTGCTGGCCCCCACCGTCTGACGCCGCGCCCCCGGGTCAGGGCGTGGCGGTGATGCCCTCCGGTGCGGTCGCCGGCGTGCCGACGACGCCGTGCAGGTGGCACGCGGCCTGCTGGCCGGGCGCCCCCACCGGCTGCAACGCGGGGTCGACGTCGTCGCACGGCTCGAACACGTACGGGCAGCGGGTGCGGAACCGGCAGCCGCTGGGGACGGCGGCCGGCGAGGGGACGTCGCCGGTGAGGACGATCCGCTTCCGCTCGCGCTCGAGCGCCGGGTGCGGCACGGGCACCGCCGACAGCAGCGCCTGCGTGTACGGCATCTGCGGATCGCTGCCCACCGCCGCGGCCGGCCCGATCTCCACGATGCGGCCCAAGTACATGACGGCGATCCGGTCGGCGATGTAGCGCACCGCCGACAGGTCGTGCGAGACGAACAGCAGGGTGAGCCCGAGCTGCCGCTGGAGTCGGCGCAGCAGGTTGAGGACCTGCGCCTGCACGCTGATGTCGAGGGAGGCGATCGCCTCGTCGCAGACCAGGAAGTCCGGCTCGCCGGCCAGCGCGCGGGCGATGCCGACGCGCTGCCGCTGACCGCCGGAGAACTCGTGCGGATAGCGGCCGGCGACCGCCGGGTCCAGGCCCACCAGCTCCAGCAGCTCGCCGACGCGCGCGGCCTTGTCGCGGCCCTTGCGCAGCCCGTGCACCTCCAGCGGCTCGCTGACCGTCTGGGCGACCGTGCGGCGGGGGTCCAGCGACGCGAACGGGTCCTGGAACACCATCCCGGCGCGGCGGCGCAGCTCCTTGAGCTTCCGGCCGTCCAGCCCCGTGATGTCGGTGCCCCCGAAGGTGATCGAGCCGCCGGTCGAGGGCACCAGCCGCAGCAGCGCATTGCCCAGCGTCGACTTCCCGCAGCCCGACTCCCCCACCAGGCCCAGCGTCTCGCCTCGGTAGATGTCCAGATCGACGCCGTCGACGGCACGCAGCACGCCGGCCGGCTGCTTCCGGAATCCCCGGCCGCCGACGGGGAAGTGCACCTCCAGCCCGCGGGCGGAGACGAGGACGTCGTCGCTCACCGGCCCCCCTCCCCGGGACTTCCGGCGCCGGAAGTCCCCTCCGTGCACCAGGTCGCCGCCCGGTGCGGCAGCCCCGGGGGGCCAGAACGGCCATGTCGGCCCTGGGAGATCTGGACCAGGGGCGGTTGCTCGGTCTCGCACCGGGCGTCGCCGCGCACCGGGCAGCGCGGCCAGAACACGCAGCCCCGCGGCAGGTCGGTGGGCGAGGGCGGCACGCCGGGCACCGTGGCCAGCTCGGGGAGAGCGCCGTCCGGCCCGGGACGGGCCAGGTCGGGCAGGGCGCCCAGCAGCCCTCGCGTGTACGGGTGCACCGGGTGGTCGAGGACGTCGTCGACCGTGCCGTCCTCCACGCACCGGCCGCCGTACATGACCAGCACGCGGTCGGCGATGCCGGCGACCACCCCGAGGTCGTGGGTGATCCAGATGACCCCGGTGCCGTGCTCGGCCTGGAGCTTCTCGACCAGATCGATGATCTGCGCCTGCACGGTGACGTCGAGCGCCGTCGTCGCCTCGTCGGCGATGAGCAGCGCGGGGGAGTTCGACAGCGCTATCGCGATGATCACCCGCTGCCGCATCCCACCGGAGAGCTCGTGCGGATACCGGTCCAGCGCCCCGGTCGGATCGGGCAGGCCCACCTCGGCGAGCAGGTCGGCGGCCCGGCGGCGGGCGGCCGCCTTGTCCATGTCGCTGTGCGCGCGGATGCCCTCCACGAGCTGCCGGCCGACGGTGAGCACCGGGTTGAGCGACGTCATCGGGTCCTGGAACACCATGCCCGCCCCCGGCCCGCGCACCTGGCGGAGCCGCTCGGGCTTCATGGTGAGCAGGTCCTCCCCCTGCAGCAGCGCCTTCCCGGTCACCGTCGCCACCCGAGCGGGCAGCAGGCCCAGCAGTGCCAGCACCGAGACGCTCTTCCCGCTGCCCGACTCCCCGACGACGGCGACGGTCTCTCCCGGCCCGACGGTGTAGGAGAGCCCGTTGACGACGTCGGCCGGACCGCGCGGCGTGCGCAGCCGGACCCGCAGGTCCTCGACCTCCAGCACCGGCTGCGCCCCCGCGGTCACCTGCCGCCTCCCGCCATGAGCGTCCGCTGGCGGGGATCGAGGACGTCGCGCAGCCCGTCACCGAGCAGGTTGAAGCAGAGCACGGTCAGGAAGATCGCCATCCCGGGGAAGAAGGCCAGCCACCAGGCGTCCTGGATGAAGCCACGGCCCTCCGCGAGCATCCGCCCCCACGAGGGGTTCGGCGGCTGGGTGCCCAGCCCGAGGAAGGACAGCGCGGCCTCGGCCAGCACCGCGAAGGCCAGGCTGATCGAGGTCTGCACGATGATCGGCGGCGCGGCGTTGGGCAGGACGTGCCGGCTGAGGATCCGGAGGTCCGACGCCCCCACCGAGCGCGAGGCCCGCACGTAGACCTCCTCCCGGACGCCGAGCACGCTGGCCCGGGTCACCCGGGCGAAGATCGGGATGTAGACGATGCCGATCGCCAGGGCGGTGTTCCCCGACCCGGGCCCGCGGACGGCGAGGATGGCGATGGCCAGCAGCACCGCCGGGAAGGCGAAGAACATGTCCATGATCCGCATGAGGACGTCATCGACCCACCGGCCGTAGTAGCCGGCGAGCAGGCCGATGAGCGTGCCGATCAGCAGCGCGATCCCGACGGCCAGGAAACCGACCCGCAGCGAGACGCCGGCGCCGAGGATCACCCGGCTGAGGACGTCCCGGCCCAGGTCGTCGGTACCGAACGGATGCGA
Organism: Candidatus Blastococcus massiliensis AP3; assembly: GCF_000582785.1. GTDB lineage: Bacteria > Actinomycetota > Actinomycetes > Mycobacteriales > Geodermatophilaceae > Blastococcus > Blastococcus massiliensis. The sequence goes on from NZ_HG931173.1 coordinate 1,608,793, forward strand.
CCAGCTCGGCGGCTGCAGCCGGTCCTCGACCGAGGTCTCGTTCGGCCCCTGCGCGGCGAGCGTCTCGTCCACCAGCGACATCAGGATGATCGCCAGCAGGACCAGGCCGGCGAATGCGGCCGTCGGGTTCCGGGCCAGCAGGCCGAGGGTCTCCCGCCACCGCGGCCGGGCCGGGCGCAGCGTCGCCGGACCCGCCGACGTGTCCTTCGCGTCCCCCTGACCCGCCACCGGCGCGTCCGGCGGGGGCAGCGGCTGGCCGGTCACCGCAGGCCTCGGCGGAGGTTCATCGCCGGATCCGTGGGTCGATGGCCGTGTAGAGCAGGTCGACGATCAGGTTGATGACCAGGAAGACGACGGCGAACAGCAGGATCGCCCCCTGCAGCACCGGGTAGTCGCGGGCCTGGACCGACTGCAGCGCCAGCTGGCCCAGCCCCGGCCAGGCGAAGACGATCTCCACGACGACGACGCCGGACAGCAGGTAGGCCAGCTGCACGCCGGTGACCGTGACCAGCGGGAGCAGCGCGTTGCGCAGCACGTGCCAGGTGAACACCTGCCGCTGCGGCAGCCCCTTGGCCTGCGCCGTCCGCACGTGGTCCGCCCCGATCGCCTCCAGGACGCTGGACCGCACGAACCGGGTGATGACCGCACCGGACACCGTGCCGGTGACCACCGCCGGCATGATCAGCCGCTCCAGCCAGCCGACCGGGTCCTCGCTCAACGGCACGTAGCCGCCCGTCGGTAGCCAGCCCAGCGTCCCGGCGAAGACGAGGATGAGCACGATCGCCATCCAGAAGTCCGGCACCGAGATGCCGAACTGGCTGATCACCGTGGCGAACCGGTCGACGATCGACCGCGGCCGCAGCGCCGAGATCGTGCCCAGCGGGATCGCGATCACCAGCGCCACGAGGATCGAGGCGAAGGCCAGCGTGAGGGTGGCGGGCAGCCGCTCGGCGATCAGCGCCGTCACCGTCTCACCGCTGCGGAAGCTGACCCCCAGGTCGCCGGTGACCGCCCCGCCCAGCCAGGTGACGAACTGCTGCGCCAGCGGCAGGTCCAGGCCGGACCGCTCCCGCAGCGTGTCGTAGGTCTCCTGCGAGAACCGGGTGCCGAGCGCCAGCCGCACCGGATCACCCGGTACGAGATGCACCAGGGCGAAGACGATGACGCTGACCCCCGCCAGCACCACCACCGACTGACCGGTGCGGCGGAGGACGTACCCGGTCAGGGCAGCTCCACGTTCTCGAAGTTGATCGCCTTGTCCGCGCGGATCTGGTAGCCGGACAGGTCCGGCGCCCAGGCCTGCACGACGTCCGGGTTGTACAGGTACAGGTAGGAGACGTCGTCGACGATGATCGTCGCGGCCTCGTCGTAGAGCTCCTTGCGGGCGTCGTCATCGGTCTCGCTCGCCGCTTCCTGCAGCAGCGCGTCGACCTCCGGGTTGCTGTAGCCCTGGTAGTTGTTCGGGCCGTCGGTCTGGTGCTGCTCCTCGTAGTAGGCGGCCGGATCCAGGTTGCCGAGCCAGCCCAGGTAGAACGCGTCGTAGTCGCCCTCGCCCTGGCGGTCGAGCCACGTGGCGAAGTCCAGCGTCTCGATCTGCACGTCGATGCCGATCTCGTCGAGCTGGCTGGCGATGACCTGCGCGGCGGTGACCGTCTCGGGGTACTCGTCGGTGACCATCAGCCCCATCGTCAGCGGCGTCGACACGCCCGCCTGCTCGAGCAGCTGCCGGGCCTGCTCGACGTCGCGCTCGAACGGGGCGTAGTCGAGGTAGAAGAAGCTGTCCTCGGGGATCGCCGTCTGGTTGGGCTCGGCCGCGCCGAACCAGGCCGCCTCGGCCACCGCCTCGCGGTCGATCGCGAAGGAGATCGCGCGCCGCACGTCGCGGTTGTCGAACGGCGGGCGCTCGTAGTTCATCGACATGTACCAGTAGTCGACGCTGGGAGTGGTCTGCAGCTCCACCGAGTCGTCGTCGCCGAGCGACTCGATCTGCTGGGGCGGCACGTTGTCGGTCCAGTGCACCTCACCGCTCTGCAGCGCGGTCAGCGCCGCCGCCGGCTCGGTGATGTAGCGGAACTCGACCCCGCTGACGCTCGGTTCCCCGCCCCAGTAGTCCTCGTACGCGGTGAGCACGGTGCTGCTGGCGTCGGAGCTGTCCAGCATGAAGGGGCCGGTGCCGTTGGCCTCGGTCTCCAGGTTCAGGTCCTCGGCGGCGTTCTCCGGGAGGATCGCCATCCCCTTGAACGAGCCGATCCGCTCCAGCAGGTTCGGCGTCGGCTGCGAGAGCGTGATGACGACGGTCTCCGCGCCGTCGGCCTCCACCGACTCGACGTTCTGGAACCGGAAGGAGTTGCTCAGCTCCTCGTCGATGATCCGGTTGTAGGAGTAGACGACGTCGGCGGAGTCGAACTCGCTGCCGTCGTGGAAGGTGACGTCGTCGCGCAGCGTGAACCGCCACTCCAGCCCGTCGTCGCTGGTCTCCCACTCCGTCGCCAGGCTCGGCCCCATCGTCAGGTCCTCGGGATCCGGGACGACGAGGGTGTCGTAGACGTTCTCCAGCACCTGGAAGCTCGCGTACGCGGTGGTCACGTGCGGGTCGAGCTGGTCGGGCTGGGCGCTGACCGCGGCGACGAGCGGATCGTCACCCCCTCCTCCCCCGCCGGTGTCGACCGAGTCACCGCCGCCGCAGGCGGTGAGAACGAGGGCGCCGCTGGCGGCGAGAGCGAGAAGTCGAGTGGCGCGCACGGAGTCCTCCGGAGCATCGAGGTTCGTCGTCCACCCCCGACCTTTCACCCGTACGCGCAGGTCGGCCACCCGAGCCGGGCGTTCAGCGGCATCGTTGCCGCATCGCAACCTGGCTCCGGGGCGGACCGCCTCAGTCGACCGTCACCTCGTTGAACGGCAGCCGCGGCTCGACCCACGGGAAGACGACGAACAGCAGCAGCGCCACGACGACGGCGACGAGCACCAGCGCCTGCGCCGTCTTCAGCGCCGTTCCACCGGGCAGGTGCCGCCAGATCCAGCCGTACATCTCGTCTCCCGTTCAGCGCTCGTAGAGGGCGGCCGGCCCGTCGGGCCACTGCGCCTTGCTCAGCGGCGGCCCGTCGAGCTGGGCGTGGACGACCAGCCGCTGCCGCGCGGAGTACTCCGGATGGCAGGTGGTCAGCGTCAGGTAGGCGCCGGTCGCGGGGGCGGTCTCCGGCGCGTCCGGGGTGGGCGAGATGACCTCGACGTCGGTCGGCCGGACGATCCGCCGCCCGGGGATGCCGCTGGGGTCGGCCTCCAGGTCGCCGGTCGCGACGTCGCCGAGCACCCGGTAGACGAACCAGCTGTCCACGGTCTCGACCACGATCGGGTCGCCCGCCTCCATGAGGTCGAGCTCCAGGAAGGGCGATCCCTTGCCCACCCGGTGGCCGGCGAGCGAGACGTTGCCCTGCTCGCCGGGCATCGCCGTTCCGGCGTAGTGGCCGGGGCCCTGCGCGAGCACCCTCTCGCTCGTGCCCTCCAGGATCACCCGGGCGTAGTCCTCACCCAGCCGCGGGATGCGGAGCACCCCGAAGGCGTCGCCGATCTCGACCCGGGTGAGCTCCGCCGGCTCGACGCCCGCGCGGTCCCACTGCTCGTACAGCTCCTGGCTGAGCCGGTCCTGCTGGCGGTCGGCGATCACGTCGGTCACGAGCAGTTCGTAGACCACGAACAGCAGGACGACCAGCCCTGCCGTCACGAGGAGCTCGCCGGCGGCCCGGGCGATCCCCGGCCAGCGCGGTCGCCGCTCCCGGGCGACGACCCGGGGGTACGGGGCATCCACCCGCTCGATGGGCTCGGTGTGCGTCATCTGCCGGTCCGTTCCGGTGCTGGAGGTCCTGGTGGACCGCAGACCCGGGACCCGAGCCGGAGGGCTCGGGTCCCGGGTCCGGGAGGGGGATCGGTCAGGCTGCGGCGCGGCGGCGGGCCACCACGATCAGACCGGCGCCCAGGCCGAGGGCGGCGATGCCACCGATGACCGGGACGGCGACGTCGGCACCCGTGGCCGCGAGCGTTGCCCCGGCCGTGACCGTCGCGACGCCCGCATCGGACACCGTGATCGGCAGCGTCACGTAGCGGAGCACGCCGTTGGCGTCGACGCCGGAGGCGACCAGCGTGTGGGTGCCCTTGGCCAGCCCGGCGGGAATCGTCACCTCGACGGAGAACTTCCCGTCGACGTCCGCGACGGCCGTCGTCAGCACCTGGGGCGTGGAGTAGACGATGACGCTGACGGTCGAGCCGGGCGCGTAGCCGTCACCGGTGACGGTGATCTTCGCGCCGGGGGCGACGGCGCCGGCAGCCGCACCGGTCATCGCCAGGTCGCCGTTCTTGGCCGGGACCTCCGCGGGGGTGGTGACAGCCGGGATCACGCCGGTCCGCGCCGTGGCGACGGCCTCCGGGCCGATGTTGCCCTTGGTGTCGACGGCCGAGACGAGGAACAGGTAGTCGTAGCCCGGGATCGCCGGGACCGTGCAGGTGAGGGCAGTCGTGGTGCGGCACTGCTGCGCCATCCCGCCCAGCTCGCCGACGTTGATGCCCGCGTTCACGACGTAGCCCGCCACGCCGTGGGTGCCGGGCACCGTGGCCGCGGTCCACGTGATGGTCGCGGTCCCGTTCCCGAGCTGCACCGTCGGGACGCCGGGCGTGCCGGGGCGCACGAAGGGGGTGCCCGTCTTCGCCGCCGACCAGTCGCCGGCCGTCTGCTCCGAGTCCAGCCCGCGGACGGTGACCGGGTACTCCACGCCGTTCTGGAGCCCGTCGATCTCGAAGACGCCGTCGAAACCGCTCTGGTCGTCCACGTCGAGCAGGGCCGGGGAGGTGTGGTCCCCTCCGTCGAGCGAGTACTCCCAGCTCGCCGGGTCGGCACCGGTGTAGTCGGCGTCGAAGAAGACCCGGAGGCCGCCGTCGGTGCCCTCGACGGCGACGATCGTGGGCGCGGCCACGCCGGGGGCGGCCTGGGCCACTCCGGTGACGCCCAGCAGGGCGGTGGACAGTCCGATCGTGCCGGCGGCGAGGACGCCGAGCGCACGACGGGGTGATGACGTGAGCTGCACGTCGACTCCTCCATGGATCCCGGAACGCCGGGACGGTCGCCCGGGAATCCGGACGCGACACCGGACCACGACCGAGGCGCCGATCCGCGCCGCGCCATGCCGTCGGTCACTTGTGTTGCACAGCGCAACCAGATCGTCACCAACGCGCGAACGCCCAGGTCACGGCGGTGCGGGCCTGAAGCCGAAAGAGCGACGAACCAGCGCCCCTCCCCTTGTCGGATGCTGTTCCCACGCGCCCAGGACGACGACGGCCGCCGTCCCGGGGCGGGGACGACGGCCGTCGTGGGGGGTGCGAGGCGTCAGCGGATGTGGACGCCGGAGATGGTCCGCGCGATGACCAGCCGCTGGATCTCCGAGGTGCCCTCGAAGATGGTGTAGATCTTGGCGTCGCGGGCCATCCGCTCGACCGGGTAGTCGCGCGTGTAGCCGTTGCCGCCGAGGATCTGCATGGCCTGCTCGGTGACGCGGACCGCCGTCTCACCCGCGACGAGCTTGGACATCGAGCCCTCGGCCGCGGTGAACTGCTGGCCGTTCTGCGCCATCCACGCGGCCCGCCAGACCAGCAGCCGCGCTGCGTCGATGGAGGTCTTCATGTCGGCGAGCATGAAGGCGATCGACTGGTTCTCGATGATCGCCCGGCCGAACTGCTCGCGCTGCTTGGCGTACTCCAGCGCGTACTCGTAGGCCGCGCGCGCGACACCGACGGCCTGGGCGCCCACGGCGGGCCGGGTGCGCTCGAAGGTCGCCATCGACGGCTGGGTGCGGCCGGTCTTCACCCCTTCACGGGCGCGGGCGAGCCGCTCCTCGAGCTTCTCCCGTCCCCCGAGCAGGCAGTCGCCGGGGATGCGGCAGTCCTCGAGGACGACCTCGGCGGTGTGGGAGGCCCGGATGCCGTGCTTGAGGAACTTCTGCCCCTGCGAGAGGCCCTTCGTCTGAGGCGGGACGATGAAACTGGCGTGCCCGCGGGCCTTCAGCTCCGGGTCGACGACGGCGGTGACGACGTGGATGTCGGCGATGCCGCCGTTGGTCGCCCAGGTCTTGGTGCCGTTGAGCACCCACTCGTCGGTCTTCTCGTCGTAGACCGCCCGGGTGCGCATGGCGCCGACGTCGGAGCCGGCGTCGGGTTCCGAGGAGCAGAACGCGGCGACCTTGGGCTCGGCCTCGGTGCCGAACATCTGCGGCACCCACTGGCCGACCTGCTCGGGTGTGCCGTTCGAGCTCACTCCCGCCGCGGCGAGGGCGGTGCCGACGATCGCCAGGCCGATGCCGGCGTCACCCCAGAAGAGCTCCTCCAGGGCGATCGGCAGCCCGAGTCCGGACTCCTCGAAGGACTGCGTGGCGAAGAAGTCGATCGAGTAGAGACCGACCTTCGCGGCCTCCTGGAGGATCTCCCAGGGGGTCTCCTCCCGCTCGTCCCACTCGTGGGCCGCGGGACGGATGACGTCCTCGGCGAACTGGTGCACCCACTTCTGCAGCTCGATCTGGTCCTCGGTGAGCCCGAACGACACGGCCATCAGTTGACGCCTCTCTTCAGTCCTGCATGTCTGTCGGCCCCGTCCGGGGGCCCGCCCCGAGCCAGCGGGGTGGGGCGGACGGGGTCCTTCTTCCTCACACCGTGCGGATCGTCCCGACCAGGTGATCGCTGCCGCTCTTCGCGTTCCGGACCGCGACGTCCCAGCCTTCCGCCACCTCCGCGGTGGAGAGGGTGACCGTCGAGGGCAGGAACAACGGCTTCTTGAAGGCCACGTCGACGTCGACCGCCTCGGGCAGCCGGCCGGCCAGCGCGCCCAGCACCCGGGCCTTCACCCACATGCCGTGCGCGATCGCCCGCTTGAAGCCGAGGGCCTTCGCCGTCAGCCCGGACAGGTGGATCGGGTTGACGTCACCGGAGACCTTGGCATAGCGACGTCCGGCGTCGTCGGGCACCCGCCAGGTTGCGGCAGTGCGCTCCAGCGGGCCCACCTCGACGGCGACGTCGGCCTCGGGTGCCCCGGCGGGCGCCTTCGCCCCGCGCGACAGGTACGTCGACCGGGAGCGCCAGACCTCCTCGCCTCCTGCCGTGGCGGTCGCGCACAGGTCGACCGTCGCGCCGCTGCGGTGGGTGGCGAACCGCTCGGCCCACACCTCGAGGTCGAGCGCCTCGTCGGCCCGGATCGCCCGGAGCACCTCGATGCGGTTGCGCACGTGCACCAGCCCGACCATCGCCAGCGGGAAGGCACGGTCGGTCATGAGCGCCATCTGCAGCGGGAACGCGAGCATGTGCGGGTACGTGGCCGGCAGGACGTCGCCCAGCGGCATCCCGCACACCCGCGCGTAGGCGGCGAGGTGGTCGAGATCCACGCCGACACCGTTGCGGGCGAGGCGCGTGTCGGGCAGGTCGCCGCCCCGCCCGCGCCCGGTGAGCGCGGCCTTGGCGTAGAGCGCGCCCAGGTTCGGCGCGGCGTCGAGGACTCTGACCTCCGCCCGTGGGACCCCCATCAGGCCCCCAGCAGCGACTGGCCGCACACCCGCACGGTCTGGCCGTTGACGCCGGCGCTGGTCGGCTGCGCGAGCCAGGCGATCGTCTCGGCGACGTCGACGGGCAGGCCGCCCTGCTGCAGCGAGTTCAGCCGCGAGCCGACCTCCCGGGTGCCGAAGGGCATCTTCGCCGTCATCTCGGTGACGATGAAGCCCGGCGCGACGGCGTTGATCGTCGCGCCACGCTCGGCGAAGGTGGGCGCCCACGCGCGCACCATGCCGATGACACCGGCCTTGGACGCCGCGTAGTTGGTCTGGCCGCGGTTGCCGGCGATGCCCGACTGCGAGGAGACGCAGACGACGCGGGCGCCGGGGTTCAGCACGTCGCCGTCCAGCAGCGCCTGGGTGATCTCCAGCTGCGCCTGCAGGTTCACCGCCATGACGGAGTTCCAGCGGGCGGCGTCCATGTTGACCAGCAGCTTGTCGCGGGTGATCCCGGCGTTGTGGACGATGACGTCCACGCCGCCGTGCCGCTCCTTCAGGTGCTCGACCAGCCGCTGCGGGGCGTCGTCGGCGGTGATGTCGAGCTGCAGCGCCGTCCCGCCGATCTCGTTGGCGACCTTGGCGAGGCTGTCTCCGGCCGCGGGGATGTCGACCGCCACCACGTGGGCGCCGTCCCGGGCGATGACCTGCGCGATCGAGGCGCCGATGCCGCGGGCCGCGCCGGTGACGACGACGACCTTGCCGGCCAGCGGCTTCTCGTCGTCCTGGGTGGCGGGCACGTCGGCGGCCGACAGGGTCACGCCCTGCCCGTCGACGTAGGCCGAGCGACCGGAGAGGAAGAAGATCAGCGGCGAGGCGACGCCCGCCTCGGCGCCCTCGGGCACGTAGATGGCGTTCGCCGTCGACCCGTCGCGCAGCTCCTTGCCGATCGAGCGGGTGAGCCCGTCGACGGCCTGCCGGGCGGCGGCCTGCGCCGGGGAGTCGGCGTCGGCCGGCGGGTCGGCCAGGATGACCACGCGGCCGTTGGCGCGCAGCCGCTTGATCGCCGGTGCGAGGAAGTCGTGCGCCGCGGCGAGGTCGCCCGGGCCGGTCACGCCGGTGGCGTCCAGGATCACCGCGCCGAGCTTCTCGCCGTCGGTCGAGCCGTCGGCGGCGACCGGGGAGAGGACGGGGACGCCGGCGTCCTTCAGGACGGCGGTGAGGGTGTCGCGCAGCCGGCCCTGGCCGGCCGAGCCGACGACCGCCGGGCCCTCGAGCACCGGGCCGCCGGGCTCGTAGCGGCGCAGCATGCCGGGCCGGGGCAGCCCGAGCTGCTTGGTGACGGTGGTGCCGAAGCCGGAGTTGGCGAAGTTGCTGTACCAGTCAGCCACGAAGGGTCCTTCCGAGAGGAACTTTCGGTACCGAAAGTCCGGGGAGCGGCCTGCGGCCGGGGGACTTTCGGTACCGAAAGTCCCCCGGGGCGTCAGGACTCGAGGATGGCGACGACGCCCTGGCCGCCGGCGGCGCAGATGGAGATCAGGCCGCGCTTGCCCGGGCCCGCCTCGTGCAGCGTCTTCGCGAGCTGGGCGACGATCCGGCCGCCGGTCGCGGCGAACGGGTGCCCCGCGGCGAGCGACGAGCCGTTGACGTTCAGCTTCGACCGGTCGATCGAGCCCAGCGGGGCGTCCAGGCCGAGCTTGCCCTTGCAGAACTCCGGGTCCTCCCAGGCCTTCATGGTGGAGAGCACCGTCGACGCGAACGCCTCGTGGATCTCGTAGAAGTCGAAGTCCTGCAGGGTCAGGCCGTTGCGGGCGAGCATCACCGGCATCGCGTAGACCGGCGCCATGAGCAGGCCCTCGCCACCGTGCACGTAGTCGACGGCAGCGGTCTGCGCGTCCACCAGGTGCGCGAGCACCGGCAGGCCCTTGGCCGCCGCCCACTCGTCCGACGCCAGCAGCACCGCGGAGGCGCCGTCGGTGAGAGGGGTCGAGTTGGCCGCGGTCATCGTGGCCTCGGGGTCACCCTTGCCGAAGACCGGCTTGAGCTTGGCCAGCTTCTCGACGCTGGAGTCGGGCCGCAGGTTGTTGTCGCGGGCCAGGCCGAGGTACGGCGTCACCAGGTCGTCGAAGAAGCCCCGCTCGTAGGCGGCGGCCATGTTCTGGTGCGAGCGGACGGTGAGCTCGTCCTGCTCCTCGCGCCCGATCTGCCACTCCTTGGCGGTGATCGCGGCGTGATCGCCCATCGCCAGGCCGGTGCGCGGCTCGGCGTTGCGGGGCATGTCCGGCACGAGCTGACCGGGGCGGATCTTCGAGAGCGCCTTGAGCCGGTCCTGCAGCGTGCGGGCGTTGTTGAGCTGGATGAGCACCCGGCGCAGGTCGTCGCCGACCGCGAGCGGTGCATCCGACGTGGTGTCGACGCCGCCGGCGATGCCGGACTCGATCTGACCCAGCGCGATCTTGTTGGCGACGAGGACCGCCGCCTCGAGGCCCGTGCCGCAGGCCTGCTGGACGTCGTAGGCCGGGGTGGTGGCCGACAGCGTCGAGCCCAGCACCGACTCCCGGGTCAGGTTGAAGTCGCGCGCGTGCTTGAGGACGGCGCCGGCGACGACCTCACCCACCTGCTCGCCCTGCAGCCCGAAGCGGGCGACGAGCCCGTCGAGGGTCGCGGTGAGCATGTCCTGGTTGGACGCCTGGGAGTAGGCGGAGTTCGAGCGCGCGAACGGGATCCGGTTCCCGCCGACGATCGCCGCCTTGCGCGTCGCAGGCTTCGAGGTGTCAGCCATGGGGTCCTCCGGGGTCGGTTTGACGTGGCCGGTACTCAGAGTACGCGGTACCGTTGTTCACATGAAAGCCGAGGTGGTGAGACGCTCCTCGCAGCTGCGGGTGCCGCACGACGGGGCTGCCGGCGACCGCCGCGCCCCAGGAAATGTGGCGCAGGACGGCCTCCACCGCGAGTCGGAGCCACGAAAGGCGGACACGCGGCCGCACGCCACCGCGACGCAGAAGGCACGCGACCGGCGCGACTCGCGCTGGGACGAGCACCGTCGCGCCCGCCGCGAGCAACTGGTCGACGCCGCCGTCACCGCCATCGGCAGGCGTGGCGCCGGCGTCGGCATGGAGGAGATCGCCGCCGAGGCGGGCACCAGCAAGACCGTCGTCTACCGGCACTTCACCGACCGCACCGACCTCTACGTCGCCGTCTGCAGCCGGGTCGCGGGCTCCCTGCTGGCCGAGCTGCGGGCGGCCATGGACCGCGGCGACACCCCGCGGGCGACCCTGGCCGCGGCGATCGAGACCTACCTCGCCTTCATCGAGGCCGACCCCGAGCTCTACCGGTTCGTCGTCCACCCCCAGGGCCACCATGGCCATTTCGGCCCTGATGGGGACGCCGACCCGATCAGCACGCTGTCCGACCTCGTCGGCGACCAGGCGGCCGCGATCCTGACCGACGCGCTGGAGCAGGCGGGGCGCTCCCCCGACGCCGCGCTGCCCTGGGGCCACGGGGTGGTCGGCACGGTCCGCGCGGCCGCCGACTGGTGGCTGCGCGCCGGGCGACCCATGCTCCGGAGCGAGCTCGCCGCACACCTGACCGACCTGGCCTGGGCCGGACTCTCCGGCGTCGTGACCACCGAAGCAGGGTCTCCCCGGGCCCGCACAGAGGAGGAACTGTGACCAGCACGCAGCCAGCCACGGCCGATACCGCCACCGTCGACCCGGCGCGCATCACCGAGGTCCTCGACGGCCGGTGGGCGCACATCCGGCGCGACGCCCGCGAGAACCTGGACGACGCCGACTTCCTCCCGGTGTACGGCGAGTCCATGCAGGAGGCCCGCGAGCGGGTCACCCGCGCCGCGAAGAAGCTGGCCGACTCCGGCCGGGTCGGTTACGGCTTCCCGAAGCAGTACGGCGGCGAGGACGACATGGGCGGCTCGGTCACCTCGATCGAGATGCTGGCCTTCGGCGACCTCTCGCTCATGGTCAAGGCCGGCGTCCAGTGGGGCCTGTTCGGCGGGGCGATGCAGCTGCTCGGGACCAAGCGGCAGCACGACGAGTACCTGGCCGACGCGATGAGCTTCGACCTGCCGGGCTGCTTCGCGATGACCGAGACCGGCCACGGCTCCGACGTCCAGCAGCTGCGCACCACCTGCACCTACGACCCCGAGACGCAGTGCTTCGACCTGCACACGCCCCACGAGGCCGCGCGCAAGGACTACATCGGCAACGCGGCCGAGGACGGCCGGATGGCCGTCGTCTTCGCCCAGCTGATCACGCAGGGGAAGAACCACGGCGTGCACGCCTGGCTGGTGCCGATCCGCGACGCCGAGGGCAACCCGATGCCCGGCGTCACCATCGGCGACGACGGCCCCAAGGCCGGTCTGCCCGGCGTCGACAACGGCCGGCTGACCTTCGACCACGTGCAGGTCCCCCGCGACATGCTGCTGGACCGCTACGGCCAGGTCGCCGAGGACGGCACCTACACGTCGAGCATCGAGAACGAGACCCGCCGCTTCTTCACCACCCTCGGCACCCTGGTGCGCGGCCGGGTCAGCGTCGGCGGGTCCGCGGCCTCGGCCACCAAGCTCGCCCTCGACATCGCCGTCCGCTACGGCGACGTGCGCCGCCAGTTCACCGCCCCCGGCGACGAGCGCGAGATCAGGATCAACGACTACCTGGTCCACCAGCGCAAGCTGCTGCCGGCGCTGGCGACCACCTACGCGCTGCACTTCGCGCAGGGCGAGCTCGTCGAGACGATGCACGACGTCCAGACCGCCGTGCACGTGCACGGCCAGGAGATCGACGAGCAGGCCCAGCGCGAGCTGGAGTCCCGCGCCGCCGGGCTCAAGGTCGCCCAGACCGCGCACGCCACGAAGACCATCCAGATGTGCCGCGAGGCCTGCGGAGGTGCCGGCTACCTGCAGGAGAACCGGCTGCCGCACCTCAAGGCCGACACCGACGTCTTCACCACGTTCGAGGGCGACAACACCGTCCTGCTGCAGCTGGTCGCCAAGGGCCTGCTCACCGGCTACCGCGACACCTTCGGCTCGCTGGAGGGCTGGGGCAAGGTCAGCTTCGTCGCCGACCTGGTGCGCGAGACGGTGCTGGAGCGGACGGCGGCCCGTGGGCTGATCGCCCGCCTCGTCGACGCCGTCCCCGGTGTGGACGACGTCCCGATGCTCGAGCGCGGCTGGCAGCTGAAGATGCTCGAGTTCCGCGAGAAGCACACCCTCGAGGGCGCCATCCGCCGGCTGCAGAACAACTCGACCACCGAGGGCATGGACCCGTTCGACATGTTCAACGACGTCCAGGACCACGTGCTCAAGACGGCGCAGACGCACATCGACCGCATCGTGCTCGAGGCGTTCGTGGCCGGCGTCGACCGCACCACCGATCCCGCCGCCCGCACGCTGCTGGACACGGTCTGCGACCTCTACGCGCTGTCGACCATCGAGGCGGACAAGGCCTGGTTCCTGGAGCACGGCCAGCTCACCCCGGCCCGCGCCAAGACGCTGACCGCGACGGTGAACGAGCTGCTCAAGGAGCTGCGGCCGCACATCATCACGCTGGTGGACGCCTTCGCCATCCCGGACCGCTGGAAGGCCGCGCGGATCCTCGACGAGGAGGCCGACCGCCAGGAGGCGATGGCCGCCCGCGACGCCGAGCTGCGGGTGATCAACGGCGAGGACACCCCGGAGGGCACCGCCACCGATCTGGACGTCCCGCCCGGCCAGTAAGAGGACCGCGCTGCCCCCCACCGGGCCCCTGCAGCAGGGCCGTGCCAGCCCTCCGTCAGGAGCTCGTCAGCCGGTGGGGTGCAGCCGGACCGCGAGGACGGCGACGTCGTCCTCGGCGTCCGGCAGGATCATCCGCCCCAGCACGCGATCGCAGAGCTGCTCGAGCGGCAGGCCGGCGCTCTCGCGCAGCACCGCGAGCAGCGCCTCGGTGCCGGCGTCGATGTCGCGGTCCCGCCGCTCCACCAGACCGTCGGTGTAGAGCAGCAGGGTCGCCCCCCGCCGGAGCGCGGCGCTGCGGTCCCCGCGGGGGCTGCCGGGGTGGACGCCCAGCAGCAGATCGGGTGACTCGTCGTCGAGGAGGGTGACCGCGCCGCCGGCATCGACCAGGACCGGCGGCGGGTGGCCCGCGTTGGCCCAGCGCAGCAGCGCGTCGCCGTCGGCCCCAGGCTCCAGGTGCGCGACCAGCGCCGTCGCCATCGTGTCCAGCGCCAGCCCCGCCATCGCACGGTCGAGCTCGGTGAGCACCTCCGCCGGGGTCCCGCCGCTGGAGAAGCTGATGCCCCGGAGCAGCCCGCGCACCTGCCCCATCGCGGCCGCGGCGCGGGTGTCGTGCCCGACGACGTCGCCGATGGCCAGGACGGTGGTCCCGGTGGACTGCTGGAACGCGTCGTACCAGTCGCCGCCGACCTCGGCGCCCTCGGCGGCCGGCACGTACCGGACGACGATCTCGCAGTCGGGGAGGTGCGGCGGCTCGGTGAGCATGCTGCGCTGCAGCGCATCCGCGAGGTCGCGCTGCTGGCTGTACAGGCGGGCGTGGTGCAGTGCCATCCCCGCGCGGCGACCGATCTCGACGGCGGTCTCCACGTCGGCCGGCGGATGCGCCCCCCGCGCCGCGCCGTTGAGCAGGCACAGCACGCCGACGGTCTGCCCGCGGATGCTCAACGGCACCGCCGCCACGGACGACGGCCCCAGGGCCAGCAGCGCGGCACGCGCGTCGGGGTCGGGAAGCGACTGGGCGATGCGCTCGGGCGACAGGTCAGGGATGACCAGGGGCTGCCCGGTGCGGAAGACCACGCGTGGGGCGCCCTCGCTGCTGACCGTCTGCACCATGTGCTGGACGTACTCGGCCACCATGCCCCTGCGCGCGGGGTCGCGATGGGCGCTGGCCGACTCCTGCAGGCGGCCGTGGTCGTCGGTGGTGACGATCCAGCACCAGTCACCCAGCCGCGGGACGACGAGGGAGGCGAGCCGCTGGAGCTGCTCGTCGATGTCCAGGGTGCTCGACAGCACCCTGCCCGCCTCGGCCAGGAGCTCCAGTCGCTGGTTGGCGGCGGTCGTGGCGGCGACGGCTGCCGTCCGCTCCGCGTCGGCCTGCAGCCGCGAGATGCTCAGCGCGATCTGCGCGGCGAGCCCCTCGAGCAGGCGGAGCTCCTCGTCGTCGAACTCGTGGTCGGTGGTCCAGTAGACGACGAAGCTGCCCAGCAGCCGGCCCTCCACCAGCAGCGGCAGGGACGCCATCGCGCGGGAGCCGAGGACCTCGGTGATCCTCGCCATCGCCGGGAAGCGGGCGGCGCCCTCCTCCGCGTCGGCGAACAGCACGCGCTCGCCCGTACGGGCCGTGTACTGGGTGGGCAGGGCGTCGTCGAGCTCGACCACCACCCCCTCGTCGGACACGTCGGCCGCAGTCTGCTCGCGCACCATGTCGCGCACCTGGCGGCCCACGTACACCCGCACCGCCCGCTCACCGGGCTCGACGACGCCGATGCCACCGGACACCGCGCCCACCACCTCGGCGCCGCGCAGGGTGATGTCGGCCAGCTGCCCGATGCCGGTGGCGTTGGCGACCTCCGCGGCGACGGCGGTGATCGCCGCCGTCCGCTGCATCGCGGCCAGCCGGGCGTCGGCCTGCGCGCGGGCCTCGGTGACGTCCAGGACCGTGCCGAGGATGCGGTCGGGCTCCCCGTCGGCGCCGGTGAGCACCCGCCCGCGGCACACGATCCAGCGGACCCCGCCCTCCCGGCGCAGCACGCGCAGTTCCACCGTGTACTGGGCGTGCGCCTCGACGGCCTCCGCCATGATGCGCTGGGCGGGGGCGTGGTCGTCGGGATGCACGTGCTCGGCGAACAGCCGGTCCATCGGCATCCGGGTGGCCTCGTCGTACCCGAAGATGGCGGCGCTGCGCACGTCCCAGTCGATGAACCCGGCGCGGAGGTCCACCTCCCACATCCCGACCGCGCTGGCCTCCAGCGCCACGCCCAGCCGCCGCGACGACCAGGTGACGTCGGCCCGGGCCGCCGCCAGCTCCAGCTCGGCGACGACCGAGCTGGCCAGCTGCCGCAGCAGGCCTGCCTCGTCGTCGGTCCAGCCGCGCGGTCCGGCGTCGTAGAGCGCCAGCACCCCGACCACGTCGCCGGAGCTGGCCACCAGCGGGGAGCCGAGGTAGGCGCCCACCTGGCCCGACGTCACGGCCGGCAGTTCCGCGGTCCGCGGGTCCCGCCGCGCGTCGGGGACGGCGAGGAGCGCGCCGCCGCGCACGACGATCGCCGACAGGGCGCCGGTGAGCAGCGCCGGCCCGCCCACCACGCCCGGCGGGAGCCCGTGACCCCCCACGACCGTGTCCTGGTCGGTGAACAGGGTGACCTTGGCGTGGCCGGCCCCCACCAGCCGCGCGGCCAGGCCGGAGAGCCGGTCGTACGCGGCCGGACCGGACACCTCGGAGAGCAGGCGGCGGGCCGAGGCGATGCGCAGCGGGTCGATCAGGGCGTCGTCGACCGCCGGGGCCGGACGCGAGCCGGACACGCGCGCCACCCCCCACCGTTCCGCGGCCCCGGACGGGCCGCGGCGACCATGTTTGCACGGTTCCCCCCGGAATCCGCCGACGCTCCACCGGACGGGCGGGCGGGCGCGCGGGCCCCCCGCGGGGGGTGAGCCACCCTCCCCACGGTCAAGAGATGCCCCGGACGGGCCGATGCCCCACGCATGCTCGGCACTCGCACGGCCGGCCTGCCGGACTGCCGTCCGTTGCTCGCCGACCCCGACGACCTGACGCTGGTGTTCCAGCCGATCGTCGACGTCGCCACCGGAACGGTCGCTGGGTACGAGGCGCTGGCCCGCTTCCCCGGTGCGGCCGGGCCCGACGTCTGGTTCGCCGCCGCCGCCGAGGCCGGCGTCGCCGCCGAGCTGGAGGCCCTGGCCATCCACAAGGCGCTGGCCATGGTCGACGCGCTGCCCCCGGACACCTTCCTCACCATCAACGTCAGCCCGCACATCCTTGGCGCAGCGCCGGTGCGGGACGCCCTCGCCATCCGGCCCGACCTGCGCCGCGTCGTCGTCGAGCTGACCGAGCACACCCCGGTGGACGACCTCACCGCGCTGCGCGGTCAGTGCGACGAGCTCCGCGCCCGCGGCGCCCTCATCGCCCTCGACGACGCGGGCAGCGGGTACTCCGGCCTCCAGCAGCTGGCCGCGCTGCGCCCGCAGATCGTCAAGCTGGACCGCGCCCTGGTCAGCGACGCCGACACCGATCCGGTCCGGGTGGCCCTGGCCGAGATGCTCGGCGAGTTCGCGGGCCGCATCGATGCGTGGCTGCTCGCCGAGGGCATCGAGACGCAGGCCGAGCTGGCCGCCTTCGCGCGGCTCGGCGTCCCCCTGGCCCAAGGCTGGCTGCTCGGCCGCCCGTCCCCGGGCTTCGCACCGCTGTCCGCCGAGGCCACCGAGCTGGTCCGCGCGCAGGTCGCCCGCGCGCGGCTCACCGACAGCGTGGCCGGTCTCGTCCGGCCCGTCCGCCAGCACAGCGCCGACGACGAGCTGCCCGCCGTCCCCCCGGTCGTCCTGGTCGGGCCGCACGGCGAGCCCACCGGGCTGCTGCTGCACGACCCGCGCACCGGGGAGTGCTACCCGGCGCCGGTGTCCCTGCGGGTCCACCCGACGACCGACATCACCGAGGCGCTCGAGCGGGCGCTCACCCGCCCGCCCGCCGTCCGGTTCGACCCCGTCCTGTGCACCGACCCGACCGGTCACGTCCTCGGTCTGCTGCGGATCGAGGACCTCGCCGCCGCTGCGCGGGCGAGCCGCTGACCCACCCTGCCCCGGCCGGTCCGCGGTCGGTCACGCCATGAACCCACGACAAGGAGTCCCCATGAAGACCTTCGCCTGCGGCGACGTCGTCCCCGGCTGCGGTGCCCGCTTCACCTCCGCCGACGAGGACGGCATCCTCAGCCAGGTCGCCGGCCACGCGGCCGCCGACCACGGCGTCACCGACATCACCCCGGAGCTGGTCCAGTCCGTCCGGAGCCACATCCACGGCGCCTGAAAGAGGACCCCCTGCCCCCCACGACTCGCCGGCTCGCCGCGGGGCCCTGCAGGGGGCCGGGGGTGCTCACCTCGTGCTGGCCTCGTCCAGTCGCCGTCGTTGGTCGTCGGTGAGGACGAGGTCGCGCATCGGCAGCAGCTCGGCGAGCTGCTCCACCGACCGACCCGACGCGATCGGGGCGACGACGGTCGGCTGGTCGGCCAGCCAGCGCAGCGCCACGGCAGGCACGGGGACACCGTGCTCCCTCGCCACCTCGCCGAGCGCGCCGAGGACCCGGTCCCCGCGCTCGCCCACGTAGGCCGCCGCGCCCTTCGCGCGCGGTGAGTCGATCTGCTCCCCCGCCCGGTACTTGCCGGTGAGGAAGCCCTTGGCCAGGCCGAAGTACGGCAGGGTGCCGATCCCCTGCGCCCGGACGACGTCGCGCAGCTCGCCCTCGAAGGCGGCCCGCTCCATCAGGTTGTAGTGCATCTGCAGCGCCGTGTACCCGCGCACGCCCAGCCGGTCCGCCGTCTCCCGCGCCTCGGTCAGGCGCCCCGGCGAGTAGTTCGACGCCGCGACGTACCGGACCTTGCCGGCCTGCACCAGCTCGTCGAACGCCGTCAGGGTCTCCTCCAGCGGCGTCGTCTCGTCGCCGTAGTGCGCGTAGTAGAGGTCGATCCGGTCGGTCTGCAGGTTCCGCAGCGAGCGCTCGGCGGCCGTCCGGATCTCGGCCGCCGCCAGCGGGTGCTCCTTCTGCCCGCGGGAGGCCTTGGTGGCCACCACCACCCGGTCGCGCGCGCCCCGCGCCGCCATCCAGTCGCCCAGGATCCGCTCGGAGGTGCCGTCGCCGTACGACTCGGCGGTGTCGACGAACGCCGGCTGCGGCTGCGCGGCGTCGAGGAAGCGGTCGAGGATCGCGAAGGACGTCGGGGCGTCCGCCGTCCACCCGAACACGTTGCCGCCCAGGCAGAGGTCGCTCACGGTGAGATCGGTCCCGGGAAGCTGCGGCATGGCCCCACGCTAGAGGACGGACCCCTCCGTCCCCCGGCGTCCGGCATGTGGCTGGTGTGACCGGCGAGCCGCCGGAGAGGCCGGAAAACCCACCCCCCTGGCGGATCCCGGGGCCGACATGGCAGCGTGCCCGGGGTCCGGCTCGCGACTGGCCGGCCGAGGAAGATCCGGCCAGGCGCCGAAAGCCAGGCGCCGGCCACCCCCTACGGAAAGGTTGCTCCATGAACAAGGCCGAACTGGTCTCCGCCATCGCCAAGCGCGCCGACGTGCCCGCCTCCACCGTGGACGCGGTCATCGCCGGCCTGCAGGACGAACTGGTCGACGCCATCACCCGCGGCGACAAGGTCGCCGTCTCCGGCCTGCTGACCGTCGAGCGCACCCAGCGCTCCGCTCGCACGGGCCGCAACCCGCAGACCGGTGAGTCGATCGAGATCGCCGCCGCGAACACCGTCAAGGTGACCGCCGGGTCGAACCTCAAGAAGGCTGCGGCCGCCGTTCCGGTCTCCTGACCCGACGGTCTCGCTGACCGCCGTCGGGCGTCGCGCCGCACCCGTGTGGCCCGGGCCACAGTGCCATGGGCCAGGATGCGGGGGCAGGCGCCGCCCGACGGCGGACGGCGCAGAGGGCAGCGGAGGTCCCCGTGGGCAGTGATCTGACCGTCAGCACCGACCCGGCCGAGGTGGGCTTCGACGCCGGCCGCCTCGAACGGCTCGACCGGCGGCTGGCCCGCTGGGTCGACGACGGACAGCTGCCGGGGTTCCTGGTCACCGTCGCCCGCCACGGGAAGCTGGTGCACGTCGGTCGCGGCGGCCTCCGCGACATGGAGGCCGGCCTCCCGGTCGAGGACGACACCCGCTGGCGCATCTTCTCGATGACCAAGCCGATCACCTCGGTCGCCGCGATGATGCTGTACGAGGAGGGCGCCTTCGAGCTCTCCGACCCGATCACGAAGTGGCTGCCCGAGTTCGCCGAGACCCGCGTCTACACCGGGGGCTCCGCGCAGAAGCCGGTCACCGTGCCGCAGATCGAGCCGATCCGCGTGTGGCACCTGCTCACCCACACCTCGGGGCTCACCTACGGCTTCCACCACGCCCACCCGGTCGACGCGATCTACCGCGCGATGGGCCACGAGTGGGGCAGCCCGCGCGGCGCCGACTCCGCCGCGGTCTGCCGGCAGTGGGCCTCGGCCCCGCTGGTCTTCCAGCCCGGCAGCGAGTGGAACTACGGCGTCAGCACCGACGTCCTCGGCCGGCTCGTCGAGGTCATCTCCGGCCAGACGCTGGACGAGTTCTTCGAGTCGCGCATCTTCGCGCCGCTGGGCATGCGCGACACCTCGTTCGGCCTGCGCCCCGAGGACGACCCCGAGTCGCTGGCCCGCCTCTACCTGGCCACCCCGGGCAGGCCGGGCGGCCCGTCGTCCGGCATGACGTTCAGCGAGGCGATGGACCGCGGGGCCCACCGCAAGCCCGAGTTCCTCTCCGGTGGCGGCGGCCTGGTCTCCACCGCCGGTGACTACCTGCGGTTCGTCGAGATGCTGCGCCGCGGCGGGTCCTACGACGGCGGCCGGATCCTCAGCCCGCGCACGATCCGCCACATGACCAGCAACCACCTGCCCGGCAACGTCGACCTCGTGACCTACGGTCGGCCGCTGTTCGCCGAGACGCCCATGCGCGGCGTCGGGTTCGGGCTGGGCTTCTCGATGGTCCTGGACCCGGCGTCCTACGGCGTGCTCTCCAGCCCCGGCGACTACAGCTGGGGCGGGGCGGCGTCGACGGCGTTCTACGTGGACCCGGTCGAGGACGTGACCGTCGCCTTCTACACGCAGCTGCTGCCCTCGAGCACGCTGCCGATCCGCAACTACCTGCGCCAGCTCGTCAACCAGGCCCTCGTCGACTGACAGAGGACGCAGGGGGACTTTCGGTACCGAAAGTCCCCCTGGGGTCCTACACGTAGCGGCGGGACACCGTGGTGGCGACGCAGGCCGGCTTGCTGCCGCCCTCGATCTCGATGGTCGCCGTCACGACCACGTGCAGGCCGCCGTCGATCGGCGCCGCCGAGTCGAGCGTCGCCCCGGCCCGGATCCGGCTGCCCACGGGCACCGGGGAGGGGAAGCGCACCTTCTCGGTGCCGTAGTTGACACCCATCCGGAAACCGGTCGTCTCCAGGATCTGCGGCATCAGCATGGGCAGCAGCGACAGGGTCAGGTAGCCGTGGGCGATCGGCCCGCCGAAGGGGCTCTCCTTCTTCGCGCGCTCCGGGTCGACGTGGATCCACTGGTGGTCACCGGTCGCGTCGGCGAACTGGTTCACGCGTTCCTGGGTGATCTCCACCCAGTCGCTGTAGCCGAGGTGCTGTCCGACCAGTGCCTGCATGCCCTCGATGCCGTCTGCGGTGGTCTGCGCCATTCGCTCGTCCCTCTCCTCGGTCCCGACGAGATCTGCACACTCGCCGCCATCCGCGCTCTGAAGGGGGCGAGTGTGCAGATCTCGCCCGGGGGCGGTCTGGTTGGCTGACTCCACCACATCGGCGTCGGCGAGGGAGGAACGGGTTGCTCCGTATCGGTGCGCTGGATGTGCGAGACGGTGACTTCGTCCTGATGGCGATCGTGAACCGGACACCCGACTCGTTCTACGACCGCGGCGCCACTTTCGGAATGGCCGCGGCCCTGGAGCGCGTGGACCGGGTCGTGGCCGAGGGCGCCGACATGGTCGATGTCGGCGGGGTGAAGGCCGCCCCGGGCGATGAGGTCGACGCCGCCGAGGAGATCCGGCGCACCGTCGACCTGGTCACCGCCATCCGCGCCGCCCACCCGACGCTGCCGATCTCGATCGACACCTGGCGGGCGTCCGTCGCGAAGGAAGCCCTGGCCGCGGGCGCGGACGTCGTCAACGACGCCTGGGGCGGGGTCGACCCGGAGCTGGCGGCGGTGGCGGCGGAGGCGGGCGCGGGCATCGTGTGCACGCACGCCGGCGGGCTGCAGCCGCGCACCCGCCCGCACCGCGTGCAGTACGACGACGTCGTCGCCGACATCGTGCACCGGACGACGGCGCTCGCGGAGGCCGCGGTGGCCGCCGGGGTCGACCGCGAGCGGGTGCTCATCGACCCGGGGCACGACTTCGGCAAGAACACCCGGCACTCGCTGGAGGCCACCCGGCGGCTGGACGAGCTCGTGGCGACCGGGTGGCCGGTGCTCGTGGCGCTGTCGAACAAGGACTTCGTCGGGGAGACCCTCGGCGTCCCGCTGGAGGAGCGGCTCACCGGGACGCTGGCGGCGACCGCGGTGAGCGCCTGGCTGGGGGCGCGGGTGTTCCGCGTCCACGACGTCGCCCCGACCCGTCAGACCTTGGACATGGTGGCCTCGATCCAGGGCACCCGGCCCCCGGCCCGCACCGTCCGCGGCCTGGCCTAGGAGTCGCGCGAGAACCATCGTGCAGCGATGCAGCCGCGGCGCGCGGCGGCTCTCGCGACCACAGCGCGGCTCCGGTGCACGGCCTGACGGCGGTCAGCTCAGCGCGACGGCGAGGACGACGGCCAGCACCGGCACGAGCAGCAGCCCGGCGGTGAGCGCCATGCCTCCGGTCGAGCCCAGGTTCACCGTCCAGCCGATGCCCACCCGCTTGGGCACCCAGACCGAGGGGTCGTCGCGGTTGACGTATGCCAGCCCGCCGGGCCAGAAGCGGTCGTCGTCCGGGGCCTCCGCCCGGGCGGGAGCAGGGGATCGGTCCGCATCGCCCAGCGCCCGGCGGTAGCGCCGCACCGACTCGACGGTCGCGGCGACGACCGCGACGACGAACAGCGGGAGGACGACGGCGCTCCAGCGCAGCTCCTCGGGGTGCAACCAGGCGTCCAGACCGAGCGCGCAGACCAGCGCCGTCGTCGCGAGCGTGATCGAGGCCAGCACCCACTGCGCCGCCCCCCGCTGGGCGTGCGCGCGCCGCAGGGCGTGCTCCGCCGGGTCGCCGGGGTGCACGCGGAGCGGCATGCGAGCGGCGACGAACGCGAGCACGACCATGAGCGCGAGGGTCGCCCAGCCGATCCACACCGGGCCCAGCGCCGTCCAGGGGGAGGTGTCGGCGAAGCCGTCGGGGGTCCCCGACAGGTCCCAGTGGACGGGTACGCGCCCGGGCAGGTCGTCGTAGCGGAGGGCGCCCACGACCGTCGTCGTCGCGAGCAGGGCGGCGGAGGCGACGTACCAGCGCACCGGCACCTCGGCCGCGCGCTCGGTGGTCACCGCAGCCGACATCCGGACGGGTTTGCCGGCGTACCAGTCCTCCGCCGCCTTGGCGGCCATGACCGGCCGGCGAGCGCGCACGAACGCGACCATCCCGCCCACGGTCACGAGGAGCACCGGGACCGCCACAGCGGCCGTGGGCGCCGCGAACGCCAGCGCGCCGGTCAGCGCCAGCGCGACCGCGGTGACCGCCAGGACGGCGAGCCGGTAGCCGCGCAGGGCGAGACGGACGGCGGGGTCCTCGATCCGGTCGGCCGGGACGCTGACGCCGAGCGGGAGCGTGGGTCTGGCCAGCGCCGGGGTGACGAGGAACGTCCCGCCCACGAGAGCGGTCATCCCCCAGCCGAGTGCGAGTGCTGACCAGGTCATCGTGCCTCCTCCGGGCTCGGTCCGGACGCGGCCGGACCGGTGAACGACGCGGCCTGCCGGCCGCAGATCTCGACCGTCTCGGCCGGCGGCACCCCGCGGGCGACGGCCTCGGCGAGCAGCGTGCGGACCCGCGCGGTCCAGTCGGCGACGAAGGCGGCGTCGGGTGGACCGCTGCTGGGGTCGCGGACCACGACGGAGCCCGACTTGCTGGTGGTGGCGATGAGGCCGTCCTGGCGCAGGCCGTCGTAGGCCTTCGCGACGGTGGCGACGTTGATGCCGAAGGCGCGGGCGACGGTCCGGACCGACGACAACGACTGCCCGCGCACGAGCCGGCCGTCCGCGATCGCCTCGATCAGCCGGTCGCGGAGCTGCTGGTAGATCGGCACGGGGGAGAGCGGGTCGACGTCGACCAGCACCGCCTCATCTGACATACCTATATTACTACCAGTAACACAGATGCCCGAGCAAGTGCCTCCCCCTCCCCTGGGAGCCGGGTGCTCGGCCTCGCGCTGCCGCAGCCGCCCGCGCGGTCGACCGCGCGGTTCGCCACCACACCGCGCGGGCGAGGTCGCACGGCGCGGACGGGCGCGGCGTCGATAGGTTGCCGGGCATGGCCGCCACGGGATTCCTGACCGCCGACGAGCTCAACGCCCTCCTCCCGGGCACGTTCCCGGGCCTGCTCGGCATCGTCGTCGACACGCACGAGCCCGGGCGGCTCACCAGCCACCTCGACATCCGCCCGGAGCTGCTGGCGCCGAACGGCTACCTGCACGCAGGCACCGTCGTGACGCTCGCCGACACCAGCTGCGGCCTGCCCACCCGCGCCCTGCTGCCCGAGGGGTCCAGCGGCTTCACCACCATCGAGCTCAAGAGCAACCACCTGGGGACGGCGCGCGAGGGGCGGATCGCCTGCACGGCGACGAACGTCCACGCCGGCCGGACCACCCAGGTCTGGGACGCCGTCGTCAGCAACGCGGAGACCGGGAAGACGATCGCGCTGTTCCGCTGCACCCAGTCGGTGCTCTGGCCCCGCTGAAGGCGCCGCACCGCGGAGATCACCAGCCACTCCACGGGGTGCTCGGCGGGAACGAGGCCCCGCTGGGGTGGCTGTCGATCTCCCGGAGGAGATCCGGTGAGGCATCCCCCTCGTGCCCTGGGACACGCCGGATGTGAGACTGGCGCCACACCAGTATCGAGGAGGCCCCGTGGCACTGACCAGCCCGTACCCCGACGTCGAGATCCCCAACGTCTCGGTTCCCGAGTCCGTCCTCGCGGCCGGCCGGGAGCGCCCCGACGCCCCCGCGCTGATCGACGGGATGAAGGGTGACGTGATCACCCACGGGCAGCTGGCCGCCTACGTCGACCGCGTCGCGGCCAACCTGCACGCGCGCGGCCTGCGCAAGGGCGACGTCGTCGCCGTGTTCTGCCCCAACACGCAGTGGTTCCCGGTGGTCTTCCACGGCATCGCCGCGGCCGGTTGCGTGATGAGCCCGATCAACTCGCTCTACACGCCCGACGAGATCGCCTTCCAGCTCAAGGACTCGGGCGCGAAGATCCTGATCACGATCTCGCTGTTCATGGACCGCGCGGCCGCGGCGGCGGAGAAGTCGCCGGTGGACGAGATCATCGTCCTCGACGGCGCCGAGGGGCACGCCAACCTCTTCGACCTGCTCGGCGAGGACGCACCGTCGGTGCAGGTCGACATCGACCCGGCCAACGACCTGGTCACGCTGCCCTACTCCAGCGGCACCACGGGCCTGCCCAAGGGCGTCATGCTCACCCACCGCAACCTGGTGGCGAACGTGACCCAGTGCCTGCCGCTGCTCAAGACCGGCGCCGACGAGCGGATCATCGCCGTCCTGCCGTTCTTCCACATCTACGGCCTGACCGTGCTGATGAACCAGGGCCTGGCCCTGGGCGGCACGGTGGTGACCCTCCCCCGGTTCGAGCTGGAGGACTTCCTCCGCACGATCCAGGACTACAAGATCACCCGCGCGTTCGTGGCGCCGCCCATCCTGCTGGCGCTGGCCAAGCACCCGCTGATCGACCAGTACGACCTGAGCTCGCTGGAGTCGATCCTCTCCGGCGCAGCTCCGCTGGACGAGCAGCTGGCGCTGGCCGTGCAGGACCGGCTGCAGGCGAAGGGCGGCAACGTCACGGTGGCGCAGGGCTACGGGATGACCGAGCTCTCCCCCGTCTCGCACACCACCCCGGACCCCGACGCCATGCCGTCGGGCTTCTCCGGCGAGGTCCCCAAGGGCTCCGTCGGCTTCGCCATCCCGAACACCGAGTGCCGCCTCATCGACCCGAGCACCGGCGAGGACGCCTCCCCGGGTGAGCGCGGCGAGCTGTGGGTCCGCGGCCCGCAGGTCATGAAGGGCTACCTCAACAACCCCGAGGCAACGGCGAGCACGGTCGACAGCGAGGGCTGGCTGCACACCGGTGACGTCGCCGTCGTCGACGAGAACGGCATCTACACCGTCGTCGACCGGGTCAAGGAGCTGATCAAGTACAAGGGCTACCAGGTGGCCCCCGCCGAGCTCGAGGCCGTGCTCATCGGGCACCCGGAGATCGCCGACGCCGCCGTCATCGGTGTGCCGGACAAGGAGAGCGGCGAGGAGCTGCCCAAGGCGTTCGTCGTCCGGGCCCCGGGCTCCGAGCTCACCGAGGAGGCCGTCATGGCGTACATGTCCGAGAAGGTCGCCCCGCACAAGAAGATCCGCTTCGTCGAGTTCATCGACGCGGTGCCCAAGTCCTCGGCCGGCAAGATCCTGCGCAAGGAGCTCAAGGCCCGGGTCTGAACGACGACGGCGCCGCGTCCCCGACGGGGCGCGGCGCCGTCGCGCTCCGGTCTCAGGTGGACCTCGAGCGCACCGTGACCGGGGGAACACCCACCACGCGCTTGTAGGCGCGCGAGAAGGCTGCCTCGGAGTCGTACCCCAGTCGCCGGGCCAGCTCGACGATCCGGACCCCGCGGGCGAGCTCGACGGTGGCCAGGTGCATCCGCCAGCGGGTGACGTAGCGCAGCGCGGGTTCGCCGGCCAGCTCGGTGAAGCGAGCGGCGAAGGCCGACCGGGACATGTGGGCCTCGTTCGCCAGCCGGTCCAGGGTCCATGCCGCGCCGGGCTCGCGGTGCACGCGCGCCACGGCGCGCCCGACCTGCGGGTCGCGCAGCGCGCGCAACCAACCAGGTCCGTGCACGCCGTTCTCCATCCAGCCGCGGATCGCCTGGACGACGATGACGTCGGCCAGCCGCGTGACCACTGCCTCCGCACCGGGGCGGTCCTGGCGCACCTCGTCGGCGATCATCCCCAGCAGGACGGTCAGCCAGCCGCCCCGCGCGGAATCCGCGGTGTCGACCAACAGCACCGGCGGCAGCAGCGCCAGCAGGTGCCCTGCCCCGGGGCGCTCGGGCTCGACGACGCCGCACACCTGACGGGCCGGCGCGCCGCCACCGTCCAGCCGCAGCACCGAGTAGTGCTCGCCGAGGTACTCCTGCGGCAGGAGGTCCGCCCGGCCGTCGATCGCTGCGCTCGCGTCGCTGCGCAGGACGTGCCCGCGGCCGTGCGGCACGAGCGCCAGCTCGCCGGACCTGAGCGGGTACGTCTCGCCGTCCACCTCGAGCAGGCAGCTGCCCTCGGTGACGAGGTGGAAGCTCAGGCAGCCGGGCAGCGCCGGCATCTCCACGCCCCACGGTGCGGTGCCCTCGGCCCGGCAGTAGAAGGTCCCGCGCATGCGCAGGTCCCCGAGGACGGGGCCGAGCGGGTCGACGGGCGTCCAGGGTGCTGCGGGGTCGGCGGCCACCTGCACAGCCTGGCTGCAGGTGAAGCCGCCGTCCAGGTGGGCTGGACGATCGGTCATGGAACCCGGATCTCCAGCCGTTCCGCCACGCCGTCCGTCCAGCAACGCTGGACGCGCCGGTCGACGGGGCCGGCTCACAGGACGAGGAGCGGGTCATGAAGGTGCTGGTCGTGGGAGCAACGGGTGGAACGGGCCGGGCGGCGGTGGAGCACCTGGTCGCGGACGGGCACGCGGTCACCGCGCTGGCCCGGCACGCGAGCACGGCGTTCGGTGGCACGCCGGGGGTGCGATCGGTCGACGGCGACGCCACGATCGCGGCGGACGTGGGCGAGGCCGTCCGCGGTCAGGACGCCGTCGTCGTGGCCCTCGGCATCGCGGAGAGCCCGGTGCGGGTGCGGTTGCGCGGCCCGGCCGGAACACCGCTGGACGTGCGCTCGCGGGGCACCGCCACCGTCGCGGCGGCGATGCGGGAGCACGGGGTGCGCCGCCTGGTCGTGCAGTCGTCGTACGGCGTCGGCGACACCCGCGACCTGCTGCCACTGTCGGCACGGCTGGTCTTCGCGCTCCTGCTGAAGCCGCAGATCGCCGACCACGAGGTGCAGGAGCGCGTCGTCCGCGGCAGCGGGCTGGACTGGACGCTGGTGCAACCGGTCTACCTGACCGACGGCGACGAGCCGGCTGCCCGCTCGACCGACGGGACCGTCGAGCGGATGCGGGTCTCCCGGCGGGCGGTCGGCGGAGTCCTCGCCCGGCTGGCCACGGGCGCCGACGACGTGGGCGCCAACGTCTCGCTCTCCGGCGCCGAGTCGGTTCCCGCCCCTCTCTGACCGGGGGCGCCACCCCTACAGTCGAGCCATGCGCGCGGTGACGATCAGCGAACCCGGTGGCCCCGAGGTGCTCGGCTGGTCGGAGGTCCCCGATCCGGTCTGCGGCCCCGGTGAGGTGATCGTCGACGTCGCCGCCGCAGCGGTGAACCGGGCCGACCTGCTGCAGCGGCAGGGCTTCTACCCGCCGCCGAAGGGCGCCAGCGAGATCCTCGGGCTGGAGTGCAGCGGCGTCGTCAGCGAGGTGGGGGAGGGCGTTCCCGGCTGGTCGGTGGGCGACGAGGTCTGCGCGCTGCTGTCCGGCGGGGGCTACGCCGAGCGCGTCGCCGTTCCGGCCGGGCAGCTGCTGCCCAAGCCGGCGGGCGTGGAGCTGGCGACCGCCGCCGCGCTGCCCGAGGTCGTCTGCACCGTCTGGTCCAACGTCTTCATGCTCGCCGGCCTGCGCCGCGACGAGAGCTTCCTCGTGCACGGCGGCTCCAGCGGTATCGGCACCATGGCCATCCAGCTGGCCGCCCGGGCCGGGGCGCGGGTGTTCACCACGGCCGGTTCGCAGGCCAAGCTCGACGTCTGCCGCGAGCTCGGCGCCGAGGTGACGGTCAACTACCGCGACGAGGACTTCGTCGAGCGGGTGCGCGAGGCCACCGACGGCCGCGGGGTCGACGTCGTCCTGGACATCATGGGCGCCAAGTACCTGAGCAGGAACGTCGACGCCCTGGCCGTGGGCGGCCGCCTGGTCGTCATCGGGATGCAGGGCGGGTCGAAGGCGGAGCTGAACCTCGGTGCGCTGCTGACCAAGCGGGCCGCGGTGCACGCCACGGCCCTGCGCAGCCGGCCGGCCACCGGTCGCGGGGGCAAGGCCGAGATCGTCGCGGCGGTCCGCCACGACGTGTGGCCCGACGTCGAGCGGGGCACCGTGCGCCCGATCGTCGACCGGCGGCTGCCGATGTCCCGGGCCGCCGAGGCGCACCGGGTCGTGGAGGCCAGCGAGCACGTCGGCAAGGTGCTCCTGCTGCCCGCCGACTAACGGGGGCCGGGGACCGGGCGCGGGCGCAGGGCGGCGACGGCGTCGATGACCAGCCCGACCTCCTCGGGCGAGTTGTAGTGCAGCAGCCCCACGCGGACCGCCCCGCCGCTCTCGGTCACGCCCAGGGCGTCGAACAGCTCGCGGGCGTACGCGTCGCCGTCCCAGACGCAGATGCCCTGCCGGTTGAGCTCGGCGGCCACCTGGCGTGGGCGCATGCCGTCGACCCGGAAGGCCAGCGTCGGCGTCGTCCGCTCCGGGCGGCCGATCACCTGGACGTGCCGCATGGCGCGCAGCGCCTGGTCCAGCCACCCGAACAGCTCGCCCTCGTAGTGGGCGACCGCCGCCATCGACGTCCGCAGCCGGTCGCGACGGGAGCCCGACACCTCGCCGCTCAGCCCGGCCAGGTGGTCGACGGCGGCCGAGACGCCGGCGTAGAGCTCGTAGGGCGCCCCACCCCCCTCGAAGCGCTCCGGGACCTTGTCGGAGGCGGGCAGGAGCTTGTCGGGGTGGAGGTGGGCCAGCAGCTGCGGGTCCGCAACGACGGCGCCCACGTGCGGGCCGCCCCACTTCGACGCCGAGAGCGCCAGGAAGTCCGCGCCGAGCGCCGTGCGGTCGAGGTACATGTGCGGGGCGGCGTGCGCGGCGTCGACGTACACCATCGCCCCCACCGCGTGCGCGCGGTTGGCGATCTCGGCGACCTCGGGGCAGGTGCCGATCGCACTGCTGGCCGCCGTCAGGGCGACCAGGCGGGTCCGCCGGGAGAGCAGGTCGTCGTACTGCCAGGCAGGCAGCTCGCCGGTCTCGATGTCCACCTCGGCCCAGCGCACCTCCACGCCCCGCTCCGCGGCCGCCTGCACCCAGGGCCGGATGTTGGCGTCGTGGTCGAGCCGGCTCACCACGATCTCGTCGCCCGGCCGCCAGGACTTCGCGATGGCCCGGGCCATCGTGTACGTCAGCGCGGTCATGCTCGGCCCCAGCACGACGCCGCCGGCGACCCCGCCCACGAGGTCAGCCACGGCGGACCGGGCGCCGCTGACCAGCCCTTCGGCCCGGGCGGACGCCGCGAAGACCCCGCCCCGTTCGGCGACCGGCATCCGCAGCGCGTGCCCGACCGCGCGGGCGACGTCCTCGGGCAGCAGCGCGCCGGCCGGGCCGTCGACGTGGACGTAGCCGTCGGCCAGTGCGGGGAAGAGACCGCGGACCCGAGCGACGTCGAGCCGAACCCCCATGCTGCGCACCCTAGTTGCCCGGGCACCTCGCGCGGCGTGTGCTGGGGCGTGGCCGGACTCCGCGTTCGACGGTGACCGGCGAGGGGCAGGATGGGGCCCATGACTGCACCCGGGAACGGCAGCGAACGTCCGCAGCAGGTGCTCGTGGTGGGCCCCGACGGTCAGCCCGTGGGCGCCCTCCCGATGACGCCGGGCGTTGAGGGCGAGGACGGCGACGGCGGCGCCATGCAGGTCAGCGAGATGGTCGAGCAGCCGGCGAAGGTCATGCGCATCGGCACGATGATCAAGCAGCTGCTCGAGGAGGTCCGCGCGGCGCCGCTGGACGAGGCCAGCCGCAACCGGCTGCGCGACATCCACGCGTCGTCCATCCGCGAGCTCGAGCAGAGCCTGGCCCCGGAGCTGCGCGAGGAGCTGGAGCGGATCACGCTGCCGTTCAGCGAGGACCAGACGCCCACGGACGCCGAGCTGCGCATCGCCCAGGCCCAGCTGGTCGGCTGGCTCGAGGGCGTCTTCCACGGCATCCAGACGGCGCTGTTCGCCCAGCAGATGGCCGCCCGGGCCCAGCTGGAGGAGATGCGGCGGCGCGCCCTCCCCGGCGGTCAGCCCGGTGGCGCCCAGCCCGAGTTCCGCCCCGGCGGCGGCCAGTACCTCTAGTCACCCGCGGCTGGGATCAGCTCACCTGATCCCCGAGCGTCCTCCCCCGTGGTGTGCGCTGAGGGTGGACGCGCTACGACGAGGGAGGACGCCGCGGGCTGTGGGTGGACGGCGTTCATCCACAGATCGGTCCACGCCGTTCCGCCCCGTCCGTCGCCGCTCGATCGTGGCCGCGTGCACCCCGACCTCGCCTTCGCCATCCGTCGCCGCGGCGGGGTCTTCACCGTCGCCGACGCCCGCCGCGCCGGCTACCGCACCGACGAGGTCCGTGCCGCCGTCGGCAGTGGCGCCCGGTACCGGCTCCGTCGCGGGATCTACGTCACCGCGCAGACCTGGGCCGAGGCCACTGACGACCGCGCGCGCCACCTCTTGCACGCCCTCGCCACGCTCACCGCGCTCGGACCCGGACCCGTCCTGAGCCACGCCTCGGCCGCGCGGTTCCACGAGTTCCTCCTGCCCCGCGGGGTCGGCACCGACGTGCGCCTCACCCACCCCGACCAGTGGCGGACCGGCCCGGCCTACCGGATCACCGCGGCCACGCTGACGGCGGACGACGTCCTCCGCGCCGGCGCGCTGTCCGTCACCTCGGCCGCCCGCACCCTCGTGGACTGTGCCCGCGAGTGGGACCCGACCGACGCCGTCGTCGCGATGGACGCCGCGCTCCACGGAAATCGGGTCCAGCGCCGGGAGCTGGTTGCCACGGTGATGGCGCAGAGCCACTGGCTCGGTGTCGGCGCGGCGGCTCGGGCGGTCCACCTGGCCGACGGGCGGGCGGAATCACCGTTGGAGACCCGGGGCAGGCTCGGTCTGCTCGACGCCGGGTTCCGCACCTTCGAGTCGCAGGTGGAGCTGTACGGCCCTACGGGGTTCGTCGCCCGGCTCGATGGCTGGTTGGAGGACTTGGCGGTGGCCCTCGAGTTCGACGGCTTCGTGAAGTACGCCGATCCGCGGGACCAGCGCACACCGGCCGAGGTGGCGTGGGACGAGAAGCGGCGCGAGGATCTCATCCGCGATCTCGATGTCCCGGTCGTGCGCATCGTGCAGGCCGACCTGCCGCGACTGGCGCGGCCCATCCAGCGGCTGAACGAATTGCGGGCTCGGCCCCTGCCCGGTCCGCGCCGGTACCGCATCGTCCGCCGGCCCGAGCCCGGTTCCGACGACGGCGACGCGGCAGCCTGAGCCGCGATCCTCGCTTCACGAGTGGAGCGAGACGGCAGATGGCGTCACGACCGAAGGCGACTGACGATCTTCGGGGTCACGCCCTTCCTGGCCAGCAGGTCGAGCGCGGCCGTCTGGCAGCGCCGTTCTTCCTGGACGACGGGATCTGCCGCGTCGACCTCGAGTGAGCGAAACGCCCCGAACGCGGGCGCGGACCTTCTCCCATGGCGTGGGCACGTCGCTCACGCGCGGCAGCCTGCCAGGGCCCTCCTCCCCCAGCGTCGAGCGTCCTCCCTCGTGGTGCACGGCGAGGGAGGACGCTCGACGATCAGGTCACCTGATCCCAGCCGAGGCTCAGACCTTGAAGCGGGACACGGCCTCCTGCAGTTCGCCGCTCATCCGCGCCAGCTCGCCCGCGGCGCTCTGGGCGTCGGCGACCCGCTGGTTGGTCTCCTGCGTACCGGCAGCCAGCCCGGAGATCGCCGCGGCGATGCCCTGGGTGCCGCTGGCGGCCTCGGCCACGTTGCGGTTCATCTCGTTCGTGGTCGCGGTCTGCTCCTCGACCGCCGCGGCGATGGTCGCCTGGAAGTCGTTGATCTCGCCGATGACCGTGGAGATCTGGCTGATCGCGTCGACCGCGCCGGCGGTGTCGGCCTGGATGGCCTCCACCCGCTGGGAGATGTCCTCGGTCGCCCGGGCCGTCTCCTGCGCCAGCTCCTTGACCTCGCTGGCGACGACGGCGAAGCCCTTGCCGGCCTCCCCGGCCCGCGCCGCCTCGATGGTGGCGTTGAGGGCGAGCAGGTTGGTCTGCTCGGCGATGCCGTTGATCAGCTTGATGACCGTGGCGATCTCCTGCGAGGAGTCACCGAGCTTGCCGACCGTGCGCGTGGTGTTCTCCGCGACGGACACGGCCTGACCGGCGATGCGAGCGGCCTCGGTGGCGTTGTGCGCGATCTCGCGGATCGCGGACTCCATCTGCGAGGAGCCGGTGGCCACCGTGTCGACGCTGGAGGCGACGGCACCGGCGGAGGTGACGACGTCGTCGGCCTGGCCGGCGGCGGTCTCCGCGTTCGCCCGCATGCCCTCGGCGGCGGAGTTGAGCTGCTGGGACGCCGCGGCCAGCCGCGTGGAGGAGTCACTGACGAGCAGCAGGACGTGGCCGATCGCGTCGAGGGTCTCGTCCAGGGAGTTGGCCATGTCCTCGAGCTCGGCGCCGCCGGTCTTGCCGGCACGCACCGTCATGTCGCCGGCGGCGACCTGGCCCAGGACCTCGCGGATGCGCTGCACCGGCCGGGTGACGCCGCGCGAGACGAGCGTGGCCAGCACGACGCTGATCAGCAGGCCGGCGGCCATGATCGCGAGGGTCAGGTTGCGTGCCGTCGCGTAGGCGTCGGCAGCCTTGGCGGCGGTCGCCGAGGACTCCGCCGAAGCGGCCGCGGTGGCGGCGTCGATCGACTCCTTGATGATCACCTCGTTCTCGCCCATGATCCCGAGGAGCTCGACGGCGCGCGCCGGGTTGCTCGCGATGAAGCCGGGCGTCTGGAGCTCGGCCAGCGCGGGCAGGTAGGTGTCCACTGCCGTCGCGAACTCCCTGAACGCCACGCGCGCCTCCGGGGACAGCGGCATGGCGCCGACGGCGTCCGTCCGGTCCGCGAGGATCTGCATGTACTCGGCGGCCTTCTCCTTCGCCGTCGCGATGGTCGCCGGGGGCAGGAGCGTGACGTTCGACCGGGCGACGTTGGCGGACAGCTGCCACCAGTCGGCCTCGAGTCGGCGGAGACCGTCCAGCGGGACCGCGCCCTCGTTGTAGACCTGCTCGGCGTTCTCGCTGAGCGAGGACATCCGGTTGATGCCGAAGGCGCCCACGCCGACGGTGGTCAGGGCGACGACGAGGATGGCGCCCAGCATCCGGCTCCGGAGGCCGAAGCGGGACCGGGTGGGCTTCGCCTCGTCCTGCGCCGCGTCGTCACCGAGGACGTCGTCGACCGGTGCCGCGGGGTCGTGCACCTGCTCCATGCCTGCCTGCTCTCCTGTACCTACTGCACTGAGGGGACTCGCAGAGCTTTCGGCAGAGCGGAACCGATGTTGAGCCGATCCCCGGGAGGAGCGCCGACGGCGGCTAGAGGGTGTCGAGGAAGGCCGCGACGCCGTCCTCGTCGTTGCCGACGGTGACGTCCGTGGCGACGGCGAGGAGGCCGGGGTGGGCGTGCGCCATGGCGACCGCCCGGCCGCCGGCCGCGCGCACCCACTCGAAGGCGGCGATGTCGTTGGGCATGTCCCCGAACACGACGACGTCCTCCGGCCCGATGCCGTGGTCCGCGGCGACCCGCGCCAGCCCGGAGGCCTTCGTGACGCCGGCCGCCGAGATCTCCGCCAGCGCGTCGGGACCCGAGTGCGTGACCGTGGCGCGGTCCCCGACGATCTCCTCGACCAGGCGCACGAACTCGTCGCGCGGCAGGTGCTCGTGGCGGGCCAGCAGCTTCGCCACCGGGTTGGTGATCATCTCCTCGAGGGTCGCCACCTCCACCCCGGGCGCGTTCACGTCCCAGCGGGGCCGGTAGATCGGTTCGTGACGGAACTCCAGCCCGTACTCGACCGCGAACCACGTGTCCGGCTGGTGCCTGCGGAGCTCGTTCGTGACCGAACGGAGGACGTCGGGGTGCACCGGCTCCTCGTGCAGGATCTCGAACCGTTCGAGGTCCAGGAGGACGGCGCCGTTGCAGCAGACCGCGGTGCCGAAGCGCAGCACCTCGCGGACCCGGTGCATCCAGCGCGGGGGCCGGCCGGTGGCCAGGACCACCGGGACGCCGTCGGCGCGCCACCGCTCGAGCTCGGCGACGGTGGCCGCGCTGACAGTGTCGTCACTGCGCAGCAGGGTGCCGTCCATGTCGCTGGCGATCAGCCGCGGTCGCCAGTCAGACATCGCGCATCCGGTCAGCCATCGGCGAGGACCGCCTCCAGGTAGCGCGCGACGCCGTCGGCCCGGTGCCCGCTGGTGAGGTCGGAGGTGAGCGCGCGGACGTCGGGGTGCGCGTTGGCCACGGCCACGGCGCGGCCGCCGGCCTCCTGGACGGCGGCGAGCATCGGCAGGTCGTTGGGCATGTCGCCGAAGGCGAGGACGTCGCCGAACCCGACGCCGTACCGGTCGAGGGCCAGCTGCAGGCCGCTGGCCTTGGTGATGCCCGGCGGCAGCACCTCGATGAAGCCGAGGCCGGCGTGGGTGACCTCGGCGTCGGCCGGGTCGACGACCGCCCGGGCGTGCGCGAGGAGCTCGTCCTGGTCGAGGGTCGCCGAGCGCAGGAAGACCTTGAGGACGGCGCCGTCGGGCAGCACCTCGCCCCGCGCGAGGAGGTGGGAGAGCTCGGGGTAGGGCCAGTCGAAGCCGTGCTCGACGCGCAGGCGGGTGCGCACCTCGCCCTGCTCCGCCGCGTCCTCGACGGCGATGGTGACGTCGCCGGCCACCTGCTCGATCGCCTCGATCACCCGGACGGCCTGCTCCCGGGGCATCGCCACCGCGCGCAGCACCTCGTCGCGCTCGAGGTCGACGACGAAGCCGCCCTGGCTCAGCACGCCCAGCCCGCGCCCGTCGAGGGCGGCGCGCACGGTCTCCAGCAGCCGGGGACCGCGGCCGGTGACCCCGACGACCGGGATCCCCGCTGCCCAGCACGCATCCAGCGCCGCGCGCGTGCGGGGGCTGACCTCGCCCCGCTCGTCCAGGAGCGTGCCGTCGAGGTCGCTGGCCACGAGCTTGGGACGCCACGACCCGAGCGCACCGAGCTCCACGACCTGGTCCGCGCCCTCGAGGATCCCGTGGGGGCGGATCGCCCGCGGTGCGGTCATGCGGTCGGCGGGATCGGGGCGGCCAGCGTCATCCCCGGGGTGAGCGCCTCGACGCCGCCCAGCCACGGGCGCAGCGCGACCGGGACGTGCACCGAGCCGTCGGCGCGCTGGTGCACCTCGAGCAGGCAGGCGATGGTGCGCGCGATGGCGCAGAGCGTGCCGTTGAGCGTGGCGGCGGTCTGGTTCTTCCCGTCCGCGTCGCGGTAGCGGATGTTCAGCCTCCGGGCCTGGAAGGTGGTGCAGTCCGACGTGCTGGTCAGCTCGCGGTAGGTGCCCTGGGTGGGGAACCACGCCTCGATGTCGTACTTGCGGGCGGCGCTGGTGCCGAGGTCACCGGCGGCGATGTCGACCACGCGGTAGGGCAGCTCCAGCGCCTGGAGGAACTCCTCCTCCCACTGCAGCAGCCGCAGGTGCTCAGCGGCAGCCTCCTCGGGTGCACAGAAGCTGAACATCTCGACCTTGTCGAACCAGTGCACGCGGATGATGCCGCGGGTGTCCTTGCCGTAGGAGCCGGCCTCGCGGCGGAAGCAGGACGACCATCCGGCGTAGCGCTTCGGCCCGTTCGCGAGGTCGAGCACCTCGTTGCCGTGCATCCCGGCCAGCGCGACCTCGGAGGTGCCGACGAGGTACAGGTCGTCGCGCTCGATCCGGTACACCTCCTCGTCGTGCTCGCCGAGGAAGCCGGTGCCCTCCATGGCGCTGGGCTTGACCAGCGCGGGGGCGATGACCGGGGTGAACCCGGCGGCGACGGCGCGGCTGATGGCCAACTGGGCCAGCGCGAACTCCAGCAGCGCCCCGGGCCCGGTGAGGAAGTAGAACCGGCTGCCCGACACCTTGGCGCCGCGCTCCATGTCGATGGCGCCGAGGGCCTCGCCGATCTCGATGTGGTCGCGCACCGGGAAGTCGTAGGTGGGCACCTCGCCGACGGTGCGCAGCGGAACGGCGTCGTCCTCACCGCCGGGCGGGACGCCGTCGTGGACGACGTTGGCGAGCGCGAGGTGGGCCTCGCGCAGCGCGGCGTCGGCGGCCCGCTGGGCCTCCTCGGCCTGCTTGACCTCGGCGGCCAGGGCCTTGGCCTTCTCGAGGACGGCGGGGCGCTCCTCGGGAGTCGCCTTCTTCACCGACTGCGAGGCGGCCTTCTGCTCGCCGCGCAGGTCGTCGGCGCGCTTGACCACCTCGCGGCGGGTGGCATCGGCCTCCAGCAGCGCGTCCACCAGGGACTCGTCGGCGCCCCGGGCCCGCTGGCTGGCACGGACGGCGTCGGGGTTCTCGCGCACGAGTCGCAGGTCGATCACGGGGCAACTTTCTCATCCTCCGGATGAGACCGCGGCCAGGAGCCGTACCCCGACTGCGCCGAGCGCGTCCGGGCTCCGCGCCGGGGACCCTCCGGGCCCGCCGACGCGCAGCCCCTCGCTTGCGACCTCGCGTCAGGGACAATGGTGGTCATGCGCTTCCTGCAGCGGCCCGACCACGACCTCACCTACGCCGACGTCTTCATGGTGCCCAGCCACTCCACGGTGGGCTCCCGGCTCGAGGTCGACCTGACGACGCCGGACCGGGTCGGCACCACGATCCCGATCGTCGTCGCCAACATGACGGCGATCTCCGGCCGCCGCATGGCCGAGACCGCGGCCCGTCGCGGTGGGCTCGCCGTCATCCCGCAGGACATCCCGGTCGACGTCGTGTCCGAGGTCGTCTCCTGGGTCAAGCAGCGGCACCCGGTCTACGACACCCCGATCACGCTCTCCCCGACCTCGACCGTCGGCGAGGCGCTGTCGCTGCTGACCAAGCGGGCGCACGGGATCGTCGTCGTCGTCGAGGGCGCCTCGCCGGTCGGTGTCGTCACCGACGGCCAGTGCCAGGGCGTGGACCGGTTCACCCAGCTGTCCGAGGTCATGACCCGCGACCCGCTCACCGTCCCCGCCGGCACCGACCTGCCCAAGATCTTCGACGTCCTCTCCGAGGAGCGGGTCAGCGCCGCCCCGGTGGTGGACGGCGACCGCCTGGTCGGCGTCATCACGAAGAAGGGCGCGCTGCGGTCGGCCATCTACACCCCGGCCCTGAACGCGAAGGGCGAGCTGCTGACCTCGGCCGCCGTCGGCATCAACGGCGACGTCGCCGGCAAGGCGAGCGCCTTGCTGGCAGCGGGCGTGGACGTGCTGGTCGTGGACACCGCGCACGGGCACCAGGAGAAGGCGATCGAGGCGCTCCGCGCGGTCCGTTCGGTGGCCGGGTCGGTGCCGGTCGTCGCCGGCAACGTGGTGACGGCGCAGGGCACCCGCGACCTGATCGAGGCCGGTGCCGACGTCGTCAAGGTCGGTGTGGGCCCCGGCGCCATGTGCACCACCCGCATGATGACCGGCGTCGGCCGGCCGCAGTTCTCCGCGGTGGAGGAGTGCGCCGCCGAGGCGCGCACGCACGGCAAGCACGTGTGGGCCGACGGTGGAGTGCGGCACCCGCGCGACATCGCGCTGGCCCTGGCCGCCGGCGCGGCGAACGTGATGGTCGGGTCCTGGTTCGCCGGCACGTACGAGTCGGCCGGCGACATCCACGACGACGGTTCGGGCCGGCTCTACAAGGAGTCGTTCGGCATGGCCTCGGCCCGCGCGGTCAAGGCCCGGACGGCGACCCAGAGCGGGTTCGAGCGGGCGCGCGCGGGACTGTTCGAGGAGGGCATCTCGTCGTCCCGGATGTACCTGGACCCGCAGCGGCCCGGCGTCGAGGACCTGATCGACCAGATCGTGGCGGGCGTGCGGTCGTCGTGCACCTACGCGGGCGCACGCACGGTCGACGAGCTGCACAAGCGAGCCGTCCTCGGCGTGCAGAGCACGGCCGGCTACGAGGAGGGTCGGCCCCTGCCGACCAGCTGGTGAAGCCGCTCCCGCAACCGGTCTTCGAGGCGCTGGTCGCCGACGCCCTCGACCAGGTGCCGGCCGAGCTGATGAAGCTGATGGACAACGTCGTCGTCCTGGTCGAGGACCGGAACCCCGACGAGCCGGAGCTGCTCGGTCTCTACGAGGGGTTCGCCCTGACCGAGCGCGGCTGGGACTACGGCGGGGCGCTGCCGGACCGGATCATGATCTACCGCGAGGCGATCTGCGACATCTGCGAGACGGCCGAGGAGATCGTCGAGGAGGTCACGATCACCGTCGTCCACGAGATCGCGCACCACTTCGGCATCGAGGAGGACCGCCTCCACGAGCTCGGCTGGGGCTGACCGGGGGGCCTACGCTCGGCAGGTGCCCCGGACGACGACGCGACGCGGAGCCCTCGTCCTGCTCGCCACGGCACTGCTCACCACCGGCTGCGCGGGCGGCGGGACGCGGAGCACCGAGGCCGCCCCGTCGTCCGCCGCCGCGGTCCTGCTGGAGCCGGCCGCGTTCGCCGACGTGGTCGCCGACGACGAGGCGTTCGTCATCAACGTGCACGTGCCCGACGAGGGGTCGATCGAGGGCACGGACGCCGCCATCCCCTTCGACCGGATCGAGCAGCAGCAGGCGGATCTGCCGGAGGACCGCCGCACGCCACTGGCCGTGTACTGCCGCTCCGGCAGCATGAGCGCCGAAGCCGTGGCCGCGCTGACCGAGCTCGGCTACGCCGACATCGTGGACCTCGAGGGCGGCATGCTGGCCTGGACGGCGGAGGGGCGGCCCCTGCTGCCGCCGGGCGCCGGACCCGGGAGCGACCCCGGGTAGCGTCCGACGACGTGCCCGAGAACATCGCCGCCACCGGCAAGCTGCCGATCAAGATGCTGCACGACCGCATCCTGGTCGCGCTCCGCAAGGAGGACGGCGACCGGCGCTCCAGCGGCGGCATCCTGATCCCCGCGACCGCGCAGGTGGCCAAGCGGCTGGTGTGGGGCGAGGCCAAGGGCGTGGGCCCGAACGTGCGCCAGATCAAGATCGGCGACCAGGTGCTGTTCTCCCCCGAGGACCAGCACGAGGTCGAGGTGCACGGCGAGGACCTGATCATCCTGCGCGAGCGGGACGTGCACGCCGTCGCCGCCGAGCGGATCGAGGAATCGACCGGCCTGTACCTCTGAGGAAGCACTCACGGTGGGGGCGGGTCCGTGCGGGCGTGCCGGGTGACGACGTCGGTCATGTCCAGCAGGAACCGGTGGACGACGGCGAGCTGCTCGGGGGTGTAGTCCGCCATGGCGGCGGCGAGGTCCCGCGCCAGCCCGCCGAAGTGCTCGGCCCCGGCGGCCATCGTGGAGTCCGACATCTCCAGCACCACCCGCCGGCGGTCCTCGTCGTCCCTCGTCCGGCGCAGATGTCCGACCTTCTCCAGCCGGTCGACCAGCGCCGTCACCGACGCCGAGCGCAGGTCGACCGCCTCACCCAGCCGGCCGGCGGTCAGCGCCTCCCCGCGGCGGGCGGCGTCCATGATCGCGACCAGCGCACGCACGTCGGTGCGGTTCAGGCCGTGCATCTGGGCGAATCGCTGGCCGACTGCATCCAGTTCCACGGTCAGCCGGCGAAGGAGCAACGCCAGCTCCTGGCGCTCGCGGGCGGCGTCCTCGGACATGTCACCTCCGTTCGCGCGCCGCAGGGATCCCACCTAATCTCTCGATGATCGAGATTATCGACCGCCGAAGGACATCATGGCCCGCCGTACCCGCATCCTCCGCTGGCTGATCCCGGCGCTCATCGCCATCGCGTGGCTGGCGCTCGCCGGCCCGCTGGGCTCGTTCAGCGGCAAGCTCGGCGAGGTCTCGGAGAACGACTCCGCCGCCTTCCTGCCCGACAGCGCGGAGTCCACGCGGGTCACCGAGCTGAGCCGGGAGTTCCAGAGCGAGCGCACGCTCCCGGTGATCCTGCTGTGGGAGAGCGACGACGGGCCCCTCGACCCGGCCGCCCTCGGCGAGGCGCAGGAGCGGATCGACGAGGCGGTCGGCATCGCCGAGGACGCCGGCGCGCTGAAGGGCGAGGCGTCGCCGGCGATCCCCTCGGAGGACGGCGAGGCGGTCCAGGCGGTCCTGCCGTTCGACCCCGACCTGGGCGACACGCTCGGCGAGATCGTCGGCGAACTGCGCGGACTGGACGGCATCGACGGCACCACCGCCTTCGTCACCGGCCCCGGCGCGATCTTCTCGGACTTCGCCGAGGGCTTCTCGGGCATCGACGGTCTGCTGCTGGTGGCGGCGTTCGGCGTCGTCCTGCTGATCCTGCTCGTCGTCTACCGCAGCCCGCTGCTGCCGTTGCTCGTCATCGGCACCGCCGGCATGGCGCTGGTCGTCTCGCTCGCGGTCGCGTACTTCCTGGCCAAGCAGGGCTGGATCGACGTCAACGGCCAGAGCCAGGGCATCGCCTCCATCCTGGTCGTCGGAGCGGCCACCGACTACGGCCTGCTGCTGGTCGCCCGCTACCGCGAGGAGCTCCGGCGGGAGCAGTCGAAGTACACCGCGATGCGGGTGGCCCTGAAGCAGTCGTGGGAGCCGATCCTGGCCTCGGGCGGCACGGTGATCCTCGGCGTCCTCTGCCTGCTCTTCTCCGACCTGGGCTCCAACCGCGGCCTCGGCCCGATCTCCGCGGTCTGCATCGCGTTCGCCATGCTCGCCGCGCTCACCTTCCTGCCCGCCGTCCTGGTGCTGTTCGGCCGGGCCGCGTTCTGGCCCTTCCGCCCGAAGCACGGCCAGGAGACCGCACAGGGCAGGGGCTGGGAGCGGATCGCCACCTCCGTCGGCCGTCGGCCCCGCCGCTACCTGCTCGTCAGCGGCGGCGCGCTCGTCGCCCTCGCGCTGTTCGTGCCGGCCTTCGACTCCGACGGCATCCCGCTGTCCGAGGGGGTGCGCGGCGGCTCCGAGTCCGGCGAGGGCCAGGAGGCCATCGCCCGGCACTTCGAGGCCGGCGCCGCCAGCCCGGCGATCATCATCACCCCCGCCGACGGCTGGCAGGACGTCGCCGATGCCGCCGCCGGGACCGACGGCGTCGCCGAGGTGGAACCGTTCACCGGCGAGCAGGCCGGCCCGCCCGGGGCCGGGAACGGTGAACCGCTCGAGGTCGACGGCCTGGTGCGGCTGGAGGCGACCCTGGACGACGCCCCCGACAGCGAGGCCGCGCAGGGCACCGTCGAGGCGCTGCGGACGACGGTGAGCGGCGTCGACCCCGACGCGCTGGTCGGCGGCACGTCCGCACAGGACCTCGACACCCAGGACACCGCGGCTCGCGACCTGCTGGTCATCGTGCCGCTGGTGCTGCTGGTGATCACCGTCGTGCTGGCGCTGCTGCTGCGCGCGATCGTGGCCCCGATCCTGCTGGTCGCCACCACCGCGCTGAGCACCGCGGCGACCGTCGGCGTCGCCGCGCTGGTGTTCGACCACCTGTTCCAGTTCCCCGGCAGCGACCCGCAGGTGCTCCTGATCGGGTTCGTGTTCCTGGTGGCGCTGGGGATCGACTACAACATCTTCCTGATGACCCGTGCCCGGGAGGAGTCGATCCGGCTCGGGGCGAGGGAGGGCGTGCTGCGGTCGCTGGCGGTGACCGGC
The DNA here is from genome assembly GCF_000582785.1 of Candidatus Blastococcus massiliensis AP3. Lineage (GTDB taxonomy): Bacteria > Actinomycetota > Actinomycetes > Mycobacteriales > Geodermatophilaceae > Blastococcus > Blastococcus massiliensis. Next base: position 1,650,957 of record NZ_HG931173.1, read on the forward strand.
GGGGTGATCACGAGCGCCGGCCTGGTGCTGGCGGCCACCTTCGGCGCGCTGACCGTGCTACCGCTGGTCATCCTCATCCAGCTGGGCTTCCTGGTCGGCTTCGGCGTCCTGCTCGACACCTTCGTCGTCCGCACCCTGCTCGTGCCGGCCGCCGTCCACCTCATCGGCGACAAGGTCTGGTGGCCCAGCGTGCTGGCGGACGGGCCGACGGCGCCGGCGGAGGAACGGGAGCTCAGCGGGGCTTCGGCGAGGTGATCAGCACTCCACGCCGTCCTCGGTGACGCCCACGTGGATGCAGTCGAGCACCGAGACGAAGTCCAGCCGCTGGTCAGCGGTGAGGGCGCCGGGCTCGAACCGAACCACGATCCAGCCCGACTTGTAGGCCTCGCCGGCGAACCGGCGGGCGGCGGCGACGGCGTCGGCGTGGTCGGCGAAGCGGTACATGGTGAGGGTCTCGGACGTGACGGCCTGGTCGCAGGGCAGGTCGTCGGTGCACAGCTCGTCGGTGGCCCAGCGGGCGCCAGGCATCATCTCCCGGTCCCAGGCGTGGCGGGTCTCCGCCCAGCCGGCCAGGTCGATCCGCTGCCGGCCGTCGTAGGTGGCCACCTGCCCGGCGGCCCACACGATCCCCGCGCCGACCAGGGCGCCGACCAGCAGCGAGAAGGGGCGCGCGCGGGTCATGCGGCGAAGCATCCGGTCCGGCACCCGGCAGGACAAGCACCGCCCCGCAAGGGGGAAGGATGCGGTCATGACCTCTCTGCGGATCGCCGTGCTCGGACCCGGCGGCGTCGGCGGGCTGCTCGCCGTCCTCCTCGCCCGGCAGGGGCACGCGGTCACCTGCCTCGCCCGACCGGAGACGGCGGAGCATCTCACCGAGCACGGCCTGCGGCTCACCAGCGACCGGTTCGGCGAGGTCACGGCCGAGGTCCGGGGCGCCGAGCGCCTGACCGAACCGGTCGACGTCCTGCTCGTCACCACCAAGGCCACCTCGCTGGCCGAGGCGCTGGAGCGCGTGCCGGCCGACGTGCTGGGCGACGCGGTCGTGGTCCCGCTGCTCAACGGCGTGGAGCACCTGGCGCTGCTCCGGGAGCGCTACCCCGCGGCGCGCGTGGTCGCCGGCACGATCCGGGTGTTCGCCTCGCGCCCCGCGCCCGGCATGATCCGGCACGACGGGCAGCTGGTCGCCGTCCAGCTGGCGCCCGGGGCCGAGCAGCTGGCCGACGCCCTCACCGCGGCCGGGATCGACGCGGGCGTCCGCCCCGACGAGGCCGGCCTGCTGTGGGACAAGCTCTGCTTCCTCGCGCCGATGGCGTTGCTGACCACCCGGGGCGGGACGCCGCTCGGCACGGTGCGCGACGAGCACGGCGACGAGCTCACCGCCGTCATCGCCGAGGTGGCCGCGGTCGCGGAGGCCGAGGGCGCAGCGCCGGACCCGGCCGCCACCCGCGACTTCGCCTGGTCGCTGCCCGACGGGATGCGCTCGTCGATGGAGCGGGACGCCGACGAGGGCAACCCGACCGAGCTCGAGGCGATCGGCGGCGCGGTGCTGCGCGCCGCGGACCGGCACGGCATCGAGGTGCCCGTCACCCGGCGGATCGTCGACGAGCTCCGCGCGCGCTCAGGCTGACTCCTCAGCCGGCGACGGCGATCCAGGCCAGCAGCACGACGCCGACCAGGACCCACACGAGCGGGACGCGGTTCACCCATCGGGCGGCGCCGAGCCGGCGGACGCCGAAGAGCACCCACGCCACGACCGACGTGACGACGGCGACCAGCGGATAGCTCCACCAGGCCAGGATCACGAAGGCCGCGAGGATCGACTCCCAGTTCGCCAGCCCCATGGTTCCGCCGATGGCCAGGAAGAACCACGGCACGAGGAACAGCACGAAGGCACCCTGGAGGACCCCCAGCTCGATCGCCGTCGGACGGCGCGGTGCGGGAGCCGGCCCGGTCGTCGTCGCGGGGTACGGGCTCCACGGCGTGGGGTGCGTCACGGCGCCGGAGCGTAGCCGCGGGACCGGCGAGATCTGCACATTCGCCCGCATCAGGCACCTGAACGGGGCGAGTGTGCAGATCTCGTCGAGTCAGGGGCGGCCGGAGCGCGCGCGGGCCAGCCAGTCGGTCGCCTCGCCGAACGCGGGGTCGTCCGACCCGGCCGGGACGGGACGGTTCTCCCGCCCGTCGGCCCGGGGGTAGGAGCCCAGGAAACGGACGTCGTCGCACACCCGGTGCAGGGCGGCCAGCGCCTCGCCCACCCGGGCGTCGGCGATGTGGCCCTCGCAGTCCAGAGAGAACGAGTAGACGCCCAGCCGCTGCCGGGTCGGCCGCGACTCGATGCGGGTCAGCGAGATGCCGCGGCTGGCGAACTCGCGCAGCAGGTCCAGCAGCGCGCCGGTGCGGTCGCCGACGACGGCGACCAGCGACGTCTTGTCGTTGCCGGTGGGCTCGGGCAGCGGGCCGGGGCGGCTGACCAGCACGAACCGGGTCACCGCGCCGGCGTGGTCGGCGATGTCGTCGGCCAGCGAGTCGAGGCCGTAGCGCTCCGCAGCGATCGCCGCGCAGACCGCCGCGTCGAACTCCCCCGCGGCGACGGCGGCGGCGGCTCCGGCTGTGGAGCTGGTGGGCAGCGGCGTCACCCCCGGGAGATGAGCCTCCAGCCACCGGCCGGTCTGCGCCAGCGCGTGCGGATGGCTGGCCACCGAGCGCACGTCCGCCAGCGTCGTCCCGGGGCGGACGGCGAGGGTGAAGGCGACCGGCAGGAACACCTCGCGGGTGATCAGGAGCGGGTCGCCGTCGGCCAGCCCGTCCATGGTGGCGGGCACCGAGCCCTCGACGGAGTTCTCCAGCGGGACCAGCGCGGCGTCGACGTCCCCCGATCGGACGGCGGCGAGCGCGGCGGGGACACTCGGGCGGGGGGTCCGCGTTCCCTCGCTGGTGGCAACTGCGCTGCTCAGGGCCGCTTCGGCGAAGGTACCCTCGGGCCCGAGATAGGCGAACCTCGTCGGAGACGTGCCTGCTTGCATCCCGGGCATCCGACGAGGGTAGTGCGGGCGGGGCGGCTGGTGCGCGACCCGGGGGAAGCTGCCTCGCTGACCGGCAGCTCCGGTTCAGGTGACCGGACGACGACCCGCGACTGGAGGTGGCGTGTCCCCCGCCTCCTCCGCCGCGCCCTCCGCAGGCCCGTCGCCGGCCGAGACCGCTCGGCTGCAGGCCGCGCTCTGGCGGCTGCTGGCCCCCGGCGACCGGGACGGCGACGACATCCGCGCCGTGCTCGACGAGGTCGGCGCGGTCCTGGCGCACAGCGACGAGCCGTACTGGAGCGCGTGGCGCTCGGCGGTGGCCGCCCGCGCCGCCCTGGTCGACGGCGAGCCCGACGCCGTCGGCGAGGCGGGGACGGCGGCCCGCACGGCCCTGCACGAGTGCCTGCCCTCGGCGTGGACGGCGCTGGCGCTGGCCTACCTGGCGCACGTGGAGGTGACCGCCGACCACGTCGACGCGGCCATGCTCATGGCGGTCGACGCGAGCCTGCTCACCGAGGAGCCCTCCGCCCAGGAGCCCAGCCGCGCGCTGCTCCAGGCGCACCGGTGGCTGTCGCTGACGCTGGCGGGGCTGGACCTGGAGGAGCTGGCGGTCGCGCACGCCGGCCGCGCGCACCGGGTGGCCGGCCAGCTCCCCGACGTCGACGACCAGTGGCACACCCTGCTGCTCAGCGCCCAGCAGCACGTCGAGCTCGCCCAGACCCTGCGCCGCCGCGGTGACGAGCAGCGCGCGGCCGAGCTCGCCGAGGAGGCGATCGGCTGCGCCGGCGTGGCCCGCGAGCTCGACCGCGAGCCCGAGCCGGCCGAGGCCGACCTGCTCGACGTCGTCCAGGCCTGGGCGCTGACCTGCACCGACGACCTCGACGGCGCCCTGGGTCCGCTGCGCCGGGTGCACCGGCACGTCCGGGCCGACGGCGGCGTCTGGCTGCGCGGCTACACCGAGCTCGTCCTCGCCCGGTTGCTGGTCCGGCTGGCTGCCCGCGACTCCGATCCCCTGCACGGCGAGGAGGCCGTGCAGCTGCTGGTCGACGCCGCCGGCGCCTTCGCCTCCTCCGGCGACCGCCGCCGCTACCGGCAGTGCCTGCTGGAGCTGGGCCGCAACAGCGCCGACCTGGGCCGCACCGCCGACGCCCTGCACTGGCTGGAGGCCTACCGCGCCGACACCGGCCGTGCGCACGCGCGGGGCCGCCAGCTCTGGGCGGAGATGTTCGTGCGCCGCAGCAGGCTGCGCGAGGCGGAGCGGCAGGCGGCGGTTTTGCGCCGGCACGCCCTCGAGGACCCGCTCACCGGCCTGGGCAACCGGCGCAGCGCCGAGCGCCGGTTGGCCGGCCTGCGGCTCGGCGAGGAGCCGCTGTCGCTGGCCGTCGTCGACGTCGACAGGTTCAAGCAGGTCAACGACGGCGCCTCGCACACCCAGGGCGACGTCGTGCTGCGCCGCGTGGCCGACCTCCTCCGCGAGCACAGCCGCACCAACGACGAGGTGTACCGCTGGGCCGGCGACGAGTTCCTGGTCCTCCTACCCACCGCCACCGAGGGGCAGGCCGTCGCGGTGATGGAGCGGCTGCGCTCGGCGGTCGCCTCGGCGGACTGGTCGGAGCTGAGGCTGACCGAGCCGGTCACCGTCAGCGTCGGCGTCGCGACCGCACCCGAGGTCGCCGAGGGGCACCCCGAGCCGGTGGTCGGGTGGCGGACCCTGTTCGAGAGCGCCGACCTGCTGCTGTTCTCCGCCAAGCGGAGCGGGCGCAACCGGGTCCGGGCGCCGGGCGGGGCGCCGCCCGCCGACGCGAGCAGCGGGCCCGCAGCCGGTTCCGACGACCGGCCGGGAGCATGAGCTCGGCGCGCGGCTGGGACACGTGGGGCACGACGGACGGGGGACGGCGCGTTCCCGACGACGTGCTCGACACCGACGGGGGTGCGGTGCACAGTGCGCTCGTGCCACCCGGAGCCCTGCACCAACGGGTGACCGCTGCCCTGGCCAACTGGCGGCTGGACGACGCGGAGCAACTGCTCTCCGGCGTCGACTCCGAGCCCTCCCCCTACCAGGCGGCGGAGCCCGACCCGGTCGCGTCCGGAGGCGCCGCCGATCTGGGCCGCGCCTGGGCCGACACCCTGCGGGCCGAGCTGCTCGTCCGCCGGCTCCGCGTCGCCGGGTTCACGCTCGTGGGCGAGCCGGTGGGCTCCGGCGGGACCGAGGGCGCGGCCGAGGAGGCGCTCGACCTGCACGCGGGCGTCGCCGGGCTGATCGACGGACACGGCTCCCCCGCGCACCCGGACGCCGATCCGCGCTCGGAGTCCGCCTCGCACGCCGCGCTGGCCATCGCCCTCGTCCGCTCGGCCAAGGCGGCCTTCGACGCCACCGACGACGACCTCCAGCGGGCGGCCGGCCTGGCCCGGCACGCCCGCATCGAGCTGCTGTCCCGGCGGATCGACGCCGCCATGGACGAGGCGGTGGAGGCGGCCAGCCTGCTCGACCCGCTGCTGCCCCCGAGCCGGCTGCTCGTGGACACCCTCGGCACGCTGGCCGGCGTCCTGGCCGACCTGGAACTGATGCCCCTCGCGCTGGACTTCCAGCGCCGGGCGCACGAGGCCGCCCGCTCGGCCGCCGCGGAGCCCGAGGCGCTGGGCGCGGGTGACGGCGACCCCGACGTGCTCGTCGCCGTCGCGGCCACCCGGCTCGGCGAGCTGTGCGCCGAGCTGGGGGAAGGACTGCTCGACGACGGCCTGCCCGAGACGGCGGGCCCGCACTTCGCCGAGGCCCGCGCGCTGGCCGAGGAGGCGCTGCAGCTGCTGCCGCCGGACGCCCCCGGGCTGGTCGCGGCGCAGATCGTGCACGGCTGGGCGCTGGTGGGCCTGGGCGAGCACACCGCCGCGGTGAGCCAGCTGCGGGCCGCCGTCCGCGTCACCTCCGCCTCCGACGACCGCGCGCAGCGGGCCGCCGCCCAGCTCGCACTGGGCCGGGCGCTGCGCCGGCAGGGCGACTCGACCGGCGCCGACGAGCACCTGGTCTCCACCCTGCACCTGGCCACCGAGCACGGCCTCCCCCGGCTGCGCCGGGCCGCCCTGCGAGAGCTGTGCACCCTGCACGCCGAGCTCGACGACGCCGGCCGGGCCCTGCCCTACCTGCAGGCCTACCTGTCCGACGAGCTGGACCGGGTCGACGAACGGCGGACCCGCTGGGTGGAGCTGTTCGGCCGGCGCAAGAGCCTGCTGGAGACCGAGCGGGCCGCCGGGCAGCTGCGCCGGCAGGCCTACGAGGACCCGCTCACGCACCTGCCCAACCGCCGCTACGCCGAGGCGCGCCTGGACGGGCTGCTCGCCGGCGGTGGCGTCCCGGCTCTGGCCGTCGTCGACATCGACCGGTTCAAGTCGATCAACGACGCGATCGGCCACCCCGGTGGGGACGCCGTCCTGCGGGCGGTCGCCGAGCTGCTCATCGCCGGTGTCCGCGACTCCGACGAGGTGTGCCGGTGGGCCGGCGACGAGTTCGTCGTCCTGCTGCCGGACACCACCGCCGAGCAGGCCGAGCGCGCCCTGGAGCGCACGCGCGGCAAGGTGGCCGGCTACGACTGGGCCTCGCTCGGACTCGACCAGCCGGTGACGATCAGCGTCGGCATCGCCTCGGCGGCCCGCGGGGACGACCGGCGCACCCTCTTCGCCGCCGCCGACGGCGTCCTCTACGACGCCAAGCGCAGCGGCCGCAACCGCGTGGTGCGGCTGTCCGGGGTGACGCAGAAGCGCGCCGCCGGGAGCCCGCTCGACGGCCCGGGCACGGAACCCGCGCCCGCCGACGATGCCGTCGCTCCGGCGCCGGCCGGGTTCCCGCTCGCCGCGGACGACGAGGGCTTCGCACTGCTGCTCGGGTCGACTCCGCCGGCCGACCCGCCGCTGGGCGTCGACCGGCCCGATGAGCCGCTGCTCGGACCGCTGCCGACCCCCGTTCCCGTGACCCCGCGCGAGGCCGAGCCGGTCGCCGGACCCGAGGTCGTCCGGGCGACCGGACGCACGACGGAGCAGGTGCTGGCGCTGGTCCGCGAGGCCCGCCGCGAGCACCCCGACCGTCCGGCACTGGTCCTGCGCGCGACGGCGGAGACCCTGGTGGCCCTCGCCGGCGAGCACGACGGGGCGACCACCCTGGACGCCGCCGCCATGGCTGCCGCCGTCGGGCCGCTGCCCGAACCGGCCGGGCGGGTGGGCGTGCTGTGCGCCGGCGCGGCCGACACCGCGGTCGCGGCCGAGGCCGCGTTCGTCGCCCGCGTCACCGGCACGCACGTCGTGCGGCACGACGACGTCGCGGGAGCCGGGTTCCGGGCACTGCTGGCCGAGCCGTCGCAGCTCGCGGAGGCCGACTGCCTGGTCGTCGTCGCCGGGCTGGACGCCGGCGTGGCGGCCACGCTGGCGGAGCGGACCGACGTCCCGGTGGTCGCGGTGCCGACCTCGACCGGCCAGCCGCAGGCCCTCGGTGGTCTGGGCGCGCTGATGACCATGCTCCACTCGACCGTGCCCGGGGTGGCGGTCAGCACCATCGACAGCGGGTACTCGGCCGGCGTCCTCGCCGCCCGGATCGCCCGCCGCTCGGCCCGCTGACCCACGAGCCCCCGCCGCTGGTGATCGACGCGCTCTCCGGGCGGCGCATGCCGCGGCGGCTCGTCCAGCTCTACGTGGGGCTGGCGCTCTACGGCGTCTCGATCGCGGCGCTGGTGCTCGCCGACCTCGGCGTCATGCCCTGGGACGTGCTGCACCAGGGGCTGGCGCGGCTGCTCGGCTGGTCGCTCGGCACGGTGATCATCGCCGTCGGGGTGCTCGTGCTGCTGGCCTGGATCCCGCTGCGCGAGCGTCCGGGTATCGGCACGGTCAGCAACGTCGTCGTCGTCGGGCTGGTGGCCGACGCCGTCCTCGCGGTGGTCGATCCTCCGTCGTCGCTGGTGCTGCGGATCGCGCTCGTCGCCGTCGGCATCCTCTGCAACGCCGTCGCCACTGCCGCCTACGTGGGTGTGCGTCTGGGCCCCGGCCCGCGGGACGGGCTCATGACCGGCCTCGTGCGGCGCACCGGCCGGAAGGTCGGGCCGGTGCGCACCTCGATCGAGGTCCTCGTGGTGGTGTCCGGCTGGCTGCTCGGCGGCACCGTGGGCATCGCCACGGTCCTGTACGCGCTGGCCATCGGCCCGCTGGTGCAGCCGCTGCTCCCTCGGCTGACGGTCAGCCCTGCTGCGCCGCCCACTCCGCCAGCCGACGCTCCTGCTCCTGCGGGCTGACGTCCTCGACCTTGGTCATGACCGCTCATCGGTGGCCGAACGGGTCGCGGGTCGTCGGCATCACCCCGTCGGCGTACCTGCAGCGGGCGCGGTCGGCGCCCTGGCGCTCGGGTCACTGGTGCCCGGCTCCCTGGTGCGCAGGCCGGCCCGGACCACCGGGACGACGGCGACCACCAGCACCGCCACCGCGAGCGGCCCGGCCAGCGCCCAGGCAGCGAACACCAGCAGCGAAGCCACCTCGATGCCGAGGCCCGCGACCGAGGTGATCGTGGCCCGGTGCGTGCTCGCGATGCCCTCCTGCAGCCGCGCCTCGGCGACGACGAGCACGGCGAGGTACAGGGCGTAGAAGACCGCGACCGAGCCCAGCGCGGCCGGCCGGGCCCACAGCGCGGCTCCTGCCAGGCACCCCGCCGCGAGGACGAGGAGCACCAGCAGCGTGCCGCTCCGCAGCCGGTCGGCGCGGCCACCCAGGGCGGCACCGGCCGCGCCGGCCAGGGCGATGACCAGCACGGCGACCGGGACCGCCGTCGTCGGTACGCCCCAGTCGCCGGCGAGCACCGGGAAGTACTCCTCGATCGCGTCGAGACCGCCGATCAGCGCGACCGCGAGCACCAGGACCCGGAGCGCCGGGGAGCGCAGCGACTCCCGGACCCCCTGGCGCAGCGGCTGCTCCTCGTCGTCGTCCTCGGTCCGCGGCGTCTCGGGGAACCGGAGCGCGAGGGCGGCCGCGGCGAGGCAGACGACGACGCTCGCCCAGCCGACCAGCGGATAACCGCCGGCGGCGAACAGGGCGGCCGCCGCGAACGCGGTCGGGATCTGCACGAGGAGCTCGGCGGCGGTCATCCAGCCGTTGACCCGCGCGTAGCTCCCTCCGGCGCCCTCGGCGACCAGGCCGTCGTAGACCAGCGCCTCGGCGGCCCCGGAGACGAGCGCGCCCGACAGTCCCCAGATCACGAAGCCGGCGGTGAAGGCCCAGGTCTCGGGCGCCGCCGTCCACACCGCGAAGGCGGCCGCCTGCAGCACCCCGCCGAGGACGACGACCCCGCGGCGGGACCACCGGTCGGCGAGCACCCCGGCGGGGACCTCGGCGACGAAGGAGGTGATCGACCAGACCGCGAACAGCATCGAGATCTGCGCGCCGGACAGTCCGGTGTCGAGGAACAGCAGCGCGTAGAGCGGGTACAGCGGCACCAGCTCGGACAGCGCTGCCCAGCCCACCGCCAGCCGGGCGAGCGGCCGGGCGGCGGGCGGAAGTGCGTTCGGTGGAACGGGTCAACGGAACGGCATGTGCGGAGGCTAACCCCGGTGCCCGTCCTCCGCAGCCGGTTTCACCCGCTAGGCTCGGCGGCCGAAGGGGAGTAGCCCCCCGTCCGCTGGTCGACATGCTGGCGCCTCCCGAGGCCGCCCGGTCAGCGGGTCCACGTCCCGCGTGGATGGGCGAGACCTTCGACCAGCAGCCCTGTGCTGCCCGGTCGGAGGCATTCCCGGCTCCGCCAGGCGGCGCCTCGCGGAGGAGAAGTCTCGTGGTCCTGTCGGTCGTCGCGGCCGCGTTCTTCCTGGTGCTCCCCGTCGAGCTCCCGGACAAGACGCTGTTCGCCAGCCTGGTACTGGCCACCCGCTTCCCGCCGTTGCCGGTCTTCGTCGGCGTCGGGACGGCGTTCGGGCTGCAGGTCGCCATCGCGGTCACCGCCGGCTCGCTGCTGTCGCTGCTGCCGGGGGCGCTGGTGAGCGGCGTCGTCGCGGCGCTGTTCCTGATCGGTGCCGTCATCCTGTGGCGCAGCGCGACCAGCGGGCCGGAGGACGCCGACGACGCCGGCGAGGGACGCGAGGGCACGTCCTTCCTCCGGGTCGCGGCCATCTCCTTCGGCGTGCTGTTCGCCGCCGAGTGGGGCGACCTCTCCCAGCTGGCCACCGCGGGGCTGGCGGCGCGCTACGACGAGCCGCTGTCGGTGTTCGTCGGGGCGTGGGCCGCGCTGCTGGTGGTCTCCGCGCTCGCGGTCTTCCTCGGCAAGAACCTCGCCGACCGGCTGCCGATCGCGCTCATCCGGCGGGTCGCGGCCGGGCTCTTCCTGGTGTTCGCGGTGGTCGCCGCCGCCGAGACGGTCCGCGCCCTCGTCTGACGCTCACTCCAGGGCGGCGAGCCAGTCGGCCACCGCGCGGCCGAGCTCGTGCGGCGAGTCCTCGGGGACGAAGTGGCTGCCGGGGACGGTCACCTCCGTCAGGGCCGGCCAGCTGCGCACCCGCTCGCGCTGCCGGCCGATGAGGATCGCGCCGGGGTCGGCGTCGACGAACAGCTTCGGCACGTCGCTGCGGCCCAGCCAGGTGCTGTAGGCCGCCACCCGCTCCACCACGTCAGCGGGCGTTCCCTCGATCGGGAGCTGCCGGGGCCACTCGAGAGTGGGCCAGCGGGACTCGCGCTCCCGGAACGGCTCGCGGTAGCGGTCGAAGGCCTCGGGCGTGAGCCCGCGGGCCACGCCGCCGGCCAGGAGCAGCTCCACGAACAGGTTCTCGTCCAGCACCGCGGCTTCGCCGTCCGGGCCGCGCATGCGCAGGAAGACGTCGGGCGCCGGCCACTCGTCCCACTCGATGGGCGCGACGATCGCCTCGGTGAACGCGATGCCGCGGACGGCGTCGGGATGGGTGGCGGCCCAGTCGAACCCGAGCCCCGACCCCCAGTCGTGCAGGACCAGCGTCACCCGCTCGGTGGCCCCCACCGTCACCAGGAACTCCGCCAGGTACTCGGCGTGCGTCGCGAACGAGTACGTGCCGGGTCCGGGCGCGGGCAGCTTGTCCGACTGCCCGAAGCCGATCAGGTCGGGCGCCACGCAGCGGCCGAGGTGCTGCACGTGCGGGATGACGTTGCGCCACAGGTAGGACGACGTCGGGTTGCCGTGCAGGAAGACGATCGGGTCCCCCTCGCCCACGTCGACGTACGCCATCTCCGCGTCGCGCACCCGCACGCGCCGGCGGGGGAAGGGGTCCTCGGGGGAGAGCTCGTCGGCCATGACGCGATCGTCACACGGGACCGTCGCAGCTGAGCGTCGAGATCTGCACACTCGTCCCCATCAGGGCGTCCGACGGGGCGAGTGTGCAGATCTCGTCCATGCCCGCGTGACGCTCGCCACCTCTGCGGCGATCACGGCTCCCCGCCCGTCATCCTGGGAGGGGATGGACCGCTTCCTGGCGCTGCTGCGTCATCCCGGCGCGCAGCGCGGCGTGCGGGCCGCCGTCGCCGCCGGCCTGGCCTGGCAGGTGGCGGTGCTGCTGCCGCCGTGGTTGTCGGACTACGCCTACTACGCCCCGCTGGGCGCGGTGATCGCCGTCCTGCCGACGATCGCCGACTCGGCCAGCGCCGCCTGGCGCAGCGTGCTGGCGATCCTCACCGGCTTCACGCTGGCCGTGCTCGTCTACGAGCTCACCCGGGCGGTGCCCAACGCGCTGACCGTCGCCGCGATCGTGGCGCTGGCGGTCGTCGTCGAGCAGTGGAAGCTGTGGCGCGAGCAGGCCAGCTGGGTGAGCTTCGCCGCCGTCCTCATGCTCACCGTCGGCCTGGACGACCCCGACACGTACGTGCTGCGCTACGCCGGGCTCACGATGCTCGGGGCGGCCATCGGCGTGCTGGTCACCACGGTGCTCTTCCCGCCGCTGCAGCTCACCCGTGCCGTCGAGCAGATCACCGCCACCCGCGGCCTGCTCGCCCGGCACCTGACCGACATCGCCGCCATGCTGCGCGACGGCCAGGTGCCGGACGTCTCGCACTGGACCGAGCGCAACCGCCGGCTCGACCGCGCGCTCGACCGGATGCGCAGCGCCGCGACCCGGGTCGAACGCGCCCGACGGGCCAACCCGCGCGCCCGGAAGTGGCAGGGGCGCGCCACGGAGATCCGCGAGGAGGCCCGCGCCGTCGACCGTGTCGCCGTCCTCGTCGACGACCTCACCTCGCTGGTCGTCGAGTTCCACCCGCACCGCCGGGGCATCGACCAGGTGGACGCGGGGACCGGCTGGGTGCTCGCCGACACCCTCGAGAGCCTGGCCGGCGTCGTCTGCACGCCGTACCACACCAGCGACGGGTCGACCCCCGACGAGCGCGACGAGCAGATCGCCCGGGCGGGAGCCGCGCTGGGGCGGCTGGTCAGCCTCCTGCGCACCTCCTCCCTGGAGGACGACGAGGGGTTCTTCGCGCTGGGCGCGGTGGCGGTCGGTGTCCGGCGCAGCCTGACGGCGCTCCAGGCCGACGAGCCACGCGCGGTCGTCGCGGCCTGAGGGCTCGTCCCCTCAGGCGGGACGCAGCTCCTCGGCCAGCACCCGCTCCGCCACCGGCACCGCCCGCGCGCGGTCCTCGGGCACCAGGCCGATGCGGGTGCGCCGGTCCAGCAGGTCGGAGACCGTGCGGGCCCCCTCGTGGCGGACGCCGAAGCGCAGCTCCCCCACCGTCTCGGGACGGCCGGCCGCCACGACGTCGGGGCCCAGCGACTCCACCTCGGTCGCCTCGGTGCCGTACCGCGCCACCAGGCGGGCCGGCGCGGACAGGCGCTCCAGCGCGGGCCGCGGCGCCGCCCCGATCAGGGCCAGGCGCGGCGTGGTGGACCGGGCGTTCCCGCCCAGCCGGGCGACGACGGCGTCGACCGTCTCCTCCGCCATCGCGCGGTAGGTCGTGAGCTTGCCGCCGACCACGGTGAGGACCGGTCCGTCCCAGCTCAGCAGGTGCTTGCGGGAGAGGTCGGCGGTCGCGTCACCCGGCCCCGTCCCCGCGGACTCCGGCAGGACCAGCGGGCGGTACCCGGCGTAGCGGCCGACGACGTCGTCGCTGGTGAGCGGGTCGCTGAGCACCTGGTTGACGGTGTCGAGCAGCTGCTGCACCTCGCCGTCCGAGGGCTGCGGGTCGTCGTCGGGGACGGGCCCCTCGACCGGTTCGTCGGTGATGCCCAGGTAGACCAGGCCGTCGGCCTGCGGCAGCGCGAAGACGTACCTCGACCGGGAGCCGGGCAGCGGCACGGTGAGCGCCGCCGACGGGGAGCCCAGCCGGTCGGCCCGCAGCACCAGGTGCGAGCCGCGGGAGGGCACCAGCCGGATGCCCGGAGCCAGCCGCTGCGCCCATACGCCCGCCGCGTTGACGACGACCCGCGCGCGCAGCGTGAACGCCTCGCCGTCGAGGTCGGCGTGCACCTCGGCGGAGCCGAGCGGGGGCGTGGTGGCGCCGTCGACGGCGGTCACCGTGGCGCCGGTGAGGATCCGGGCGCCGTACGCCGCGGCGGTGCGCGCCAGCGCCACGACCAGCCGGGCGTCGTCGACGAGCTGACCGTCCCAGAACACCACCCCGCCGCGCCCCGGGCGGACCCCGGGCACCAGCCGCCCGACCTCGTCGGCGCCCACCCGCCGGGTGGAGGGCAGCGACCCGCGGCCGCCCATGACCGACAGCCGGACGAGGTCACCGAGCCGGCCACCGACCGCACCCAGCGCGCTGACGTCGCGCCCCGCGGCATCGGGGATGAGGAACGGCAACCGGCGCACCAGGTGCGGCGCCGTGGTGCCCATGAGGACGGCGCGCTCCCGGGCGCTCTCCCGCGCCAGCCCGATCTCCCCGTGGGCCAGGTAGCGCAGCCCGCCGTGCACCAGCTTGGACGACCAGCGGCTGGTGCCCGCGGCCAGGTCGGTGCGCTCCAGCAGGACCACCGACAACCCGCGGGCAGCAGCGTCCAGGGCGACGCCCGCGCCGGTCACCCCGCCGCCCACCACGACGACGTCGACCAGCGATCCCGCGGTGTCGGCCAGGTCGCGCGAACGCTGCCCGGCCGACAGGGAACCGATCACCGTGATCCGCATCGCATCGGCACCGGCAGACTGTAGCCGTGCCCGAACAGCCGGAACTGACGATCCAGGGCTGGGGTCCCCACCCCGCCGACGGCTCCACCGACTCCACGGGGGACCGCGCGCCCGCTCTCGAGGCGACCTTGCCCAAGGCCGCCCGCCGCCATCTGGCCCGCGAACTGGGCTGGACGCCGCGGCGCACGCCGCCGGTCGCGGTGGACGACATCCGGCTCACGCCGTCCCGGCTGCCCGACGCCGCCCGGGCCGCCCTGGCCGGCGTGGTGGGCGAGGAGAACGTGCGCACCGACCGGGAGTCGAGGCTGCGCCGGGCCGGCGGCAAGAGCTACCTGGACCTGCTGCGCCGCCGGGAAGGGGACGCCTCGGACGCCCCGGACGCCGTGGTGCTGCCCGGAACGACCGACGAGACCGCCGCCCTGCTCGCGGTGTGCAGCGAGCACGACGTCGTCGTCGTCCCGTTCGGCGGTGGGACGAGCGTGGTCGGCGGGCTGGCCGGCGTGGATCCCGACGACCGCCCGGCGGTGGTCCTCGACCTGGGCCGGATGGCGTCGGTGCAGGACCTCGACGTGCCCTCGTCGCTGGTGACGGTCGGGCCGGGGATGCGCGGGCCGGCGCTGGAGGAGGCCCTGGGACGGGAAGGGCTGACGTTCGGCCACCTGCCGCAGAGCTGGGAGTTCGCCACCATCGGCGGCTACGCGGCGACCCGCAGCTCCGGGCAGGCCTCCACCGGCGTGGGCCGGTTCGACGAGCTGGTCGCCGGGCTCACGCTGGCGACGCCGTCCGGGGTCCTCGAGCTCGGGCACCCGCCGGCGTCGGCCGCGGGCCCGGACCTGCTGGGCCTCGCGCTCGGATCGGAGGGGACGCTCGGGGTGATCACCGAGGTGACGCTGCGGGTCCGCCCGAAGCCCACGACGACGGCCTACGAGGGGTGGTCGTTCCGCACCTGGGCCGCCGGGCTGGCCGCGCTGCAGCGGCTCGCGCGGCACGACCTGCTGCCCGACGTCGTCCGGCTCTCCGACGGCGACGAGACGCGGGCCAACCTGCTCAACGCCGGCGGCGCGGGCGCCCGGATGCTGCGCCGGATGCTGCGCGCACGGGGGCACGGCGAGGGCTGCCTGCTCGTCGTCGGCTGGGAGGGGCTGCCGGAGATCGTGCGAGCGCGCAAGCGGGCGGGCTCCGCGCTGCTGCGCGAGGGCGGCGCGATCCGGGTGGGCCGCACCGTCGGGGAGTCGTGGCGCCGGCACCGGTTCGGGGCGCCCTACGTGCGCGACTCCCTGCTGGACGCCGGCCTGCTGGTCGAGACGCTGGAGACGGCGGCCACCTGGTCGGCGCTGCCCACGGTCTACGACGCCGTCCGGCGGGCGCTGCGCGAGTCGCTGACCGTCTCGGGACGCCGTCCGCTGGTGATGACGCATCTCTCGCACGGCTACCCGACCGGCGCCTCGCTGTACTTCACCGTGCTCGCCGACCGCGACGACGCGCTGCCGATCCAGCAGTGGCTGGGCGCCAAGCGGGCCGCGACCGACGCGATGCTCGCCGCGGGGGGAACGCTCACCCACCACCACGCCGTCGGCGCCGACCACCGGCCGTGGCTGGAGCGGGAGATCGGGCGGCTGGGCGTGGAGGTGCTGCGTGCGGTCAAGGCGCGGCTGGACCCGAAGGGCATCTGCAACCCCGGCGTCCTGCTCCCCGACTGAGGGGCGGCCACGATCAGGTGACCTGATCGTGCAGCGTCCTCCCTCACGGTGGGCGGTGAGGGAGGACGCCCGATGATCAGGTCACCTGATCATCGCGGGCAGCCTCAGGTGGCGATGCCGCCGTCGACGGGGATGATCGTGCCGGTCAGGTACGAGCCGGCCCGCGAGGACAGGAAGACGGCGATACCGGCCATGTCGTCGGGGCGCCCGATGCGGCCGAGCGGAACCCGCTTGTTCATCTCGTCGCCGGCGGCGGCGAGCGTGGCGGCCATCATCTTCGACTCGAACGGTCCCGGGGCGACGGCGTTGACCGTGATCCGGCGGGGTGCCAGCTCCTTGGACAGGTTGCGGGTGAGCTGGTGCACCGCGGCCTTGGACGTCGAGTACGAGTACGTGCGTGCCGCGGAGGGCTGCAGGCCCGCGATGCTGCCGATGTTGATCACCCGGGCCGGGTCCTCGTGCGAGGCGGCCTTCTCCAGCAGCGGCAGGAACGCGCGGGTGACGAAGAACGGCGCCTTGAGGTTGAGGTCGAGCACCTTGTCCCACGCCGACTCGGGGAACTTCTCCAGGTCCTCGCCCCAGGTGGCGCCGGCGTTGTTGACCAGGATGTGCACCTGCTCCTCGCGCTTGCCGACCTCCTCGGCCAGCCGGATGCACTCCGCCTCCTTCGAGACGTCGGCCGGGATGGAGATGGCCGTGCCGAACTCGGCCAGCTCGGCGACGGCGGCCTCGCCGGCGTCGGCCTTGCGGGAGCTGATGTAGACGCGCGCCGCTCCGGCCTGAAGCAGACCGCGGGCGATCATCATGCCGATGCCGCGGGTCCCCCCGGTCACCACGGCCACCTTGCCGGTCAGGTCGAACAGGTCCACGTCGCACCTCCGCTTGACGGGTCCCGGCAGCGCTGCCGGCCCGGATACGCACACTAACCAGCGGGTCGCGGCCGCCCCGCGGTACTCCGGCGCACCGGCTGTGCCAGCCTTCTGATCATGACCCCGTCCCCGGCCATGGGCGCCAGCAGCGAGGTCGGCACGCTGCGGACGGTGCTGCTGCACCGGCCCGGCAACGAGCTGCGACGACTGACGCCGCGCAACAACGACGAGCTGCTCTTCGACGGCGTCCCGTGGGTGGATCGCGCCCAGGAGGAGCACGACGCCTTCGCCGCGGCGCTGACCGCCCGGGGCGTCGAGGTCCTCTACCTCGACCGGCTGCTCACCGAGGTCCTCTCGTTCCCCTCCGCGCGGGCCGAGCTCATCGGCGCGGCGGTCGACGACCCGCGCCTCGGCGCCACCCTGCAGCGGGCCGCCACCCGGCACCTGGCCTGGCTCGATCCCGAGGCGCTGGCCGCCACGCTCATCGGCGGGCTCGCCCACGACGAGCTGCGCGGCGGGCGGGGACTGGCGTACGAGGTCATGGACCGCGCGGACTTCGTCGTCCCCCCGCTGCCCAACCTGCTGTTCACCCGCGACTCGTCGGTGTGGATCGGCGACGAGGTCGCGGTCACGTCGCTGGCCATGCCGGCGCGGCACCGCGAGAGCACGATCACCGCCGCCGTCTACACCCACCACCCGCGCTTCGCCGGCGCCGAGCAGCTCTACGCCGCGAACCTCGAGCACCTCGAGGGCGGCGACGTCCTGCTGCTGGCACCGGGCGTGCTGGCGGTCGGGGTCGGCGAGCGGACGACGCCGGGCGGCGCCGAACGGCTGGCGCGGCGGGTGTTCGCCCGCGGGCTGGCGCACACGGTGCTCGTCGTCCCGATCGCCCAGGAGCGGGCCACCATGCACCTGGACACCATCGCCACGATGGTCGACGTCGACGCGCTGGTCATGTACCCCGCGGTCGCCGACTCGCTGAGCGCGTGGACGGTCACGGCCCCGGACGGGGTGGCCGACGACGCCGATCCGGTGGAGCTGACCGTGACCGGGCCGCAGCCGTTCGTGGAGGCGGCCGCCGCCGCGATGGGCATCGACAAGCTGCGGGTCATCGACACCGGCCTGGACCCCGTCACCGCCGAGCGCGAGCAGTGGGACGACGGCAACAACACCCTCGCGCTCGCCCCGCGCCTGACGGTCGGCTACGAGCGCAACACGGTCACCAACGCAGCACTCGAGGCGGCCGGCATCGAGGTCATCCGGATCGCGGGCTCCGAGCTCGGCAGCGGCCGGGGCGGCCCGCGGTGCATGTCCTGCCCCGTCTCCCGCGACCCCCTGTGAGACGAACCCGAGGAGCCAGCATGCGTCGTCCCCTCGTCCTGGCCGGTGCGGCAGCGGCCGCCGCTGCCGCGGGCGCCACCGCCCGGCGGGTGTCCCGCTTCCGCCCCGCGGAAGCCTCCGGCGCCCCGGTCGACCTCAGCGGGCTGGACGCCGACGGCGCGGCCGCCCGCCTGGCCGAGCTCATCCGCATCCCCACCGTCTCCTACCGGGACCGCGCACAGATCGACGAGGCGGCGTTCGCCGAGTACCGCGCCCGGCTGGCCGAGCTGTACCCCCGGACGCACGCCACGCTGGAGCGCGAGCAGCTGGGCGACGGCGCGCTGCTGTACCGCTGGCGCGGGACCACCGACGAGCCGCCGCTGGTGCTCATGGCGCACTACGACGTCGTCCCCGTGGAGGGCCAGGCCTGGAGCCGCGACCCGTTCTCCGGGCTGATCGAGGACGGCGTCGTGCACGGCCGCGGGGCCATCGACGACAAGGGCTCGATGGTCGCCATCCTCGAGGCGGTCGAGGCGCTCGTGACCGAGGGCTGCACGCCCCGGCGCGACGTCTGGCTCTCCTTCGGCAACGACGAGGAGGTCACCGGCGTCGGCGCCCAGCTCGCGGTCGCGGCGTTCACCGAGCGCGGCATCACGCCGTGGGCCGTGCTCGACGAGGGCGGCGCGGTGGTGACCGGGATGTTCCCGGGCGTCCCCGGGCAGATCGCCGTCGTGGGACTGGCCGAGAAGGGCAGCCTCAACGTCGAGCTGGTCACCACCGACCCGGGCGGGCACGCGGCCTCCCCCCTCCCCGGCGGCGCACCGGCGCGGCTGGCGAAGGCCATCCTCGCCGTCGACGCGCAGCCGTTCCCCGCCCGCCTCAACGACGTCGTCCTCGGCATGGTCGACGCCGCCGGCCGGCACGCGCCCGGCCCGCTGCGCGCGGTGTTCGCGAACGCGCGTGCGCTGGGCCCGGTGCTGGCGACGGTCCTCTCCCGCGCCGGGCGCGAGGCCAACGCCCTCGTGCGGACGACGGTGGCGGTGACCCGGCTGGAGGGCAGCAAGGCCTCCAACGTGCTGGCGACCCGGGCGTCGGCGCACCTGAACATCCGGATCGCGCTCGGCGAGACCGTGCAGTCGACCGTGGACCGGCTGCGCCAAGTGATCGGCGACGAGTCGGTGGAGCTGCGCGTGCTGACCGGCAACGACCCCTCGCCGGTCTCGCGGACCGACAACGACGCCTGGGCGCTGGTCGCCGCGGCCGCGCAGGCGGCCTACCCCGACGCGGTGGTGGCGCCGTACCTGATGGTGCAGGCCAGCGACTCGCGGCACTTCAGCCAGATCTGCGACAGCGTCTACCGGTTCATGCCGTTCGACGTGACCCGCGAGGAACTGGCGGCCCTGCACGCCGCCGACGAGCGGATCTCGATCGCGGCGCTGCACCGTGGCGCCGGCTTCGTCCGCCACCTGATCCGCAGCATCTGAAGCACCCCAGGGACTTTCGGCGCCGAAAGTCCCCGGGCTTCGGGGGACTTTCGGCGCCGAAAGTCCCCAGCGGTTAGCGGATGGTGATCTGGCGGGACAGCAGGCCGGCGCGGGCGCGGCGCTCGTCGGCGTCGAGCGGCTCGGTGACGGTGAGCGCCTGCTCCAGGCGCGCCTGCCACTGGGTGGCCGGCTCGATCCAGTCCTCGGCGGGTGCGTCGGCGGGCAGGTCCCACACCGGCACGACGAGCCCGTGGGCCCGGAAGGCGCCGGCGTAGCGGATCCCCTCGCCCAGCAGCATCGGCTCCCCGGCCGCGCGCAGCCGGGCCAGCGCGTCGAGCAGCTGCTCCTCGCGCTCCGGACGCACCCAGCGCAGATGGGCGCGCTCGGAGCCGGGCCGCACCCAGTAGGCGGCCTCGAGCCCGGCCAGGCGGACGGTGGGCAGGATCGACTCGTTGGCGTGCTGGAGCCCGGCCTGCGCGGCCGCACCGGCGTCGGTGCCCTCGAGCCAGAACCCGAAGTCCTCGTGCACGGTCACCTCGAAGGGCGCCGTGAGGTCCAGCAGCTCCTGCAGGCGCGGCCCGGCCGAGCCCGCGCCACCGATCGGGCCCGGGTCGACCGGCGCACCGGCCGGCGCCTCGAGCGCGGCGGCCAGGGCGGTGCCGATGTCGCGGCTGACGTCGTCGGACGAGGCCTGGAGCTGGACCCCCAGGAGGATCTCACCGCTCTCCCGCACCAGCGCCGGCGTTCCACCGGGCAGCACGCTCGCGAGCGTGACGTCGCGGCCGTCCGTCGTCCGCAGCGCCGCCGTCGCCGCCGGCACCAGCTCGCGCAGCGCCACCCAGTCCGCCTCGCCGGGCAGGCCCTCGAAGGAGCGGATCACCGGGGGCGCGTAGCCGGAGCCGTGGCAGTGCTTGTAGCGGCGGCCCGACCCGCACGGGCACGGAGCCTTGGGGTTGACGCCTTCGGGCGCGGCAGCGGGAGCGGTGGTGCGCTTGCGGGAAGCCATGCGCGCCAGCGTAGGTGGGTCGGAGCGGCCCCCGGACAGGCGCTCGGCCGGTGCCCTGCCCCGAGACATGCGAACTCGTGGCCATCAGCGGCCGATCACCACGAGTTCGCATGACTCGGCGGCCGCAGGGAGCCACCGGCGTCCCTGGGGGCCGGCACTGGAAGGTGAGCCGGGTCACTGGCAGGATCCGGACCATGCGCGGCCTGATGCAGGACAGCCCCCTCACCATCGACACGATCTTCCGCCACGCCGAGCAGCACTACGGCGACGTCCCGATCGTCACGAACGGGCCGAAGGGGGTCACCCGCAGCACCTATCGCGAGTGGGCGGACCGGACCCGCCGGCTCGGCGGCGTGCTCGACACCCTCGGCATCAGCGCCGACGGGCGGGTGGCGACCTTCGGCTGGAACAGCCAGCGGCACCTCGAGCTCTACTTCGCCGCGCCCTGCACCGGCCGCGTGCTGCACACCCTCAACATCCGGCTGTTCCCCGAGCAGCTCACCTACATCGCCAACCACGCCGAGGACGAGGTCGTCTTCGTCGACCGCTCGGTCTTCGGCCTGTTCTGGCCGCTCGTGGACACGATGACGACGGTCCGGCACGTCGTCGTCATGGAGGACGGCGGCGACGCCGAGCTGCCCGACGACCCGCGGATCAGCGACTACGAGACGCTCCTGGCCGCGGCTGAGCCGGTCGAGTTCGACGTCCGGGACGAGAACCTGGCCGCCTCGATGTGCTACACGAGCGGCACCACCGGCAACCCCAAGGGCGTCGTCTACTCGCACCGCTCGACGGTGCTGCACACCATGGCGGCGCTCTCCCCCAACGCCTTCGGGCTCAGCGTCCGCGACGTCGCGATGCCCGTCGTCCCGATGTTCCACGCGAACGCCTGGGGCATCGCGCAGGCCGCCCCGGCCGCGGGCGCGGCGCTGGTCTTCCCCGGCCCGATGATGCAGCCGGAGAACCTCGCCAAGCTGATCGTCGACGAGGGCGTCACCTTCACCGCCGGCGTCCCCACCATCTGGCAGGGCGTGCTCCCCCACCTCGCCGGGCAGCCGCACAAGCTGCGCGAGATCGGCTGCGGCGGGTCGGCGGTGCCCAAGGCACTGAGCGAGGCCTACCGCGAGCAGGTCGGCCTGCCGATCCTCCAGGCCTGGGGCATGACCGAGACCTCACCGGTCGCGTCGTCGGGCATCCTGCCCAAGCGGTACGAGGACGCCGACGACGAGACCAAGGCGAACGTGCGCGCCCGGGCCGGCGTCCCGCTGTTCGGTGTCGAGGCGCGGATCGTCGACGCCGACACCCTCGAGCCGCAGGCCTGGGACGACGCCGCCACCGGTGAGCTGCAGGTGCGCGGGAACTGGTGCGCCAAGGAGTACTACAACCCCGACGCCGGCACCGTGCTCGCCACCGACGACGGCTGGATGAAGACCGGTGACGTCGCGGCCATGGACGAGTACGGCTCGATCCGCATCGCCGACCGCACCAAGGACCTCATCAAGTCCGGCGGCGAGTGGATCAGCTCGGTCGACCTGGAGAACGCGATCATGAGCCACCCGGCCGTGGCCGAGGCCGCGGTGGTCGGCGTGAAGCACCCGAAGTGGGACGAACGACCGCTGGCCTGCGTCGTCCTCAAGCAGGGCGAGACGGTGACGGAGGAGGAGATCCTCGAGCACCTCAAGCCGCTGGTGGCCAAGTGGTGGCTGCCCGACGCCGTGGAGTTCATCGACGAGGTGCCCAAGACCAGCGTCGGCAAGTTCTCCAAGAAGGACCTGCGCGCGAAGTTCGCCGAGTACGAACTGAAGGCCTGACCTGCTCGTCCGCGGTACAGCGGTCCGCTCCACCGCGGACGAGCAGGTGGATCGTGGGGCGCAGGTAGCCTGACGTCCATGCAGCTCCTGTGCCCGAAGTGCCACAACGTGATGGCGCAGTACGAGCGCAACCGCGTCCTGGTCGACCAGTGCACCGAGTGCAAGGGCCTGTTCCTCGACCGCGGTGAGCTGGAGAACCTCATCGCCGCCGAGCGCGCGTACCTCGACGCCGAGGAGGGCCGCCCCGTCGCGCCTCCGCAGGCGCCGCGCCCGCCGGTGCCGGACCCGTACGACCGGGACCCTCGGAACTACGGCCAGCACCGCTACGACGAGCGCTACTACGGCCGCGGCTACGACGAGAAGTACGCCAAGAAGAAGCGCCGCAAGAGCATCCTCGAGGAGCTCCTCGACTTCTGAGCGACTCTCACGGGACTTTCGGCGCCGAAAGTCCCGTGGGGTCAGCGCACGAAGGGGGGCTCGCCGGTCTCGCTGACCATGGGCTTGCCGGCGGCCTCCCACTCCCCCATGCCGCCCGCGACGTTCACCGCGTCGAAGCCGTTCTGGTTCAGCCAGGCGGCCACCCGCGCGGAGCGGCCGCCGCTGCGGCAGGTCACGTAGAGCGGGTCGCCCTCCGGCAGGTCGTCCAGCCGGCTCGGGACGTCGCCCATCGGGATGTGCGTCGCGCCCTCGATGTGGCCGTGCACCCACTCGTCGTCCTCGCGGACGTCGAGGACCACGGCGTCCTGGGGCAGTTCGCTGACGGACACGGTCGGGACCTGCTGCGGCATCACGCCCTCCATCGTGGCACGACCCGCCGGAGCGGCGCGGGCTGCGAGGATGACTCCCGATGACCACCGCCCACGTCCGCGAACCCGCGTGGTCGCTGCCCCGCTCGGCGATCGGGCTGTGGGTGACCGAGAGCCTGATCAGCGCGGCCGTCACCGCGGTCGTCGTCATCGCGCTGCTCGTCTGGGTGCCGGGCGACCTCGGTGGGCCGGTCCCCTTCCTGCGCTGGGCGGTCCCGGTCGTCGCCGTCCTGGAGGCGCTGGTCAGCATCGTCGTGCGCCCGTGGCTCAAGCACCGGGTCTACCGCTGGGAGGTCACCGGGGACGCCGTCTTCACCCGCACCGGCTGGCTCAGCCAGACCTGGACGCTGGTGCCGGTCTCCCGCATCCAGACCGTCGACGTCACCCGCGGCCTGCTCCAGCAGATGTTCGGGCTGGCGACGGTCGCCGTGTTCACCGCCTCCAGCCAGGGCACGGTGCACATCTGGCACCTCGAGCACGGGGTCGCCCAGCGGGTCGCCGCCGACCTCGCCGAGCGCGCCGAACGGACCCGGGACCAGGCGACATGACCTGGCCGGCCCCGGTTCCGCCGCCGCTCCCGCCGCCGGCCCGCCGGACGTCGCCGCGGGTCGTCCTGGTCCACACCGTCACGTTCCGCCAGGCCCGAAGGTTCGTCCCGTACGCGATCCCGGCGCTGGCAGCGGTCGGGCTGGGCGGTGGCCGCTGGACCGTCGTCGGACTCGTCGCGGCCGTCACGCTGGTCTCCCTGGGGACGGCGGCGCTGACCTGGTGGCGGTTCAGCTATCTCGACGGGCCCGGCGCCGTCGTCGTCACGCGCGGGCTGGTGTCGCGGTCCGTGCGCACCGTCCCGAACGACCGGATCCGCGGGGTGGAGATCGAGGCCCCTCCGGTGCACCGGCTGCTGGGGCTGGTGCGGGTGCGCATCGACGCCGCTGCCGGTGGTACGAGCAGCGCGGGGCGCGGTGCGGGTGCCGACGAGGAACTCCTGATCGACGGCGTCCCCCGCGACGAGGGCGACCGGCTGCGGACGGCGGTGCTCACCAAGCGCAGTCGCCTTCCGGCGGCCGGTCCCGAGGACCCGGGCCGCATGCCGGAAGGAGCCCCGGCCGAGCAACCCGAGGAGCCCGAGGAGGAGTTCGCCCGCTTCAGCAACCGCTGGCTGCTCTACGCGCCCCTGGTCGGTGGCTACCTCGCCGTGCCGCTGGCCGCCGTCGGCGCGCTGTCCCGGGTCGTCGACGAGGTGCCCGACAGCGTGCTGCCCGACCTGGACGGGCCGTCGCTGGACTCGCCCCTCGTCGCGCTGGCGCTCGCGGCGGTCGCCATAGCCCTGCTGGCGGGAGGCGCGGTGATCGGCGCCGCCGTCGTCAACTGGCGGTTCCGGCTGGTCCGGCGCGGCGGATCGCTGGTGGCCGTGCGCGGGCTGCTCACCCGGCGGCACACCGAATTGGAGATCGACCGCATCCGCGGCGTCGCCGTGGCCGACGGGGCCGGGATGCGGCTGGTCGGCGCGGCCCGGGTCAACGGCCTGGTCACCGGCCTCGGGGACGCCCAGCGCCGCGGGCAGCTGCTCCCTCTCGGACCACGCGCGGAGGCCGAGCGGCTCGCCCGGCGGCTAGTCGACGACCCCGGCCCGCTCACCCGCCATCCCGCCGCCGCCCGGCGCCGGCGGATCGTCCGCGCCATGGGCGGCGGACTGCTGGTCACCGCCGCCGGAGCGGTGCTGACCGTGACCGCCGGCTGGTGGCCGCTGCTGCTGGCCGGCGTCGTCCTCACCGTGCTGGGCGTGCCGCTGGGCCTGGGGCGTTTTGCCTCCCTGGGGCACGCCGCCGGCGCACGGTCCTTCGCCGTCCGCGTCGGCTGGCTGGTGCGCGAGCGGGCGGTCCTGGAGCGGCGGGCGGTCGTCGGCTGGCAGGTGCAGCAGTCGTGGTTCCAGCGCCGGGCGGGGCTGGCCTCCGTCGTCGCCTGCGTGGGAGCCGGGCGCGGCGGCTACATCGCCCTCGACATGTCCGCCGACGACGTCGCCCCCTTCGCGGTGGCGGCGTCGGAGCCGTGGGCCGAGCAGCTCCTGCCCCGCACCTCCGGCGAAGTCGAGACGAACCGTTCCTGATCGAGGCGTGACGATCACCCGGGCGGGTAGCTGCGCCCGCGATGAGGTCCTGTCCGGCTCACCCGGCCCAGCCGCCGGCCGGGCGGGCGCGCGCGCCGGAGTCCTTGCCGAGCCCGACGCGGCCGGCCAGCGCGGCGGCCTCGACCCGCGTGGTCACGTCCAGCCGCCGCAGCAGGTGGGCGACCAGCCGCTTCGTGGTCCGCTCCGACACGTGCAGCGTCGTCGCGATGTCCACGGTGCTGGTGCCGTCCGCGATCAGCCGCCACAGCCGGCGCTCATCGGCGGTGAGCTGGTCGGCGATGCCCTGCTCGCCGGTCGGGGTGGCCTCCTCCAGCAGCTGCCGCAGCAGCGCCTCGGGCAGCACCGACCAGCCGTCCAGGACGGCGAGCAACGGCCGCACGAGGGATTCCGGGTCGGCAGTCTTCGGCAGGAAGCCCGCCGCACCCGCCCGCAGCGCCTCGATCGCGGCGTCGGCCTCCGCCAGGCCTGAGAGCGCCACGACCCGCACCATCGGGTCTGCCCGGCGGATCGCGGCGATCGCCCTGGTTCCCCCCGGTGGGGGCATGTGCAGGTCGACGATCGCCACGTCGGCGTGGTGCCGGCGCACCAGCGCGGCCGCGGCCGAGGCGTCGTCCGTCGTCCCCACGACCCGCACCCTGCCGCCGCTCAGGCCCGGCAGGAGCAGGCCCAGCCCCCGGGTGAACAGGGGGTGGTCGTCGACCACCACCACGTCCACCGGGCCACCGCGTTCAGCAGCGAGCGCGCCGTCGATCTCCGACATCACCCTCCTGTCGGCCGTCGTCCCCCGGCGTCGCTGACCGGCTCCACCCTGGAATGCCCGTGACCCTCGCTGCTGACGCACCGATTCCGCACCCCGCCCGCGGGTTGCTCGCCGATCTGGCGCGGGTCCTGCGCGCCCACCTGCCCCGGCGCTCGTCGCGCGTCGACGCGGCGGACGAGCCCACTCCCGAGGACGCCGTCCTGCGCGCCCTGTGTCACGACATGCGCAGCCCGCTCGCCTCGCTGGAGGCGGCGCTCGGCTCGCTGGACGGGCCGCCGGACCGCGCGCGGGAACTGCTCGAGCTCGCCCGCGCCCAGACCGCGCAGCTCTCCTCCATGCTGCGCACCGCCGACGCCGCCGGAGGAGCGCTGCGCCGCACCGGTCCGCGACTGCTCCGCGACGTCGTCGCCGCCTCCGTGGGGGCCGCCGGGCTGCCGCGGAGGCTGCTCACGGTCGAGGTGCGCGACGGGGCAGGTGAGGTCCCCGTCGCCGACGCCCGCGTGCAGCGCATCCTCACGAACCTGCTGGAGAACGCCCACCGGCACGGGGAGGGCCGGCCGGTGCGCCTGGAGATCGGCCGGCGGACCGGATGGGTGCACCTCGCCCTGTCGCAGGCCGGCGTCCCCGTCGACCGGGTGGTGGGCCACCTCCGGCAG
This sequence comes from Candidatus Blastococcus massiliensis AP3, assembly GCF_000582785.1. Classification (GTDB taxonomy): domain Bacteria; phylum Actinomycetota; class Actinomycetes; order Mycobacteriales; family Geodermatophilaceae; genus Blastococcus; species Blastococcus massiliensis. Next base: position 1,677,610 of record NZ_HG931173.1, read on the forward strand.
ACCCGTCCGCCGCTGGACCTGACCGGGCTGGGGCTGTGGTCGGTGCAGCGGCAGACCCGCGAGCTCGGCGGCCGGCTGTCCTGGGTGGACGACGGGTCGGAGTTCACGCTCACCGTGTTCCTCCGGGATCGCTGAGGTTGGCACGCCTGGGCCAGGGGACGGCACGGGCGGGCCACGGTGCCCGGGCAGTTCCCCGGTGTCACCGCACCGGCGGTGGCGCGACGACGACCTGGGGAGAGCCCGTGTTCACGCACACCCACGCCCTGCAGTACGAGGCCAAGCCCGACGGTCCCGACCCGGACTTCGCCCGCAAGATGCAGGAGGTCCTCGGCGGTCAGTGGGGCGAGATGACCGTCGCCACCCAGTACCTGCTGCAGGGCTGGAACTGCCGCCTGCCCGGCAAGTACAAGGACCTGCTCCTCGCGATCGGCACCGAGGAGCTCGCCCACGTCGAGATGATCGTGACGATGATCGACCGGCTCCTCGACCACATCCCGCTCAAGCCGGACGCCGCCGACCGGAGCAAGGAAGCCGCCGCGGGCTACGGACAGCACAACCCGCAGCACGCGATCGTCAACGGAGCCGGCGCCTCCTACATCGACAGCATGGGCAACCCCTGGACCGGCGCCTACGTGACCGCCAGCGGCAACCTGTACGCCGACTTCATGTACAACGCCACGGCCGAGATGCAGGGTCGGCTGCAGGTGGCCCGGCTCTACAACATGACCGACGACCCGGGCGTGAAGGACATGCTGCGGTTCCTCGTCACCCGCGACCACTACCACCAGCAGCAGTGGCTGCACGCGCTCGAGGAGCTGAAGGAGGACGGCCTCGAAGGTGTGCCGGTGCCCGAGGCGTTCCCGCTCGAGGAGGAGGTCGGCGACCTGGGCTACACGTTCATCGACGCCTCCGACGGCCCCGACGCCGCATCCGGTCGCTGGGCCAGCGGCCCCTCGTACGACGGCCGTGCCACCTACGCGGCCCGCCCCATCGAGGCGACCGCCGATGCGCCGATCCTGCCCCCGGGCGACCCGCGGCTGTACCCGACGCCGCAGACCGACACGAAGAACATGCTCCAGAAGGCCAAGGACATGCTCACGTAGGCCTTCCGGGTCTGCTCCTCGTCCCACCGCGCCGTCGCCGCGCCGGCGACCGGACCGCCAGCCTTCCGGTCGCCGGCCGGCGGGGCGCCTCCCCCGGAGGTCCTGCCGTGCCCCTGCACCTTCCGCGCCTGCCCGTCCCGACGCTGCTGCTCTCCGTCGTCTATGCCGCGGCGATCGCCGTCGCGCTCGCGCATCCCGGGCAGCACGCCGTCGCCGGCCTCGTCGTCCTGGCCGGGCTGGTCGCCCGCTGGGCCGTGCGCAGCCGGCACTCCACGACCGCCCCGGTGGCGCTCGCCGTGCCCGACAGCGCGGAGACCGTCGACGCCGTCCGCACGCCGGAGACCGCCCCGGCTCCCGCAGCCGCCGCCTGACCCGCACCTCCCGTCGTCCACCGCGCGGCACACCACCACACCGCGAGGTCGGCCCCGCACGCGCGAGGCGCGCCGCCGTGCGGTGACGGCAGCCGTGCTGCAACGCGGCTTCGACGACGACACCGTGGCTCCGACGGCACGCCGCGGGGTACCGACGCCCAGAAGCGCACGAGGCGCGCGCCCCGCAGGGGACGCGCGCCTCGGCAGTGCCACCTCAGTGCTTGACGGCCTTCTCCGCCCCGATGCCGGTGAAGGCACGCACCTCGAGCTCGGCCCACTTGGCCTCGTCGGGCACGTCCTTCGAGATCTGCGTACCGAGCCAGCCCAGGAAGAACGAGGCCGGGATGGACACCAGGCCCGGGTTCTTCAACGGGAACCAGGCGAAGTCCACGCCGGGGAACATGGCCCCCTCCGCGCCGGAGACGACCGGCGAGAAGATGATCAGCCCGATGCAGATGATCAGCCCGCCGTAGATCGACCAGAGCGCGCCCTGGGTGGTGAACTTCTTCCAGAACAGCGTGTAGAGGATCGTCGGCAGGTTCGCCGAGGCGGCGACAGCGAAGGCGAGCGCCACCAGGAAGGCGATGTTGAGACCCGCCTGCAGCGCCAGGATGCCGCCGCCGATCGCCACCGCGCCGATCACGATGGCGGTGATCCGGGCGACCTTGACCTCTCCGTTGGGCGGGACGTTCCCCTTCTTGATCACCGAGGCGTAGACGTCGTGCGCGAACGAGGCCGACGCGGTGATCGTGAGACCGGCGACGACGGCGAGGATCGTGGCGAACGCGACGCCGGCGATGATGCCGAGCAGCACGGTGCCACCCAGTTCGAACGCGAGCAGCGGTGCCGCGGCGTTCTCACCCCCCGGTGCGGCCAGGATCGCCTCCGAACCCACCAGGGCGCCGGCGCCGTAGCCGATGACCAGGCTGAACAGGTAGAAGATGCCGATCAGCCAGATGGCCCAGACGACCGACTTGCGAGCGTCCTTCGCCGTGGGGACCGTGTAGAAGCGCATCAGCACGTGGGGCAGCCCGGCCGTGCCGAGGACGAGTGCCAGCCCGAGGCTGATGAAGTCCAGCTTCGTCGTCTCGCTGGCGCCGTACCGCCCGCCCGGGTTGAGCACCGACTCGCTGCCGGCGCTGTCGACGGCGCCGCCGAGCAGGGACGACAGGTTGAAGCCGTACTTGCCCAGCACCCAGACCGTCATGACAAAGGCGCCGGCGATGAGCAGCGTCGCCTTGATCATCTGCACGTAGGTGGTGCCCCGCATGCCACCGACGAGCACGTAGAAGATCATCAGCGCGCCCACCAGCGTCACCACCAGCGCCTCGGCCAGGTCACCGCTGACGCCCAGCAGCAGCGCGACGAGACCGCCGGCGCCGGCCATCTGCGCCAGCAGGTAGAACAGCGACACCGCCAGCGTGGAGAGAGCCGCGGCCGTACGCACCGGACCCTGGCGCATCCGGAACGCCAGGACGTCGGCCATCGTGAACCGAGCCGTGTTGCGCATCAGCTCGGCGACCAGAAGCAGCGCCACCAGCCAGGCCACGAGGAACCCGATGGAGTAGAGGAACCCGTCGTACCCGGCGACGGCGATGACGCCGGCGATGCCCAGGAAGGATGCGGCCGACAGGTAGTCGCCGGCGATCGCCAGGCCGTTCTGCGTGCCGGTGATGCTCCGACCGGCCGCGTAGAAGTCGGCGGCGCTCTTGTTGGTGCGGCTGGCCCGGAACGTGATGAACAACGTCACCACGACGAAGGCGCCGAAGATCGAGATGTTGATCGCCGGGCTGCCGACCGTGTCGTCGGCAGCGAGAAGGTCAACCACGCGTGGCTCCCCGGGTCGTGTCGGTGCCGGTGTGCCCCGGCGCGAAGTCGTGGGCCTCGAGGCGCTCGCGCATCTCATCGGCGATGGGGTCGGTGCGCCTGTTGGCGTGCGCCACGTACAGGTGCGTGATCACGAAGGTCGTCACGAACTGGGCCAGGCCCAGCAGGATGCCGACGTTGACGTCACCGAAGACCTTCGTGGACATGAAGTCGACCGCGTACGTGGAGAGCAGCACGTAGAGCAGGTACCAGGCCAGGAACGCGACCGTCATCGGGAAGGCGAAGCTGCGGAACCGCTTCTTGAGCTCGACGAACTCCGGTGAATCCTGGGCGGCGCGATATTCCTCGGGCGTCAGCAGACGCCGTTCCGTGGGATCGGTCAACGGGTGACCTCCTGGTCAGAGTGGGCAGGCTGTCCACGCGGAAATGTGAGCCCTGTCACGGTAGGAGTGGGCCCACGCCTCCACAGGAGGCCGAGCGGCTGCTGCGCCGAGCGGTCACCGGCAGTCGCCGTACGGCGGGTCCGGCGGGACGAGCGGTCGCCGCGCGAACCGTCGCGCCGGCCGGTTCAGCGGGGCGGGTTCCCGCGGTCGAGCTGCACCGACTCGGGGGTGTGCAGCCGCACCATCGTCCGGGCGGCGTGCCGCGGCACCCGCCGGGCCGTGGCCAGTGATCCGCCCACCATCGTGAGGAACGCCAGGGGGACCGTCCAGGCGGCGGGCTGGGCGAGCAGCGCGCCCGCCCAGCCCCCGGGGCCGAGACCCAGCAGGGTCGCCAGGACCGCACCCCCGGCGCAGCCCCCACCGACGAGCATCCCGGCGATCGCGCCCACGTCGGTGAGCCGGCGCCACCAGATCCCCAGCACCAGCAGGGGGCAGAGGGTGGAGGCGGCGAAGGCGAACGCCAGCCCGACGGCCTGGGCCACCCCCACCCCCTCGGTGAGGACGGCGAGGCCCAGCGGGACGAGCACGGCGACGACGGCGCCGGCCTGGAAGGCGCGCACCCCGCCGAACCGGCGGCCCATCACGTCCTGGCTGATCACCCCCGCCACGGCGACGGTCAGCCCGGAGGACGTGGAGAGGAACGCCGCGAACGCCCCCGCCGTCGTCAGCGCGGAGAGGAGCTCGCCACCGGTTCCGGCCAGCATCCGCGACGGCAGCTCCAGCACCACCGACTCCGCCCGGCCGCTCGCGACGAGGTCCGGCGCGTAGAGCCGGCCCAGGCCCCCGTACACCGGCGGCAGGAGGTAGAAGAGGCCGAGCAGGGCCAGGACGAACAGCGTCGTCCGGCGGGCCGCCGCCCCGTCGGGGTTGGTGTAGAAGCGGACCACGACGTGCGGCAGGCCCATCGTGCCGAGGAACGTCGCGATGATGATCGAGTAGGTCGTGTAGACCTCGTGCTCGGCGCCCGCGAGGGGGGACACCCACGAGTCCCCGCTCCCGCCCACGTCGGCCGAGGCAGGGGACACCGCGCCGTCGCCGAGCCAGATCGCGGCCATGAACAGCAGCGGGAACAGCAGCGCCGTCAGCTTCAGCCAGTACTGGAAGGCCTGGACGAAGGTGATGCTGCGCATGCCGCCGAACAGGACGTTGACGAGGACGACGGTGGCGACCAGCACGCCCCCCAGCCACGGCCCGGTACCGGTGGTCGAGGCCAGGGCCAGGCCGGCGCCCTGGAACTGCGGCATCAGGTAGAGCCAGCCGATGGCCACGACCAGCAGCGCGGACAGCCGGCGCACCCCGCGCGACTCCAGCCGGCTCTCCGCGAAGTCGGGCAGCGTGTAGGCCCCGGACCGGCGCAGCGGCGCGGCGACGAGGACCAGCAGCACGAGGTAGCCCGCCGTCCAGCCGACCGGGTACCACAGCATCTCCGTGCCGAAGGCGAGCACGAGACCCGCGACGCCGAGGAAGGACGCCGCGGAGAGGTACTCCCCGCCGATCGCCGACGCGTTGAGCCCCGGCCGCACCGTGCGCGAGGCGACGAAGAAGTCGCTGGTCGTGCGGGAGAACCGCCAGCCGTACGCGCCGACCGCCAGGGTGGCGACGAAGACCGCCGTGATGCCGAGGACGCTGTACCCGGCGGCGGTCATGCGCAGGCGGGGATCACGATCGGTCCAGCACGTCGGTGAAGGCACGCTCGTTGCGCTCGGCCGCGCGGACGTAGAGCCACCCCACGAGGAGCAGGAACGGGTAGACGGCGAACGCCAGCAGCAACCACGGGAGCGGTACGGCCAGCACCTCGATGTCGGAGAGGTCCGGGAAGAGCCAGAACACCAGCGGGATCCCGCCGACGAACACCGTCAGGGCCGTGAGCGCGAGCAGGGCGAGCCGGAGCTGCGAGCGCACCAGCGAGGACATGTACACCTCGCCGAGGCGGGTCTGGGCGTCGATCTCCCGGGCGGCGGGCACCCGCTGGGCCCGGGCGGCGCTCGTGCGGGGGCTGGTGACCCGCACCCGGCGGGGGGTGCTCTCCGACACCGGTCAGCCCCTGCCCGAGGTGCCCGGCCGCGCGCGGCGCACGAGGAGGTCACGCAACTCCCGGGTGTGCCGCCGGCTCACGCCGAGCTGCGTACCACCCACGACCACCGTGCACCGGCCGGCGTCCATCCGGACCTCCTGCACGTGCTGGAGGGCCACCAGCAGGGACCGGTGGATCCGCACGAAACCGGCGTCCTTCCACTCCTCCTCGAGGGTGGTCAGCGGCACGCGCACCAGATGGCTGCCCGACGCGGTGTGCAGCCTCGCGTAGTCACCCTGCGCCTCGACGTAGCCCACGCTGGACCGGGGCACGAAGCGGGTCACCCCGCCCAGCTCGACGGCGATGTCGTCGGCTGCCGACGGAGTGGCACCGGTCCGCGCCCCGACCACCCGGCGGACCGCCTCGGCCAGCCGGTCGTCGCGGACCGGCTTGAGGACGTAGTCCACGGCCCCGAGCTCGAAGGCGTCGACGGCGTGGTCGTCGTGGGCGGTCACGAAGACCACCGGCGGTGGCGTCCTGAACCGGGACAGCACCCGCGCCAGGTCGACCCCGCTGAGCCCCGGCATCCGGATGTCCAGGAAGACCGCGTCCACGCCCCGCTCCTGCAGGAGACGCAGCGCCTCGGTGGCCGAGTCGCAGGTCAGCACCGCCTCGATCCGCTCGTCCCGCTCGAGGAGCCAGCGCAGCTCCTCGAGGGCGGGTCGTTCGTCGTCGACCACGAGGACGGTCAGCCGGTCGGTCATGGGCGCACCCCCGGCGCGAACTTCGGAACCCGCACGAGAACCTTCGTACCCGCCGCCGGCGCCGTCTCGACGACGAGCCCGTAGTCGTCCCCGAAAGCGGTGCGCAGCCGGGCGTCGACGTTGCCCAGCCCCACCGAGTCCACCGAGACGTCGCCGGCCAGCGCCCGCCGGACCTTCTCCGGGTCCTCGCCCACGCCGTCGTCCTCCACCGAGATCAGGCACTCGCCAGCCTGGTCCGCGGCGATGATGGTCACCGTCCCGACGCCCGGCTTCCGCTCCAGCCCGTGCCGCACCGCGTTCTCCACCAGCGGCTGGAGGCAGAGGAACGGGACGGCGACCGGCAGGACCTCCTGCGCCACCCGGAGCGTGACCTGCAGCCGGTCGCCGAAGCGCGCCTTCTCCAGGACGAGGTACCGCTCGATGGACCGCAGCTCCTCTGCCAGCGTCGTGTACTCCCCGTGCCGGCTGAACGAGTACCGCGTGAAGTCGGCGAACTCCAGCAGCAGCTCGCGGGCCTGCTCGGGATCGGTGCGCACGAACGAGGCGATCGCGGTCAGCGAGTTGTAGATGAAGTGGGGGCTGATCTGCGCCCGCAGCGCCCTGACCTCGGCCTCCATCAGGCGGGTGCGCGACGCGTCGAGCTCGGCCAGCTCCAGGTTCCCCGACACCCAGTGCGCGACCTCCGTCACGGCCCGGACGAGACCGGCGGACGCCGACGAGGTGAAGGCCTGGAGCGTGCCGACCACCCGGTCCTCCACGACGAGCGGGCCGACCACGACCTGGCGCAGCCCGCAGCCGGGGTCCGAGCAGGGGAAGTCCTTGCGGTCGCGGACGACGGTGGTCCCGGACTCCAGGACGATGGCCGCCAGGGCCGCGGTGTCCCGCTCGTGGTGGCCGGACCGGCCGTCCCAGGCGAGGGTCGCCACGGTGTCGGTGAGCGCGACCGCCGGTACCCCGAGCAGGTCGCGCAGGTGCCGGCTCGCGCGCTCCGCCGACTCACTGGTCAGGCCCTGGCGCAGCTCGGGCGCGGTGAGGGACGCCGAGTGGAGGGTCCGGAAGGTCGCGTGCTCGGCCTCGGTCCCGAGGTGGCCGCGGCGCAGCCAGCGCAGTGCATCCCGCATCGACGGTCGGGGCGGCGCCCCAGCCTCCCTCCGCGCATCGCGCCCACCGTCCTCGCAGGAGGGTGAGCCAGCGCACCGTAGATCCTGGGAGCAGCCACACACCAGCCGGCACGACGACCCCCACCGCTCGAGTCCGGTCAGTTCGCCGGCAGCTGCGCTCCGCACTCCGCGCAGCGGGTGGGCGGGTCCTCCTCTGCCAGCCGACCGCACTCCGGGCACACCCGGCGCAGCCAGCAGGCCGGGTCGCCGCCCTCGTCGTCCCGCTCGGTCATGGGACCAGTCTCGCCCCGTCAGACCAGGGGCGGACACGGAGTTCCCCCCTGAGGACGACGAGAACCGCCGCGATCCTCCCTAGGCTCGACGCCGTGGAGAACCCCCTCGACCGCTCGAGCGGGCGGCTGCGTCGGCACCCGTTCGCCGTCGACGCGGTCCTGGCCGTCGGCGTCTGGTTCTTCACCGTCCTGCTGCCCGTGGACACCTACTGGCCGAACGAGGCGGCCGCGTTCCTGCTCGGCACGCTGCTCATCGTGCCGCTGGCCTGGCGGCGGCGCGCGCCGGTCGCCGCCGGCGCCGCGGTCGTAGCGGCGGGCCTGCTGGAACTCGTCTTCGCCCCCGACTTCCTGGTCGCGAACGTCGCGGTGCTGATGATGGTCTACGCGCTGGCCGCCTACGGCCCGCAGTGGGCGAGCCGGGGCGGCGTGGCGCTCGGGCTGGTCGGCGCGCTGCTCGCCGGGGCGGCGTTCTTCGGCTACGGCGCCGGCTTCCTCCCCACCTCGCTGGCCATCGGCGTCTCGGTCGTCGCCGCGTGGGCGCTGGGCGACCTGCGCCGGACCCGGGTGCAGCGGCTGACCGACCTCGAGGAGCGGGCCCGGTTGCTCGAGCTGGAGCGGGAGCAGGAGATGCGACTGGCCGCGTCCACGGAGCGGGCCCGCATCGCCCGCGAACTGCACGACGTCGTCGCCCATTCGCTGTCGGTGGTGATCGCGCAGGCCGACGGCGGGAGGTATGCCGGGAAGGCCGATCCGGAGGCGGCGACCGGTGCCCTGGAGGCGATCGCCACGACCGGCCGGCAGGCCCTGACCGACATGCGCTCGCTGCTGGGTGTCCTGCGCGAGGGCGGCGGCGAGGAGTACGCCCCTCAGCCCGACGTCGCCGCGATCCCGGCGCTGGTCGAGGACGTGCGGGCCAGCGGCCTGGACGTCGACCTCATCGTCGAGGGCCAGCCGCAGCCGCTCCCCGCGGGTCCGCAGCTGGCGGCCTACCGGATCGTGCAGGAGTCGCTGACGAACGTGCTCAAGCACGCCGGTCCGGCGTCGCGGGCGTGGGTGCGGCTGCAGTGGCGGCCGGACGCGCTGGAGCTGTCGGTGCTCGACGACGGCCGCGGCGCGTCGGCGGCCCTGGCCGCCCCGCACGGGGCCTCCCCGGACGGCGACGGCCAGGGGCTGCGCGGCATGCACGAGCGCGCCGTGTTGCACGGCGGGCGGCTCGAGGCCGGACCCCGCCATGGTGGCGGGTTCGGCGTGCACGCCGCCCTGCCCTACGGTTCGCGGCGATGAGCGAGCCGATCAGGGTGGTGCTGGTCGACGACCAGCAGATGGTGCGGGCCGGTTTCCGCATGGTCATCGACTCCCAGCCCGACCTGACCGTGGTGGGGGAGGCCGGCGACGGCGCGTCGGCCGTCCAGCTGCTGCGCGGCACCCCGGCCGACGTCGTCCTCATGGACATCCGCATGCCCGGCACCGACGGCATCGAGGCCACCCGGCAGGTCACCGCGCTGCCGGAGGCGCCGCGCGTGGTCGTGCTGACCACCTTCGACCTCGACGAGTACGTCGTCGCCGCCATCGGCGCCGGGGCCAGCGGCTTCCTGCTCAAGGACGCCCCGCCGGAGGAGATGCTCGCGGCCGTCCGCACCGTGCACGCCGGCGACTCGGTGATCGCGGCGTCCTCCACCCGGCGGCTGCTGCAGCACGTCGCCCCGATGCTGCGGGGCGCGCCGGCGTCGGCCCTCGGCGGTGGGGACGACGCCGCGCTGGCCGAGCTCACCCCGCGGGAGCGCGAGGTGCTGGTGCAGATGGCGCTCGGTGCCTCGAACACCGAGATCGCGCAGGCCTTCGTCGTCAGCGAGGCCACCGTGAAGACCCACGTCGGGCGGGTCCTGGCCAAGACCGGTTCCCGCGACCGCGTGCAGGCCGTCGTCCTCGCCTACCGGACCGGCCTGGTGCAGCCGGCCGACCTGCTCCGCGACGCCTAGCCAGCCGGTCCTGGATCCAGAGCCGACGCACATAGGGTTGCCATATGTCGACCGAGGGGCCGTTGGGTGATCTGGAGCCGCTGACGATACAACTGCAGGCCACGCTCACCGGCTATTTCGACCTCCGGGATGCTCGGTTCCGCGTGCGCCCCCCGTCCCCGAAACAACAGGTGGCGCCCGAGGTCCTGTCATTCCAGGACGATGATGGCGAAGCCGTTCCGGGCGTATATCTGATTGCATTGAACGCCATCGGCGAATACTACGTAGGGCAGACGAAGGCCCTTGGTCGTCGCATGCGAGAGCATGCCAGCAAGGCATTGAAGGTTCGAGATGCGCTGACGCGCGAGCGAGACGCCCAGAAATCGCAGGAGTACGCAGGAGCTGAACTCATCACCTTCATGGGTTCGTACTCCCTGCACACGCAGCACTCCTTCGATCAGGGCTCACGCAGGCCATTCCGACCGCTGGACCTCCATGATTTGCACGACCGACTCGCGCTGGAAGGCGCCGCACTGCGCGTCATGCGCAGCACGTTTTCGGGTGGCGCCGTATTGAACGCTCTGGACGACCGCGACGACGACGCCTGGCCCGTTGATTCCTGAGGGGGCGTTCACGCGTGTCGTGGTCGGAGTGCCCAGGTAGGCGCTTCGACTCCTCGCCACGATCGGGAACCCTGCCGCGGTTCTCCGACTGTGGGGGGACGGCGGGGTCCGACCGGGGGCGCACGGACGGCGTCGACGAGATCGCCTCCTGCTCCGACGCGGGAGGACGGGCCAGGGCGGGAGCGTGATCACCGTTGCCGCATCCCCCCTGCACCGGAGGTCCGAAGTGTCCGTCCCCGTCATGACCGTCCCCGGCGAGCCGCCCGCGCTCGCCACCGCCGCCGTCCGCGCCGCCGGGCTGCGCAAGACCTACGGCACCGGGGAGACGGCCGTCCACGCCCTCGCCGGCGTGGACGTCGCCTTCGCCGCCGGTGAGTTCACCGCGATCATGGGCCCCTCCGGCTCGGGCAAGTCCACGCTCATGCACTGCCTGGCCGGTCTCGACACCGCCACCGCGGGGGAGGTGTGGCTGGGCGACACCCCGCTCACCAGCCTCCGCGACGACCAGCTCACCACGCTGCGCCGCAAGCGGATCGGCTTCGTCTTCCAGGCGTTCAACCTGCTGCCGGTGCTCGACGCCCGCGAGAACATCGTGCTGCCCATGCAGCTGGGCGGCCTGCGCCCCGACCCGGCCTGGTTCGACGCCGTCATCGCCCGGCTCGGCCTGCGCGAGCGCCTGGGCCACCGCCCGCACGAGCTCTCCGGCGGCCAGCAGCAGCGCGTGGCCATCGCCCGCGCCCTGCTCCCCCGGCCCGACGTCGTCTTCGCCGACGAGCCCACCGGCAACCTGGACTCCCGCTCGGGCGCCGAGGTGCTGGGCCTGCTCCGCTCCAGCGTCAAGGAGACCGGGCAGACCGTCGTCATGGTCACCCACGACCCGTCCGCGGCCGCCTACGCCGACCGCGTCGTGCTGCTCGCCGACGGCCGGCTGGCCGGCGACCTGGCGAACCCGACCGCCGAGTCGGTGCTCGACGCGCTGCGCGGGCTGGGGGCCTGACCGGATGCGCACCGTCGTGCTCGCCCAGCTCCGCACCCACGCGGCGCGGCTGATCGCCTCCACCCTGGCCGTCGTCATCGCCGTGGGCTTCGTCGTCGCCACGCTCGTGCTCAACGCGACCTCCCGCACCACGGTCCTGGACACGGTCGGCGCCCGCTTCGTGGACGCCGCCGCCGTCGCCAGCACCACCTACGACCAGCCCTTCACCGACGACGACGTCGCCGCGCTCGCCGGCCTCGGGTCCGTCGGCGCCGTCGCCCCCTCCTACGAGACCGGCGTCCAGGCGTCGGTGCCCGGGCGTCCCGGGTCCCAGTACCTGATGGTCGAGTCGGTGGCCGGCGCGCCACAGCTGCGCTGGCAGGAGCTCTCCGCCGGCCGGCTCCCGCACGGTCCCGGGGAGGTCGCCGTCAGCGACCGCACCCGGGCCGAGGTGGGCGACGTCCTCAGCATCTCGAGCTACGACGACGAGGGCGAGGAGACGACGACGGAGGCCACCGTCACCGGCATCGTCGACCTGCGCGGCGACCCCGAGGCCGGCCTCTACGGCCGGGGCTTCGTCACCGAGGACCAGGCGCGCGCCTGGGGCGCCGTCGACCCGCTCCAGGTGCGGATCGCCGCCGGCCCCGGCTTCTCGGCCGAGCAGGTGCTCGGAGACGTCGGGGCCACGGTGAGCGGCGACGCCGTCGTGCGCACCGGCGAGGAGCAGGCCGAGAAGGCCGCCGCGGACCTGATGGGGAATGCCACCGCTCTGGCCGCGATCCTGCTGGTGTTCGGCACGGTCGCCGTCGTCGTCGCCGGGCTCGTCATCGCCAACACCTTCGCGGTCCTGCTCGCGCAGCGCACTCGCGAGCTGGCGCTGCTGCGCTGCGTCGGCGCCACCGCCCGGCAGGTCCGCCGCAGCGTGCTCGGCGAGGCGCTGGTCACCGGCCTGGTCTCCTCCGCCGTCGGCATCGCCGCCGGCATCGGGCTGGCGGCGCTGATCTCCGCGCTCGTGGGCGACAACTCCGCCATTCCGCTGTCCGGTGTCGCCGTACCGCTGTACAGCGTGCTGGTCGGGATGCTCGTGGGCACCGTCGTCACGGTGCTCGCGGCGCTGGCCCCGGCGCGGGCCGCCACCCGGGTCGCGCCCCTGGCCGCGCTGCGGCCGGTCGACGCCCCCCCGCTGCGCTCACGCCCGGGCCTGCTGCGCCTGGTCGCCGGGCTGCTGCTCGTGGTGCCCGGCGTCGCCCTGCTCGCCGCCGGCGTCCTCATGCCGGACGTGCTCGTCGCACTGCCCGGCGGGGTGCTCAGCTTCCTCGGCGTCGTGCTGCTCGCCCAGCGGGCGGTGCCGCCGGTCGTGGCGGGTGCGGGCCGGGTGGCCGGCCGCTTCGGTGGCGTCCCGGCCCGGCTGGCCGCGGGGAACGCCACTCGCAATCCGCGGCGCACCGCGGCGACGGCGACCGCGTTGCTCATCGGCGTGACCTTGACCAGCGCCTTCGTCGTCGGTGCCGCCTCGACCAAGGCCACCGCCCAGGAGGCGCTCGAGGCCGAGTTCCCCACCGACGTGCTCGTGCGCAACTACGACGCCCGACTCCCCACTGCGGTGAGCGGCGCCCTCCGCGAGGTCGACGGGGTGCAGCGCAGCGCCACCGTGCTCGGGGGCGACGTGACCGGTCCCGACGGCGAACCGGTGTTCGTGCACGGTGTCGACGTCGCCGAGGCCACGGCCGTGCTGCGGTCCACCGACCAGATCGACCTCCCCGGGACCGGCGTGGCCGTGCTGCCGGAGTGGATCGCCGACTCGTGGTCGGTGCAGGACGGCGGGTCGGTGACCCTGGCCGCCGACGACGGAGCGACGGTCACCCTGCAGGCGCAGGTCACCGGGCTCGAGCAGCCGCTGACGGTGGAGGCCGACGCGCTGCGCGCCCTGGTTCCCGACGCCGGAACCGCGGAGCTGTGGCTGCTGCTCGACGACGCCGCCCCGGACGCCCAGGTGGGCGTCGTCGACGAGATCACCGACGTCGTGGCCGAGGGGGATCCCGAGGCGCAGGTCACCGGCGTGGTCACCATGCGCGACCAGCTGAACGAGGTGCTCGACATCCTGCTGCTCGTCGTCACCGGGCTGCTCGCCGTGGCCGTCGTCATCGCCCTGATCGGCGTCGGCAACACCCTGGCCCTGTCGGTGGTGGAGCGGCGCCAGGAGAACGGGCTGCTGCGGGCGCTGGGCCTCACCCGGGGTCAGCTGCGCGGGCTGCTGGCCTGGGAGGCGGTGCTCGTCGCCGGTGTCGCCGCGGTGCTCGGAGTCCTGATCGGCGGCGCCTACGGACTGACCGGCGTGGCGTCGCTGCTCGGCAACGAGGCGGAGATCGTGCTCGACGTCCCGTGGCTGCAGGTGGGCGCGATCGTCGTCGTCGCCACCGTGGCGGGGCTGCTCGCCTCGGTGCTCCCCGCCCGCCGCGCCGCCCGCACCTCCCCGGTGGCCGCCATCGCCGCCTGACCCCTCCGCCACGATCAGGTCCCCTGATCCCCGAGCGTCCTCCCTCAGGTCCCACGGTGAGGGAGGACGCTCCACGATCAGGGAGCCTGATCCCAGCCGGGGGAGCGTCGTCCGGCTCACAGCGGTTCCCCACCGCCTGCTGGGATGCTGGAGCCGTGCCGTCCCGTCCGACCCGCCGTGCCACCGTCGCCGCCGCCGTCCTCGCCGGACCCGTGAGCTGGCTGACCGCTGCGGCCTGGGGCCTGCCGACGGCGGTCGGCGCGCACCGCCGCCGGTTGCGACCGGTGGTCGCCGGCTCGCCGCACTTCTCGGACGGCGCTTTCCACAACACGCTGCCCACCCCGGCGCTGGCCCCGGCCAACACCCGCGACGGCCTGCTCCGGCAGTGGCACGAGGAGCGGCACGTCGGCCTGCCGGGTGGGCCCATCCCGCTGGCGCGCACCGAGCTCCCGGCCGAGGCGGCCGAGCTGGCGGTCACCTGGTTCGGGCACGCCAGCGCGCTGCTGGAGGTCGACGGACGGCGGGTGCTGGTGGACCCGGTCTGGGGCCACCGCGTCTCCCCGTCGCCGGTGTTCGGACCCACCCGCCTGCACGAGCCGCCGATGCCGATCGAGGACCTGCCGCCGGTCGACGCCGTCCTCATCTCCCACGACCACTACGACCACCTCGACCTGCCGACGGTCCGCGCCCTGGTCAGGACGCAGGCGGCGCCGTTCGTCGTGCCCCTCGGCATCGGCGAGCACCTGCGCAAGTGGCGCGTGCCCGAGGAGCGCATCGTCGAACTGGACTGGGACGGCGAGCACACCGTCGACGGCCTCACGCTGACCTGCACCGAGGCACGGCACTTCTCCGGCCGCTACCTGCACCGCAACACCACGCTGTGGGCCTCGTGGGCGGTCACCGGTCCGCGGCACCGCGTGTACTTCGGCGGGGACACCGGCTACACCCCTGCGTTCGCCGGGATCGGGGCACGGCTGGGCCCGTTCGACCTGACCCTCCTGCCGATCGGCGCGTACAACGACGCGTGGCATGCGATCCACATGGACCCCGAGGAGGCGGTCCGCGCGCACGGCGACCTCGGCGGGGCGGTCCTGCTGCCCATCCACTGGGCGACGTTCAACCTCGCCTTCCACCGCTGGGCCGAGCCCGTGCAGCGGTTGCTGGCCGCCGCCGAGCAGCGGGGCAGGACGGTGGTCGTGCCGCAGCCGGGGGAACGGGTCGACGTCCTGGACCCGCCGCCGCTGCGGGACTGGTGGACGGCGGTCGGCTCGGCCGCGGACGGGCCTCCCGGAACCTCGTCGGCCGGGCTCGGCACCTCGGTGTTCACCCGGGTCCTGACCCGCCTGACCGCCCTGCTGCCGGGCGCCTGAGCGCCTGAGTGCGTGACGCACTTCACGCGGATCGAGGTGTGAAGCGGTCTTCTCTCACCGCAACTGCGTGCCGCACAACCACTACGGGTGTAGTCACGCCACTCTCGGCTCGTTCGCGCTGGTCAGCGCGCCGATGGGACAGCACTGACCACGAATCGAGGAGTCGCGCAATGCTGCAGTTCGGGCGTCGTACCGCTGTCGCGGAACCCACCGACGCGGCGCTGGAGGCGCAGGCCAACGCCGCTGCCGTCACCGCCGTCGTCACGGTGCTGGCGGAGGCACGGACCTCGGCAGAGGCCATCACCGGTGTCCTCGATCTGGTCCGCGAGCGCTTCGGCTGGGCCTACGGCTCCTACTGGCGGGTGGAGGACGACCGGGCGCTGCACTTCGTGCAGGAGTCCGGCGACGCCGGCCCGGAATTCCGGCAGGTCACGCTCGCCGCGTCCTTCCAGGAGGGCGTGGGCCTGTCCGGACGCGCGTGGCGGGCGCGGGACCTCGTCTTCGTCCCCGACATCGGTCAGGTGACCGACTGCGTGCGCGCACCGGTGGCCCAGCGCGTGGGCGTGCGCAGCGGCATCTGCTTCCTGCTCCTCGAGGACGGCCAGGTCACCGGGACCATGGACTTCTTCACCACCGAGACCCTGCAGCCCTCGGCCCAACGGCTGGAGACCCTCCGGGCGATCGGCCGGCTGGTGTCGCAGGCGCTGGAGCGGGTCCTCGTGTCCGAGCGCCAGGCCGAGACGGCCCAGGACATGGCGGCGGTCAACCAGGTCCTGCGGCAGGTCTCGACGGCGACCTCCCGCGAGGCGGCGATGACCGGGGCGCTGGACACCATCCGGGAGGGCTTCGGCTGGGCGTACGGCTCGTACTGGGCCGTCTCGGACGAGGACCGCACGCTGCGCTTCGTGCAGGAGTCGGGCACCGCCGGCCAGGAGTTCCGCGAGGTGACGCTCGCCGCCTCCTTCGCCGAGGGCGTGGGCCTGTCCGGACGCGCCTGGCGGGCCCGCGACCTGGTCTTCGTCGAGGACCTCGCCCAGGTGACCGACTGCGTGCGGGCACCCGCGGCGCAGCGCGCCGGCGTGAAGTCCGGCGTGTGCCTGCCGATCGTGGTCGGCGGCGAGGTCGTGGGCACCATGGACTTCTTCGCCACCACCGCCCTCACCCTCACACCGGGGCGGGAGGACGCACTGCGCAACACCGCCTTCCTCCTCGGCCAGGCGATGGAGCGGTTCGCGGCCGCCGACCGGCTGGAGCGGGCCGGCCGCGAACTGCTGGAGTCCATCACCGAGGTGGAGCGCAACGTGCTGTCGGCGACGTCGGTGGCCGGCGACGGCGAGCGGCTGGCCCAGGAGGCCAACGCCGAGGTCGCCGGGCCGGGCGAGTCCAGCGCCGACATCGGCAAGGTGGTCAAGACCATCCGGGGCATCGCCGACCAGACCAACCTGCTGGCGCTCAACGCCACCATCGAGGCCGCCCGCGCAGGTGAGGCGGGGCGTGGCTTCGCGGTCGTGGCCAACGAGGTCAAGGAACTCGCCGCGGAGACCGCGCGGGTCACGACGGACGTCGACGCCAAGGTCTCCGCGATCCAGGCGCAGGTGGACCGCGTGGTCTCGGCGCTGGCGGCGATCAGCGAGGCGGTGTCGAGCATCAATGCGACCCAGACGGTGATCAGCGGCGTGCTGACCGAGCAGGCCGCCGTGACCAGGGCGATCCTCGACTAGCGCAGGAGCTTGCTCATCCGCCGGTCGGCCAGGGGCTTGCCGCCGGTCTGGCAGGTCGCGCAGTACTGCAGCGAGGTGTCGGCGAAGCTGACCTCCCGGACGGTGTCGCCGCAGACGGGGCACGGCAGCCCGGTGCGCGCGTGCACCTGCAGGCCCGAGCGCTTCTCGCCCTTCATGGTGGCGGCCTTCTGGCCGAGCTGACGGTCCAGCGCCTCGGCCAGCGTCGTGCGCATCGCCTCGTAGAGACGGACCAGTTCGTCGTCGGAGAGCTTGTCGGCCATCTTGAACGGAGAGAGCCGCGCGGCGTGCAGGATCTCGTCCGAGTAGGCGTTGCCGACCCCGGCGAGCAGCGTCTGGTCGGTGAGCGCCCCCTTGAGCTGGCCGGAGCGGCCGGCCATCAGCCGGGCGAACGTGTCGCGGTCCACCTGCAGGGCGTCCGGTCCGAGCCGCGCGATCCCCGGCACCTCGGCCGGCGAGCGGACGACGTAGACGGCGAGCCCCTTGCGGGTCCCCTGCTCGGTGAGGTCGAACCCGTTGCCGTCATCCAGGTGCACCCGCAGCGCCAGTGGCCCCTTGCCCGGCTTCGGCGGGGCGGCGGGCAGGTTCTCCCGCCAGTGCAGCCACCCGGCCCGGGCCAGGTGGACGACGAGGTGCACGCCGGAGACGTCGAGGTCGAGGAACTTGCCGTGCCGGCCGGCCCCGGTGATCTCCAGACCGCCGAGCGCGGACAGCGGCGGGTCGAAGGTCTTGATCGCCTGCACGGAGGCGAGGTCGGCGCGGGTCAGCACGCGGCCGACGGCGTTCTCCCGCAGGAACCCCGCCAGCGCCTCCACCTCGGGCAACTCCGGCATCCGACCATGATCGCGCGGTTCGGCGCGCTACGCCGTCCCCGATCAGGGGACTTTCGGCGCCGAAAGTCCGTCAGGGGGCGGGCGGCGACGGACCTGCCTACGGTCGACCGGTGCCGACGTCGTTGCTCTGGTTCCGGCGCGACCTGCGGCTGCACGACCACCCGGCGCTGCTCGCCGCCCGCGACGCCGCGGGCCCGGACGGCGACGTCGTCCCGGTGTTCGTGTTGGACGAGCGGCTGTGGGGCCCCTCGGGCGAGCCGCGCCGGCGCTTCCTGCTCGGCTGCCTGGCCGCGCTCGACGCCGACCTCGACGGCGCGCTGGTGCTCCGCTCCGGCGCCCCGGCCCGCGTGATCCCCCAGCTGGCGCGGGAGGTGGGCGCGACCACCGTGCACGTCAGTGCCGACGCCGGCCCCTACGGACGACGCCGCGACGACGCCGTCGAGCGGGCACTGGACGACGTCCCCCTGGTGCGCACCGGCTCGCCGTACCTGGTGACGCCCGGGCGGGTGACCACGCGCACCGGCACCCCGTTCCAGGTCTTCTCCCCCTTCGCCCGTGCCTGGCGGGAGCACGGCTGGCGGGCACCGGCCGGCCCGCCGGACGGCGTCCGCTGGCGGACCGGTGTCCGCTCCGAGGAGCCGCCACCCGCGCCCGAGGTCGCCGCCGACCTCCCGCCCGCCGGTGAGCAGGCCGCCCGGACCGCCTGGGCCCGGTTCCGCGACGAGCGGCTGCCCGCCTACGCCGAGGGCCGCGACCTGCCCGGCACGGCCGGGACCAGCCGGCTGTCGGCCTACCTGAAGTACGGCTGCATCCATCCGCGCACGCTCGCGGCCGACCTGGCGGGGGAGCGGTCCGAGGCCGCGCGCCGCTACACCGACGAGCTGGCCTGGCGGGACTTCTACGCCGACGTCCTGTGGCACCGCCCCGAGTCGGCCCGCGAGTACCTCAAGCCCGAGCTGCGCGGCATGGGCTACGACAGCGGTCCCGACGCCGAGGCGCTGGTGCGCGCCTGGGAGACCGGCCGCACCGGCTTCCCGATCGTCGACGCCGGCATGCGCCAGCTGCTCGGCGAGGCCTACGTGCACAACCGGGTGCGGATGATCGTCGCGTCGTTCCTGGTGAAGGACCTGCACCAGGAGTGGACCCGCGGCGCCCGGTTCTTCATGCGGCACCTCGTCGACGGCGACCTGGCCAGCAACCAGCACGGCTGGCAGTGGGTGGCCGGCACCGGCACCGACGCCTCGCCGTACTACCGGGTCTTCAACCCGATCACCCAGGGGAAGAAGTTCGACCCCGAGGGCGCCTACGTGAAGCAGTGGGTCCCCGAGCTGCGCGACCTCGACCCGAAGCACGTGCACGAACCGTGGACGGCGCCCGGCGGCCTCCCGACCGGATATCCCGAGCCGATCGTGGACCACGCGCACGAGCGCCGGGTCGCCCTGGACCGCTACGCCCGCGTCCGCGCCGGCTGATCAGCCGACCAGCAGCTCCACCGGTTCCCGCCGGGCCACGGTGCGGACGACCAGCGCGACCGTCACCGCCGCGGCGGCCCCGAGCGCGGCCACGACGACGAGGGTCGGCGCCACGTCCACGGCGACGGCCACCAGCCCCCACACCGCGGCGAGCGCGAACGGACCGGCGGCGACGCGGGCGGCCAGCACCAGGCCCGAGGCGATCAGCCCGACGGCGACGAGGGCGGCCACCGCCCACCACTCGGCCGCCGTCCCGGTCGGCTCGGCGCCGAGGGCGACACCGGCCTGGCCGGTGTTCACGGTGGCGGCGATGGTCACCCAGCCGAGCAGCAGCCCCGCGAGCGCGGCCGGCAGCAGCCGGCCCAGCCCGTCGGGGGAGAGGTCCTGCAGCCGGGCCCAGGCGACCGCCGTGGCGGCGACGATCCCGAAGATGACGACGACCGGGAGCAGCGGCTGGGAGATGCCGATCAGCGGGAAGAGGATCTCCCACACCGCGTTCCCGGCGAACGCCAGGGCCAGCGGCCATCCGGTGCGCCGGTGCAGCTCGCGGCCGCGCTGCGACGGGAGTGCCTGGTGAACCGCCCACGCCAGCGCGCCGGCGAAGATGACGCCCCAGATCGAGAAGGCGTAGCCGGCGGGGGTGATCAGCGAGCCGGTCTCGTCGCTGACGTCCCCCACGCTGCGGTCGGAGACGGCGGAGCCGAGCGGGCTGCCGACCACCTGCGCGACCGCGGCGACCACCACCGCCGCGGCCCTGATCCCGTCCCGCCGGTCCACGTCGTCCGCCTGATCCATGCAGAGCCCCTGCCCGGTGCGGGACGACGGGCAAACCCGGAGGTCAGCCGCGGAGCCGGGGCGCGGACCGGGCGGCGTCCCGGACCGAGGCCGGATCGGACGCCAGCGCCCGCCCCCATGCCACCAGCCCCTCGACGTCGATCCGGTGCGGCGGCCCGGCAGCGTAGGGGACGACGTTGCCGACACCGCGCTCCAGCAGCGTCGAGGCGCCCGACAGATTGCCGCGGGCGGCATGGGTGAGACCGACGGCGAGCTGCGCGAGCCCCCGCCACAGCTGTCGCTCCTCCGGCGGCGACGACTTCCACGCGTCCTCGAGCACCTCGTGCGCGTGGAACGGCCGACCGGCGTCGAGCAGCTGCTGCGCCTCGGCCAGCGCGACGGCCGGCTCCCGCACGATCCCCTCCGGCGCCCGCGGCTCGCCCACGGCACCGTGCGGCAGCGGCCGGCCGAGCGCGTCCCGCGGCCGGGCGTTGCGGGCCCGGCCCTCGGCATCCCGGTCGCGGCTGGTCACGACCCCATCCTGCACCCGACCGACGGTGGACAAGAAAGTTCTGCTTTCAACTGCATCCGTATCCCGAGCGGCCCAGGAAGAGGGGATGACAGGCACCACCACCTTCTGGAAGGACGTTCCATGAGCACCCTGCGCACCCTCGGCAGCGCCGCCGGCGCGGCTGCCGTCGTCGGCGGTCTGGTCCTCGTCGCCACCCCGGCGAACGCGGCCGACACCGCCACCGTCTCCGTCCTGCACGCCGTCCCGAACACCCCGGTCGACGTCTACGCCAACGGGGAGCGGCTGATCGACGACTTCCAGCCGGGCACCCTCACCGACCCGCTCACGCTCCCCGCGGGCACCTACGACCTGGCGATCTTCCCGGCCGACGCCCCTGACGGCTCCGGCGAGCCGCTGCTCTCGGCGATGGACGTCGCCGTGCCCGCCGGCGCCGACGCCACCGTGGTCGCGCACCTCCAGGAGGACGGCAGCCCCACCCTGACGCCGTTCGTCAACGACACCTCCGCCGTCCCGGCCGGTCAGGCGCGCGTGACGGTCCGGCACACCGCCGCGGCACCTGCCGTCGACGTGCGCGCCGGGGGCACCCCGGTCGTCCAGGGGCTGACCAACCCGAACGAGGAGACCCTCACCGTGCCGGCCGGCACGGTCAGCGCCGACGTCGTCCTCGCGGGCACCGACACCGTGGCCATCGGCCCGGCCGACCTGACCCTGGCCGAGGGCACCTCGACCATCGTCTACGCCTGGGGCGACGGCGAGTCGGGCTACGACCTCGCCGTCCAGACGATCAGCGGCATGCACTCGATGCCCACCGGCGTCCCCGGTGGATCGGCCGGCCTGGCCGACGAGGGCAGCACGCTGCCGATGGTCGCCGCGTTCTCGGTCGCCGGTCTCGCCGTGGCCGGCGCCGGCGCCCTCCGCGTCGCCCGCAACCGCGGCTGACCGGAGCGGAACCGTGCGACCCGCCGCCGCCTCCGCCGTCCTGGGCCTCGCCCTGGCCGTCGGCGCCCCGACCGCCTGGGTGCTGACCCGGCCGGAGGCGGCGGCGGGCATCCCGGTGGAGCAGGCGCTCCCCGCGCCGGCTCCCGAGGCCGGTGCGGGGCCCCTGCCCGCCATCCCCTCGGTCACCACCCTGGACGCCGCCCCCGCGGCGGTCCGCCCGGCCCCCGCGCCGGCCCGCATCAGCGTGCCGGCCCTGGGCGTGGACGCCCCCGTCGATCCCGTCGGCATCGCAGCCGACGGCCAGATGGAGCTCCCCGAGGACGTCTCCCGCGTCGGCTGGTACCGCTTCGGCCCCGCACCCGGAGCCGATGGATCGGCCGTCGTCGCCGGCCACGTCGACGACCGGGAACAAGGCCCCGGCGCCCTGTTCCCTCTGCAGGACGCCGGCGTCGGCGAGGAGATCACCGTCACCGACGCCGAGGGGACGACGACCCGCTGGCGGGTGGTCTCCCGCGAGGTGATCACCAAGCAGGTGCTCCCGCTGGAGCGGCTCTTCGCCCGGGACGGAGCGCCGCGGCTGACGGTCATCACCTGCGGGGGCCCGTTCCTGCCGGAGTACCGCAGCTACCGCGACAACGTCGTCGTGGTGGCGGAACCGGCGCCATGAGCGGGGCACTGGCCATCCGTCGCCCCGAACTCGGTAGCGTCTCGACCGTGGATCACGTGCCGGGGATGCGCAGCGTCCCCGACCCGGACGACGCCGAGGTCGGCCGCCGGTTCGCCGCGGGCGAGGAGCAGGCACTGGCCTGGGCCTACGAGCGCTGGGCCGGGCAGGTGCACGGCATGGCCGTGCGCGCCTTCGGGCCGGGGCCCGACGCCGAGGACATCACCCAACAAGTCTTCGTCGCCGCCTGGACCGGCCGGGCCCGATTCCGCCCCGAAGCCTCCCCCCTGCCGGCCTGGCTGGTCGGCATCTGCCGACACAAGATCGCCGACGCCTGGGGCCGCCGCGACAAGCAGCGCCGGGAGTCCGAGGCCGCGATGACCGAGGCCCGGTCGCGGCCGGGCGGCCCGGTCACCGCCGGCGTCGACGCCGCCGCGACCGACCGGGTGCTGCTGCTCGACGAGCTGGACCACCTCGGCCAGCCGCAGCGCGGCATCATCGAACTCGCATTCTTCGAAGACCTCACCCACGCGCAGATCGCCGAACGAACCGGCCTGCCGCTGGGCACGATCAAGAGCCACATCCGGCGCACACTGGAGCGCCTGCGAACCCGGTTGGAGGTGGACGGTGCAGCACTGCACGCCTGAGCAGCTCGCCCTCGCGGCCCTGCAGGAGCCCCTGCCTGCGGACGACGAGGCGCATCTCGCCGCCTGCGGCACCTGCCGCACCGAGGTCACCGCCCTGCGCCGCGCCCCCGAACTCCTCTCGGTGCCGCAGCTGGCCGCTCCCGGCCCTGCCGTCGAGCCCCCGCCGGCCGTCTGGGCGGCGATCGCGGCTGCCACCGGGGTCAGCGCCTCCCCCCGGTCGGAGCCGACGGCGCCGGCCGGCGTCCCGCAGCCTGCTGCCCAGCCGGTCGACCGGCCGCGACCCGAGGGCGGCACCGTGGTGCCGTTCCGCTCCCGCCGCCGACCGCTCCTGCTGGCCGCTGCCGCGGTGGTGGCGGGTGCGGTCGTCGGGGCCGGAGCGGTCGCCGTCCTCCAGGACTCGGACCCCGGCGGCGAGTCGGTCACCGCGGTCGCGCTCGACCCGCTCCCGGACGCCGACGCGTCCGGCCGGGCCGAGGTCGTCCTCCGGAAGGACGGGTCGCGCGTGCTCCAGGTCGACCTCGACGCCCCCGAGCTGGAGGACAGCTACTACGAGGTGTGGCTGATCGACCGCTCCGTCGAAGGCATGTACCCGCTCGGGGTGGTCACGCCGGGCACCCAGACCGTGGAGCTGCCCGCCAACCTCGACCTCGCCGAGTTCCCCCTGGTCGACGTCTCGGTCGAGCCGCTGGACGGCGACCCCACGCACTCCGGCGTCTCGGTGGCCCGCGGGGAGATCGAGAGCTGATCACGGACCCCGTGCCCCCCACCTCTCGCATGCCCGCGGCGGGCCCCTGCACGGAGCCGTCATGAACCTTGTGCACGAGGACCTGGCCGCCGCCTGGCGGCAGGCCCGTCCCCGCCCGGCCGGGCGGCACCTCGACAGCGCGGCCAGCAGCCGGCAGAGCTCCCGCGCGCTGGAGGCGGCCGCCCACCACGCGCGGCACGAGGCGGAGCTCGGCGGGTACGTCGCGGAGGCGGCCGCCGAGGGGCTGCTGCAGCAGGGCCGCTCGGTCCTCGCCGGCCTGGTCGGGATGGCGGCGGCCGACCTCGCGTTCGTCGAGTCGGCCCAGGCGGCGTTCGTCGCACTGCTGACCGGATGGCAGCTGCCGGCCGGCTCGCGGGTGGCCTGCCTGCCCGGCGAGTACGCGCCGAACATCGCCCAGCTGGGCGCCCACGGCCTGCGGCCCGAGCCGCTCCCGGTGGACGGCATCGGACGGGCCGACGTCGACGGCGTGGCCAGGCTGCTGGCGAAGGACCCACCCAGGTTCGTGCACCTGACCCACGTCCCCAGCCATCGCGGGGTGCTGCAGCCGGCGGCGGAGATCGCTGCCCTCTGCCGTGCGGCGGGTGTGCCCCTGGTGCTGGACGCCGCGCAGTCCCTGGGCCACGTCGACACCGACGTCGGCGCGGACGTCGTCTACGGCACGTCCCGCAAGTGGCTGACCGGGCCGCGTGGCGTGGGCCTGCTCGTGGTCCGGCCGGCGATCGCTGCGCAGCTCCGCCCCGTGCTGCCCGACCGGGACGACGTGCCGCCGATGCGGGCGTTCGAGAGCGGCGAGGCGCACGTCGCCGGCCGCATCGGCCTGACCGTGTCGGTCGGCGACCACCTCGCCGCGGGCCCCGACCGCGTGCGCGAGCGACTGGCCGCGGTCGGCCGAGCCACCCGCCTGCTCCTGGACGGCGTCGCCGGCTGGTCGGTCGTCGAGCCCGCCGACGAGCCGACGGCCACCACCACGCTGCGTCCACCGGACGGCGCCGACGTCGTCGCCACCCGGACCCGGCTGCTCACCGAGCACGGCATCGTGGTGAGCGCCATCGGTCCGGAGCGGGCGCCCGGCGAGATGACCGGCCCGGTGCTGCGCGTCTCCCCGCACGTCGACGTCACGACCGAGGACCTGGAGGCCCTGGCCGAGGCCCTCTGACCGGCCCACCGGGGGGTCACTCCGCGGGTGCGTCGTCCCCCAGGGCAGCGTCGTCGACCTCGACCGAGACGCTGAGCTCCTCGCCCACCGCGGTGACCCGCACGGTGACGCCGTACTCCACCGGGGGATCCTCCGCCGCGGTGAGGACGCAGCGGGTGGACGCGCCCTCCTCCCCGCGGAGGCCCTCCTCGCAGGCGACGACCGGGCGGGTGCCGACCTCCTCCTCGAGCGCGTCCGCGGCGGCGGAGGCGACCTCGTCCGCCGTCAGCGTCCGGGACGCGCAGCCGCCCAGCGCCACCGTCGCGCCCAGGGCGAGGACGGGCAGCAGGCGGTGCGGCGGCACGACGCTCCTCAGGGGTTCCAGCGGTCCCGCTGACCCTAGCCGCCGACCGCATCGTCCGACCCGGCCGGTGGAACGATGCTTGCGCGACGAGCGCCACTCCTTCTATGGTTCATTACATGAGTAATGAACCCAGGGACTCGGCGATCCCTGGCGCCTCGGCCGGACGAGCGTGAACGAGGACGCCGGCCCCATCTTCCGCCAGGTCGCCGCCGAGATCGAGAACGCGATCGTGGACGGCTCGCTCACCGAGGAGAGCCAGGCGCCCTCGTCCAACGAGCTGGCGGCCTTCCACCGCATCAACCCCGCGACGGCCGCCAAGGGCCTCAACCAGCTGGTCGCCGACGGGGTCCTCTACAAGAGACGAGGAGTCGGGATGTTCGTCGCCACGGGCGCCCGCGAGCGGCTGCTCGAGCGCCGCCGCAGCGAGTTCGCCGACCAGTACGTCCGCCCCCTGATGACCGAGGCGCAGAAGCTCGGCATCTCCGCCCACGAGCTCGCTTCCATGATCGATCGCTGGGAGGACCCCCGATGACGACCCGCACGACCACGCAGGCCGTGGCCACCGTCTCCGACGTCTCGATGCGCTTCCGGGGCCACACGGCCCTGGACCGGGTGTCGACGTCGATCGCCGAGCAGGCGATCACCGGGCTGCTCGGCCGCAACGGTGCCGGCAAGACAACCCTCATGCAGCTGCTCACCGGCCACCGGGTGCCCACCAGCGGCCGGATCGAGGTGTTCGGCGCCCGCCCGTACGAGAACGACGACGTCCTGCGGCGCATCTGCTCCATCAAGGAGGGGCAGCGCTATCCCGACCACTTCCGGGTCAGGGACGCGCTGGGCTACGCCTCGACGGTCTTCCCCGAATGGGACGCCGAGCTCGCCGACTCGCTGCTGCGCGACTTCGACCTGCCGGACAAGCGGCCGGTCAAGAAGCTGTCGCGGGGCATGACCTCCGCCGTCGGCATCATCATCGGCCTGGCCTCGCGGGCACCCCTCACGCTGTTCGACGAGCCGTACCTGGGGCTCGACGCCGTCGCGCGGCAGCTGTTCTACGACCGGCTGCTCGCCGACTACGCCGAGCACCCGCGGGCGATCGTGCTGTCGACCCACCTGATCGAGGAGATCGCCCCGCTCCTGGAGCGGGTGCTGCTCATCGACCGCGGCCGTGTCCTGCTCGACGCCGACGCGGAGTCGCTGCGCGGGACCGCACTCACGGTCACCGGGCCGACGGCGAAGGTGTCGGCGTTCGCAGGCGGGCACGACCTCCTGCACACCGAGACGCTCGGCGGGCACAGCCGTGCCGTCGTGCGGCTGCGGAACGGCGCGGCCGGCGACGACGCGGCGGCCGCGGGTCTGTCCTGGGAGTCCACCAACCTGCAGCAGCTCGTCGTCGCGATGAGCCTGCACACCAGCGCGGCGGGCACCGCCGCACCGACCCACCTCGAGGAGGTCTCCCGATGACGCGCATCCTGCAGGCCGCGCGGCTGCACCTGGTCCACCCGGCGGTGATCCTCGGGATCCCCTGGCTGGTCGTGGCGATCAGCTTCGCGATCAACCTGGCCGTCTTCCACCTGACGCCGGCCGGCGAGGAGGAGGGCTTCAGCGGCGGCGTGCTCGCGCTCTACATCACCGTGCTGGTGGTCTTCGTCCAGGCTGTCACCCAACTGCTCCCGTTCGCCATGGGGATGAGCATCAGCCGGCGCGCCTTCTATCTCGGGACGGCACTCGTCGCAGCCGTCCAGGCGCTCGTCTACGGGATCGCCATCTCCGCGCTGGTGGCCGTCGAGAACGCGACCGGAGGCTGGGGCACCGGCCTGGACTACTGGGCCCCCGGCATCTTCGAGGCCGGCAATCCGGTCCTGCAGGTGCTCTACTCCGGCGCCCCGATGCTCGCCCTCATGTTCGTCGGCATCGGCATGGGCGTCGTCCACCAGCGCTGGGGACAGGCCGGCACCTGGGGGCTCATCATCGGCTCGCTGGTCGTCTTCGGCGGCCTGTCCATCCTCATCACGTGGCTCGAGGCGTGGGGGAGCGTGGCCGACTGGTTCACCGACCAGTCCGCCACCACCCTGGCCGTCGGCCTCCCGGTGGCGCTGGCGGCCGCGGCGGCCCTCGCGGCCTATCCGGGGATCCGCCGCGTCGTCCCCTGACCCCAGACCGGCCGCAGAGCCCCCGTTCCGTCACCGACGGGACGGGGGCCTTGTCTTGCACCCACCGCCACCGACGGAGCCCCGCCGCTGAGGGGACTTTCGGCGCCGGAAGTCCGGTCCGGCCCCACCCGCTTCTCCGCGGGAATGCAGAAGAGCCCCAGCCATAG
>NZ_HG931174.1:0-14904 GCF_000582785.1 Candidatus Blastococcus massiliensis AP3
ACCTCGGGGCAGCGTGTGCAACCCCCCGGCCGAGCGGCTCCCGTCACACCGCTCAGAGGCCGAGGAAGCCCTCGATCCCCACGGTGAGACCCGGGCGTCGGCCGATCTCGCGGACCGCGAGGAGGACCCCGGGCATGAAGGACGCGCGGTCGTAGGAGTCGTGCCGCAGCGTCAGGGTCTCCCCCTCCGCGCCCATGAGCACCTCCTGGTGCGCGACCAGCCCGCTCAGACGGACGGCGTGCACCGCGACCCCGTCGACGTCGGCGCCGCGCGCCCCGGGAAGCGCGTCCGTGGTGGCATCGGGAGAGGCGGCCATGCCGGCCGAGGACCGGGCCTCGGCGATCAGCCGAGCCGTGCGCACGGCCGTCCCCGAGGGGGCGTCCACCTTGTTCGGGTGGTGCAGCTCGACCACCTCGACCGACGGGAAGAAGCGGGCCGCCTCCTGCGCGAACTTCATGAGCAGCAGTGCACCGATCCCGAAGTTGGGGGCGATGACCACCCCGAGGTCGGGCTTGGGTGCCAGCCACTCGCGGACGGTCGCCAGGCGGGTCTCGTCGAACCCCGTCGTCCCGACCACGCAGTGGATGTTGTTGTCGATGCAGAACCGGATGTTGTCCATGACGACGTCCGGGCGGGTGAAGTCGACGACCACCTGGGTGCCGGCGTCGGCCAGGCCGAACAGCCAGTCGCCCTCGTCGACCATCGCGACGAGCTCGAGGTCCTCGGCGGCGTTGACCGCCTTGACCACCTCGGTGCCCATCCGGCCGCGGGCCCCGAGGACCCCCACGTTGATGAGCGGGGCGTCGCCGGACGACGTCGCAGCGGACGGCTGGTCGGATGCGGAGGTGGTCACGCGGTCAGGTTTCCCGGCCCGACGACGAACCGCAAGGCAGCCCTCCGGTTCAGGCCTCCGCCGCGACCCGCCGCTCGAGCGCTGCCCACGCCACCAGACCGAGCAGCACACCCAGTACGTCGGCGACGAAGTCCGCGACCGACGCGCTCCGATCCAGGGGCGAGAGCCCCTGCACGACCTCGCTGACCGCCGCGTAGCCGATCAGCAGCGGCGGCACGGCGCGCGCGGAGAGCCCCGCCCACCGACCGGTGACCACGAGAGCGGCGAACAGCCCCGCGTGCACGAGTTTGTCCACCCCCGGCGGCGCCGAGGGGACGTCGGACGCCGGGGCGAACAGGACCGCCAGCGACACCAGCACCGCGACGCAGAAGACACCCCTCGCGAGGGCGCCGTGCACGGCGAGGACGGGAGGGAACCGCATCAGAGCCGGTCGAGGTCCGACTCGCGGTAGGGCCCGACGACGGCGAGGCAGGTCGGCCGGCCGAAGAGCTCGGCGGCGACCCCGCGCACCTGCTCCTCGTCCACGGCGTCCAGCCGGGCGAGCACCTCGCGCACGGGCAGGTACTCCCCGTGGGAGAGCTCGCTCTTGCCGAGCCGGCTCATCCGGGAACCGGTGTCCTCGAGCCCCAGCACGACGCCCCCCTTGAGCTGCCCCTGGGCGCGGGCGACCTCCTCGGGGGTCAGCCCGTCGGCCGCGACCCGGTCGAGCTCCTCCCGGATGAGCCGCAGCACCTCGGGCACCCGCTTCTTGGAGCAGCCGGCGTAGACCGAGAAGGCTCCGGCCCCGGCGTAGTGGGTGAGTGCGGACCCGACGCTGTACACCAGGCCCCGCTTCTCGCGGATCTCCTGGAACAGCCGTGAACTCATCCCGCCACCGACGGCGGCGTCGAGCACCGCGGCGGCGTAGCGCCGATCGTCCAGCCGGCCCAGTCCGGCCGCACCGAGCAGCAGGTGCGTCTGCTCCGTGCGCCGCGCGATGAGGCCGGTCGACCGGGCGGGCCGATCGGGTCCCGCCTCGCCGAGCCGCAGCGGAGCGGGCTGCCCCTCCCCCGCCAGCCGGTCCCCGAACGCCGCGGTCACCAGGTCGAGCACCTGCTGGTGGTCGACCCGGCCCGCGGCCGTGATCACCATCGAGGGCATGGCGTAGCGCTGCCGGTACCAGCCGTCGACGTCGTCCCGGGTGAGCCCCTCGATCGACTCGACGGTCCCCAGCACCGACCGGCCCAGCGGGCTGTCGCCGAAGAGCGTCTCGGCAAACAGGTCGTGGACGGCGTCGGAGGGCTCGTCGTCGCGCATGGCGATCTCCTCGAGCACCACCGTGCGCTCGGACTCGAGGTCGGCCGCGGTGTTGGTCGCGTCGGTGACCAGGTCCGCCAGCAGCGTCACCGCGAGCGGCAGGTCGCTGGCGAGCACGTTCGCGTAGTAGCAGGTGTGCTCCTTGGCGGTGAACGCGTTCATCTCACCGCCGACGGCGTCCATCGCCGTCGCGATCTCCAGCGCGGTGCGCGACGGCGTGCCCTTGAAGAGCAGGTGCTCCAGGAAGTGCGAGGACCCGGCCACGGCCGGCGTCTCGTCCCGGGAGCCGACGCCCACCCAGATGCCGAGCGTCGCCGACAGGACGCCGGGCATCGTCTCGGTGAGGACCCGCAGGCCTCCGGGCAGCGTGGTGCGTTCCACCCGGCCGCCGACCTCGTCCAGGTCGAGCAGTTGGGTCACCCCGACGGGCGCCGGGGCGGGTGCATGCGCACCCGCCCCGGTCCCGATCACGTCAGTCGTGATCACTCACTCGCAGGAGCGGCTTCGGCCTCGGCCGGAGCCTCGGCGCCACCGGCGTCGCCCTCGGCGACCGGCACGAGGCTGATCTTGCCGCGGGCGTCGATGTCGGTGATCTCCACCTGCATCTTGTCGCCGACGTTGGCCACGTCCTCGACCTTGCCGATGCGCTTGCCGCCACCGAGCTTGCTGATGTGCACCAGGCCGTCGCGGCCGGGCAGCAGGGAGACGAAGGCGCCGAACGGCGTGGTCTTGACGACCGTGCCGAGGAAGCGCTCGCCGACCTTGGGCAGTGTCGGGTTGGCGATCGCGTTGATCCGGTCCACCGCGGCCTGGGCCGAGGGGCCGTCGGACGCGCCGACGTAGATCGTGCCGTCGTCCTCGATGGTGATGTCCGCGCCGGTCTCGTCCTGGATCGCGTTGATCATCTGGCCCTTGGGGCCGATGACCGCGCCGATCTTGTCGACCGGGATGCGCACCGTGGTCACCCGCGGGGCGTAGGGGCTCATCTCGTCCGGCGCGTCGATGGCCTCGTTCATCACGTCGAGGATGTGCAGCCGGGCCGCGCGGGCCTGGGTGAGCGCACCGGCGAGGACGTCGGAGGGGATGCCGTCGAGCTTGGTGTCCAGCTGCAGCGCCGTGACGAAGTCGCGGGTGCCGGCGACCTTGAAGTCCATGTCACCGAACGCGTCCTCGGCACCGAGGATGTCGGTCAGCGCGACGTACTCGGTCGTGCCGTCGACCTCGTCGGAGACCAGGCCCATGGCGATGCCGGCGACCGGCGCCTTCAGCGGGACACCGGCGTTGAGCAGGGCCAGCGTCGAGGCGCAGACCGAGCCCATCGAGGTGGAGCCGTTGGAGCCCAGCGCCTCGGACACCTGACGGATCGCGTAGGGGAACTCCTCGCGGTCCGGCAGGACCGGGACGAGCGCCCGCTCGGCGAGCGCGCCGTGGCCGATCTCGCGGCGCTTGGGCGAGCCCACGCGGCCGGTCTCACCGGTGGAGTACGGCGGGAAGTTGTAGTTGTGCATGTAGCGCTTGCGGCTGACCGGCGAGAGCGTGTCGAGCTGCTGCTCCATGCGGAGCATGTTCAGCGTGGTGACACCCAGGATCTGGGTCTCGCCGCGCTCGAACAAGGCCGAGCCGTGCACGCGCGGGATGACCTCGACCTCGGCCGACAGCGGACGGATGTCGGTCAGCCCCCGGCCGTCGATGCGGACCTTGTCGCGCAGGATGCGCTGGCGGACGACCTTCTTGGTCAGCGCGCGGAAGGCTCCGGAGATCTCCTTCTCGCGTCCCTCGAACTGACCGGCCAGGGCTGCCTTGACCTCGTCCTTGAGGGCGTCGGTGGCGTCCTCGCGCTCGGCCTTGCCGGCGATCTGCTGCGCCTGGGCGAGCTTGTCACCCACGTGCGCCTCGACGGCGGCGTAGACGTCGTCCTGGTAGTCGAGGAAGCGGGGGAAGTCGGCGACCGGCTTGGCGGCCTTCTCGGCCATGGCCGACTGGGCGTCGCACAGGGCCTTGATGAAGGGCTTGGCGGCCTCGAGGCCCTGGGCCACGATCTCCTCGGTCGGGGCGGGGGCGCCACCGGCGACGAGCTCGATGGTCTTCTCGGTGGCCTCGGCCTCGACCATCATGATCGCGACGTCGCCGTCGGGGAGGACGCGGCCGGCGACGACCATGTCGAAGACTGCGTCCTCGAGCTCGGTGTGGGTCGGGAAGCCGACCCACTGGCCGTTGATGAGGGCGACGCGGGTGGCGCCGACCGGGCCGGAGAACGGCAGGCCCGACAGCTGGGTGGAGGCCGAGGCGGCGTTGATCGCCACGACGTCGTAGAGGTGCGTCGGGTCCAGGGCCATGACCGTGATGACGACCTGGACCTCGTTGCGCAGGCCCTTGGCGAAGGTCGGGCGCAGCGGCCGGTCGATGAGGCGGCAGGTGAGGATCGCGTCCTCGGACGGGCGGCCCTCGCGACGGAAGAACGAGCCGGGGATGCGCCCGGCGGCGTACATCCGCTCCTCGACGTCGACGGTCAGCGGGAAGAAGTCGAACTGCTCCTTCGGCTGACGGCCGGCGGTGGTGGCGGACAGCAGCATGGTGTCGCCCATGGTGACGACGACGGAGCCGGCGGCCTGCTTGGCGAGGCGGCCGGTCTCGAAGGTGACCGAACGGCTGCCGAAGCTGCCGTTGTCGATGACCGCGGTGGCGGTGGTGACGCCGTCTTCGGCGTCGAACTCTGCGGTGATGGTGGGTGCGGACACGTGTCCTTCTCTCTTCTTCGTCGCATCGGCCTCGTGCCGACCTGCGACTCCTCTGACGGCCAGTTCCCCGAAGGGTCTGCCGTCCTCGTCCCGGGCGACCGGTGCTCGATCGAAGCCCTCGGGCGGTGCTCTTCCCCTGTCGCGGGGAGGTGATGCGTCCCGGGGGCCACTACCGAGGACCGGCCCTGAGGGGACGCGTCCGGCGGCTGGCCGGTTCTCCGCGTACGGCGGGTGCCGCACGAGGAAGGGGACCGTCCCGGAACGTTCCGGGAGCGGTCCCCTCGTGGTGCCTAGCGGCGCAGGCCGAGCCGCTCGATGAGCGACCGGTAGCGGTTGATGTCGGTCTTGGCCAGGTAGTTCAGCAGCCGGCGACGGCGACCGACCAGCAGGAGCAGGCCGCGGCGGCTGTGGTGATCGTGCTTGTGCATCTTGAGGTGCTCGGTGAGGTCGCTGATCCGACGGGTCAGCATCGCGACCTGCACCTCGGGCGAACCGGTGTCGTTCTCGACCGTCGCGTAGTCGGTCATGATCTGCTTCTTGAGCGCGCTGTCGAGCGCCATGTTCGCCTCCGGGGCGGGTCACGTGTGGCCCCCGGTCTGACTCACGGGGGCAGGTGTCACACGTCGTCGGCGGACCGACGACCACACGAGGTTACATGCCCAGGATCTGCCGGGTGTCGGAGACGTCCTTGGCCATGGCCGCGAGGAGGCCCTCGACGTCGGCGAACGCGGCCATCGGGCGCAGGCGTTCGACGAACTCGACGCCGACGTGCTCGCCGTACAGATCGCCCTCGTAGTCGAGGACGTAGGCCTCCACGGTGCGCCGGCTGCCCTGGAAGGTGGGGTTGCTGCCGACCGAGACCGCGGCAGGGAGGCGCTCCCGGCTCGCCCCGCCGCGCGGGTCCCGGATCACCAGGTGCCCGGCGTACACGCCGTCGGCGGGGATCGCGGTGAACGGGGGGCTCTCGACGTTCGCCGTCGGGTAGCCGAGGTCCCGGCCCCGGCGGTCACCGCGCACGACGACCCCGTCCACCCGGTGCGGGCGGCCCAGGGCCCGCGCGGCCGAGACCATGTCGCCGGCCGCGACGCACGCCCGGATGTAGGTCGAGGAGATGGTGACGTCCCCGCCGTCGGAGGAGTCCTCCGCCAGCGCGATCCCCTCGACGGCGAAGCCGAACCGCCGGCCCTCCGCGGTGAGGGTCGGCACCGTGCCGGCGGCACGGTGCCCGTAGGTGAAGTTCTCCCCAACCACCACCTGCGCCGCGTGCAGGTGCTCGACCAGGACCGTGTGGGTGAAGGTCTCCGGCGGCAGCCGCATGAACTCGGGCGTGAACGGCAGCACGCACATGGCGTCGACGCCGAGGCCCGCGACCAGTTCGGCCTTGCGGTCCATCGCGGTGAGGATCGCCGGGTGCGAGCCGGGGCGCACGACCTCGGCCGGGTGCGGGTCGAAGGTGAGCAGCAGGCAGGGCCGGCGCATCGCCCGGGCGCGCGCGATCGCCGTCCCGATCAGCTGCTGGTGGCCGCGGTGGACGCCGTCGTACATGCCGATGGTGACCACCGTGCGGCCGAGATCGGCCGGGGTGGCCTCCAGGCCTCGCCAACGCTGCACGGAACGTCCCTGCTGCTCAGCCGACGCGGTGCAGCCAGCCGTGCGTGTCGGCCACCCGCCCGTGCTGGATGTCGAGCAGTGCCTCGCGCAGCCGCATGGTCAGCGGACCGGGGGTGCCGTCGCCCACGGTGAAGTCACCGGTGCGTGCCTTGACCTCGCCGACCGGCGTGATGACCGCCGCGGTGCCGCAGGCGAAGGTCTCGGTGACCGTGCCGTCGGCGACGCCCTGGCGCCACTCCTCGACGGAGAACAGCCGCTCGGTGACCCGGTACCCCATGGAGCGGGCCACCTCGATCAGCGAGTCGCGGGTGATGCCGGGCAGCAGGGTGCCGGTGAGCTCGGGGGTGACCAGTTCGGCGGCCCCGCCCTCAGCACCGGAGCCGAGGACGAAGAACAGGTTCATCCCGCCCATCTCCTCGACGTAGCGCTTCTCGACGGCGTCGAGCCACACGACCTGGTCGCAGCCGGCCTCGATGGCCTGCTCCTGCGCCAGCAGGCTGGCGGCGTAGTTGCCGGCGCACTTCACGTCCCCGGTACCGCCGGGGGCGGCCCGGATGTAGTCCTCGGAGAGGTAGACCGACACCGGCTGCACACCGCGCGGGAAGTAGGCACCGGCCGGGCTGGCGATGATCAGGAACAGGTATTCGTGGGCCGGCCGCACGCCGAGGAACGGCTCGCTGGCGAGCATGTATGGCCGCAGGTACAGCGTCTGGTCCGGCTCGGTCGGGACCCACTCCCGGTCGGCGTCGACCAGCGCGTCCACCGCGGTCAGGAAGGCCTCCTCGGGGACGACGGGCATCGCCAGCCGGCGGGCGCCGCGGGCGAACCGGGCGGCGTTGGCCTCGGGGCGGAACGTCGCGACGCTGCCGTCGGGCTGCGCATAGGCCTTGAGGCCCTCGAAGATCGACTGCGCGTAGTGCAGCGCCGCCGTCGCCGGGTCCATCGGGAGCGGGCCGTAGGTGGTCAGCCTGGCGTCGTACCAGCCCTCCCCGGCCCGGTAGCGCGCCACGAACATGCTGTCGGTGAAGTGCCGGCCGAAGCCCGGGTCCTCGAGGACCGCGGCCCGCTCGGCGGGGGTGCGGCGTCGCACGTCCTCCACCACGACCGGCACGCCCTCGGTGAACATCCGCGCGGAGGTACGGCTGTCGCTGAGCGTGTCGGTCATGGCTCCCACCTGCATGTTCGGGCGAACGGGGACCCGGTGGGCACCGGGTCCGCGCTCAGACTATCCCCGCGGGGGGCGGCGGCAGGGAGCCGACCGCCGCCGGGCATCCGCCCTCAGAGCTGGTTCTCCTGGTTCGCCGTGGGACCGGCGTACTCCAGGACCTCGTAGGTCCAGACGTGCGCCGAGTGCGCGGCCGCCGGCGCCAGGGTGTCGCCGCCGCCGTCGTGGGCCCGGTCGAAGTCCTGGCTGGACTGCCAGGCCTCGTAGGCCTCGTGACTGCTCCACCGGGTGTAGACGAGGTACTGGTCGGTGCCCTCGAGCGGCCGCAGGAGCTCGAACCACTCGAATCCGGGCGTGGACTCGACCGCTCCGGCGCGCCCGCGGAAGCGCTCCTCGAAGCGCTCCTGCTTGTCCTTGGGGACCGTGACCGCATTGATCTTCACGACGCTCATGGCGCACCTCTTCCCGTGGGGCCGCAGCCTCAATCCCGAGCGCCCGCGGGGTCGCGCCGGGGGAAGCCGACCGTGACGCGGGCCGTCGTCCCGGCGTCCTCGACGAGGGCCACCAGCCGGCCGTCCGGAGCCACGGCGGCGTGCAGCCCCGGGGCCCCGGTGGCCGGGACGCGCTGGCCGAATCCGACGGCGACCGCCTCCTCCGCGGTGAGGGACCGCTCCGGGAAGACCAGCCGGGCGGCCTCGGTCAGGCCCAGCACGCCGGCTCCCCCGCCGGCGGCCAGTGCCGCGCCGGCCTCCTCCACCGGAGCGGCGTGTCCGATCGCGAACGGGCCCGACGCGGTGCGCCGCAGGGCGGTCAGGTGGCCGCCCACGCCCAGGGCGGCGCCGGCGTCCCGGGCGATCGCCCGGATGTACGTGCCGGCCGTGCAGACGACGGTGACGTCGACGTCGAGCAGGTCGGGCGCCGGCCGGGTGATGCGGTGCACGTCGAGCCGGTGCACGGTGACCGACCGGGGTTCGAGCTGGACGTCCTCCCCGGCCCGCACGCGGTCGTAGGAACGCCGGCCGGCGACCTTCACGGCGCTGACCGACGACGGCACCTGCTGGAGCGGGCCGGTCTGCGCGGCCAGGGCAGCGGTCACCGCGGCGTCGTCGAGGCCCGCCGTCGAGGTGGTCGCGAGCACCTCGCCCTCGCGGTCGTCGGTGACCGTGGACTGCCCGAGGCGGATCGTGGCCTCGTAGGTCTTGTCGTGGCCGCCGACGTGGCCGAGCAGCCGTGTCGCCGAGCCGACGCCGAGGATCAGCAGGCCGGTGGCCATCGGGTCCAGCGTGCCGGCGTGGCCCACCTTGCGGACCGACAGCACCCGGCGGGCGCGGGCGACGACGTCGTGCGAGGTCATTCCGCCGGGCTTGTCCACCAGCAGCAGACCGGGTGGCACGTCGGCGTCAGGGCGTCGGGGGCTCACGACGTAACCGTCGCAGGTGCCTCGAGCCACCGATCGCCGGCCACCCGCACCAGCACACCCACGAGGCGGAGGGCGATGAACAGGCACAGCCCCGTCCACACCCCGGCGAGGCCCCAGTCCAGCGGCCCGGACAGCAGCGACAGCGGCAGGAACCCCACGACCGCCGAGCCGATGGTGAGCGTGCGCAGGTAGCCGACGTCGCCGGCACCCATGAGGACGCCGTCCAGCGCGAAGACCACGCCGGCCAGGGGCTGCATGGCGGCGAGGAACCACCACACCAGTTGCGCCTGGTCGATCACCGCGGGGTCGTCGGTGAACAACGGCGGCAGCACACCGCGCACCGCGAGGAGCACCGCGGCCACGCCCACGCCGGTGCCGAGCCCCCAGATCGTCACCCGCCGGGCGGTGGCCCGGGCCTCGACCGGGCGCCGTGCGCCCAGCGCGTGCCCGACGAGGGTCTGGGCGGCGATGGCGTAGGCGTCGAGGACGAGGGCCAGGAAGAAGAACAGCTGCAGCGCGATCTGGTGCGCGCCGAGTTCGGCCGTGCCCGTCCGGGCGGCGACCCCGGCCGCGACGAGGAAGGAGACCTGCAGCACCGCGGCGCGCAGGAGCAGGTCGCGGCCGATGACCAGCTGGGCCAGGACGGCGTACGGTCGCGGTCGCCAGACGCCGCCTTCCCGCGCCAGTGCCCGGAGGAACAGCGCGGCGGTCACCGCCTGCCCGACGACGTTGGCGTACGCGGAGCCCACCAGCCCCCAGCCGGCCGTGTGCACCAGCAGCGGGCAGAGCACCAGGCTGAGCAGGCTTCCGGCGAGGACGAACCGGACGGGCCGCCGCAGCTCCTGGACGCCGCGCAGCCAGCCGTTGCCGGCCAGCGAGATCAGCAGCAGCGGCAGGCCGAACGAGGCCACGCGCAGCCACTCCTCCCCCGCTGCCGCCACCGGCCCGGCACCGCCGGCCAGCAGCCGGGTGACGGGCCCCGCGAACACCTGGAAGAAGAGCACGACGACCAGACCGAGGGCGGCCGCCAGCCAGGTGGCCTGGACGCCCTCGTCGACGGCTCCGGGGCGGTCGCCGGCACCGGCCCGTCGCGCGGCGCGGGCGGTGGTGCCGTAGGCGAGGAAGTTCAGCAGCGCCGCGGCCCAGGCCATCAGGCCGCCACCGACGGCCAGCCCGCCCAGGGCCACGGTGCCCAGGTTGCCGACCACCGCGGTGTCGACCAGGAGGTACAGCGGCTCCGCAGCCAGGACCACCAGCGCCGGTAACGCCAGCGACAGCACGGACGGCGGCCGCCCGGACGGGGCAGAAACGGCCATGTCTGCCCCGGTCAGCGCGCCGACAGGTGGTCGCGCAGGGTGGCGATCGTCCCCTCGCGGTCGAGGTGGGAGCTGTAACCCGCTGCGAGCGTGTGCCCGCCGCCCCCCAGCGCCATGGCGACGCGGGCGACGTCGGTGCCGCCGCGGGAGCGCAGCGAGACCGACCAGGAACCGTCGTCCTGCCCCTTGAGGACGCACGCGACGTCGGCTTCCTCGGCGGAACGGATGACGTCGACGAGCGCCTCGAGCTGCTCGCCGGGCAGGCCGTGCTCCGCTGCCTCCGCGGTGCTCGACCAGGTCCAGACCAGCCCGGCACCCACCTCGGGCTCGAGCGCCGCGCGGCCGGTCACGACCGACAGCAGGCCCAGCCAGCCGAAGGGAGCGGTGTCGAACAGCCGGCGGCTGATCGCCGCGTGGTCGATGCCCGTCGCCAGGAGGCGGGCTGCCAGCTCGTGCGTGCGCGGCCGGGTGTTGCCGAAGCGGAAGGATCCGGTGTCGGCCGCGAGGCCCGCGTACAGGCAGGTGGCCAGCTGGCTGTCGAGGGCGACGCCGAGGTCGTCGAGGAGGTCGGCCACCAGCGTCACCGTGGCCGGTGCGCCGGGGTCGACGAGGCGGACCCGGCCGAACCCGGGGTTGCTGGCGTGGTGGTCGACGACGATCGAGGTGCCGGCGGCGTCGAGCAGCCCGGCCAGCTCGGCGAGGCGGCCGGGCGAGGCGGCGTCCAGGCTGACGAACACGTCGGGCGAGGACGGCAGCGCGGTCGAGGGCACGAGCCCCTCGGCGCCGGGCATCCAGCCCAGCGAGGCGGGCAGCGTGAGCGGCCCGGGGAACGTCGGCAGCACGCGGGCGCCCCGCCTGCGGAGGCCCTCGGCGAGTGCCAGGGTGCTGCCGAGGGCGTCGGCGTCCGGGTTGACGTGCCCGGAGAGGACGACGGTGGCCCGTGCCTCGGCGGCCTCGGCGAGGACACCGGCCACGGAGCGGGACGTCGCGGCGATGCGCGCGGCGTCGGTGGATGCGGTCACGGTCAGGCGTCCGGTCCCGGGTCGGCGACCGGCGGGGCGTTGTCCTGCTCGCCGACCGAGCCACCGCCCACCGGGTACCCGGGGCCGCCGTCGTCCGGCTCGTCGGAGGTGATGCTGTCGACGTCGCCCACCTGACCCCGCCGGCCGCCATCGGTCGGGTCCCCGTCGGCGGGGACCTTGCGGCCACCCAGCACCGACGTGCCCTGGCCCTCGTCGGCCTCGTACGGATCCGGGTCGTTCTCGGTCATGGTGCGCTCCTGCTGGGGGCGGTGTGCTCAGCACTGTCATCGGCAGTGTCGTGCGCAACCGGGTGGGCCGCGTCGGGGTCGTCGTCCTCGGTGGGGTCGTCCTCCGCCGGCTTCCGGTACGGGTCGGGCTCTCCCGCGTACTGGGCGCCCTCCCGGGCACGGGCCAGTTCCGCGTCGGCGTGCCGGGCCCGCTCCAGCGCCTCCTCGAGCTCCCGGGCGGTGTCCGGGACGATGTCGGCGACGAAGGCGAGGGTCGGCACGAACTTGATGCCGGTCTGCTTGCCGACGGTGGAACGCAGCACCCCCGTGGCGCTGGCCAGCGCGGCCGCCGAGTCGGCGATCTGCGTCTCGTCGCCGTAGACGGTGTAGAAGATCGTGGCCTCGCGGAGGTCGCTGGTCACCCGGGCGTCGGTGACGGTGACCATGCCGAGGCGTGGGTCCTTGATCTGGGTCTCGATCGCGGCGGAGACGATCTGTCGGATGCGCACCGCCAGCTTGCGTGCGCGTGCCGGATCGGCCATCGGACCTCCAGGGATCGGGGCGTCGGACGACGCCGGGTGGACAGGGCAGCCCCCGTGCAGGGACCCGCCGCGAGCGTGCGAGCGGTGGGGGGCACGAGGGTCCTTCAACAATCCGTGTCGCTGAAGAGCTGACGATGCGTCGAGAGCAGGGTCACCTCCGGCCGCTCGGCCAGCAACCGCTCGCACGCATCGAGGACGTCGGTCACCTGCCGGGCGTCCCCCGCCACGATGGCGACGGCGACCTGCGCCCGCCGGTGCAGGTCCTGGTCGCCGACCTCGGCGGCGGACACCGCGAACCGGCGCCGCACCTCGGCCACGATCGGCCGGACGACGGCCCGCTTGCCCTTGAGCGAGTGGACGTCGCCCAGCAGCAGGTCGGCGGTCAGCGTTCCGGTGAACACCGCTGACCCCTTCCGGTCGGGTCCTCCCTCGCCGTGCGGGGTCCTCCCTCACCGTCGGCGGTGAGGGAGGTCCCCCGATGACCAGGTCACCTGATCATCGGGGGACCCGCCGCAGGATCAGGTGCGGGGGATCTCGCGCATCTCGAAGGTCTGGATCACGTCGTCGACCTTGATGTCGTTGAACGACCCCAGGCCGATACCGCACTCGTAGCCCTCGCGGACCTCGGTCGCGTCGTCCTTGAACCGGCGGAGGGACTCCACCGTCAGGTTGTCGGCGACCACGGCACCGTCGCGGAGAAGCCGGGCCTTCGAGTTCCGGACGATCGTGCCCGTGCGGACCAGCGAACCGGCGACGTTGCCGATCTTCGGCACGCGGAAGACCTCGCGGACCTCCGCGGTGCCCAGCTGCACCTCTTCGTACTCGGGCTTGAGCATCCCCTTGAGGGCGGCCTCGATCTCGTCGATGGCCTGGTAGAGGACCGTGTAGTACCGGACGTCCACCCCCTCGCGGTTGGCCAGCTCGGTCGCCTGGCCCTCGGCCCGGACGTTGAAGCCGAGGACGATGACGTCGTCGGCCAGCGCCAGGTCGATGTCGCTCTTGGTGATGCCACCGACGCCGCGGTGGATGACCCGCAGCGAGATCTCGTCGTCGACCTCGATCTTCATCAGCGCCTCTTCGAGCGCCTCGACGGTGCCCGAGTTGTCGCCCTTGATGATCAGGTTGAGCTGACGGGTCTCCTTGAGCGCGGCGTCGAGGTCCTCGAGGCTGATCCGCTTGCGCATGGAGGCGTTCTGCGCGCTGCGGATCCGGGCCTGGCGGCGGTCGGCGATCTGCCGGGCCACCCGGTCCTCCTCGACGACCAGGAACGTGTCGCCGGCACGGGGCACCGACGTGAGACCCACGACCTGCACGGGACGGGCCGGCAGGGCCTCCTTCAGCTTGTTGCCGTGCTCGTCGAGCAGCGACCGGACGCGGCCGTACGCGTCGCCGGCCACGATCGAGTCGCCCTGGCGCAGCGTGCCGCGCTGGACGAGCACCGTGGCGACGGGGCCGCGGCCCTTGTCCAGCTTGGCGTCGATGACGACACCCTGCGGGTCCTGCTCGGTGTTCGCGCGCAGGTCCAGCGAGGCGTCGGCGGTCAGCAGGATCGCGGTCAGGAGCTCGTCGAGGCCCT
Organism: Candidatus Blastococcus massiliensis AP3; assembly: GCF_000582785.1. Classification (GTDB taxonomy): domain Bacteria; phylum Actinomycetota; class Actinomycetes; order Mycobacteriales; family Geodermatophilaceae; genus Blastococcus; species Blastococcus massiliensis. The sequence goes on from NZ_HG931174.1 coordinate 13,767, forward strand.
GGCGCGTGGTGGCCGAGACGTCGACGAACATCGTGTCGCCGCCGTACTCCTCGGCCACCAGCCCGTACTCGGTGAGCTGCTGGCGGATCTTGGCCGGGTTGGCCCCGTCCTTGTCGATCTTGTTGACCGCGACCACGATCGGGACCTCGGCGGCCTGGGCGTGGTTGAGCGCCTCGACCGTCTGCGGCATGACCCCGTCGTCGGCCGCCACGACCAGGACGACGATGTCGGTGACCTTCGCGCCTCGGGCACGCATCGCGGTGAACGACTCGTGACCCGGGGTGTCGATGAAGGTGACCGGCCGCTCGTTGCCCTCGAGCTCGGTGACGATCTGGTAGGCGCCGATGTGCTGGGTGATGCCACCGGCCTCCTTGGAGACCACGTTGCTGTGGCGCAGGGCGTCCAGCAGCTTCGTCTTTCCGTGGTCGACGTGACCCATGACGGTCACGACCGGCGGACGCGGGCTCCAGTCCCCCTCGTCCCCCTCCTCGTCGCCGAAGGTGAGGTCGAAGGTCTCGAGCAGCTCGCGGTCCTCGTCCTCGGGGCTCACGACCTGGATGACCCAGCCGATCTCGGCACCGAGCAGCTGCAACGTCTCGTCGTTGACCGACTGCGTCGCGGTGATCATCTCGCCCAGGTGGAACAGGGCGGTGACCAGCGCGGCCGGCTCGGCGTTGATGCGCTCGGCGAGGTCGGTCAGCGACGCGCCGCGCGGGAGCCGGACGGTCTGCCCGTTGCCGCGAGGCAGCGAGACGCCGCCCATGCTGGGCGCCGCCATGGAGTCGAATTCCTGACGCCGCTGCTTCTTGCTCTTGCGACCACGGACCGGGCCGCGACCACCGGGACGCCCGAAGGCTCCGGCCGTACCGGCACCCGAACCGCCACGACCACGGCCACGGGGACCGCCGCCGCCACGGAAACCGCCACCCGCGGGGGCGCCGGGAGCGCCGCCGCCACCGCCGGGACGGAAGCCACCGCCGCCGCCGGGACCACCGGGACGGCCACCGCCGCCGGGACCACCGGAACGGCCGCCGGGGCCACCGGGACCGCCGGGACGCCCACCGGCCGGACGACCGGGCATCATGCCCGGGCTCGGCCGCTGCGGCATCATCCCCGGGTTGGGGCGAGGACCGCCGGC
>NZ_HG931174.1:15267-39017 GCF_000582785.1 Candidatus Blastococcus massiliensis AP3
TGCGGCCGGACGCGGACCGGGGGCCGGAGCCGCCGGGGGCTGCTGCACGGGCGCACTGGCAGCGGGGGCCTGCGGCGCAGGAGCCGGAGCGGCCGGAGCCGGCGCCGGAGCGGACGGACGAGCCGCCGCCGGACCCGGACGAGCGGCCGCCGGGGCGGGTGCGCTGGGGGTTGCGCCGCCGGTGGCGGCGCCGAGGGCCTCGCGGAGCCGTCGGGCCACGGGGGCCTCGACGGTGGAGGACGCGGACTTCACGAACTCGCCCTGCTCCTTGAGCGTGGCGAGCACGGTCTTGCTGTCGACACCGAACTCCTTGGCGAGTTCGTGTACGCGGGCTTTGCCTGGCACGGGTCTCCTCTTTGTGAGGCCGGCGGCTTGCCCGCTCGACCTCGTCGTTAGTGGCGCATGGTCATCGTGAGAACTTCACGGCTGAGTCATCCGACGGTGTCCTGTCGACATGCGGACCGGCCTGGTGCCGGTCCGACTGATTCCTGCTGTTGCCCTATCCGGTGCGCACCGGCGACTCAGGACGAGCTGCCGATGACGTGGTCCCGGAGCGGACCGGCCTCCAGCGGGCTGCGCCCTGGGAGGCGCAGCGCCCGGGTGAAGGCCCGGCGTCGCTCCGCTGCGTGCAGGCACTCCGAGGTGGGGTGCACCGATGCCCCCCGACCGGGGAGCCGCCGCCGTGGATCCGGAACCAGGGTTCCGGACCGCGCGACGACACGCAGCAGATCAGTGACCGGAGCGCGCTTCCGGCAGCCCACGCAAGTGCGCACCGGGATCGACGTTTCGGCCACCCTGCACTCTAGCGCGTCGTCGGCCCTCGGTGTTCCACGCGCCGCGGTGGCGGCCGGTGGGCGCCCGGACGTCCCTCGGTGGAGGGAGCCGGTGCGCCGGAGCGCAGCGGCTGGCGGCCCATGCCCGGCGACGGCGAGGCGGCCGGGTCGTCGGGCTGCGCGTCGCTGCGGATGTCGATCCGGCAGCCGGTCAGCCGGGCGGCCAGCCGGGCGTTCTGGCCCTCCTTGCCGATGGCGAGCGACAGCTGGTAGTCGGGGACCACCACCCGCACGGCCTTGGCCTGCGGATCGACGACCCGTGCCGAGGAGACGCGGGCCGGGCTGAGCGCCGAGGCGACGAAGGTGGCGGGGTCGTCGGACCAGTCGACGATGTCGATCTTCTCGCCGTGCAGCTCGCTCATGACGTTGCGCACGCGCTGCCCCATCGGGCCGATGCAGGCGCCCTTGGCGTTGAGCCCGGGCACCTTGCTGCGGACCGCGATCTTCGACCGGGCACCGGCCTCGCGGGCCACGGCCACGATCTCGACGCTGCCGTCGGCGACCTCGGGCACCTCGAGGGCGAACAGCTTGCGCACCAGGTGCGGGTGGGTCCGGGACACCGTCACCTGCGGGCCGCGGAACGTGCGCGCCACCGAGACCACGTAGGCCTTCAGCCGGCTGCCGTGGGTGTAGTTCTCCCCGGGGACCTGCTCGGCCTGCGGCAGCACCGCCTCGACCTTGCCGATGTCCACCAGCACGGTCCCCTGCACGTTGCGGCGGTCGTGCGCCTGCACGATGCCGCTGACGATGTCGCCCTCCTTGCCGGCGTACTCACCGAAGGTCTGCTCGTGCTCGGCGTCGCGCAGCCGCTGGACGATGACCTGCTTGGCCGTGCTGGCGGCGATCCGGCCGAAGTCCGTGGGGGTGTCGTCCCACTCCCGGACGACCTCCCCCTCGGGGCCGAGCTCCTGGGCCAGCACGGCGACCTCGCCGCTCTTGCGGTCGACGTGCACGCGGACGTGCTTCGCGGCGCCGTCGGCGTGCCGGTAGGCGGTCACCAGGGCGGTCTCGATCGCCTGGATCACCGTGTCGGCGGGGATGCCCTTCTCCCGCTCGACCGCCTTGAGCGCGGTGACGTCGATGTTCACTGTGCTCCTCCTCGCGCCCGGGGCGCGCCACCGGTCTCGTCGTCGTCGAGCTCCGGGTCGTCGATCGTCTCTCCGTCGTCCAGGGACCCGGCGGCTGCGTCCTCCGGTCCACCCCGCCCGAACTCCACCTGTACGCGGCCGCTGCCCAGCTCCGCCCAGGGCACCGTGCGCGGCGCCGGCGCGCGCTTCTTGGCGCCCGGCTTGCCCTGCGCCTCGACGGCGAGCGTGACGCCGTCGTCGGTGACGGCGGTGATGCGGCCGGTGACCTGCTCGGCGGCCCCGGCCGGTCCCACGGCGACGGTGACCAGGCGGCCGCTGTTGCGGCGCCAGTGCCGCGGCTCGGTGAGCGGCCGGTCGACCCCGGGGCTGCTGACCTCGAGCACGTAGGGAGTCCGCCCCATGCCGTCGTCGTGCGCGTCCAGTGCGTCGGACACGGCGCGGCTCACCTCGGCGATGTCGTCGAGGGTCACCCCGGCGTCGCGGTCGACGACCACCCGCACGATGCTGCGCCGGCCCGCGGGGGTCACGACGAGCTCCTCGAGGTCGTACCCGGCCCCGCCGACGACCGGCTCGATCCAGCCGGCCAGCCGCGCTGCGGCTGGGTCGGTGCGGGGGGTGCCACGAGAGGCGGACACCGTTCCTCCTCCGGTCTCGGGCGGCCGCACGGTGCGGGGCGCGCACCCCCGGACCCGGCCGCCGGCACTGCCGGCGGGGATCCGAGGGGAAGAGGCCAGGCTACCGCCCGGCCCGGGCACGCGGGACCGGGCTCCGCCCCGCCCGGCCGCCCCGGGCGGTGGGGCGCGAGAGGCGGACGGGACGGCCCTGACCCGCGGGCCGTACGCGGACGCGCCCGGCCCGCTCGCAGCCGACCCCGGGAGCGCTCGGCTGCGAGGATGGCAGCGATGTCCACCCTCGCCGTCCCGGGTCCGCGCGGCTTCCCCCGACGCACCATGCTGGCCGCCTCGGCCGCCGGCCTGGCGCTGCTCGCGGTGGGCTGCACCTCCGCCCCGCCCGACGAGCGCGAGCGGGTGACCGGCGAGCAGGCCGACCAGCTCCTGGAGCAGGTCGCCGTCCAGGAGACGCTGGTGGCGGCGTTCACCGCGGCGAGCGCCGCGGACCCTGCACTGGCCGGGGAGGTCGCCGAACTGGCCGCGCAGGTCGAGGACCAGCTCGCCCGGCTCCGCTCCGCCGCCCCGGGCTCCACACCGAGCGCCGTTTCCCCGGGCACTCCGCCCTCGCCGGGCGAGGCCCGCTCGTGGTTGCGCTCGCAGGTGGCAGCAGCTGCCTCCTCCCACGCGGCGGCCTGCCTGGACCAGACGGGCGCGCGGGCCGCGCTGCTGGGCTCGATCACCGCCGGGCTGCGCGGACAGGACGGACGACTGGCATGACGGGAACGCGCAATGGCTGACGACGACGGCGCTCCGTCCCTGGGTGCCGAGAACGACGCCCTCGGTGTCGCGCTCGAAGCCGTGCACGCGGCGGTCTGGGGCTACGGCGTGGTCGGCGCGGCGCTCGACGCCGGGGCGCGCGGTCCGGTGTCCACGGCCGAGGCCGCCCACCGGGACGTCCGCGACCGGGTGACCGCTGTGCTCACCGGGCGCGACGAGAAGCCGCCACCGGCCGAGGGCGCCTACGCGCTGCCCTTCCCGGTGCTCTCTGCGGTGGACGCCGCCGCGCTGGCCGTGGTGCTCGAGGAGGGCGCCGCCACCGCGTGGGTGCGGGTGCTCGATCAGGCCTCCGAGCGCAGCACGCGCGAACTGGCCCTGGAGGCTCTGTCCGGCACGGAGGTGCGCGCGGTGGGCTGGCGCGCCGCCGCCGGGCGGACCCCGGTCACCCGGGCGCTGCCCGGCCTGCCGGCGGACTAGCCCCCGCCGACCCCGGGTTCAGCCGAGGGCGGCCAGGAAGGCGTCGGTGACGGCGACCGCCGCGCTCGAGGACTGTCCGCCCTCCACGAGGACGGCGAACGCGATCGGCCCGTTCGCGCCGCCGTCGCGGAAGCCGACGAACCAGCCGTGCGAGTCCGGCGGGGTGTTGGTGCCGTACTCCGCCGTCCCGGTCTTGCCGAAGACCTCACCGCGGTCGGCGAGCTCCGTCGCGGTACCGGAGAGCACGACCTGCCGCATCATCGGCCGGAGCGCGTCGAGCACCTCCTGTCCGGGGCCGGCCGGCGCGGCACCCGCCGGCTCCGCGTCCACCACCTGGACCGGGGCCGCGGGCGTGCCGCTGGCGATGCCGGCCGCCACGAGGGCCATCTGGGCCGGGGACACGAGCACCTGCCCCTGGCCGATCATGTTCGCGGCCTTCGTGGTGCCGGTGCTGTCGGCGGGCACGCTGCCGGAGAAGACGCGGACGGGCAGCTGCCAGTCGGTGCCCACCCCGTACGCGGCAGCCGCCTCCGCGAGTGCTCCGTCGGGCAGTTGCAGGCCCTGCTGGATGAACGTCGTGTTGCACGACTGCGCGAAGGCCTCCGTGAACGGCACGGTGCCCAGGTCGAACTGGTCCTGGTTCTCGAACTCGCGGCCCTCGACCACCGTCGTCCCCGGGCACGGCACGGCCGCCTGCGGGCTCAGGGCGCCGGTGGAGAGCAGCGCGGTGGCGGTGATCGCCTTCATGCTCGACCCCGGCGGGAACCGCCCCGACAGGGCGTTCGACGCGTCGGCCACCTCGTTGGACGAGACGGCGAGCAGCTCGCCGGTGCCGGGACGCACCACGACCAGGTGGGTGGGCCGCGGCTCGGCGGCCACCGCGGCGTCCGCGGCGTTCTGCACGGCCGGCACCAGCGGCGTCCGCACCGGCTCGCCCGGGACCGGCTCGACCGCGGCGATCTCGACGCCCTCGTCACCGATGCTCTCGTCGAGGGCGGCGACGCGGACGGTGAAGCCCGGCGTGCCCGCCAGCTGGTCCTGGTAGGCGCGCTGCAGACCGGAGGTGCCCAGCTGGTCGCCGGCCGCGTAGCGGGGCTCGCCGTCCTCGGTCGACTCCTCGAGGATCTCTGCGGTCGCCGCCCCCACCCGGCCGAGCAGGGCCTCGGCGAACCCGGCCGACGGCGCGAGCAGCCGGGTGCCGGTCGGGAAGATCGCGCCGGGCAGGTCGAACACCTGCGCGCGGATCTCCTCGAACGCCGGCCGGCGGAGGGTGATCACCGGGACGAACTGCCCGGCCGGTGCCGCCTGGACGTCCGCGGCGATCTCCTCGGCCGCGACGCCGGTGGCGGCCGACAGCGCGGCGGCCAGGGCCGGCAGGTCGGTCACCTGGCCGGGGTCCACGCCGACGTTGACGACCTCGGTGGGAGTGAACAGGGGCGCGCCCGAGGCGTCGGTGATCGCGGCCCGCTCGGGCAGGCTGCGGGTGAGCTCCAGGTGCTGCCCCTCGGCGAGCTCCGGGTGCACGAGGGCGGGCTCGGCCACGACCTGCCAGTCCTCCTCGCCCTCCTCCAGGCGCAGGGTCGCGTCGTAGCTCCAGTCGGGTGCGGCCGCGAGGTCCCAGGTGGCGGTCCAGGCGACGGTGGCGGCGCCGTCCTCGACGGTGATCTCGCCCAGTTCGGTCGCGAGTCCGGCGTCGGGCAGGTCGGTCGCGGTCTGCTCCAGCAGTGCGGTGGCCGCCTCGGGATCGGTGGTCGCCGCGGCGGCGGACCCGAGGTCGCCCTCCGCCCAGTCGGCCAGGAACGCCTCGGCGGCGTCCCGGACCTCGTCGTCGCCCCCGCCGGAGCAGGCGCCGAGCGCCGGGACCGCGAGGAGGAGGGTGGTGAGCAGGGCGGAACGGGTTCGCGCGCGCACGGCGCTCACCTTGTCACGAGCGGGCGACCGTTTCAGAAGAGCACGCTGGCGAACTGCCCGGCCTCCTGGAACCCGACCCGTCGGTAGGCCGCGCGGGCCGCAGCGTTGAAGTCGTTGACGTACAGGCTCACGACGGGGGCGACCGTGGAGCGGGCGTACTCCACGACGGCGGCGGTGCCGGCGGCGCCGATGCCCCGTCCGCGGTGCGCGGGTGCGACCCACACGCCCTGCACCTGGCAGGCCGCCCGGCTCACCGCGCCGATCTCGGCCTTGAAGACGACCTCGCCGCCCTCGAACCAGGCCAGCGAGCGGCCGGTGCGGACCAGCTCCGCCAGGCGCGCGCGGTAGCTCGCTCCGCCGTCGATGCGCAGCGGGCTGACCCCCACCTCTTCGGTGAACATGGCGACGGCCGCCGGCAGCAGGGCCTCCAGCTCGTCGGCGCGGACCGGCCGCACGCGCGGCTCGGGGGCGACCGCGGGCGGGCCGGCGATGGCCAGCAGCGGCTGGCGCGGCCGGTGGTCGCGGGCGGGACCCCAGTACGGGGCCAGCAGTTCCCACAGCGGGGCGACGGCGGCGGCCGGGCCGACGATCGTGCTGCAGCGGCGCCCGGCGCGGCGGGCCCGCTCGGCGAAGGCGGCCGCGGCCGCGCGCTCCGCCCCCGGCACCGCGATCGGGATCAGGTTCGCGCCGGCCAGGCAGACCGCCTCGAGCACTCCCCCGCTGCCGAAGCCCCACAAGGGGGCGCCCACCGCGGCCGCCGCGGTGCCGGTCGCCTCCACCCGCCCGGCGACGACGCACGCCGCGACCGGGTCGGTGGCCAGCAGCCGGTGGACGGCGTCCTCGTCGCTCTCGTCGAGGACGCGGGCGGTGGGCGTGCGCAGCACGGGAGCGGTCCCGCCGGCCGTCAGCTGACGGTGACCACAGGGGGGCCGGAGGGCTCCCCGGCGTCGACCTGCTCGGCGGCGATCCGCATCGCCTCCTCGATGAGCGTCTCGACGATCTGCGACTCGGGCACGGTCTTGATGACCTCGCCCTTGACGAAGATCTGGCCCTTCCCGTTGCCCGACGCCACGCCGAGGTCGGCCTCGCGGGCCTCGCCGGGGCCGTTGACGACGCACCCCATGACGGCCACGCGCAACGGGACCTCCATGCCCTCGAGCCCGGCGGTGACCTCGTTGGCCAGCGTGTAGACGTCGACCTGGGCGCGGCCGCAGGACGGGCAGCTCACGATCTCCAGGCCGCGCTGCTTGAGGTTCAGCGACTCCAGGATCTGGTTGCCGACCTTCACCTCCTCGGCCGGCGGGGCCGAGAGGGAGACGCGGATGGTGTCGCCGATGCCCTGGCTCAGCAGTGCCCCGAAGGCGACGGCGGACTTGATCGTGCCCTGGAAGGCCGGCCCTGCCTCCGTCACGCCGAGGTGCAGCGGGTAGTCGCACTGCGCGGCCAGCAGCTCGTAGGCCCGCACCATGACGACCGGGTCGTTGTGCTTGACCGAGATCTTGATGTCGCGGAAGTCGTGCTCCTCGAACAGCGAGCACTCCCACAGCGCCGACTCCACCAGGGCCTCCGGCGTCGCCTTGCCGTACTTGGCCAGCAGGCGCTTGTCGAGCGAACCCGCGTTCACCCCGATGCGGATCGGGATGCCGGCGTCCTTGGCCGCCCGGGCGATCTCCCCGACCTTGTCGTCGAACTTCTTGATGTTGCCGGGGTTCACGCGGACGGCGGCACAGCCGGCGTCGATCGCGGCGAACACGTACCTCGGCTGGAAGTGGATGTCGGCGATGACCGGGATCTGCGACTTCCTGGCGATGATCGGCAGCGCCTCGGCGTCGTCGGTGTCGGGCACCGCGACCCGCACGATCTGGCAGCCGGACGCGGTGAGCTCGGCGATCTGCTGCAGCGTCGCGTTGATGTCGGCCGTCTTGGTCGTGGTCATCGACTGGACGCTGACGGGGTGGTCGCTGCCGACACCGACGCCGCCCACGTCGAGCTGGCGGGTCTTCCGCCGGGGGGCGAGCACGGGCGGGGGCGCAGCGGGCATGCCGAGACCGACGGGGATGGCCATGCCGCCCAGTATCCCCCGTCGACGGCGCCGCGCCGCGGCCGACGCTGTGAGCTGCGCCCTCGCCGCCGGGCGGTTCAGCCGGCGAGGGTGATCGGGTTGACGATGTCGGCGATGAACAGCAGCGCCGACAGCACGAGGAACAGGCCCGCGACGACGTAGGCCACCGGCATCAACCGGGCGATGTCGAAGGGCCCGGGATCCGGCCGTCCCCGCATCCGCGCGACGGTGGCGCGGGCCTTCTCGTACAGCGCTCCGGCGACGTGCCCGCCGTCCAGCGGGTAGATCGGCAGCAGGTTGAAGAGGAACAGCACCAGGTTCATCCCGGCCAGGAGCTGGAAGAACAGGCTGACCTTCTCGGCGCCGGTGAAGTCGTCGAAGGCGAAGACCTCGCCGGAGATCCGGCCCACCCCGACCACGCCGATCGGGCCGAGGGGATCACGTTCCTCGCCGAGGAAGGCGGCCCGGAACAGCGCCGGGACCCGCTGCGGGATCTCGGCCAGCCGGTCCACCGCCCGGACGGCGTAGTCGCCGATGAAGCCGGGGACCGCGGTGACCGGCTGCTGCACGTAGGTCTGCGCGGCCTGGACCCCGACGTAGCCGACGGTCTCGATCCCGTCGGCCTCGCCGTCGCCGTCGTCGTCGACCCGGATCGTGTTCGCGATCGGGGTGACCGTGAGGTCGAGCTGCCGCGCGACGCCGTCCTCGTCCCGCTCGACGGTGAGGACGACCGGGCTGGCGATGCTGTCCCGGATGGCCTCCTGGACCTGCGCCCAGCCGGTGTCCCCGTCGTCCTGCCCCGCGTCGGGCACCGGGGACACCGGCTGCCCGTCGATCGCGACGATGGTGTCGCCGGCCCGGATCCCGGCGGCCGCAGCCGGTGAGGGCGGCGCGTCGTCCGCGCAGGTGCGGACCTCGGAGGTGGCCGGCAGCACGCACTCCGGGACCGCGCTGATCGTCGTCGTCGCCTGGGGGATGCCGAAGGCGGTGAGGACGATGGTGAAGAACAGGACCGCCAGCACCAGGTTGTTGAACGGCCCGGCGAACATCACGATGACCCGCTGCCACCAGGGCTTCTTGTAGAAGACCCGGTCGCCGTCGGTGGGCAGGACGTCGTCGAGCGCCGCGCCGCGGACCTCCGCGATGAAGCTGCGCATGCGGGTGGCGCGCTTGCTCTCGCCCTCCTCGGCCGGCGGGATCATGCCGACGATGCGGATGTAGCCGCCGAGCGGGATGCCCTTGATGCCGAACTCGGTTTCGCCGTAGCGCCGGGAGAACACCGTCGGACCGAAGCCGACGAAGAACTGGGGCACGCGCATGCCGAACTTCCGCGCCCAGAAGAAGTGGCCGTACTCGTGGAACCCGATGCTGAACATCAGGCCGAGCGCGAAGGCCAGGAACCCCAGGACCGTCAGCAGGAACCCGCTCAGCTTCAGCCTCCGGCGATGACTCCCCGGGCGTGCTCCCGGGCCCACTTCTCCGCGGCCAGGACGTCCTCGACGCGCGTGGGGACGCCGAGGTCCGGCGCCTCGTCGAGAGTACGCGCGACGAGCTGCACGATCCCCGGGAACGACAGCCGACCCGCCGTGAAGGCCGCCACCGCCTCCTCGTTGGCCGCGTTGTAGATCGCCGGCGCCACGCCCCCGGCCTCCCCGGCCGACCGCGCCAGCCGCACCGCGGGGAACGCCTCCTCGTCCAGGGGGAAGAACTCCCAGGTGCTCGCGGAGGACCAGTCCAGGGCCGGCTGCACGTCCGGCAGGCGGTCGGGCCAGGCGAGGCCGAGAGCGATGGGCAGCCGCATGTCCGGCGGGCTGGCCTGGGCGATCGTCGCGCCGTCGGCGAAGGTGACCATCGAGTGCACGATCGACTGCGGGTGCACGACGACGTCGATGTCGGAGTACGGCACGCCGAAGAGCAGGTGCGCCTCGATGAGCTCCAGGCCCTTGTTGACCAGGGTCGCGGAGTTGATCGTGACCACCGGGCCCATGTCCCAGGTGGGGTGGGCCAACGCCTGCTCCACGGTGACCTGCTCGAGCTCGGCGGCCGAGCGTCCCCGGAACGGGCCGCCGCTGGCGGTGAGCACCAGCCGGGCCACCTCGTCGCGCGCACCGGAGCGCAGGCACTGGGCGAGCGCGGAGTGCTCGGAGTCGACCGGCACGAGCTGCCCCGGCGCCGCGGCGGCGAGCACGAGATCCCCTCCGGCGATCAGCGACTCCTTGTTCGCCAGCGCCACCGTGCGCCCGGCCTTCAGCGCCGACAGCGTCGGGCCCAGACCGATCGAGCCGGTGATGCCGTTGAGGACGACGTCCGCCGGGCGGGCGGCCAGCTCCTCGGCCGCCCGCGGACCGGCCAGGATCTCGGGCAGCGCGTACTCGCCCTTCGACCAGCCCCGCTTCGACGCGGCGGCGTAGAACGCCAACTGCAGGTCCTGCGCGACGGTCGCCCTGGCGACGGCGACGGTGCGCACGCCCAGCGCCAGCGCCTGCTCGGCGAGCAGGGCCACGTCCCCTCCCCCGGCCGCGAGCCCGGTGATGTGCACCCGGTCCGGGTTCTGGGCGGCCACGGCGATCGCCTGCCGGCCGATCGAGCCGGTGGACCCCAGGACGGTCACCTCGCGCTGCGTCGTCACGGGTGCATCCTTCCCGACGGGCGCGGCACGCCGAGCCGGGGCGACCTCGTCGGGTGTCTGCGGGAGGGAGCTGTCAGAATGCGGGCGTGAGCGAATCGACCCACCGCAGCCGGATCGCGCAGGACAACCCCTCGACGGAGCGGGTCAGCCAGCCCGGACGCGAGGAGGCCGTGGTCCGCGCCGGCGCGCACCCGGTCCAGCACGAGGAGCCGGCCGACTGGGGCTGGCACGGTGAGACCGGCAAGAAGGGCCGCATCGGCGCCTGGATCGCGGTGCTCATCACGCTGAGCTTCCTGATCGGCAACCACGAGGGGCGCGTCGAGGACCTGTGGGTGCTCGGGGCTGCCGGCGTGATGGTGATCATCCTCGTGTGGGACATCTACCGGCGGAAGAACGCCTGGCGCAGCCGCTGACGCACTGACTCCTGGAAGGCCGGTCCCCGACACGGGGACCGGCCTTCCGTCGTTCCACCCCGGGAAACGCGCAGCTCCAGGCGCCCGACGCTGGATCCCAGGGGCGGTCAGGGATCCGAGCTCCCGGAGGAGAGTCAGGCGACGGTGACGCCGATCGCGGACCCGATGAGGTAGGTGAGCCCCGCCGCGAGGGCGCCGAACAGCAGCTGGCGGCCACCGGAGTACCACCACGGCCGGGGCGTGAAGCGCGAACTGACGGCCCCGGCGACGAACAGGCCGACGCCGCCGCACAGGAGGGCCACCCACAGCAGCGAGCCGCCGAGCAGGAACGGCAACAGCGGGATCAGCGCGCCGACGCCGAAGGTGAGGAAGGACGACCCCGCCGCGACCCACGGCGAGGGCCGGTCCTCGAGGCTGACGCCGAGCTCGGCGACGACGTGCAGTCGCAGCGCCGTCTCGGGGTCTCGGGAGAGCTGCACGGCGACCTGACGGGCCAGCCGCTCGTCGACGCCGCGCACACGCAGCATCTCGGCCAGCTCGGCCAGCTCGCCCGCGGGGTTGCGCTCGAGCTCACGCCGCTCCTTCTCGACCTCGAGGTCGAGCTGCTCGTTCTGCGTCTTCACCGACGTGTACTCGCCCAGCGCCATGGAGATCGCGCCGGCGACCAGGCTGGCCGTCCCGGCGAGGACGATCGCCCGCGGGGTGGCTCCTCCGCCGCTGACACCGGCCACCAGCGCGGTGTTCGTGACCAGGCCGTCCATCGCTCCGAAGACGGCGGCGCGCAGCCAACCACCGGACACGTCGGCGTGCGAGTGCGCGTGCGCCTCGGCGTCGGTCGTCGTCACTGGTCGCTCTCGGCGCCCAGCTCCACCGGCGGCTCCAACGCCGGCACCGGGACGGCGACGCTGGGCACGCTCACGCTGTCCGCCGCGGCGAGCTGGCCGCAGGCGCCGTCGATGTCCTGGCCGCGGGTGTCGCGGACCGTCGTCGCCACGCCGGCGGCCCGGAGTCGCGCGACGAACTCGCGCTGGGCCGGGAGCGGGCTGGCGTCCCACTTGCTGCCCGGCGTCGGGTTGAGCGGGATGAGGTTGACGTGGGCGAGCTTCCCGGCGAGCAGCTTCCCGAGCAGGTCGGCGCGGAACGGCTGGTCGTTGACGTCCCGGATCAGCGCGTACTCCACCGAGTACCGGCGGCCGGTCCTCCTGGCGTACGCGTCGGCGGCGTCGACGACCTCGCCGACCTTCCACCGGGTGTTGATCGGGACGAGGGTGTCGCGCAGCTCGTCGTCGGGGGCGTGCAGGCTGACCGCGAGGGTGACGTTGAGCCCCTCGTCGGTGAGCCGCCGGATGGCCGGCACCAGCCCCACGGTGGAGACGGTGACCGACCGCTGCGACAGGCCGAGGCCGTGCGGGGAGGGGGCCAGCAGCGCGTCGAGCGTCTTCCGCACCCGCGGATAGTTGGCCAGGGGCTCGCCCATGCCCATGAAGACCACGTTGGACAGCCGCCCCGGGCCACCGGCGACGTCGCCGTTCGCCATCGCCGCCGCTGCCTCGACGGCCTGGCCGATGATCTCCGCGGCCGACAGGTTGCGGGTCAGCCCCTGCTGGCCGGTCGCGCAGAACGGGCACGCCATGCCGCAGCCGGCCTGGCTGGAGATGCACACGGTGGCCCGGTCGGGATAGCGCATCAGCACGCTCTCCACCAGCGCCCCGTCGTGCAGCCGCCACAGCGTCTTGCGGGTGCGGCCGCCGTCTGCCTCCTGGTGGCGGACGGGGGTGAGCAGGCCCGGGAGCAGCGCCTCGGTGAGGGTCCCCCGCACGGCCGCCGGGAGGTCGGTCATCTGCGCCGGGTCGGTGACACCGCGGTAGTAGTGCCGCGCCAGCTGGTCGGCCCGGAACGCCGGCTGCCCCAGCTCCGCCACCGCCGCGCGGGCCTCGTCGCGGGTGAGGTCGGCGAGGTGCCGCGGCGGCGTGCCGCGGCGAGGGGCGTCGAAGACGAGGGGCAGGGCAGACATGGCGTCGCCCATGCTCCCACCCCCCGGCTCCCTCCGGGGGCCCCGGAGACCGAACTCACCAGGGTGGGCGAGCACGCGAGCTGGCAGGGTCACGGCATGACCCGGCTCTCCGACGTCGACCTGTCCCTGCGCCTGGACAAGAAGGAGGGCAAACGCCTGCTGGCCGCCGCCCAGGACCGGCTGGTGCACCTGCGCCTGCTGCTGGGCGGCCAGCTCGGGTCCGGCGACCTCGGCCCGCCGCTGTGCGTGCTCTTCGAGGGGTGGGACGCCTCGGGCAAGGGCGGCGCGATCAAGCGCCTGGTGGGCGAGCTGGACCTGCGGCACGTGCGGGTCGCGCAGTTCTCCGCGCCGACCGAGGACGAGGAGCGGCACCACTTCCTGTGGCGGTTCTGGCCGGTGCTCCCCGGCTGGGGCGGCATGGCCGTGCTCGACCGCTCCTGGTACGGCCGCGTGCTCGTGGAGCGGGTCGAGGGCTTCGCCTCCGAGGAGGCCTGGCGGCGGGCATACGACGAGATCGTGGACCTGGAGACCACGCTCGCGGCCGAAGGCACCGTCCTGGTGAAGTTCTGGATGCACGTCTCGCCCGAGGAGCAGCTGCACCGGTTCGAGCGCCGTCGCGACGACCCCTACAAGTCCTGGAAGCTCACCGACGAGGACTGGCGCAACCGCGGGAAGCGCCAGGAGTACGAGGCCGCGGTCGAGGAGATGCTGGAGCGCACGGACCACCCCGCGGGGCGCTGGCACGTGGTCGCCGGTGACGACAAGCACTGGGCACGCGTCGACGTCGTCCGCACCGTCTGCGAGGCGGTGGAGCGCGCGCTGCGGGCGCGTGGCATCGATCCCGACCCGCCGCTGGACTGACCGTCAGCCGGCCGTGCCCGGTTCGGCGTGCTGCCGGATCCAGGCGTGCATCGCGATGCCGGCAGCCACGCCGACGTTGATCGACCGGGTGGAGCCGAACTGGGCGATGGAGACGGTCAGGTCGGCGCCGGCGCGGGCCTCCTCGGTGAGGCCCGGCCCCTCCTGCCCGAACAGCAGCAGGCAGCGCCGCGGCAGGTCGGCGGTCTCGAGCGGAACTGCACCCGGGTGGTTGTCGACGGCGACGACCGGCAGTCGCTCCGCGACCGTGAACGACAGCAGTGCGCCGACGTCGGGATGGTGACGCAGGTGCTGGTAGCGGTCGGTGACCATGGCGCCGCGGCGGTTCCACCGGCGCCGGCCCACGATGTGCACCTCCTGCGCGAGGAAGGCGTTGGCGGTGCGCACCACCGTGCCGATGTTCAGGTCGTGACCGAAGTTCTCGATCGCCACGGAGAAGGGGTGCCGCCGTCGGTCGAGGTCGGCGACGATCGCCTCGACGGTCCAGTAGCGGTACCGGTCGATCACGTTGCGCCGGTCGCCCTGCGAGAGCAGTTCGGGGTCGTAGCGCGGGTCCTCCGGCCAGGGTCCCTCCCACGGGCCGGTGCCGACCGTCGTCCCCCAGTCGGTGGGGCCCCGCAGCTCGTCCTCGGTCACCGCCCGGATGCTCCCAGCCCGTCCGGCAGCCACTCCAACCGCCCGCCGTGCGGTGCCGAGACGGCCAGCGGCCGCCCGTCGAGCGAGACGACGAACTCCGTTCCCCAACCGCTCGGTCGCCGCTCCCCCGTCCCCGGCAGCACTCCGGGGGCCTCCTGGGCGATCCACCGCACCGGCAGGTCCCGCATCCGGTCGACGAACGCCGCGCGTGCCTCGCTGCGCAGGTAGGGCAGGACGGCGGTGTGGAAGACAACGACCGTGCAGCCCGGGGGAACGAGGGCCAGGGCGTCCGGCAGGCGGTCCAGGAGGTCACCGGTCAGCGCCGTCGCGGGCTCGCGAGCCGCCACCTCCGCCGCCGCGTCCAGCCGACGCAGTCGCTCCCCGGCGTTCGCGCCCGGCCAGACCAGCGCGCGCAGCCAGGCCCGGTCGTCGGGATCGGCCGGGTCGAGCGGGTTCAGGTCGATGCCGATCCGCGCGACGACGGCGGGCACGTCTCCGGGCACGGGCACGCCACCGGACGTCGTGACGTCGATCCGCACGGTGTCGCGCGGACCCACCGGCACGCCGTCGTAGGCATAGCCGTAGCGGTCGGGATAGAGGCAGAGCCCGGCGGAGCTGCCGACCTCGATCAGGGCCAACGGTCCCTCGATCAGCGCGAGCACCGGGAGCAGGGCCCCGCAGCGGGCGGGCTCGTTGGTCTGGGTGGCGCGGGCCAGCATCGTGGCCCGCAAGCGCTCGCCGTCGTCGGCGACCAGGCGGCGCAGCTGCGCCCCGTCTGCGGGGGTTCCGTGCAGGTACCGGAGGGCGGCGAAGAGCAGGTTGGGCTGGCGCTTGCCCACCGGGAGGTCGGCCAGGAAGGACAGGACGTCGTCGGAACCGGCCACCTCCTCCGCCAGCCGGGCGTACAGCGGCGAGGTGGGCGCCGCCTCCTCGACGAAGGCGCGGTAGCCGCCCGCGATCCGGTCCCTCTCGTCCTCGGTCACGAGGGCAGGATCGCAGGGTGGCAACAGGCGCTTCCAGGCCGCGTCCCGGGTCCCACCCCGAGCTCGCGAAGGGTGGGGAGGACGTGGTCCTTCATCTCATCGAGCCGGCCGCGTGGCGGGCAGCTCTCGGCGCCGGTGCCGTGCGGCCCCCGTCCCTGGAGTCGGCCGGGTTCGTGCACCTGTCGACCCCGGACCAGGTGCACATCCCCGCCGGGGCGCTGTTCCCCGGCCGCCGCGACCTCGTGCTGCTGGTGGTCGACCCCGCCCGCCTCGCCGACCCCGTGCGGGTCGAGCCGGGCGTCCCGGCCGATCCCGGTGGCCGGCTCTTCCCGCACCTCTACGGCCCGCTGCCCACCGCGGCCGTGGTGGCCGTCGTCCCCTATCGGCCGCCCTCGCCGGTCGTGCTGCCCGCGCCGGACGACGCCTACGGCCGCGCGGTGGCATACGTCGTCTCGCTGCCGGTGCGCCGGGCCGTCGGGGTGGGCGACGTCCCCGGCGGGGTGGCGGTGCTCGACCCGGACTTCCCGTACTCCTACGACAACAACCGGCTGCTGCTGACCGAGCCCGTCGACGCGGCCACCGTGGAGCAGGCCGCGGAGGCCGTCGGCGGCAACGCGGGGTGGCCCCACCGTGCCGCGCTGCTGGTGTGGCCGGACGCCGGCCCCGTCGCGGCGGACCTGGCGCGGGCGGGCTGGCGGACCGAGGAGCTCGTGCTCATGGCCCGGTCGCCGGCCGACCCGCCGGCGGCTGCGCACGACCGGGTGGAGGTCGTCCCCCAGGCCGAGGTGCACGCCCTGTGGGAGAGCTCGTGGCGGCGCGGCCTGGTCTCGCTCGGGAACCGGCTGGAATCCGCCGTGCGGCAGCTCGTCGAGCGCGAGCGGCTCAACGACCTCGTCGTCGCGGTGACCGATCTGGTCGTCCGGGACGCCGGCCGGGTGGTGGCGGCCGCTCAGCTGCGCGTGGACGGTGCGACCGCCGCGCTGGAGTCGGTCATGACCGATCCGGGGCACCGCGGACGGGGGCACGCCGGGGCGCTGCTCGCACGGGCACTCGAGCTCGCTGCCGCCGCGGGGTGCGACCTCGTCGTCCTGGAGGCGGCGGGCGGCGACTGGCCGCGCGGCTGGTACGCGCGCCGCGGCTTCACCGAGGTGGGCAGGGCCTGGTCGGTGAGCGGTCCGGCCTAGACCGGGGCGAGGAGCGAGAGCAGCAGGTAGGCCACCGCGGCCGACGGCAGCAGCGAGTCCAGCCGGTCCATGATCCCGCCGTGGCCGGGCAGCAGGTTGCCCATGTCCTTGATGCCGAGGTCGCGCTTGATCAGCGACTCGCCCAGGTCACCGATGGTGGCCGAGGCGGCGATGGCCACGCCGAAGATCACCCCGCCCCACCACGGTGCGTGGAAGGTGAACGTGAACAGCAGGACGCCGATCAGCACGCACGCGGCGACCGAACCGGCCATGCCCTCCCACGACTTCTTGGGGCTGATCGAGGGTGCCATCGGGTGCTTGCCGAACAGCACGCCGGCGGCGTACCCGCCGACGTCACTGCAGATCACGGTGGCAATGAAGGCGAGCACCCGGGCGACGCCGTCGTCGGGCACGAGCAGCAGGACGGCGAAGCCGGCCAGCAGCGGGACGTACAGCGCGACGAAGACACCGGCCGCGGCATCGCGCAGGTAGCCCGCGGGCCCGTCCCCGAGCCGCCACAGCAGGACGGCGAGCGCGGTGACCAGGAACCCGGTGACCAGGCCGGTGGGGCCACGGGTCCAGGCCAGGACCAGCATCGCCACCGCGCCGACCAGCAGCGGCACCGTGGGCGCCTGGAACCTGCCCGCCTTCAGCGCGCGGGTGAGCTCCACGACCCCCACGAGGATGGCGGCGGTCACCAGGCCGACGAACGCCGGACGCCAGAAGACCAGCGACCCGATGATCAGGGCGACGAGGCCGACGCCCACGCCGATCGCGGCCCGCAGGTCTCGTCCCGCCCGGCCGTGCGGCGTGATCGGCTGCTCGGTCACCGGGAGGTCGTCCTGCGGCGCGGCACTCGAACCGCCACCGTCGGAGACGGCGCCGGGCGGTACGACCGGCGCCTCCACCGTCTCGTCGGGGACGACGGCCGGTGGGCGGGCCGGCAACGGGGGCAGCGGAGGCACCGAGCGGGACCGGGAGACCGGCCCGGTGTCGTCGTCGGATCGTCCGGCACCGCCGCGCGAGGCGGCGCGCGGGAACGACTGACCCCCCGGGCGCAGGGAGCCCGGGCGGTCGGCGGAGGGGCGGGTCATGGGCTCGGAGCCGTCGGAGGTCAGACCTCGAGCAGCTCGGTCTCCTTGTTCTTCATGGCCTCGTCCACGTGCGCGACGTGCTGCTCGGTGAGGCTGTCGAGCTCCTTCTCCGCCCGGCGGACGTCGTCCTCACCGGCCTCGCCGTCCTTGGCGATGCGGTCGAGCTCGTCCTTGGCCCGGCGGCGGATGTTGCGGATCGCGATCTTGGCGTCCTCGCCCTTGGCGCGGGCCTGCTTCACCAGGTCACGCCGGCGCTCCTCGGTGAGCTGCGGGAAGACCACGCGCAGGATCTGGCCGTCGTTCGTCGGGTTGACGCCGAGGTCGCTGTCGCGGATGGCCTTCTCGATGGCCGAGAGCTGGCTGGTGTCGTAGGGCTTGATGACGGCCATGCGGGCCTCGGGCACCGTGATGGAGGCCATCTGCGGCACCGGCGTGTAGGCGCCGTAGTAGTCGACCATGATCTTGGCGAACATGGACGGCGCAGCCCGTCCGGTGCGGACCGAGCCGAGATCCTCGCGGGCGACCGACAGGGCCTTGTCCATCCGCTCCTCGGCGTCGAGCAGGGTGTCGTCGATCACGGGGTCCGTCCCTCCTGCGGCGGCGCCACGTCGGGCCGCCTTCCTCACTGTGCTCCGGCTGTGATCGGCCCGCCGCTCAGGCGGTCGTGCTGATCAGCGTCCCGATCCTCTCACCTGCGACCGCTCGCGCGATGTTGCCGTCCTCGAGCAGGTTGAACACCACGATCGGCATGCGGTTCTCCATGGAGAGACTGATCGCCGTGGCGTCGGCGACCTTGAGCTCGTCGGCGAGCACGGTGGCGTAGTCCAGGTCCCGGTACATCGTGGCGGCCGGATTGGTCCGCGGGTCGTCGTCGTACACGCCGTCGACACCGTTCTTGGCCATGAGCAGCACCTGGCAGCCGATCTCCAGGGCACGCTGCGCTGCGACGGTGTCGGTGGAGAAGTACGGCATGCCGGCCCCCGCCCCGAAGATCACCAGCCGGCCCTTCTCCAGGTGCCGCACGGCCTTGCGCGGGATGTAGGGCTCGGCGACCTGGCCCATGGTGATCGCGGTCTGCACCCGGGTCTCGAGGCCGACCTGTTCGCAGAACGCCTGCAGGGCGAGTGCGTTCATGACCGTGCCGAGCATGCCCATGTAGTCGGCGTGCCGGCGGTCCATGCCGGCCTGGGCGAGTTCGGCCCCGCGGAAGAAGTTGCCCCCGCCGACGACGACGGCGACCTGCGTGCCGCCGTGGACGACGTCGGCGAGCTGCTGGGCGATGCTGTGGACGATCCCGGAGTCCAGGCCGACGCTGCCGCCGCCGAACGCCTCACCGGAGAGCTTGAGCAGCACGCGCTTGTAACCGTGCCCGTCAGCCGGCTCGAACGCGGAGGGGGCGGACAAGGGTGCGGTGGTGTCGGTCAAGGCGTCATCCCTCGTTCGTCGTCGGTTCGCCGGTGATCCTGCCGTAAGCGCGAACGGCCCCGTTCCCGCGGGAGGGAACGGGGCCGTTCGACACGGTGCTGTGGTGCGTCAGGCCTGGCCGACCTCGAAGCGCGCGAAGCGCTCGACGGTCATGCCGGCCTCGTCGACGATCTGCTTCACCGTGCGCTTGGGCTCGGTGATCGACGGCTGCTCGAGCAGGACGAAGTCCTTGAAGTAGGCGTTGACCCGACCCTCGACGATCTTGGTGATCGCCTGCTCGGGCTTGCCCTCCTCCTTGGCCGTCTGCTCGGCGACACGGCGCTCGGTCTCGACCGCCTCGGCCGGGACCTCCTCGCGGGTGAGGTACCGGGGACGCGCGGCGGCGATGTGCATCGCCAGGCTGCGGGCCGCCTCCTCGCTGCCACCGCTGTACTGCACGGCGACACCGATGGCCGGGGGCAGGTCGGTGGCCCGCTTGTGCAGGTAGGTCGCGACTGCGCCCTCGAAGACCGCGAACCGGCTCAGCACGAGCTTCTCGCCGATGCGGGCCGACTCGCCCTCGACGAGCGCGGCGACGGTCTGCCCGTCGACGTCGGAGCCCAGGAGGGCCTCGGCGTCGGCGGCCTCGTTCCGCAGGCCGATCTCGAGCAGGCGCTCGGCCAGCGCGATGAAGTCGGCGTTCTTGGCGACGAAGTCGGTCTCGCAGTCGAGCTCGAGCAGCGCGCCGTCCTTGCTGACGACGATGCCGTTGGTCGTGGAGCGCTCGAGTCGCTTGCCGACGTCCTTGGCGCCCTTGACGCGCAGGAGCTCGACGGCCTTCTCGTAGTCGCCGTCGGCCTCGGTCAGGGCCTTCTTGCAGTCCATCATGCCGGCGCCGGTGGCGTCGCGGAGACGCTTGACGTCGGCTGCAGTGAAGTCAGCCATGTCTTCCCTCTGGGTCTGTGAGTTGTGCGGGCTGGGACAGGGGCGTGCGACGGCGCCGTCCCCGGCTGACCGGGGACGGCGCCGGCGGCATCAGCCGTTCTGCGCGCCCTGGGTGCCGGTCTCGGTGCTGCCGGTGGCGGGGACACCCTCGACCGGGGCGACCTCCTCGGCGGTGACGGCGGGCGCCTCGGCCGGGGTCTCCGGCAGCGGGGCGGCGGTGGCGTCGTCGGCCGGGGCGGCCGCTGCGTCACCACCGGTCAGCAGCTCGCGCTCCCAGTCGGCCAGCGGCTGGTCGCCACCGATGACCGGCTCGGCGCCGTCCTCGCGGCCGGCGTTCGCCTGGGCGGCCGAGCGGGCCATGAGGCCCTCGGCGACGGCGTCGGCGATCACGCGGGTCAGCACGGTGATGCTGCGGATCGCGTCGTCGTTGCCCGGGATCTTGTAGTCGACCTCGTCCGGGTCGCAGTTGGTGTCCAGGATCGCGACGACCGGGATCTTGAGCTTGCGGGCCTCGCCGACGGCGATGTGCTCCTTCTTGGTGTCCACGATCCAGATGGCGCTGGGCACCTTCTTCATGTCGCGGATACCGCCGAGGGAGCGGTCCAGCTTGGCCTTCTCGCGGCTGAGGACCAGCTGCTCCTTCTTGGACAGGCTGACCAGCACGCCGGTCTGCTCCATGTCCTCGATCTCCTTGAGGCGCTCGAGGCGCTTGAAGACCGTCTGGAAGTTGGTGAGCATGCCGCCCAGCCAGCGCTGGTTGACGTAGGGCATGCCGACGCGGGTGGCCTGCTCGGCGACGACTTCCTGCGCCTGACGCTTGGTGCCGACGAACAGGATCGAGCCGCCGTGGGCGACCGTCTGCTTGACGAACTCGTAGGCGTTGTCGATGTACCCCAGCGTCTGCTGCAGGTCGATGATGTAGATGCCGTTGCGCTCGGTGAAGATGAATCGCTTCATCTTGGGGTTCCAGCGACGGGTCTGGTGCCCGAAGTGGACGCCGCTGTCGAGCAGCTGCTTCATGCCGACGACTGCCATTGCAGCCTCTCTTCTAGCGCGCGCAGCCCACAGGGCCACGCGCATGTCCCGGTTGTCGCGGGCACCGGGTGGCGCCCGCCCTGGCGTCCTGCGGCACCACTCCCCCGGCCGTTGCGGGCCGGGACCGAGGTGGCAGCTGCCCCGCCGGATCAGCGGGAAGAGGACGCGCGAAGTCGACCCGTCGGACGGGCCGCACCGGACAGCATACGCGAGGAGCCGGGCCCGCTTTCCCGGCGGCCGCGGGGCGTCCACAGCGCCGGCGGCCATCCACAGATGCGCCGTGCGGCACCGCTGTGACCGCCGTGGCGCCGAC
This sequence comes from Candidatus Blastococcus massiliensis AP3, assembly GCF_000582785.1. Classification (GTDB taxonomy): domain Bacteria; phylum Actinomycetota; class Actinomycetes; order Mycobacteriales; family Geodermatophilaceae; genus Blastococcus; species Blastococcus massiliensis. Next base: position 36,556 of record NZ_HG931174.1, read on the forward strand.
GCTGGGTCCGTGCCCCGCACCCTGCTCCACGCACTGCTCGTCGGCGCCCTCGCCTGCGCCGTCGTCCTGGTCGACGTGCCACCACCCGCGGTCGGGATGCCGGCCGCGGTGACCGCGACCGGACCGGGCTCCGCCTGGTCCCCGCCCCTGGGCGGCGAACCGGTGGTGACCCGCCCTTTCCAGCGGCCTCCGGGCCCGTACGCGGCCGGTCACCGCGGCGTGGATCTCGGGAGCTCAGCGGAAGGCCCGGTGCTGGCGGCGGGTGACGGGGTCGTCGTCTTCGCCGGGATGGTCGCCGGGCGCCCGGTGGTCAGCGTCGACCACCCCGGCGGCCTGCGGACGACGTACGAGCCGGTCGATCCGTCCGTGGCTGCCGGCCAGCGGGTGGCGCGCGGTTCGCCCATCGGTGCGCTGTCGCCCGGGCACCCCGGCTGCCCGCGGGACGCATGCCTGCACTGGGGGCTGCGCCGTGGCGACACCTATCTCGATCCCCTGGCCCTGCTGCACGGCGGACGCGTCCGCCTGCTGCCCGGTGGAGCTAGCCGGCGTCGCAGAGGGCGAGCACCATGTGCAGCCGGCACTGGCTCGTCGAGCGCAGCGGCGGGAGCAGCAGCGTGGTGATCCCCTCCTCCACCGCCGGCCCGTCCGGGCGGGACCGGTCCCCGACCATGAGGGCCTCACGAGCCTCGACGTCCAGGGCCTCGAGGGTGCGACGGAACATCCGCGGGTCCGGCTTCTGGAAGCCCTGCTCGAAGGACAGGGTGAAGACGTCGACCAACCCACCCATGCCGGCGGCGTCGAAGGCGGGTCGCAGGTCGACGTGGATGTCGCTGACCACGGCGATCTTCGTCCCCCGTTCGCGAAGGGCCCGCAGCGTCTCGGCCACGTCGAGCGCGAAGGGGTTGCGCAGCGGGTCGGACTCGAGGGCGTAGAGGCACTCGGCCAGCTCCGCATCGAGCCCGGCGTCCGCGAAGACCTCCAGGTAGGTGGCCCGGTGCAGCGCTGCGTCGCTGTCCACGCCCGGGCCGTCCAGCCGGTCGCTCGCCCCGTTGGCCCGGGCGATGGCCGAGACCACGTCGTCGACGGTGCCCGGTGCAGGGTCGCGGCCCAGAGCTCGCAGCGCCTCGTCGACCCATTCGCGCTCGGACGGCGTGACGACCAGCGTGCCGCGCCAGTCGAAGAGCACCGCCTTCGTCACGGGAACGCCGGGAACCGGTGGCGTGACGGTCAGGCGATTCTCATGGCGCGGTTCCGCGCCCCGGTCCGCTCCTCGCTCGTTCCTCGCTGCGATGCTCCCGGGGCTGTCATCACGCGATGTCGGCGAGCTTGGTGCGCAGGTGGAGCACGGCCTTGGTGTGCAGCTGGCAGATGCGGCTCTCGGTCACGCCGAGCACCCGGCCGATGTCGGCCAGGGTCAGGCCCTCGAAGTAGTAGAGCGAGACGACGACCTTCTCGCGCTCGGGCAGCTGCTCGACGGCGCGGGCCAGGAGCTGGCGGGCCTCGCCGTGCTCGGCCATCGCCTGGGGGTCCAGCGCGCTGGTGTCCTGGAGGGTGTCGCCGAGCCTCGGGGCGCCCCCGTCGTCGTCGGTGAGCAGCTCGTCCAGGGCGACCACGTTGACCAGGGACAGCTGGCCGAGGAACTTGCGGATGTCCTCGACGTCCATCTCCATCTCCGCGGCGACCTCTTCGTCGGTCGGCGTGCGGTGGAGCCTGGCCTCGAGCTCGGCGACCGTGCGCTCGAACTGGCGGGCCTTCATGCGCACCGACCGCGGGATCCAGTCGGTGTTGCGGAGCTCGTCGATGATCGCGCCCCGGATGCGGGCCATCGCGTAGCTCTCGAACTTGACCTCGCGGGTCGGCTCGAAGCGGGTGATCGCGTCGATCAGCCCGAAGGTGCCGTAGGAGATCAGATCGGCCTGCTCGACGTGCGCCGGCAGACCGCTGCCGACGCGGCCGGCGACGTACTTGACCAGCGGCGCGTAGTGCAGGATCAGCCGGTCCCGGAGGGCGGGCTCGCGGTCGGCGACGTAGTTCGTCCAGAGCTGCGCCAGCAGCGCGTCGGCGTCCGCACCGTTCTCGTCGTACTCGTCGTCGTAGTCGTCGAGACGGTGGATGGTGGCCTCAGGCACGGTGCTGCTCCTCGATCCTGCCGTTCGGTCCTGCGTGGAGTCCTGTCCGGTCGCGCCCGCGGTCGGAGTTCCCGGCACTCGCACCGCCCTCATGCGCGGGGGTGCGCCTGCGCGTGAACCGCACGGAGCCGCTCGACCGTCACGTGCGTGTAGATCTGCGTCGTCGCGAGGCTAGCGTGGCCCAGCAGTTCCTGGACGGACCGGAGGTCCGCGCCGCCCTCGAGCACGTGGGTCGCGGCCGAGTGGCGCAGGCCGTGCGGCCCGACGTCGGGAGCGCCGGGCGTGGCGCCGACGGCCGCGTGCACGATGCGGCGCGCCTCGCGGGCGTCCAGT
>NZ_HG931174.1:39042-70218 GCF_000582785.1 Candidatus Blastococcus massiliensis AP3
GCGGCGCGCCTCGCGGGCGTCCAGTCGGCCGCCGCGCACGCCGAGCAGCAGCGCGGGCCCGGACCCGGGGACCGCGAGCGCGGGGCGGCCCCTGGTCAGCCAGGCGTCGACCGCCGCCTCGGCCGGCACCCCGTAGGGGACGGCACGCTCCTTGCGTCCCTTGCCGAACACCCGCAGCACCCGGCGGCCCCGGTCGACGTCGTCGACGTCGAGCCCCACCAGTTCGCTGACCCGGATGCCGCTGGCGTAGAGGAGTTCGAGGACGACGGCGTCGCGCAGGCCGACGGGCTCCTCGGCGCCCCCGGCGGACTCGACGACGGCGCGGGCCTGGTCGGGTGCCAGGACGTCGGGCAGGGTGCGGTGCGCCTTGGGGCTCACCAGCCGCTGGCCGACGTCCTCGGGGGTGAGCTCCGCCCGGTGCAGCCAGCGGGTGAAGGAACGCGCCGCCGCGGCGTTGCGGGCGGTGGTCGCCCGGCTGTGACCCTTCGTCCGCCCCTGGGCCAGCCAGCTCCGGAGGGTCGGCAGGTCGAGGTGGTGGGCCTGCTCGCCGCCGCGACGGGCGAGGTGGTCGAGCAGACCGACGACGTCGGTGACGTAGCCCCGGACGGTGTGCTCCGACAGGTTCCGCTGGCTGCGCAGGTGCTCCTCGTAGCCGGCCAGCACCTCGGCCAGGGCAGGAGGCAGCGCGGCCCGCGCGTCTGCCGTCCCGGTCGCCACGGGGGAACCGTCCGTCGGCGCACACGACCGGTCAAGCCGCCGCGCCGGGTCCGGCCGGCCCGTCGCGGGTGGGTGTGGGCGGCGGGGTGAGCCGCCAGCCGGCGCCGGTCCACTGCACCAGCTCGGCGAGTTCGAGGGCGGGCAGCACGCGGAGCACCTCGAGGATGTCGCAGCCGGCCACTGCGGCCAGCCGCTCCGGGCTCACGCCGACGCGCACCGGGCAGGCGTCCAGCACCCGCGCCGCGAGGTCGGAGAGCCCGTCACGGGGAGACGACGGCCGCTCGACGGGGCCGTCCAGGTCGTCGCCGATCGTGCCGACGGCGGCGATGACGTGTGCCGCCGAGGTGACCAGCTCCGCCTGCAGGTCCTCGTCGCGCAGCAGCTCGTGGCACCCGACGCTCATCGCACTCGTCACCGGACCGGGGACGACCAGCACCCGCCGGCCGACCGCCTGAGCACGTCGGGCGGTCGCCTGGGCTCCGGAGCGCGCGGCCGCCTCCACCACCACCGTGCCGCGTGTCAGACCGGCGATCAGCCGGTTGCGGACGAGGAAGCGGTGCCGCAGCGGCGCGCAGCCGGGCGGCCACTCGCTGACCAGCAGCCCGTTGTCGGCGATGCGGTGGAACAGCGCGCCGTGCGCGGCCGGGTACGGCCGGTCGATGCCACAGGAGAGCACCGCGATCGTCGGCGCCTCGGCCGCCAGCGCGCCCCGGTGAGCGGCGCCGTCGATGCCGAAGGCGCCCCCCGACACGACGGTCCACCCCCTCTCCCCCAGCTGGTGTCCCAGCTCCGCGGCCACGTGCTCCCCGTAGGCGGTGGCCGCCCGGGCGCCGACGATCGCGACCGAACGGTCGGCCAGCTCGTCGAGCCGCCCATGGCCGCGCACCCACAGGCCGAGCGGCGGCACGGGGGCCAGCGTGCGATCGGACTGCCGCCGGTGGTCGTCCGGCTCCCTCGCCACGGCCAGCGTGAGTGCGTGCAACGGGAGCGCCGGCCACTCGTCGTCCTCCGGCACCACCAGGCGGCCGCCGCAGCGCTCCGCGCGCCCCAGGTCGGCGAGGGTCACGTCCTCCTGCGCGCGAGCACCGACGAGGGCCCGGATGCGGTCGGGAGCCGAACCTGCGCGGAGCCGGCGCGCCGCCTCCACCGGACCGACGTCCTCCACGTAGCGCCAGAAGTCGACGGTGCCCGGCTCCACCGCCCGGCTCAGCCATGCCCGCGCCCGCCGGACCCCCCGGTGCACGACGCCGCGCTCCGGGGTCGCGCTCGCGGCGTCCTCCAGATCCTCCTCGATCGTGGTCACGCCGCGGCCCGCTGCAGCCGCATGCCCAAGGCCTCGGCCACGTCGTCGGGGCCCGGCACCGTCCGGCCGGCGAGGTCGGCGACCGTCCACGCCACCCGCTGCACCCGGTCGAAGCCGCGCACCGAGAGCGCGCCACGCTCCAGCGCGCGCTCGGCGAGCCGGAGCGCGGGACGTGGCACTGCGAACGGCCCGCGGAGCAACCGGCCGGGCACCTGGCTGTTCAGCGTCAGGCCGGTGCCGGCGAGCCGCTGCGCCGCGGCTGCCCGCGCCGCCTGCACGCGCGCCGCGACGACGGCGGTGGACTCGGGCTCGCCGAGCCCGTCGAGCCACGCTGCGCGGGTGACCGGCGGCAGGTCGACGCGCAGGTCGATCCGGTCGAGCAGCGGACCCGACAGACGGGACTGGTAGCGACGCCGTTCCAGCGCGCTGCAGGTGCATGCCGGATCACCGGCCGCCCCGGCGCACGGGCACGGGTTCGCGGCCAGGACCAGCTGCGCCCGGCACGGGAAGGTCGCTGACCCCGAGGCGCGGGAGATGGTCACCTCCCCCCGCTCCAGCGGCTGGCGCAGGGTGTCCAGCACCGCCCGCGGGAACTCGGGGCACTCGTCCAGGAACAGCACGCCGCGGTGCGCCCGGCACAGCGCCCCTGGCCGGATCTGACCCGACCCGCCGCCGACGAGCGCCGCCATGGTGGCCGAGTGGTGCGGCGCCTCGAAGGGCGGCCGGGTGAGCAGCGGGGCCTCCGATGCGAGCGTCCCGGCGATCGAGTGGATCGCGGTGACCTCCAGCGCGGCCTGCTCGTCCAGCGGCGGCAGCAGCCCGGGGAGGCGCTCGGCGAGCATCGTCTTGCCGGCGCCCGGAGGCCCGGCCAGGAAGAGGTGGTGCCCGCCGGCCGCCGCGACCTCGACCGCCCTGCGGCCCACGGCCTGGCCCACGACGTCCCGCAGGTCCGCGGTGGGTGGCGGCTCCGGCACGGACCCCCGTACGTGTGCCGGGAGCACCGCCCGCCGTGAGAGGTGCTCGACCAGCTGACCGAGGGACTCGACCGCCAGCACCTCGATACCCGCGACCAGCGCGGCCTCGTCGGCGTTGGCGGACGGCACGATCACCTGCGGGTGACCGGCCCCGGCTGCGGCCAGCACCGCCGGCAGCACCCCGCGGATGGGTCGCACCGAGCCGTCGAGGCCCAGCTCCCCGAGCAGCACCAGCCGCTCGATCGACCGCCTGGGTACCGTGCCGGCCGCGGCGAGCACCGCCGCCGCGAGCGCGAGGTCGAACCCGCTCCCCTGCTTGGGCATCGACGCCGGGGAGAGCCCGATCGTGATGCGGCGGTTGGGGAACTCCCCACCGGCGTTCACCACGGCCGCCCGGACCCGGTCCACCGACTGCCGGACGACCGCATCGGGCAACCCGACCAGGGCGACGCCCGGCAGCCCCTGCGCGATGTCGAGCTCCACCTCGACGAGCGCGCCGCGCACGCCGACCAGACCGACCGACCACGTCCGCGCGAGCGTCACGAGAACGCCGCCCGCAGATGCGTGATCACCGGCGGCCGTCCGGGGCGCACGAGCACGCCGACGACGTCGAAGCGGATCTCTGGCGCGTGCTCGTCGTGCGCGGCCAGCCACCGCTGGGCGAGCACCCGGATCCGACGCCGCTTGGCCGGTGTGACCGCTTCGACCGGCGAGCCGTAGCCCAGCCCGCGGCGGGTCTTCACCTCGCAGAAGACCAGCGCGTCGCGCTCACGGGCGACGACGTCCAGCTCGCCCTCGCGGCAGCGCCAGTTGCGGTCGAGGACGCGCAGGCCGGCGTCGGTCAGGTAGGCGACGGCGAGGCGCTCGCCGTGGCCGCCGAGGGTGGGAGGAGGCACGGGACGACCGTGGCCGGTCGCAGCGTCCGGAAGGCCGCCGCGGAACGACCTGTGGACGACGCCGCCGCTGTGGACGCAGCTGCCGGACGCCCGGGCCGGTCCGGGTTAGCGTGCGCCCATGTACGTCGAGACGGTCGTCCAGGTCAACGAGCGGGACACCTACCAGGCCACCGTGCGCACGCGGACCACCACCGCGGCCGGCCGCCCCGGCATCGATGCCCTCGTCCGCTTCTCCCCCGCCGGCTGGCTGACCCTGAAGCCGCTGGCCGGCGGCCGGGTCACGGTCGTCTCGGCAGCGGAAGTCCTGGACGTGACGAACCTCGAGCGGGTGCAGGCCGCGGACGACGACCGCCGGTGATCCTCGTCGGCGCCGCGACCGGGCACCTGGGCGGCGCCGTCGGTCAGGGCAGGCGCGGGCCGTCCGGCAGTTCGAGGTCGGGCTTGTCGAGCTCCTCGACGTTGACGTCCTTGAACGTCAGCACCCGGACGTTGCGGACGAACCGGGCCGGCCGGTACATGTCCCAGACCCAGGCGTCGGAGAGCTTGAGCTCGAAGTAGACCTCGCCCCCGGCCTCACGCACCTGGAGGTCGACGGAGTTGGCGAGGTAGAACCGCCGCTCGGTCTCCACCACGTAGGTGAACTGACGGACGATGTCCTTGTACTCGCGATAGAGCTGCAGCTCCATCTCGGTCTCGTACTTCTCGAGATCCTCGGTGCTCATCGGTCCTCGGTGCTCGTCGCGGGCTCGCAGGACAGAGGGGGCATGGGTCCATCATCGACCATCGGGCTCCCGGCGGTCAGCTGGAGGACCCGTCCGGCGTGCAGGTCACGGGCGCGCGCGACGTTCACGAAGCGCCTCCGGTGCGCCGGGCACGGCCCGTGCCGCTGCAGGGCCGCGGTGTGCACATCGGTGATGTAGCCCTTGTGGCCGGCGAAGTCGTACTCCGGCCACTGCTCGTGCAGCTCGAGCATGATCCGGTCCCGGGTCACCTTGGCCAGCACGGAGGCGGCGGCCACGCAGGCCGCCACGCGGTCACCCTTCCAGACGGCCAGGCCCGGGCGGGCGAGCCCGGGGACCGGGAAGCCGTCGGTGAGCACGTAGTCGGGACCGGGTTCCAGCGTGTGCACGGCCCGGCGCAGCGCCTCCAGGTTGGTGACGTGCATCCCGCGGGCGTCGAGGTCCTCCACCGGGATCTCCACGACCGACCAGGCCACCGCGCGGTCGAGGATCTCCGCGTACACCCGGTCCCGGGCGGCGGCGGTGAGGAGCTTGGAATCGGCCAGGCCGGGCACCCGTCCGCGCTTGCCCGACGGCAGGACGCACGCGGCGGCGACCAGCGGGCCCGCGCACGCGCCGCGGCCGGCCTCGTCGGCACCGGCGACGGCTCCGAAGCCCCGGCGGCGCAGGGACCGCTCCATGGCCCACATCGCGTCGGACGCGTCGTCGGAGGCGACCGCCCGGCGCCCCCGGGGCACCGGAGCGGCGGTCGAGTGAACGGGACGAGCGGCCATCGAGCCGACCCTACGACGCCCTCGGACGATCGCTGCGTGGACACCTCGGCGACCCGGGCCGCGACAGCACGAAGGGCCGGCCCCGGGTGGGACCGGCCCTGCGTGCGGAGGGGAACGGGGCAGCAGCACCCCGGTGGATCAGAGCTCGACGGGCTCCTCGGCGCGCACCGCGCCGTGGGCGCCACAGCTGCACACCGGGTTGCGCGAGGACAGGACCAGCGAGACCGCGTGGGCCCGGTCGCGGGCACCCAGCTTGCGCAGGATGGCCTTGACGTGGCTCTTGACGGTGTCCTCGCTGATGAACAGGTTGCGGCCGATCTGCCGGTTGGACTGGCCCTGCAGCAGCTCGTCCAGGACGTCCTGCTCGCGGCGGGTCAGGGGCACCTCCGGCGTGAAGGGCTTGGCGGCCGGGGTGGCCGACGGCTCCACGCGACGGATCTGCGGGTCGACCACGGTACGACCGGCCCGCGCGGCCAGGATGGCCCAGCCGAGCAGGGTCGGCGAGGTGTTGATCATGAGGTAACCGCCGACACCGGCGGCCAGCGCCTCGTTGACCACGGCAGGGTCCTCGGACGTGGCCAGGGCGACGATGGCGACCCGGGGGAAGCGGCGACGGAGGTCGCGGCAGGCGTTGAGGGTCGCGGCGCGACCCTGACCCAGCTCGACGACGACGGCGTCCGGACGGGCCGACTCGGCCAGCGTCATGGCGCGGCGCAGTTCACCGGGCGTACCGACCGCCTGCATGCCTGCGGTCTCGTTGATCATGCTGACCAGGCCACGACGCAGGACGGGCGCGTCGGCGAGGAGGAGCACACGGGTGACCCCGCGGGCGTTGCTCGCCATAGGTGCAGACACAACTGACTCCGTTTCGACTCCGAATTGCTTGCAACACCTCCATCGGAAGGGTGAAACGAATACTTGAACACTTTGCTGACATTTTTTGGAGCACTATCGCCCGTCGACTATTCGTATGCACCAGGTCACATGCGTAACGCATAAGGCGGCAACCGGGCACATGGCACGCATTCTCGGAATGGTGCGGGAAACGCAGCGGGCCGCTCCGTGCGTCCGGAGCGGCCCACCGGGAGGATCGAACGATCAGCGGCGACGCCGGCGACGGCGTCGCCAGGCCACGAGCGGAACGGCGCCGATCAGGCCCACGGCGGAGGACGCGACCAGGTCCGGCCGCACCCCGGCCGCTCCCCCGCCGGCGCCTGCTGCGGACGCCTGCGCGCTCTGGATGTCGGGTGAGCCGACGAGACCGAACCGGCTCACCGGCCAGACGATCACCGCCGCCTTTCCGATCACGTCGTCCACCGCGACGGTGCCGGAGTACTCGTCACCGATGTGGGCCTTGGAGTCGGACGAGGCCGAGCGGTGGTCACCCATCACCCACAGGCGCCCGTCGGGCACCGTGACCGGACCGAAGGCGCGCATCTCGATGGGGGTGTTCTGGAAGATGTAGGGCTCGTCGAGCGGCTCGTCGTCGACGGTCACCCGGCCTTCCAGGTCGCAGCACTGCACGGTCTGCCCGCCGACGGCTATCACGCGCTTGACGAAGTCGTCCTCGCTGGGCGGAGCCACGCCCACGGTGCGCCCCAGCCACAGCATGCTGCCGGTGAACCAGTTGGACGGTTCGGCCACCGACACCTCGGCGTTCCAGGTGTCGGGCCCCTTGAAGACGACGACGTCCCCCGGTTCGGGCTCGCCGAACCAGTACGGCACCTTGTTGACCAGCACGCGGTCACCGGTGCAGCCCGGGCAACCGTGCAGGGTCTGCTCCATCGACCCGGACGGGATGAAGAACGCCTGCACGAAGAAGGTCTTCACCACCAGCGCGAGCAGGAACGCCACGACCAGCAGCACCGGAAGTTCCCGCAGCAGCGAGCCCTTCTTCGCCTCGCCGTCGCGGCGGCGACGACGCCGGGCGCCACGGCCCGACGGTGTCGCTGCCTGCTCCGCCGCCGGGTCGGCACCGGCGCCGGACTTCTCCGGATCGGGCTCGCCGGGATCGACGTCGGCGGGCCCCCCGGGCCGTTCGCTGCTCATCGGGAGTCAGCGTACGGCGCGGAGGGCCCGCCGGAAGTGCAGAGGCGGTGTGATCCGCCTGTCGTGTCAGCGCAGGTCAGCGCGTGACGACCTCGCGCTTCTCCTTGATCTTGGCGGCCTTGCCGCGCAGCTCGCGCAGGTAGTAGAGCTTGGCGCGACGGACGTCACCGCGGGTGAGGACCTCGATCTTCTCCACGACGGGGGTGTGCACCGGGAAGGTGCGCTCCACGCCGACGCCGAAGCTGACCTTGCGGACGGTGAAGGTCTCGCGGATGCCGCCGCCCTGACGGCGGATGACGACGCCCTGGAAGACCTGGATGCGGGAGCGGTTGCCCTCGACCACGCGGACGTGCACCTTGACGGTGTCGCCCGGGCGGAACTCGGGGATGTCGTCACGCAACGAGTCGGCGTCGAGTGCGTCCAGGGTGTTCATCTCGGCAGTCCTCATGTTCTGGCAGTGGCTCGTAACGGTGCGGACAGCGGAGCACCCCGGCTGTCCGTGCCCGGGAGCTGCGGCTCCTCGGCGGAGCTCCCATCGACTCGGCCGACGGTCAGCAGCAGTCCTCTACTGTGCCACATCTTCAGGACAGCATGCGGGGCGGGCCCGACCACGGTCCGTCGAGCACGAGGGGGAGGCCGTCGGCGAGCTCGGCCGGGAAGAACGTCTGATCGCTGGCCCGGATCTCCTGCGCGCTCCACCAGCGGTGCGGCGAGTCCTCGTAGGCCTCGTGCTCGGTCTGCCCGCTCACGTCGACGGTATGGACGACGTCGCGGAGCACGAAGTAGGTCTCCCGGTGGTCCGTCGGAACACCGAGCAGCGGCGCGACCGCCCGGCGCAGCCAGACGGGGCCTTCGAGCGCGGCCGCGTCCACGGCGAGACCTATCTCCTCGACCAGTTCGCGGACGGCGGCCTCCCGGGCCGTCTCCCCTGGCTCGACCTGGCCCCCGGGCGTGTACCAGTACAGGACCGGCCCCGGGGGCGTGTCGAGGTCGACCAGCCGGGCACCGAAGAGCAGCACCCGCCCCTCGGGGTCGAGCACGAGCACCCGGGCCGCCGGCCGGATCGGGACGACGTCAGCCATCTGCACGTGGAACGGCCCGCTCGGCGTCGCTGAGCCCGTCCTCGGGCAGGGCCGCCAGCAGGTCGGGACGGCGCTGCGCGGTGCGCCGCAGCGACTCCGCGCGCCGCCACCGGGCGATCGCCGCGTGGTCGCCGGACAGCAGGACGGGCGGCACCTCGTGCCCGCGCCAGGACGCCGGCCGGGTGTAGGAGGGCCCCTCGAGCAGCCCGTCGGCGTGCGAGTCGAGCTCGACGGACTCGCGGTTCCCCACGACTCCGGGCAGCAGCCGGGTGACGGCCTCCACCATGACCAGGACGGCGGACTCGCCACCGGCCAGCACGTAGTCGCCGATCGACACCTCGGACACGGGTCCGGCCTCGGCGGCCCACTCGGCCACCCGCTGGTCGATGCCCTCGTAGCGGCCGCAGGCGAAGACCAGTCCCGGTTCGGCGGCCCACTCGGCGGCCATCGCCTGGGTGAACGGACGCCCGGCCGGGGTGGGGACGACCAGCCGGGTGCCGGGCGGACGGACCGCCTCCAGGGCCAGCGCCCACGGCTCGGGCTTCATGACCATGCCCGGGCCACCGCCGTACGGGGCGTCGTCGACGGTGCGGTGCACGTCGTCGGTCCACTGCCGGAGGTCGTGGACCCCGATCGTGACCAGGCCGCGGTCGGCCGCCTTGCCCAGCAGGGACTGCCGCAGCGGAGCGAGGTACTCGGGGAAGATCGTGATGACGTCGACGCGGAAGCTGTGCGTCACCGGTTCGCTCCCGCCCGGCGGAGCCGGCCGATCACAGAGTCGCTCACAGGTCCAGCAGCCCCTCGGGCGGGTCGATGACCAGGAACCCGCCGTCGACGTCGACGGTCGGGACGATCGCCGACACGAAGGGGACGAGCGCGTCCCCGCCCTCCGCCCGGCGCACGACCAGCAGGTCCTGCGCCTCGTGCTGGACGCCGACCACCTCGCCGACCACGGAGTCGTCGGTCAGCCGGACGGTCAGGCCGACCAGCTGGTGGTCGTAGTAGGAGTCGGGCTCCTCGAGCTGCGGCAACTCGGCCACGGGCACGAGCAGCAGCGTGTTGCGCAGGGCGTCCACGCTTTCGCGCAGGTCGTAGACCTCGCCGGAGGGGGCCGCCAGTTGCAGCAGCAGGGTGCCGCTGTGCCATCGCTTGTCCACGACGGTGAGCGGCCCGCGCTCCGCCGGGTCGGTGCGCAGCACCGTGCCCGGGGCGAAGCGGGCGTCGGGGTCGTCGGTGCGCACCTCGACGGTGGCCAGACCACGGACACCGTGGGGCCGGCCGATGCGGCCGACCACCACGGTGTCCGGATAGGGATCGTGCGGGTCGCTCAAGGCGTCGAGCTCAGCGCCCGTCGGTGTCGACGACGTCGACCCGCAGGCCGCGTCCGCCCACACCGGTCATCACCTGGCGCAGTGCCTTGGCGGTACGCCCGCCGCGGCCGATGACTTTGCCGAGGTCGTCGGGGTGCACCCGGATCTCGAGGGTCTTGCCGCGACGGTTGGTGAGCATGTCGACCGCCACGTCCTCGGGGTGGTCGACGATGCCCTTGACCAGGTGCTCGAGCGCGTCTTCGAGCACGTCTTACTCGGCGGGCGTCTCGGCCGGGGCGGCGTCCGCGGCCGGGGCCTCGGTCGCCGGGGCCTCGGCAGCGGGAGCGTCGGCCGCGGTGGCGTCAGCGGCGGGAGCCTCGTCGGCGGGCGCCTCGGCAGCGGCGGCCTTCTTGGCGGGAGCCTTCTTCTTGGCGGTGGTCGCCTCGGTGGTGGGCTCGTCCATGCCGGCCTTGACCGCGGCCTCGTAGAGGGCCTTCTTGTCCGGCTTCGGCTCGGCGACCTTCATGGGCGGCGGCGCGGCCTCACCCTTGAACTTCTGCCAGTCGCCGGTGACCCGGAAGATCGCGGCGACGGCCTCGGTCGGCTGCGCGCCGACGCCCAGCCAGTACTGCGCCCGCTCGCTGTCGACCTCGATGAAGGAAGGGTCCTCCTTCGGGTGGTACTTGCCGATCGTCTCGATCGAGCGGCCGTCCCGCTTGGTGCGGGCGTCGGCGACGACGATGCGGTAGTACGGCGCGCGCATCTTGCCCAGGCGCATGAGCTTGATCTTGGTGGCCACGGTGTGTGGAGTTCTCCTCGAACGTGTGTGGTTGCTCGCCGGCCGGACGCGTGGGGGTACGCCGGGGCGGAGCGCTGGACACGCGCGTGCTCGGTGAGAGGGCCGCGCACGACGTGTTCGACCGACCATGATGCCAGAAGGAGGACCCCGGCCTCCTCCCGGCCTCGCACGGCCGGGGAGCCGTGGCCCACGCCGTCCTCCCTCACCGCCGCGCGTCCTCCCCCACGGTGGACGGCGAGGGAGGACGCGCCATGATCAGGTGACCTGATCGTGGCGGGGAAGTCAGGTGCGGACGGCGGCGACGACCCGCGCGGCGGCCCCGTCGACCGGGATCTCCGCGCGCTCGCCGGACTTCCGGTCGCGCAGCTCCAGCACGCCCTCCACCAGGCCGCGGCCCACCGTGACGATGGTCGGCATGCCGAGCAGCTCGGCGTCCTTGAACTTCACGCCGGGGCTGACCTTGGGCCGGTCGTCGTAGAGGACGGTGAGTCCGGCCGTGACGAGCTCGGTCGCCAGCGCCTCGGCGGCCTCGAACACGGCGGCGTCCTTGCCGGTGGCCACCACGTGGACGTCGGCGGGAGCGACCTCCCGCGGCCAGACCAGGCCGAGCTCGTCGTGCGTCGACTCGGCGATCGCCGCCACGGCGCGGGAGACGCCGATGCCGTAGGAGCCCATCGTGACCGTGACGAGCTTGCCGTTCTCGTCGAGCACCTTGAGGTCCAGCGCCTCGGCGTACTTGCGGCCGAGCTGGAAGATGTGGCCCATCTCCACCCCGCGGGCGAGCTCCAGCGGGCCCGAGCCGTCGGGTGCGGGATCGCCGGGCAGCACCTCGGCGGCCTCGATGACACCGTCCCAGGTGAAGTCCCGCCCGGCGACCAGGTCGAAGACGTGCTTGCCCGCCTCGTTGGCGCCGGTGATCCAGCGCGTGCCGGCGACCACCCGCGGGTCGACCAGGTAGCGGATCTTCGACTCGCTCTCCGCACCCAGGACCTGCGGGCCGATGTAGCCCTTCACCAGCACCGGCTTGCCGGCGAAGTCGGTGAACGGCTCGACCTCGGCCGGCGCGAGCTGCGCCTCGAGGCGCTTGGCGTCGACCTCCCGGTCCCCGGGCAGGCCGATGACCAGCGGCTCACGGGTGCCGTCGGGGTGCACCAGGCTGACGACGACGTTCTTCAGCGTCGAGGCCGCGGTGTAGCCGGCGTCGGGGAACAGCTCCTGGGCGACGGCGACCAGCGACTCGATGGTCGGGGTGTCCGGGGTGTCCTCGACGTGCGCCGCGGGCTGGCCCTCGAGCGGGATCTCGTCGGGGACGACCGTGGTGACCGCCTCGACGTTGGCCGCGTAGCCACCGGGCGAGCGGACGAAGGTGTCCTCGCCGATGGCGGTGGGGTGCAGGAACTCCTCGCTCCTGGAGCCGCCCATGGCGCCCGACATCGCCGAGACGATCACGTACTCCAGGCCGAGCCGGTCGAAGATCCGGATGTAGGCGTCGCGGTGCAGGGCGTAGCTCTTGTCCAGGCCCGCCTCGTCGACGTCGAAGGAGTAGCTGTCCTTCATCGTGAACTCGCGGCCGCGGAACAGGCCGGCGCGGGGCCGCGCCTCGTCCCGGTACTTGGTCTGGATCTGGTAGAGCGAGACCGGCAGGTCCTTGTAGGAGCCGTAGAGGTCCTTCACCAGGAGCGTGAACATCTCCTCGTGCGTGGGGCCGAGAAGGAAGTCGTTGCCCCGGCGGTCCTTGAGCCGGAACAGGTTGGGGCCGTACTCGGTCCAGCGGCCGGTCGCCTCGTAGGGCTCGCGGGGCAGCAGGGCCGGGAAGGCGACCTCCTGCGCGCCCATCGCGTCCATCTCCTCGCGGACGATGCGCTCGACGTTGCGGAACACCCGGTAGCCCAGCGGCAGCCAGGTGAACCCACCGGGCGCTGCCCGGCGGATGTACCCACCGCGGGCCAGCAGGCGGTGGCTGGGGACCTCGGCGTCGGCCGGGTCGTCACGCAGGGTCCGCAGGAACAGGGTCGACATCCGGAGCAGCACGGGACGAGTCTCTCAGGAGGGCACGATCGACGTCGCCGGCCACGTGGTGGGCCAGGACGTCGAGAGGTCTGCGAGAGGAGGGTCGGCGGTGCCGACGATCGAGCGGTCGACGACCCTGCGGGCTCCGGCGCCGGTGGTCTGGAACGCGCTGGTCGCCGACAGCGGCGCGTTCCGCTTCGTCACCCGTGGGCTGATCCGCTACCCGGCGGCGGCCGGCTGGGCCGAGCGGATCCGGCCCGGGCAGCGCCTCTCGGGCCTCCTGTGGTTGTTCGGGGTCCTCCCGATCTCGCGTCACACGCTCGAGGTCGTCGCGGTGGACGAGGACGACCACCGGCTCGTGACGTCGGAGGGTGGCGGGCCGGTCCGCACCTGGCGGCACACCATCTCGGTGACTCCCGCCGGCGACCGCGGATGCCGCTACACCGACCACCTGGAGATCGACGCCGGAGCCGCGACCCCCGTGGTCGTGGCCTTCGCACGCGGCTTCTACGCCGTGCGCCAACGGCGGTGGCGCTCCCTCGCCCCGCTGCTCGGCGCCGCCACGCGCTGAGCCGCCGTCAGGCGGGTTCGGGAACGCCGCCGGGGTCGCCGCCCGGGTCGTCCGGCGTCGGCTCGATCGGCGGTGGCGGCAACGTGTCCGGGGTGTCGGGCATGAGTTCGCCCGGGTCGTCGGGCACAGGCTGATCCGGATCGATCAACGGGTCCGGATCCGGCAGGGGCGACACCATGCGCCGAGTCAACCAGCGATCAGCCGACGACGCGTCCCCTGAGGACCGTCCGCCGCGGGGACTGCAACGTGTCGAGGTCGGCCCGCGGATCGGCGTCGTAGACGACGACGTCGGCCACCGCGCCCTCCTCGATGCCCCGCAGCCCCAGCCACTCGCGCGCCTTCCACGACCCCGCGGCGAGCGCGTCCTCGGCGGGGATGCCCGCCGAGCACAGCGCACGGATCTCGTCGGCGAGGACACCGTGGTCGATGCCCCCGCCGGCGTCGGTGCCGGCGAACACCGGCACGCCGGCCTCGAACGCCGCGCGCACGACCGCACCGGAGTTCGCGTACAGCCGCCGCATCGTGCTCGCGTAGGTCGGGAACTTCTTCTCCCCCGCGGCGGCGAACCCGGGGAAGTTCTCCACGTTCACCAGCGTGGGGACGACGGCGGTGCCACGGCGGGCCATCACGCCGATGAGCTCCTCGGTCAGACCGGTGCCGTGCTCGATGCAGTCGATGCCGGCCTCGATGAGCGCGGGCAGCGCGTCGGTGCCGAAGGTGTGCGCGGTGACCCGCGCGCCCTCCTCGTGCGCCGCAGCGATCGCGGCCGCCACGACGTCGGCCGGCCACTCCGGCGCCAGGTCGCCGACCGAGCGGTCGATCCAGTCCCCCACGAGCTTCACCCAGCCGTCGCCACGGCGGGCCTGCACGCGGACCTGCTCGACCAGGTCCTCGGGCTCGATCTCGATGCCGAGCCCGGGGATGTACCGGCGGGTGCGGGCGATGTGCCGCCCGGCCCGGATGATCGTCGGCAGGTCCGGGTCGTCGTCCAGGGCCCGGGTGTCCACCGGTGACCCGCAGTCCCGCAGCGCCAGCACGCCGGCCTCGCGCTCGGTCATCGCCTGCGCCCGGGCCCCCGAGAGGTCCTCGGCGGAACCGCCGCCGCGCAGGATCCCGACGTGGCAGTGCGCGTCCACCAGCCCGGGGATCAGCCACCCGCCACGGCTGACCGTCTCCGCACCGGGCACGGGCTCGAAGGTGAAGCGGCCGTCGCGCACCCACAGGTCGCGGTGCTCGCCCTCGGGCAGCACCACCCCGGACAGGTGCAGCGGCGGCAGCTGATCGCTCACCGGCCCTGGCCGTCCTTGAACTGGTCGAAGTTCAGCTTGGTGAGGTCGGGCAGACCCTGACCCGGGGGCAGGCTCGGCATCCCGCCGGGCATCCCGCCGCCACCGAACGCGCCGGGCGGGAGGCCGGGGGCGCCGACGGGCCGGCGGGCGCCGCCGCCCTTCTTGCCCTTCTTGCCCTTGCCCTTCTTCGACTGCGCCTGCATCTGGCGGCCGCGGGCCTTCTTCGACATCGGCCCCATGCCCGGCATGCCCATGCTGCCGGCCATCTGGCCCATCATCTTCTGGGCCTGGGCGAACCGCTCCAGCAGGCTGTTGACCTCGCTGACGGTGACACCTGAACCGTTGGCGATGCGCACCCGCCGCGACGCGTTGATGATCTTCGAGTTGACCCGCTCCTGCGGCGTCATCGACCGGATGATCGCCGCGGTCCGGTCCAGGTCGCGGTCGTCGATCTGCTTGAGCTGCTCCTTCATCTGCCCGGCGCCGGGCAGCATGCCGAGCAGGTTCGCGATCGGGCCCATCTTGCGGATGGCCATCATCTGCTCGAGGAAGTCCTCGAGCGTGAAGCCCTCGCGGGACATGAACTTGCCGGCCATCTTCTCGGCCTGGTCGGCGTCGAAGGTCTTCTCGGCCTGCTCGATCAGGGTGAGCATGTCGCCCATCCCGAGGATGCGCGAGGCCATCCGTTCGGGGTGGAAGACGTCGAAGTCGGTGAGCTTCTCGCCGGTGGACGCGAACATGATCGGCTGCCCGGTCACGTGCCTGACCGAGAGCGCGGCGCCACCGCGGGCGTCGCCGTCGAGCTTCGTGAGGACGACGCCGGAGAAACCGACCCCGTCCTGGAACGCCTGCGCCGTCGTCACGGCGTCCTGGCCGATCATCGCGTCGACGACGAACAGCGTCTCGTCCGGCTGCACGGCGTCGCGGATGTCGGCCGCCTGCTGCATCAGCTCGGCGTCGATGCCCAGCCGGCCCGCGGTGTCGACGACGACGACGTCGTGCATGGTGCGGCGGGCATGGTCGATCGAGTCGCGGGCCACCTGGACGGGGTTGCCGACGCCGTTGCCGGGCTCGGGGGCGTAGACGTCGACACCGGCCTGGCCGGCGACGACGGACAACTGCTGCACGGCGTTCGGGCGCTGCAGGTCGGCGGCCACGAGCAGCGGGGT
Source organism: Candidatus Blastococcus massiliensis AP3 (assembly GCF_000582785.1). Taxonomy (GTDB): domain Bacteria; phylum Actinomycetota; class Actinomycetes; order Mycobacteriales; family Geodermatophilaceae; genus Blastococcus; species Blastococcus massiliensis. Next base: position 54,725 of record NZ_HG931174.1, read on the forward strand.
GTGGCCCTGCTCCTTGAGCCAGCGGCCGAGCTTGCCGGCGAGGGTCGTCTTACCGGCACCCTGCAGACCGGCCAGCATGATCACCGTCGGCGACTGCTTGGCCAGCCGGATCCGGCGGGTCTCCCCACCGAGGATGCCGATGAGCTCCTCGTTGACGATCTTGATGACCTGCTGCGCGGGGTTCAGCGCCTGCGAGACGTCGGCGCCCCGGGCGCGCTGCTTCACCGCGTCGATGAAGGCCCGCACCACGGGCAGGGCGACGTCGGCCTCGAGCAGCGCGATGCGGATCTCGCGCGCGGTGGCGTCGATGTCGGCGTCGGTCAGCCGGCCCTTGCCCCGCAGGCCGGTGAAGACCTTGTCCAGGCGGTCGGAGAGGGTCTCGAACACAACACGTCCTCAGCAGTCACGGGCGCGGCCGGGCCGGTCGGACCGATCAGTTCGCTCGATCTCCGGGCCCCGGTGGGACCGAGCCGCGCCACCTTCCCCCCAGCCTAACGAGCGGCGCTCCGGGTCGGCCCCGCTACCGTCCGGCCACGCGGGCACCCGGTCGGACGCAGCGGCGGTCCCGCCTCGTCCCAGGAGGTCGCGGTGAGCTCGAGCAGCGATACCGGTGGCTGCAGTACCGCCGGCTCCGCCCCTGGCGCAGCTACGCCTTCGGCGAGCGGGGCTACCTGGTGCTGAGCCTGGTCGTCAAGAGTGCGCTCGCGTGGCAGGTCTTCGCCGGTTCGCTGGCCACCTGACCCGCGGACGCTCAGGCGGCCCGGCGGACCTGCGGCAGGACGACCACGTGCGCCCCGCCGACCAGCACGGCCGTCCCGCACTCGGCGCAGATCCACTCCGGGCACTCGGCACCGCTCTCGGCGTGCCCGTCGGAGCACGTGGGCTGCACGAACTCGCGCTCGTCCCCGCAGTCGGAGCAGTGCCACAGCTGGCTCTCCACGCGATTCCCCTCGTCCGGTGGGACCGTTCCGTCCCGCTCGGTCCCGACCGTCGCACGAGGGCCCGACATCTCCGCGCAGCAGCGGACCGGCGTGTCGGCTACGGGACCTCGGCTACGGGACCTCTGCCGGGGGCGCGCCCGCGGTCGACCGCATCGCGGCGACCAGGGCGGCGTCCACCCGGGTCCGCTGCTCGGGGCCGACGGGCTCGCCGGAGGAGTTGGCCACGTAGAAGCAGTCGACCGCGTCGCCGCCGAGGGTCTCGATGCGGGCCGAGGTGACGTCGAGCCCCTCCCCCGCGATCGCGGCGGTGAGCCGGTACAGCAGCCCGGCGCGGTCGGCCGCCCGCACCTCGACGATGCCGGTGGCCGCACCGCTGACCTCGCTGTTGTGCCAGGAGATCCGGGGCGGCGCCGACCGCGTGCCGTCCTGGCGGTAGTCGACCTCGCGCTGCCGCAGCCGCTCGGCCAGGGGGAGGCTGCCCTCCAGCGCGGCGCGCACGCCGTCGGCCAGGATCTCGGGCACCGGCGCGCGGCCGAACCGCGGACGGACGGCGAACACGCTGGTGGCCCGTCCGCCCTCGACGGTGATCTTCGCCGCCCGGACGTCGAGCTGGTTGAGCGCCAGCACGCCGGCGCAGGTGCTCAGCAGACCCGGCCGGTCCGGGGCGCCGATGGTGACCTGCTGGCCGTCGGCGACGTCCTGGATCCCGACGGTGACCGCTCCGGCCGTCCCCGGCACGTCGGGAGGCGCCGAGGTGACCTGCGGGCTCGTCGGGTGCAGCACCTTGGCCGGCTCCTCCAGGGGCGCTCCCCCGAGCTTGGCCTGGACACGGGCGACGAGGGCCGCCACCAGGTGCGCCTTCCACGGCGACCAGGCCGAGGCGCTCGTCGCCGCGCCGTCGGCCTGGGCCAGGGCGTGCAGCAGCTGCAGGACGGCGGCGTCGGACCCGATCGTCTCCGCGACCCGGTCGACGGTCGCCGGGTCGTCGATGTCGCGGCGGGTGGCCGTGGCCGGAAGCAGCAGGTGATGGCGCACCAGCGTCGCGACGACGGCGACGTCGGCCTCGGCGAAGCCCATGCGGGCGGCGATGCGGGCGGCGATGGGCTCCCCCACCTCGCTGTGGTCGCCGGGCCAGCCCTTGCCGATGTCGTGCAGCAGCGCGGACACCAGCAGCAGGTCGGGGCGGTCGACGTCGCGGGTCAGCTCCGCCGCGGCCGCCGCGGCCTCGACGAGGTGGCGGTCGACGGTGAACCGGTGCCAGGGGTGCCGCTGCGGCAGGGAGCGGACCCGGTCCCACTCGGGGATGAGGCGGGAGAGCAGGCCCTCCTGGTCCAGCTGCTCCAGGACGGCGACCGCGGCACGCCCGCTGGCGAGCAGCCGGAGGAACGACCACCGCACTTCCGCCGGCCAGGGCTCGGGCATCGGCGGGCTGTGCACCGCGAGCACCTTGAGCGTGTACGGGGACAGCAGCAGGTCGGCGCGGGCGGCGGCGGCCGCGGCCCGCAGCAGGAGGCCCGGGTCGGCAGCGGGGCGGGCGTCGCGGGCGAGCACCACCTCGTCGCCCTGGCGCACCACGCCGTCGGCCAGGGGCTCCCGGCGCACCCGGCGGTAGCGGCTGCGGGGGCGGCCCACGAGGGTGGACTCCACCCGCCGCCAGGTCTCGTCGGCGACGAAGGCCAGCCGACGGCCGGCCAGACTCACCTCGCGCAGCAGGGCGTCCTCGTCGGCGAGACCGAGCGCCGCGGCCACCGGTCGCTGCTCCTGGCGGACCAGGACGTCGCCGGCCCGGCCGCTGCGCCGGCGGAGCTCGTCGCGCACGTCGAGCAGGAACGCGTAGGCGGCCTCGACCTCGGCCGTCGGTTCGTCGGCGAGCTGGGCGGCGGCGACGGCCCGCAGCACCTGGCCCTCACGGAGCCCCCCGTAGGCCTCCTTGAGGTCGGGCTCGAGCAGGAAGGCCAGCTCGCCCACCTGCCGGGCCCGCTCCCGCCGCAGGTCGCGCAGCGCCGGCAGCAGCCGGGAGCCGGCCTGCCGCCAGCTGCTCAGGGTGGCGGTGCGCAGCTGAGCGGCCAGCGCGGGGTCCCCGGCCACGAACCGAGCGTCGAGCAGCCCCAGGCCGGCCTTCACGTCGGCGGAGGCGACGGCCACCGCGTCGGCCACCGAGCGCACCGAGTGGTCCAGCCGGAGCCCGGCGTCCCACACCGGGTACCAGAGCGCGTCGGCGAGTGAGGCGATCTCCGGCCGGCCGTCGTGGACCAGCACCAGGTCGAGGTCGCCGTAGGGGGGCAGCTCGCGGCGACCGAGGCTGCCGACCGCCATGAGCGCCAGCCCGTCGGTCCCGGTCCGCGGCGGTGCGCCGCCGCGACGCGGCAGGGGCGGCGGCGTGCCGGCGACGGCGTCGTCCAGCAGCCCGGCGAGCCAGGCGTCGACGGCCTGCACGCGCTCGGCCCGGGTCAGCCCCGGCAGCGCCTCGGTGTCCAGCACGCGTTCCCCTCCGGTGACTGCTCCAGCGTGGAAGTGCAGCGGCCGAGGTGGTGGGTGGTCCCACCACCCCGGCCGCCGGGTGCGCTCAGCGCGTCAGAGCGCGTCGTCCCCGCGCTCGCCGGTGCGGACCCGCACGACCTCGTCGACGGTGGTGACCCACACCTTCCCGTCCCCGATCTGGCCGGTCGAGGCCGCCTCGACGACGGCGTCGACGACGCGGGCGGCGTCGAGCTCGCCGACGACCACCTCGATGCGGACCTTGGGCACGAAGTCCACCTGGTACTCCGCACCGCGGTAGACCTCGGTGTGGCCCCGCTGGCGGCCGAAGCCCTGGACCTCGCTGACGGTGAGCCCCGCGATGCCGATCAGTTCCAGGGCGTTCTTGACGTCGTCGAGCTTGAACGGCTTGACGATCGCGGTGACCAGCTTCATGCCAGGGTCCTCTCCGTGTTGCGGGCCATGCTGCCCGATGAAGCGGCGTGCGCCTGGCCGGACAGTGGTGCGGTGGAGCCGCTGCTGCCGAGCGAGGCGAAGTCGTATCCCGACTCGGCGTGCACGACGTTGTCGATCCCGGTGATCTCCTCATCCTCGCTGATGCGGAATCCGATCGTCTTCTGGATGAGGGTTCCGATGATCCAGGTGACCACGAAGGAGAAGGCGAGCACCGCCACGGCCCCGACGACCTGACGCCAGAGCAGGTCGACGCTGCCGCCGAAGAAGAGGCTCTCCGCGCCGGCCGGGGCGTCCGGGTCGGCGAGCAGGCCGATGGCGATGGTGCCCCAGAGGCCACCCACGAGGTGGACGCCGACGACGTCGAGCGAGTCGTCGTAGCCCAGCTTGTACTTGAGCCCGACGGCCAGGGCGCAGAGCGCACCGGCGATCGCGCCGACGATGATCGAACCGATCGGGGAGAGCGAGGAGCACGCCGGGGTGATCGCGACCAGACCGGCGACCACGCCGGAGGCGGCACCCAGCGACGTCGAGTGGCCGTCGCGCAGCTTCTCCACCACGAGCCAGCCGAGGATGGCCGCGCCGGTGGCCACCAGCGTGTTGACCCAGACGACGGAGGCGGTGTTGTCGGCGGCCAGAGCGGAGCCGGCGTTGAAGCCGAACCAGCCGAACCACAGCAGCCCGGCGCCGATCATGACCAGCGGCAGGTTGTGCGGCCGCATCGCCTCGCGGCCGAAGCCGCGCCGCGTGCCGAGCACCAGGGCGAGCGCCAGGCCCGCAGCGCCGGCGTTGATGTGCACCGCGGTGCCACCGGCGAAGTCGATCGCCTCCAGCTGGTTGGCGATCCAGCCGCCGACCACGTCGTCGCCGTCGAAGGCGAAGACCCAGTGGGCGACCGGGAAGTAGACGATCGTGGCCCAGATGCCGGCGAAGACCATCCAGGAGCCGAACTTGGCCCGGTCGGCGATCGCACCGGAGATGAGCGCGACGGTGATGATCGCGAAGACGGCCTGGAAGCCGACGAACGCCATGACCGGCATCCCGCCCTCCTCGCCGGTGGTGTCCTCCATCAGGCCCTGGAGGCCGAAGAACTCACCGGGGTTGCCGAGCAGCCCCCAGCCGACGTCGTCGCCGAAGGCGATCGAGTAGCCGTAGAGGACCCAGAGCACGCTGATCAGCGCCAGGGCCCCGAAGCTCATCATCATCATGTTCAGCACGCTCTTCGCGCGGACCATGCCGCCGTAGAAGAGCGCGAGGCCTGGGGTCATCAGCAGCACGAGCGCCGCGCTGGTGAGGATCCAGGCGGTGTCGCCGGTGTTGACCACGGCAACCTCCTGAGTGGGTCATCGGCCGGGCGGCCGTATCGGTGGGCGCCGGTCCTCCGTGTGGGGGGCGACGTGGCGTTCACCGTGCCGAGGACGTGTTTCTGTTGGCGGCGCGCCGATGTTTCGCGGCGGTGAAATCCGGACCGCGTGTCCGGCCGCAGCGTTTCGGCCATGTTGCGGAGACGTCGGCGAGGGGCCCTGGACCCGACCGGTTCACTCGACCGGGCGGACGACCAGCGTCGCGGCGATGTCGTCGGCGAGTTCGGCGAGGTCGTCGGCCTCGTGCGCCGCGGCCGCGCTCCAGCACATCGTGATCTCCACCGACTGCGGATCGGGGCCCGCGGCCAGCAGGGGTGGGAGCACCCACCAGCGGACCTGCTCGACCAGCTCGCCGAGTCCGTCGTCGCGGTCGGCCGCCCGGATCCCCCGCGTGCGCACCGCGGGCCCGGCCGGCAGCGGCACCTGGGAGACCTCGGCCTCGCCGACGTGGGCGACGCTGCGGGCGATCTGCTCGAGCTGCACCACCGTGGCGGGCGCCTCGGACAGCTGCGCGGCGGTGAGCCACGCGTAGACGCCGACCTGCGCCTCGGGCACCAGCACGGCCGCGAGGTCGTGGTCGGCACGCCCGGGGTCGCGGGCCCAGAGGAGGAGCTGCTCGTTCAGCCGGGCGACGGCGTCGGGCTGCCCGTCGATCTCACCGAGCTCGGCCGCCGCGTCGAACGCCCAGGTCTCCACGTCCGCTCCGGGTGGCGGCAGCGGCAGCCAGCGGTCGACGAGCAGGTCGAGGTCGACGTGCAGCTCCTCGTGCGGGGTCGCGCTCACGCCGCCTCACCGCGCCAGCGGAAGGTCTCGGCGACGGCGTCGAACAGGACCGTGAGCGGCTCCGCCAGGGCCAGCACGGGAGTGGAGAACGACAGCATCACGACCACCTCGGGCACCACGAATGCGTACTGGACGACCAGCGAGCGCCGGCCGTCGGTGGGCAGGTCACCGGGCAGATCCTCCCGCACCCGGCGGACGGCGCGGCACCCCCCGATCTCGACGACCGTCGCCTCCCCGCCGTCGGTGAGGGCGACGGCGAGCTCCGGGACGGCGTGCTCGGCCCCCACGTGCTGCGGGGAGACGGTGACCAGCAGGGAGGCCGCGACCAGCGTGCCTGCCGGTCCCCCGGTGGAGAGGTACAGGTCGACCCCGCCGCGCTGCTTCGCGTCGGCGCAGGCCGCGTCGACGTGCTCCACCAGTTCCCGCCGCAGCTGCGCCTGGAGATCGGCCCTGCCGGCGAGCCGACGCACCATCCGGCGCACCTGGGCCGCCCCGCCGTCGGCCGCGGTGAGGTCGAGGCGCGACCAGTCGGCCGGGACGACGAGGCTGTAGTCGGGCGCGGTCACGACCGTCGCACCCCGAGCCACAGGAGGAGGCTGACCAGGGCGACACCGAGGTAGCCGACCCCCAGCCAGTGCTGCACCGCGCCGTCCGCGCCCCGCAGCAGCGCGGCCCCGTTGAACGCCGCGAACGCGCCGCCGATCCACAGGAGCAGGTCGGTGCGGGGCAGCAGCCGCGGCCAGGTGGCGCCCACCGAGGGGAGGTCGCTGCCGAGATCGGCGACGTGGTTGCGTCCGTCGACCGCGCGCAGGGGCAGGCCGGCCTCGGCGCACACCCGCTCGAGCCCCTGCCGGGCGGTCCGGTCGGGCACCCACCGGGCGGCGTGCAGGGTCTGCAGCACCTCACCGCCGGCGTCGACCAGCTCCACCGTCGCCGGTGTGCTGCGCACCCCGGCGACCGCTGCCTCGTGGTCGCCGACTGCCAGCCACCGCTCGACGCCGTCCACCTCCCGGATGCCGATCTCCGTCCCGCTCCCCCGGTGCGCGACCAGCAGACGGCGGCGGCCGGCGGCAGGGCGCAGTTCGGCGGCCCAGCCCCCGGCGGTGCGCCGCTCGCCGATCAGGCCGGCGGCCATGGGCCCGGCGCCGAAGGCGAGCAGCACGACGAGCCCGAGGAGCCCGACGGCGGCCCACGCCGTCGACTCCCCGCGGGCGATGCCCAACCCGACGCCGACGGCCAGGGCGAGCGCTCCGACTGTCGTGCCCGCCGCGTGCCACCCGGTCCAGCGCGGACGTGCCCGCGCCACCGGAGCCGCCGCCGCCGCGCGCGCGGCATCGCCGTCCCCGACCGGCAGCACGGCGAGTCCCAGCGTCTCGACGAGCGGGCGCAGCGCGGTGCCGCGCAGCGGATCACCCCTGCGGGGGGTCAGTGGCTCGGCGCTCCAGTCGTCGGCGGGCACGACCAGCAGGGGCCGCTCGGCCGCGTCGCCCACGATCAGCAGAGGTCCCGCCGGCAGCCCCGCCGCGCCGCGGGCGCGGGCGCCGCTCAGGATGCGCGCTGTCGCCGGCCCGTCCGGCCCGTGCGCCCACGAGCGGGTACGCCCGCTTGCCGAGGTCCAGTGCAGGCCGGCGTCGTCGGCGATCAGGCGCGACCGGCGCGTCGCGGCGCGGAACGGGGCGGGCAGCGGGACGGGCATGGCCACGACCCGCCGGGTCAACGGGCGCTTCCCGGCACCGGCGGAGCCTCGACCGGCGGCAGCGGCAGGTCGAGTTCGCGACCGCCGGCGTAGGTCGACACGGCAACGCCCCCGGTGGAGATGCGGCCGGCGATGGTCGCGTTCCGCATCGCGGCGCCGACCTCCGGGGTCGCCCGCACGGGGGCCGGCAATCCGCGGACGACGTCGAGGACGGCGTCCGGGGCCGTCGAGGGCAGCTGACCACCGGCACGCACGGCCGAGGCAGCACGGAGATCGGCGACCACCTCTCCGACCACCCCGCGGGGCGAGAGGGAGGCCGCGACCTCCCGCGGCCGGGGCACCCACGGCACCGGCTCCGCGGCCCGCGCCCGCAGCGCCCGGCCATGGGGGATCCGGCGGGTCCCGGTCCAGTCCACCTGCCGTGCCGTGGCCCGCGCCTGACGCCTGGTGCTGCCGGCGGCACGCAGGGAGGTGACGTAGGCGGGCTTGGCCGCGGAGGCAGCTGCCCGGCCCAGGCCGCGCGCCACGCTGGTGAAGGCCCGGCCCGTCCCGAAGGTCAGGACGCCGACCGCGTTCCACAGCACGTCGGACAGGCTGCCGCGGTTCTCGTAGTGGGCCAGCCCGCTGCCGGCCAGCGCGACGGCGCCGGTGGCGAAGGCGAGGGCGCCGAAGAGAGCGGCGAACGGCTGCAAGCCCGGCACGACCATGCACGCCAGGGCCAGGACGCCGAGGATCGCCGACAGCCTGCCGGCCCAACCCCCCAGCGTCTTCATGGCGCCGACGAAGTCGTCCCAGCGGCTGTCCTTCAGCCCGTCGATCTCCGCGATGCGCTCCAGCGCGGCGGCGGTGCGGTCCCCCGCGGCCCGCCACCGGGGCACCACCGTCTCGCGCAGCCTCGTCGCCAGACGGGCGATCTCGGCCTCGAGCGCGGCGACCTCCGATCGGCGGGCCCCCAGCGACAGGGCCTCGGCGCTGTCGGGAGCGGCGGCCTCGGCCGTGCGCTCGCGCCCCCGGGCCACGCGCAGGTCGTCGTCGGCGCGCCGCGCCTGGCGCAGGAGCGAGTCGGCGTCGTCCTGGACGCCGCGCAACTCCCGGACGTAGGCGGCCAGCCCGTCGGCGGCGCGCTGGTAGCGGACGTGGGCCTGACCGACCTCGTCGGCGGTGCCGTCGGCCTCCCGGCGGAAGGAGCGGCCGGCGTCGGAGTTCCATCCCTCGTGCCCGGAGAGGCGGTCGAGGCTGTCGCGGGCGTTCCGGATGGCGTCGGCGGTGTCGCGGTAGCGCTGGGCCAGGCGGGCCAGTTCGTCGGCGTCCCCCGGAACGGGGTCGCGGTCGGCGAGCGGGTGCCAGTCGCGAGGGCGGGACATCAGAGCTCCCCCCGCAGTGCCCGGACGAGCTCACGCTCGATCTCCTCGTACACCTCGGCGGCACCGACGGCCGCATCGCCGAGCCCCTCGATGGCGTGGCAGATCTCGTCCCGCCGGTCGTCCCACTCGGCGGCGAACTCGCGCAGCGCGTCGGCCAGCCGGGCGTGCTCGACCGCCTCGGCGCCCCGGTCGGCGGTGTCCTGGGCGGAGCGGAACTCCTCGTAGCAGGTCAGCAGGGACTCCCCCGCCCGCCGCAGGTCCTCAGTGACCACCCGCAGATCGCTCACCGTTCTCCCCTCACCTCGGCAGGGAGGTTGCCATGCCGCGCGGTGACCTGCGGCAGGAGGCCGTCGTGCCTGTGGATGGGGCTCGTCGGCCACGGTGCGGTCAGTACTCCCCGCCGACCAGCCCCTCGGCGAAGGCCCGTGCCTCGAACGGCGCGAGGTCGTCGGCGCCCTCGCCCAGACCGATCAGCTTCACCGGGATGCCCAGCTCCTGCTGCACGCGCACCACGATGCCGCCCTTGGCCGTGCCGTCCAGCTTGGTGAGCACGACGCCGGTGACGTCGACGGCCTCCGTGAACACCCGCGCCTGGACGACGCCGTTCTGCCCGGTCGTCGCGTCGAGCACCAGCAGCACCTCGGTGACCGGCGCCTGCTTCTCCACGACCCGCTTGACCTTGCCCAGCTCGTCCATCAGCCCGGACTTGGTGTGCAGCCGGCCGGCGGTGTCGACGACGACGGTGTCGACCTCGCCCTCCGTGCCGGTGCGCACCGCCTCGAAGGCCACCGAGGCGGGGTCGCCGCCCTCCTTGCCGCGCACGGTGAGCACGCCGACCCGCTCGCCCCAGGTCTCGAGCTGGTCGGCGGCCGCGGCGCGGAACGTGTCCGCCGCACCCAGCACCACGCTCTTGCCGTCGCCGACGAGGGCGCGGGCGATCTTGCCGACCGTGGTCGTCTTGCCGGCGCCGTTCACGCCGACGACCAGGACGACCCCGGGCCTGCCGTCCCGCCGCTCGGTGCCGAGCGTGCGGTCCAGGTCGGGCCCGAGGACGGCGGTGAGCTCGCGGACCAGCAGCTCGCGCAGGTCGGCGCCCGACGCGGTGGCCAGCACCATCGACTGGGTGCGCAGCCGCTCGACGATCTGGGTGGTGGCGGCGATGCCGACGTCGGCGGCCAGGAGGGTCTCCTCGACCTCCTCCCAGTCGTCCTCGGTGAGCTTCTCGCGGGCGAGGACGGTGAGCAGCCCGCGGCCCAGCGAGGACTGCGAGCGCGCCAGTCGCGAGCGCAGCCGCACCAGGCGGCCGGCCGAGGGCGGCGGCGTCTCGAAGACCAGGCCGGGCTCGGGCTCCGCCGGTGGCAGCTCGACGGTCTCCGGCGGCAGGCCGAGACCGGACGCGGTGGAACCCGAGGGGGCAGGGGGCGCCTGGGTGTCGGCCGGGCGGGGCCGGGTGAGGGTCGTACCGGTTGCGGCGTCGTCGTCGAGTCGGGTGGTACGCCGTCCGGCACCGACCAGCAGGCCGATCCCGGCGAGGAGCGCGACGACGAGGATCGCGATCGCGATCAGCACGAATTCCATGCCGCGAGTCTCCCAGGCAGGAGCACTCACAGCCCGGTAGGTCAGGCTGGACCCATGCACCCGACCGAGCAGACCTCGCCGGCCCTCCTGCTCGGTCCGCTGCTGCGGCACGTCGACCCCGTCTCGGCGACGGTGTGGGTGGAGACCGACCGGCCGTGCGAGGTGACGGTCCTCGACCGGCGGGCGCGCACCTTCTGCGTGGCCGGGCACCACTACGCGCTGGTGGTCGTGGAGGGTCTGGAACCGGGCAGCACGACGCCCTACGAGGTCCGGCTGGACGACGTCGGGGTGTGGCCACCCTCGGACTCGACGTTCCCACCCAGCCGCATCCGCACCCCCGGAGGGGCCGGCGCGTTCCGGCTGGCGTTCGGTTCCTGCCGCTACGCCAGCCCACGCACCGTCGAGGAGAGCGAGGGCATCCCGCCCGACGCGCTCGACCTCTACGCCCAGCGGATCGCCGAGCAGCCGGAGGACCAGTGGCCCGACGCGCTGGTGCTGCTGGGCGACCAGGTCTACGCCGACGAGCTCACGGAGCACACGCGGTCGCTGCTGCACCGCCGGCGTGACGGACGCACCGAGCAGCGTTCGCCGGACGACCAGGTGGCGGACTTCGAGGAGTACACCCGGCTCTACTACGAGTCCTGGCAGGACCCACAGGTGCGGTGGCTGCTGTCGACGATCCCGTCGTCGATGATCTTCGACGACCACGAGATGATCGACGACTGGAACACCTCGGCGGCCTGGCGGGCCACGGCCTCGCGCCAGCCCTGGTGGACGGGGCGGATCACCGGCGGCCTGGTCAGCTACTGGGTCTACCAGCACCTGGGCAACCTCAGCCCGGACGAGCTCGCCGCGAACGAGACCTGGCAGGCCATCCAGGCCATGGCCGACGACGACCCCCTGCGCGACGCCGAGCCGATGCTGCGGACGATGGCCGAACTGGCCGACGCCGAGCCCGCGACGATCCGGTGGAGCTTCGTGCGGCACTGGGGCGAGGCGCGGCTGATCATGGTCGACAGCCGGGCCGGCCGGGTGCTGGAGGAGCGGCACCGACGGATGCTCGACGAGGACGAGTTCGCCTGGGTCGAGGCGGAGCTACGCCGGGCGGCGGACGAGGGGGTCGAGCACCTCATCGTCGGCACCTCCCTGCCCTGGCTGCTGCCGCACGCGATCCACAACGTGGAGCGGTGGAACGAGACGCTCAACGTGCGGCACCACGGCCGCCGGCGGGGCCGGCTGGCCGAGAGGATCCGCCAGGCCGCCGACCTGGAGCACTGGGCGGCCTTCGGGCACTCCTTCGAGCGGCTGGGCGCCGCGCTCACCGCCCTGGCCCGGGGCGAGCACGGCCGGGCACCGGCGACGGCGCTGGTCCTCTCCGGCGACGTCCACCACGCCTATGCCGCGGAGCTGGTCCGTCCCGAGGGGCTCGAGGCCCGGGTGCACCAGCTCACCGTCTCGCCGCTGCACAACCAGGCGCCGCACCCCATCCGCCTGGGCTTCAAGATCGGCTGGAGCCGGGCGGCACGCCGGTGGACCGAGCGCCTGGCCCGGCTGGCCAAGGCCGAGCCCACGGAGCTGGAGTGGGAGAAGCAGGCCGGCCCGTTCTTCGGCAACCAGATCGGCGAACTGGTGCTCGAGGGCCGGGAGGCCCGCTTCCTGCTGTCGGTAGCCGAGCTCGGCGACGACGCCCTCCGGCAGGTGCTGGACAGGCCGCTGTCGGATGCCTGAGAGGCTGGGACGGTGACCGACGCATTCGGCATCCGCCCGGCACCCGGGCCCGACCAGCCGCCGATCCCGGTCCGGCTGGTCAGCTTCAACACGCACCACGGTGTCGGCGAGGACTCCCGGCACGACCTGCCGCGACTGGCCAGGGTGCTGGCCGCCGCGGACGCCGACGTCATCTGCCTCCAGGAGGTCGACCGGTACTTCGGCGACCGCAGCGAGGACGTGGACCAGGCGCTGCTGCTGTCGCGGGCACTGGACATGCAGCTGGCGTGGGGCCCGGCCATCGACGAGCCGAGGGTGGGTGGGGACGCGACGGACCGTCCGCGCCGTCAGTACGGCAACGCGCTGCTGTCCCGGCTGCCGATCCTCATCAGCGACGTGCACCGGCTGCCCGGCACCGGCGAGCCCCGCAGCGCCCTGCGGACGATGCTCGAGCTCGACGGGGGCACGCTGTGGGTCACCGCCACCCACCTGACCACCCGCTCGGCGGCGGAGCGCGCGCTGCAGGTGGCGGCGCTCGCGGCGCTGCACACCGAGGAGATGGCGTCCGGCGTCCTCGTGGGCGACTTCAACGCCCGGCCGGACGCCCCGGAGCTCGATCCGCTGCGCGAGCGGTTCACCGACGCGTGGGAGCTGGCCGAGGACCGTGGCGACCAGGCCGGGTGGCGCTTCTGGCAGCGCGACGAGGGGCACACCCACCCCTCCCGCTCGCCGCACCGCCGCATCGACCAGGCGTGGGTGTCGGGCGGGGTGACCGTCGCGAGCGCGCAGGTGCTCGACGCCGCGGGCGCCTCGGACCACCTGCCGCTCGTGGTGGACCTCCGGATTCCCTCCGGCGTCTGAGTGCCGTGTCCGCGCTCGTCGGTGGGGGCGACTCCCTGGCGCGCTCCGTCAGCGGGACGTTCTACCGGGCCGTGGACCCGGCCCACCGCGCGGCGGCGCTCGCCGGCTCGCGGTCGGCCGGCCGCTACTCCCGGGCGGACGTGCCGACGCTCTACCTCAGTGCGTCGCGGGAGGGTGTCGCCGCCGCCATGATCGCCCACAGCGGTGCGCGGAGCCCGGTGCTCGACGTGCTGGCGTTGGAGGTGCGGGCCGACCGGATCGTCGACCTGCGTGCGCACGAGGCGCTGCGGTCCATCGGCATCGATCCGGCGCAGGCCGCTGCCGAGTGGCAGGAGACGGTCGCGGCGGGGGGCACGCCGTCGTCGTGGCGGGTCCGCGAGGAGCTCGAACGGCGGGGGGCGCACGGCCTGATCGACCCGTCCCGCCGCCGACCCGATCTGTGGCACCTGGTGCTCTTCCGGTGGAACCGTCTCGGCGCCCCCTCCGTTCGGGAGATCCCGGGCTGACGGTGGGTGGTGCTCGGCGCGGCCGTCAGGTGCTGACCCCGCTACACCGACGGGTCGTCCCAGCCGGCCCGCAGCCGCGGCACGCCCCACGCCGGGTCCGGTCGCCAGCTGTCCCAGTCCTCCCCGAACGGCGGGTCGTTCGCCTCCAGCCGGCCGATGACCTCGGCCGCCTCCGCCCGCACCCGCCCGACGGTCGCCGCGTCGAGGATGCCGCGGTCGGCGATCTGCTGGAACTCGTCGTCGTCCTTCCAGGACCAGATGCGGTCGGGCGTGGCGACGACGTCGAGCTGGAGGTCCATCGACTCGATCCCGATCGCCGTCCTGCGGACCGGGCGCTGGAGGTTGACGTACCACCCGTAGCGCTCGCCGGTCGGCAGCCAGCTGGCCCACACCGCGTGCCAGTCACCGGGCCGCAGGATCCACAGGCACGAGACGTCCCAGACGTGGTCCACGTGCACCCAGTCGCCCCGCTCGAGCAGGTCGATGATCCGGGCCGTCCGCTCGCCCGGGTCCTCGCGGTGCGGCGGCGTCATCGGCACCTTGCGGACGGTGCCCGCGGGAAGCCAGAACAGCATGCGGTCCGGCGCGTCCTCCACGACGACGAGCGGGCGGGCCGCCCAGACGCGGTCGCGCCAGATCTCCTGGTGCACGACGACGTCGCCGGCTGCCCATGCCATGCGTGGCCCCTGTCCCGTCAGGCGGCCGGGAGCTCCCGGAGCCGCTGGCTGATGACGCCGGTGATGCCGTCCCCGCGCATGCTCACCCCGTAGAGCGCGTCGGCGATCTCCATCGTCCGCTTCTGGTGGGTGATGACGATCAGCTGCGACGTCGACCGGAGCTGCTCGACCAGGGTGAGCAGCCGGCCCAGGTTGACGTCGTCCAGCGCCGCCTCGACCTCGTCGAGGACGTAGAACGGCGAGGGCCGGGCCCGGAAGATCGCCACGAGCAGCGCGACGGCGGTCAGCGACCGTTCGCCGCCGGACAGCAGCGAGAGCCGCTTGACCTTCTTGCCCGGCGGACGCGCCTCGACCTCGATGCCCGTGGTGAGCATGCTGTCGGGCTCGGTGAGCACCAGCCGCCCGGAGCCCCCCGGGAAGAGGGTGGCGAAGACCGCCTCGAACTCGCGGGCGACGTCGGCGAACGCCGTCGCGAAGACGTCGTGGATGCGCTCGTCGACCTCGCGGACGACGGTGAGCAGGTCGCGGCGGGTGCTCTTGAGGTCCTCGAGCTGCGTGGCGAGGAACGTGTGCCGCTCCTCCAGTGCCGCGAACTCCTCGAGCGCCAGCGGGTTGACCTTGCCGAGGGTGGCGAGGTCGCGCTCGGCCCGGGCTGCCCGCCGCTCCTGCACCGCCCGGTCGTAGGCACTGGGCGCCGGGGGCTCCTCGCCCGCGGCCTCGGCCGCCGCCTCCTCGGCCGGCGACGGCGGCACCGGGGCGGCCGGCCCGTACTCGGCGACCAGGGTCGGCAGGTCGACGCCGTACTCCTCGGCCGCGCGGCCTTCGAGTGCCTCGATGCGCAGCCGCTGCTCGGCGCGGGCGACCTCGTCGCGGTGCACCTCGTCGGTGAGCCGGTCCAGCTCCGCGGTGGCGGCCCGCACCCGGCCGCGCACCTCGAGCAGCTCGGCCTCCGCGGCGGCGCGTCCGGTGGCCAGTGCGTCCCGTTCGGCGGCGGCGCGGGTCAGCGACGTGGCCAGGGCGACCAGCGCGCGCTCGGCGTCGGCCCGCACCCGCTCCGCGACGGCGGCACCGCGCTCCCGGGCGGCC
>NZ_HG931174.1:70705-84247 GCF_000582785.1 Candidatus Blastococcus massiliensis AP3
CGTCGGCCAGCCCGGCGGCGCGCTCGATCGCGGCGCGCAGCTCCCGGTCGGCCTCGTCGACGCGGGCCCGCACCTCCAGGTTCGACGGCGCGTCCCGCTGCCCGCCCAGTGCCCAGTCGGCACCGAGCAGGTCGCCGTCGGCGGTCACGGCGCGGACGCGCGGGTGCGTGGCCACGAGCTCCACGGCGGCGGCGAGGTCCGGCACGAGCGCGACCCGTTCCAGCGTCCGGGTCAGCGCGGGGCGCAGATCCTCGGGCACGTCGATGGCGTCCAGCGCCCAGCGCGCGCCGGCAGGCAGCTCGGGCCAGCCGTCGCGGGGCACCGGCGGCAGCCCGCCGGTGACGAGCAGCCCGGCCCGCCCGCCGTCGGTGGTCCGCAGCCGCTCCAGCGCGCCGGCGGCGTCGGCGAGCCCCGGACACGACGACGGCGTCGGCCATCCCGCCCAGCGCCGCGGCCAGCGCCACCTCGTCACCCGGGTGGACGGTGAGCCGCTCGGCGACCGCCTCCAGGACCCCGGGCAGCCCCGCGCCGAGCACGGCGGCAGCCCCGTCGACCGGGGTGAGGCCGAGCGCGAGGGCGTCGCGGCGCGCCTGCCAGGAGGCGCGGTCGCGTTCGGCGGCGCGCTCGGCGGCGGTGAGATCGGTGACGGCCGCGGCGGCGGCGGCGTGGGCCGCGACCGCGTCCTGGTGCGCGGTGACCAGGGCGACGTCGGCGTCGTCCTGCTCGGCGACCGAGGACCGCCGGTCCGCCAACTCCCCCCCGGCCACCTCGGCGCGCTCGGCGGCCTCCGCCGCAGCGAGGGCCAGCCGCTCGATCTCGGCCTGTCCTGCGGTGACCCGCGACCGTGCGGCCGCGACCTCGCCGGAGAGGCGGGCCAGCCCCTCCCGCCGGTCGGCCAGGGCTCGGGCGGCGGCGACCCAGGCGCGTTCGGCCTCGGCGAGATCGGACTCCAGCCGGCCGCGCTCGGCGACGACGCCGGCCAGCCGGGCGCGCTCGGCCTCCAGCCCGACGGCGAGCTCGGCCTCGTTGGCCGCGACCCGGTCGGCCTCGGCGTCCAGCTGGTCGGGGTCGCGACCAGCGGCGGGAGCCGGCGCGGCGGCCGACAGGTGCCGGGACCGCTCCCCCGCCAGCGACGCGACGCCGCGGAACCGCTCGGTGAGGGCGGAGAGCCGGTACCAGGTCTCCGACGCCGCGGCGAGCCGCGGCGCGCTCTCGGCCAGACCGGACTCCAGCTCCGCCTCCCGCCGGGAGATCTGGGCGAGGTCCCGCTCCACCGCGGTCCGGCGCTCCCGGGCCGCGGTCTCGTCCGCGACGTCCTTGTCCAGGGCGTCGCGCAGCTGGACGAGGTCGTCGGCCAGCAGGCGCAGCCGGGCGTCGCGCAGGTCGGCCTGGACCCCGGCCGCCCGCCGGGCCACCTCGGCCTGCCGGCCCAGCGGCTTCAGCTGGCGGCGCAGCTCGGCGGTGAGGTCGGCCAGCCGGTCGAGGTTGGCCTGCATCCCGTCGAGCTTGCGGAGCGCCTTCTCCTTGCGCTTGCGGTGCTTGAGGACGCCGGCCGCCTCCTCGATGAAGGCGCGGCGGTCCTCGGGGCGGCCGGAGAGGACGGCGTCGAGCTGGCCCTGGCCCACGATGACGTGCATCTCGCGGCCGATGCCGGAGTCGCTGAGCAGCTCCTGCACGTCGAGCAGGCGCACCTTGTCGCCGTTGATCTCGTACTCGCTCTCACCGGAGCGGTACATGCGCCGGGTGATCGACACCTCGGTGTAGGCGATCGGCAGCGCGCCGTCGGAGTTGTCGATGGTCAGCGTCACCTCGGCGCGGCCCAGGGCCGGGCGGCCGGCGGTGCCGGCGAAGATGACGTCCTCCATCTTGCCGCCGCGCAGGCTCTTCGCGCCCTGCTCGCCGAGGACCCAGGCGATGGCGTCGACGACGTTGGACTTGCCCGACCCGTTGGGGCCGACGACGGCGGTGATGCCGGGCTCCAGCCGGAGCGTCGTCGCGGACGCGAAGGACTTGAAGCCCTTGAGCGTCAGGCTGGAGAGGTGCACAGAACGGCAACCTAACGGAGCGGAGGCTCCGGACCCCGCATCTCCGGGCCGCCTGCTACGCGTGTGACGGAAAGGTTCGGCTGATCAGGCGAGCGCGGGCTCGTTGTCGCCGGTGAGGGAGAGCAGTTCGTGGGCGATGGCCGCGTCGCGCTGGGCGCGGAGCTCCTCGAGTTCCTGCTCCAGCCGGCGCACCTTGCCCCGCAGGACCGCGTTCTCCTCGACGAGGCGGAGTTCCGCGGGTGCTACGACGTGACCGAACAGGGCCTTGGCCATGACTGCGACGGCCTTTCCGAGCGAGGAGGTGGGCCCGGCGCCCCGTGGTGACGGTCGGCGCGAGCTGTGGTATGTCCAGGGTGACAGGCCTGGAGACGCAGGTCAACGCGAGGCCTACCTACTGCGGGTGTCGCGGCGGTGTCGTCTTCGTCACTCCTGGAGAACGCCGCGCGGCGGCGTCACGACCGGCGGGAACGGGCCGACGACGCCCGCGGGCGCGGCTGGCAGACCGGGCAGCTGTAGCTCGAGCGGTTCATGAACGACTCGCGCCGGATCGGCGTCCCGCACCGGGGGCAGGGCCGGTCGGCCTGGCCGTAGACGGCGAGGAACCGGGAGAAATAGCCGCTCTGCCCGTTGACGTCCACGTACAGGGAGTCGAACGAGGTGCCGCCCTGGGCCAGCGCCTCGCCGAGCACGTCGCGGACCCCGTCGAGCAGGTCGGCCACCTGGCTCCGGGTGAGCCGGTCGGTGGGCCGGGCCCCGTGCAGCCGGGCCCGCCACAGCGCCTCGTCGGCGTAGATGTTGCCCACCCCGCCGATCAGCGTCTGGTCGAGCAGCGCCCGTTTCACCTCGGTGCGCCGGCGGCGCAGTGCCGCGGAGAAGGCGTCGACGTCGAAGGACTCGTCCAGCGGGTCGATGGCGATGTGCGCCAGCCGCGTCGGCACGGCGTCGTCGCCGCCGAGGTCCTCGACCGCGAGGCCGCCGAAGGTGCGCTGGTCGACGAAGCGCAGCTCGCGGCCGCGGTCGGTGAAGGTGAAGCGGGCGCGCAGGTGCGTCTCGTCGGGCGCCGAGGGCTTCTCGACCAGCAGCTGCCCGCTCATGCCGAGGTGACCCACGAGGGCCCGGCCCGAGGGGGTGCCGTCGGGCTCGGCCAGCGGGAGCCACAGGTACTTGCCGCGACGGTGGGCTGCGGTGAGGGTGCGGCCGGTGAGCGCCTGCACGAAGTGCTCGGTGCCCTCCAGGTGCCGGCGGACGGCGCGGGGGTGGCGCACCTGAACCTCGGCGACGGTGCGGCCGGCGACCCACTGCTCCAGGCCCCGGCGCACCACCTCGACCTCCGGCAGCTCGGGCACGGCGTCAGGCCTCGGCGGACAGGGCGCGCCAGGCCACCTCGGCGGCCACCTGCTCGGCCGCCTTCTTGGTGCGACCGCGCCCCTGCCCGCGGACGGTGCCGGCGAGCAGCACGGAGGCGCTGAAGGTCTTGGCGTG
This sequence comes from Candidatus Blastococcus massiliensis AP3, assembly GCF_000582785.1. Lineage (GTDB taxonomy): Bacteria > Actinomycetota > Actinomycetes > Mycobacteriales > Geodermatophilaceae > Blastococcus > Blastococcus massiliensis. The sequence continues at coordinate 74,233 of NZ_HG931174.1, forward strand.
GTCGGGACCCTCGTCCTCGGTCAGGTAGGTGGGGGCGCCCAGTCCGAGCGTCGCGCCCAGCTCCTGCAGGCTGGTCTTCCAGTCCAGGGCCGCGCCCCGGGTGGCGGCCTCGACCAGCAGCGGGTCGAAGAGCCGGTGGACGAGCGCCGAGGCGGTGTCCAGGCCGCAGCCCAGGTGCACCGCACCGATCAGCGCCTCGACCGCGTCGGCGAGGATCGAGTCCTTGTCGCGGCCGCCGGTGGTCTCCTCGCCGCGGCCGAGCAGCAGGTGCGGGCCGATGCCGTCCTCGCCGAGCCGCCGCGCGACGCCGGCCAGCGACGTCATGTTCACCACGGACGCACGCAGTTTGGCCAGCTGGCCCTCGGGGAGGTCCGGCTGGCTGCGGTAGAGCTCGTCGGTGACGACGAGACCGAGCACCGAGTCGCCCAGGAACTCCAGGCGCTCGTTGGTCGGCAGGCCGCCGTTCTCGTACGCGAACGAGCGGTGGGTCAGGGCCAGGCAGAGCAGCGCATCGGGCAGCTCGACCTGGAGGGCGTCGCGAGCCCAGGCGGCTGCCTGCTCGGCGTGCTCCGGCCCACCGGGGGGACGGCCGTCCGACGCAGCCTCGTCCGGGTGCGTCACAGCGGCCGTCGTCCCTCCGGCGATGCGCTCGCCGATCAGACCGACAGGACCTGGCGACCGGAGTGCTGGCCGCAGTTCGGGCACGCGATGTGCGGCGGCTTGAGCTCGCCGCAGGCACGGTTGGGGCACGGCGCGAGCGTGGGGGCGGTGGCCTTCCACTGCGAGCGGCGCATGCGGGTGTTGGCGCGGGACATCTTCCGCTTCGGAACGGCCACGATCAGTTCTCCTTGGTGGTGTCGTCGCCGGGGGTACCCGGCGAGGAGGCGAGAGGTTCGGCTTGCGAGGTGCCGAAGCGTTGAGCCAGGCCGGCCCAGCGGGGGTCGATCACCTCGTGCGAGTGGTCGGCCGGCAGGTCGTCGATGCGCTGGCCGCAGTCGACGCACAGCCCGCCGCAGTCCTCGTCGCAGACCGGCGACAGCGGCAGGCTGAGGACGACGGTGTCGCGGGCCATCGGGGCCAGGTCGAGGAAGTCGCCCTCGACCAGGCGCACCTCGTCCTCTTCGCTGGTGGCCTCGGTGGTGCTGCCCTCGTAGGCGTACAGCTCCTGGACGTCGAGGGTCAGGGTGTCCTCGACCGGCTCGAGGCAGCGGGCGCAGGAGCCGACGAGCGGTGCCTGGATCTCGCCGGAGACGAGCACGCCCTCCATCACCGACTCCAGCCGGAGCCGCAGGTGCACGTCCGCGCCGGCCGGGACGCCGATGAGCTCGACCTTCCAGCCCTCCGGTGCGGGCACCGTGCGGTCGAGCTCCTGCATCGCCCCGGCGCGCCGGCCCAGTTCCCGGAGGTCGAGCTTCCAGGGGTTGGCGGACGGACGCCGGGCCTCGAGGGAGGCGGCGTCGCGTCGGTGCGCAGGAGCGGCAGGCATGTCGGTACTCGCGGTAGGTAGTGGGAGGAGGTCGACCCGGGGCGGACCACCGGCGATCGGACCAGCAACCAGCCTACCCGACCAGCGACAGCAGGCAGGTGCCGGTGAGGTGACCGCACCGGGACCGGCCGCGCGACGAGGGGCTACAGCCGCAGGACCGCCGCGACCGCGAGCCAGAACAGGTCGCGCCGCGCGGACGACGTCTGCCACCGGCGGTGGTCCCACACGCTGCCGCTGACGTCGTCGCCCGCGTACAGGTACTGGCCGAACGTCACCGACCGGTGGCGGGCGACCGCGAAGAAGGCGGCCGTCTCCATCTCCACGGTCAGGCACCCCTCGGCCCGGCGGGCGGCGATCTTGGCCTGGGTCTCCCGGTAGATGCCATCCGTCGTCCACGTCTTCCCCACGACGTGCGGGATGTCGCGTTCGGCCAGCACCGCCGCGAGGACGGCGGTCACGGCCGGGTCGGCGGCGACCTCCCGGCTCGCCGGGAGGTAGTGGTATGAGGTCCCCTCGTCGCGGACCGCGGCATCCGGGACGACGACATGGCCCAGCGCCAGGCCGGGGATCACCGCTCCTGCACCGCCGCAGGCGACGAACGTACGGCCGCCGCTGGCGATCATCACCTCGAGGACGCCCGTGGCGAGCGGGGCGCCGACACCGGGGTGGAAGACCCCGACATGACCCCCGTCGACGGGCAGCCGGTACAGGTGGTGCGTGCCGCTCTCCCACGTCGTCTCGGCCACGACGTCGGCGCGACCCTCTCCGCAGAGCTCGTCGATCACGTCGCGGAAGAAGCACACGACCACGCGCTCGGGCACGTCTCCGGTGATGACGACGCCCTCGGAGGGATCGATCAACGCGGGCGAGTCCCCGTCGAACTCCGCGAGAGGGAAGTCGGAGGTCGTGCCGGGGCGGATCCCCGTCACTCGCGCAGCGTGGTGCGGGCCTTCTCCACCGAGCGCAGCATCCGCTCCAGCGCCGTTCCGAAGTCGGCCAGCCGGGTGTCGACGTACTCGTCGACCTCCGACCGCATCCGCGCGGCGTCGGTGTGCGCCTGGGCGCCCAGTTCGTCGGCCCGGGCGACGGCGGTGCGGTAGACCTCGGTCTCGGTCATGAGCCGCTCGTGCTCGACCTGGGCCTCGGCGATCATCGCCTCGCGACGTCGCCGGCCCTCCGCGATCAACGCCTCGGCCTCGGCCTCGGCGTCGACCAGCAGCTGCTCGGCATCGGCCTGCGCCTGGGCGAGGAGCTCGTCGCGCTGGCGCCGGGCGGCACCCAGGAGCTCGTCGCGCTGGTGCTGCGCCTGCACCAGGACCTGCTCGGCGTCGTCGCGGGTCCGGGTCGTGAGCCGCTCGGCCTCCGCCTGGGCCTGCTGCAGGATCTCGGTGCGCTGCTCGACGATCGCGCCGGCGGCCTGCACGTCCTCGGGCAGGGACTCCCGCAGGTCGTCGAGCAGGTCGAGGACGTGGTCGCGCGGCACCATGCAGGAGCCCGACATCGGGACGTTGCGCGCGTTCTCGATGACGGTCGTGAGCTCGTCGACCGTCTCGTACAGCCGGTAGACGACCTCGGTGTTGTGCGTGCGGGGACGGGTCACGACGAGTTCCCGCGAGCCGCGCGCTCGCGCAGCCGGTCGTTCACGGCCGCCGGGACCAGGCGCGAGACGTCACCGCCGAAGGTGGCGATCTGCTTGATCAGGCTCGAGGAGAGGTGCCCGACCTGCGGCGCGGTCGGGACGAAGAGCGTCTCGATGCCGGCCAGCTCGCGGTTCATCTGGGCCATCTGCAGCTCGTACTCGAAGTCGCTGACCGCGCGCAGGCCCTTGACGATCACCGGGACGTCCCGGTCGCGGCAGTAGTCGACGAGCAGCCCGGTGAAGCTGTCGACGGTGACGTCGGGCAGGTCCGCCACGGATTCGCGGATCAGCTCCATGCGCTCCTCGACGGAGAAGAACCCGGCCTTGCCGGGGTTCACGAGCACCGCCACGATCAGCTCGTCGTACAGCGCCGAGGCGCGACGGATGACGTCGACATGGCCGTTCGTGACCGGGTCGAACGAACCAGGGCACACGGCACGTCTCACGACACGCGACCGTACCGGAGCACGGCCTCTCCGTAGCGCCGATCGCGCAACCCGATCAGCGGTGTCGGCCACTCCCACGCTTCCTCGCGCCGCCCTCGCTCCACGACGACCACCGCGCCGGGGGCCAGCCACCCACCGGCGACCAGCGATCCGAGCACCGTGAGCACCTCGTCCACCGGGGTCGCGTAGGGCGGATCGGCGAGCACCAGGTCGAACGCCTCCGGCGCGGCACCGGCGACGACGGTGGACACCGAGCCGGGCTGCACCCGCCCGCCGGGCAGCCCGACGGTGGCGAGGTTGGCCCGCAGGACCGGCAGCACCCCGCCGCCGGACTCCACGAACAGCACCGACCGCGCGCCGCGGCTGAGCGCCTCGATGCCGAGCGCACCCGAACCGGCGTACAGGTCCAGGACGGCGGCGCCCTCCAGCTCCAGCAGCGAGCCGAGGCTGTTGAAGAGCGCCCCCCGGGCCTTGTCGCCGGTCGGCCGGACCCCGGCCGGTGGCACCTTGAGCCGCCGGCCCCCGGCCAGCCCGGCGATGACCCGCGTCATGCCTTCTCCAGGTAGTCGGCGCGCTCGTCGGTGGCCAGCGCGGCGACCTCGGCGGCCAGACCGGGATGGTCGGCCAGCCCCCGCTCGGTGGCCAGCAGCGCGGTGGCCTCGGTCCGGGCGGTGGCGATGAGCTCCTCGTCCTCGAGCAGCGAGAGCAACCGGATGCCGGAGCGGCGACCCGACTGCGCGGCGCCGAGCACGTCGCCCTCGCGGCGGGTCTCGAGGTCCAGCCGGGCCAGCTCGAAGCCGTCGGAGGTGGCGGCGACGGCGGCCAGCCGCTGCCCGGTCGGAGACGCGGTGGGCGCCTCGGTGACCAGCAGGCAGAGCCCGGGGTGCTTGCCGCGGGCCACCCGGCCGCGGAGCTGGTGCAGCTGGCTGACGCCGAACCGGTCGGCGTCCATGACGACCATGACGGTCGCGTTGGGCACGTCCACGCCCACCTCGACGACGGTGGTCGCCACCAGCACCTGGGTCTCGCCGGCGGCGAACGCGCCCATGGCGGCGTCCTTCTCCTCCGGCGTCAGGCGACCGTGCAGCACGTCCAGCCGCAGCCCCGCGAGCGGTCCGGACCGCAGCAGCTCCGCCACGTCCAGCACGGCCAGCGGCGGGCGCCGCTCGCTGCGGCCGTCGTCGTCCCCGGCGGGGGCGCCGTCGGCGTCCTCGGGCTCGTCGTCGGGACCCGTCACGTCGCCGATCCGCGGGCAGACGACGTAGGCCTGGCGGCCGGCGGCGACCTCCTCGCGCAGCCGCGCCCAGGCCCGGTCCACCCAGCCGGGCTTCTCCGTCGCGGGGACGACCGAGCTGGACACGCCACCGCGGCCGCTGGGCAGCTGACGGAGCGTGGAGATCTCCAGGTCGCCGTAGACGGTCATGGCGACGGTGCGCGGGATGGGCGTGGCGGTCATGACCAGCACGTGCGGCGGGCGGTTGCCCTTGGCGCGCAGGGCGTCGCGCTGCTCCACGCCGAACCGGTGCTGCTCGTCGACCACGACCAGGCCGAGGTCGGCGAACTCCACCCCCTGCTGCAGCAGCGCGTGGGTGCCGATCACGATGCCGGCGCTGCCGTCGGCCACCTCCGCCAGGGCCTGCCGCTTGGCCGCCGCCTTGAGCGAGCCGGTGAGCAGCGTGACGCGGGTGCCGTCGGCGTCGCCGTCGAGTTCGCCCGCCCGGCCGAGCGGGCCCAGCAGGGCGCGGATCCCGCGGGCGTGCTGGCCGGCGAGCACCTCGGTAGGGGCGAGCAGCGCGGCCTGGCCGCCGGCGTCGACGACCTGCGCCATCGCGCGCAGCGCCACGACGGTCTTGCCCGAGCCCACCTCGCCCTGCAGCAGCCGGTGCATGGGCTGGTCGCGGTCCAGCTCCGCGGCGAGCTCCTCCCCCACCTCGCGCTGGCCCTCGGTGAGGTCGAACGGCAGCGCGGCGTCGACGGCGTCGAGCAGGCCGCCGGCGCGGCGCGGACGCGCGATCCCCGGCTCCAGGGCGGCCGCCCGGCGCCGCGCGGCGAGGGTGAGCTGCAGGACCAGCGCCTCGTCCCACTTCAGCCGGGCGGCGGCGCGCTCGACGTCGTCCATGGTGGTGGGCCGGTGGATGTCGAGCAGGGCCGCGGGGAGCGACAGCAGGCCGTGCCGCGACCGGATGTCCTCCGGCAGGGGGTCGACGACCAGCTCGCCCAGCCCACCGGACGCCCCGAGCAGCAGCGTGACCGACTTCTGGATCACCCAGCTGGAGACGTCCTTGGTCGCCGGGTAGATCGGGATCAGGGCCCGCGCCCAGTCCGCGTCGTCGTCGGCCCCGTCGAGCAGGTGCATGTCGGGGTGGGCGAACTGCTTCTCGCCGCGCCACTCCCCCACCGTGCCGGCGAACATCCCCCACGCGTTCGGCTTCAGCTGCGCGTGCCGGTGGTTGAAGAACACCAGCTTCATCCGGCCGCTGCCGTCCCCGACCACCACCTCGGTCAGCGAACCCCGCCGGTTGCGCATCGGCCGGGTGGTCACGCTGCGGACCTGGGCCAGCACCGTCACCCGGTCGCCCACCTCCACGTCGGCGAGGTCGGTCTGCTCGCCACGGGTGGCGTACCGGCGGGGGTAGTGCCGGAGCAGGTCGCCGACCGTCTCGAGGCCGAGGCCCTCGCTCATGCCCGTGGCGGTCTTGGGTCCGAGGACCCGCGTCAGCGGGGTCCGCATGCTGACGGCCACCTCAGCCTCCCCGGCTCACTCGACGCCGACCTGCAAGGCTGCCGCGCCCGAGGTGCCGGGGTAGCGCACGACCTCGATGGTGGGGTGGACGGAGTTGAGGTGCCGGCAGACGGCGTCGCCGAGGTCGTCGTCGCTGCCCACGAGCAGGGTGGCCATCTCCCCGCCCGCCGAGAGCAGCCGGTCGAGCAGGTCGCAGGCCACGGACGCGAGGTCCTGCCCGATCACCACCACGTCGCCCTCGGCCGACCCGAGCGCGTCGCCGGGCTGGCAGCGGCCGGCCGAGGTCAGCGCCTCCTGCTCCGCGAGCGTCACCTCCGCCCACCGGGTGGCCGCCGCGGCCTCGGCCATCGCGATGACGTCGTCGCCGAAGCGGCGGCCCGGGTCGCTGACGGCGCACGCGGCCAGCCCCTGCACGGGCGAGCGGGTCGGGACGACGCCGACCTCCCGGCCGAGCTCGCGGGCGCGGGTGGCGGCGCGACCCGCGAGGGCGATGAGCTCCGGGTCGTTGGGCAGCACCACCGACTCCTGCGCGGCGGAGGCGACGATCTCGTCGAGGACGTCGTCCTCGGTCACGCCGTCGGGACCGCAGACGACGACGCGGACGCCCGCCTCGGTGAACACGTCGCCCGGCCCGTCGGCGGCCACCACGGCGATGATCGCCCGCGTCTCGGCCACCGGCTCGGGCGGGCGGACGGGCGCCAGCGGCGTGACCGAGACCCGGTAGGGCCGCCCGGCCTCGATGCCCGCCTCGATGGCGGCGCCGATGTCGGTGACGTGCACGTGGACGTTCCACTCGCGGCCCGTCGGCGTGTCCACGCCGACGACGACCAGGCTGTCGCCCAGCTCGGCGAGCCGGCGCTGCAGCCGCTCCACGGCTGCCTCGTCGGCGTCGGCGAGCAGGTACTGCACCTCGCTGCCCGGGCCGGGGGGTGGCTGGTGCGGACGGTGGTCGTGCCGGTGGTCGTGCCGGTGCCCGGGCTCGGGCCGCCGGGCGAGGGGCGGCCGGGCCGGCTCCACGCCGGTCACGGTGGTGACCAGGGCGTCGAGGACCAGGCAGAGCCCGGCTCCTCCGGCGTCCACGACCCCCGCTTCGCGCAGCGCCGCCAGCTGGCCGGGCGTGCGGTCGAGCGCCTCGCGGGCGCCGTCCGCGGCCGCCGTGACGACCTCGGAGAGGGAGGTGCGGCCCGCGCCGGCCTCCGCCACGGCCGCCTCGGCCGCGCTCCGGGCGACGCTGAGGAACGTGCCTTCCTCGGGGTCGGCGACCGCCCCGTAGGCGGTCTCGGCGGCCTTCTGCAGCGCCGCGGCGAGGGTCGGCCCGTCGGCCGGCTCCTGCCCGGCGAGCTGGTCGGCCATCCCGCGCATCAGCTGCGCGAGGATCGTGCCCGAGTTGCCCCGCGCGCCCAGCACCGCGCCGCGCGACAGGATCGACCAGACCGGCTCGGTGGTCCGGCCGCCCTCCCGGTCCACGGCGGCGAGCGCAGCCTGCGCGGTGAGCAGCAGGTTGGTGCCGGTGTCCCCGTCGGGCACCGGGAAGACGTTGAGGTCGTCCAGGTCGCCGCGCGCCGCGGACAGCACCTCGACCGCGGTGCGGCACCATCGGCCGACCGCCGCCTCGTCCAGGGCCTGCAGCACGGCCGGAGGGTACCCGTGGAGACCGACGACACAGGCGTGGCGCAGTCCTCGGCGGGGCCAGTGGCGGCATGCCTGTGGAGGAACGGTTAGACTCCTCCACGGTCTTGTCGCGGGTGCTGCCTGCCCTGCCCCGCCGTCTCTGAACGATCCGTCTGTGAAATACCTAGTCTGGGAGTGATCCACCGTGGCTGCCGTGTGCGATGTGTGTGGCAAGGGCCCCGGTTTCGGTATGTCGGTGTCGCACTCGCACCGCCGCACGCCGCGCCGTTGGAACCCGAACATCCAGTCCGTGCGGGCGCTGATCGCCCCGGGCAACCGCCGGCGCATCAACGCCTGCACCTCGTGCATCCGCGCGGGCAAGGTCGTGCGCGCCTGACGGCTCCGTACGACAGCTGGACATCACGACGAACCCCGGAGGTCACCGACCTCCGGGGTTCGTCGTGCTGAGGGCAGGTGTCAGGAGCCGATGCCGCGGCTGCGGGCGGCGGTGACCACCACGTCGACCACCGTCTCCACCGGCAGGGCGGTGCTGTCCACCACCAGGTGGTAGTGCCGGGGCGAGGACGCATCGGCCCGGTAGAAGTGGCGGACGTAGGCCTCGCGGGCCCGATCGTTGGCCTCCATCTCCCGCCGCACCTCCTCGACCGGCCGGCCGTACCGCCGGACCGCCGCCTCGAGGCGGCGCCCGCGGGATCCGCCGAGACGGACGTTGAGCACGTCGGGCCGCTCCCCGAGCACGATCGCCGCCGCCCGGCCCAGGACCACCCCGCCGGGGCCGGACTCCGACGCGATCTCGGCCAGGACGCGCTCGGTCTGCTCGCGGTAGGCGCGCGCGTCCGGCAGGACCGCGGTCGGCACGACCCCGCCGACCGGATCGGGCATGGTGCCCAGACTCGCCACCAGCCGCCACAGGCCCCGGACCACGGTCTCGTCGTTGGCCTCGGCCTCCTCGACGGGAACGCCGAGCCGGCCGGCGACCTCCACCGGGATCGCCCGGTCGTGGAACGGCAGCGCCAGCCGCTCGGCCACGGCCCGGGCGACCTCCGGTCCCGCCGCCCCGTACGCCGCCGACACCGTCACGACGCCCATGAGATCCCCTCTCCGCCGTCCGCCCCGCCGTCCACCGGAGGGAGGTCCTTGCCCAGGAACACGGCGTCCGGGGCGCAGGCGTACACGCCGTAGCCCGGCACGGGCCGGTAGCCCAGTTCCGCGTAGAGCGCGATCGCCTCGGGCTGCTGCTGGCCGGTGTTGAGCACCACCGACCGGTGACCCGCGACGGCAGCGCTGTGCTCGAGCGCGGCCATGATGTGCCGGGCGAGCCCCCGGCGCCGGAAGGCCGGCCCGACGTAGACCCGCTTGACCTCCACGCCGCCGGGCGGATAGACCCGCCAGGCCCCGCAGCCGGCGGGGACCCCGTCCACCTCCAGGACGAGGAACAGCCCGGACGGCCGGCGGAAGTCCGCGGGATCCACCGGAGCCGCATCGCGCCCGCCGTAGCGGGCCACGTACTCCTGCTGCACCTGCTCGACCAGGTACTGCGCCAGCGGGTCCTCGTAGGGCAGCGCACGCAGGCGCACCACCGACCCGTCCGGGGAGTGCTCAGCCGAAGTGCGCATGCCCCGTCCCCTCCGCCCCGAGCGCTCGTGCGACCGCGTCGGCCGGCTCGCCGCTCACCAGCACGCCGGCATCCTGCCCTGCCGCGCGCACGGATCCGATCTCCGACCAGCCGTCGGGCAGCGGAGTGTCGGGCGGGAAGGTCGCCACGAGGGCGTGGTCCTCGCCGCCGGTCAGGACCCAGACCAGCGGGTCGGCGCCCAGCGCGGCCGCGACCTGCTGCAGCGGCCCCTCGGGGACCAAGCAGGCCCGGACCAGCGCCGCCCGGTCCAGGTCGACGACCACCCCGCTCGCGGTCGCGAGGTGGCCCACGTCCGCGAGCAGACCGTCGCTGACGTCGCACATGGCCGTGGCTCCCGCTCCCGCCGCGGCCGGGCCGGCCGCGTACGGCGGCGCCGGCCGGCGGTGCGCCGCGACCGCGGCCAACGGACTGCTGAAGCCCCGGCGCAGCACGG
>NZ_HG931174.1:84272-198898 GCF_000582785.1 Candidatus Blastococcus massiliensis AP3
GCGACGGTGTCGCCGCCGATGACCGCGGCCCCCAGGGGCGCGCACTCCGCCGCCATCCCGGTCGCCACGCCCTCCAGCCAGGCGGTGGGGGTGTCGGCCGGGCAGGCCAGGCCGACCAGCAGCGCGGTGGTCGTGCCACCCATCGCGGCGACGTCGGCGAGGTTCGCGGCGGCGGCCTTGTGCCCGACGTCCTCGGCCGTCGACCAGTCCCGCCGGAAATGGCGGCCCTCCACCAGGACGTCGGTGGTCGCCACCACCCGCCCGTCGGGCGTGGCCAGCACGGCGGCGTCGTCCCCGGGACCCACCTCCGCCAGGGCCGCCGTACCGGTGCGGGCGAGCACGCGGGCGATGACGCCGAACTCCCCGACGGCCCCGACGGTGTCGGCGCCGTCCTCGCGCGGCACGAACGGACGGGGCCGACTCACCGGGTGCCTCCGATCACTGGGGTAGGTTGCCGAACTGACCGCCAGACGGCGGGGACGACGTATCGGCGCAGTTGCCGGAGGAAGGATCTCCCGTGGTCCACGCCTACATCCTCATCCAGACCGAGGTCGGCAAGGCCGCCCAGGTCGCCACGACCATCAGCGAGATCAGCGGGGTGACCCGGGCCGAGGACGTGACCGGCCCCTACGACGTGATCGTGCGCGCCGAGGCCGAGACCGTCGACGAGCTCGGTCGGCTGGTCGTGGCGCGGGTGCAGTCGGTCGACGGCATCACCCGCACGCTGACCTGCCCCGTCGTCAACATCTGACGGTCCTCCCGCCCCGCCCGCCTTACCCCTGCGAGCTCTGACACCCTGACCGAGCACCCGCCTGCGCCGGAGCGCCCCGACGACCCGCTGCGGCGCATCGCCCTGATCGCGACCGCCGTCCTGGTACCGGTGGTCGTGGTGCTGGTCGTGCTGGCCAACGTCCTGGGCGGCGGGAACGAGGACGACGACACCGCCGCGCGCGGACCGGCCGAGATCGAGGGCACGGCTCCCCAGCAGCGCGCCGACCTCCCGCCGCTGCCGGTGGAGGTCCCCCCGGTCACGCCGGAGACCGAGGGGCCCTGCACGGCGCTGATGGCCGTCCTGCCACTGGAGCTGGCCCGCCAGCCGTCCCGGCCGGTGCAGACGGACTCCCCGTTCGCCTACGCCTGGGGCGACCCGGCCGTCGTCCTGCGCTGCGGCGTGGAGCGGCCCGCGGGCTGGGTGACGGGCGCCGCGGCCATCCAGATCAACGGCGTGCAGTGGTACGTCGACACCGACGATCCCGAGACCACGGTCTGGACGACGGTCGACCGGCCCGTCTACGTGGAGCTCACCCTGCCGCCGGGCGTCGACAGCGCCCCGGTGACGGCACTGACCACCCAGATCGCCGAGGCACTCCCCTACCAGGAGCCCACCCCCGGGCCCTGAGCGCGGCCGCCCGTCATCCGGCCGGCAGCCTGTCCAGCTGCGCGACCACCACGGCGTGGACCTCGTCGGTCGCGCCGTCGAGGGAAGCGGCGACGGCCGTGACGGCGACGCTGAACGGCCCGCGCGTGCACCACACGAAGGCCGCGGGACCGGACAGCTCCGGCCGGCGGGGCTCGGCCACCTGGAGCTCACGACAGCCGTCGGGCAGGTCCGGGTCACCCTCGCTCAGCAGCCCGCCGTAGTGCGCGGCGTCGTTGCGCGCGAGGTCCTCGGCGTACGCGCCGGCACCCTCGCCGTCCTCGAACTGGTCGATGAAGACCCCGGTCAGCGGCCCCTCCCCCGTCCCGGGCCCCCAGAACCGCTCCCAGCCGTGGCGGTAGTCGTAGTCCCGGAGGACCGCGCGCTCGCGGGCGGGGTCGTCGGCGTACCCGGCGACGTCCTCGACCCGCTTCGCTCCCGCCGGCGGCTCGATCTCGGCGTCCGGCAGCCGCGGCAGCCCCGAGGGCACCTCCTCGACGACCAGCGGCTCCAGCTCCTCGGGGGAGGCGGGGAGGGACGGCGCCGCGACCGCGGTCTCCGCCGTCCCCTCGTCCTCTCGACCGCACGCGGGCACGACGACGACGGGTAGGACGGCCAGCAGGACGGCGACCCGGCGGCGGGGCCACCGTCCGGAGCTCACCGTGGAGCCAGGGCGCCGGACACCAGCCGGTCGACCAGTTCGGCGAAGTCCACGCCACTGGCTGCCCACATCCGGGCGAACATGGAGATCGGGGTGAAGCCGGGCATGGTGTTGACCTCGTTGATCACCAGCTGCTCGGCGCCGTCGGCGCCGGTGCCGAGGAAGAAGTCGACGCGGGCCAGGCCCCGGCAGTCCAGCGCCAGGTAGGCGCGGCGGGCCGCTGCCTGCACCGCCTCCGTCTGCGCCGGGGTGAGGTCCGCGGGGATGTCGAACTCGGCCGCGTCGTCGAGGTACTTGGCGGCGAAGTCGTACCAGTCCACGCCCTCGCGCAACCTGATCTCGGCCGGCACGCTGGCCTCCGGGAGGCCCGTGCCGCGGGCGGCGAGGACCCCGCACTCGATCTCCCGGCCGGTGACGGCCGCTTCGACGATCACCTTGGGGTCGACGGCGGCGGCAGCGGCCACCGCCTCGGGGAACCGGCCCCAGTCGGTGACCTTGGTGATCCCGATGCTCGAACCGGCGCGGGACGGCTTGACGAAGACGGGCAGTCCGAGCCGCTCTCGGGCGGCGTCGTCGAGCACCGCGGGATCGGGGCAGACGGCGCCGTCGGCGTCGCGCAGCACCACGTGGTCGCCCTGCGGCAGCCCGGCTGCGGCCAGGAGCTTCTTGGTGAACTCCTTGTCCATGGAGGCCGCGCTGGCGAACACGCCGGAGCCCACGTAGGGCAGGCCGCTCATCTCGAGCAGCCCCTGCACGGTGCCGTCCTCGCCGAACGGGCCGTGCAGCACCGGGAACACCACGTCGACCGCGGTGAGCACCTCGCCCATGCCGGCGCCGGGCTCGAGGACGGCCAGGCCCCGGCCGGCGGGGTCACCGACCAGGGAGACCGCCGTCCCGCCGGTGACCTCCGGGAGCTCGCCGTCGGTGATGGCCAACGCCTGCTCGCTGTCGGTCAGCACCCAGCGCCCGTCGCGGGCGATGCCCACCGGCACCACCTCGTAGCGCTCGGGATCCAGCGCAGCCATGACCGCACCGGCCGAGACGCAGGAGATGGCGTGCTCGGCGCTGCGGCCCCCGAACACGACCGCGACGCGCACCTTGCCTGCCTGCCCGTTCATCGGGTCGACCCTAGTGCCGCGTTCCCGGGCGCACGCGCCGTCCCGCCGGGGCGTGGCGGGTGTGGCAGCCTCGACGCGTGCACGATCACGCCGCCGCGCCGTCGGGGTCCCCGGCCCCCGCCTTCTCGCGGGGCGCCCGGCTGGCCGGCTGGGCCGTGCACCTGTACACGGCCTCCGGCGCGGTCCTGGGCCTCCTGACGGTCCTCGCGGCCATCGAGGGCGAGGTCGAGACCGCCTTGTGGCTGGTGCTGGCCACGCTGTTCGTCGACGGCACCGACGGCATGCTGGCCCGCCGTCTCCGGGTCAAGGAGACGATCCCCTGGTTCGACGGCGCCCTGCTCGACAACATCGTCGACTACCTGACGTTCACCTTCGTCGCGGTCGTGCTGCTCTGGACGACGGACCGGCTGCCCGACGGCGCGGTCGGCTGGGTGGTGGCCGCGCTGCCCCTGCTGGCCTCCTGCTACCAGTTCTGCCGGGTCGACGCGAAGACCGAGGACCACTACTTCCTCGGCTTCCCCAGCTACTGGAACATCGTCGCCCTCTACGCGATCGTCCTGGACCTCGGCACCACCGCGGTGGCCGTCCTCCTCGTGGTGCTGACCGTGCTGGTGTTCGTGCCGATCAAGTACGTCTACCCCTCGCGCACCGTCCTGCTGCGCAGCCTGAACATGGGGCTGGCCACCGCCTGGCTGGTGAGCGTCGTCGTGCTGCTCCTGCAGTACCCCGACCCGCACCCCGTGGCCGTGGCGCTGAGCCTCGCCTACCCCGTCTACTACACCGCCGTCAGCGTCTGGCTCACGGTGGCCGGCAGCGGGCAGCGGGCCGGGTCAGCCCAGGGCGGCCAGACCGCGGCCTAGGTCCTCGACGAGGTCGTCGGTGTCCTCGATGCCGCAGGAGAACCGCACGAACCCGGGCGGGACGGCGTCGCCGCCCCACTGCGCCCGCCGGTCGACGGTGCTGTGCACGCCGCCGAAGCTGGTCGCCGCCGACCAGAGCCGGGTGCCGGCGAGCAGCCGGGCGACCGCGTCCTCGTCCGCCAGCTCGCAGGAGAGCACCCCGTTGGGGCGCAGCATCTGCCGCCCGGCCACCTCGGAGGAGGGGTCGCCCACGCGCCAGGGCCAGCGCAGCCCGGTGACCGCGGGCGAGGAGGCCAGCAGCTCGGCCACCGCGGCGGCGTTCTGCGCCTGGCGCGCCAGCCGCAGGTCGAGGGTGCTCATCGACCGGTGCCCCAGCCAGGCCTCGAACGGGCCGGGGGTGCTCCCGGTGCGGTTCCGGAAGCCCAGCACCTGCGCGTACAGCTCGTCGTCGGCGGTGCTGACGTGCCCCAGCAGCAGGTCGCTGTGACCGGTCAGCGCCTTGGTGTCGCTGCCCACGGTGAGGTGCGCGCCCAGCGCCAGCGGCCGCTGGCCCAGCGGCGTCGCCGTGGTGTTGTCGACGGCGACCACGGTGCCGGCCGCCCGCGCGGCGCGGGCCACGGCGGCGATGTCGCAGACGTCGAGCTGCGGATTGCTCGGCGTCTCCAGCAGCACCATCGCCACGCCCGCCAGGCCGCCGTCGGCCGCGAAGCGCTCGATCTCGGGGGTGGGGACCTCGGTGACCGCGATGCCGAACCGGGTCAGCTCCTCGGCGCCCAGCATGCGGGTCGTGTAGTAGCCGTCCGACGGCAGGACGACGCGGTCTCCGCTGCCCACGCAGGCCAGCACCGTCGCCGTCAGCGCCGCCATCCCGGTGGCGAAGGAGAGGCACCGCCCCCCGTCGAGCTCGCCGACGGCGGCCTCGAAATCGCGCAGCGTCGGGTGCTCGGTGCGGGCATAGGCGTCCCGGCCACCGGCGCGCGGCGGCAGGTCACCGAGGTGGAAGGGCGCGGCGAAGACCGGCGACGGCCGCAGCGGCGCACCGGGAACGGCGGGGTGCTCCCCCGCCCGCACGGAGCGGGTGCCGTCCCCCCAGCTCATTCGGGCTTCGTCATTCGGGCCTCGTCATTCCGGCTTGGCCTCGCGGGACATCATCGCCTGCACCATCCGGGCCGCGGGCTGTCCGTCGTGGCAGACCCGCACGACAGCCTCGGTGATCGGGACGTCGACCCCGTGCGCCCGGGCCAGGTCGAGCACCGAGCGGCAGCTCTTCACGCCCTCGGCGGTCTGCCGGGTGCTCTCCTGCACCTCCTGCACGGTCATGCCGCGGCCGAGCTTCTCGCCGAACGTCCGGTTGCGCGACAGCGGCGAGCTGCAGGTGGCCACGAGGTCGCCCAGTCCGGCGAGCCCCGCGAAGGTGGTGAGCTCGGCGCCCAGGGCCATGCCCAGCCGCGCGGTCTCGGCGAGCCCCCGGGTGATCAGCGACGCCCGGGTGTTGTCCCCGAACCCCAGCCCCTCGGCGATGCCGCAGGCCAGCGCGATGACGTTCTTCACCGCGCCACCCAGCTCGCAGCCGACCAGGTCGGGGTTGGTGTAGGGGCGGAAGTAGCGGGTCTTGCAGGCGTCCTGCACCTGGGCCGCGCGGTCGCCGTCGCTGCACGCGATGACCGTGGCGGCCGGCTGCTCCTCGGCGATCTCCCGGGCCAGGTTGGGCCCCGAGAGCGCCGCCACCCGGTCGGCGCCCGCGCCGGTGACCTCGCAGATGACCTCGCTCATCCGCTTGGTCGTGCCGAGCTCGATGCCCTTCATCAGGCTCAGCAGCGTGGCGTCGGCCGGCAGCAGCGGCGCCCAGTCGACGAGGTTGCCCCGCAGCGACTGCGAGGGGACGGCGAGGACCACGAGCTCGGCTCCCTGCAGGGCCTCGCCGGCGTCGGTGGTCGCCCGCACGGACGCGGGCAACCGGATGCCGGGCAGGTAGTCGCGGTTCTCCGCGTCCTCGGTGATCGCCCGCGCGAGCTCGGGCCGGCGGGCGTGCAGCGCGACGTCGCACCCGGCGTCGGCGAGCACCTTCGCGAACGTCGTCCCCCACGAACCGGCTCCCAGGACCGCCGCCCGCCTCACGCGACACCTCCCGCGAGGTCGCCGGGCAGCTCGCGCCGGGGGCGCGGGTAGAACGCCACCGGCGCGGGCTCGCCGCGCAGCTCGGCCAACTGGTCGCGGACGCGGCCCATCATGAGGTCGGTGGTCTCCTTCAGCAGCTCGGCGGTGACCGGTCCCCCGGCCCGGACCCGAGCGCGCTGCTCGGAGAGGTCGATCGGCTCGCCGACGTAGTAGTCGGCAGGCGTCCGGGGCCGCAGGTACAGCTTCTTGGCGTGGTAGTCGTGGAGCCGCTGCGGACCCCACTGGGCGACGGGCAGCACGACGGCATCGGTGGTCAGCGCGAGCCGCGCGGCACCGGTGCGCGACTCCATCGGCCACCACTCGGGGTCGCGGGTGACCGAGCCCTCGGGGTAGATGACCACCACGTTGCCGGCGGCCAGGTCGTCCTGCGCCGCGGCCAGGGCGCCCACCGCGTCCGAGGAGTACCGGGCGACCGGGATCTGACCGGCGGACCGCAGGATCGCCCCGGCCAGCCCCTTGAACACCGACTCCTTGGCCAGGAAGTGCGGCATCCGGCCGTGGTCGAACACCAGCCGGGCGCAGGCGATCGGGTCGAGGATCGACACGTGGTTGGCCACCAGCAGCACCGGCCCGCTCCTGGGCAGGCGGTCGCCGTGCCGGTAGCGGATGCGGAACATCAGCTTCGACGCCGGGAAGACGACGGCGATGCAGAGCCAGAACGCCCAGCCGATGCGCCCACGGGTGCGCCACCTGCCGGGCCGGCGGCTCGGGGGCCGCTCGACCGGCGCGGACCCGTCGTCCGAGCCCCGCCAGGACGTCTGCTCCGCCACCGGCTGTCCTCCCCGTCTCCTGTGATCTGCCCCATGATCGACCCTGCGGTCCCCCGGCGGGAGCACCGGGGTCCCCGGGGAGCGGCGACCGGCGCCGAGCGGTGTGCTGCCATTGTCGCCGTGTCCCCGTGGTCGGTCGTCGTCCCGGCGAAGCGGCTCGCCGTGGCCAAGACCCGGCTGCGGCCGCTGACCGACCGGGCCGACGGGGCCTCCGACGCCCACGAGGCGCTGGTGCTCGCGCTGCTCGCCGACACGGTGGCGGCGGCCCTGGCGTGCCCGTCGGTGGGCGACGTCGTGGTGGTGACCGACGAGCCCGCGGCCGCGGCGCTGGTGCGCCACCTGGGTGCCCGCCCGGTCGCCGACGAGCCGGACCGCGGGCTGAACCCGGCCCTGGAGCACGGCGCCCGCGTCGCCCTCGGGACGGCCGTCGCCGCCCTCTCCTCCGACCTGCCGGCGCTACGACCGGACGAGCTCGCCGCCGCCCTGCGCGCCGCCGACGCCGCCCCGCGGTCCTTCGTCCCCGACGCACAGGGCAGCGGGACCACGATGCTCACCGCGCGCGGCACCCCGCTGCGGCCGCGCTTCGGGACGGGGTCCGCGCGGCTCCACCGCGACGACGGCGCGGTCCCCCTGGACGGCGCGTGGCCGGGGCTGGTCCGCGACGTCGACACCGTCGAGGACCTGCGGGCGGCCGTGGCTCTGGGTGTGGGAGCCCGGACCGCGGCCCTGCTGGCCGGTTCGCCGACTCTCGCCGTTCACCTCGGTGCGGCACGATGAACCGGTGCCCTCCCGCGACGACGCCGTCCCCCTCCCGGCCGACCGCTTCCTGAACCGGGAGCTGTCCTGGCTGGACTTCAACGCCCGCGTGCTGGAGCTGGCGGAGGACGACCGGCTGCCGCTCCTGGAGCGGGTGAAGTTCCTGGCGATCTTCGCGAGCAACCTCGACGAGTTCTACATGGTCCGCATCGCGGGGCTGAAGCGCCGGCAGAGCACGGGGCTGACGGTGCGCTCCCCCGACGGGCTCACCATCCGGGAGCAGCTGGAGCGGGTCACGGCCCGGACGCAGGAGCTGGTCCAGCGGCACTCCGACGTCTTCAACAAGGACGTGCTGCCGCGGCTCGAGGAGGCCGGTATCCGCATCGTCCACTGGGACGAGCTGGAGGAGGCCGCCGCGCTGAAGCTGCGGGAGTACTTCCGCGACCAGGTCTTCCCGGTGCTCACGCCGCTGGCGGTCGACCCGGCGCACCCCTTCCCGTACATCAGCGGGCTCTCGCTGAACCTCGCGGTGTCGGTGCGCGACCCGGACACCAACGCACCCCGCTTCGCCCGGCTCAAGGTGCCCAACAACGTGCCCCGCTTCGTGCCCGTGGCGATCGCCGGGTCGGTGGCGGACGGTGCGCCGTCGGCGGCCTTCCTGCCGCTCGAGGAGCTCATCGCCGCCCACCTGTCCCAGCTCTTCCCGGGCCTGGACGTGCTCGACCACCACTTCTTCCGTGTCACCCGGAACGCCGACCTGGAGGTCGAGGAGGACCGCGACGAGGACCTGCTCCAGGCGCTCGAGCGGGAGCTGGCCCGCCGCCGCTTCGGACCGGCGGTGCGGCTGGAGGTCGCCGAGCCGATGGACCCGCGGATCCTCGAGGTGCTCGTCTCCGAGCTGGAGGTGCAGCCCGACGACGTCGTGCACGTGCCCGGGTTGCTCGACCTCGCCTCGCTCATGGCCCTGTACGACCTGGACCGGCCCGAGCTCAAGGACGAGCCGTTCGTGCCGACCACCCATCCGCGGCTGAGCGAGGGCGAGACGCCCAAGAGCGTGTTCGCGACGCTGCGCGAGGGCGACGTCCTGGTCCACCACCCGTACCACTCGTTCGCGACCAGCGTGCAGCGCTTCATCGAGCAGGCCGCCGCCGATCCGAACGTGCTCGCGATCAAGCAGACGCTCTACCGGACCTCCGGTGACTCACCGATCGTCAACGCGCTCATCGAGGCGGCCGAGGCCGGCAAGCAGGTCGTCGTCCTGGTGGAGATCAAGGCCCGCTTCGACGAGGAGGCCAACATCAGCTGGGCCCGCTCGCTGGAGAGGGCCGGCTGCCACGTCGTCTACGGGCTGGTCGGCCTCAAGACCCACTGCAAGACGGCGCTGGTGGTGCGCCGGGAGCAGGGCGTCATCCGGCGCTACTGCCACATCGGCACGGGCAACTACAACCCGAAGACCGCGCGCCTCTACGAGGACCTCGGCATCCTCACCGCCGACCCCCGGGTGGGCGCCGACCTCACCGACCTGTTCAACGTGCTCACCGGCTACTCGCGGCAGACCAACTACCGCACCCTCATGGTCGCCCCCCACGGCGTCCGGAACGGCCTGGTGGAGAAGATCCGCCGCGAGGTGCGGCACGCCGCCGAGGGCCGTCCGGCCGGCATCCGCATCAAGGTGAACTCGCTGGTCGACGAGAAGATCATCGACGCCCTGTACGAGGCCTCGCAGGCCGGCGTCCCCGTCGAGCTCTTCGTCCGCGGCATCTGCGCCCTGCGCCCCGGGGTGGAGGGGCTCTCGGAGAACATCCGTGTGCGCTCCGTCGTCGGCCGCTTCCTCGAGCACAGCCGGGTGATCTCTTTCGTCAACGGCGGCGAGCGCGAGTGGTGGATCGGCAGCGCCGACCTCATGCACCGCAACCTCGACCGTCGCGTCGAGGTCCTGCTGCGCGTGTGCGACGACGTCGCCCGGAGGCAGCTGCACGAGGCGCTCGAGGCCGCGCTGGGCCCGGACGTGCGGTGCTGGGAGCTGCGCAGCGACGGGCAGTGGGAGCGGCTGGAAGGACGCGACTACCAGGCCGACCTGATGGACCGCATCCATGCCCTCGCCGGCTGAGGGCAGGGAGATCGCGGCCGCCGGCGGAGTCGTGTGGCGGGCCGCGGGGTCCGGGATCGAGGAGTCCGGGATCGAGGTGGCGGTCGTGCACCGCGCCCGGTACGACGACTGGTCGCTGCCCAAGGGCAAGCTGGAGCCCGGCGAGCACGCCCTGCAGGCCGCCTGCCGCGAGATCGTCGAGGAGACCGGGCTCGCCGTCGTCCCCGGCCGCCGGAGTCTGACGACCCGGTACGACGTCGAGGGCGTGCCGAAACGGGTGGACTACTGGCTGATGCGCTGCGCCGGAGGCACGTTCCTGCCCAACGACGAGTGCGACGAGCTGCGGTGGCTCTCCCCCGCCGACGCCGCCGCACTGGTCACCCACGAGCACGACCGGGAGGTGCTCGCCGACGCCGCGCGCACCGACCTGCCTCCCGAGGTGCGGCTGCTGCTGGTGCGGCACGGCAAGGCGGGCAGCAGCGACAGGTGGACCGGTCCGGACGGGGAGCGCCCCCTCACGGCCGCCGGCGAGGAGCAGGCCCGCCGGCTCGCCGACGTGCTGCCGCTGTTCGGGCCGGGCGCCGTCGTCAGTGCGACGCCGCTGCGCTGCCGGCAGACGGTGGCGCCGCTGGCCGGCCGGCTGGGGGGAACGGTCGAGGAGCACCCCGAGTGGGGCGAGCCGGAGTTCGGCGGCGACCCGCAGCGCGCGCTGGAGACGGCGCTGCGGCTGCTCGACGGACCTGGCGTCACCGTGGTGTGCAGTCAGGGCGGGACGATCCCCACGGTCCTCCAGGCCCTCGGGGTGCACGGCCACGGCGTGCCGGGGCTGCTCCCGCCGGCCGCCAAGGGCAGCGTGTGGGCCCTGGGTGGCCGCCCGGGGGCGCTGGTGGCGGACTACTACCGCGACGTCGCGCCCCCGGATCCGTCAGGCGGCCGGTAGCGCGCGCGGCAGCCAGGCGGGGCGGTTCGTCTCGAACGCCTGGATGTCGTCGAGGTGCCGCTCGGTCAGGCCGACGTCGTCGAGCCCCTCGAGCAGCCGCCAGCGGATGTAGTCGTCGATCTCGAACGGCACGACGACGTCCGCGTAGCTCACCGTCTTCGACTGCAGGTCCACGGTCACCTGCGTGGCCGGGTCGGCCTCGATCGCCGTCCAGAGCCGCTCCACCTCGGCCTGCGGCAGCACGACGGTGAGCAGCCCGGCCTTGGTCGAGTTGTTGCGGAAGATGTCGGCGAACCGGGAGCTGATGACCACCCGGAACCCGCCGTCGAGCAGCGCCCAGTTCGCGTGCTCGCGGGAGGAGCCGGTGCCGAAGTCGGGTCCGGCGACCAGGATCGAGGCGTCGGCGTACTCGGGCCGGTTGAGCACGAAGTCGGGCTCGTTGGTGCGCCACGCGACGAACAGGCCGTCCTCGAAGCCGGTGCGGGTGATCCGCTTGAGGTACTCGGCCGGGATGATCTGGTCGGTGTCGACGTTGGTGCGGCGCAGCGGCGCGGCGTTGCCGGTGTGGGTGACGAAGGCGTCCACGAGTCAGGCTCCGATCAGGTCGGCGGGGGCGGTCAGGCGACCGGTCAGCGCGGTCGCAGCGGCCACGGCGGGGCTGACCAGGTGGGTGCGCCCGCCCTTGCCCTGCCGGCCCTGGAAGTTGCGGTTGCTGGTGGAGGCCGAGCGCTCCCCCGGCTTGAGCTGGTCGGGGTTCATGCCCAGGCACATGGAGCACCCGGCCCCGCGCCACTCGGCGCCGGCGTCGAGGAACACCCGGTCCAGACCTTCGGTCTCGGCCTGCGCCTTGACCGCCACCGAACCGGGGACGACGAGCATCCGGGTGTCGCCGTCGATGCGCTTGCCGCGCAGCAGCTCGGCGGCGACCCGCAGGTCCTCGATCCGGCCGTTGGTGCAGGAGCCGAGGAAGACGGTGTCCACCTTGATGTCACGCAGGCGCGTGCCGGCGGTCAGGCCCATGTACTCCAGCGCCTGCTCGGCGGCGCGGCGGTCGCCCTCGTCGGCGAAGTCGGCCGGGTCGGGCACGCTGGCGTCGATCGGCAGCCCCTGGCCGGGGTTCGTGCCCCAGGTGACGTAGGGCGTCAGGGCCGCCGCGTCGATGCGCACCTCGTGGTCGAAGGCGGCGTCGTCGTCGGTGCGCAGCGTCGACCAGTGGGCGACGGCGGCGTCCCAGTCCGCCCCCTGCGGTGCGTGCGGGCGGCCCTGCAGGAAGTCGAAGGTGGTCTGGTCGGGGGCGATCAGGCCCGCCTTGGCGCCGGCCTCGATCGACATGTTGCAGATGGTCATCCGGGACTCCATCGAGAGCTTCTCGATGGCGCTGCCGCGGTACTCGATGACGTAGCCCTGGCCGCCGCCGGTGCCGATCCGGGCGATGACCGCGAGGATGACGTCCTTGGCCGAGACCCCCGGGGGCAGCTCGCCGTCGACGGTGACCGCCATCTGCTTGGGCTTGTACTGGGGCAGGGTCTGCGTGGCCAGCACGTGCTCGACCTCGCTGGTGCCGATGCCGAACGCCAGCGCGCCGAACGCGCCGTGGGTCGAGGTGTGGCTGTCGCCGCAGACGATGGTCATGCCCGGCTGGGTCAGGCCGAGCTGCGGGCCGATGACGTGCACGATGCCCTGGTCCCGGTCACCCATGGGGGCCAGCCGGATGCCGAACTCCTTCGTGTTCCGGCGCAGCGCGTCCACCTGGGCCCGGCTGACCGGGTCGGCGATCGGCTTGAGGATGTCGAGGGTCGGGACGTTGTGGTCCTCGGTGGCCATGGTGAGGTCGGGACGCCGCACCGTGCGCCCGGCGGCACGCAGGCCGTCGAAGGCCTGGGGGCTGGTGACCTCGTGCACGAGGTGCAGGTCGATGTAGAGCAGGTCGGGCTCACCCGCGGCGCTGCGCACCACGTGGGCGTCGTAGACCTTCTCGGCCAGGGTCTTCGGCACGGTTCGTCCTCTCACCGGGGGTCGCCCGGTCCCGTCGCGCGGTTCTCGCACAGTGGTTGTGTCTCACTGTGTGAGATGCAAGTATTGCTGTGTGGGACAGCCTAACCCCGTTGCGGTTCTGGACAAAGCGGTCGCGATCCTCCGCGCGGTCGCCGACGAGCCGGCCACCCTCGCCGAGCTGGTCGCGCGCACCGGACTGCCCCGTGCCACGGCCCACCGACTGGCCGTGGCGCTCGAGGGCCACCGGCTCGTCCGGCGCACCGACACCGGGACCTGGGCCCCCGGGCCGGCGCTCGCCGAGCTCGGCCGCGGCTCGGCCGACCTGGGCGACCTCGCGGGCCGGCACCTGGTGGCGCTGCGGGACGCGACGGGCGAGAGCGCCCAGTTCTACGTCCGTGACGGCGCCAGCAGGGTCTGCGTCGCCGCTGCCGAACGCACCAGCGGCCTGCGCGACACCGTCCCCGTCGGCGCACGACTGCCGATGACCGCGGGCTCCGCGGCCCACGCACTCCTCGCGTTCACGCCCGTCGACGAGGTCAACCGGCTGCTCCCGAACGCCAGCTTCACCGCCCGGACGCTGCTCGACGTCCGCCGCCGCGGGTGGGCGCACAGCATCGCCGAGCGCGAGGCCGGGGTCGCCTCCCTGTCGGCGCCGGTCCGCGACGGCGCGGGCTCCGTGCTGGGGGCGGTGTCCATCTCCGGCCCGGTCGAGCGGCTCGGCCGGCGGCCGGGCCCCGAGGTGGTCGGCGCCGTCCTCGACGCCGCCGCCGCCATCGCTCGCGCAGCTCGCTAGGGTCCGCTCGGCTACCGGCCCCCCACGGCCAGCAACGGCGCGAGGTAGCGGCGGACCTCCCCGGCCATGTCGACCGACTCACGGTCGTAGAGCCACTGGACCTGCAGGCCGTCCATGAGCGCCGCCAGAGCCCGCGCCGTCCCCGCGCGATCGACGTCCCGGCGGAGCAGGCCCGCCTCGGCAGCGCCGTCGAGCCGGGCCCGCAGCAGGGAGACCGTGCCCGCGTAACGCCTGACGAAGTACTCGTGCAACGGATGGTCCGGAGCTGTCGCCTCGGCCGACAGCACGACGTAGAGCCCGACCGACTCGGGATTGCGCTGGTTGTGCTCGACCAACGCCACCAACGCGGCCAGCGGGTCGAGCCCGGCCGCCACCGCCTCGACGGCCACCTTCCCCGACTGCTCGTCGTGCCAGTCGACCACGGCCTGGAGCAGGCGCTCCTTGCTCGGGTAGTGGTGCAGCAGGCCCGCCTGGCTGAGACCCGCGCGTTCGGCGACGTCCCGGAGGGAGCCCGTGCGGTAGCCGGACGCGGCGAAGACCTCCACCGCTGCGGTCACGATCCGCTGCCGTCGGCCCGCGGTCTTGGCGTACTCCCCGCGCGACGTGGTGGCGGGTCGCGTCATGCCCCGGAGCTTAGGCGAGGGCGGGGAGGGAAAACCTAGCACCGGCTCGGTTTTGTCGTTACGTTGTGCGCTGGCTCACCCGGCCGGGTGCAGCGCACCACCCCTGACGAGAGCGGGCCCATGACGACCGACGCCGCCGCACCCGCGGACGCCCAGCTCACCGACGCCCTGGCTGCGCTCTCCCTCGAGGAGAAGGTGCGGCTGCTCACCGGGCGGGACTACTGGACCACCTGGCGCCTCGACACGATCGGCCTGCGCCGCATCCTCGTCTCCGACGGCCCCTCCGGCGTCCGCGGCGAGCTGTGGGACGAGCGGGACCCCTCGCTCAACCTGCCCTCGGCCACGGCGCTGGCCGCCGCCTGGGATCCCGGGCTCGCGCGCCGCTACGGCGCGGCGGCCGCCGTCGAGGCCCGGCGCAAGGGCGTCGACGTCGTGCTGGGCCCGACGATCAACCTGCACCGGTCACCTCTGGGCGGCCGGCACTTCGAGTGCTACAGCGAGGACCCGGTCCTCACCGCCGAGCTCGCCGCCGCCTACGTGACCGGGGTCCAGGACAACGGCGTCGGGGCGACCCCCAAGCACTACATCGCGAACGACTTCGAGACCGACCGCTTCACCGTCGACGTCCGCGCCGACGACCGCACACTCCGCGAGCTCTACCTGCTGGCGTTCGAGAAGGCGGTCGTCGAATCCCGGGCCTGGCTCGTCATGAGCTCCTACAACTCGATCAACGGCGCGACGGCCAGCGAGAACGCGCTGCTGGAGACGCCGTTGAACAGCGAGTGGGGGTTCGACGGCGTCGTCATCAGCGACTGGACCGGGGTCCGCAGCCTGGAGAGCGCGAAGGCGTCGCAGGACCTCGTCATGCCCGGCCCCCAGGGGCCGTGGGGCGAGGCGCTGGTCACCGCCGTCCGGGACGGCGAGATCGACGAGGGCGACGTCGACCGCAAGGTGCTGCGCATCCTGCGGCTCGCGCAGCGCGTCGGGGCCCTGCCCGGCACCTCACCGGCCGAGCCGGTCCTGGTCGAGGACGGTCCGGCCCTGGCCCGCGAGGCCGCCACGGAGGGCACCGTCCTGCTGGAGAACCGGGGCGAGCTGCCTTGGGACCCCACGGCCCTGCGGTCCGTCGCCGTCATCGGCAACAACGCCTCCGCGGCGCGCACCCAGGGCGGCGGCAGCGCGACCGTCGTGCCCGAGTACACGGTCTCCCCGCTGGACGGGCTCCGCGCCGCCCTGCCCGGCGTCGAGGTGAGCTACTCCGTCGGCGCGGTGGTGCAGCAGGGCGTCGCCGAGCTGCCGCTGCGCGAGCTCACCAACCCCGTCACCGGCTCCCCCGGCCTGCGTGCGCGCTTCCTCGCCGAGGACGGCGCCGAGCTGCTCGCCGAGGACCGGCGCTCCAGCAACCTCGTCTACTTCGGCGGTGACGTCCCCATCGAGGAGGCGGCGGAGTTCGAGCTGTCCACCCGGCTGACCCCCACGGACAGCGGCGCCGTCCGGCTGGGCTACGCCCTGGTCGGCACCGCCCGGTTGTACGTCGACGGCGAGCTGCTCGTCGAGCAGCGCCTCCGCCCGGACGGGACGAATCTGGGTGCCTCCTTCATGGACCCGCCGACGGCGTCGGCCGAGGTGCGGCTCACCGCGGGGAAGCCGCTCGACATCCGGCTGGTCTACGACCTGCGGCGCCGCCGCGGTCCCGCCGCACGGGCCATGTCGCTGCGCCTCGGCACCGAGCCGGCCGACGTCGACGCGGACGCACTGATCGCCGAGGCCGCTGCCTCCGCCGCGGCGGCCGACGTGGCACTGGTCGTCGTCGGCACGAACTCGGTCGTCGAGTCAGAGGGCTACGACCGGACGACGCTGGCCCTGCCCGGGCGGCAGGACGACCTCGTCCGGGCCGTCGTCGCTGCCAACCCGCGCACGGTGGTGCTGGTGAACGCGGGCGCCCCGGTGCTCCTGCCGTGGCGCCACGACGTCGCCGCCGTGCTGGTGGGCTGGTTCGGCGGACAGGAGTTCGGCACCGCGGTCGCCGACGTCCTGCTGGGCGCGGCGGAGCCCGGCGGGCGGCTGCCGACCACCTGGCCGGCCCAGGAGGCCGACGTCCCGGTGCTCTCCTGCACCCCGGTCGACGGGGCCCTGGAGTACGCGGAGGGCATCCACATCGGCTACCGGGCCTGGCTGAGACAGGAGGCCCCACCCGCGTACTGGTTCGGCAGCGGCCGCGGCTACACGCGGATCGACCTCACCGGCATCGACGCGCCCACCGAGGCACGCCCCGGCGACGTCGTGACGGTGACCGCCGAGGTGGCCAACCGCGGCGACCGCGACGGCAAGCAGGTCGTGCAGGTCTACGCCGAACGTGCGGGGTCCGCCGTCGACCGGCCGGTGCGCTGGCTGGTCGGCTCCGCCCCGGTGCGGGTGCCGGCGGGCGGGACGGCGCGGGTGGACGTCGCCGTCGCGACCCGGTACCTGGCGCACTGGGCCGACGGCTGGCGGTACGAGCCGGGCGCCTACCGGCTGCGGGTCGGCACCAGCGCCGTCGACCTGCCGTTCGAGACGCCCCTGACGCTGTAGCCCGGGCCGGAACGCCGCGAGCCCCCGACCGGTACCGGTCGGGGGCTCGCGCTGCGCTGTAGCCCCGAAGGGATTCGAACCCTCGCTACCGCCGTGAGAGGGCGGCGTCCTAGGCCGCTAGACGACGGGGCCGTGCTGCACCCCGATTCTGCCATGCCGCGGTGGCCCGACCGGTGCGGGGTCGATCACACGGGGGTCGATCACACGGGTCGACCACAGGCAGGGGAACGGCGAGAGCCCCCGACCGGACTCGGTCGGGGGCTCTCGATGCGTAGCCCCGAAGGGATTCGAACCCTCGCTACCGCCGTGAGAGGGCGGCGTCCTGGGCCGCTAGACGACGGGGCCGTGCTGTCTTGCTCGGAGGAGCTGGCACAGCTTCGGAGAAGCCATGCCATTGCCTCGCTGGGGTACCAGGACTCGAACCTAGACTAACGGAACCAGAAACCGTCGGGCTGCCAATTACCCCATACCCCATGGGCCGTTCTCACGGCGCCGCAGAAGACGATACCCGACGCACCGGACGGTGGTCGGACCCCCCTGTGCTCCGCGCGCCACCGCGTGCCACGAGAGCGAGGAAACCCGCCAGTCCTGCGGCCCCGAGGAGAGCGAACACCTCACCCGGGCCGGAGGGCGTCAGGGCCGGCACGGCCTCCTCCCCCAGGCCCGCACCCAGGAGGAGGACGACCACCCCGCAGACCGCGTGCAGCGCGATCGCCGCCTCGAGGCCGCCGGTGAGCGCCACGGCGGCCGAGGCGGCCAGCCCGAGGGCCACCCGGCCGAGGAAGACGGTCAGATCGTCGGTCCCGTACAGCGCTGCCCACAGCAGCGCGCTGAGGACGGCGGCGACGACCGCGCCCGTGCGCGGACGGCCGATCCACCCGGCCACCGCCTGGCTCAGGTAGCCGCGGAACAGGACCTCCTCCGCGGCGGCGCGCAGCGGCACGGTGAGCAGGCCCACCAGCAGCACCCAGGCCAGGTCCGGCACCGGACCGGTGACGTCGCGGTCGGCGAGGAGGACGGCGCCGCCGGTGGCCAGCGCCACGCCGACCCCGGCGGTGAGGAGGGCGACGAGGCCCAGCCGTCGCAGGAGCGGCCACCGGAGCCGGCCCGCGACGGACAGCCCGGGTCCCGGACCGACCCCGTGCACCACCGGCCAGGCCAGGACGACGGCGGGCAGCGCGACGGCGAGCAGCAGGTTCGCGACCAGGAGGCCGCGCCAGGTGAGCGGCACGGCGTCGAGGTCCGCGCCCACGCCGAACAGCAGGTCGACGATCCGGGTCAGGATCAGCCCGATCCCGAGCAGGAACGCGATCAGCAGCAGCCCCGCGACGGGACGCCACCACGCCCATGGGCCGTCGCGCATCGCCAGCAGGTACGACGGCGGTCGCTCCGGCTGCGGGTCCGGCGCGGCGTCGTCCTCCTGCGTCAGCGCCGGCGCGGGCACGTCCGACGACGGCCGCAGCGTGGGCGGCGGCCCGGTGTAGGGCGCCTGCTCCTCCTCCCGCTCCTCCGGCGCCGCGGCGGTCATCCGCCGGCGAGCCCGCGGGCCGCGGTCAGCCGGGCGAGCGTGCGTTCCCGGCCCAGCAGCTCCATCGACTCGTACAGCGGCGGGGAGACGGTGCGCCCGCTGACGGCCACCCGCACGGGCCCGAACGCCAGCCGCGGCTTGAGACCCAGCCCGTCGACGAGAGCGGACTTCAGCGCCGCCTCGATGGCCGGGGTGCTCCACTCCGCCAGTTCGCCCAGCGAGGCGGTGGCCGCGTCGAGCACGGCGATGGCGTTCTCACCGGACAGCTGCTTCTCCGCGGCCGCGGGGTCGATCACGACCTCGTCCACGAACAGGAAGCCGAGCAGGCCGACGGCCTCCGACAGCACGACCATGCGCTCCTGCGCCATCGGCGCGATCGCCTGCAGCACGGCGGCCTGCTCCGCCGTCGGCGGCTCGCCGACCAGCCCGGCGTCGGCCAGGTAGGGCACGACGCGGGTGGTGAACTCCTCCACCGGCAGCGCCCGCAGGTGCGTGGCGTTGATCGCCTCGGCCTTCTTCAGGTCGAAGCGCGCCGGGTTGGCGCTCACCCGGGAGACGTCGAACGCCTCGACCAGCTCGGCGGTCGAGAAGATGTCGCGGTCCTCGGCGATCGACCAGCCCAGCAGGGCCAGGTAGTTCACCAGCCCCTCGGGCAGGAAGCCACGCTCGCGGTAGACGTCGAGGTTCGACGTGGGGTCCCGCTTCGACAGCTTCTTGGTCCCCTCGCCGGTCACCAGCGGGAGGTGCCCGAACCGCGGGGTCACCGTGGCGACGCCGACGTCGGTCAGCGCGGCGTAGAGGGCCAGCTGGCGCGGCGTGGACGGCAGCAGGTCCTCACCGCGCAGGACGTCGGTGATGCCCATCAGGGCGTCGTCGACCGGGTTGACGAACGGGTAGAGCGGCGCGCCGTTGCCGCGCACCAGCACGAAGTCCGGCACCGCGCCCGCGGCGAAGCGCACCTCGCCGCGCACCAGGTCGGTCCAGACGAGGTCCTCATCGGGCATGCGCAGGCGCAGCACGGGCGTGCGCCCCTCGTCGCGGAAAGCGGCCTTCTGCGCGTCGGTGAGGTACCGGTCGTGGTTGTCGTAGCCGAGCTTCGGGTCCTGGCCGGCTGCCCGGCGGCGGACGTCGACCTCCTCGTTGGTCGAGAAGGACTCGTAGGCGTGCCCCGACTCGAGCAGCTTGGCGGCCACCTCGCGGTAGATCTCGGAGCGCTCCGACTGCCGGTAGGGACCGTGCGGCCCGCCGACCTCGGGGCCCTCGTCCCAGTCCAGGCCCAGCCAGCGCAGGCTGTCGAGCAGGTGCCGGTAGGACTCCTCGGAGTCGCGGGAGGCGTCGGTGTCCTCGATGCGGAAGACGAACGTCCCGCCGTGGTGCCGGGCGTGCGCCCAGTTGAACAGCGCCGTCCGGATCAGGCCGACGTGGACCAGACCGGTGGGCGACGGGCAGAAGCGGGTGCGCACGCTCACCGGGCGCCGCCCGCGGTGGAGACGGCGTCGGCGCCGGTGACCGAGCTGGTCAGGGTGCCGAGGCCCTCGATCGTGCACTCGACCCGCTGACCCGGCCGGATCGGCCCGACCCCGGCCGGAGTCCCGGTGAGCACCACGTCGCCCGGGAGCAGCGTCATCACCTGCGAGATGTAGGAGATCAGCGTCGGGAGGCCGAAGATGAGCTGGCTGGTGCGTCCGTGCTGGCGGCGCTCGCCGTCGACGGTGCAGGTGACCTCCAGGTCGGCGGCGTCCAGCCCGAGGGCACCCAGGTCGGTCTCGATCCACGGCCCCAGCGGGCAGAAGGAGTCGAAGCCCTTCGCGCGGGTCCACTGCCCGTCGCTGCGCTGCATGTCGCGCTCGGTGACGTCGTTGCCGATCGTGTAGCCGAAGACGC
The DNA here is from genome assembly GCF_000582785.1 of Candidatus Blastococcus massiliensis AP3. GTDB lineage: Bacteria > Actinomycetota > Actinomycetes > Mycobacteriales > Geodermatophilaceae > Blastococcus > Blastococcus massiliensis. The sequence continues at coordinate 104,456 of NZ_HG931174.1, forward strand.
TGCTCAGCGCCTGCTCCGGTGACACGTTGCGGGCACCGCGGGCGCCGATGACCACGGCGAGCTCCGCCTCGTGGTGCACGTTCGTGCTCCCCGGCGGGATGCGGATGGCGTCACCCGGGCCGATCACCGACGTCGACGGCTTGAGGAACAGCAGCGGCTCCGTGGGGGCGTCGCCGGTCTGTCCCTTCATCTCCGCGATGTGGTCGGCGTAGTTCTTGCCCACGCAGACCACCTTGCTCGGCAGGATCGGCGAGAGCAGACGGACGTCGGCCTGCGCGTAGCGGGCCCCGGTGAAGGAGATCTGGCCGAAGGGGTGACCCTCGATCTGGGCCACCTGGCCGTCTCCGTCGAGGACGCCGAAGGACATGCCCTGAGGGGAGGCGAAGCGGACGATGCGCACGCACCGAGGCTAGTCCGGCCGCTCCGGCGCTACGGTTCCGGCCATGGCCTGCCGGTTCAGCGAGCTCGTGATCGACTGCCGGGACCCCGAGGCGCTCGCCGCCTTCTGGGCCGCCGTCCTCGACTACCGGGTGCTGGGCCGCGAGGACGACGGCAGCGTCGAGATCGGACCGGCCGAGGGGTTCGGCGGCACCGCGCCCACCCTGGTGTTCGGGAAGGTGCCGGACCCGACGCCGGGCAAGGTGCGGCTGCACATCGACGTGAGCCCCACCGACCGCGACCAGGACGGCGAGCTGCAGCGGCTGCTGGACCTGGGCGCCACGGGGGCCGACGTCGGCCAGACCGGAGACGAGACGTGGCACGTGCTCGCCGACCCCGAGGGCAACGAGTTCTGCCTCCTGCGCACGCGCATCGACCCGCTGCCCGTACGGCCCGCCGGGATCAAGTGACCTGATCGTCGAGCGTCCTACCTCACGTCCCACGGTGAGGGAGGACGCCGCATGATCAGGTCACCTGATCGTCGCGGGATGCAGGACGGCGGGTGGCCGCAGGGCCGTCCGAGGACGACGATGTCGAGGTGATCCTGATCGTCGTGAAGTTCCCCGTCCGGCCCGAGCGCGCCGACGAGTGGGTGGCGCTGGCCGCCGACTACGCCCGCTCGGTGAACGCCGAGGAGGGCTCGCTGTTCTTCGAGTGGTCCCGCAGCCTCGATGATCCGGACACGTTCGTCTGCGTCGAGGGCTTCCGCGACTCCGACGCCGGCGCCGCGCACGTGGGCACGGACGCGTTCAAGCGCTTCGTCGAGCAGGCACCGGACCTGGTCGCCGCGCAGCCGCAGATCATCTACGTCGACGCCCCGGACCTGTCCGGCTGGGGCCCGATGGGCGAGATCCAGCCCCGCTGACCGGCGTGCGGCCGTTCCTGCTGCTCTCCTCCCGCCCCGAGGACGAGGCGGCCGACGAGGAGTACGCCTCGTTCCTGCGCTTCACCGGTTTGCCCGCCGACCGGCTCCGCCGGATCCGTCTGGAGGGCGGCCCGCTGCCCGCCCTCGACCTGGACGGCTACGCCGGGGTCCTGCTGGGCGGCGGGCCGTTCAACTCCAGCGACGCCGACGACGAGAAGTCCCCGGTCCAGCTGCGGGTGGAGCGCGAGGTCAGCGGGCTGCTCGACGAGATCGTCGGGCGGGACCTGCCCTTCTTCGGCGCCTGCTACGGGATCGGCACCCTGGGGACCCACCAGGGCGGCGTCGTCGACCGGACGTACGGCGAGCCGGTGTCGGCGGTCGAGCTGACGCTCACGCCGGAGGGTCGGGCCGACCCGCTCCTCGCCGGCGTGCCCGACCGGTTCGAGGCGTTCGTCGGCCACAAGGAGGCCTGCCGCGTCCTGCCCCCTCGCGCGGTGCTGCTGGCCTCGTCGCCGGCCTGCCCGGTGCAGATGTTCAGGGTGGGCGACAACGTCTACGCCACCCAGTTCCACCCGGAGCTCGACGTGCCCGGGATCGTGCAGCGGGTGCACATCTACCAGGACGCCGGCTACTTCCCACCGTCCGAGCTCGAGGCGGTCATCGCCCGGCTGACGCCCGCGGTGGTCACCCACCCCCCACGCCTGCTGGCGAACTTCGTGGCCCGCTACGGCTGAGGGTGGCGCAGGACGGCGTAGGTCAGGGCGTCGACCAGCGCGTGCCACGACGCCTCGACGATGTTGGCGTGGACACCGACGGTGGTCCACTCCCCCACGCCGTCGGTGGTGTCGATGAGCACCCGGGTGGTCGCGCTGGTGCCGCCCTTCCAGCCGAGGATGCGGACCTTGTAGTCGGCCAGGGCGACGTCGGCCAGCTGGGGGTAGCGGTGCACCAGCGCCTGCCGCAGCGCGTTGTCCAGCGCGTTGACCGGCCCGTTGCCCTCCGCGGTGCTGATCACCCGCTCGCCGTCGACGTGCACCTTCACCGTCGCCTCGCTGACCACGACGCCGTTGCCCCAGTGCTCGACGGAGGTCTTGTAGCTCTCCAGCTCGAACAGCGGTGGCGGGGCGTCCGGGAGCTGGCCGCGCAGGAGGAGCTCGAAGGAGGCGTCCGCGGCCTCGAACGACCAGCCGTCGGCCTCGAGCACCTTCACCTGGTCGACGACGCGGCCGATGGCGTCGGACTGACCCGCAAGGTCCACGCCGAGCTCTCGTCCCTTGAGCTCCACCGAGGCGCGGCCGGCCATCTCGGTCACCAGGATGCGCATGTCGTTGCCGACGACGGCCGGGTCGAGGTGGTTGTACAGCTCGGGGCTCACCTTGATCGCGCTGGCGTGGAGCCCCGCCTTGTGCGCGAACGCCGAGGCCCCGACGTAGGGCTGGTGGTCGTCGGGCGCGATGTTGGCCAGCTCGGCGATCGCGTGGCTCACCCGCTGCAGCTCGGGCAGGCACTCGGCCGGGACCGCCGGGATGCCCATCTTGGTGACCAGGTTGCCGATCAGCGCGAACGTGTCGGCGTTGCCGGCCCGCTCGCCGTAGCCGTTCGCCGTTCCCTGCACGTGGGTGACGCCGGCCTCGACGGCGGCCAGGGTGTTGGCCACCGCGCAGCCGGTGTCGTCCTGGCAGTGGATGCCCAGCTTCCCGCTCACCCGCGAGCGCACCTCGGCCACGACCCGGCCGACGCCCATCGGCAGCATGCCGCCGTTGGTGTCGCACAGGACGCCGACCTCGGCGCCGGCGTCGAACGCGGCCTGCAGCACGCGCACCCCGTAGTCGGGGTCGGCGGCGTGGCCGTCGAAGAAGTGCTCGCAGTCGAGGAACACCCGCCGGCCGCGTGCGACGAGGAAGGCGACGGTGTCGGCGACCATGGCCAGGTTCTCCTCCGGCGTCGTCCGCAGCGCCTCGCGGACGTGCCGGACGTCGGACTTCGCGACCAGGCAGACGACCGGCGACCCGGCGTCGAGCAGGGCCCGCACCTGCGGGTCCTCCTCGACGCGCACGCCGGCCTTGCGGGTCGACCCGAACGCCACCAGTTGCGCGTGCTTCAGGTCGAGTTCGGTGCGGGCGCGGGAGAAGAACTCCGTGTCCTTGGGCAGTGCGCCCGGCCAGCCACCCTCGATGAACCCGACCCCGATCTCGTCCAGCAGCCGGGCGACGGCGAGCTTGTCCGCGACGGAGTAGCTGATGCCCTCCCGCTGGGCGCCGTCGCGCAGGGTGGTGTCGAAGACGTGGAAGTCGGTCTCGCTGGTGGTCATGGGAACTCCTGGGAAGGTGCTGCCGGCCCGAACACGAAAAAGACCCCCCGGGTACGGGAGGTCTGCGCGCAGTCGAGGAGGGGACTGCGCGCTACACGATGATGATCGAGCGGGTGGCGTACATCGCGACGAGTAAAGCACGCACGCCGGAAACCACGTGAACGCGCTGCACACCGCTGGCAGGCTGCCCCCTCGTGATCCCACCCGGCTGGACCCCCGTGCACCGCGCCGACGGCGAGCAGGTGGGCTGGCTGGCGCCCGACGGCGCCGCGGGCCGGGTCGTGCCGCGGCTGCTCACCGGCACCCCGCTGGCCGACGCCCGGAAGGCCGCGGACGCCGCGGCGCTGCTGCGCGCCGAGGGGCTGGCTGCGCTGGACCGCCGGTGGTGGGCCCGGCTGCCGGGTGAGCCGCTGACCGGTGTCGTCGACGCCGGGAAGCCGGCCGAGGACTGGTCCTGGCAGTCGGTCGTGCTGGTCGAGTCCTCCCCCGCCGGCTGCACGGTCCGCCCGGAGTGGCCCGCGCCCGGCGAGACCGGGCGGGCGAGCCTGCCCGTGCCCGTCGGCGACCTGCTGCTGGCGGAGCCCCCGAGCTGACCCGACAGAGGCCGGCCCGGGAACTCAGCCGCTGGCGAGCGCGGCGAGCCGGTCGCCGACCTCCGCGGTGCGGACCGGCTGCTGGGGGTCGCGGGTGGAGAGGTCGAACGCGACGGCGGCGTTGACCTTCCTCGCCTGGTCCGCGCGGCCGAGGTGCTCGAGCAGCAGGCCGACCGACAGCACCGTGGCGGTCGGGTCGGCGACGCCCTGGCCGGCGATGTCGGGGGCGGAGCCGTGCACCGGCTCGAACATGCTGGGGTTCGTGCCCGAGGCGTCGAGGTTGCCGCTGGCGGCCAGGCCGATGCCCCCGGTCACCGCGGCGGCGATGTCGGTGACGATGTCGCCGAAGAGGTTGTCGGTGACGATCACGTCGTAGCGGCCCGGATCGGTGATGAAGAACATCGAGGCGGCGTCCACGTGCTGGTAGGCGACGGTGACGTCGGGGAACTCCGCGGAGACCTCCTCCACGATCCGGGACCAGAGGTTCCCGGCGAACGTGAGGACGTTGGTCTTGTGGATCAGCGTCAGGTGCTTGCGCGGCCGGCTGACGGCCCGCTCGAACGCGTAGCGCACCACCCGCTCGACGCCGAAGGCGGTGTTGAGGCTGACCTCGGTGGCGAGCTCCTGCGGGGTGTCCTTGCGCAGCACGCCGCCGTTGCCGACGTAGGGGCCCTCGGTGCCCTCGCGGACGCAGAGCATGTCGATCGGCCCGCTGTCGGCCAGTGGCCCGCGGACGCCGTCGAACAGCTTGGCCGGGCGCAGGTTGACGTGGTGGTCGAGCTCGAAGCGCAGCCGCAGCAGCAGACCGCGCTCGAGGATGCCGGGCGGCACGCTGGGGTCGCCGATGGCGCCCAGCAGGATCGCGTCGTGCCGGCGGAGCTCGTCGAGCACGGTGTCGGGCATGAGCTCGCCGGTCCGCTGCCACCGGGCCGCGCCCAGGTCGTAGGGGGTGGTCTCGAGGTCGGGGGCGACCTCGCGGAGGACCTTGAGCCCCTCCTCGACGACCTCCGGGCCGATGCCGTCTCCAGGGATCACTGCCAAGCGCATGAGGAGAACTCCTGGGTCAGAGGGTGTCGAGGTCGGCGGCGCGGGCCTCACGGGCACCGATGCGCCCGGCGATGGACTCGAGCAGCTCGGGGGTGACCGGGCTGTCGACGGTGACGGCCATGAGCGCCTCGCCGCCCTCGGTCGTGCGGCTCACCTGGGCGCCGGCGATGTTGATGCCGGCCTCCCCCAGTGCCGCACCGACCGCGCCGACGACGCCGGGCCGGTCCTCGTAGGTGAAGAACAGCAGCCTGCCGTCGGCGGCCAGGTCGATCTCGAAGCCGGCCACCTCGGTGAGCCGGGCGACCTGGTTCTTGCCGTAGAGCGTGCCCGAGACCGAGACCTGGCGGCCGTCGGCCATCGCCCCGCGCACGGTGACCAGGTTGCGGTACGTGGGGCTCTCCGGATCGCTGGTGAGACCCACCTCGAGGCCGCGCTGCTCGGCGAACAGCGGCGCGTTGACGTAGGTGACCTGCTCCTCGATCACGTCGGAGAAGACACCCTTGAGGACGGCCAGCTGCAGCACGGCGACGTCGAACTCGGCGAGCTTCCCGCGCACGTCCACGGTGACCGACTGCGCCAGGCCACCGGCCACGGCGGTGAAGACCCGGCCGAGCTTCTCGGCCAGCGGCAGGCCCGGGCGCACGTCCTCGGCGACGACGCCGCCGGCCTGGACGTTGACGGCGTCGGGCACGAACTCGCCCTGCAGCGCCAGCCGCACCGAGCGCGCCACGGCGGTGCCCGCCTTGTCCTGCGCCTCGGTGGTCGAGGCACCCAGGTGCGGGGTGACGACGGTGTTGGGGAGCCCGAACAGCGGGCTGTCGGTGGTGGGCTCCGTGGCATAGACGTCGATGCCCGCGGCACCGACCTGACCCGAGCGCAGCGCGTCGGCCAGCGCGGCCTCGTCGACCAGCCCGCCGCGGGCGGCGTTGACGATGATCACGCCGCGCTTGGTGGTCGCCAGCTCCGCGGCGCCGATGAGGCCCACGGTCTCCGGCGTCTTCGGCAGGTGGATGGAGATGAAGTCCGACTCGCGGAGCAGCTCCTCCAGCGAGACCAGGCGGACGCCGAGCTGTGCTGCGCGACCGGGCTGGATGTAGGGGTCGTAGGCGATCAGCTCGACACCGAAGGCGGCCAGGCGCTGCGCGAACAGGACGCCGATGCGGCCCAGGCCCACGACACCGACGGTCTTGTCGGTCACCTCGACGCCCATGAACTTCGAGCGCTTCCACTGCCCCTCGCGCAGGGTGGCGTCGGCGGCCGGGATCTGGCGGGCGGCGGCCAGCAGCAGGGCGACGGCGTGCTCGGCGGCGCTGACGATGTTCGACGTCGGCGCGTTGACGACCATCACGCCCCGCTCGGTGGCGGCGGCGACGTCGACGTTGTCCAGGCCGATGCCGGCCCGGGCGACGACCTTCAGATTCGGGGCGGCGGCCAGTGCCTCCGCATCGATCTGGGTCGCGCTGCGGATCATCACCGCCGCGGCGTCGGCGAGCGCAGGCAGCAGCGCGGAACGGTCGGCTCCGTCGACGTGGCGGATCTCGACCTCGGTCCCGAGCACCTCGAGGACGCTCGGGGCCAGCTCTTCGGCGATCAGGACGACGGGCGCGGTCCCCGACACGATGGCTGTCACGGGGTGACAGCCTAAGGACGGCCGCCGGTCGCGGGTCGGCCGGGTGGCCTGGGGCTCAGGGGTCCTAGACTCGCCCGCCACGGCTCCGCCGTCGGCGGAGGGCCCACGAGGAGGAGCACGTACATGACCACTCCCACCGGCAGCGGTTCGGATCTGCCCCCGGAGGACCAGCCGGGCTGGGGCGCCCCTCCCCCGCCGGGGTACGGCCAGCAACCCGGCTACGGCCAGCAGCAGCCCGGATACGGTCCGCCGCCCGGGTACGGCCAGGCACCCGGCTACGGCCAGCAGCACGGTTACGGCCAGGCGCCCGGATACGGAAGCCCCTACCCCGCGGCCCCGGGCTACAGCGCCCCGTCCCCCTCGACCCCGCAGCTGGACCCGGCCACCGCGGTGCGCAGCGTCCTGACCCAGTACGCCGTCTTCACCGGCCGCGCCCGCCGCTCGGAGTTCTGGTGGTTCTGGCTCGCCAGCGCTCTGGCCTCGCTGGTCGCCTCGGTCCTCGACGTCGCGATGGGCAGCGAGGTGATCGCCGACACCGGGATCGTCGGCCTGCTGCTCACGCTGGCGCTGATCATCCCGAGCGTGGCCGTGGCCGTGCGGCGGCTGCACGACACCGGCAAGTCCGGCTGGTGGCTGCTGCTCTGGCTGATCCCGATCGTCGGCTGGATCGTGCTGATCGTCTTCTGGGCGCAGGACGGTCATCCGCACCCGAACCAGTACGGCCCCTCGCCGAAGTACCAGGCGGCCGGCGGCTACTGACGCCGGAACGCGGAACGGGCCCCGTCACCTCGTGGTGGCGGGGCCCGTTCTGCGTGCGCAGGGTCAGCGCGCGGCGGTGCCGGTGTAGTCGTCGGAGGCAGCCACCCAGCTCATGAGGCCGCGCAGCTTGCGCCCGGTCTCCTCGATGGGGTGCGCCTCCGCGGCGGCCCGCTTGGCCTTGAAGTCCGGGGCGCCGGCGTCCTGGTCGGCGATGAACGCGGCGGCCCACGAGCCGTCCTGGATCGCGGTGAGGACGTCCTTCATCGACTGCTTGACGCGGGCATCGATGACCTTCGGGCCCGACGTGTAGTCGCCGTACTCGGCGGTGTCGGACACCGACCAGCGCTGCTTGGCGATGCCGCCCTCGTACATGAGGTCGACGATGAGCTTCAGCTCGTGCAGGCACTCGAAGTAGGCGACCTCGGGCTGGTACCCGGCCTCGGTGAGGGTCTCGAACCCGGCGGTGATCAGCGCACTGGCGCCACCGCAGAGCACGGCCTGCTCGCCGAACAGGTCGGTCTCGGTCTCCTCGGCGAAGGTCGTCTTGATGACGCCGGCGCGGGAGCCACCGATGGCCTTCGCGTAGGACAGGGCGAGCGCCTGGGCGCTGCCGCTGGCGTCCTGCTCGACGGCGATGAGGCAGGGCACGCCCTTGCCGTTCTCGAACTCGCGGCGCACCAGGTGGCCGGGGCCCTTGGGGGCGACCATGGCGACGTCGACGCCGGACGGGGCCTTGATGTAGCCGAACCGGATGTTGAAGCCGTGCCCGAAGAACAGCGCGTCGCCGTCCTGCAGGTTGGGCTCGACCGACTCCGCGTACAGCGTCCGCTGCACGTGGTCGGGCGCCAGGATCATGATCAGGTCGGCCTCGGCGGACGCCTCGGCGGGGGTGACCACCCGCAGACCCTCGGCCTCGGCCTTGGCCCGGCTCTTGCTGCCCTCGGGCAGGCCGACACGGACGTCGACGCCCGAGTCGCGCAGGGACAGCGCGTGCGCGTGTCCCTGGCTGCCGTAGCCCAGGACGGCGACGGTGCGCCCCTGGATGATCGAGAGGTCGGCGTCGTCGTCGTAGAAGATCTCGGCGGCCATTCGGTCCGTACTCCTTCGGTGGTTGTTCTGCGTGGACGAGTCGTGGTGGCCCCGTGCAGGGGCCCGCCGCGAGCTAGCGAGCGGTGGGGGGCACGGGGTCCTTGTTCAGGCGGTGCGCTCGACCGGGCGCAAGGTACCGGTGCCGGACATCGACCTCGGTCCGCGGCCCAGCGCGACCGTGCCGGACTGCGCCATCTCCTTGATGCCCATCGGGGCGAGGACGGCGAGCAGCGCCTGCAGCTTGTCGGGGGTGCCGGTCGCCTCGAGGGTGACCGTCTCGGGGTTGACGTCGATGACGCGGGCGCGGAAGAGCTCGGCCGTCTGCAGCACCTGGGTGCGCTCGGCCAGCGGCGCCCGCACCTTGACCAGGAGCAGCTCGCGCTGCACCGCGGCGCCGCCGTCGAGCTCGACGATCTTGATGATCTCCACGAGCTTGTTCAGCTGCTTGGTGATCTGCTCCAGAGGCTGCGCCTCGGCGTCGACGACGATCGTCATGCGGGACAGCCCGGGGTTCTCCGTCGGCCCGACGGCCAGCGACTCGATGTTGAACGCGCGCCGGCTGAACAGTGCCGAGACCCGGGCGAGGACGCCGGACTTGTTCTCGACCAGCACGGACAGGGTGTGACGGGACATCAGACCTGGCCCTCTCCGAAGACGGGCCGCACGTCGCGCGCGGCCAGGATGGCGTCGTTGCTGGCACCCGCGGCCACCATCGGCCACACCTGGGCGTCGGCACCCACGACGAAGTCGATGACGACCGGTGCGTCGGTGATGGCCATGGCCTTCTCGATCACCGCGTCGACGTCGTCCTTGGTCTCGCACCGCAGCCCGACGCAGCCGAGGGCCTCGGCCAGCGTCACGAAGTCGGGGATGCGCACCGGCTTGGGCGTGCCATCGGCGTTCTGGGCGTGCAGCTTGGTGTTGGAGTAGCGGCCCTCGTAGAACAGGGTCTGCCACTGCCGCACCATGCCGAGGTTGCCGTTGTTGATGACGGCGACCTTGATCGGGATGCCCTCGATCGCGCAGGTGGCCAGTTCCTGGTTGGTCATCTGGAAGCAGCCGTCGCCGTCGATGGCCCACACCGTGGTGTCGGGGCAGCCCTGCTTGGCGCCCATGGCGGCGGGCACGGCGTAGCCCATCGTCCCGAGGCCGCCGCTGTTGAGCCAGGTGCCCGGCTTCTCGTACTTGATGAACTGCGCGGCCCACATCTGGTGCTGGCCCACACCGGAGGTGTAGATCGCGTCGGGCCCGGCGATCGCACCCAGCCGCTCGATCACGTACTGCGGCGACAGCGCGCCGTCCTCGGGCCAGTCGTAGCCGAGCGGGTAGCGGTCGCGCCAGCTGTCGAGCTGGGTCCACCAGGCGGCCAGGTCCGGCGTGCGCCCCGCCTCGTGCTCGGCGCGCAGCGCGGTCACCAGCTGACCGATGGTCTCCTTCGCGTCGCCGACGATCGGAACGTCGGCCCGGCGGTTCTTGCCGATCTCCGCCGGGTCGATGTCGGCGTGCACCACCAGCGCGTCGGGCGCGAAGCTCGACAGCTCACCGGTCACGCGGTCGTCGAAGCGCGCGCCGAGGGCGACGATGACGTCGGCCTTCTGCAGGGCGGTGACCGCGGCGACCGTCCCGTGCATGCCGGGCATGCCCAGGTGCTGGGGGTTGCTGTCGGGGAACGCGCCGCGCGCCATGAGGGTGGTGACGACGGGGGCACCCGTCAGCTCGGCCAGCGCCGCCAGCTCGTCGGTCGCGCCGGCCTTGAGCACACCGCCACCGACGTAGAGGACCGGCCGGCCGGCCCCGGCGATCATCGCCGCGGCCTCCCGCACCTGCTTGCCGTGCGGCCGGGTGGTCGGCCGGTAGCCCGGCAGGTCCATCCGCGGCGGCCAGACGAAGTCGGTGGTCGCCTGCAGGACGTCCTTGGGGACGTCGACGAGCACGGGGCCGGGACGACCGGTGGAGGCCAGGTGGAACGCCTCGGCGATGCGCTGCGGGATGTCCGCCGCGTCGGTCACCAGGAAGTTGTGCTTCGTGACCGGCATCGTGATGCCGCGGATGTCGGCCTCCTGGAAGGCGTCGGTACCGATCGAGCCGCTCGGCACCTGCCCGGTGATCGCCACCATCGGGACCGAGTCCATGTAGGCGTCGGCCAGCGGGGTGACCAGGTTGGTCGCCCCGGGGCCGGAGGTGGCCATGCAGACCCCGACCCGGCCGGTGGCCTGGGCGTACCCGGTCGCCGCGTGGCCGGCGCCCTGCTCGTGCCGCACCAGGACGTGGCGGACCTTCGAGTCGAACAGCGGGTCGTAGAGCGGGAGGATCGCGCCGCCCGGGATGCCGAAGACGACGTCGACACCGATCGCCTCGAGCGAGCGGACGAGGCTCTGCGCTCCGGTGATGCCGGTGGCCGGCGCGACCGCGGCCTCCTCGATGGAGCGGGCCGTGGTCTCGACGCCCGTGAGGGCGGCTGCGGCCTCGCGGGTGGCGGACTCGCTCGGGGTGCTGGTCATCTCGGGGTCTCTCCTGGGCCGTGCTGGACGAGTGCGGGTGCCGCCGGGTGTCGACAGGCTGACGGGCAACAAAAAACCCCTCGTGCCGCGGGCACGGAGGGGTCAGCGCGTCGGTCGGGAGGACCGACGCGCTAGGCGACTACGAGGACGCTGCGGGAGCAGCCGTCGACGAGCAGGCAGACGTGGGGCACCTGCACACTGTGCGCCTCCACCGGGGCGGTCGTCAACCGACCCGTCCCACTCTCTGGACTCCGGTGTCCAGAAACGGCGACCACCTCGGGGAGGTGCCGCCGCCGGGTCACGCCGGCGTGGGGGTCAGCGGACGCCGGCCATGCCCGGCCTCAGCGCACCTGCACCGTCCTGGAGCGCGGCCATGAGCTGCTCGAACGGCATGGGGCGCGCCAGGAGGAAGCCCTGGGCCAGGTCGCAGCCGAAGCCGCTCAGGGCGGCCAGCTGGGCCGACGTCTCCACGCCCTCCGCGACGACGGCGATCCGCAGGGCGCGGCCGATGCCGACCAGGGACTCGCACAGCGCGCGCATCCGGGCGTCGCGGTCGATCCGGGACACGAAGGTCCGGTCGAGCTTGACGACGTCGATCGGCAGGCGGGTGAGGTGGGTCAGCATCGACGAGTCGCCGCCGAAGCCGGCCAGGGCCACCCGCACGCCCATGAGCCGCAGCGTCGAGATGTCCAGGGCGTCGCGGTCCTCGGTGGAGGTCACGGTGGCGTCGCCGATCTCCAGGACCAGCCGCTCCGGAGCGAGCCCCGACCGGCGCAGGGCGGCTTCCACGTCGGCCACGAGGGTGCCGGCAGCCACGTAGCCGGCCGGCGCGTCCACGCCCATGGGGATCGGTTCCGGACTCTCGGGCAGTGCGGCGGCGGCGAGCGCGGCCTCGTCGAGCGCGAACCGCTGCAGTTCGCCGAGGAGACCGGCCTGCTCGGCGATCGGCAGGAACTCCGCCGGCGGGATCTCGCCCAGCTCCGAGTGCCGCCAGCGCAGCTGCGCCTCGACACCGGCCACCCGGCGGTCGGTGAGCGAGAACACGGGCTGGAACAGCAGGACGAGCTCACCCTTCGCTCGGGCGGTGCGCAGGTCCTCGCGCAGCCGGTCCCGGCGGGCCGCGGCCTCGCCGAGCTCGGCGCGGTAGCGCTGCGCCATGCCGGTCCCCGCGGTGCGCGCGGCCCGGACGGCCAGATCGGCGCGGACGAGCAGGTCCTCGACGTCGAGGCCGTGGTCCAGGTCGACCAGGCCCACGCTCGCGGACAGGTCGACGAGGCCCGCGGTGGTCACGAGCGGCTGCTCGACGACCGACAGGATCCGGTCGGCGAGCCGGTCGGCGTCGGCGCCGGTCCCGGCCGCCAGGACGGCGAACGCCCCGCCGCCCATGCGTGCCACGACGTCCTCGCCGCGCACGGTGTCCCGCAGCCGGCGACCGACCTCGGCCACCACGGCACCGACCACGTCGCGGCCGGTGTGCTCGCGGGCCGCGAGCAGCCCGTCGAGCTCGACCACGAGCAGCGTGTCGCGGTCCTCGTCCGTTCCGGCGGCGAGCCGGTCGTCCAGCAGTTGGAGCATCCCCGCGCGGTTGGGCAGCGCGGTCTTGGGATCGATGTAGGCGACGCTCTGCAGCGACCGCTCGCGGGCCTGCCGCTCGGTCATGTCACGGCAGTGGAGGACGACGCCGGCGACGTCGGCGTCACCGCGGAGGTCGGAGATCCCCGCCTCCATGCAGCGCCACACACCGTCGGCGTCCGCCAGGCGCAGACCCAGCAGCACCGCGGCCCGCGCGTCGGCGGCCAGCGCCTCGGCGAGGTCGGCCCGGTCCTCCGGGTGCACGGCGTCGAGCAGATGCCGTCCCAGGAGCTCGGTCGCCGCCGGTCCCAGCACCCGGTCGAGCGCCGGCGAGGCCCAGGTGACCCGCAGCTCGCCGTCGAGGATGATCATCGCGTCGACGCCGGAGTGCACGAGCGACCGGAAGTAGGCCTCGCTGCGGCGCAGTCGCGCGGACAGCTGGTGCTCCTGGCACGCGGTGAACCAGCGGTGCACCACGGCGAGCAGGACGGCGAGCAGGAGCCCGCCCCAGGTGAACATGTCGAGGTGCCCACCCGTGAAGCGGACGATGCCGGCAGCGGCGACGGCCACCAGCAGGGCACCCATGGGCAGCAGCTGCCCGATGTCGACGGAGCGGGGGAAGCCGGCCCCGGACGGCGCGGGTGCCGTCCGGCCGGGGTCGAGGAAGACCGCGACGGCGAGCAGCAGCAGCCCCCCGGCCACGAGGAAACGGGACGCTGCCGTGAGCGCCGCCGCGTCCGAGAGGATGGCCGACGTGCCGATGCCGCGACCGGCGGTCAGCAGCACGGTGCCGACGAGGAGCACCACCGCCATCCGCCGGCGAGCCGGCTCCACCAGGCCCAGCACGACGAGCGCGGCGGCCATGGTCGCCGACGTGACGACGACCGCGGCGGCGAGGACCACCCGCTCGGCCAGGAGCAGGGTGGCCCACTCGTCGACCGACCCGGAGACCAGCAGCCGGACCGTCACGATGCTGGCCGTCAGGAACAGCGCGACCTCGACCGCGCCCCGCCGACCCGTCCACAGCCGGCGGCGGTCGACCAGGCACAGCAGCCCGAGGATGCCGAGGAGGTAGCCGGGCACGGTCGGCAGCCAGCGCAGGATGACGCCGTCGAGCGGATCGGCCGGATCGACCACGCCCACCAGGACTGCGCCGAGGACGGGGAACAGCGGCGCGACGGCCAGCAGCCGCCACCCGGCGGAACGGTCCGATCGAGCCCCGGCGATCCACACGGTGGCCGCGGCCACCAGGCCTACGACGACGAGGGCGAGGTCTCCGAGGCCTTGCAGGGCAGGCGTCGCAGCGGCGACCGCGCAGGCGATCGCCACCGGCACGGCCACCGCGAGCAGCCACCATCGACGCGGGTCCACACCGGCTGTCTCGGCATCGCCGGGTGTGCGGCCAAGCCGTGCCGGGCGGACCTCACCCCTTGGGAGGAGGCCCGCACATCACCCCATTCAGCCGCAGATCGCGCCCTGTGCGGCCGATCCGACGAGCTTGGCGTACTTGCCCAGCACGCCCGTGGTGTAGCGCGGCGGGAGCGGCTCCCAGCCTTCCTCGCGGCGGGCGAGCTCGTCGGCGTCGACCAGCAGGTCCAGCGTGCGGGTGGTGAGGTCCAGCCGGATCCGGTCACCGTCGCGGACGAAGGCGATCGGGCCGCCGTCGGTGGCCTCGGGCGCGACGTGGCCGATGCACAGGCCGGTCGTGCCGCCGGAGAACCGGCCGTCGGTGAGCAGGAGGACGTCCTTCCCGAGGCCCGCACCCTTGATCGCGCCGGTGACGGCGAGCATCTCGCGCATGCCGGGTCCGCCGCGCGGCCCCTCGTACCGGATGACGACGACGTCGCCGGGCTCGAGCGTGCCCTCGGTGACGGCGTCCATGGCGCCCTGCTCGCCGTCGAAGACGCGCGCGGTGCCCTCGAAGGACTCGGCGTCGAAGCCGGCCGACTTCACGACAGCGCCCTCGGGGGCCAGCGAGCCGCGCAGCACCACGAGGCCGCCGGTCTTGTGGATCGGGTCGTTCATCGCGTGGATGATCGCGCCGTCGGGGTCCGGCGGGGCGATCTCGGCCAGGTTCTCGGCCATCGTCTTCCCGGTCACGGTGAGTGCGTCGCCGTGCAGCAGGCCGGCGTCCAGCAGCGCGCGCATGACGACCGGGACGCCGCCGATGCGGTCGATGTCGGTCATGACGAACCGGCCGAAGGGCTTCACGTCGGCCAGGTGCGGGGTGCGGTCGCCGATCCGATTGAAGTCCTCGAGGGTCAGGTCGACCTGCGCCTCGTGGGCGATCGCCATGAGGTGCAGGACGGCGTTGGTCGAGCCGCCCAGCGCCATCACGACGGTGATGGCGTTCTCGAACGCCTTCTTGGTCATGATCTGGCGCGCGGTGATGCCCTTGCGCAGCATGGTCACCACGGCCTCGCCGGAGGCGACGGCGTAGGCGTCGCGACGGCGGTCCGGCGCGGGCGGGGCGGCGCTGCCGGGCAGGCTCATGCCCAGGGCCTCGGCGGCGCTGGCCATGGTGTTGGCGGTGTACATGCCACCGCAGGCGCCCTCGCCGGGGCAGGTGGCCTTCTCGATGGCGGTCAGCTCGTCGCGGGTGATCTTCCCGGACGCGCACGCGCCGACGCCCTCGAAGACGTCGATGATGGTCAGGTCCCGGTCGTCGAGCCGGCCCGGCAGCGTGGAGCCGGCGTAGAGGAAGACCGACGCCAGGTCCAGGCGGGCGGCCGCCATGAGCATCCCCGGCAGCGACTTGTCGCAGCCGGCCAGCAGCACCGAGCCGTCCAGCCGCTCGGCGAACATCACCGTCTCCACCGAGTCGGCGATGACCTCGCGGGAGACCAGCGAGGCGCGCATGCCCTCGTGGCCCATGGAGATGCCGTCGGAGACCGAGATCGTGCCGAACTCCATCGGGAAGCCGCCGGCGGCGCGGACGCCCTCCTTGGATCGCTTGGCCAGCCGGTCCAGCGAGAGGTTGCAGGGGGTGATCTCGTTCCAGGACGAGGCGACGCCGATCTGCGGCTTGACCATGTCCTCGTCGCCCATGCCGACGGCGCGCAGCATGGCGCGGGCGGGCGCCTTGGCGTCGCCGTCGGTCACCTCGTAGCTGCGCGGCTTGAGCGGGTTGCGGGTCGCGCTCGCGGAGTCGTTGCCTGGGATGAGGTCCTCGCCGATCGTCACGAGGAGCGATGCTAGGCCGGTCGGCGGCGGTCGCCGAGTTTGCAGCGATACTAGTAGTGACACCACCACTGCACGAGGAGTCGCGTGACCGCGTCCACCCGCCGCGAGCTGGCCGAGTTCCTCAGCTCCCGGCGTCGTCAGCTGTCCCCGGCCGCGGTGGGCCTCCCGGCCGGGGCCAACCGCCGGACGCCGGGACTCCGGCGCGAGGAGGTCGCGCTGCTCGCCGGGGTGAGCCACACCTGGTACACGTGGCTGGAGCAGGGGCGGGACATCCGGCCGTCCCGGCAGGTGATCGACGCGCTCGCCCGCACGCTGCGGCTGACGACGGCGGAGCGGGAGTACGTCCTGCGGCTCTCCGGCAACGAACCCTTCCGGGGGGACGGCGGGCTCGAGGCGATGCCCGCGCACGTGCAGCGGCTGATGGACGCCCTGGGCTCCTCCCCCGCGTACGCGATCACCTCGAGCTGGTCGATCGTCGGCTGGAACCGGGCCTACGAGCGGCTCTACCCCGGGGTGGCGGAGTTGGCGGAGGCGGACCGCAACCTGCTGTGGGTGGTCTTCACCGATCCGGCCGTCCGCCGGCTCCTGGGTGACTGGACGACCGACAGCCGGCGCTTCCTCGCCCAGTTCCGCGCCGAGGTCGGCCCGAGGCTGGCCGATCCGGAGGTCGTGGACCTGGTGACGCGCCTGCAGGCGGCCAGCCCGGCGTTCCGCGAGGGGTGGGCCAGCCACGACGTCGACCGGTTCACCTCCACCGAACGTCGCTTCGAGCACCCGGTGGCCGGCACCCTGGTGCTGGAGCACCACCAGCTCACCCCGGCCGACGCCGCGGGCCTCCAGCTCGTCGTCTACACCGCGGCGGAGGCGGACAGTGCCGGCAAGCTGGCGCGGCTGTCCTCGTGAGGCGTCTGGGAGGATCGGCAGCCGTGGACAGCACCGCCCGCTTCCGGATGAACCGCACCACGCTGCTGGCCGTCTTCGCGTTCGCGATCTGCCTGACCACGCTGACGGTGGCCTCGGCCTGGTTCCTGCTGGCGCTGGTCGTCCCTGCGGTGCTCACTGCCTGGGTGCTGCGCACCGGCTTCGACGTCGGCGACGCCGGCATCACCGTGCGCTCCCTGACCCGGAGCAGGGCGGTGCCGTGGTCCGAGCTGGCGGGCATCCGCGTCGGCGAGCGGGCCGACCTCTGGCTGGTCACCACCGGCGGCACCGAGGTGCGGCTGCCGGCGGTCCGCGCCCGCGACCTGCCGGCCATCGGGCGCGCCTCGGCGGGGCGCATCCCGGTGCCGGCCCTGGATCAGTAGCGGTCGACCACGTTGACCAGCGGCTCGCCGGCGAGGATCCGGCGGAGCTGGTCGCCGACCGCCGCCGCCGCGCGCTCGTTGGTGCCCGGGACGTCTCCTCCGACGTGCGGGGTGAGCAGCAGGTTCGGCGCCTCCCAGAGCGGGTGCCCGGCGGGCAGCGGCTCGGGGTCGGTCACGTCGAGGGCGGCGCGCAGCCGGCCGGAGGTCAGCTCGGCCAGCAGCGCGTCGGTGTCGACGACGACCCCGCGGGCGGCGTTGACGAGCAGGGCGCCGTCGCGCATGGCGGCGAGGAAGGCCGCGTCGACCAGCCCGATCGTCTCGTCGGTGACCGGCACGATCACGATCACGACGTCGGCGTGCGGGAGCAGCTCGGGTAGGTCGCTGGTCGGCCGGACGTCGTCCCGGGCGGTGCGGGCGACGAAGGTCAGGTCGACGTCGAAGCCCTCGAGCATGCGGCCGATGCGGTGACCGATGTCCCCCGCCCCGACGACCAGGACGCGGGCGCCGACGACCGACGAGTGGGTGCTCGGTGTCCAGCGCCCGGCCAGCTGCTCCCGCACGAAGAACGGCAGCCCGCGCTGGGCGGCGAGGGTGGCCGCGACCGCCCACTCGGCCGTCGACGGCGTGTGGGCGCCGCGGGCGTTGCACAGCGCGACGCCGTCGGGCAGCCGCCCGGCGAATCGCTCGGCGCCGGCACTGAGCAACTGCACGACGCGCAGGTCCGGCAGCGCCGCGAAGACCTCCGGGCCGGGGAAGGGTTCGCCGACGGAGCGCGGGACCCACACCCGGGCGCGGGCGGCGTCACCGGTCGGCGGGCCGTCCGCCACCCTCCACCGGTGGGCGCGGATGCGCGGCGAGACCGCCTCGACGGCAGCCGCGAGCGCGCGGGAGGGGACCAGGACGTCGAGCACCTCGTCGGGGCCGACCAGAGCTTCGGTCATGAGGCCTGACAGTAGGTGCAACCACCCGTCCGGCCCAGGCTGCGCACGTACTGTGGGAGGCATGCGGCGGGCGAGGGCAGGGGCGCTGCTCCTGGGCGCCGTCCTGCTCGCCGGGTGTGGCAGCGACGGCTACGAGCCCTCCGGCCCCTTCCGGCCGCTGCCCGAGGGCGCGCCGCCCGAGGTGGGCCCTCCCCCGACGTCCGCGCCGAACCCGAACCGTCCGGCGGACCCGGGGGCCGGGGAGCAGGTGGGCGACCCCAACGTGGTCGCCTCCGGCCTCGCCGTCCCCACCGGGCTGGCCCTGCTGCCCGACGGCAGCGCGGTCGTCGGCGAGCGGGACACCGGTCGCATCCTCCAGGTCTTCCCCGACCGCTCCCCCGCGCGCGAGCTGATGACCGTGCCGGGCGTGGACCCGGCCGGCGACGGTGGCCTGCTGGGACTGGCGGCGTCGCCGACCTATCTCGAGGACGGGCTGCTCTACGCCTACCTGTCCACGGCCTTCGACAACCGCGTCGTGCGGTTCCCGGTCGGCGGGACCCCGAACGCCGTGCTGACCGGCATCCCCCGCGGGGAGTTCCACAACGGCGGCGGGCTCACGTTCGGCGCGGACGGCAGCCTCTACGTGGGCACCGGCGACACGGGCGACGCCGCGCTGGCCGCTGATCCCCTCTCGCTCGCCGGGAAGGTGCTGAGGATCGACGTCTTCGGTTTCCCGCTGGGCGCCGGACCGGTCTTCACGAGCGGCCACCGCGACGTCACGGCCGTGTGCGTCGGCGAGGGGGACCGCGTGTTCGCCGTCGACGCCGCGCGCCAGGGCCCCGACGAGCTGAACCTGCTCGTCGAGGGCCGAGACTACGCCGGTGGGAACGGCCCGGTGGTCGAGATCGCGCCCGACGCGGACGGGCTGGGCGGCTGCGCCGCGGTGGGTGGTGCGGTGTTCCTCGGCGCGCTGGACGGGGAGCGGGTGCACGCCGTCCCCGTCAACGCGGCCGGCGCGGTCGAGGGCGAGCTCGAGGAGTTCCTCGAGGGGGACTACGGCCGGCTGCGCACCGTCGTCGCCGACGGCCAGGGCGCGCTGTGGATCACCACGTCGAACCGGGACGGCATCGGCGACCCGGCCGAGGACGACGACAAGGTGCTGCGCATCCAGCCACCGTCGTCGGCCGGCGGCTCCCCGCTCTAGAGCTCAAGATCATCACGCACTGGTGGTAGCCGAACACGGCAAGGCAACCGCCCTCACTGTGCGCTGATCTTCGATGGGTCCGCACGGGAGACGCGGACAGGGCGCCGACCCGAGTAAGCGCAGCTGCACGTCGGGCAGCTCACTCATCGAGCTGGAGCGCGGTCAGCCCGGCGACGTCGACGGCGACGCCCTCCCCGGCGTCGGCTGCACGAGCTGGAGATCTTCGGACTTCGTGAGCTCGCACGGCCGAGAGCGCTGTCGACGGAAGGCAAGCCGACCGAGCGGTGCATCTGCGGACACACGGGCAGTGTGCCGCCGCGACCTAGGAGGAGACCAGCCGCTCCTCGAGCATCCGCTTGACGGTCGCGGCGTCGGCCTTGCCGCGGGTGGTCTTCATGACCGCACCCACGAGCGCGCCGATGGCCTGCACCTTGCCGCCGCGCACCTTCTCGGCGACGTCGGGGTTGCCCTCGATCGCGGCGTCGACGGCGCTGACCAGCTCGTCGGACTCCCCCATGACGGCCAGCCCGCGGGCCTCGACCACGGCCGCCGGGTCGCCCTCGCCGGCGAGCACGCCGTCGAGCGCCTGGCGGGCCAGCTGGTCGTTGATCGTTCCGGCGGAGATCAGCCCGATCAGCTCGGCCACCTGCGCCGGGGTGACGGCCAGCTCACCCAGCTCCGTGCCGGTGTCGTTGGCGCGGCGGGCGAGGTCCCCCAGCCACCACTTGCGGGCGTCGGCGGGCGAGGCGCCGGCGGCGACGGTGTCGCTGACCAGCTCGACGGCTCCGGCGTTGACCAGCCAGGCCATCTCGGTCGGCGAGATCCCCCACTCGTCGGAGAGCCGGCTGCGGCGGGCCGCCGGGAGCTCGGGCAGTGCGGCGGCGAGCGTGGCCACCCACTCCTCGTCGGGCGCGACCGGCACCAGGTCGGGCTCGGGGAAGTACCGGTAGTCGGTCGCCTCCTCCTTGCTGCGACCCGGCGAGGTGCTGCCGGTGTCCTCGTGGAAGTGCCGGGTCTCCTGCGTGATCGTCCCGCCCTCGTCGAGGACGGCGGCCTGGCGGCGCATCTCGAAGCGCACGGCGCGCTCGACCGAGCGCAGCGAGTTCACGTTCTTCGTCTCGGTGCGGGTGCCCCACTCGAGGCTGCCGATGGGCGCCAGCGAGGTGTTGACGTCGCAGCGCAGGTTGCCCTGCTCCATCCGGACCTCGGAGACGCCGAGGGTCACCAGGATCTCGCGGAGCTCGGTGACGTACGCCTTCGCGACCTCCGGCGCCTTCGCGCCGACGCCCGGGATGGGCCGGGTGACGATCTCGACCAGCGGGATGCCGGCCCGGTTGTAGTCGATCAGCGAGTGGTCGGCGCCGTGGATGCGACCGGTCGAGCCACCCACGTGCAGGTTCTTGCCGGTGTCCTCCTCCAGGTGCACCCGCTCGATCTCCACGCGGTAGGTTTCGCCGTCCACCTCGACGTCCAGGTGTCCGGCCGTGCACATCGGCTCGTCGTACTGCGTCGTCTGGAAGCCCTTGGGGATGTCCGGGTAGAAGTAGTTCTTCCGGGAGAACCGGGCCCAGGTGGCGATGCGGCAGCCGAGCGCGAGCCCGATGCGGATCGTGGACTCGATCGCGGCGGCGTTGGCCACCGGCAGCGAGCCGGGCAGCCCGAGGCAGACCGGGCAGGTCTGGGTGTTGGGCTCGGCCCCGAACGTGGTCGAGCATCCGCAGAACATCTTGGACGCGGTGCCCAGCTCGACGTGGGTCTCCAGGCCGATCACCGGCTCGTAGCGGGTGAGGACCTCGTCGAAGTCGACGAGCCGGTCGGCGGTGGCGGTGCTCACGGGGTGGGGCCCTCCTTCGGGGTGTCGGGCCGGGTGGCTGCGCGCTCGGCGCGGCCGGTGACCACGGCGCCGACGGCGGTCAGCACGCCCAGGACGAGGAAGACGGCGAAGACGGCGCGGTCGGTGACGATCCAGCCGACGATGCCGGCGACGATGACGAACGCGGTGAGACCCCACGCGGCCTTCAGCGGGCCGCTCATGCGGCACCGCCCGCCGGCCGTGCGGGCATCTGATCGAGGAACCGGGAGCCGCGGGCGGCGTCCTGTGCGGCCTCGAGCGCGGCGGCGACGCGGTAGCAGCGGTCGTCGGCCAGCGCCGGCGCCATGATCTGGAAGCCGACGGGCAGGCCCTCGGAGAGACCGCAGGGAACCGAGATCGCCGGGACGCCCGCGAGGCTGGCCGGCAGCGTGCACAGGTCGGCGGCGTACATCGCGATCGGGTCGTCCACGCGAGCGCCGATCGGCCAGGCCACGGTCGGGCTGGTCGGGCTGACCAGCACGTCCACGTCGTCCCACGCGCTGGTGAAGTCGCGGGTGATCAGCGTGCGCACCTTCTGCGCCTGCCCGTAGTAGGCCTCGTAGTAGCCGCTGGAGAGGGCGTAGGTGCCGAGGATGATCCGGCGCTTCACCTCGGGGCCGAAGCCCTGCTCGCGGGTGAGCGCCATGACCTCGTCGAGGTCGCGCTCCCCGTCGTCGCCGACCCGCAGGCCGTACCGGACGCCGTCGAAGCGGGCCAGGTTGGACGACGCCTCGCTGGGGGCGATCAGGTAGTAGGCGGGCAGCGCCAGGTCGAACGCCGGGCAGGAGACCTGGCGGACCTCGGCGCCCAGGCTCTCCAGCAGCGCGATCGCCTCGGCGGTGCGGGCGAGCACTCCCTCGTCGTAGCCGTCGGTGTGGCCCTCGCCGCCGAGCTCGGTGACGACGCCGACCCGCAGGCCGGCGAGGTCGCCCTCGGCGCCGCGGCGGGCGGCCTCGGCGAGCACCGGCACCCCGGCGGCGATGCTGGTGGAGTCCAGCGGGTCGTGGCCGGCGATCGCCTCGTGCAGCAGGGCCGCGTCGAGGACCGTGCGAGTCATGGGGCCGGCCTGGTCCAGGCTGCTCGAGAACGCGATGAGGCCATAGCGCGACACCGAGCCGTAGGTGGGCTTGTGGCCGACCAGGCCGGTGACGGCGGCCGGCTGGCGGATGGAGCCACCGGTGTCGGTGCCGATCGCCCACGGCGCCAGCCCGCCCGCGACCGCCGCCGACGAACCGCCGGAGGAGCCGCCGGGGATCCGGTCGGCGTCCCACGGGTTGCGGGTGACCTGGTAGGCGGAGTTCTCGGTGGAGGAGCCCATCGCGAACTCGTCCATGTTCGTCTTGCCGAGCAGCACCGTGCCGGCGGCCTTCAGCCGGGCGGCGAGCGTCGCGTCGTACGGCGGCCGCCAGCCCTCCAGGATCTTCGAACCGCTCGTGGTCGGAACGCCCCCGGTGACGACGACGTCCTTCAGTGCCAGCGGGACCCCGGCCAGCGAACCGACCTCGTCCCCGGCCGCGCGGGCGGCGTCCACCTGCCCGGCGGCGTGCAGCGCGGCCTCGGGGTCGACGTGCAGGTAGGCCCCCAGCTCGCCGTCCTCGGCCGCGATGCGGTCGAGGTAGGCGCGGGTCACCTCCACGGCGGTGACGTCACCGCCGGCCAGCAGGCGGCCGAGCTCGGCGGCGTCCGTGGCGGTCAGCTCGGTGGTCAGGCCGGTCACTGCTCCTCCCCCAGGATGCGGGGCACGCGGATCCGGCCGTCCTCGGCCGCCGGAGCTCCGGCCAGGGCGACGTCGCGCGGCAGGCTGGGCCGGGCGACGTCCTCGCGGAAGACGTTCGTCATCGGGACGGCGTGCGTCGTGGGAGCGACGTCGTCGACCTCGGCCTTGCCGACCTGCGCCACGGCGTCCAGCACGGCCGCCAGCTGTCCGGCGAAGAGGTCGAGCTCCTCGTCGGTCACGGCCAGCCGGGACAGGTGCGCCAGGTGGGCCACCTCGTCACGGGTGAGTCGGTCCTTGCGGGACGGCGTGCTCATGCGGGACGGAACTCCACTTCACGGGGGCGGTGGCCGGCGCCGGTGACCCCTGCTGGGACCGGGACCTGACCGTGCCACTGTACGTGGGACCGCTGTGCCGATCTCCACCGTGAGAGGCTGCGCAGGACTGCGATCAACGGAGATCGACCGCCCGAGGATGCCCCCGGAGGAAGCGTGTCCCATCTCCTGCGCCTGGTCGTGCCCGACCGTCCCGGCATCCTGGGTGCGGTCGCCACCGCACTGGGCGCCGCCGGCATCGACATCGTCTCCCTGGACGTCCTCGAGCGGGGCGGCGGTGTGGCCGTCGACGACCTCGTCGTCGAGCTCCCGCCCGACCGGCTGCCCGACAGCCTGATCACCGTGGCGCAGAGCGTGCCGGACGTGCAGGTGGAATCGCTGCGGCCCTTCGTCGGCGCGCTGGACACCCACCGCGAACTGGACCTGCTGGACGCGCTGGCCCGCACCGACGACGGCGCGGCCGCCAAGCTCCTGGCCGCCGAACTGCCGCGCGTCTTCCACAGCGGCTGGGCGGTGATCCTCGACTGCGGTCCGGACGGCTCGAGGGAGGTCCGCGCCGCCTCCGAGGCAGCGCCGGCGTTCGACGGGCTCGAGCTGCCGTGGATGCCGCTGAGCGGTCCGCGTCTGCTGCCGAGCGACGACGAGTGGCTGCCCGAGCGCTGGCGCGAGATGGCGATCGAGATGATGGCCGCGCCCTACGGCGGGGACGGCTGCGCGATCGTCCTCGGCCGCTCGGGCGGTCCCGCGTTCCGCCGCTCGGAGTTGCTGCGCCTGGCCCACCTCACCGGCATCGCCTCGACCGTGGTCCAGCTGCCTCCGGCCTGATCCGGCGCAGCCGGAGATGGGCCTCGGCGTTCCTCCCGCGCGCCCGAGGTCCGGGCGTCCAAAACTGTCAGTGGTCGAACATACGATCGAACACATGGAAGCCCAGTCGACCGCCGTGGCGGATGCGCCCGTGGCCGGGTGGGCATCGGGTCCGCTGCGCGTGGTGCAGGCCGCGGACCGGGAGATCGCCCGGCTGACCGCGGTCCGGGCGCGGGCGATCGCGGAGTTCGCCGCCTCCCGGCCCGCCTCGGTCGACCGGCAGCCCGGTGAGCCGGGTGCGATGAGCGCCGAGCGCCGCGCCGCCCGGCCGGCGGTGCTGGCCGGGGTGAGCGAGTGGGCGGTGCCGGAGCTGTCGATCGCGCTGTCGATCAGCAAGCCGGCCGCCGCGCGGGAGCTGGAGCGGGCGATGACGCTGGTGCACAAGCTGCCGGCCACGCTGGACGCGCTGGAGTCCGGGCTGCTGCACACCGGGCACCTGTTCACCCTGCTGGAACGGGTCGCGGTCGTCGCCGACGACGCCAAGCGGGCCGAACTCGAGCGTGACGTGCTCGCGTGGGTCGCCGCCCGGGCGGGCACGCGGCACCTCACCACCCCCGCGCAGCTGGCCGACAAGGCCCGCCGGATGGGGCTGGGCCGGGACCCGAAGCAGGAAGCGGCCGACCTGCTGGCCGCCCTGCGCGCCCGCGGCGTCTGGGTGCGCCCGGACCGGCGGCCGGGGATGGCGATGCTCGAAGCGCTGCTCACCGCACCGGAGGCGCAGGCGCTGGTGGATGCGCTGGGCCGCTACGCCGACGCCCTCGACGACCCGGCCGACACACGCACCCGCGGGCAGAAGATGGTCGACGTCCTGCTCGACCTGGTGCTGCGGCCCGGCGAATCCCGACTGCCGCCGGTGCAGGCCCAGCTGACCCTGGTCGCCGGAGTCCGCACCCTGCTCGGCGGCGCAGCACCGGGTGATGTGGGTGGCGAGCCGGTGCCGGCGGAGATGGTCCGCGCCCTCGCCCGAGCCCTCGGCCTCCTCAGCGACGCGCCAGCCACACCGCAGCCCGCCCCCGCGCCCGCGGCGGCCGGGTTCTGGGACCCGACCGGCCAGCCCGACGAGAGCTGGCCGGAGCACGCCCGGGCCGACTTCGACCGGTGGGAAGCAGAGATCGACGCCCGCGCCCTGGCCGGCGTGTGGGGCGGCGAGGACGACCCACCACCAGAGGTGCAGCAGCGCTGGTGGGAGGAGGAAGCCCGCCGCAACGCCCACCAACACCCTGACCCCGGCGAACCCCAGCGCGACCCCCACGACGACGGCGACGTCGCACGGGCCGAAGCCTGCGACGACGAGCCGGAGCCAGCGACGGCCCATGCCCCGGCGCCGACCGAGGGCGTGCAGGCAGCCGCACGCGCCGCCGCAGAACAGGCCGGCCTCGCCCTGCTCCACCTCGACCAGGCACTGCGCCGCGCCTCGGCCGCCGCCGGCCGCGCCTGGCTGGATGACCGAGCCGACGACCGAGCCGCGACCGCCGCCCGCGGGCACCTCATCGACGCCGCGAACAGCGACCTGGAGGCACTCAAGTCCGCGTCCGCGGAGCGGCGTGCAGAGCTGGCCGCACTCCTGGACCGCAGCGCCGGCGGCACCCTGGTCGACCGGCCCCGCATCGCCGTCGTCGACGAACTCACCGGCGCACTACTGGCCCTCACCGACGCCCGCGAACTACGCCGCAGATCCCACTGCGGCCAACCCACCTGCACCCGCCGCCCCGAACGCTGCGACCACGACCTCACCGGCCGCCCCGGCCTCGGCCCACCACCACCCACCGACGGCTACCGGCCCGCCACAGCCCTCGACCGCTACCTCCGCGCCCGCGACGCCCGCTGCCGCTTCCCCGGCTGCCGACACCCCGTCGCCGAACTCGACCACAACACCCCCGCCCCCCACGGACCCACCAGCGCCTGCAACCTCTGCGGCTTCTGCACCAACCACCACCGCTGCAAGCACCAAGCCGCCGACTGGACCCACCACCTCGCCGCCGACGGCACCCTCACCGTCACCACCCCGAGCGGCCTCGCCGCCGCCACCACACCCCCGCCCTACTGAGCAGGGGACCCGGCGCTCGCGTCCGAATGTCGGTGGCCATCACTAGCCTGCGCGGCCATGGGCACCGGACCGTTCTGGGACGTCGTCGAAGGCCGCACCGAGGCACCACCCGTCGCGCACCTGCTGGGTTTCCGCTTCGTGCGCGCGGACCCGGAGGAGGGCACGATCGAGGTCGGATTCACGGCCACCGAGCAGTTCCTCAACCCGGCAGGGCACATCCAGGGCGGGATGCTCGCCGCGATGCTCGACGACACCATGGGCCCGGCGCTGGTCGCGACGCTCGGCCCCGGCGAATGGGCCCCGACGACCGACCTTCACATCCAGTTCCACCGGCCGGCCCTCCCCGGTCCGCTCACCGGACACGGGCGGGTGGTCCGCCGTGGCGGAGCGATCGCCTTCCTCGGCGGAGAACTCGTGGACGCCGACGGGCGCACCGTCGCGACCGGAATCGCGACGGCCGCGCTCCGCCGCGCCTGACCACCGCGCCGGGCTACTCGCTGCCGTCGCCGATCGTCGCCACCTCGCGCGCGGCGTCCGGCCCCTGCTCGAGCAGCACCCGGAAGCCGTCGTCGTCGAGGACCGGCGCCTTCACCTGCACCGCCTTGTCGTACTTGCTCCCCGGGTCGGCGCCGACCACGACGAATCCGGTCTTCTTCGACACCGAGCCGGTCACCTTGCCGCCGCGCTCCTGGATCGCAGCGGTGGCCTGGTCCCGGCTGTAGTCGCGCAGCGAACCTGTCACAACGACGGTCACCCCGGTCAGCGGACCCGGCCCGGCGTCCTCCCCCTCGTCGGCCATCCGCACCCCGGCCCGGCGCCACTTCTCGACGACCTCGCGGTGCCAGTCGACGGCGAACCAGTCGCGGATCGCCGCGGCGATGGTCGGGCCGACACCGTCAGCCGCAGCGAGTTCCTCCTCGCTCGCCTCGGCGATCCGGTTCAACGACCGGAAGTCACGCGCCAGCGCCTGCGCGGCCGTCGGACCCACGTGCCGGATCGACAGCGCCACCAGCACCCGCCACAGCGGGACGTCCTTGCGGGTCTGCAGGTTGGCCAGCAGCTTCTGGCCGTTGGCCGAGAGCGTGCCGTCCTTCTTGGTGAAGAACTCCGACCGCTCGAGCTTCTCGGCGTCGAGGAAGAACAGGTCGCCCTCGTCGCTGAGCAGCCCGTTGGCCAGCAGCGAGGTGGCGGCCTCGTACCCCAGGTTCTCGACGTCGAAGGCACCCCGGCCGGCGACGTGGAAGACCCGCTCCCGCAGCTGCGCCGGGCACGAGCGGGAGTTCGGGCAGCGGATGTCCGCGTCGCCCTCCTTCTCCGGACGCAGCTCGGTGCCGCACTCCGGGCAGTGCGTCGGCATGACGAACTCGCGCTCCGAGCCGTCCCGGGCCGCGACAACCGGACCCAGCACCTCGGGGATGACGTCACCGGCCTTGCGGATGACGACGGTGTCGCCGATCAGCACGCCCTTGCGCTTCACCTCGCTCGCGTTGTGCAGCGTCGCCAGCTGCACCGTCGAGCCGGCCACCTTCACCGGCTCCATGTACGCGAACGGGGTCACCCGGCCGGTGCGCCCGACGTTGACCCGCACGTCGAGGAGCTTCGTCGTCGCCTCCTCCGGCGGGTACTTGAAGGCGATCGCCCAGCGCGGCGCCCGGGAGGTCGACCCGAGGCGCCGCTGCAGCGCCACCTGGTCGACCTTCACCACGACGCCGTCGATCTCGTGCTCCACCGAGTGCCGCTGCTCGCGGTAGCGCTCGATGTAGGCCCACACGCCCTCGAGGTCGTCGACCACCTCGTAGCGCGGGCTCACCGGCAGGCCCAGCTCGCGCAGCCGGTCGTAGGCCTGCGACTGGAACTCCGGCTGCCACCCGTCGTGCGCACCGATCCCGTGCACGATCAGCCGCAGCGGCCGCGTCGCGGTCACGCGCGGGTCCTTCTGCCGCAGCGAGCCCGCCGCGGCGTTGCGCGGGTTGGCGAACGGCGCCCGGCCCTGCTCGACCATCGCCGCGTTCAGGTCGGCGAAGGCCTCCACCGGGAAGTAGATCTCCCCGCGCACCTCCAGCCGCTCCGGCAGGTCGTCACCGGTCAGCTGCTGCGGGACGTCGTCCATCGTCCGCACGTTGGCGGTCACGTCCTCGCCGGTGACGCCGTCCCCCCGGGTGGCCGCGCGCACCAGTCGGCCCCGCTCGTAGAGCAGCGCGACGGCGAGCCCGTCGATCTTCAGCTCGCACAGGTAACGCGCCCCGGACCCGACCTCCCGCTCGACCCGCGCGGCCCAGGCGGACAGCTCGTCGCTGGAGAAGGCGTTGTCGAGCGACTGCATGCGTTCGATGTGCTGCACCGGCGCGAAGGTCGCCGCGAAGCCGCCGTTGACCTTCTGGCTGGGCGAGTCCGGCGTGACCAGCGCCGGGTGCGCGGACTCCAGTGCCTTGAGCTCGCCCATGAGCTCGTCGTACTGGCCGTCGCTGACCAGCGGTTCGTCGCGGACGTAGTAGGCGAAGGCGTACCGGTCCAGCTCCTCGGAGAGGTCGCGGTGCCGGGTGCGCGCGTCGTCAGGGACCTCGGTGAGGTCTTCGCGGTCGATTGCGGCCTCGACGACCGGTTGGTCCAGCGCGGCAGACTCGGTGGTCACCCGGAAACGGTATCCGGCGGGTACGACGGCGAACCCGCCCTCACCCGGTCGGGCTCACTCCGGCTGGAGGTACTTCGCGGCCTCGCGGACATGGGTCATGGCCGCCCGGGCATGGGCGGGGGTCGCACCGGCCAGGCCGCAGGCCGGGGTGAGGGTGACCGCGTCCGGCAGCCGGTCGGCGGGGAACCCGAGCTCCCGCCAGAAGGCCTGCACCCGGCTCGCCGTCGCCTTCGGCTCGGGCAACGCGGCGTCGGTGCCCGGCACCACCCCGACCAGCAGCTGCACCCCGGCCTCGATCGCGGTGCCGACGGCGTCCAGGTCCTGCACCAGCCCGAGGTCGAACGACAGCCCGGCCGCGCCGGCGGCACGGAAGAGGTCCAGCGGCATCCGCTGCGCGCAGCAGTGCACGACGACGTCACCGGGCAGCGCGTCGAGCATCGCCCGGAGCTCCTCCTCCACCACCGCGGCGGCCACCGCGGGCAGCTTCCCGAAGCCGCTGGCCGTCGGCAGCCCGCCCTGCAGCACCGCGGGCACGCTCGGCTCGTCCAGCTGGACGGCGATGCGGGCACCCGGCACGCGCGCGCCGACCTCGGCGACGTGCGCGGCCAGCCCTTCGGCGAGCGACTGCGCGAGGTCGCGGCGCGCACCCGGGTCGACGACGGCGCGCTCCCCGCGGGTCCGCTCCAGGGAGGCGGCCAGCGTCCACGGGCCGGCGGCCTGCAGCTTCAGCGGCCCCTGGTAGCCCTCGGTCTGCTCGAGCAGGGCGTCCAGATCACGTGCCAGGAACTCCTGCGCCCGCCGCTGGTCGCCGCCCGAGCGTGGCACCAGCCGCCAGCCGGCCGGCGTGAGGTCGACGGCGAGGTCCACGAGCAGCCCGGCCGTGCGCCCGATCATGTCCGCGCCGGCGCCGCGGCCGGGCAGCTCGGGCAGGTGCGGCATCCCGGGCAGCTCACCGAGGACGAGCCGGACCGCCTCCGCCGGATCGGCGCCGGGCAGCGACCCGACGCCCGTGGCGGCGCCCCAGGACGACGTCACAGAGCCACGGCCGCCTGCCCGACGACCCGGTCACCGCGCTCGGCGTCCGGCTCGTAGAGGACGGCGGACTGCCCCGGGGCCACGCCCCGCTGCGACTCGGCCAGCGCGATGCTCAGCCCGCCGTCGTCGGTGGCGCGCACCTCGCAGGCGACCGGACTGCCGTGGGCCCGGAGCTGGACCTCGAAGCGCCCCGGCAGGGCCGGCGCCGCACCCGTCCACGTCGGAGCACCGGTGCGCACCTCGTCGACCGAGGCGAGGTCGGCCGTGCCGATGGTCACCGTGCGGCTGACCGGCTCGATGCCCAGCACGTACCGCGGTCGCGAGTCCCCGGCGCTCACGCCCAGCCCCTTGCGCTGGCCGATCGTGAAGCCGTAGGTCCCGTCGTGCTCGCCGACGGTCGTCCCGGTGGCGGCGTCCACCACCGGACCCGGTCGGCTGCCGAGCTTCCGGGACAGGAAGCCGCGGGTGTCGCCGTCGGGGATGAAGCAGATGTCGTGCGAGTCGGGCTTGGCGGCGACGGCGAAGCCGCGCTCGGCCGCGATCTCCCGGACGCGGTCCTTGGTCATGCCGCCGAGCGGGAACATCGCCGCGGCCAGCTGCTCACCGGTCAGGACGGCCAGCACGTAGGACTGGTCCTTGGCGGCGTCGACCGACCGGCGCAGGACGCCGTCGGCCAGCCGGGCGTGGTGCCCGGTCACGACGGCGTCGAAGCCCAGCGCCCGGGCCCGGTCCAGCACCGCCGAGAACTTGATCTTCTCGTTGCAGCGCAGGCACGGGTTCGGCGTCCTGCCCGCGGCGTACTCGGCCACGAAGTCGTCGACGACGTCCTCGGTGAACCGGTCGGCCATGTCCCACACGTAGAACGGGATGCCGAGCTCGTCGGCGACCCGGCGGGCGTCGTGCGAGTCCTCGACGCTGCAGCAGCCGCGCGAGCCGCTGCGCAGCGTCTGCCGGTTCTGCGACAGCGCCAGGTGCACCCCGGTGACGTCGTGTCCGGCGTCCACGGCCAGCGCCGCGGCGACGGCGGAGTCCACTCCCCCGCTCATCGCGGCGAGGATCCTCACGACCGGCCCATCCCGGCGCGGCGCGCCCGCTCCACCACGGGGGCGATCACCTCGAGGACGGCGTCGACGTCGGCGTCGGCGGAGGTGTGGCCGAGGCTGAACCGCAGCGAGCTGCGGGCGCGGTCCGCGTCGGCCCCCACGGCCAGCAGCACGTGGCTGGGCCGGGCCACCCCGGCGCTGCACGCCGAGCCCGTGGAGCACTCGATGCCCTTGGCGTCGAGCAGCATGAGCAGGGCGTCGCCCTCGGCACCGGGGAAGGACAGGTGCGCGTTGCCGGGCAGCCGCCCCGGCCCGCCGGCGACGACGTCGTCCAGCGGGGCGCCGTTGAGCTGGGCGTCGGGTACCTGCGCCACGACCCCGGCCACGAGCCGGTCGCGCAGCGCGGCCAGCCGGGCGGCCCGCTCCTCGCGGGTGGCGACGGCGCTCGCCGCGGCGGTCGCCAGGCCGACGATCGCGGCGACGTCGAGCGTCCCCGACCGGACGTCGCGCTCCTGGCCGCCGCCGTGCAGCAGCGGGGTGCACTCGACGTCGCGGCGCAGCAGCAGCACCCCCGCGCCCATCGGCCCGCCCAGCTTGTGCCCGGTCATGGTGAGGGCGTCGACCCCGCTCGCGCCGAAGTCCACCGGCACCTGCCCGACCGCCTGGACGGCGTCGGTGTGCAGCGGCACCCCCACGGCGTGCGCGGTCTCGGCCAGCACCGCGATGTCGCTGACCGTGCCGATCTCGTTGTTGGCCCACATGGCGCTGGCCAGAGCCACGTCCCGTCCGTCGCCCAGCGCGTCGGCCAGTGCCTCGGGACTGACCCGCCCGGTCGGCCCGACCGGCAGCCAGGTGACCTCGGCCCCGTCGTGCTTGATCAGCCACTCGACGCTGTCCAGGACGGCGTGGTGCTCGGCGGGACTGACCACGAGCCGGCGCCGCTGGGCGTCGGCGGCCCGGCGGGCCCAGAACAGGCCCTTGACCGCCAGGTTGTCGCTCTCGGTGCCCCCGCCGGTGAACAGCACCTCCGAGGGGCGGGCGCCCAGCGCCTCGGCCAGCCGCTCGCGCGACTGCTCGGCCACCCGGCGCGCGGCGCGACCGCTGGCATGCAGGGAGGACGCGTTGCCGACGCGGCCCAGCTGCTCGCTCATCGCGGCCAGCACCTCGGGGAGCACCGGGGTCGTCGCCGCATGGTCCAGGTAGGTCATGTCGCCGCCAGGGTAGTCGCGCCCGCCGGGGCCTCCTGCCCCGACGGGACCGTGCGGTCGGCCACCCGGGCACCCACGAGCGCCGGGACGGTGAGGACGGCGACCGCGGCGACCACCGCGGGCCACAGCGCACCCCCGCCGTCCGCCGCCCCGGCCACCAGGACGCCCGCCAGCCCCACGCACAGGGCCGACGCGGTGACGTCGGAGATCTGGAAGGCAGCGGAGTTGGCACCGCGGTCGGCCTCGGGCGACTGGTCGAGCAGCAGCACGCCGACGCTGGGCATGCCCAGCCCCATGCCGACACCGGCCACGGCCCAGGTCAGGTAGGCCGGCCAGCCGCCCAGGGCCGGGATCGCGGTCGTGGCCGTCGCGGCGAGCCCGAGGGCGAGCAGCAGGAACCCGGCACGCAGCACCCGCTCCCGCGGCACGTGCGTCAGTCGCCCCTGGAGCTGCGCGGCGGTCACCCAGCCGACGGCCCCCGCGGTCAGCGGCAGCCCGGCGGTGGTGGCGCTCCACCCGTGCTGCGTGGTGAGGACGAACGGGAGCAGGGCGTCCATGCCGAAGAAGGAACCGGCCAGCAGCCCGCGGCCGGCGATCACGGCCGGGATGCCCGGGCGGGCGCGGACCGTGCCGCGCGGCAGCAGCCGCCGCAGTCCGGCGGCCAGGGCCAGGGCGCCCAGGACGGCCAGGCCGGCCGCGGCGAGGTCGAGTCGCTGACCGGCGTAGAGGCAGGTGGCGATGCCGACCCCGGTCAGCAGCGCCCACGGGACGTTGCTGGCCCGGCGGCGTGCCGGCTCCGGATCGGGTGCGTGCCCCGATCCGCCGCTGAACAGCAGTGCCAGCCCCGCCCCGACGAGCGGCAGCAGCCCGAGGAAGACGCCGCGCCAGCCGATGTGCGTGGTCACCAGCCCGGCGACCAGCGGTCCGATCAGCGCGGGCAGCACCCATCCGGCCGCGAAGGCGCCGAACAGCCGCGGGCGGAGCTCTGAGGAGAACGCCTGCCCGGCGATGACGTAGAGCAGCACGATGACGATGCCGGCGCCGAGCCCCTGCACCGCCCGGCCCAGGACGAGCACGGCCATGCTCTGGGCGAGGCCGGCGATCAGCAGCCCGGTCGCGAACAACGCCACTCCGGCGAGCACGCCCGGGCGCGGCGGCCTCCGGTCGCCCACCTCGCCGCCGATCACCATGCCGGCCACGGACGCCACGAGGAAGGCGCTGAAGGTCCAGGCGTACCAGGCGACGCCGTCGAGCTCGGCGACGGCGGTCGGCATCGCCGTCCCCACGGCCATCGCCTCGAAGGCGATGAGGGTGACGAGGGTGAGCAGTCCGATCGTCGCCCGACGGTGCTCCGCGTCCCAGATGCTCGCCGCCGCAGTCCCGTCCACGAACCGCCCAACCGTCCGGGTGCCCCGGAGCTTCCCGCTCCGGGGCCCGGATCCGGACGATCGGCGTCAGCCGCGGACGGCCACGCTCTCCCCCGGGACGGCGGCCGGTGCCGTCTCCTCCTCCGGCCGGCTCAGCGCCCGCCCGAGCAGGACCAGCGCGACCGTCGCGACCGCGATCCCGGCGACCTCGGTCGCCTTCACGGTGAACTCGGTCGCGACGAAGGCCCCGATGCCGAGCAGCCAGCAGGCCAGCGCCGCCCACGGGAGCGCCCCGGCCCGCCGTGCCCGGAGCAGTCCCGCGGCGAGGACCACCGGGCCGAGGAGCAGGGCGGGCAGGGTGAGCACCAGCGGCAGGAAGCCCGGGCCGACGTCGGCGTTCGCGACCGTCTCGGCCGCCTCCCGGCCGATCGCCGGGTCGGTCAGCTGGTACATGTGCAGGTTGAAGGCGCCGCGGCCGGCGGCGAGCCAGACCCCGCCGAGCCCCAGCATCACGGTGCCGGCACGCATCAGGCCACTGCCGCGGCCGGAGACGTCCGCTCGCCCGGCCACGACGGCCGCGGCCACGAGCAGCACCCCGGCCAGGGCGAACAGCGCGGTGGCGAGGGCCTGCATGGGGCGGTCGGCGGCGACGGCCGCCAGCCGGTCGGACCAGGCGGTGCCCATGTCGGGGAGCACCGCCTGGCCGGCGGTCCAGGCGGCACCGGCGAGCAGGAGCAGCACGGGCAGGGACGAACGCTTCACGGGGATCTCCTCAGGACGACGTCGACGGACCCGCCGATCGTCAGCACCGGAACCGTCCCGGGAACTGGCGCGCGGCACCCGGCTGCCTGCACCACGCTCCAGGTGGATCCTGCAGCCCACTCCCTCCCCCGCAGCCGCCGCGACTGCCACAGTGACGCGGTGCCCGCCGACGTCCTCATCGGGATCGTCCTGGTCGCCTGGCTCGCGTCGGGCCTGGCGGCCGTCTGCCTGACGCCGCGCAACACCGCGGCGCGCACGCTGCTGCTGGCCGGTCTCCTGCTCGCGGCGAGCGCCCTGGCCGACTCGCTCGCCGCGGATCCCGACGTGGGCGACCTCCCCTTCGCCCTCCTGCGCACCGCCGGCTGGATGTCGTTCCTCGGTGCCGTCGCGGCCATCGTCGCGACCCTGGCCCGGCTCCCCGACGGCGCGGCCGACCGGCCGTGGCACGTCCGGCTCGCAGGGGGCCTGGCCGTGCTCGCCGTCGTCGCGCCGCTGCTGGAACTGGTGGGTTCGGAGTCCCTGGCGGTGGACGAGGACGGTGTGGTCCACGCCAACCCGCTGGCCGTCGACGCGCTCGAGCCACTGGCAGGTCTGGGCGCCGCCGTACGGGTCACCGAACCGGCCTGGGTGCTGCTGGGCGTCGCCGTGCTGGTGCTGCGGTGGCGCAGCGGGGATGCCGAGCGGCGGCGCGAGCTCAGCTGGGCCATCCGGAGCATCGCCCTCCTGGCCTGCCTCCTGCTGCTCATCGTGGTGGTCGAGGTCAGCGGCCTGCCCATCCCGCCCGAGCGGGTCTTCGTGCCGCTCTTCCTGCTGGCGCTCGCGCTGTTCCCCCTCGCCCTGCTCGTCGGGATCACCCGCCGGGTCCGCGTCCTGGAGGACCATCTGGTCGAGTCGCGCGAGCGGCTGGTCAGCGCCGAGGACGCCGCCCGGCGGACGCTGGAGCGCGACCTCCACGACGGAGTCCAGCAGCAGCTCGTCGCCGCGCTCTCGCTCGTGGCGCTGGCCTCGCGCCAGGCGTCCCGCCGTCCCGAGGAAGCCCGGGCCACCGTCGGTGAGGTCGGGCAGCGCATCCAGGACGCCATCACCGAACTGCGCGAACTGGTGCGCGGCCTGCGCCCGCCGGTGCTCGCCGACGCCGGACTGGTGGCCGCGGTGGAGAGCCGGCTGACCGGCCTGCCCGCCCGGGTCGAGCTGGAGACGCCGCTGGGCCCGGCCGACCGGTGCGCGCCCGCCGTGGAGGCCGCCGCCTACTTCGTCGCGACGGAGGCGGTCACCAACGCCCTCAAGCACGCGCCGGGCAGCCGGGTCGTGGTGCGCATCGACCTCGTCGACGATCGGCTGTGCCTCGAGGTGGCCGACGACGGCCCCGGGCTCCCGGACGACCCGCCGGCCGGGCCCGGCCCGAGCGGCCTCAGCGGTCTGCGGGACCGGGTGGAGTCGCTCCGCGGCACCTTCGCCGTCGTCCGCGCGCCCGGTGGCGGCACCGTCCTGCGGGCCTCGTTCCCGGCGGGAGGGAGGTGACGGTGCGACTCGTGCTGGCCGACGACAACTACCTGGTGCGCGAGGGCGTGCGCCGACTCCTCGACGACGGACCCGAGGTCGAGACGGTGGGCACGGCCGCCAGCGCACCGGAGCTGCTGGCGCGCGTGGCGCAGCTGCGTCCCGACGTCGTCCTCACCGACATCCGGATGCCGCCGGGGTTCAGCACCGACGGGATCACCGCGGCACGGCAGATCCGGGCCGAGCACCCCGGCGTCGGCGTCGTCGTGCTCTCGCAGCACGCCGACGCGTCGTACGCGACCACGCTGTTCAGCGCCGGCACGGCGGGTCTGGGTTACCTGCTCAAGGACCGCGTGTCCGACCGCGACGAGCTGGTCCGCGCGCTGCGCGCGGTGCACGACGGCGGCTCCGTGGTCGACCCGGCCGTCGTCGACGCGTTGGTGGCCGCGGGACGGCGCACCCGCGACTCACCGGTGAACCGGCTGACCGGCCGGGAGCTGGACGTGCTGCGCGAGATGGCGCAGGGGCGGACGAACGGCGCGATCGCGGCCCGGCTGCACGTCTCGGAGTCCGCCGTCAGCAAGCACGTCGCGGCCATCTTCGCCGCGCTGGGCCTGCACGAGTCGCGGCAGGTGGACCGCCGGGTGAGCGCCGTCCTGGCCTGGCTGGAGCACCGGGACCCCTGAGATCGCGTCGAGCGCCGGCCCCCGTACGGGGACCGGCGCTCGACGCGAGGTGCTGCTGTCGTTACTTGCGGGCCTGGATCAGCTCGGTGGCCTGCGGGACGACGGTGTTGAGGTCACCGATGACACCGAAGTCGGCGAGCTCGAAGATCGGCGCCTCCGGGTCCTTGTTGATGGCGACGATCGTCTTCGACGTCTGCATGCCGGCGCGGTGCTGGATCGCACCGGAGATGCCGACCGCCACGTACAGGTTCGGCGAGACGGTCTTGCCGGTCTGCCCGACCTGGAAGCTGTGCGGGTAGAAGCCGGAGTCGACCGCGGCACGCGAGGCACCGACGGCCGCGCCGAGCGAGTCGGCCAGCGCCTCGATGATCGAGAAGTTCTCGGCGCTGGCGACACCACGACCACCCGAGACCACGATGGAGGCCTCGGTGAGCTCGGGACGGCTGCTCTTCTGCTCGACCACGCGGTCGGTGACCTTGGCCTGCTTGGCGGCGTCGGAGACCGACACCGACACGGCCTGCTCGGCACCCGCGGCCGCAGCCGGCTCGGGGGTGACCGAGTTGCCGCGCAGGGTGTAGATCGGCGTGCCGGCGGTGACCTTCGAGTGCACGATCACCGCGCCGGCGAAGGCGGCCTGCGTGGCGGTGCCGTCGGCGGCGATCTCGGTGACGTCGGTCAGGAAACCGCTGCCGATCTTGATCGCCAGCCGGGCGGCGACCTCCTTGCCCTCGGGCGAGGAGGGGATGACGACGGCGGCCGGCGACTTCTCGCCCACCAGCTGCGCCAGCACCTCGGCCTTGGGCGCGACGAGGAACTCGTCGATCTCGGGGGCCTCGGCGACGTAGACGGTGGCGGCGCCGTACTCGGCGAGCTGGTCGCGCACGCCCGCGGCGGTGCCGGGCGCGGCGATGACGACCGCCGACGGCTCACCGAGCGCACGCGCCGCGGTGAGT
Organism: Candidatus Blastococcus massiliensis AP3; assembly: GCF_000582785.1. GTDB lineage: Bacteria > Actinomycetota > Actinomycetes > Mycobacteriales > Geodermatophilaceae > Blastococcus > Blastococcus massiliensis. The sequence continues at coordinate 141,870 of NZ_HG931174.1, forward strand.
GCTTCCAGGGTGGTCTTGCGGACTCCGCCGCCGGCCGGGTTGAGCTCGGCCAGGACCAGGACCTCTGCCATGCGTGGGTTCTCCTCTTCCTTCGATCCGGGCCGGACTCAGACGATCTTCTGGCTGGCGAGGTAGTCGACGAACTGCTGCCCGCCGTCGCCCTCGTCGGTGACCTTGACGCCCTCGCCCTTGGGCGGGCGGCCGGAGAAGTCGAGGACCTGGGTCGTGGCGTTGGCCAGCCCGACGGCCGAGGCGTCGACGCCGATGTCGGCCAGCGACTTGGTCTCGACCGGCTTCTTCTTGGCGGCCATGATCCCCTTGAACGAGGGGTAGCGCGGCTCGTTGATGGTGTCCCAGGTGGACACGATCGCCGGCAGCGGCGCCTCGACGGCCCAGTAGCCGCCGTCGGTCTGCCGCTCGATCTTCGCGGTGCCGCCGTCGACCGTGAGCTTGCGGGCACCCGACAGCTGCGGGAGCCCCAGGCGCTCGGCCAGCAGCGCCGGCATGACGCTCATCTGGCTGTCGGTCGCCTCGGCGCCGCAGATGATGAGGTCGTACTCCAGCTGCCCCAGGGCAGCGGCCAGGACGGCGCTGATCTGCACGGCGTCGGAGCCCTTGATGGCCTCGTCGGAGATGTGCACCGCCTTGTCGGCGCCCATGGAGAGCGCCTTGCGGATGGCGTCGGTGGCGCTGTCGGGGCCGACGGTCAGCACGGTGACCTCGCCGCCCTGGGCCTCCTTCACCACGAGCGCCTCTTCGATGGCGTACTCGTCGATCTCGTTGACGACGTTGTCCGCGGCGGCGCGCGCGACGGTGTTGTCCGCCGGGTCCAGCTTGCGCTCGCTGCCGGAATCGGGGACCTGCTTGACCAGTACGACGATGTTCACGCCAGACCTACCTCCGCGACGGGGTCAGGGGGTGCGGGCATGAGGCCCGCCCAGCTCCGACCAAGGAGGTTACTTGCAGGTATGAGGGACGCGGCACGAGGGCCGGGTGAGCCACGTCACGAGGGGTCGCCCCATAGCCCCGTGCGGGCGAATCGCTGCAGCCTGGCGGCGTGCGGGGCCAGGTCCAGTCCCTGCGCGGCGACCCACTCGTCGGAGTAGTAGGTGTGCGCGTAGCGCTCCCCGCCGTCGCACAGGAGGGTGACCACGCTGCCCGTGCGGCCGGCGGCCACCATCTCGGCGACCAGCGCGAAGGCGCCCCACAGGTTGGTGCCGGTGGAGCCGCCGGCCCGTCTGCCGGTCGTCGTCGCCAGGTGCCGCATCGCGGCGAGCGAGCCGGCGTCGGGCACCCCGATCATCCGGTCGACGATCGTGGGCACGAAGGAAGGCTCCACGCGCGGCCGGCCGATGCCCTCGATGCGGGAGGGCATCCCGGTGGTCCAGTCCGGCTCCCGGGCCGCGTAGCCGGGGAGGAACGCCGAGTTCTCCGGGTCGACGACGGCCAGCCGGGTGGGGTGCCGGCGGTAGCGGATGTACCGGCCGATCGTCGCGCTCGTGCCGCCCGTGCCGGCACCGACGACGACCCACTCGGGGACCGGGTGCCGCTCGGCGGAGAGCTGCTCGAAGATCGACTCGGCGATGTTGTTGTTGCCCCGCCAGTCGGTGGCGCGCTCGGCGAAGGTGAACTGGTCGAGGTAGTGGCCCCCGCACTCGGCGGCCAGCCGGCGGGCTTCGTCGTACATGTCCGGAGCCCGGTCGACGAAGTGGCAGCGGCCCCCGTGGAACTCGATGAGGGCGATCTTCTCGGGGCTGGTCGAGCGCGGCATCACCGCGACGAAGGGCAGGCCGAGCATGCGGGCGAAGTAGGCCTCGCTCACCGCCGTCGATCCGCTGGAGGCCTCCACGACGGTGCTGCCCTCGGTGATCTGACCCGAGCACAGGCCGTAGAGGAACAGCGACCGGGCGAGCCGGTGCTTGAGGCTGCCGGTCGGGTGGGTCGACTCGTCCTTGAGGTAGAGGTCGACACCCCACTCCGGGGGCAGCGGGTAGACGAGCAGGTGCGTGTCCGCGCTGCGCCGGGCGTCGGCCTCGACCGTCGCCACCGCCCGGTCGACCCACGCCCGGCCGGCGGGGTCCGAACGGTCGACGTCGTCTGGGCCCGATGAGCTCATGCCCGCATGATCACGCATCCCCCTGGTTCAGGACGACGGACAGGCGCATCCCCGCGGCAGGTCGCCGGCCTGGGTGGCACGGCAGAAGCGCAGCGAGATGGTGTCGTGGGCGCTCAGCGGGTGCGGGCAGTTCCCGCAGGCGTCGGCGGGTGCGTGCTCGTCGGTGGGCGTGGCGGACGGTGCGGAGACCATGGGTGAACCTGACCGGGCCGGCGACCGGCCCACGGCGTGCTCCTGGTCCCGGCACCGGCGACGGACGGCCGGCGCGCGAGGTGGACCAGGACCCCCCGGACGCTACGCCTCCCGGCGTCAGCGGCCGGTGAACGTGGCCTTGCCCGGCCCGCTCTCCAGGAACGAGCTCATGCCGGTCTTCTGGTCCTCGGTGTCGAACAGCTCGGCGAACAGCCGGGTCTCCAGCGTCAGCGCCTCGTCCATGGGCAGCTCGAGGCCCTCGTCGATGGCGCGCTTGGCGGCGGCCAGCGCCAGCGGCGGCCCGGCGGCGAACTTGCGAGCCATCGCCACGGCGGTCTCGTAGACCTCGGCGTCGGGGACGACGGCGTCGGCCAGGCCGATCTCCAGCGCCTCCTCGGCGCCGACGTGCCGGCCGGTGAAGACCAGGTCCTTGGCCTTGGCCGGGCCGACCAGACGGGCGAGCCGCTGGGTGCCCCCCGCGCCCGGGATGACGCCGAGCAGGATCTCGGGCTGGCCGATCTTCGCCTTGCTGCCGAGCACGCGGAAGTCGGCGCACAGCGCGAGCTCGTACCCGCCACCCAGCGCGTAGCCGGTGATCGCGGCGATGACCGGCTTCGGCACCCGCGCGACGACGCGGAACGACTCCTGCAGCTCCCGGCCCCAGTCCGCCATGCCGACGGCGTCGAGCTGGGACATGGCCTTGATGTCGGCGCCCGCGGCGAAGACACGCTCTCCGCCGTAGATGACGACGGCGCGGACGTCGTCGCGCTCCCCCGCCTGCAGCGCCGCGGCGCGCACCTCCCGGTGCAGCTGCTCGTCGATCGCGTTCATCTTCGGGCGGTCGAGGCGGATGGTGCCCACCCCGTCCTCGACCTGCAGGGTCACGAACTCCGGATCGGCCATGCGGGGAACCTTAGCGAGCGCGGCGGGCGGTGAACCGGCCGTCGGTCCGGGTCACGTCCAGCGGCAGGCCGAAGGTGTCCGAGAGGTTCGCGGCGGTGACCACGTCGTCGGTCGCCCCCGCGGCCACCACCTCTCCCCCGCGCAGCAGGAGGGCGTGGTCGTACCCGGGCGGGATCTCCTCGACGTGGTGGGTGACCAGCACTTGCGCCGGGGCGTAGAGGTAGCGGGCCAGGTCCGAGAGGCGGGCCACCAGGTCCTCGCGGCCGCCCAGGTCGAGGCCGGCGCCCGGCTCGTCGAGCAGCAGCAGCTCGGGGTCGGGCATGAGCGCCCGGGCGATCTGGGCGCGCTTGCGCTCCCCCTCGCTGAGGGTCCCGAACGGCCGGTGCGCGAACTGGGCGACGCCCCACTGCTCCATGAGGATGCCGGCGCGGGTGAGGTCGTGGACGTCGTAGCGCTCCCGCCCCCGGCCCACCACGGCGTAGCCGGCCGAGACGACGATGTCCCCGGTCGTCTCCGCCGGGCTGATCCGCTGCGCCAGGGCGGCGCTGGTCAGCCCGATGCGGGGGCGCAGCTCGAAGACGTCGACCGCACCGAGGGTCTCCCCCAGCAGCTGCACCTCGCCCCGGGTCGGGTGCAGCAGCGCCCCGGCCAGCTGCAGCAGCGTGGTCTTGCCGGCCCCGTTGGGCCCGAGGACCACCCACCGGTGGTCGGCCTCCACGTGCCAGTCGACACCGCGCAGCAGGTGGGTCTCCCCCCGCACGACGTCGACCCCGGTCATCCGGACGACAGCCCCTTCGGAGGCGTCTGTGCCGCCCCCACCCACCCCACCGACGCTCGACACGGACCCCATCCAACCAACCCGCCGCGCACCACGTGCACGCGCACACGCCCCGGGCTTGGCACGATCGCCCGGTGATCGAGCATCCGGTCGCCGAGGTCCTGCCCGGCTCCCCCTCCCCCCTCGGCGCGCACTGGGACGGCACGGGCACGAACTTCGCCCTCTGGTCGGCCGGCGCCTCCGCCGTCGAGCTGTGCCTGTTCGACGCCGACGGCACCGAGCACCGCCAGCCGCTGACCGAGACCACGCACCAGGTGTGGCACGGCCGCCTGCCCGGGATCGGCCCCGGTCAGCGCTACGGCTATCGCGTCCACGGCACCTACGAGCCCTCGACCGGGCAGCGGTACAACCCGGCCAAGCTGCTGCTGGACCCCTACGCCCGCGCCGTCGACGGCGGGCTGGAGCTGCACCCCTCGCTGTTCGGGCACGCCGACTCCCCCGAGGGTCCGCCCGACGACCGGGACTCCGCCCCGCACGTGCCCCGCGGCGTGGTGGTCCACGACATCTTCCCGTGGGACGGCGACCGGCCGCTGCGCACCTCGTGGTCGGACACCGTGATCTACGAGGTGCACGTCAAGGGCGCGACCATGCGCCACCCCGACGTGCCGGCACACCTGCGCGGAACCTACGCGGGCCTGGCGCACCCCGCCTTCGTCGAGCACCTGCAGGGCCTCGGCGTCACGGCCGTCGAACTGCTGCCCGTGCACCAGTTCGTGAGCGAGCCGCACCTGCTGCGGCGCGGGCTCACCAACTACTGGGGCTACAACACCCTCGGGTTCTTCGCCCCGCACGCCGCCTACAGCTCCGCGGGCGGCGGCGGTGGGCAGGTGACCGAGTTCAAGACGATGGTCAAGGCGCTGCACGCCGCCGGCATCGAGGTCATCCTCGACGTCGTCTACAACCACACCGCGGAGGGCGACCACACCGGGCCGACCCTGTCGTTCAAGGGCATCGACAACAGCGGCTACTACCGCGTCGACCCGCAGAACCCGGCCCGCTACACCGACTACACCGGGTGCGGGAACACCCTGGACGTGCGCCGGCCCGCGGTGCTGGGGCTGCTCATGGACTCGCTGCGCTACTGGGTCACCGAGATGCACGTCGACGGGTTCCGGTTCGACCTGGCCCCGGCGCTGGCCCGCTCGACGCACGACGTCGACCGGTTCTCGGCGTTCTTCGACGTGGTGCACCAGGACCCGGTGGTCAGCCAGGTGAAGCTGATCGCCGAGCCCTGGGACGTCGGCCCCGGCGGGTACCAGGTGGGCAACTTCCCGCCGCCGTGGACGGAGTGGAACGCCGCCTACCGGGACACCGTGCGCGACGTGTGGACGGGTGCGCACGTGGGCGTCCGCGACCTCGCCTACCGGCTCACCGGCTCCTCGGACCTGTACCGCTCCGACGGCCGGCGCCCCTTCGCCAGCATCAACTTCGTCACCGCCCACGACGGCTTCACGATGCGCGACCTGGTGACCTACCAGGACAAGCGCAACGAGGCCAACGGCGAGGACAACCGGGACGGCGAGAGCCACAACCGCGGCTGGAACTGCGGCGTCGAGGGCGAGACCGACGACCTGGCGGTCAACGCCCTGCGCGGCCGTCAGGTGCGCAACCTGCTGAGCACGCTGCTGCTGTCCACCGGCGTGCCCATGCTCACCGCCGGTGACGAACTGGGCCGCACCCAGCAGGGCAACAACAACGCCTACTGCCAGGACGGCGAGCTGTCCTGGCTGGACTGGACCCAGGTCGACGAGGACCTGCGGGCGTTCGTCGCACACGTGCTGCGGCTGCGCCGGTCGGCGCCCGTGCTGCGGCAGGAGGCGTTCTTCGAGGGCCACGAGCTGCCCGGCACCGGCGGCACACGCGACCTCGCCTGGTTCGCCCCCGACGGCGGTCAGCTCACGACGGCCGACTGGTTCGACACCGGGCTGCAGACCGTCGGCATGTACCTCGACGGGCGGGGCATCCGCGGCCGCGACGCCCACGGCCGGCCAGTGGTGGACGACTCCTACCTGGTGCAGCTGCACGCGGGCCCGGATCCGGTGACCGTCGAACTGCCCGGACCGCCGTGGGCCGACGGCTACGAGCTGGTGCTGTCCACCGAGTACGCCACCGGGGCACCGCCCGAGACGACCGTGGTGGCGCCGGGTCCCATCCAGCTCCCGGGCCGCTGCGTCTGGCTGCTCAAGGTCCTCCGCCGACCCTGACGAGCTGGAGAGAACTCGCACCGTGACGCAGAAGCCGCCTGTCGACGTGCCCGCCGACATCGCGTTCGTGCATGCCATCGGTGGTCGTGCGGGGGTGGGCGCCTGGCCGATGCAGGCGGACCTTCCGGGCGCCCGCTTCCTGGTCCGACGGGGGTTCGGCGACGACGAGCTGCCCGAGGAGTTGACGGTCGACGGCGAGGCGACCTGGCTCGCCGCACAGGTCCACCCCGCCACGGTCCTCGTCGGGCACTCGTGGTCCGCAGTAGCGGTCCTGGCGACGGCGATCCGGTCGCCCGGGCTGCGTGGCGTGGTCGTGATCGAACCGGCAGCGACATTCGCGGCCGCCGACGAGTACAGCGTTCAGGAGCACGTCCGCGCCGTTTCCCCGGCCACGGCGCAGGACGAGCGGTCGCTGGAGCTGCTTCGCCGACACCGACCGCCGTGGGAGACCAGGCTGACACCGGCGGCTCTCGCAGGCATGGCGGTGCCGCTCGCAGTGGTGACCGGCGGCTGGAGCCCCCTCTACGAGGCCATCGGATCGGCCGTCGTGGACATCGCAGGCGGCCACCACGTTCAGATCGAGGGAGCGGGGCACCGGCCGCAGGATGTCGGGCGGTTCAACGACTTCCTGCTGAGCTGGGTCGGCCGGCTGTAGCGGCGCTCCGACCGGAACGAAGGGTTGAACCCGAGAGGCCCAGGACCGGTGCGGTCCTGGGCCTCTGGGGTTCAGCGGTCCGCAGAGCTACTCGGGCTGCTCGAAGGTGATGACGGTCCAGCCGAGGAGCAGGCGGTCGCCGTCGGACAGGGGGTGGGCGACGCCCGGCTCGAGCTGGGTCCACTCGGTGGCCTCCGGCCCGGCGACGTGCGTGCCGTTGAGCGAGCCCAGGTCGATGAGCGAGACCTCCTCGCCGGAGCGGGTCAGCGCCGCGTGGGCCGAGGAGAGCACGTTCTGGGTGTCGGCGATCGGCACCGGCCGCGCGCCGCCGCTGCTGACCATCTCGTGGTTGTCGGGACGACGCCCGAGCACGAGGTCCTCGTCGACCGTGATGACCAGGCCGTCGTCGAACCGGAGGACCGGCGCCGCGGCGCCGGCCTCGGGGCGCCAGAAGGCGGTCTCCTCGCCCGTCTCGGGCGGGGTGCTGGCCCGGCTCGCACCGGCACCGGAAGCGGAACCGGACGCGGCACCGAACCCGGAGTCCGAGCTCGCGGTGAACGACGACGGGGCGGCCTGGGCGGGCGCCGCAGCCGGGGCGGCGGTCAGGTGCAGGGCGGCGCCGGACCCGGGCACGGTCCCCTCGACGAGGTCGAAGGAGATGCCGGGAGCCGACTGCGAGGCGGCCTCCCCCGGGCCCACGTAGAGCGCGCGGCCCACCGGGAAGCCGGAGGCGACGGTGCCCCCGTCCACCGACGACCCGGACAAGGGGACGCCGTCGACGGACGGCTGGCCCTTGCCGGACCACAGGGCGACGCCGGTGCCCGATGCGCGGTCGGCGAGCACCAGCGCGAAGGAGGCGCTGCCGGAGACGAGCGACCCCGCACGCGCGGCCACGGCCGACAGGACGCGGTCGGCGCCGGGGCCGGAGACGCCGAGGCAGGCGTGGAGGGCCGCCACGAGGGCGGGCGAACCGGGAGCGTCGACCCACAGCAGGGCGCCGTCGCGGCGGGCGACGACGGCGTCTCCGGGGAGGACTTCACAGCGGTCGGGCATGGCGGCCAGCCTAGTGATGCGCAACGGACTTCGGTGCCCGGCCACCCCCGCCACGCCGTGATCGCTGCACGTCACACCGAACAGGTGGGACCAGCGTGACGGGAGCGTCGCGACGTGTGACCGGGCGCTCCGATCAGGCCGTCGTCACCACCCCGAGCTCGGCCGGGTCGGCCAGGTGCTCGGAGTACGGGAGGACCCGCACGGTGTAGCCGAAGGCGCCGGTGCGCTCCAGCGGCACGGTGGCGGTGAACCAGTGGCGGGAGCCCTCGCTCTGCTCGTGGGCCATGGGCACCGACGTGACGTCGTGCAGCCCGTCGGCGTCGTCGACCCGGCCGTAGGCCGCCTGCACCTGGACGTCGGAGGGCTCCAGGCCCGGCAGCTCCACCTCCGCGCGCAGCGCGAGGGTCGAACCGATCTCGGGCGTGTCACCGGCTCCGGTGGCCTCCACGTGGGCGACGCGGACGGTCGACCAGTTGTGCAGCAGGTGCGCCCGCCACTGCGACTCCGACCGCGCCGGGGCGTAGCCGTCCGCGGACATCACGCGGGCCGACTGCGCGGCCGGCACGTACAGCGCCTGCACGTAGTCGCGCACCATGCGGGTGGCCAGCACCTTGGGCCCGGTCTCGCGCAGCGTGTGGCGGACCATCTCCACCCAGCGCGCCGGCACGCCCTCCGCGTCGCGCTCGTAGAACCGCGGCAGCACCTGGGTCGAGAGCAGGTCGTAGATCGCCCGCGCCTCGACCTCGTCGCGCCGGTCGGCGTCGGCGACACCGTCGGCCGTGGGGATGGCCCAGCCGTTCTGGCCGTCGAACCACTCGTCCCACCACCCGTCGCGGATGGAGAGGTTCAGGCCGCCGTTGAGCGCGGCCTTCATGCCCGAGGTCCCGCACGCCTCCAGCGGGCGCAGCGGGTTGTTCAGCCAGACGTCGCAGCCCCAGTAGAGGTAGCGGGCCATGCCGATGTCGTAGCCGGGCAGGAACGCGATCCGGTGCCGGATCTCCGGGTCGTCGGCGAACTCGACCATCTGCTGGATCAGCTTCTTGCCGCCGTCGTCGGCCGGGTGGCTCTTGCCGGCGATGACCAGCTGCAGCGGCCGCTCCGGGTCCAGCAGCATGGCCTTGAGGCGGGCCGGGTCGCGCAGCATGAGCGTCAGGCGCTTGTAGCTGGGCACCCGGCGGGCGAAGCCGATGGTGAGGACGTCGGGGTCGAAGGCGGTGTCGGTCCAGCCGACCTCCGCCTCGGTGGCCCCGCGGGAGAGCGCGGTCTCGCGGATGCGGCGGCGCACCTCCTCCACCAGCCGGCCCCGCAGCGTGCGGCGAATCGCCCACAGGTCGCCCGCGGCGATGGCGTCGACGCCGTCGAAGTGGACCGGGCCGGTGACCTCCGCCGGGTCGCCCTGGCTGGAGGTCTGGGTGCCCATCTCGACCAGCTCGCGCGCGGTCCAGGTCGGCGCGTGCACGCCGTTGGTGATCGAGCCGATCGGGACGTCGCCCTCGTCGAACCCGGGCCAGAGGTTGTTGAACATGCCCCGGCTCACGTGCCCGTGCAGCTCGCTCACGCCGTTGGCGCGCTGGCCCAGCCGCAGGCCCATGTGGGCCATGTTGTACTTCGACGGATCCTCCTCGGCGCCGAGCGCGAGCAGGTCCTGCAGCGGGACGCCGAAGCCGGCGAAGTACCGCTCGATGAGACCCCTGGGGAAGCGGTCGATGCCCGCCGGGACCGGGGTGTGCGTGGTGAAGACCGTGCCCGCCCGCACCGCCTGGACCGCCTCGGCGAACGACAGCCCGTGGGACTCCATGAGCTCGCGGATCCGCTCGATGCCGAGGAAGCCCGCGTGCCCCTCGTTGGCGTGGAACACCTCCGGCGCCGGCGTCCCGGTGAGCGCGCAGTAGGCGCGCAGGGCCCGCACGCCGCCGATGCCCAGGAGCATCTCCTGACGCAGGCGGTGGTCCTCGTCGCCGCCGTACAGCCGGTCGGTCACGCCGCGCTCGGCCGGCGCATTCTCCTCGATGTCGCTGTCGAGCAGGAGCAGGGAGACCCGGCCCACCTGCGCCCGCCACACGTGGGCGAACAGCGTGCGGCCCTCGGGCAGCGGCACGGAGATGACGACGGCGGACCCGTCGGGCTCGCGCAGCAGCTTGACCGGCAGGCCGTGCGGGTCCAGCGACGGGTAGTGCTCGAGCTGCCAGCCGTCGGCCGACAGGCCCTGGGTGAAGTAGCCGGCCCGGTAGAGCAGCCCGACGCCGATCAGCGGCACCCCGAGGTCGGACGCGGCCTTGAGGTGGTCACCGGCCAGGATGCCGAGGCCACCGGAGTACTGCGGGAGGACCTCGGTGATGCCGAACTCCGCGGAGAAGTACGCGATCGTCGCGGGCGCCTCGGCCCCCAGCGACTGGTACCAGCGCGGCGTCGTCAGGTACTCCTCGAGGTCGTCGACGGCGTCCTGCAGCCGGCGGACGAAGCGACGGTCCTTGGCCAGGGCGGCCAGCCGCTCGGCCGACACCTCGCCGAGCGCCCGGACCGGGTCGCCGCCGCACGTCCGCCAGAGGCCGGGGTCCAGCGACTCGAAGAGGTCACGCGTCTCGGGGTGCCAGGACCACCGGAGGTTCATCACGAGCTGGGACAGGGGCGTCAGGGGTTCGGGCAGCGCCGCACGGACGGTGAACCGACGAAGAGCACGCACCGGCCGAGACTAACCAGCGGACGGCGTCCCGCCAGGGGTTCGACGGAACAATCCGGGCCGGCGGCCGCACCGCTCCAACGGGTGAGGCCCGTGGGACGGCACCGCAGCCGAGGTGCTGGTGGGGCGGGACCTCAGTAGCGTGGTCGGCGATGACTGGCCGCACTGACCTCCGCCTCGGCATCTCCGATGTCGCCCCCGTCGTGTCCTGCGGGACCTTCTCCGCCCGCGCCGTGGTGGGTGAGCACCTGCCGATCACCGCGACGGTGTTCCGCGAGGGCCACGACGCCGTCGCGGCGAACGTCGTGTGGACCGCGCCGGACGGCTCCGAGGGGCCGTTCGTCCGCATGGCGAAGCTGCCGCCCGAGCCGGACCGCTGGATCGCCGGGGTCGTGCCCGACCGCGAGGGCCGGTGGACCTTCCGCGTCGAGGCCTGGAGCGACCCGCTGGCGACGTGGCGGCACGCGGTCGAGGTCAAGGTCGAGGCCGGCCAGGGCCCCGAGGACCTGGCCAACGACCTCGAGGAGGGCGCGCGGCTGCTGGACCGGGTGGCGAAGGAGGCGGACGCGGACTGGCAGGGCCGGGTCGAGGCCGCCGCCGCCGCGCTGCGCGACACCTCGCAGGAGCTCACCGTCCGCATCGCGCCCGCGCTCGCGGCGGGCCTGCAGAAGTACCTGCACGAGCACCCCGTGCGCGAGCTGGTGACTCCCTCCCCCGAGTACGAGGTGTGGGTCGACCGCCGGACGGCGCTCTTCGGCTCCTGGTACGAGTTCTTCCCGCGGTCGGAGGGCCCGGTCGTGGGCGGCACGTCGACGCACGGGACGTTCGCGACCGCGGCCGACCGGCTGCCCGCCATCGCCGACATGGGCTTCGACGTGGTCTACCTGCCGCCGATCCACCCGATCGGCACGGTCAACCGCAAGGGCCCGAACTCCAAGGAGTTCCCCGGCGGCAACCCGCACGAGGTCGGGCCCGACGACGTCGGCTCCCCGTGGGCGATCGGCAGCGCCGAGGGCGGCCACGACGCCGTCCACCCGCAGCTGGGGACGATGGAGGACTTCCGCGCCTTCGTCGCCCGCACCCGCGAGCTGGGCATGGAGGTGGCGCTGGACTTCGCGCTCCAGGCCGCACCCGACCACCCGTGGGTCGAGGCCCATCCGGAGTGGTTCACGACCAAGCCCGACGGCACGATCGCCTACGCGGAGAACCCGCCGAAGAAGTACCAGGACATCTACCCGATCAACTTCGACAACGACCCCGACGGCATCTACGCCGAGTGCCTCCGGGTGATCCGGGTCTGGATCGAGGCCGGCGTCAAGATCTTCCGGGTCGACAACCCGCACACCAAGCCGCTGAACTTCTGGCACTGGCTGATCTGGGAGGTCAAGAAGACCGACCCCGACGTCCTGTTCCTCGCCGAGGCCTTCACCCGGCCGGCGATGATGCACCAGCTCGCGCGGATCGGGTTCACCCAGTCCTACACGTACTTCACGTGGCGGACCGAGCGGGGCGAGCTCGAGGAGTACGGCCGCGAGCTGGCCACCAACAGCCACTACATGCGGCCGAACTTCTTCGTGAACACCCCGGACATCCTCCACGAGTCGCTGCAGTTCGGCGGCCCCCCGATGTTCAAGATCCGGGCGGTCCTCGCGGCGATGCTGAGCCCCACCTGGGGGGTCTACTCCGGCTTCGAGCTCTTCGAGCACGTAGCGGTGAAGCCGGGCAGCGAGGAGTACCTCGACAGCGAGAAGTACCGGCTGCGGCCGCGCGACTGGGAGGCGGCCGAGGCCTCCGGGCGGAGCCTCGCGCCCTACCTGCGCCGGCTCAACGAGGTCCGCCGCGCGCATCCAGCGCTCCAGCAGCTGCGCACGCTGCACTTCCACGCCGTCGACAACCCGAACCTGCTGTGTTTCTCCAAGACCGACCCCGGGTCCCAGGACGCGGTGCTGGTCGTGGTCAACCTGTCCAGCCGCGACACCCACATCGGCACGACGGCGCTGGACCTGCCGGTCCTCGGACTGGACTGGCACGAGCGGTTCGGCGTCACCGACGAGCTCAGCGGCGCCCACTACGACTGGGGCCAGTTCAACTACCTGGAACTCGATCCCTACCGCGAGCCCGCCCACGTCTTCGCGGTCACGCTGCCGCGCCCGGTGCGCTTCCCGCCGCCGGTCTCCTGAAGTCAGGACCCCGCCCACCCGCCGTACGACCCAAGGGGCCACTCCTCCCGATGTCCGTTCCCGTCCCTGACTTCCCCGACAGCCGCTCCGCCCTGCCGCCGCCCGGCACGGATCCGGAGTGGTTCAAGCGCGCGGTCTTCTACGAGGTCCTGGTGCGCGGCTTCGCCGACAGCAACGCCGACGGCGTCGGCGACATCCGCGGCATGATCGACAAGCTCGACTACCTGCAGTGGCTGGGCGTCGATTGCCTCTGGCTGCCGCCGTTCTTCGCCTCGCCGCTGCGCGACGGCGGGTACGACGTCAGCGACTACACCGCGGTGCTGCCGGAGTTCGGGGACATCCACGACTTCAAGGACTTCCTCGACCAGGCCCACGCGCGCGGCATGCGCGTGATCATCGACTTCGTCATGAACCACACCTCGGACCAGCACCCGTGGTTCCAGGCCTCCCGCAGCGATCCGGAAGGCGACTACGGAGATTTTTATGTATGGGCCGACGACGACACCGGATACGCCGACGCCCGCATCATCTTCGTCGACACCGAGAGCTCGAACTGGACGTTCGACCCGGTGCGCAAGCAGTACTTCTGGCACCGCTTCTTCTCCCACCAGCCGGATCTCAACTTCGAGAACCCGAAGGTGCAGGAGGCGATCATCGAGGCCCTGCGGTTCTGGCTGGACCTGGGCATCGACGGCTTCCGCCTCGACGCCGTCCCCTACCTCTTCGAGGAGGAGGGGACCAACTGCGAGAACCTGCCGAAGACCCACGAGTTCCTCAAGCACGTGCGCAAGGTCGTCGACGCCGACTACCCCGACACCGTGCTGCTGTGCGAGGCCAACCAGTGGCCGGCCGACGTCGTCGAGTACTTCGGCGAGAACGGCGACGAGTGCCAGATGGCCTTCCACTTCCCGGTCATGCCGCGCCTGTTCATGGCCGTGCGCCGGGAGCAGCGCTTCCCGATCTCGGAGATCATGGCGCAGACACCGGAGATCCCCGACAACTGCCAGTGGGGCGTCTTCCTCCGCAACCATGACGAGCTGACGCTCGAGATGGTCACCGACGAAGAGCGCGACTACATGTGGGACGAGTACGCCAAGGACCCCCGCATGAAGGCCAACATCGGCATCCGCCGGCGGCTGGCCCCGCTGCTGGACAACGACGTCAACACCCTCGAGCTGTTCAACGCGCTGCTGCTGTCGCTGCCGGGCTCACCGGTCCTCTACTACGGGGACGAGATCGGCATGGGCGACAACATCTGGCTCGGTGACCGCGACGGCGTCCGCACGCCGATGCAGTGGACCCCGGACCGCAACGGCGGGTTCTCCAGCGCCGACCCGCAGCGCATGTACCTGCCGCTGAACCAGGACCCGGTCTACGGCTACCAGGTCACCAACGTCGAGTCCCAGCTGCGCAACACCACCTCGCTGCTGCACTGGATCCGCCGGATGATCCAGGTGCGCAACCAGCACCCGACGTTCGGACTGGGCACGTTCGAGGAGATCGGGTCGCGCAATCCGACCGTGCTGTCGTTCGTGCGCCGGTTCGGCGACGACGTGGTGCTGTGCGTCAACAACCTCTCGCGGTTCCCGCAGCCGGTGGAGCTCGACCTCCGGCAGTTCGAGGGCTACACCCCCATCGAGCTGACCGGCCGGGTCGAGTTCCCGCAGATCGGCGTGCTGCCGTACATGCTCACGCTGGCCGGGCACGGCTTCTACTGGTTCGAGCTGGCCAAGCCGGCCGAACCGGCCGCCGAGGAGCCCGAGGACTGGGAGAGCACCGGCAGCAGCGCCATCGCCGACTCCCTGCTCGCCGCGGGGGTGGTCAGCGCCGCGGAGGAGACGCCCGGCGACAACCTGCCGGCTCCCGACGCCGAGCAGAACTCCCCCGACTCCGTCGACCGCGCGGGAGGACCCCGATGAGCGCACTGGCAGAGCTGCTCCGCGAGTGGATGCCCGCCCAGCGGTGGTTCGGGAGCAAGGGCCGCGAGTGGGCGGACGTCACCGAGGACGGCTTCTTCCTCGACCGCAGCGAACCCGTGCTCTCGGTGCACCTCGTGCGGGTCACCTACACCGACGGCGGCGGCGACACCTACCTGGTCCCGATCTCCTGGCGCGACGCCTACGTCGAGGAGCTCGGCTCCGCCCACATCGGCACGGTCACCGGCGACGGGCGGCAGTCGCACGCCTACGACGGCATGCGGGACCGGGACGCGACCACCCCGTGGCTGATCCACCTGGTCCAGGCCTCCACCGTCGGGCCGATGCACTTCCACCCCGCGGGGGTGGCCTACATCCCCGAGGGCGTGCCCGGCGACATCGTCTCCACCGAGCAGAGCAACACGTCCCTGGTCTACGGCTCGGAGGCGATCTTCAAGCTGTTCCGGCGCCTGGAGCCCGGGCTGAACCCGGACGTGGAGATCCACGACGCCCTGCGCCGCACCGAGAACCCGCACATCGCGCCGCTGCTCGGGCACATCGAGATCGACGACCCCGACCCGTCGAAGCCGCCGGCGACGGTCGCGATGCTCCAGACATTCGTCCCCAACGCCAGCGACGGGTGGCGGCTGGCCACCGCGAGCGTGCGCGACCTCTACGCCGAGGGCGACCTGCACGCCGACGAGGTGGGCGGCGACTTCGCCGCGGACAGCGAGCGGCTGGGCACGGCCACCGCGTCGGTGCACCTGGACATGGCACGGGTGCTGCCCACGGAGCCGGCCGACCCCGACTGGTACGGCGGCGTCGCCCGGCAGATGGGCGAGCGGCTGGACGCCGCGATCGAGATCGTGCCGCAGCTGGCCGAGCACGCCGAGGGCATCCGGCAGATCTACGCCGCCGTCGCGGACAGCACCGAGCCGGTCGTGCGCCAGCGGGTGCACGGCGACCTGCACCTGGGCCAGGTGCTGCGGACGGCGACCGGCTGGATCGTCCTCGACTTCGAGGGCGAGCCGGCTCGGCCCCTGGCCTCCCGCCGCGAGCTGGACAGCCCGCTGCGCGACGTCGCCGGGATGCTGCGCAGCTTCGACTACGCCGCGCGGCACATGCTCGTCGAGCAGCCCGACGACCCCCAGCGGGCCTACCGCGCCCAGGAGTGGGCCGAGCGGAACCGGGCCGCGTTCTGCACCGGTTACTCCGAGGCCAGCGGCCTGGATCCGTGCGGAGGCTCACCACTCCTTCGGGCGTTCGAGGCCGACAAAGCGGTTTACGAGTGCGTCTACGAGGCACGGAACCGACCGCACTGGTTGATGATCCCGCTCAACTCGCTGTCCCGGCTGACCAGTCGCGACTGACGCTCACGAGAGACCCGAGGCCATCACACCCACGAGCACGGCACCGGAGGACGAGACATGAGCAGCGCAGACGGAAAGGAACCGGTGGCAGACAAGGACGACCTGCAGCGCGCCGTGGAGGACCGGGTGGCCGAGGTCGAGGCCGCCGCCGGCACCGAGCCGGTGGTCAACGCCCCCGCGAAGAAGACTGCCCGCAAGGCGGCGGCCAAGAAGCCCCCGGCGAAGAAGGCGGCCGGCAAGCGGGCGCCGCGCAAGGCGTCGGGTGCCGACGCCGGGAACGTCGCGCCCGCCGGCGAGGTCACGACCACCGGTCAGGAGAGCACCGAGTCCACCGCGCCCGAGGGCGGGCCCACCACGGTGCCGCCGGTGGTGGCGCCGGCACCGATCGCCGAACCGGGCAACCCGGCCGGCTCCCCCGCACCGCCGCCCGAGCCGCCGGACCAGGACCCCGCGGAGCCCAGCCACCCGCAGGCACCGGAGGACGGCGGTGAGCCCTCCGCAGCGACGCCGTCGCCCACGGGCCTGGCCGCACCCGGCGAGCAGCCCACTCTCGACGAGGTGGGCGAGGACGACCTGCGCGCCATCGTCGAGGGCTGGTCGCACGACCCGCACCGCGTCCTCGGCGCGCACCAGGCCGGCGAGGGCTGGGTCGTGCGGACGCTGCGTCCGGACGCGGTCTCCGTGGCCGTGCTGGACGAGGACGGCGGGCGCTACGAGGCCCGCTCGCTGCACGCCGGCGGCGTCTACGAGGCCACGCTCCCGCAGCAGCCGGGCGACTACCGCATCGAGGTCGTCTACCCCGACGGCCAGGGCGGCACGACGACCCACGAGGTCGACGACCCGTACCGCTGGCTGCCCACGCTCGGGCCGATGGACGAGCACCTGATCCGCGAGGGCCGCCACGAGCGGCTCTGGGAGGTGCTCGGTGCGCACGTCCGCCGGTACGAGACCCCGCGGGGGACGGTCGAAGGCGTCTCCTTCGCCGTCTGGGCCCCGGCCGCACGCGGCGTCAAGGTCACCGGCGACTTCGACTACTGGGAGTCCCGCGCCTACCCGATGCGGTCGCTGGGTTCCTCCGGCGTCTGGGAGATCTTCGTGCCCGGCGTGCAGGTCGGTTCCCGCTACCGGTTCCACGTGCTGGGCGCCGACGGGACCTGGCGGGAGAAGTCCGACCCGATGGCCTTCGCCACCGAGGTGCCGCCGCTGAACGCGTCGGTGATCACCGAGTCCGCCCACGAGTGGAACGACGACGCGTGGCTGGCGGAGCGGGCGAGCGGCGGCTGGCACGAGAAGCCGATGAGCGTCTACGAGGTGCACGCCGGCTCCTGGCGCCAGGGCCTCTCCTACCGCGAGATGGCCGACGAGCTCGTCGACTACGTGTCGTCCGCCGGCTTCACCCACATCGAGTTCATGCCGCTGGCCGAGCACCCCTTCGGCGGGTCCTGGGGCTACCAGGTCACCTCGTACTTCGCCCCCACCTCCCGCTTCGGCACCCCGGACGACCTGCGCTACCTGATCGACCGGGCGCACCAGGCGGGCATCGGCGTCATCGTCGACTGGGTGCCGGCGCACTTCCCGAAGGACGAGTGGGCGCTGGCCCGCTTCGACGGCACCCCGCTGTACGAGCACGGCGACCCCCGCCGCGGGGAGCAGCTGGACTGGGGCACGCTGGTCTTCGACTTCGGCCGCTCCGAGGTGCGCAACTTCCTCGTCGCCAACGCGCTGTTCTGGTGCAAGGAGTTCCACGTCGACGGCATCCGGGTCGACGCCGTCGCCTCGATGCTCTATCTGGACTACTCCCGCGACGAGTGGGTGCCCAACCAGTACGGCGGCCGGGAGAACCTCGAGGCGGTCGCGTTCCTGCAGGAGTTCAACGCGACCGTGTACCGCGAGGTCCCCGGCGTCGTGACGATCGCCGAGGAGTCGACGGCCTGGCCGGGCGTCACCCGGCCCACCCACCTGGGCGGCCTGGGCTTCGGGTTCAAGTGGAACATGGGCTGGATGCACGACTCGCTGGACTACGTCGAGCGGGAGCCGATCTACCGCGGCTACCACCACGGGCAGCTCACGTTCTCGATGCACTACGCCTACTCCGAGAACTACGTGCTGCCGATCAGCCACGACGAGGTCGTGTACGGCAAGGGCTCGATGCTGCGGAAGATGCCGGGCGACCGGTGGCAGCAGCTGGCGAACCTGCGGGCCTACCTCGGCTACATGTGGGCCCACCCGGGCAAGCAGCTGCTGTTCATGGGCTCGGAGTTCGCCCAGGACGCCGAGTGGGCCGAGAGCCGCTCGCTGGACTGGTGGCACCTCGACGACCCTGCGCACCGCGGGATCCTCGAGCTGGTCACCGACCTCAACGCCCGCTACCGCGAGCTGGACGCGCTGTGGGCCCTCGACATCGACCCCTCGGGTTTCCAGTGGATCGACGCGAACGACGCCGGCGGCAACGTGCTGTCGTTCCTGCGCTACGGCAAGGCGGTCGCCTCGGCCGACGAACCGGCCGACGCCGCCGACGCCGACCGGTCGGCGGTCGCCTGCGTGGTGAACTTCGCCGGGACCCCGCACCACGAGTACCGGATCGGGCTCCCCCGCCCCGGCTTGTGGCGCGAGGTGCTCAACACCGACGCCGAGGGGTACGGCGGTTCGGGTGTGGGCAATCTCGGCGGCGTGGAGGCGGTCGAGGAGCCCTGGCACGGGCAGCCGTACTCGGCCACGGTCTCGGCACCTCCGCTGGGCACCGTCTGGTTCCTGCACGAGGCCTGACCGGCCGCTCCACGAGGAAGCAGGGAGCATGCGACGACGGCGGTGGGCCGGGCTCACCGCCGTCGGTTGCTGCCTGCTGACGCTGCTCGGTTGCTCGGTGGTCGTCGTGGGAAAGGCCAGCCCGGCTCGGCCGCCCACCACGGACGTCGGGCTCGGCGACATCGACGTCGTCGGCTCGACCGACGAGGAGGTCGACGTGCTGGCGCGCAACGCGCTGGCCGATCTGGAGACGTTCTGGGCCGAGCAGTTCCCCGCGGTCTTCGGGACCTCCTTCGTGCCGCTGCAGGGCGGCTACTTCAGCGTCGACCCCGGCGATGCCGACCCGGGCCTGTACCCGCGGGGCATCGGCTGCGGTGCCGCGTCCAGCGAGGTCGAGAACAACGCCTACTACTGCGTGGCACCCGACTCCCCGAACTCGGACTCGATCAGCTTCGACCGCTCGTTCCTCGCCGACCTCGGCGCGGAGTTCGGCCGGTTCATCCCGGCGCTGGTGATGGCCCACGAGTTCGGGCACGCGGTGCAGGCCCGGGTCGGCTCGTCGGAGTTCTCCATCCTCGTCGAGACGCAGGCCGACTGCTTCGCCGGCGCCTGGGCGCGCTGGGTCGCCGAGGACGAGGCCCAGCACACGACCCTGCGCACCGTCGAGCTCGACGACGTCCTGCGCGGGTACCTGCTGCTGCGCGACCCGGTCGGCACCTCCCTCGCGGAGGAGACCGCGCACGGCTCCTACTTCGACCGGGTCTCCGCCTTCCAGGAGGGCTTCGACGCCGGTACGGAGGCGTGCCGGGACAACTTCGACACCGACCGCGTCCTCACCCAGGACGAGTTCGACCCCAGGAACGAATCCGACATCCGCACAGGGGGGAACGCCGACTACGACGTCCTTCTGGAACTCGTGGAGACGTCCCTCCCTGCGGCATGGACGATCGCCTTCGAGGACGAGTTCGACACGTCCTTCGAGGCGCCGTCGATCGAGCCGTTCGACGGCGAGGCCCCCGGCTGCGCGGCGGACTCGGGCCTCGACCTCGTCTACTGCGCCGACGAGGCCCTGGTCGGGTTCGACGAGGCGGATCTGGCGACTCCGGCGTACGACGAGCTCGGGGACTTCGCGGTGGCCACCGCCATCTCGCTGCCGTACGGGCTGGCCGTGCGTGACCAGCTCGGGCTGTCCACCGACGACGAGGAGGCCGTGCGCTCGTCCGTGTGCCTGGGCGGTTGGTACGCCGCACAGGTCTACGGCGCCGGCGACCTCGTCGGCGCCTCGGTCTCACCGGGCGACATCGACGAGAGCGTGCAGTTC
This sequence comes from Candidatus Blastococcus massiliensis AP3, assembly GCF_000582785.1. Classification (GTDB taxonomy): domain Bacteria; phylum Actinomycetota; class Actinomycetes; order Mycobacteriales; family Geodermatophilaceae; genus Blastococcus; species Blastococcus massiliensis. The sequence continues at coordinate 162,043 of NZ_HG931174.1, forward strand.
CTGCTCACCTTCGGCGGCGAGCCGACGGTCCTGCCCGCCACCGACCTGACCGGCTTCGAGCTGGTGGACCTGTTCCGGAACGGCTTCGTCGAGGGCCTGCCCGCCTGCGGCCTGGACGCCTAGAAGAGGGCGGTGGTGAGCGCCCGGCGGGCTGCCCCGACGCGGGGGTCCTGATCCCCCACGACACCGAACAGCTCGACCAGGTGCTTGCGGGCCTCGTCCCGCTCCTCCCCCGCGGTGCGGCGGATCACCTCGAGCAGCCGCTCGAACGCCGCCTCGATGTTGCCGGTGCCGAGCAGGAAGTCCGCGGCGCGCGTCTGGGCGGCGATGTCGTCCGGGGCGGCGTCGGCGGCCGCCAGCGCGTCCGGCCCGGCCTCCTCGGCACGACGGAACAGCTGCACCTGCCGCAGGGCGATGCCGGCGTCGGGATGGTCCGGCTCCTCGGCGAGGACGGCCTGGTAGGCGGCCTCCGCGGCGGCGAGGTCGCCGCGTTCCAGCGCGGCCTCCGCGGCGTCGAGACGCGGGTCCTCCAGCTCCGGCTCGGCGGCCTCGCCCGGCACGGCGCCGCCGGTCGTGGCGCGCACCAGCTCCGCGACGAACTCCCGGGCCTGCTCCTCGGGGATGGCGCCGTTGAACTCGGCGATGAGCTGGCCCTGCCACACGGCCTTCACCGCGGGGATGCCCTGGACCCGCAAGCCCTGGGCCAGGGCCGGGTTCGCGTCGACGTCGACCTTCGCCAGCACCCACGAGCCGCCACCCTCGGCGGCCAGCCGCTCGAGGACCGGGGAGAGCTGCTTGCAGGGGCCGCACCACTCCGCCCACAGGTCCAGCACGACCGGGACCTGGAACGAGCGGTCCAGCACCTCGGCCTGGAAGGTCGCCTCGGTGACGTCGACCACCGCGCCGCCGGGCGCCCCCGCCGGGGCGGCGGCGCTCGGCGGCGGTGCCGTCTGGGCGCGGGCGGCTGCCTCCGAGCGGGCCTTCACGGCGGCGAGGTCGACGGCGCCGGCCATCGCGGCGGCCATCTGCGCCTGCTGGGCCTGCGCCCGGGGGTCGGGACGTCCAGGGCGGGTGGGCTGCATGCCAGCGATCATCCCACCGCTGCCCCGGGCGTGTCGGCGCGGCCCGGTCAGCGCTCCCGGTGGCCGGTGAAGGCCACCACCTGCTGGAACGTCGGCCGGTTCTGCCAGTCGATGTCGCGCACCCCGATCACGCCGGTCGCCGTGTGGCGGATGTCGTCCTGGTGCTTGTCGTAGGTCAGCTCGGCGAGCGAGCCGGCCCCCTGCGCGGCGAGGCTCCGGTCCACCGCGCCGCGCAGCGAGGCCCGCAGGTCCTCGGTGCACTGGGTGGCGTCGCCGCCCCCGCAGTAGCTGCGCGACCAGGCGCCGTCGGAGTTGCCGCCCAGGTCGCGGACGACGTAGCCGTACCAGGCGACGTTGTTCCAGGCCGAGCCCAAGCCCTGCCGCGGGTGGTCGTCCAGCCGCTGCGGCAGCTCGGCCACGAGGTCGCCGAGCGTCCCGCGCAGCAGGTCGTGGGCGACCGAGTGGACCGTGCCGTCCTCGGCGGTCGACTCCCACCAGGCGTCGAAGAGCGCGATCGCCGCCTGGTCCTCGTAGGTGCCGTCCCGGTCGGCGTCGATGCGGTGGGCTCCCTTCGCCTGCCAGTCGCGCAGCAGCGCCGTCGCCTCGGCGAGCGCCGGGTCGTCCCCGATCGCCTCGAGCAGTGCGGGCACCGTGTACACGGCCCGGACGTCGACGGTGGCGGCGTCCTGCACGGCGGCGACCAGGTCGGTCGTGGTCACCCCGCCCTCCCCGACGAGGACGTCCATCCGGTCCGAGAGCGCCAGGCTGCGCTGCACCGGGCCCCAGCCCCAGCTGTCGTCGGCCCCGGCCCAGCCGGGCGCCGGCTTGTTGTTCCAGGAGACGAGGTAGCCCGAGGGCGGGTTCGTCTGCTGCGGGTGGTCCTCCGGGGCCATCCAGCCCTGCCAGTCGTACTCGTCGTCCGCCCAGCGCGGCAGGTGCGGGTCGGTGCCCTCGGCCCGGACCGGCACCAGGCCCGACGAGTAGTACGCGATGTCCCGGTCGTCGGCGTAGAACCAGTTGAAGGTGTAGTCGATCGCCGTGGCCGCCTCCTGGAAGCTCTCGGCGTCCTGGACGTACTCGGGGTTGCCGAACCGCTCGAACCCGACCACCGAGTCGAGCTCCCGGTGGTACGTGCTGCGCTGCAGCACGATGCCGACCGGCTCGCCGCCGGCCGTGGTGCGCAGCTGCACGATGCCCTGCTCGGTGCGCAGCACCAGGAAGCGGAGGGTCTGCGGAGCACCGACGCCCCCCAGCGTCGGCAGAGCCACCTGCTCGTGCACGTGCCGGTCCATGGGCACGCAGGTGTCACCGTCCAGGTAGCCCTCCGACTCCACGGTGGCGGTGCCACCCGCGGGGTCGCACAGCCGGACGACGACGGTGTCCACGTTGTCGTGGTTGGCGCTGGTCGCCGACCACGCGTAGTCCACGCCGCGGCCGAGCTGGACGACGACGTTGGTGCCGGCGAAGGAGACGCCGCGCGCCCGGACCCCGGGGGCGACGACGGACTGCTCGGTGAGCAGCTGCGGCGCGTAGTAACTGGTCTGCGGACCGAAGACCGCCCGCGGCCGGCCGTCGTCGGTGTGCTCGCCCGACACCAGCGCGGCATTGCTCATGCCGTCGCCGACCGCGCCGAGGTCCAGGGTCCCGAAGGGTCCGGTGACCTGCTTCGGCGCGGGGTCCAGGCGGCCGGAGAGCGAGCCCAGGGAGGGCAGCGGCAGCGGCGATCCGCCCGCGTCGGACCCGGTGCCCGGCGCGGTGGCGCCGTCGAGGTCGGGCAGCGCGACCCCGGGCCGGGTCGGGTCGACCGCCGCGCCGCCGCCGTTCGGCGCGGACAGCGACGACGTCGTCGGCGCCTGCGGGTCGTCGGCCGACCGCAGGTCGTCGAAGATGCGCCGGCCCTCCTCGGGCCCGAACTGCGCCTGCAGCTGCTGCAGCCACCGGGCGTTGGCGAACTCCGCGCCCCCGCCCTTGCCGAAGATGCCGCCGACGAGCGAGGCGATGTAGACCAGGTCGGCGCGGTCCCAGTCCTGCGGGACCTTCTGGAGCGCGACGTACTCGACCGGGCAGTGCGGACCGAGCACCAGCCCGGGGCAGAGCGCGCGCTGCCCGGCGTTGATGCCCTCGAGGTAGGCGTCGGTGGCACGCAGCAGCGCCTGGCCCTCCTCGCCGAAGCGGGCCGCGACGTCCTCGACCTGGGCGGCGGCCTCATCCTCCGTGTAGAACGCGCTGCGCAGCTGCTCCTGGTCCATGGCGATGTTCTCGGGGCTGGGGCCGAGGAACTCCGAGGCCCGGGCGGCGCCGACGTGGCGCAGCACGTCCATGAGGAACATGCGGTCCTGGGCCCCGGCGTAGCCCGAGGCCCAGGCAGCGAGCTCACGGGTCTCCGCCTCGATGTAGGGCACCCCGAAGGAGTCCCGGCGGATGACGACGCCCTCGCGCGGACGCTCGATGCGGACCGCGTCCTCGTCGGCGAGGGTGAGCGGGGCGTCCTTGTAGAAGTCGCCGAGCCGGTCCTCGGTGAGGGCCGCGAGGTCGGTCGCGTTGAGCGCGTCGTACATCTCCAGCTGGTCGGAGAAGTTGACCGGCGCGTTCCGGCCGTCGACCGCCTGTCGCCCGACCGGGTCGCCGAGCAGTGCACCCACGGCACCGGGCAGGGTCATCGCACCCGACTGGCCGGGCGGCAGGATGTTGCGCACCCCGCCGTACTCGGTGGACTGCTCATGAGCCACGGCGGTGTGCGGGACCGCCAGGCCGGCGACCGCCACCGCCCCTGCCACCAGCACCGATGCGAGCCGCACGACGACCTCCGGGGTAGGGGGATGTTGCCGTGCCTCAACGACACACCTATTGGTGAGTTACGTCACCGGTGGCCCGAGGTCTCAGGACTGGGCCCACACCCCGAGTTCGTTGCCGCTCCGGTCGCGGAAGTGGAAGCGCCGTCCGCCCGGGAAGTCGTACGGGCCCTCGACCACCCGCCCGCCGGCCGCGGTCACCGCGCTCAGGGTGCCGTCCAGGTCGGTCGAGAAGAGCAGGACCAGCGGACCGCCCGGACGGGGCGGCTCGTCGCTCAGCGCCAGCCCGCCGGCCTCGGGTGCGCCCGCGGCGCCCCGGATGCCGGCGTAGCCGGGGCCGTAGTCGGTGAACTCCCAGCCGAAGGCGGCGGCGTAGAACCGCTTCGCCTCGGCGAGGTCGGTCACGGTCAGTTCGACGTAGTCGATGGCGTGGTGCCGGTGTGCATCGGAGTCGCTCATGCCGCGATGGTGCCGGGAGGGTCTGTCAGGAACGGAGCCCGGCCGCGTCGACGCCGTCCACGTCGCCGGCGCCGAGCCGGACCCGGCGCAGGACGTCGAAGAGCGCGTGCTGCTCCGCCTCGGGCAGGTCGCCGAGCCCGAAGTCCAGGGCGGTCAGCGCCCGGGTGGCCACCTCGACCACCTCGCGTCCCTGCGCGGTGATGCCGGCCAGCACGCCGCGGCCGTCGGCGGGGTTGGGCCGCCGGTCGACGTAGCCGGCCGCGACCAGTCGGTCGATCGCATTGGTCACGCTGGTGGGGTGCACCATCAGCCGGCTGCCGATCACCTTGAGCGGGAGCTCGCCGGTGCGGCTGAAGGTGAGCAGCACCAGCACCTCGTACCGGGCGAAGGTGAGCCCGTGCGGCTTGAGCACCTCGTCGAAGCGGGCGAGCAGGATCTGCTGGACCCGGAAGACGCTCGTCGCGGCCCGCATCGCGGCGGCGGGGCCGAAGCGCTGCTCCCACGTCTCCCCCGCGCGCTCGATCGGGTCGAACGGCAGCCCCAGCGGTCGGACCATGCGCGCGACGCTACCGGCGCGCACGGGTCCCATCGAGGCATGCCCCTCGCCGGTGTCACCCGTCCGCGCGGATCCCGGCGCCACGACCGACGGGGTGACCCGGTCCACACCGAGGCGGTTATTCCCAGCGATGACGCGACTTGTCGACGCGTCGACACCTCGACATGACGCCTCCCGGGTTGAGTCCACCGGAGGCCGTTCGTACGGTGGAGGAGCCGGCCGGGTGGTCGTCGCCCGACGAGGGTGACCCCGGGTCCGGTACCGCCGAAGCCCCGGTGTGCAGCGCCCGACCCCCGCGGTCGGGACCACGGCCCCCGGTGCGCGAGCCGCGCGAGACATCCGACGAATCCATCTCCGGTGTGCCGTGCCGTGCCCGCGCGGTCGGCTCGCGGCGGACGAACGGAAGGAGAGCCGCCGCATGGCGACCACTCACCCGACCCAGTCCCGCACCGTGCGCCGCACCGGCGCCGCCCTGCTCACCACCGCCGCCGCTTCGGTGGGCATGTTCCTCACCCCCGCGACCGCCGTCGCCGCCGACCCGGCACCCGCACCGGCCGCCGCGTCGGCACCTGCGCCCGCCCCTGCCCAGGTCGCCGTCGACACCGCACGCGCCCAGGTCGGCAAGGCCTACCAGTACGGCGCCGCCGGCCCCGACCGCTTCGACTGCTCCGGCCTGACCCAGTACTCCTACCGCGCCGCCGGCATCGAGCTGCCGCACTCCAGCAAGGCACAGTCGGAGATGGGCGTGACCGTGCACCCGTACGAGATGCAGCCCGGCGACCTGGTGTTCTTCTACTCCCCGGTGAGCCACGTGGGCATCTACATCGGCGATTCGAAGATGGTGCACGCCGGCAGCGAGTCCACCGGTGTCGAGATCGCCGACGTCGGCATGCCCGGCTTCACCGTCGCCAAGCGCATCGCCTGATCCACGGCTGCGTCCGGCTCAGTGCAGAGCCGGGCGCAGCGGCGGGATCTCCCGCACGCCGAAGACGTCGCGCAGCGCGACCCGAGCAGCCAGGTCGCCGCACATGCCGTGCACGGCCGGGCCGGGCGGGGTGGCGGCCGACGCCATGTACACGCCCCGCACCGGCGTCCGGTAGGTGTTCCACCGCGGGACCGGCCGGGCCAGCATCTGGCGCAGGGTCGCCTGGCCGTTGGAGATGTCCCCGCCCAGGTAGCTGGGGTTCCACTGCTCCATCTGGACGGCGGTCTTCGTCGCCCGCTCGAGGATCGTGTCCTTGAAGCCCGGCGCGAACCGCTCGATCTGGTCCTCGATCGGCCCGGTCATGTCGACGTCGGCACCGTGCGGCACGTGCACGTAGGCCCAGAAGATGTGCCCGCCCTCAGGTGCCCGGGTGGGGTCGGGCACGGTCGGCTGGACGGCGAGCACGTACGGCCGGTCGGTGATCCGGCCCTCGTTCGGGGCCCGCTCCCCCTCGATCGTCTCCTCGAGGTCGCCGGCCACGTGGATGGTCCCGGCCCGGTGGACGTCGGGGTTGGTCCACGGCACAGGTTCGGAGAGGATCCAGTCGATCTTGAAGACGCCGGCGCCGTGCTTGTACCTGCGCACCCAGCGGCGGTAGCCCTCGTTGAGCCGGTCGCCCGCCATCGCGACGAAGTCCGCGGGCGCGGTGTCGAGCAGGACGGCCGGCACGCCCTCGAACTCGCGCAGGTCGGTCACCCGGTGCCCGGTCACGACCTCGCCGCCCTGCTCCTCCAGCGCCGTGACCATCGCGTCCGCCAGCTTCTGGGAGCCGCCCTCGATCAGCGGCCACCCGACGTGGTGGGACAGCATCGCCAGCAGCATGCCGAGCGCGGAGGTCAGCGGCTGGGTGAGGTCGAGCATCCCGTGCGCCGCCGCACCGCCGAGGAGCGCCCGGCCCTCGTCGGTGTCGAAGTACCGGTGCGACAGCCAGCGCACGTTGGGCAGACCGGTGAGGGCGAACCTGGTGACCTGGGGAACGCTCTTCGTCGGCAGCGAGCGCAGCCGGCTGGACAGGAAGAAGTCGATGACGTCGGTGCCGTGCTCCACCAGGGGGCCGAACAGCCGCCGGTAGGCGTCCGCGTCGGTACCGAGCCCGGCCGCGGTCTCCTCCAGCGACCGGAAGGACAGCGCGGCCCGGCCGTCGTCCAGCGGGTGGGCGAAGCTGATCTCGGGGTGGACGAACCGGACCCCGCGGCTCTCGGCGTCGAACTCCCGGAAGAACGGCGCGGCCACCGCCATCGGCTGCACGGTGGAGCACACGTCGTGGTGGAACCCGGGACGGATCAGCTCCTCGGTGCGCATGCCACCGCCCGGGCGGTCCCCGGCGTCGACCACCTGCACCCGCAGCCCCGCCGCGGACAGCCGCAGCGCGGCCGCCAGCCCGTTGGGGCCCGCGCCGACCACGACGGCATCCGGTCGTCCTGCCAGCCCGCTCACCCGCCGATCCTCACACGGCGCCCGCGATGCGCAAGTTCCGTGGCCCGTGAGTCGGTCTGGTGCCCGTGAGGCACGCCGTCCGCGTTCGTGCGCGCGCCCATGGCGTGCCGTCACGGGCCGGTTCTAGCCTTCGCCGGTGCAGTCCTCCCTCCTCCCCCCGCCGTCGGCCGAGCCCGAGGTGCTCCGGCTCTCCCCGGCGGGACGCCGGAGGCGCCTGGCCGCCGTGGTCGTGATCCTCGGGCTGCTCCTGGCCGGCACCGTCTGGGGCGATGACGACGAGTTCCCGTTCGGGCCGTTCCGGATGTACTCCACGCGCAACGACCCGAACACGCCGGTGATCTCCACCCGGGCCGTCGGCCTGACCGCCGCGGGCGAGGAGGTGCGGCTGTCCGGTGGCCAGGTCGGGCTGCGGCGCGCGGAGTTCGAGGGACAGATCAACCGGCTCCGCGCGCAGCCCGACCTGCTGGGCCTGCTCGCCGACGCCTACACCGAGGCCAACCCGTCGGTACCCGAGCTGGTGTCGGTGCAGATGATCCACCGCAAGTTCGAGCTGGCCGACGGCCGCCCGACCGGCGACTACACCGACACGGTCGTCGTCGAGTTCGACCTGGAGGACCACTCGTGACCGCCGCATCGACCGGAGCGCCTCCCGCTCCCCCGCTGCCGACGACGAGCCGATGGTGGTTCAGCCCCGTCCCGCTGGCCCGCATCGCGGTGTTCCGCGTGCTGGCCTACCTCTTCATCCTCGTCGACGTCTTCCTCACCACTGCCTGGGTGCGGGCCCACGCCGACGTGCCCACGGACTGGTACCAGCCTGTCCTCATCGCCCGGCTGCTGCCGCTGCCCACACCGACGCACACCGTGGTGCTGGTCGTGCAGTGGGCGCTCGTCGTCGCCGCCGTGGCCGCTGCCACCGGCCGCGCACCCCGGGTGCTGGGCACTGCCGTCTTCCTCCTCTACCTGGAGTGGATGGTCATCGCGATGAGCTACGGCAAGGTCGACCACGACCGGATCGCCTTCCTCGTGGCGCTGGCCGTGCTGCCGACGATCGGCCGTGCGCGGTTCCGCGACCGCCGGCTGTCCGAGGCCGCCGGCTTCGCGATGGCCGCCGTGTTCGTCAGCGTCGTGCTCACGTACTTCCTCGCCGCCTGGGCCAAGGTCCGGTTCGGCGGCTGGGACTGGCCGACCGGGTCGACCCTGACGCGGGCGGTGGTCCGCCGCGGCACCGACCTCTCCCGCTGGACCCTCGAGGTCCCGGGGCTGCTGCTCGCGGCGCAGTGGGTGATGCTGATCCTGGAGTTCCTCGCGCCGCTCATCCTGTTCGTGCGCAGCGACCGGGCACGGATCGCGCTGGTGGCCTTCCTGATCGGCTTCCACGTCATGACGTACGCGGGCGTGCAGATCATCTTCCTGCCGCACTGCGTCGCGATCCTGTCGATCCTGCCGTGGGAACGGTTGACCGCGCGGTTCGGGCGGCAGCCGGATCAGAGCTGGGCGACCAGCTCGTCGGCGGCCCGGTAGGGGTCGCTCTCCCCCGCCACGACCTGCTCGGCCAGCGCGCCGAGCGCCGTCGTGCCGCGGAGGTCGCCGATCCGCTCGCGCAGCGCCGCGAGGGCGATCGCCTCGATCTCGCGGGCGGCCCGCTCGGCTCGCCGGCGGTGGCCCTCGCCGGAGGACTCCAGCCAGACGCGGTGCTCCTCGACCCGCACCAGCACCTCGTCGATGCCGTTCTCGCTCTCCCGGGAGGCGACGGTCTTCACGATGGGGGGCCGCCATCCGCCGGGCTCGCTGTAGCGCCCGCCGAGCGACTGCATGTAGCGGAGGTCGCGCACCGCCTGCTGGGCGCCGTCCCGGTCGGCCTTGTTGACGACGAAGACGTCGGCGACCTCGAGGATGCCGGCCTTGGCCGCCTGGATGCCGTCGCCCATGCCCGGTGCGACCAGTACCAGGGTCGTGTCGGCCAGCGAGGCGATCTCCAGCTCCGACTGCCCGACGCCGACGGTCTCCACGAGCACGACGTCGCACCCGGCGGCGTCGAGCACGCGGAGCGCCTGCGGCGTCGCCCAGGACAGCCCGCCGAGATGGCCCCGGGAGGCCATGGAGCGGATGAAGACGGCGTCGTCACCCGCGTGGTCCTGCATGCGCACCCGGTCGCCGAGCAGCGCGCCGCCGGAGAAGGGGGACGACGGGTCCACGGCCAGCACGCCGACGCGCTTGCCGGCCTGGCGCAGGGCACGGACGAGCGCGGTCGTCGTCGTGGACTTCCCGACCCCGGGGGAACCGGTGAGGCCGAGCACCTGCGCACCGCCGGTGTGCGGCGCCAGCGCCGCGGCGACCTCGCGCAGCGCGGGACTGGCGTCCTCGACGAGCGAGATCAGCCGGGCGACCGAGCGGGCGTCGCCGTCCCGGGCCCGCTCGACGAGCGCCGGGACGTCGACGGACCGGCGCCCCCGACGCCCACGAGGGGTGGCGGGGGCGCCGGTCTGGACGGCGATGCCGTCCGAGGTCACGCCTGGCTGGGGGCGTGCAGGATCAGGGCGTCGCCCTGACCGCCGCCGCCGCACAGCGCGGCGGCACCGACCTTGAGTCCCCGGCGGCGCAGCTCCAGCGCGACGTCCAGGACGACGCGGGCGCCGCTCATGCCGATCGGGTGCCCCAGGGCGATGGCGCCACCGTTGGGGTTGACCTTCTCCGGGTCGATGCCCAGCTCACGGGTGGAGACGATGCCGACGGCGGCGAAGGCCTCGTTGAGCTCGACGACGTCGAGGTCCTTGGGGTCGATGCCCTCGCGCTCGCAGGCCTTCTTGATGGCACCGGACGGCTGGCTCTGCAGCGTGGCGTCCGGGCCGGCGACGACGCCGTGCGCGCCGATCTCGGCGATCGGGGTGATGCCCAGCTCGGCGGCCTTGGCCGCGCTCATCACGACCACGGCGCAGGCACCGTCGGAGATCTGCGAGGCGGTGCCGGCGGTGATCGTGCCGTCCTTGGCGAAGGCTGGCTTCAGCTTGCCCAGGCTCTCCACGGTCGTGTCGGCGCGGATGCCCTCGTCGTCGGTGAACTCGATCGGGTCGCCCTTGCGCTGCGGGATGAGCACCGGGGTGATCGACTCGGCGAAGACGCCGTCCTTGTGCGAACGCGCGGCCTTCTGGTGGCTGGCCGCGGCGAACTCGTCCTGCTCCTCGCGGGTCAGGTCGTACCGGGAGTTGGCCTGCTCGGTCAGCGCGCCCATCGCCACCTGGTCGAAGGTGTCGGAGAGGCCGTCGTGCGACATCGAGTCGATGAGCTTGGTGTCGCCGAACTTCGTGCCCGTGCGCGAGTTGGCGAGGATGTGCGGCGCCTGGGTCATCGACTCCTGGCCACCGGCGACGACGATGTCGTACTCGCCGGCGCGGATGAGCTGGTCGGCCATGGCGATCGCGGTCAGCCCCGAGAGGCAGACCTTGTTGATGGTCAGCGCGGGCACCGACATCGGGATGCCGGCCTTCACCGCGGCGGGGCGGGCCGGGTTCTGGCCCGCGCCGGCCTGGATGACCTGACCCATGATCACGTAGTCGACCTGGTCGCCGGAGATGCCGGCGCGCTCGAGGGCGGCCTTGATGGCGACGCCACCGAGGTCGGCGGCCGAGAAGTCCTTGAGCGAGCCGAGCAGCCGGCCCATCGGGGTACGAGCGCCGCTGACGATGACCGAGCGGGCTCTGTTGTTCTCGCTCACAGGGGGACCTCCAGTGCCGGGCCGCCGTCGCCGGCGACCGAAAAGTGACAGAGCGGACCGCGCAGGGATCACGCGGCGTCGGGCTGCATACCAGGATAGGACCACCCCCCGACGGGCGTGGCGTGGCCCACTACCGGTCACCCGACCGGGCACCCGGGGCGCCCCCGGAGTGTCGCCCCGGGCGGTGGCGGGGCAGGATGCCGGAGTGACCACCAACGATGCTGCGTCGGCCGGCCTGCCCGAGGGCCTGTTCACGACGATCGACCACGTGGGCATCGCGGTGCCCGACCTGGACGAGGCGATCGCCTTCTACGCCCAGGCCTTCGGGGTGCACTCGGTGCACGAGGAGACCAACGAGGAGCAGGGCGTCCGCGAGGCGATGCTCGCCGTGGGCGACGGGGACACCCGGATCCAACTGCTCGCGCCGCTCACCCCCGAGTCGACGATCGCCAAGTTCATCGGCCGCTCCGGCCCGGGCCTGCAGCAGCTCGCGTTCCGCGTCGACGACGTCGAGGCGGTCAGCGCCACCCTGCGTGAGCGCGGCCTGCGGCTGCTCTACGACGTCCCGAAGCGGGGCACGTCCGACAGCCGGGTGAACTTCATCCACCCCAAGGACGCCGGCGGCGTGCTCGTCGAGCTCGTGCAGCCCGCCTCCACGCACTGACCCATTCCGACCCGGCGGTTACCCGTCGGTAACATTTCCTCACCGCAACTGCCCAGTACCGCCCTCCGAGCCGGCCGTCGACGGCCTTCCACGACCCAGGAGAACGCGTGAACGAGATCAGGGACGCCATCCTCGCCGACCAGCTGGACGCCATCGGCGGCCTGGCTGTACCGGAGTCCTACCGCGCCGTCGTCGTGCGCAAGGACGAGCAGGACATGTTCGAGGGGGTGGCCACCCGGGACAAGGACCCGCGCAAGTCCCTGCACGTGCAGGACGTCGCGACCCCCGAGCTCGCCCCCGGCGAGGCCCTCGTCGCCGTCATGGCGTCGTCGGTGAACTACAACACCGTCTGGACGTCGATCTTCGAGCCGGTGTCGACCTTCGGCTTCCTCGAGCGCTACGGCCGGGTCTCCGAGCTGACCAAGCGCCACGACCTGCCGTACCACATCGTGGGCTCCGACCTCGCCGGCGTCGTGCTGCGCGTGGGCCCGGGCGTGAACAAGTGGAAGCCGGGCGACGAGGTCGTCGCGCACTGCCTCTCGGTGGAGCTCGAGGACCCGGCCGGCCACGACGACACGATGATGGACCCGCAGCAGCGGATCTGGGGCTTCGAGACGAACTTCGGCGGCCTGGCCGAGCTGGCCCTGGTCAAGAGCAACCAGCTCATGCCCAAGCCGGCGCACCTCTCCTGGGAGGAGGCGGCCGCCCCCGGGCTGGTCAACTCCACCGCCTACCGGCAGCTGGTCAGCCGGAACGGCGCCAACATGAAGCAGGGCGACACCGTCCTGATCTGGGGCGCCTCCGGTGGCCTGGGCTCCTACGCCACCCAGATGGCGCTCAACGGCGGCGCGATCCCGGTGTGCGTGGTGAGCAGCCCGGAGAAGGCGGAGATCGTCCGCAGGATGGGCGCCGAGCTGATCATCGACCGCTCCGCCGAGGGCTACAAGTTCTGGAAGGACGAGCACAACCAGGACCCGAAGGAGTGGCAGCGCCTCGGCAAGAAGATCCGTGAGCTGACCGGCGGCGAGGACGTGGACATCGTCTTCGAGCACCCCGGCCGCGAGACCTTCGGTGCCAGCGTCTACGTCGCGAAGAAGGGCGGCACCATCGTCACCTGCGCCTCCACCAGCGGCTACATGCACCAGTACGACAACCGGTACCTCTGGATGAACCTGAAGAAGATCCTGAGCTCCCACTTCGCCAACTACAAGGAGGCGTGGGAGGCCAACCGGCTCATCGACAAGGGCCTCATCCACCCGACCCTGTCGAAGGTGTACCCGATGGAGGAGGTCGGCCAGGCCGCCCTCGACGTCCACAAGAACGCCCACCAGGGCAAGGTCGGCGTCCTGACCCTCGCCCCCGAGGAGGGCCTCGGCGTCAAGGACGCCGAGAAGCGCGAGAAGCACGTCGACGCGATCAACCGCTTCCGCGGCGTGTAACGACGCCGCTCCGGCGCCCACGGGGGCCCGGCTCCGCACGGAGCCGGGCCCCGCTGTCGTCCCGGGCCGTGTCGCCAGTGACGTCCGGGGCGACTGGGGACGAACGGACTCGCCCGACACGCTGACGGACGAAACCTCCGTCTGCGAAGATGTCGCCATGAACGATCCCCGCCACGATCTGCCGATGCACGAGGCCCAGCACTCGTTCGACGTGGTGCTGCGGGGATACGACCGCAGCCAGGTCGCCGACACCATCGAGCGGCTCGAGGCGGACTTCCGCATCGCCTTGGCCGACCGCGACGCCGCCGTCGCCCGTTCGGCCGACCTGGCCGGTCAGCTCTCGGCCATGCACGGCGAGATCGAGGCACTGCGCCGCAAGGCCGCCACCGCGGCCGCGCCCACCTTCGAGAACATCAGCGAGCGCATCCAGCACATGCTGCAGCTCGCCGAGGAAGAGGCCGGCGAGATCCGCCGCGCTGCCGAGCTGGACGCCCAGGCGGTGCGCGAGCAGACCGCCGCCGAGGAGCGCGCGCTGCTCGAGCGGCACGCAGCCGGTCAGGCCGAGGTCGAGCGGATGCTCGGCGAGGCCCGCCAGAACGCCGAGCAGATCATGCAGAAGGCGCAGCAGCGGGCCGACGAGCTCGTCGCCAAGGCCCAGGAGCGGGTCGCCCGCCTCGACGCCGAGTCCCAGGCCCGCCGGGCGAAGGTCGAGGAGGACTTCGACATCGCCCAGCGCGCCCGCCGCGCCGAGGCCGCCCGGCTCGAGGAGGAGCGCGAGCGCGTCTCCACCGAGGCCGCCAGGCAGCGGGTCTCCGCGGCCGAGCAGCACGCCGCCCAGCTCATCGCCGAGGCCGAGGCCAAGGCGGAGGCCATCCGGGGCGTCCGCGACGAGCTGACCACCCGGCTCGTCCAGGCCCGCCGCCTGCTCGACAACCTCCCCGACCTCACCGACCGCCCGCAGCAGGCGTCCGGCGAGGACCAGCGTCCCGACGACCAGCGTCCCGATGCCCAGCGTCCCGAAGCCCAGGCCACGGAGAACGCCCGCCCGGAGCAGGAGCAGCGCCCCCAGCCGGCGGCGCGGACGGCGCAGCCGGCGACGGGCACCCAGCCCGCTGCGGCGGCCGAGACCCCGGTGTCCCGCGGTGACGGCGAGTCCGCCGCGGGCCGCCAGCCCACGCGGGCCGAGGCGACACCCACGCGTCAGCTGCCGCTGCCCTCCCGGCAGGGGCAGGGGCAGGCGCCCACGGGTGCCACCGCAGCACCGGCCAACCCGACCACGCAGTCCATCGACCAGCCCGTCGGGCAGGGACGTTCCTGAGAAGGGGCGGCCTGCTGGTCCTCCTCGGCACGGCGCTCTCGCTCGTCGCCGGGGTGGGGGTCGCGCAGGCGGCCGACGAGCCCGGCCGGCTGCGACTCGCCCACCTCTCCCCTGACACCCCGGCGGTCGATGTCGCGCTGACCCGCGCACCGGCCGACGGCCCCGCGGTGGACCCGGGTCCCGAGGTCGGCGACGCGCTGCGGTACGGGGACGTCGGCGAGTACGCGGAGCTCGAGCCCGGCGCGTACGCGGTCAGCATCCGGCCCGCGGGCACGGACGCGGACACTCCCCCGGCACTGTCCGCACGCATCGAGGTGCCGGCCGGTGGTGCACGCACGCTCGCGCTGTCGGGCGCGTTCGCCGAGCTGGCCCTCACGTCGCTGACCGACGAGCTCGCCCCGCCGGGCGCCGGCACCGCACGGGTGCGGGTCCTCGGGGCGGCCACCGGCGCGAGCGACCTCCGCATCAGCGTCGAGGGCGGTCCGCTGCTCGCCGCCGGGCTGCCCTTCCCGGGCACGAGCGGCTACACCGACGTCGCCGCCGGTCCGGCGAGCGTGCGGCTCGCGTCCGGCCTCGGCACGACGACTGTGCCGCTGGACCTCCGTGGCGGCACCGTCGTCAGCCTGCTGGTGCTGGACGACCCGGACGGCGGAATCGTCCTGCGCCCGGTGCTCGACGCGGTCTCGCCCGCCTCGGTGCCCGTCGGCGCGGTGGAGGCAGGTGGCTCGGGCGCGCTCTCCTCCGCGGTGCTCGCCGCCGGTCCGGCACTCCTCCCGAGGCGGGTACCGGTCGCCGCCGCCGTCGCGCACGCGGGCGGCTCCCTGGGACCGGCGGGCGCCTCGCCGCCCGGAGCGCCGGTCCGGGTGCGGGTGCCCGGCGCCGGCGTCGACGCCGTCGTCGGGGTCACCGGCCTCGGTGCCGACGGCGCCCTCGCCGTGCCGGCCGACCCGGCGCTCGCGGGGTGGTACGCCGGGGGGCCCGCTCCCGGCGAGCGCGGCCCCGCCGTCCTGGCCGGACACGTGGACTGGGCCGGGCGGCCCGCGGTGTTCGACGGGCTCGCGGGAGCCGGACCCGGCGACGAGATCGTCGTGGACCGGGCCGACGGGTCCAGCGCGCGGTTCGCCGTCAGCCGGGTGCTGCAGACGCCGAAGGACGCGTTCCCGACCGACGCCGTCTACGGGCCGGTGCCGGGAGCCGAGCTGCGGCTGATCACCTGCGGTGGGCGGTTCGACCCGGTGTCGGGCAGCTACGCGGACAACGTCGTCGTCTTCGCCCGGCTGGTCGGCTGACGCCGCTACCTGCGTCGGTCGCGGGCCCGCCAGCAGGTGGTGTGCCAGTGCCGCCGCCAGTCGGCCGCCGACTCGGTGTCCCACGGATCCAGGTCGGAGGCGCGGGCATAGGCCGGCCAGGTCACCAGGTGCGGCGTCCCGGGCCGGACCTCCTGGTCGCAGCCCGGGCAGCGGTAGGTCTTGCCGCTGCTCGAGCCGGCGACGGTGCGCACCACCCAGTCACCGTCACCGGCCTCCTCGACCGTCTCGACGCGCCGGACCGGGTCGCGTCCCGCAGGACGTGACCCGGTCCGGGCGCGCCGTCGCGGCACCGAGGGGTCAGCGCTTGGTGTAGTCGTGGAAGCCGCGGCCGGTCTTGCGGCCCAGGTACCCGGCGGTGACCAGGTGCTCGAGCAGCGGCGCCGGGGCGAGCGCCGGGTCGCGGAACTCCGTGTGCAGCTCCTGCTCGATGGCCAGCGAGACGTCGTTGCCGACGACGTCGAGCAGCTCGAACGGACCCATCGGGTACCCGAGGCCTGCCTTCACCGCGGTGTCGATCTCGGTGGTCGAGGCGTAGTGCGACGCCAGCATGGACACCGCGTCGTTCAGGTACGGGAACAGCAGCGCGTTGACGATGAAGCCGGCTCGGTCACTGCAGGAGACCGCGACCTTCTTGAGCTTCGCCGTGACCGCGTGCACCGTGGCGGCGACGTCCGGGGCGGTGGAGACGGTGGAGACCACCTCGACCAGCTTCATGACCGTCGCGGGGTTGAAGAAGTGCATGCCCACGACGTCGGCCGGGCGACCACTGGCCTGCGCGCACTTGATGACCGGCAGGCTCGAGGTGGTGGTGGCGAGCACCGCACCGGCCTTCGCGATGCGGCCCAGGTCGGCGAAGAGCGCCTCCTTGACCGGGAGCGACTCGACGACGGCCTCGATGACGAGGTCGACGTCGGACAGCGCCTCCACGGAGGTGGCGCCGGTGACCCGCCCGAGGACCTCGTCGCGGACGGACTGCTCGAGCCGGCCGCGCTCCACCTGCTTGTCGAGCGACTTGGCCAGAGCCTTCTCGACGCCGGCGACCTTCTCGTCGGAGCGCGCGATGAAGGTGACGTCGTAGCCGCCCTTGGCGACGACCTCGATGATGCCGGTCGCCATCGTGCCGGAGCCGACGACGCCGACGCTCTGCACCGGACGCGCGCCCTCGGCGGCGCCACCGGGGGTCGGGGTGGCGGCGTCGGCGACGACCTCGGCCGAGCCGACCCCGGCGTAGGTGTAGAAGCCCTGACCGGACTTCCGGCCGAGCAGGCCCGCGGTCTTCATCTGCTTGAGGACCGGGCTCGGCGCGTGCAGCCGCTTGCCCGACTCCTGGTGCAGGGCGTCGAGGACGTCGTAGGTGGTGTCGACACCGATCTCGTCCAGGACCTGCAGCGGACCCTTGGGCAGGCCGCAGCCGAACCGCATGGCGGCGTCGATGTCCTCGCGGCTGGCGTAGCCGTTCTCGAACATCGAGACCGCGTGGTTGAGGTAGCCGAACAGCAGCGCGTCGACGATGAAGCCGGGCTCGTCACCGACGGTGACCTGCACCTTGCCCAGGCGCTCGACCAGGGCCACGGCGTCCTCGACGGCCGACGCGTCGGCGATGGCCGTGCGCACGATCTGGACCAGCTGCGCGTCCTTCGCCGGCGTGGCGAAGTGCAGTCCGACGACCTTGCTCGGCCGGCCGGTGCCCACCGCCAGCTCGGTGACCGAGAGGCTCGAGGTGTTGGTCGCCAGGACGGTGTCCGGCCCGCAGATCTTGTCGAGCTGCGCGAAGATCCCGGCCTTGAGCTCCTGGCGCTCGGGCACGGCCTCGACGACCAGCTCTGCCGCGGAGAGGTCCTCCAGCGCCGTGCTGAAGCGGATGCGGCCGAGGACGTCGTCCCGGTCGTCCCCGGCGGACTGCTCGACGGCGGCGCGCGCTCGGGCGACCGCCTCGTCGCTGACCTCGACGGCGGTGACCGACAGGCCCGCCCGGGCGAATACCTCCGCGATGCCGGCACCTGCGGTGCCCAGCCCCACGACGCCGACCTCGTTCAATTCCCTGGCCACGCTGCCATCTCCTCCACCGTCGGTGATCGCGGGCAGTCTCTCACCCGGCCCTCGCGCACCGCGCGAGGGTTCACCCCGTCGGTGGGCGGCGGAGTCAGAAGAGGCGCTGGGAGGGGTCGTCGGTGCCCTTGAGGACGGCGTAGTCGACGGTCACGCAGTCGATCCCGCGGTCGGCAGCCAGCACCCGGGCCTGCGGCTTGATCTCCTGGGCGGCGAACACGCCCTTCACCGGCGCGAGCAGCGGATCGCGGTTGAGGAGCTCGAGGTAGCGGGTCAGCTGCTCGACGCCGTCGATCTCCCCGCGGCGCTTGACCTCCACGGCGACGGTCGCGCCCGAAGCGTCCCGGCACAGCAGGTCCACCGGCCCGATGGCGGTCGGGTACTCGCGGCGCACCAGTGACCAGCCGGCCCCGAAGGTCTCGACGTGCATGGCGAGCAGCCGCTGGAGCTCGGCCTCGACGCCGTCCTTCTGCAGGCCCGGGTCGACGCCCAGGTCGTGCGAGTGGTCGTGCTCGACCGACTCGATCGTGATGACCAGCTGCTCACCGGCCTTGTTCGTGACCGTCCAGGTGCCGCTGCCGTCGCGGAGCTCGTCCTTGAGCGTGCAGGGCGGCGTCATCCAGTTCAGCGGCTTGTAGGCACGGTCGTCGGCGTGGATCGACACCGACCCGTCGGCCTTCACCAGCAGGAGCCGGGTCGCCATCGGCAGGTGGGCGGTGAGCCGCCCGATGTAGTCCACGGAGCAGCGGGCGATGACCAGACGCACGGGCGCCGACGGTACCCGGCGCGGGAAGCACGCCCGCGGCCCCGTCGGGCTGGCAACATGCCGACATGGGTCTCGTCCGTGCCGCCACCGTCCTCCTGGCCGTGCTGGCGGTGACCGCGTGCGCGGAGCGCAGTCCCGGACCCCTGCGCGCCGAGGTCCCCGAACCGCCCGGGCTGCCCACGGAACCGGATGCGCTCGTGCTCCGGGTGGACCAGGTGGGTGGCTTCACGCTGCCGGGTGCCGACGCCGGGCGACTGCCGATGGTGAGCGTCCACGCCGACGGACGGGTGTTCGGCCAGGGGCCGATGGCGGCGATCTACCCCGCGTTCGCCTGGCCGAACGTGCAGGTGCGCCAGGTGCCCGTCGAGGAGGTACGGGCACTCGTCGACCGGGCGCTGGAGGCGGGAGTGGCCGACACCGAGGACCTGGGTTCGCCGCCACTGGCCGACGTGCCCACCACCCGCTTCACGCTCGTCACCTCGGACGGTCGGCTGGTCCGCGAGGTCTACGCGCTCTCCGAGGGGCTCGGCGAAGAGGGGCTCACCGACGAGCAGCGCGACGCGCGCGCCGATCTGCAGTCCTTCCTGGACGAGCTGATGGAGGTGGCGCAGCCCTTCGACGGCTCACCGGCGGGTTACGAGCCCGAGGCGATCGCCGCCGTCGTCCGGCCCTGGACCGCTCCCGAGGACGACGGCTCCGGCCTCGACTTCGGGGGGACGCCGCAGCCGTGGCCCGGCCCACCGCTGCCGGGCGAGCCGATCGGGCCCGACGTCCACTGCCTGGTGGTCACCGGCGACCAGGCGACGGCGGTCCGGGCGGCTGCCGCTGGGGCGAACGTGCTCACGCCGTGGGCCGGTCGGGACGGGGCAGCGTGGTCGGTGACCTTCCGGCCGCTGCTGCCGGACGAGTCGACCTGCGCCGACCTGCTGGACTGAGCGCGTCAGACGTGCGCGGGACGACGCAGGTCGGCGTCGCCGAGTGCGGGTTCCTCGGACGTGGTCCGCCGGCGCAGCGTCCAGACCAGGACGACCACGAGCAGCAGACCCCACCCCGCCGCGACCCGCGACACCGCGAACGCGTCCGGGACGGTCGAGCCGTCGAGCACCTGCCGGCCGGCCTCCGTGAACAGCAGCACGGCCACCCAGGCCAGTGGATTGCGCATCGGCGACCCCGGACGGACCACGCTCATCAGCAGCGGCACGAGGAACAGCGCGTAGTACGCCTGGCTCAGCGAGGAGCTGAGGAAGGTGGCCAGCAGGAGGGCACCGGAGCCCACGGCGAGGGCCAGCACCTCGTCCCGCTCGCGGCGCAGCTGCCAGACCACAACGACGGCCGCCGCGACCGCGGCGACGCGGAGCACGTCCACCAGCGGTCCGGGGATGTCGAGGTAGCGCCCGGCCGCCCACAGCGAGGAGTTGAACTCCTCCCGGGCATGGAGGATCCCGGGCACGGTGATGTCGAAGAACTCACGCCGGTTCGGCGTCACGGCGAGGCCGGCGACGTTCAGCACGGCCGGGATGGCGGCGGCCCAGGCCAACGTCGACCAGTTCCTGCGCAGCAGCGGGATCACCACGAGCAGCACCAGCACGGGCTTGATCGCCAGCGCCAGGCCGAGGCAGATCCCCGCGAGGACCCGCCGATCGTTCCGCACGGCGATCAGGAACGCGGCCGCCAGGGCGAACAGGAAGGAGTTGTTGATGTTGCCCAGGTGCCAGGTGTCGCTCATCGGCGGCAGGATCGAGAGGGCCAGCACCAACCCTGCCGCAGGCGATCCGCCCAGCGGCTCCCCCAGGAGGCGCAGCGTCAGCACGACCCCGAGCACGACAGCGAGGACCGAGACGGTGTTCCACACGTAGAACGCCGGGTCGTGGTCGAGGAGACCGAAGGGCGCCATGGCCAGCAACCCGCTGGGCGTCAGCAGGAAGAACTCGTCGCTGTAGACCGACTGGCGCTCCAGCAGGTTGAGGGCGCCCCCGTAGAGCACCTCGAAGTCGAAGTGCCAGTCGGGGCTGCGGAAGGACCGGACCACCCGGACCGCGAACGCCACCGCCGCCAGCGCCCAGAGGGCCACCCGCACGCCCCCGTCCGCGCGGGCGCTCCACCGCTCGGTCCCCACCATGCCCGTGCCTTCCTGCCGCGGATGGTGGTTGCTCAGACCGACGCGGGAACCTTGTCGCCCAGACCGTTGGCTTCCCGGATCACGTCGACCACCGAGCCCATGATCTCGGTCAGACCGAAGTCCTTGGGTGTGAACACGCGGGCGACACCTTGTTCGCGCAGCCGCCGGGCGTCGCCGTCCGGGATGATCCCGCCGACGACCACGGGGACGTCGTCCAGACCGGCCTCCCTGAGGCCCTGGAGCACCGCCGGCACCACCTGCAGGTGCGAGCCGGACAGGACGGAGAGCCCGACGACGTGGACGTCCTCCTCCACCGCCGCGGAGACGATCTGCGACGGCGTGAGCCGGATGCCCTGGTAGATGACCTCGAAGCCGGCGTCGCGGGCCCGGACGGCGATCTGCTCGGCCCCGTTGGAGTGCCCGTCCAGGCCGGGCTTGCCGACCAGGAAGCGCAGCCGGCCGCCGAGCTCCTCGCCGGTGGCCCGCACCCGGTCGCGGATGTCGATGAGCGTCTCGTCGGCCTCGCCGCTGCCGGTCGCGGCAGAGACGCCGGTGGGCGCCCGGTACTCGCCGAACACCTCGCGCAGGACCCCGGCCCACTCCCCCGTGGTCACGCCCGCGCGGGCGCAGTCCAGCGTGGCCGACATGAGGTTCACGTCGGACGACGCGGCCTCGCGGAGCGCGTCCAGAGCCTTCTGCACCGGCTCCGGGTCGCGCTCGGCGCGCCACTTCTTCACCGCCTCCTGGGCGGCGGCCTCCACCGCCGGGTCGACGGTCATGATCGCGGTGTCGAGATCGGCGGTCAGCGGGTTGGGCTCGGTGGTGTCGAACTTGTTGACGCCGACGACGACGTCCTCGCCGCTCTCCATCCGGCGACGGCGCTCGGCCAGCGAGGCGACGAGCTGACCCTTCATGTAGCCGGACTCGACGGCGGCGACGGCGCCGCCCATCTCCTGCACCCGGGCGATCTCGGCGCGGGCGCCCTCGACGATGTCCGCGACCTTCTTCTCGACGACGACCGATCCGGTGAACAGGTCCTCGTACTCGAGCAGGTCGGTCTCGTAGGCGAGCACCTGCTGCAGCCGCAGCGACCACTGCTGGTCCCAGGGGCGCGGCAGGCCGAGAGCCTCGTTCCAGGCCGGCAGCTGCACGGCGCGAGCGCGGGCGTCCTTGGACAGGGTGACCGCGAGCATCTCCAGCACGATCCGCTGGACGTTGTTCTCCGGCTGCGCCTCGGTCAGCCCCAGCGAGTTGACCTGGACGCCGTAGCGGAACCGGCGGTGCTTGGGGTCCTCGACGCCGTAGCGCTCCTTCGTCAGCTCGTCCCAGAGCTGGGTGAAGGCGCGCATCTTGCACATCTCCTCGACGAAGCGGACGCCCGCGTTGACGAAGAAGGAGATGCGGGCGACGACCTCGCCGAACTTCTCCTGCGGCACCTGGCCGGAGTCGCGCACCGAGTCGAGGACGGCGATCGCGGTGCTGATCGCGTAGGCGATCTCCTGCTCCGGCGTGGCACCGGCCTCCTGCAGGTGGTAGCTGCAGATGTTGGTCGGGTTCCACTTCGGCATGGTCGTCACCGTGTAGGCGACCATGTCGGTGATCAGGCGCATCGAGGGAGCCGGCGGGAACACGTAGGTGCCCCGCGACAGGTACTCCTTGATGATGTCGTTCTGGGTCGTGCCGGCCAGCTTGCTGACGTCGTGCCCGTGCTCCTCGGCGACCGCCTGGTAGAGCGCGAGCAGCCACATGGCGGTGGCGTTGATCGTCATCGACGTGTTCATCTCGTCGAGCGGGATGCCGTCGAAGAGCGCGCGCATGTCGCCGATGTGGGTGACCGGCACACCGACCTTGCCGACCTCACCGACGGCGAGCTCGTCGTCGGGGTCGTAGCCGGTCTGGGTGGGCAGGTCGAAGGCGACCGAGAGACCGGTCTGCCCCTTCGCCAGGTTGCGCCGGTACAGGGCGTTGGACTCGGCCGGCGAGGAGTGGCCGGCGTAGGTGCGCATGACCCAGGGGCGGTCGCGATCCTGCGGCGATGACGGGAACGGCATACCCGCGGAGTCTAGGGCCGACGCCGGGACGGAGTAGCCCCACCGGGGTCAGGTGGCCGGTGGCACACTCGATCGAAGGAAGGGCCCCGCCCTCGGCGAGACGGGGCCGGATGGGAAACCCGTGGCGCGTGGGCTGGGACCCGTCGTCGTGGTGGTCCTCGTCGTCGTCGCGCTGGCGCTGGTGACCAGGTGGGCCTTCGGGCCCGGCTACGGGCGCTCCGCCCCGCCCACCGGTCGGTCGGCGGAGGGGCTGCTCGTCCCGGTCGCCACGGTCTCCTCACCGGAGACGGCGCGGGCTCTGCGCGCGGTCCTCTCCGACGCCGGGATCCGCTCGACGCAGCGCAGTCCCGCCCCACCCCGGACGGACGTGCTCGTCTTCCCGGACGACGCCGACCGCGCCCGGTCCCTGGCCGCCTCGTTCGGCCGCTGATCAGCCCGGGCGCTCGGTGCGCCGGACGTCGGCGCCGAGACCCTGCAGCTGCTCGACGAAGTGGGGGTAGCCACGGTCGACGTGGTGCACGTCCTGCACCTCGGTGACGCCGTCGGAGAGCAGACCGGCCAGCACGAGCCCCGCGCCCGCCCGGATGTCCGTGGCCACGACGGGTGCGCTGGAGAGGCGCTCGCGGCCACGGACGACGGCGTGGTGCCCGTCGATGCGCACGTCAGCACCGAGGCGCACCAGCTCGTTGACGAACATGAACCGGCCCTCGAACACGTTCTCGGTGATCAGCGCCGTGCCCGTCGAGACCGCGGCCAGGGCCACCGCCATGGGCTGCAGATCGGTCGGGAAGCCCGGGAAGGGCAGCGTGACGACGTCGACGCCCTTCGGCCGGTCTGTCATGGCCACGCGCAGCCCGTCGGGCCGCACCTCGACGGTGGCGCCGGCGTCGGCGAGCTTGTCGAGGACGACCCGCAGGTGCCCGGCCACCGCCCCCTCGATGACGACGTCGCCCCGGGTCATGACCGCCCCGATCGCCCACGTGCCGGCGACGATGCGGTCGGGCACGGTCGTGAAGGTGACCGGCGTGAGCCCCTCGACGCCGTCGACGGTGATCGTGGAGGTGCCCGCGCCCTCGATGCGCGCGCCCATCGCGGTGAGCATCGCGCAGAGATCGGCGATCTCCGGTTCCCGCGCGGCGTTGTCGATGACCGTCGTCCCCCGGGCCAGGACGGCGGCCATGACCAGGTTCTCCGTGGCACCCACGGACGGGAAGTCCAGCCAGATCGAGGTGCCGGTCAGCCGCGGCGCGGTGGCCACGAGGAAGCCGTGCTCGCTGACGATGGTCGCGCCGAGCCGCTCCAGCCCGGCGATGTGCATGTCCAGCCCTCGGGAGCCGATGGCGTCCCCGCCGGGGAGTGCCACCCGGGCGCTGCCGCAGCGGGCGACCAGCGGCCCCAGCACGCTGATCGAGGCACGCATGCGGCGCACGAGGTCGTAGTCGGTCTCGGTCGACGGCTGGTCCGGCACGTCGACGACGACCCGCCCACCCCCGCCGCTGCCGGGCGAGGGCGTGTAGGTGACCTCGCAGCCGAGGCGGCGCAGCACCTCGCTCATGATCGCCACGTCGAGGATGTCGGGTACCTCGTCGATCGCCGTGCGGCCCGGAGCGAGCAGCGCGGCGGCCATGAGCTTCAGTGCGCTGTTCTTCGCCCCGGTGACCCGGACCCGGCCCGTCAGTGCCGTTCCGCCGGACACCTCGAAGCACTCCACCGGGTCAGCCTAGGCTTCCGGCATGACCGTCCGGCTGACCCGCATCTACACGAAGACCGGCGACGCCGGGCAGACCCACCTCGGCGACATGAGCCGGGTGGCCAAGACCGACCCGCGGCTGGTGGCCTACGCGGACGTGGACGAGACCAACAGCGTGCTGGGGACGGCGCTGGCCCTGGGCTCCCCGGAGCCCGCACTGGCCGATCTGCTGCGCAGCATCCAGAACGACCTGTTCGACGTCGGCGCCGACCTGTGCACCCCGGTCACGCCGGACCCGAAGTACCCGCCGCTGCGCATCACCGCCGCCTACACCGAGCGGCTCGAAGCGGCCTGCGACGAGTACAACGAGACGCTGCCCAAGCTGGACAGCTTCATCCTGCCCGGCGGCACTCCCCTGGCCGCTCTGCTGCACCAGGCGCGCGTGGTGGCCCGGCGGGCCGAGCGCAGCGTGTGGGCGCTGCTGGAGGCCGACGAGGCGGGCGGGCACACCGGCCGCAGCAACGCCGAGACCGCGCGCTACCTCAACCGGCTCTCGGACCTGCTGTTCATCCTGGCGCGCGTGGCCAACCCCGGCGGCGACATCCTCTGGCAGCCGGGCGGGCCGAAGTGACGTGATGGAACGGCCGCCCTTCAGGGGCCCGCGCCGAGCGTGCGAGGCGTGGGGGGAAGGGTGGTCCTTCTGCTATCGGACCGGCGGGGCGGACTCCACCCAGGAGAGGAAGCCGGTCACCGTCGAGGGGTCCATCGCCAGATCGCGGGGTCCCTCGGCCGTCGAGCAGGAGAGGACCACGACGTCCTCGGGCAGGGCCAGGTCGTCCCGGCCGGCCCGGCGCTGGGCGGTGACCCGGAACTCGGAGCGGCCCAGCCGGTGCTGCGGGCGCACCGACAGCGACAGCGCCCGGTACCAGAGAAGCGCGTCACCGCCGTACCAGGCGACCCCCACCGACCAGCGCGGCGAGCCGGGGACCCGCAACCACATGGTCACCGCGCCGAGCCCCGACAGCAGGAACCGGCGGCGGAGCAGGAAGACCACGGCGAGCACGAGCAGGAGCACCCCGGCGAGCACCAGCAGAGCGGTGGTCACGGGGCGGTCCGGTCAGTCGGGGCTGGGAGCCGGCGTCCTCAGACGGTCTCGCCGGCGGCACGCAGCCGGGACTGCGCCCGCCGGACCGCGTCGAGCGACTCCTCGTCGTCGGCCGACCCCGCGCGCCGCAGAGCCTCGCGCGCCCGCTCGACGTCGATCTCCGTGGAGATCTCGGCCGTCTCCGCGAGGATGGACACGCCGCTCTCGGTCACCGACAGGAATCCGCCGTGGGCGGCGACCGTGAGGTCCTCGCCCGTCTCGGTGCGGATGGTCACGACGCCACCGGGGGCCAGCTCGCCGAGCATCGGCGCGTGGCCGGGCAGCACACCGAGTTCGCCCTCGGTGGTGCGAGCGATGACCATCCTGGCCTCACCGGACCAGATCTTGCGCTCGACTGCCACCAACTCGACCTGCAGGGTCGCCACGACTCTCCTCGGGGGTGCACGGGACGGAACTGTCACTCTAACCGCGCAGCTCCGGTCCGGAACGGCCACCCTTCAGGGCCCCGCGCCGAGCCTGCGAGTCGTGGGGGGAAGAGTGGTCCTTCGTCAGGCGGCGCGGCGGTACAGCAGCGTGAAGCGGCCGACCCGGACCCACGGATGCCGGACGGTCGAGGGCGGCGCCCACTCGTCGACGGTGAACCGGGGCTGCTCGACCGGCTGCTCGGGCGCGTAGGGCGCCCAGGTCCAGCCGAGCTCGTCACGATCGGCGGTGTGCTCGTGCAGTGCGCTGATCTGATCCACGTCGAACCCCTGCGACGGCGTCCGCCGGTCGGACGCTCCTCCTGATGGTCGGCACAACCGGCCGTCCGCTGGAGGGGTGTGACCTGAAGAACACACGGTCGGGTGACAGGAACGCCGACGGCCGGGCCCCCGCGAGGGAGACCCGGCCGTCAGTGACGTTCGGAGCGGACCGTCAGCGCTTGAGCTTGGACGCGTTCTTCTCGAGGTCCTCGAGACCTCCGCACATGAAGAACGCCTGCTCCGGCACGTTGTCGTACTCGCCGTCGGTGATCGCCTTGAACGCCTGCAGCGTCTCCGACAGCGGCACGAACGAACCGGGCTGACCGGTGAAGGCCTCGGCCACGAACATGTTCTGCGAGAGGAAGCGCTCGACGCGCCGGGCCCGGTTGACCGTGACCTTGTCCTCCTCGGAGAGCTCGTCGATGCCGAGGATCGCGATGATGTCCTGCAGCTCCTGGTAGCGCTGCAGCACCTGCTTGACCCGCTGGGCTATGTCGTAGTGCTCGTTGCCCACGTACTGCGGGTCGAGGATCCGGCTGGTCGAGTCCAGCGGGTCGACGGCCGGGTAGATGCCCTTCTCCGAGATCGGCCGCGAGAGCACGGTCGTCGCGTCGAGGTGGGCGAACGTGGTGTGCGGCGCGGGGTCGGTGATGTCGTCCGCGGGGACGTAGATCGCCTGCAGCGAGGTGATCGAGCGTCCGCGGGTCGAGGTGATCCGCTCCTGCAGGGTGCCCATCTCGTCGGCGAGGGTCGGCTGGTAACCCACGGCCGACGGCATGCGACCCAGCAGCGTGGAGACCTCGGACCCGGCCTGGGTGAACCGGAAGATGTTGTCGATGAAGAGCAGCACGTCCTGGTTCTGCTCGTCGCGGAAGTACTCGGCCATGGTCAGCGCCGAGAGGGCCACGCGCAGCCGGGTGCCCGGCGGCTCGTCCATCTGGCCGAAGACCAGCGCGGTCGAGTTGATGACGCCGGACTCGGTCATCTCCGTGATGAGGTCGTTGCCCTCACGGGTGCGCTCGCCCACCCCGGCGAACACCGACACACCACCGAACTCCTGGGCGACCCGGCGGATCATCTCCTGGATGAGCACCGTCTTGCCGACGCCGGCACCACCGAACAGGCCGATCTTCCCGCCGGCCACGTAGGGGGTCAGCAGGTCGATGACCTTGATGCCGGTCTCCAGCATCTCGGTGCGTCCCTCGAGCTGGTCGAACCGCGGCGCGTGCCGGTGGATCGACCAGTGCGGGGCGTCCTCGCCGTAACCGGGCTGGTCGAGGCACTCGCCGAGGGCGTTGAACACGTGCCCGGTGACGGCGTCGCCGACGGGCACCATGATCGGGTTGCCGGTGTCGGTGACCTCGGCCCCGCGGACCAGGCCGTCGGTCGGCGCCATCGAGATGGTGCGGACGACGCTCTCGCCGAGGTGCTGGGCGACCTCGAGGGTCAGGGTCTTGCCCAGGTCGGCCAGGGTCACGTCGACCTTCAGGGCGTTGAACAGGTCGGGCATCGCGTCGCGGGGGAACTCGACGTCGACGACCGGCCCGGTGACCCGCACGACACGGCCGGCGGCCTGCGTCTGCTGGTTGGTCGGACGGTCCTCGGTGACGGTCATCAGAACTGCTCTCCTGCCCTCGGGCTGTGTGCTCGGTGATCTCGCGTCTGCTGGAACATGTGGATCAGTCGCCCGATCCGGCCGAGACCAGCGCGTCGGCGCCGCCGACGATCTCGCTGATCTCCTGGGTGATCTCGGCCTGCCGGGCCTGGTTGGCCTGCCGGGAGAGGTTCTTGGCCAGCTCCTCGGCGTTGTCGGAGGCCGACTTCATCGCCCGGCGACGCGACGCGGACTCGGAGGCGGCCGCCTCGAGCATCGCCGCGTAGATGCGGGTGGTGACGTACTTCGGGAGAAGCGCGTCGAGCAGGCCCTCGGCCGACGGCTCGAACTCGTAGGAGGTCGGGATGCCGGAGTCACCGGAACCGTTCGCCGCGTTGGACTCCCGGTCCTCCCGCTCGTAGTCGAACTCCTCGACCTCTTCCACCTCGAGCGGTGCCAGCCGCTTGGCCACGGGCACCTGCGCGAGCAGCGAGCGGAACTCGGTGTAGACGATGTGCAGTTCGTCCACGCCGAGCACACCGTCGGCGCCGGCGTCGCCCTCCTCGTCGTCCTGGCCCGCCGAGAAGACGTCGATGAGCGCGCTGCCCACCTCCTGCGCGTTCTCGTAGCCCGGCTGCTCGGAGAAGCCGGTGAAGGTGGCGGCCATCTCGCGGTCGCGGAAGGAGTAGTACGTCTCTCCCTTGCGGCCGACGACGTAGAGGAGCGGCTGCTTGCCCTCCTGGCGCAGCAGGGACAGCAGCTCCTCGGTCCGCCGGAGCACGTTCACGTTGTACGAGCCGGCGAACCCGCGGTCGGAGGTGATGACCAGGACCGCGGCGCGCTTGGGGTTCTCGCGCTCGGTCAGCAGCGGGTGGTCGAGGCTGGCCGAGGAGGCCAGCGCCGACAGCACCCGCGTGATCTCCCGGGCGTAGGGCTTGGACGCCTCCACCCGGGCCTGGGCACGCACGATGCGGGCACCGGCGATCAGCTCCTGGGCCGAGAAGATCTTCTTCGTCGACTGGGTGGAGCGGATGCGGCGCCGCAGCGCGCGGAGGGAAGCGGCCATGGGTCAGGCCTTCTTCTTGACCTGGACGCGCTCCTGGCCCCGCTCGGATGCGTCCATCGCCTCGGCCTCGGGCTCGTTCACCTTGAGGGACTCGCCCTCGCCGGTGGTGAACTGCTCGTAGAACGCCTCGACGGCGCGCTCCAGAGCGGACACGGTGTCGTCCTCGAGCTTCTTCGACGTCCGGATGGTGTCGAAGATGCCGTTGTCACCGCGGGCGATGTAGTCCAGGAACTCCGACTCGAAGCGGCGCACGTCGCTCACCGGCACCACGTCGAGCTTGCCGGTCGTGCCCAGCCACAGGGACACGACCTCGCGCTCGACCGGGTACGGCGAGTACTGGCCCTGCTTGAGCAGCTCGACCAGGCGCATCCCACGGTCCAGCGTCGCGCGGCTGGAGGCGTCGAGGTCCGACGAGAACGAGGCGAAGGCCTCCAGCTCGCGGTACTGGGCGAGGTCGAGGCGCAGGCGGCCGGCCACGGACTTCATGGCCTTGATCTGCGCCGACCCACCCACGCGGGACACCGAGATGCCGACGTTGATGGCCGGACGGACACCGGAGTTGAACAGACCCGTCTCCAGGAAGATCTGCCCATCGGTGATCGAGATGACGTTGGTCGGGATGTACGCCGACACGTCGTTGCCCTTGGTCTCGATCAGCGGCAGGCCGGTCATCGAGCCGGCACCGAGCTCGTCGGAGAGCTTCGCGCAGCGCTCCAGCAGGCGGGAGTGCAGGTAGAAGACGTCGCCCGGGTAGGCCTCGCGGCCCGGCGGGCGGCGCAGCAGCAGCGACACCGCGCGGTAGGCCTCGGCCTGCTTCGACAGGTCGTCGAAGACGATCAGGACGTGCTTGCCCTCGTACATCCAGTGCTGGCCGATGGCCGAGCCGGTGTAGGGGGCGATGTACTTGAAGCCCGCGGCCTCGGACGCCGGGGCGGCGACGATGGTCGTGTACTCCATCGCGCCGGCCTCCTCGAGGGAGGCGCGGATCGCCGCGATCGTCGAGCCCTTCTGGCCGACGGCGACGTAGATGCAGCGGACCTGCTGGGACGGGTCGCCGGTCGCCCAGGCTTCCTTCTGGTTGATGATCGTGTCGGTCACGATCGCCGTCTTGCCGGTCTGCCGGTCGCCGATGACCAGCTGGCGCTGGCCGCGGCCGATCGGGGTCATGGCGTCGATGGCCTTGATCCCGGTCTGCAGGGGCTCGTGCACCGACTGCCGCTGCACGACGGTCGGCGCCTGGAGCTCCAGGGCGCGGCGGCCCGTGGTGGCGATCGGGCCGGCACCGTCGATCGGGTTGCCCAGCGGGTCGACGACGCGGCCGAGGTAGCCGTCGCCGACGGGCACCGACAGCACCTCTCCGGTGCGGCGGACCTGCTGGCCCTCCTCGATGCCGGCGAAGTCACCCAGGACGACGACGCCGATCTCGCGCACGTCGAGGTTCAGGGCCAGACCGCGGACGCCGCTCTCGAACTCGAGCAGCTCGTTGGTCATGACCGAGGGCAGGCCCTCGACGCGGGCGATGCCGTCGCCCGCCTCGGTGACCGTGCCGACCTCTTCGCGCGAGACGTCGGGCCGGTACTCGGTGACGTAGTTCTGGATGGCACTGCGGATCTCGTCTGCGGAGATCGTCAGC
Source organism: Candidatus Blastococcus massiliensis AP3 (assembly GCF_000582785.1). GTDB lineage: Bacteria > Actinomycetota > Actinomycetes > Mycobacteriales > Geodermatophilaceae > Blastococcus > Blastococcus massiliensis. The sequence goes on from NZ_HG931174.1 coordinate 192,613, forward strand.
TCGGCCATGGCTCTGGTCCTCTTCCCTGCGGGGTGCTTGGTCGATGTGGGGTCGGAGCGGGCGGTCAGCCGGCCAGCCGCCGTCGGGCGGCTTCCAGCCGGTGGAGGATGCTGCCGTCGATGACCTCGTCGCCGACGTGGACGACGAGACCGCCCAGCACGTCGGGGTCGACGATCACCTGGATGCCGACGGTCCGCCCGTACAGCCGGCCGAGCACGTCGGCGAGCCGCTGTTCCTGGGCGCTGGTGAGGGCGACGGCGCTGGTCACCCGGGCCACGGACTGACCGCGACGGTTGCTGGCCACCTGCGAGAGACGCTCGATCGCGTTCTCCGCGGCCCCGACGTGCGGGCCGGTCAGGATGTTCCGCAGCAGCTGCTCGGTCACCGGGCTGACCCGGCCGGAGAGCAGCCGGTCCAGCAGCGCCTTCCGGCCCTCGACGGGGGCCTTCCGGTCGCCGAGGATCCGTGCGAGCTCGCGGTCGCCGGCGACGATGCGCCCGAACCGGAAGAGCTCGTCCTCGACGCTGTCGAGCTCTCCGCTCACGGCCGCGGCGTCCAGGGACGCCTCGGTGGCCACGGTGGTCGCGGCGTCGACCAGGTCGAGGGGACGCGACCAGCGCTGCCGGGCGATGGTCTGGACCAGGTCCAGGGCGGTGGCGGACAGCTGGGACCCGAACAGGCGCTGCACCAGGGCGGCGCGCTCGTCGGGCTTGCCCGCCGGGTCCGCCATGGCCCGGCGCAGCGTCAGCTGGCTGTCGAGCACCCGCGCGACGGCGAACAGCTCGTCGGCCAGCGCCAGCAGCTCCGCTCCGGTGGCGGCGCGCGGCGGCTGACCGGTGAGCCGGTCCTTCGCCTTCTCGAGGAGCCCGGAGGAAGGACGGGTCAACTGCTCCAGGCGCTCCCGCACCTGGAGCGTCGCCGCCCGGCTGGAGGCCTCCATCAGCGGTTGCTCTCGCCCACGGGCACGGCCCCGCCGCGACCGTCACCGGTCGCGGCCATGCCGTCGAGCTCGTCGAGGAAGCGGTCGACCGTGCCGCTGCGCCGGGCGTCCTCGGCGAGCGACTCGCCGACCACCCGGCCGGCCAGGTCGACGGCCAGCGCGCCGATCTGCCCGCGCAGCTCGTGCACGATCTGCTGCCGCTGGGCGGCGAGCTGCTCCTCGCCGCGGGCGCGGATGCGGTCCGACTCCTCCTGAGCCTGGGCGCGCAGCTCCTCGAGGATCTGCTGTCCCTCGGCCCGGGCGGCGTCACGGATCTGCGCCGACTCGTTGCGCGCCTCGGCCAGCTGGGCGCGGTACTGCTCCAGCGCAGCCTTCGCCTCGACCTCCATCGCCTCGGCGCGCTCGATGCCCCCCTCGATCGCCGCGCGACGGGCCTGGAATGCCTTCTCGAACTGCGGTGCGACGAACTTCCACACCACGAAGAGGAGGACCAGGAACGCGATCGTCCCGATGATGATCTCGCCGACCACCGGGAGGAGCGGGTTCGGGCTCTCCGCAGCCAGGATGCTCATGCTTCAGTGTCCCGTCTGGATTGGGTTGTCCATGCCTCGGCGGGCTGGATCAGGTGCCGTAGACGAGCGGGGCGACGAAGCCGATCAGCGCGAGCGCCTCGGCGAGGGCGAACCCGAGGAAGGCGTAGGTACGGGTCAGACCGGCCGACTCGGGCTGGCGGGCGGTCGCCTGGATGTAGGCGGCCCACACCAGGCCGACACCGATGCCGGGGCCGATCGTGGCGATGCCGTAGCCGACCGAGCCGATGCTGCCGGTCATCTCTGCGAGAACGTCCATTGCGGGGTGTTCCTCCTGTGTCGTCGCCCGGTGGTCACCGAGCGGCTGGCGGGGTCGTGCGGTGGTGCAGTGCGTGGGGCGACCGCGGGGCGGCCACCGGATCAGATCAGTGCGCGGCCTCGACGGAACCGTTGAGGTAGGTGCCCATCAGCATGGTGAAGACGTAGGCCTGCAGGAAGATGATCAGCAGCTCGAAGAACGTCATCACGAGCGCCATGAGCGCCGACAGCGGGAAGAAGATCACGGAGAAGTTGCCGACCTGGAACAGGTAGACCGCGCCCAGCGCGAACGTCACCAGCAGCATGTGGCCGGCGAACAGGTTGGCGAAGAGTCGGATCGCCAGGGTGAACGGCCGGACGATGAAGTTCTGCAGCAGCTCCAGCGGCGTCACCAGGATGTAGGCGGCCTTGGGCACGCCCGGCAGGAACATGATGTCGCGGAAGTAGGGCCACAGGCCCTGGTTCTTGATGCCGACCGCGATGTAGACGAACCAGCAGATCAGCGCGAGGACCAGCGGGAAGGAGAACCGCGCCATCGGGGAGATCTGGATGCCGGGGATGATCGCGAGCGCGTTGTTGGCGAGGATGAAGAAGAACAGGGACGCCAGGAACGGCGCGAAGGGAAGACCCTTCGGTCCGACCACGTCGCGGGCGATGCCGTCGCGCACCAGGGAGTACCCCGACTCGCCGAGGAACTGCAGGCGCCCCGGGACGATCTCGGCCTTGCGGGCGGCCATCACCAGGAAGACCAGGATCGCCGCGGTCGCGAGCCACAGCGCCAGGATGATCCGGTCGATGTCGAACTGGATGCCGAGGACCGAGAAGCCGAAGAGCGTCTCGGGGAAGAACTCCCCGACACCCGGAGGGGTGAAGCCGCCGCCGGGGTCGCTCTCCACGGCGAGGAGGTCGCCGAGCGCGTGGGCGCTGGAGGTCACCGTTGTCCCTTCTGCGTCACGGACCGGCTAGCTCGCCCGCCCGTGGTGTGGCTGCTCCGCGACCCGGGGGGTGGATCGACGGCTCCGTACTTGACGACGACCACGTAGATCGCCACTGCCATGCCGAGGACGATGCCGATCGGGGCGAACAGGCGCAGGTCCAGCCACCGGTCGATCAGCCACCCGACCCCACCCCACACGGCCATACCGGAGATGAGCGTCCCGGTGACCGACCAGCCGATGTCCGCCCCACTGGGCTGACGGGCTGGACTGGCAGGGCGTGATCGAGCGCTCCCGTTGTCGCGGGAGGTGTTCTCGGCCATCGGATCGGAGACTATCAGCCGCCCTTTCAGGCCTTCTCCGCCTCCGAGTCACGTGCCCCCGGAGGCGGGGCGGGAGCCGGTACGTACTGCAGCTGCCGGGTCCACACCCAGCGCAGCTGGACGACGCTCCAGAGCAGCGCTCCGACGACCACCGACCACCCCACGGTGCGCCGGTCCAGCCACCCGTCCTCCGGCAGCCCGGTGAACACCGGGAAGAGCACCAGCGCCTTCACGCCGAAGGCCAGCAGCGCGGCCGGGAGGGTGAGCGTGTCCCCTATCCGGCCCGCGAAGGCGACGGCCAGCCCGGACACGGCGAAGAAAGCGGTCACGATCACGGCGGTCACCGCGATCGCGGCGGCGTGCTCCCACCCGGCCACCAGACCGGCCACCGGGGCGGCCACGGCAGCGATGGCGGCGGTGACCAGGGTGCCGACGCGCAGGAACGACAGGTCCCAGGGTGCGGTGGGGCCGGCAGCCCGCGGCGAAGTGCTCATCGGACGACCTCCGGGGCCTCAGCGGCGCGGGACGAGCCGGTGCGTGAGGTGCTGCCGACCGGGGCGGGGCGCACGGCCCGGGCCGTCGGATGGTCGGCGCGGCTGCGCTCCCGCTGCGCGGCCAGCTCGGCTGCCCGCGCCTCGCGCGCCGCGCGACGGGCGCGCGGGCTCAGCACCACGACCAGGCCGACGACCAGCAGCACGGCGATGGCGACCAGCAGCTCCGCCGTTCCCCCGGTGATCGACAGGGCGACCGCGCCGAAGGACAGCAGGGACGCCCAGAAGTACATGACCAGGACCGCACGGCGGTGCGAGTGCCCGATGGACAGCAACCGGTGGTGCAGATGCATCTTGTCGGGGGCGAACGGCGAGCGGCCGCGCCGGGTGCGCCGGACCACGGCCATGACCAGGTCGATGAACGGGATGAACAGCACGGCGACCGGTACGAGCAGGGGCAGGGTGAGGGGCAGCAAGGTGGCTGCCGAGTCGAACGACTGAGGGTCCACTCCCCCGGTCGCCGTCACGGCGGCCGCGGACAGCATCAGGCCCACCAGCATCGAGCCCGAGTCGCCCATGAAGATGCGCGCCGGGCTGAAGTTGTGCGGCAGGAAGCCCAGGCACGCGCCGGCCAGCACCGCGGTGATCAGCGCCGGTGCGCTGGCGACGTCGTCGTAGCCGACCAGTCCCAGGTGGTAGCTGTAGGCGAAGAAGGCCAGGGCAGCGATGGCCGAGACGCCGGCCGCCAGTCCGTCCAGCCCGTCGATGAAGTTCAGCGCGTTGACCACCAGGACGGTCAGCAGGATGGTCAGCGGGACCCCGACGTCGGGCCCCAGGGAGATCGTGCCGATGTCGGCGACCGGCAGGAAGAGGAAGGACAGCTGGACGCCGAGCAGCACCATCACGCCCGCGGCCGCGATCTGGCCGGTGAGCTTGGTCAGGGCGTCGAGGCCCCACTTGTCGTCCAGCACGCCCAGCGCGCAGATCAGCCCGCCGGCCACCAGGACGGCGTAGGTCTGGGAGTCGTCGAACGTGCGCTGCAGCGCCGGCAGCCGGGTGGCGACGAGCACCGCCGTGGCCACGCCGAGGTACATCGCGACGCCCCCGCCGCGCGGCGTCGGGATGGCGTGCACGTCGCGCTCGCGCGGAGCGGCCATCATCCCGGACCGCACGGCGACCATCCGCACCACCGGGGTGGTCAGGAAGGTGACCAGCGCGGCGGTGAGGAGGACGACGGCGTACTCGCGCATCGGCTCAGCCGGCGTGCATCGGCTCGGGTCGTGCACCGAGCATGGGCGTGCTCATCCCGGCCGCCCTCCCGAACCTCGTCGTCGCCCGCGACGCCCGGTGGGGCGGCGCGGCGGTCGTCCCACGGTAGCGCGACGCCCCCGCGTCGCCCCGCGCTGGCGGCTGCGTCGTCAGTCGGTGATGTCCGGCACGGCGTCGCGGAGCCGGTCGACGGGGATCGCACCGACGCGCAGGACCCGGGGCGTGGAGCCGGTGCAGTCGACGATGGTGCTCGGCGCGGAGTCCGTGCGCGGTCCGCCGTCGAGGACGACGGCGGCGTGCTCGCCCAGCTGGTCCGCGGCTTCCTGCGCGGTGGTGCCGGCCGGCCGGCCGGAGCGGTTGGCGCTGGAGACCGCGAGCGGGCCGGTCCGGCGAAGCAGGTCCCGGGTCAGCTCGTCGTCGGGCAGCCGGACGGCGACGGTGCCCTCCGCGTCACCCAGGTCCCAGGCCAGCGACGGCGCGTGCTCGACGACGAGGGTCAGGCCGCCGGGCCAGAACGCCTGCGCCAGTGCCATGGCCGCGGGTGGCGTCTCCAGTACCAGTCCGGCCAGCGTCGACGCCTCGCCGATGAGCACGGGCACCGGCATGCCGCGGCCACGGTTCTTCGCGGCGAGCAGCGCGGTGACCGCCGCCGGGTCGAACGCGTCGGCCGCGACGCCGTAGACCGTGTCCGTGGGCAGCAGGACGAGCCGGCCGGCAGCCAGGGCCGCTGCCGCGGCGTCCAGGCCGGCGGTGCGTCCCTCGGGATCGGTGCAGTCGTACGTCTCGGCCACGGGGAGGAAGTCTGTCATCGCCGCCGGCCGCCCCGGCGCCCGGTGCGTCAGTCGTCGTCGCCGTCGTCGTCGCCGTTCCCGCGGCCCCCGTTGCCGTTCCCGCCGCCGTCGTTCCCGCGGCCCTCGTTCCCGCGGCCCTCGTTCCCCCGGCCCTCGTTCCCCCGACCCTCTGGCTCGTCCTCGTCCTCCTGGACGGGCACCGGGACCGGGACCGGCACCGGGGCCGGCGCGGGAGGCGGCGCGGGCGCGGGGACGGGCGGCACCGCGTAGGACAGGCGGACGACGTCGTCGGCTGCGAGCGTGCCGACCGGGGTCGCGGCGGTGACGAGCCCCGACTCCACCTCTCCCGTCTCGACCGCGACGAGCTCCACCCGGAGTCCGCGGGCGATCAGCTCGGCCTGGACGACCGCCACCGGCCGGCCGACGAGGTCCGCCTCCACCACGTCGATCCCCGTCGGGGTGCTCGTGCTGCCCGGCTCGCGGGCCTCCGACGTCGACTCCCCCGTGAGCTGGGCGACGAGGCCGACGGCCGCGGCGACGAGCAGTGCCGCCAGGACGACGGCGACCGGCAGCGTCCACCTCCGGCGGCGCAGGCCAGCGGCCGGCGTGACGGCGGGCGGCGTGGCGGCGGCCGGCGCGAGGGCGGTCGGGCGGGCCGAGGGGACGGCGGGGGAGAACGGCGGTGGGTG